>NZ_NPDZ01000001.1 GCF_002811875.1 Leptospira perolatii
CCGTCTGTGATTGTCAGTGGGTAACATCGAATGCCATCACGTGTCTTGAAATCCCCTTTGAAATCAGCACACCAAACAGCATTGGGAAAATCATAGCCCCTGAAAGGTTCCGAATATGGGTTCATGTAGGACTTCCTTCTCTTGGGAGAAACCAATCCTCTTCTCTTAAGCAGGCTTCCTATTGTGCTGGCAGCCGGCCATTCCAACTCAGGATGATGATTTTCTAATACAGCCAGGATCTTTTTTGGGCCCCATGTGGGATGTTTTTTGCGAACCGTAAGAATCATTCTTTCTTTCGCAAAACTTATGCTGTTGGGATTTGAATGAGGGGTCTTACTTCGATCTAGCAAGCCCTCGGGACCTTCTTCTCTATACCTATTGATCCATTTGTAACCGGTTTTTCTACTGATTCCAAATGTCTCGCACAAGCTGCTCATGGAAATCATTCCATCTACCACGGCAGCAATAAACTTAACCTTCTCGTCCATCGGTCGCACCTCTTTCCACGGCAAAGGCTTGTCCTCCTTTGCGTTTGTTTAGTGTTACCTATGTTCCCGGTCTATTCTGTTACCCATGTCTCCGGTTCATACCCAGGGTGGGGCCAAACTCAAAATGGACAACTCGCTACTTCAGAAATCGTCAGGTCGTCATTATAGAAATTGCCAGAAGAAAGATTCGGAGGTGCGTACAATCCGAAGTGTGCTTGTTCTAAGATTCCACAACCACCCTGCACTTTCGCCTCGGATACCTTAACGCCGTCTTGTCTTACTTTTGCAAAACCTGCAGTCGGATCTAAATCCAGACAGACCTCCAATCTAACCCACTGCTGAAAAGGAAAAGGCGTAGGAGAATTTGTAGGAGAAGTTTGAAAGTCCCAGTCGCTCCTTCCTTGCACCGGAACATGCATTAAATGCATAAAATTTCCGCCGCCTAAATTAAGATTTCCTAAATTGACTAAAACAGTTCTTGCCCAGGCATCAGACGCATCGGGAGTTAATGTGGCAAAACTGAACCACTCTCCTGCACTAATCGTTGCATCTATATAGGCATAAAGCTCCAAATAAATAGGAGTCCTAAATCCACCTTGTGCAGTTTTATGAAGTTGGATCGTAGGATATCCTCTGTGATTACAATTGATCCAAGGAGGGCAAGAAGGTCCGTTTGCATAAATCCAGGAATGATGAGCGTTCCCGGATCTTGCCACCGAAGAGCTTAATTCATGGCTGGCTGCATTTTGATAATTTTGCGGTACTATATAGAACTGTGAAAACTCAGATACTGACTCAAAGCCAGTCGTATAAACTCTTCCCGCTTGAGGCTTTGCAAGTTTTGCTGAACAGTCCGCTGCGATTAAGTAGGAGGATACTCCTTCCCAAAAGGATGTCCTATCTTCTTTTTCATTTATTTTAGTTACGCAAGAAATCGAAAAAAATAAAACTGCAACGATTGCAATTCCCGCAATCTTCGTACGAGAAAACATGAGATCATTAGTATAGCATAGAATCGAAAGATTTAGTAAATTATTTATTCGCTAGATTTGAATAAGTCCTTAACGGCGTCTTTTGCTTTTGAAAGATTATAATCTTCGCGATCGATTAAGATAAAGTCTAGTCCTTCTTTTTCGATTCGAGCTAGAACTTTTGCGATGTCTCCAGGAGCTTTTAAGTTTGTCGCTAAATATTTAAACTTAGCTCCGCAATTTGGACAGCTTTTATCTTTAACATAATTGAGGCCCAAATGCTTGCAGTTTGCGCAAGTTCCGTACAGATCATCAATGATCATTAGTTGAGAAGAAACTTGGCTTACACTCAGTTTTTTCCAGACACGTATGTATTTGTCATCTGCCTGCATGCAAATTAAAAGTCTCTATTTCGCAGAATCGTCAAGATTTTTACTGATCGATTCTAGGATTAGCCCGCAAGCTTCCTGCATTTCCGATTTCGAAATGCAGAGAGGCGGTGCAAACCTGACAGTATGATCATGGGTCTGCTTTGCAAGTACTCCGACTTTGATTAAGTCTAAACAGATTTTCTTTGCTACTGGACCTTCTTTTCCTGGAAAAAACTCTACTGCATTCAAGAGTCCTTTTCCTCTTACTTCTCTTATTTGATTCGAATAAGACTTTTGCAACTGATGCATATGAGCTCTAAATTCTGAGCCTCTTTCCATTGCATTCTCTGGCAGTCTTTCCTCGAGCAAAACGCTGATCGCTGTTTTTGCCACAGCACAGCCTAAAGGATTTCCGCCGAATGTGGAACCGTGTTCTCCAGGTTTCAGAGTAAGCATTACTTCGTTAGAAGCCAACACAGCAGAGACTGGTATCGTCCCGCCGGATAAAGCTTTCCCTAACACCAATATGTCTGGCTTTACGTTTTCATGATCGCACGCTAACAGCTTACCAGTCCTTCCGAGTCCAGTTTGAACTTCATCAAAAATTAATAATACGTTTTTTTCCGTGCAAATCTTTCTGACTTTTTTTAGATAACCTTCGTCCGGGACGATGACGCCAGCTTCACCTTGGATCGGCTCAACCATAAAACCTACAACGTCCGGATCTTCGAGTGCCTTGGACAAGGCTTCGGTATCATTAAAAGGAATAATTACAAAACCCGGAACAAACGGGCCGAAATCGTTACGACTCAGGGGATCAGTAGATGCAGAGATTGCTCCGATTGATCTTCCCCAAAAATTTCCGGCGGCAAAAACAATCTTTGCTTTATCCTTTTCAATTCCCTTAACTTTGTAACCCCATTTACGAGTCAGCTTTACCGAAGTCTCCGATGCCTCGACCCCAGTGTTCATCGGGAGGATACGGTCATAAGAAAAGGTTTCGCACATAAATTTTTCATAAGGACCAAGTTGATCGTTATGAAAAGCTCTGGATGTCAAAGTCAATCTTTCCGACTGAGTTCGTAAAGTTTCAATAATTCTAGGATGGCAGTGACCTTGGTTTACGGCGCTGTAAGCAGACAAGAAATCAAAATATTTTCTTCCGTCAGTGTCCCAAAGAAAAATCCCGCTACCCCGTTCGAGCACGACCGGCAAAGGTTCGTAATTAAATGCTCCGTAAGTTTTTTCTAAATCAAAGTACGAATGAGTCGATTGTTTAGACATCGATACCTGTTTTTAACGTAGAAGCATACCTACAAGGAGATTTCTGATTTTCCCTTGACTTTTGTGTTATAACTTCATGAAAATTAAGGGATGATAAAAGTTTCCAACTGGAAAGCGAGAATTCTCTTCGCATTCATTTGTGTTATGTTCCTTTCTTCCTGTTTGTACACTAACTTGAAATCGCCGGGTTGGTACTACTCTCAGAGTTATTCCGACATCCGTGGAATGGACCCGGTGGGCAGACTAGAAGGACAATCCTGTGGAACCAGCTATTTATGGCTAGTCTATACCGGGGATGAAAGTTACGAGGCTGCCGTTCAAAACGCGATCAAGGACAAGGCCGATCTACTTTACGATGTTCAAACAGACTACTTTCTGAAATCTTTCCTATTCGGACTCTATTTCGAAAAATGTACGAGAGTTTCGGGCATGGGAGTAAAACTTCCTCAAAGATTACTTAAAAAAGAATGAACCTTTCATTTAAGAAAAGTAAAGTTCTATTACTATTGTTTTTCTCAATAGAAATTTGTTCTTTATCTTTTTGTAATACTAGCACTGGCGGAAATCGAGCTCTCGTGCGTAGAAACCCCGAGCCTTATCCTGCAGGTATCGGACTTTCCTTGGAGAATGATGTTCACGTAAATGGGGCAAATTTTCGGGATCCATCTATTCACTATGGAGCAAGTTCCACAAAACTGAAGACTTTTGGATTCGATGGTTGGATTCGATCCACTACTTCTTTACCTTTTAAAGATATGTTCCATGCTACCTTAGATGGCTGGGATTGGTCGAAATATCGCATCGTTCGATTTGCAGGAGATAGTAAAGGTTGCCAGTCAGGCGTCTCCATCGTTCTACCTCTAAAACAAGGTAGTAGAGACGCCTATGTTCCGATCAGTTTTGTTTTCGGTCCAAAAAGTTTTTATGAAGAATTGAAAGAGCAAATGGAGGCGCACGATATCCAAGCTCTTTTTGACAGTCGATTAGATATCGAAAATACCTCTTACGTGCTCGGTATTTTCAGAAAAAAATGCATTCGGTTTAGGAGTTATGGAATCCAAAAATTTTAATCTACCACTCTTTCTCGCAGGAATATTTGGATTTTTAGGAGTAGCAATTGGAGCATTTGGAGCTCATGGCCTGAAATCGGTAATTTCTCCAGAATTAATGTCGGTTTTCGAAACGGGGACTAAATATCATCTACTTCATGCAATCGTAATGTTCGTGATCGCAATCTCGGATAAATATCGTGAATCATTTTGGATTCGCTTGGGATTTTGGTTAATTTCAACCGGAATCATATTCTTTTCCGGGTCTCTTTATATTCTTTCAATTACCGGAGTAAAAATCTTGGGAGCAATTACCCCGATTGGCGGACTCTGTTTTCTCGCCGGATGGATTTCCATTTCCGTCGTTGCATTTTCTCGCAGCAAATAGCAATCGAAAACCAGTAATCTAAAGAAAGCGATCTTTCAGAATATCAAATCGTTCGGCTGATTCGAATTCACTTTACGATATGCAAATTGAACAACGGATTTTGGAATACCCCGTAAAGCCTTACCCAAAGAGGTAACAGCATCTCCGTAGCTCTAGCGTTTGTAATATTTCCTAGATCCAAAATGTTCTTCCAACCAAACTCTTTTTGAAGGAGTTCCTTTACGCGGCCCTTTGCTGAATCACTATTTCCGCATATAAACAAGTCATGCTCTCCAGGCAGCAAGGATGGATTGACCATTAAAGATGCATTAACCGTGTGCAAAGTTTTTACGACAAATGTTCCGGGAAATTCATCCTGAATTGTTTCACCGAGCGAATTTGTATTTGAAATAAGCAAAGAAGGTGGAAATCCCTTGGAGAAATCTAAAGGGTTCGAGACATCGATCAGAATTTTTCCAGACAAGGAATCCGAACCTGCGGCGGTAAGTGCCTCGACCGAATGTTCGCCTTTCGTACAGTTAAATAAAATTTCTCCGAACTGCGCACAATCTTTGAAACTGCCTTCGCTAGATTTTCCTCCTACCTCCCGAATCCATTCGACCGCCTTCTCATTTCCTGCAGCTCGGGAGCCCATTTTAACTTCATGCCCATTTTTTACAAGCCTGGTCCCAATCGTCTGACCAACCGAACCTGTTCCAATAATTCCGAATTTCATAGACAAGCACACTCCTCGGTAGCGATTAAAGAGAATAGAAAATCTTATTTTATGGAAGAATAATTTAGTTATAAAGCCAAATATTGTATCGGAAAATCTTTTTGAATCTGTATGTTCCTTCACTAAAGAAAAAAAGTTATTCTTTTACCTGATAAAAGGAAGGTTTTAGTGCACACAAGAAAGTCTTATCGCATATTTCAAATCGATGCATTTACCGATGTACTTTTCAAAGGAAATCCTGCCGCGGTAGTACCTTGGTCCGGAGAATGGCTGCCCGATAAAATTCTGATTCAAATCGCGGCGGAGAACAATCTCGCCGAAACCGCTTTTTTCAGACCAAGGGCGTTACCTGGAGAATACGACCTGCGATGGTTCACTCCTAAAGTGGAAGTAGATCTTTGCGGACACGCAACCTTGGCAACAGCGTATTCTATTTTCGAATGCGGCGCCGACCAAGAAGGTCAAGACTTTGTCTCTCAGATAGATACACTTCGTTTTTTCACGAAAAGTGGAATTATGCAGGTTCGGCAAAAAGGAGAAATGCTCTATCTTGATTTCCCATCTTATAAAACTCAAGAAATGCAAATCAGCGACTTAATGCTAGACTGCTTTGAGTCAAGGCCTAGAGAAGTCCTCGAATCTCGGAGTGCTGTCTTTATCTTTAAGGACGAAACGGAGCTTCGAAACTTAAAGCCGAATTTCGAAGCCATAAAGAATATTCCTTTCCCTTCAATCATCGCTACTGCTCCCGCAGACTCGAAAAACGAATACGATTTCGTCTCCAGATATTTTGCGCCCGCAAAAGGAATTCCTGAAGACCCAGTAACAGGATCCGCCCATTGCACTTTGATTCCGCTCTGGTCCAAAAGATTAGGAAAAAGTAAACTACTCGCGTTTCAGGCTTCTGAAAGAGGAGGGTTATTGATCTGCGAGGATTTGGGAGAAAGAGTCAGTATCGGCGGGAGTTGCGCATTTTATTTAAAGGGAGAATTCTACCTCTAAGATTGAGCAAAGCACTTAACGTTTAGCAATTCCATGCATATGAATAGAGATAATTCTTTCTGCGATTTGCTCCGCGTTGCTTTTATCGAATTGAATCAAAGGATTAGACAGGAGGTTTTCATTTAATAATACGGATAACCCGTGTACTAGGGACCAACACGCTGCGGACAAATCCTGCGCTTCCAAATCTGTTCTTCCCTCTTCTTTACATTTGAGAACTGTATCCCAAAGTTTTAAAAAGGAATTTTTTCCAGCTTCCATCAAATCCGGAAGATCATCTTTCGGACCCAAGTCAGTATGCCACATTGCACGATAGTAACCCGGATTCCTTACGCAAAACGTCACGTAGGCGACGCCAATTTTTTTTAGTTGGTCAATGGCGTCATCTGGGTTCGCGCTCCTTTCGGCTTCCTCAAACGACTTTGTGATCGCGATAAAGCCGTCTTTTGAAAGCTCAGCCAGTAAGTCCCGTCTGGACGGAAAATGCCTATAAGCTGCCGCATGGCTAACCTGAGCCTTTCTGGCGATTTCTCGAATCGTAAAATCAGAATCTTTGCTCTCCCCTAATCTTTTGAGAGCAAGAGACTTTAGAGTCTCTGCCAGGCTGCCGTGGTGGTAAGATCCTTGAACTTTCTTTCCCTTTTTCTTAACAGCCATCTTAATTCGAAAGCTAAGCCTGAGGCTTAGTGCCAGTGTTACCAATAGTAACATTGATTGGTGCTCTAAATCAAGCAAGGCAAATTTTCAGGGTCCTTAGCCATTGTAGGACGTCGCTTTGAGCTTTTTGCCGAATTCAGACAGAAAAAATACGAATCTTCTCAAAATTGAAGGAAGACCAAGGAGGACTCTATACGTTAGATTGGAGTGCAGCCTTTGGGCAGACCTCCCTGATTGCAAATTCATTAAATATTGAGCAAATGAAAATATAACATCGACACCAATACGTTAGTTGAAAACGATCAACTTTCTAGTATCCAGACCTTCTCTCCGGCCCGTTTTTCGAAAATTGTCTATTTTCTCAAGGTAATTCTTAGGGGAAAGCTCCCTACCAGCTAACATATATTAGCTGCTTAATTTTTTTAAACTATTTACCTCTAGAACCCTTAATTCTTTTAACAAAATAAAATTTTCGAAAAAAATAATCAAATAAATAGCATGGGAACTGTTTCTAAAAACGTATCCATGGGGTCTCCGAAGGGGAAACAATTTTAGAAAATTGGCCGTTTACATTATAGAGCGAACCCATAATTAGCTCCTTTGAGCTGGCACACATTTGTTTTCAAAAACCGATCGCTTTTGTCCTCCTGGTCGAATGAAATCATTTGACTAGGAGGACATTCTTTTCTTTGCCCGACCACATTCTATTTCAAAATAGTTACAATATCCAACTAACAGATATTAGGTGAATATCTAAATTCTAATTTTTAAATTCATTAATTAGAGTTACGTTACTTCTTTTAACAAAAATTTCTGCCTAAGATATTTTTTAATCAAATTAACAAAGGTGAATTTGTTCTAAGTTTAACCCTCGGAATCTACCGACGGAAAAAGAAAACGAATGATTGAAAAGAGGTCTCTGAATGAAATTCTCAAAATTTTTTCTCGTGTTCGTGCTTTTTGCACTGATCACATGTGATGACTCGCAAAGATATACTCGGCGTGATTACATCAAAGTTCATAATTCTGATGCTGGTGATGGTCTTGGTGAAGGAGGCATCGCGATCCAGGGAGGCTTGATGGTTGTAGGTAGTCCACACGAAGCAAGCTCTAAAGGAGGAGTTAACCCTCCGAATTCAGGCTCTGATAACAATACCAGAAATTCCGGAGCTGCGTACCTATTCTTCAAAAACGAATCAGGATACTGGCAGCAAGGAGCGTTCATGAAAGCCGGGATCCCTATGCAGGGTGCGAACTTTGGAGCTAGCGTAGCGATCCAAGGAAACTACATCCTGGTCGGTGCACCGTACGAAAATTATTCGTCCTCAGTTCCAGGAGCTGGTGCCGTTTACGTTTATTATTACGATCCGCAAACAAGAGTGCTTGATTGGGTTCACACAATCATACCCGTCGAGCCACAAGCAAACGCACACTTTGGTTCTTCAATTACAGTATATGATACCTGGCTTGCAATCGGAGCCCCACAGCACGACATCGTTGTGAACAACTATACGATTTTCGATTCGGGTCGTACTTACTTGTTTGAAAAGTGGCCGACCGCTCGCTGGTTTACTCACCGCGCAACTTTAGATTCTCCTTACATTGACCAATCCAAATATTTTGGTAACTCTGTTTCAATGAGCGGCAGACGATTGGTAGTAGGATCTCCAATTGGAGACTATGCTGCGATCCATATCTATGAGCGTGATGATGCAGGTGCTTGGTCTCTCAAGCGTTCCCTTATCAATCAATACGGTGGTCACTTTGGATCTTCGGTTGCTATCGACGGGGATATAATAGTTGTCGGAGCTCCTAATTATGATGCCCCGCGCGGGAGTGGAACTGCTCCTGGAGCAGGAGTCGCTTTCACTTATAAGTTCACCAACGGAGATTGGCAAAGAGAGGCTATGGTTTACCCCGTTTACCCGGATACAGACGATAACTTCGGAGGCAAGGTTGCTATTTCGGGAAATCTTATAGCAGTAGGAGCCCTCCTTGAAGACAGCGCAGTAGAAGATTATGGTTATCAAGATAACAATAATGCGCCAAACAGTGGAGCCGTATTCATCTTCGAGCGCAAAGAATCTAACGGAACAGTTACTTGGGATCTTGATTATATGTTAAAAGGAACTGTAATAGAGGCCGGAGACCTGTATGGGTCATCCGTAGGAATCAGCGGAAGCACGATAGCAATCGGTGCATCTGGTGAAGACGGTGGTGGAACAGGCATCAACGGTGACCCTGCCGATAATAGCAAAAGTGGTAGTGGAGCAGCTTTTGTTGTGGAGCGCACACAGTAATCAATTGCATCTAAATCACTAGATTTCTCATTTTCTTTATCAGACGCCGTCTATGGTGCTAAGGGTACTTTCACCAAGGCGGCCTTTTTTCATCCCTTGAGTTACAATTTCGTGGGCGTGTTTGCCTTTATGCAAATTCCGATCACAATACGGATGGATCAGAAATTTACAAAATCAAAAAGTAACCTGCGTCACAAATTAAAAATCGCAAAATGAAATTTTTTTTCTCTGCTCGACCCAATCCTATCCTAAGATAATCACAATATAACCTAATATGAATTAGGTGCATAGATACATTATAATTTATTAATTCATTAATTAAAGTTTCATTACTTATTTTAACAAAAATTTCTACATAAGAAATTTTTTGATCAAATTAACAAGAGTAAATCTGTTCTAAGTTTAACTCTCGGAATTTACCGAGGGAAGAATATTACAAATAATTTAAAGAGGTCTCGGAATGAAATTTTCGAAATATTTTATGTTGGTAGCGTTGCTCGCGCTATTTGCCTGCGATGACTCGTTGCGATACGCGCTTCGCTTTTACGTCAAAGTTCATAACTCGGATGCGAATGATCGTTTTGGAGGAGGAGGTATCGCGGTACAGGGAGGATTAATGGTGGCAGGAAGCCCTTTCGAGTCGAGCTCCAAAGGAGGAATTAATCCACCGAATTCGGGTTCTGATAATGAAGCTCCCGGATCAGGTGCGGCTTACTTATTTTTTAAGAATGCTGATGGGATCTGGCAGGAAGGTCAATTCATCAAAACCCCAAGTCCACAGGCAAATGCAGCTTTTGGTGCAAGCGTAGCGATTTACGGAAATTACATCCTGATTGGAGCACCTTTTGAAAATTATTCAAGCTCTGTCACTGGAAGTGGAACTGTCTATGTTTATAGTTACGATCAGCAATCAAGAACACTAGATTTAGTTCAGGTAGTTCACGCTACAGAACCCAAGGCAAACACTCATTTCGGAAATTCCATTGCAATATTTGGAACCTGGGTAGCGATCGGTTCTCCGAACGAGGAAATCCTAGTGAACGATTCCAGTATTTTGTCTGCAGGTCGCACCTACTTAATGGAGAAAGGGCCAACCTCTCCAACGTTTGCTCATCGAATTGCTTTGAAGTCACCATTCTTAGCTGAGGCAAAATGGTTTGGAACTTCGGTCAGTATGAGTGGAAATAGATTAGTAATCGGATCTCCACTCGGAGACAAAGCATCTGCTCACATTTTTGAAAGGAATGATGCAGGCACTTGGAATCTTGCATTCTCTCTAATGTCACCTCAAGGTGGTTTTTTCGGAAGTTCCGTAGGAATTGACGGAAATTCGATCGTTGTAGGAGCTCCTTATTACAACGCACCCCGCGGGGATAGCACTGTGCAGAGTGCCGGAGCTGCTTTTGTTTATAGATTCATCAACAATAATTGGATAAACGAAAAGACGCTCAACGCAGTATATCCTGACACAAATGACCTATTTGGGGTCACCGTCGCAATTTCAGGAAATCTTGTAACAATAGGTGCCCCATTTGAAGACAGTGCTGTGGAAGATTCGAGCCAGGATAACAATAACGCACTTGACAGTGGTGCTGCGTTTATCTTTGAGCGTAAAGAAGGAAGCGATGGCTCAGTTAGCTGGGATTTAGACCACATGCTAAAAGGAACCGTAATCGAAACTGCAGACATGTACGGCAATTCAGTAGCAATCAGTGGAAATACAATAGTTGTCGGTGCACCTGGTGAAGATGGTGGCTCAACCGAAATCAACGGAGATCCTACCGACAATAGCAAATCCGCAAGCGGGGCTGTTTTTGTGGTGGAGCGCACAGAGTAATCAATTGCATCTAAATCACTAGATTTCTCATTTCCTTTATCACGGCCGTCTATGGTGCAAAGGGTCCTTTCACCAAGACGGGCCATTTTTATTCCTAGAATTTTTGCAAAAATGTTGACAGTGGTAACACTATATGTTACCAACTGAAACATCAAAGTACATGCAAGTCGTGAAGATTAAGCGACTGACAAAATTTGAGGAAATATATGACACCAGAAATCGTTTTTTCCATCGCAAATCCATTCGCAGCAATCGGCTGGTTATTACTAGCCATCCTTCCCAATACAAAAATTACAAAGTTATTGGTGCGGAGCGGTCTATGGTCTGGAGCTCTTTCCGTAATCTACCTTTTTATTATTCTATTTAACTTCGGTAGAAGTGAAGGAGGATTCTCTTCCCTTCCTGGAGTTGCTCTACTCTTTCAGAATCAGTGGGTTTTGCTTGCAGGCTGGATTCATTATCTTGCATTCGATTTGTTTCTCGGTATTTGGGAAACAAAAGAAGCGGAAGCTTTAGGAATTCCAAGATGGGTGCTGATCCCTTGCCTGTTCTTAACATTCATGCTCGGTCCAATAGGATTTTTGCTGTTTTATATTGTCCGCCTAACAAAAGGAAAGCGATATGACGACGGCATCTAATTCAGCCGAACAATCTCCATTTCAAAGTATTTTAGAATTCCTGAATACATTCAGGATAGATCGACCTGTATCTTTTTATCTTGGACTCTTTTCCGTTCTTACCTTTCCAATATTCCTCGTCTTGCTAAGTGTCGATGATAGAATCGTAGGCGGGGTCAATACTTGGATCAAGCCCACGAAGTTCTCCATCTCGATTTGGATCTATCTCTGGACGATGGGAATTATTCTAAATCTTCTAAAATCCGAAACTAAATTCGTAAATAGAGCCGAGATAGTCGTAGTAATTTCCATGATTATGGAACTGGTACTAATTTCTATTCAGGCGGGACGGGGAGTCCACTCTCACTATAACGAATCCACTTTACTAGACTCGGGTATCTATAAAGCCATGGGGGTCTTTGCATTTGCACAAATTCCTGTTGCGATTTTGATCCAGAAGAAATTCAAAACTTCCGCAAATGATATTTCTTCTGATTTAAGAACTGCGATTCGAATTGCACTTTGGTTATTCGTTTTTGCATGTATTGTAGGCGGAACCATGTCTGGCAGAGAGGCGCATTCCGTTGGAGTACCCGACGGAGGCCCTGGAATTCCGTTTATGAACTGGAGCGTAAACGGTGGTGACCTTAGAATCGCACACTTTTTCGGAATTCATTCACTTCAAATTATTCCAATCTTTTCATTAGTAGCAAAAAAATGGAACCTTGGAAATAAGTCGGTGACTATTTTTGCCATCCTTTTCGGCAGCTTAAACGTTAGCATGTTCGTGTTAGCACTGTTAGGTGTGTCGATATTTTATAAAATGTAATGTCTTGACTTACAGATAAGTGATATATTTTTTATAAGATGCTTCGCTACGCATTGCGTTTTTATAAAATATTATTAATTTTGTTTTTTATTACATCCTGCAGTACCAGGGAAAAATAAAATCAGGAGATGGTATTAGAATTCTTGTACGCCGCATCGGAACGATTTCGACCTAGCATAATCGAAGACCTTAAACCAGGTTACACTGACAGCGTATTTATAAATAAGGCCGGAGATAGAATTTACTTTTTGCACAGCCATTTTGCACCCTTAGTGCTGCTTGGAGGATCTCCGAACCCTTCTGCTTGTTCTACTGGAAGAATACTACCGGGCCACACTAGCGATCCTGGTTTGGAATGGAACACCGATCTGTATTACGTGGAATGGAACGGATTTGACTGGTCTGAACCGATCAACCTTGGTTCCAAGGTAAATACTTTAGGAATGGAAAACACCTTTGGGGAGAACCTACATTTTCCGGAGCGGAAGCCTACATACTTTACGTTCGATTTGATACAGTGAATGCGAATTGCTGGGATGCTGATTTAATGTTTAGCCCGGGAAGCGTAACTTCTGGATTTCTATCTCCAACGATACTAACGAAATGATTTTCTAATGTATTAGCAGATATTGTTTTAGATTCCAGTTAAGTCGGGAACGGAAAATCGAAGGAGCAAGCTTGAATCGATACTGTCGATCGGTTTGCGACTCTTAGTCCTTTTTCACTCCGTAATAGTATTTACCTTGCTTGCGTACTAAATTTCTGGTTAATAAATTTTCCGCGATGATCAGTAACCCTTGAGCCGCTGCAGTCTTTTTTTCTTCAGGTGCATCTTTCTGCTTTGCCATGAGTTCATGAACAAACTCTCTTCTCTTAGGTTCCATTACACCTAACATAGAGCCGCATACTTTCTTATCCGCTATCAAAAAAGCCAATGCCAAAGTCTGTGGAGGCGTTTCGTTACATAAATAATAAAGTGCTAGGTTATCGAAGTACGAGATTTCTTCAAAAGTCTTGAGTGTCAGATCTTCCTTATCACCGTGACTCATTTCAATTCATCCTGTTCTTTAATTTTGTTAGAAAGATATTCGACCAAGTATTTAGAACTCGGCTTTTCTCCGGTCGCTTTCTCGATAAGTTCGTTCACTGTTAATAATCTACCCTTAGAATGCACGTTCTCTCGGAGCCAAGAAACAAGAAGGGAAGCGTTCGAAGACTTAAGTTGATTTGTAAATTCCGGACTTTGCTTTAAAAAAGCGGAAAACAATTGTGCCGCAAAAATATTTCCGAGAGTATAGGTAGGAAAATAGCCGAATGCTCCACCGCTCCAGTGCACATCTTGGAGAAAACCTTGTGAGTCATCAGGTACTGTTACTCCTAATAATTCCCGCATTTCTACTTTCCAAATAGAAGATATATCTTTGATGTTTATCTCTTTTCTGAAGAGTGCGGTTTCAATTCTAAATCTTAGAATAATATGCAGATTGTAAGTAAGTTGATCTGCTTCCACCCGTATTAAGGAAGGCACAGACTTGTTTACGTACGAAAACAATCTTGAAAAAGGAAGCGACTTTTCAGAGAGATTTGTCGCCGTCAAAAAATTCGGATAGATCGCTTCCCAAAACTCCTTCGATCTTCCAACCTGATTTTCCCAGAGTCTGCTTTGAGATTCGTGAACTCCGAGAGAAACCGAATCCTTTATCGGAGAAGGACTTCCTCCCATCTCTGAAATCCCTGCCTCATACATTGCGTGACCCGTCTCATGAAGAACTGAAAAAACGGACGAGATCGGATCAGATTCATCGTATCTTGTTGTAATTCTTTTATCTTTGGATCCTAAAGAAGTGGAAAATGGATGCTCGCTCGAATCAAGCCTGTGCATCGATTTAGAAAGTCCTAATAGAACTGGTAGAGATTTGTTGAAAGGAATCTGATTTTCTTTTGGAAAGTTTCCATGGAACGGACTCGAGACATCCTTTCCTTTTTGAATCAGAGGAACCAGCGAAGATCTGAGTTCACCGAACAAAGCATCCAAATCTTTTGCTCTAGCGCCCGGTTCGTACTCTTCGAGTAAAGCATCGTAAGGTTCAGTATCGTATCCTAAATATTCAGTCTTTTGAAAGACCAGTCCTAAGATTCGTTCTAGCACGGGCAAAAAGGAAGATGCATCGTTTTTATTTCTAGCCTCCGCCCAAATCGAATGAGCATTGCTTGAGACTTTTGTAAACTCTTCCACCCACGACGCGGGCAATCGATATGCTCGATCCAGATCTTTTTGTAGGACTTCCAACTCTTTATTTCTAATTTCGCTTCCGGGAAAACTTTTCTTTTCGTTCTCTTCTTTTGCTTTTTCAACCAGAGATTTAAAACGATCTGACGTGAAGGATTCGTGGGTGATTCCAGCTAGATTGCCAATTTGTTCTCCGCGTTCTGCCTGGCCATCTGCGGGCAATGTGACCTCCATATCCCAATGAAGCAATCCGAGTACGTTTCGTAGCTGATGGATTCTGTTGAATTCCTGGCGATACTTTGCAAAAGCAGGCATTTCTTTTTGCCACTGACCTAGTTCGGTTTCCCACATATAAAAATCATCCTTTTCGATTGACATCCTCCCCACCATCAAAAAACTATCCGTATCCATCCGCGGGCATGGTGTAATGGCTAGCACAGTAGCCTTCCAAGCTTCTAGTGAGGGTTCGAGTCCCTCTGCCCGCAAAATTCTGCTTTTCCGATACCCAAATCCAATTTGCAAAATCAAACGACTCGAACGATCGGTATCGTGAGGATCGTTAGCGACCCATAGGGAGCGTAAAACGATCCGATCGAGCTACACGATGTAGCGAGGCGATGCCGAGACGCCGCGAAGCTTAATTCGTCACGAAGACGAATTGCGAAGCGGGCGAGTCCCTCTGCCCGCAAAATGATGTATCAGCGGAGGGCGAGGGTTGCGATTTCCGAGTCCGGTTTTACTAAGAAAAACAGTTGGATGGTTTACCTAAAATAGCTTAGAATCCAACCCATGGAACAGATCATCATACATTTATGGTTTGATAAAGAAGCCAAAGAGGCAGCGGAATTTTATACTTCCTTATTTCCAAATTCAAAAATTACTCATGTTTCAGCGATTCATAATGTTCCCACACCAACAGGTGATTGTGATATTATTTCGTTCGAACTTTCTGGTCAGCAGTTTATGGCGATCAACGCAGGGCCCTTATTCAAATTCAATCCCTCTATCTCCTTTATTCTCAACTTCGATCCATCAAAGGACAAAAATGCAAAGAGCAATCTTGATGCACTTTGGGAAAAATTATCCAAAGGCGGTACAGCGCTTATGCCTTTGGACAAATATCCTTTTAGTGACTGGTACGGATGGATCCAGGACAAATACGGAGTATCCTGGCAGCTGATTTTGTCCAAGCCAGATGGAGAAGAAAGGCCGTTCATCGTTCCTTCATTACTGTTTGTAAAGGAGGCATGCGGCAAAGCGGAAGAAGCCACAAATTTCTATATGTCTTTATTCCAAAATTCAAAGCGAGGTTTAGTCGCTCGTTATCCACAGGGGATGGAACCTGACAAAGAAGGAACAATCATGTTTACCGATTTTCAGATTCTAAAGCAATGGTTTGCCGCAATGGACAGTGCTCACGATCATCAATTCAATTTTAACGAGGCAATCTCTCTAGTAGTTCCTTGCGAAACTCAAAAAGAAATAGATTATTTTTGGGAAAAACTTTCGGCGGATCCAAATTCAGAACAGTGCGGATGGTTAAAAGATAAATACGGAGTATCATGGCAGGTTTGGCCGGTTCTCATGGCCAAGATGATGGAAGGCGGTACTCGAGAACAAATGGACCGAGTGACGCAAGCGTTTCTGCCGATGAAAAAATTTGACCTAGCTGCTTTACAAAAAGCTTATGATGGTAAGTGAGCATAATTCCCAACTATAACTTCGCTTAATAAAATCCTTACTTTAAGTAGCCTCTTTTTCGAAGTCGTCCGCATTATCAGCGGTAAACGCGGCCTCCAACTGCCTAATGGCATTCTTTGAAAATGCAATAAATTCTTTTTCATTGTGTCTAACTTTGTACTGTCCCGCCAAAGTTTCTTCGTCATGCTTTCTAAATTTCGCAGTAATTCTCTGCACAATAGACGGGATAAATCCAAGTTCTACCAAGGTCTCTCCGGCAAGTTCTAGAGCAGAGGCAAATGTATCCCTTCGTATCGTTTCGATTCCCAAATCCAACAGATTAAAGTAATGCTCCCGATTTCTGGCTCTTGCTAAAATTTTCAAATGGGGAAAATTTTTTCTGACTAAGTCGGCCACTTTGAGTGAAAGCTCCATATCTTGGATTGCTAGCACAAAAAAGTCGGCTTGTTCTGCACCTGCGGAAATCAGCAAATCAAGCCTGCTTGCATCGCCGTAATAGATCTTATAACCGAATTTTCTTGCGATATTCACTTGCTCTGCATTGTGCTCTAAAGCCGTAAATCCGATTTTATGAACAAACAACATCCTCGCAATGATTTGTCCGAATCTACCGAATCCGGCTATTATTACCCTGTTTCTCTCTTCGATTTTGTCAGGGGCCATGGACTCACCATTGCTCAAGTATGGATCTATTAACTTTTCCTTAAGTATAGCGACAAAGGGAGTTAAAACCATTGAAGACGTCACGACAACAATTGCGAAATTCGCAATATTCTGTTCCAGAATATGCAAACTTACTGTTACTCCTAAGATTACGAAGGCGAATTCTCCACCTTGAGAAATATGAATGGAGAGGTTCACCGAAGATTCATTTCCAAGTTTCGCGAATCTTCCCAGTGTAAATAAAATAATCCCCTTAAGCACGATCAGAGATACCGCGAGTGCAAATACCAAAAGAGGATTTCGTATAACTAATTCCAAATCCATGGACATTCCCACACCCAAGAAGAATAATCCCAGAAGCAGTCCTTTAAAAGGCTCCAAATTTGCTTCCAATTCGTGTCTGTATTCCGAATCGGCCAAAAGAACTCCGCCCAGAAAAGAACCGAGTGCCATCGACAAGCCCACCTTTTCCATCAATAAGGCGATTCCGATCACAATCAAAAGAGATAAGGCTACAAAGATTTCGTGGTTCTTAGAAGAGGCGATGATTCTAAATAGAGGGCGTGTCAGGTATCTTCCACCCAAGATTACAAACAGAATCGCAACAATCGCAATACTTAGTTTTTCCAAATCGAAACCTGGATGGTGTCCGCTTGTTTCAGGAGTGTATGCAGCGAGAGGCAATACTGCCATGATTGGAATCACAGCTAAATCCTGAAAAAGTAATATAGCAAAAGCGGATCTTCCATAGGAAGTATTCAGTTGGTTTTTCTCAGCAAGAGACTGTAACGCGAAGGCAGTAGAAGAAAGTGACAAACTAATTCCAAGAATCAGAGCTTGAACCCAGGACAAATGAAAGACTGCAACTAGAAGAAATGCGAACAGTGCTCCTGTCATACCTACCTGCGCGGAGCCTAGTCCGAACACCGGTTTTCGAAGCACCCACAAAGTTTGGGGCCTAAGTTCCAATCCGATCAAAAATAGAAGGAGGACGACTCCGAATTCTGCAAAATGCAAAATTTGGTCTACGCTCGCAATAAACCTGAAACCGAACGGACCGATCAGTACTCCTCCAATTACATAACCAATGATGGAACCAATTCCTAACTTCTTAAAAATAGGAACGCACAGAACAGCTGTCCCTAATAAGATAATGGCAGTAGAGATTAAATTTTGTTCTTGCATGAGCTTACCGAAAACGAATATTTATTCGACCGATTCCAGAATCTCGCAAGTGAATAATTTAGACTCAAACTCAAAATTATTCTAGCAATCTGGAAGACCGCAAAATGAAGCTCCTAATCCGCACCGTTGCTTTAACTTCACTAATTCTGAGTAGTTCGTTGTTCGGTCAGACCAAGGACATACCTCGTCCGAACCAGAATTCAGAGTCGGAAAAAGAATTACTGTCTAGCCAGGACAAAGAAAAGAAATCTATCGAACCAATTGAGAATCCGAACCAAAAGGAAAAGGGGAAGTTATTAAGCGGACCCTATGAAGCGAAGTTTGGTTTTTTTATAGATACATACTATAATAATAACCTAAACCGTCCCAGAAACACGAGAGAGAGGGACTTCACTACACAGGCAGTCCGGAACAACGAGTTCAATATCAATCTAGCCCATCTGGAAGGAACAATCACTTCGGAAAGATTTAGAGGGAGAGTTGCCATACAGTTCGGAACCTCAGTGAACGCGAATTATGCAGCGGAAAGCACCACCGAAAAGACTTCGAATCAGTTTTCGGTGCGCAATATGCAAGAAACCTACGGCGGTTTAAAGTTTGGCAAATCTACCTGGGTAGACGCAGGAATCTATCTAAGTCATATAGGATACGAATCCTGGATTTCCCATGATAACTTCGTTTACACTAGATCCCTTTCTCTGGATTACGTGCCCTACTATATCAGCGGTGTTCGTTTGCATCATGACCTCGGTCAAAAATTTTCCTTTGAATTGCACGTAATCAACGGGTGGCAAATCGTCACTGACAACAACAGAGATGTATCCGGTGGCTTTAGGATAGAATGGAAGCCTACGAATACCTTTTTTCTGAGATGGAATACTTTCATGGGAAATGAAAACCCGAGCCAAGTTGCAAAGGAGATGAGGTACTACAACAACTTCGTCACCGAATGGAAACCTTCGGACTCTTTGACCTTGGCTGCCTCCTTTGATGTGGGCTATCAGGAAAGAGCCTACGAGAAAGATTTGATTTATCTACCGAGCGGACCTACTTACATCCAAAAAGACAGTAACGCGTTCAGGCAATGGTACAGCGGTAATCTTTGGATAGGTTACCGTTTCTTGCAGGATTGGAGAATTGGCACTCGGATAGAACGCTTTGTCGATAGAGAACAAGTCGTCGCTTCTACCGGCACTAGGGATGGATTCCAAACGGGGGGAGGAACTGTGACCCTGGACTATAACCCTGATCCCGCAATTTTAGCTAGGCTTACCTACCAATATAGAAGATCGATGGACCCGATTTTCGCGTATTCCTCAGGACATTCTAGAGAAGAGAGGCTCCTCATTTTCTCCCTATCTCTGAAAATTTAGCACTTAAGTATCCATTTTAAGTTTTCATTCCCCATAATAAGTATCTTTTTCCCAATTTGGGAGCAAAAAGATTTGACAAAATTAAATTGTATACAATCTTTATGCGGAAAGGAGAAACAAGCATGTCCGAAAGCTTATATGAACTTACTGCAACACTAAACAATGGAAAAGAGAAGTATCTCTCAGATTACAAAGGCAAAGTGCTATTGATTGTAAATACCGCAAGTGAGTGCGCATTCACACCACAGTACAAAGGTTTACAAGAAATTTATGATAAACACAAAGCATCCGGTCTGGAAGTGTTAGGATTTCCTTGTGACCAATTTGGTCACCAAGAACCAGGATCAGATAAAGAAATCCAATCTTTCTGCCAGGTGAACTACGGAGTAAATTTTCCACTCTTCAAAAAGATAGAAGTCAATGGGGATAAAACTCATCCAGTATTTCAATTTTTGAAAAACCAAGCACCTGGGATTTTAGGAAAATCAATCCGTTGGAACTTTACAAAATTCTTGATCGATAAGCAAGGAAAAGTGGTCAAAAGATTCGCTCCGACTACGACTCCGGAAAAAATTGATAAAGAAATCAAAGAGCTTTTATTAAAGTGAAAGAAAACGTACTACGCCTGGACAAGCAAATCTGCTTTCCTTTGTATGCTTCCTCTAGAGTGGTTACTAGTTTATACAGACCACTCTTAGAGGAGTTAGGACTTACTTATCCCCAATATTTGGTGCTACTGGTGCTTTGGGAACAAGACAGTATTCCTCTAAAGGACATCGGAGAAAGATTGATCCTTGATTCGGGTACTCTCACCCCTTTATTAAAAAAAATGGAATTAGAAGGTCTTTTGACCAGGAGCAGATCCACCTTTGACGAACGGTCTCTGGTGGTAAAGCTAACAGATAAAGGAAAGGAATTAGAAAAAAGAGCTTCTTGCGTTCCGGAACGTTTGCTGCAAGAATCCGGTCTAACGGAAGAAAGAATTATTCGATTGAAAAAAGGCCTGGACGAACTCCTGGAATTGCTGAGAAGTCGAGTCGGAAATTCGGCGTGACAAATCTTTTTGCTTCAAGAGAATAGACCGGCTTTTCAAATTGTGTCTCGATTCAGACACCAAGGAGCTTAGAATGAAAAAATTTCTTTCCGCATCTCTTTTAATTGGTTCGATCCTCTACTTAGGAGCCTGTTCCTCGGATTCAAAAAAATCAGAGCCAGCTTATCTACCAAATTCAGACATCCGAGTTGTAGAGGCTTCCATGGTAAAAGAGGGAGACAAGCGGATCAAGGCAGAAGCAGTTCTTGGAACTCCGACTGTAGAAGTGAACACCCAAGATGGTGCGGTTTTAGAATGGTACTTCGAATCCACGAATTACCAAAAGAATTCTTATAAAACCTTAGCCGAAAAACCTTCCAGCGTGAATGATGATACGAAATTTATTCGAGTCACCGTCGACAAAAAGGGAGTGATTAAGAAGTACGAATACAAACTTTAAGAATTTAGAATTCTTAAAATAGGAAAGTAATCTAAAAAAGCCGCTGTGCTTAACAGTGGCTTTTTTGTTTCTGCAGAGTAAATACTGAATTAAATGTCAGCACATTTAATTCAGAGATCGTCTTCCAATAGATCCAAGCCGAAAATTCCGAATAAAAAATCCAGTAGCTCGGCCGGATTGAAACCTACTCGAAGTCCAACATAGAGTCCAACATAGAGTTCGATTTCGTATAAGAATGCCTTGGGATAGTCATCCTTGTTGTTCCGATTCTGAGCCAAAAACGCCTGGATCGCTGGATTTCTCTGTTCAGGATCCAAATTCTCGACGTATCTTCTGAAGAATTCTTCCTTTTTCTTTCGCCTGCGTTCTGCAACTGGAATATGATAAAATCTTAAATAACGCAGATCATAGCTTTTGGCTCTTTTTCTTTCGTCTAAGCCTTCGGTCGGATCAATTGCTTCGAGTTCACCAGAATCAGGAAGTTCCGGAAATAAAAGTCCTGCCTCGGACTTGGATCCTTCGCCTACTTGATTTTCGTGCGCCTCTTCTTTTTTAGGGGAAGAAATACTGGGTGTTGCTTCGTTTAGATCCTTGGGCATCGGATGAAATTTCTCGCTCCCGAGAATTCCAAAGATCAGTTGTTGAGATCGATAGCGACCGACTGTACCTCCTCTTAGTCCGAAACCCTTTCCCAGATCTTTTTTTCCCGGTTGAGTTTCACCACCTTGAAAAACAAATCCTGCCGCAAGTGGACCAAGCCTAAGTCCTAGACCGTAGCCCGGGTTTTCAACTCCAACTGTAAAAACGTCGCCTAAATCGTTTTTTCTCTGGGACCAGTATGTCGCACAATTGCAGAAAAAAAGGAAAATAAGAATAGAAATTGTAGATCGAATCGAAAAGATTCTCGAACCGGAAATCTTCTGGTTTGACTTGTTACAGGCAAATTTCATCTCAAACTTCGGTTTCGCACTAGAGTCTCCTTGCTTCAGCTAGACGCAACTGCAAAACTGCAAAAGTAGATTTATTGGTTTTTTTCAGGGAAATGCAGAATAGTATCCGAAATAGAAAGCCGATGGAAAATGGAAACTGAGATGAATGCTTCTTTCTTAGAATCAACTTTCAAAGGCAGGATTGCAGTCTTAGGTGGAGGTCCTATGGGGATCCATCTATCTACCTTTCTCTCAGATAAATCCGAGCAAATATATTTATGGTATGCAGATCGCAAAAAAGCGGAACGCATGCAAAGAGAAAGATCGGCAGCTCTCCTAGATGAAACAGTTCCGCTACCTCCCAACATTGAAGTAGTCTATGATTTTGATTTTTTGAGTGCAGGGCCTTGGATCATCGTCTTGGCCGTTCCTTCTAGACTGATGGAAAATGTCATCGATAGAATCTGCACTACTGTCTCTCCCGAAGAATCTCATATTGTGCTTTCATTCACTAAAGGAGTAGTTTCTACTTCGACGCGAAAGAAAACCGGATGCATTACTTTTTCAGACTATGTAGCCAGAGCCACTGAAGATTCGGATTTGCAGATAGAATACGCAGCAATCGCTGGACCGAATCTATTGCTGGAAATGAGGCAGAATCAGCATAGTTTTTTTTCCGTAGCATCGACTGGAGAGGCAGCCTCGTCCATCGTGGAGGAATTTTTTTCTGCTTCAAGATGTCACTCCAAGACTTTCGAGGATGTGAAATGTCTGGAATTATCCGGTGTAATGAAAAATCCGATCGCAATTGCGTGCGGAATTGCAAGTGGAATTCCGGAATGCGGGAGCAATTTCGAAGGAGAGCTAATCAGTTTAGGTTTTTCTGAAATACTAAATCTTCTGAACGCATTGAATTTATCCGCAGAATCTATTCTGGAATTCGGACTCGCAGATTTAATTACCACATCTACTTCTCACTCTAGTCGAAATAGAGCATACGGCCAAAGATTTGTTAGAAAGTTGATTTCTGGTGAAGACCAACCAAACCTACTAGAACGAATAGAACTCTTTTTTAATCCCAGAGAATTCATCCAAAAAGAAGTGAGTCAGAGCGAATCTCATGTGGAAGGAGCATATTCCCTTTCTACTATTCTGGACTTAGCGCAGGAAAAAGGGATAGAGTTGCCATTATTTACGGTACTGTTTGAGATACTCACTCGAAAAGTTTCCCCCGCCGAGTTGATACGATTTGTTTCTAAGTCGACCACTAACGATGTAAGACATATTTCGAAAGTAGCAGGAAAGAGAGCTGGGCTCTCCTTAGCTTCCGGAAACGAATTCCAACAGGCTCTCTGCCAAAGAGTACTCAGACATATCAACTCTCAGCCAGGCATGACTGAGAGGATCCTGAGGCAAGCAAAGCTAATCGTAAAATCTTTGAACAAAAGATACGAAGAAGCAAAAGAAGAGAACTCGAGTACTGATCTCGCGCTTTTGCCAAGAGAAATTCAGCTCTGGGAAGAAGCAGACTATTCATTCGAAAAATTGAATGTACGGGATTTGGAAAAAATCGTCGAGTTTTATGTCCACGAAATTGCAGACGCTTACAATCCATTCTTTAGGGAAATGCTCATACATTTGGTAGCACCTACCAGATTTGCGATTAGCGGATTTAAGCCAGGCGGTGGACTTCCTAAAATCGGAGGTTTTGTAAAGGAAATCAAATCTCTAGCAACTAGGTACGATATTTTATATACACCGACTCACAGATCTCATTTAGATTCCATCGAAGTCGCTTTTGGACTCAGATGGCTCGGTCTTCCTGTGCCAAGATATGCGGCTGACAAAAAGGTAATGGCGAGTCCGGGTTTGGCGAGAGTGCTAAAAGCTCTGGGAGCTTACATGGTGGATCGTAAGAGAAACAGAAACTTGCTCTATCTCGAGTGTTTGACACAATATTCAACTTTAATGTTAGAAGCTGGAATTCCTACTTTGGTCTATCCGGAAGGAACAAGGTCTAGAACCGGCGGAATCATACCTATCAAGACAGGAATCCTCTCCACATCGGTCGAAGCCTATAAACACACTGGCAGCGAAGTACTTGTGGTTCCAATTGTTCTTTCGTACGAAAATGTGCCTGAAGACTTAGAATTCACTGGAAAAGAAGATCATCTTTCTTTTAGGGACTTCTTGTTTAAAAGAACCGAAGTATTCATGGATTTGTGTGAACCAATTCCAGTCTCTCGTTATATTCACGAAGATGATCCAACTCTTTCGATCTCACTCGAAATTACTAGGTCTTGGCAGGCACACCATCGTATTCTGCCCAATCAATTAATCGCAAAACTGCTATTGGAATCCGGTGGAGATATTTCCCTGGAAGATCTCAAATCACTGATTGCGGAAACCATACTTTCCCGAAAAGGAAATTACCTCACTCGAGATACAGAGGAAATTTTCGAGCGAGGAATTAGAGTTCTGAAATCCAGATCCTTCGTGAAAGTAGAATCAGATTTTTTGAAAGCAGTAGACTGGGAACTTCTAACCTATTACGGGAATATGGTTCCAGACCCGACCTAGACTACACCTTAACCTTTGAGGCCACTAGCACTGCTCTCTTTCTCAAAGAGCTAATCGATTCCCCTGAGTCAGAATAAGCGAGCGCGACTCCCATTCGTCGGTATTTTCGAGTGACCGGTTTTCCGAAAATTCGGAAATCGGATTCGGGCATTTCTGCTGCGATATCAAGACCGCGTACTTCAGGCACTTTTCCTTCTGAATCAGATAAGATTACAGCGCTGGCTCCTTTACGAACAAGCTGGATTTCAGGGATTGGTAATCCGAGAATTGCTCGTAGGTGCAGTTCAAACTCACTGAAAGTTTGAGTTCCTGCAAGTGTGACCATGCCGGTATCGTGAGGTCTGGGAGAAAGCTCAGAGAAATAGACCTCATCCTTTGTCAGAAAAAATTCCACTCCCCAGATTCCGGTTCCACCCAATTCCTTTGTAACTCGCGCTGCCATATCCTGGGCTTGGTTTAACTGCTGGTCTGTGATCTCTGCTGGTTGCCAACTCTCTTGATAATCACCTCTTTCTTGACGGTGACCGATAGGAGGACAGAAGAGCGTCTTTCCGGATTTCTGAGTCACGGTCAAAAGAGTGATCTCCGAATCAAAAGGGATGAATTCCTCGACAATAATTTCCGAGGCTCCGGTTCTTCCCTTGGTCTGAGATGCAATCCAAGCTGTCTCGATTTCTTGTTCCGTCCGGATTACCGACTGCCCTTTTCCAGAAGAAGACATGAGAGGTTTTACAACACAAGGCAATCCCAACTGAGTGACCGCATTTTGCAATTCGGGCAGACTGTTCGCGTAAAGATATTTGGCTGTTTTGACTCCAATCTCCTTGGCTGCAAGATCACGAATCGATTTTCGATTCATCGTGTAATTTGCCGCCTTTGCACTCGGCACTACTTGGTAGCCTTGCTTTTCATACTCGTAGAATCTTTCCGTTCGTATCGCTTCGATTTCCGGAACGATTATATCCGGTCGATGTTTTGTGACTATTTTGTCCAAAGCATCGCCGTTTAACATATCAATTACTTCGAATTCGTGGGCTACTTGCATTGCAGGAGCTCCTTCGTAACTGTCCACGGCCACTACGTGCTGGCCCAATCTTTGCGCAGCGATTACAAATTCTTTTCCGAGCTCGCCTGAGCCCAAGAGTAGGATCTTTTTCTTCATAAACCTATGGGAAAAGAATTCTACTGCTAGGATAGAAGGGAAGGAAAAAACGGCGGGCAAACAAACGGATACCCGCCTTTCTGAGAATTTACTTCTCGGATTTCTGTTTCTTCTTGGTGACTATATTGAAATTTTTATAATCCACAAAATCGACTAAATTCTTATCTAATCGAAATACTCCCTTCGGCGAATGCACAATCAAAGTATCTCCCACTTGAGTTACGATTGCTCCGCTAATCAAAGTGTTATCCGATTTATGAATGATCTCTAACACATTATAAAATTCTCGTATATCTTCTTCTGAATCGAGCTTTTGGCTTTTTGCGTCTTCTTCAATTCTAGTCAAAGACTGATCGATTCTATCGTTGTAATCTGCTTCCAATTTTTTGGTTAGTTCAGTCGCTTCGCCTTGTGCAGCAGATGCTTCTTCGGATTTCAGAGCCTTTTGGTCCAATTCCAGAGCTTGATCTATATGCTTTTGCTCCAGTTGTACGATTGTTTCTAATTCTGCTTTCTCCTGAGGAGCCGGCTTAAAACTCGCTTTCGCGAATGAATTTCCAAGCGCTTCCTCACTCAAGTGAACTTCGTCTTCCTTTAGATTCTTCGATTCAAGTCTGGTCAAAATCAGTTGAACTAATTCGTCAAACTCCGGTTTTACTTCAGCAGATTCGTTTTCTGAAATTACGACTTCGTAATTTTCCAATAGCTTCGTGAATTTTTGGTACAAGGGCTTTTGAGCGATCGATTCTGAGGAAATTTCCTTATCAGAAGGAAATTTCAAAGTCATAGCGACCAAGCCTTCGTACACCTTTATTTTAGGTAACTCTCCTTCGACTACATCAAAGGAAAAAGAAGTTCCTCTGACCGCAGCGATCGCAGTAGGTCCCGAAACTTTAAACGATTCCTTTGAGTCTAGTTTATTGGCTTTGACTAAAACACTTCCTATCTTGAGAGCCAAAGAAGTTTCCGAATTTTGCTGATGAGCAATTTTGTTAAGCGATAACTTTGTAAATGATTTGATTCTAAGTATATGACCTTCTACCGATTGAAGGTCCATGGTGCCGCTCTGAGTAGAGATCTCGTCGTTTTCCTTGAGCACCGTTCCTGTTTGTATCTGTAATTTTTTTCCGGAACGAAGAATTTGCACAGGCCCCGCGTGAAAGATCACGACCATACCTACGGATTGATTTGAGTCGTATTTCGAGAATAAAATTGAGAAGAACGAACAGGAAGAAATGCAAAACGCGACTAAAGTAAAAACTGCAAACGCAGCGTACTTCCTTTTCACAAACTGTAATTGTATCATCCGTTTCATAAGTTGTGCCGCCTAACTTTCATAGAATCATGTATTTAAATTTGAGGGAATGTTATATGAAAAAGAACAAGCTGATACGATTATTTTTACACTTAGCAATAAAAAAGCCCGGAAAATCCGGGCTTAAATAACACTAACGTTTATTGAACCGGTAATCGCTAAAACGAAGCCGCGACCATTAAATAATAGAATTTGGCTGTTCCATCAAAGGTATAACGATTGTCCGGATTTGGGTCTGAAGCGTTATTACGGATATTTCTAATCGCGTCTTGCGCCTTCATGAGAGAAAAGCCTGCCCAAATGGAAACGTTATCGTGCCATGTGTAGATCCAAGTGAAATCATACTCCAATAGCAATCGTCTTCCCAAAGTAGTCTTTCGGTTCCAAGGATTGTTCGAAGGATCTTCAGTACTTAACCCCTTTTGTTGTCCTCCCCCAGCGGAATACCAAGCGTCTTGTGCTGCGGCTTTGTAGTGATCCCAAGCAACAAACATAAACTCTCCCATTTTTTCCGTTTTGTAGTTTATGTGAAAGGAATAAGATCGGGCGTTCGACCATCCTACCATTTCCGCTTGCCCGTTGATATTATTCCAAGGGTTAAAGGTAGAATGTCTCGGCATAAATAAATTATTCCAGCCTGAGGCGCTCGCGTCCGTTCTATTTCTATCACCAGAGGCGTAAGAATACTGAACGCCTAAACGCAGTGAATCCAACACTTTATATCCGGTTGAGAAGTAGTGAAACTGTCCGGAGTAATATTGGTTTTTTGTTCCGACATCTTTTCCGCCGGATTTCACACCTTGGAAATACCAATCATCGGTGGTCCGTAATCCAGTGCTTCCGTACTGCCATGCAGACTCGAAAGTCCAATCCCATCTGTCTTCTTTCGCGATGGTTTGTCCATTAACAGTACGATTTGTTATACGAAATCCCGCGATATTAATGTTGTCTTGCTGACGGAGTCTATCTTGGGTAGTGACAGCCCCCGGAGCCGGAAGCCATTTTTTGGAATAGGAGATAGCATAGAGATCAATCCAAATTGGTTTTGTCTTAATGCTGTTGTAGGTTCCGTAGAAATAAGAATCGTTAATCGACCCATTCTTGGTTCCGTTCGCAGTCAACAACCCGTTTGGACCGTTGGTTTGTTCCGTGATTTGGGTGGCGAAGGCGTGCAACGAAAGTAAATCGCTCTCATAAATGAATCTGACACCATCAAAGGAAAGAGCATTGTGCAACCAGTTGGCCACTCCGATCATCCTTTGGTCTCCATAAGTGAACGCCATCCTTCCGATTTGTACGTTCACAGGAACAGGCAGATTCTTCAAAAGTACCCAGCCTTCACGGAGGAAGGTATTATTCTGAGCAACACCTTTGTCGCCAGGATTTCCAAATTGTGTACCAGCTTCTGCAAACGCATAACGCCTGTTATCCCCTACGGAAGCAGACTGAGTTCCTCCCCATACCCGCATATCCTGAATCGTAACTTTGATCGTGTAATACGGTGATGGATCGAGTAAAAACCAAACTTGAGAAGTCTGACCAGTAAACTGATAAGAATCGTCAGTCTTCTTATTAAAGTCTCCGTTATCCTTTGCTTCAAATCTTGGTCGGACGAGCAGACCAACTCTGAGATAGTCTGTCACCCAAGCTTTCTGATTTTTAGAAACTGCCTTCGTCTGTTCTGCGGGAAGCAGTATGTTCTTTAAATAGTCTGTAGGGATTCCGTCTTTCTTCCAGGGACTTTGGTAAGGTTGCTCCTCAGGCGTCGCTGCCGGCGCGGTGGCAGCCGCCGTTCCCTTTTCAGAAGGCGCAACTTTTTCAGGGCTCGTATTCTTTTCTTGCGCAACCGAAATCTGAAAAAGATTCGGAATCAGTAGAAGCAAAGCACCCGTGCAAACTATCTGAATCGATTTTACGGAAAGAGCATTTAGCTCTTTCCGCAACAATTGAATTGTCTTCATGGTTGATACCGAATTAAGAAACTTTTTTACGACCGGCTGCCGGATGGTGCCAAAGCGGTTTGGATGCTTCCATACCTACGATCTTTGCTTTTCCGCCGTCCTCTTGGTATCTTTCGCAAAAGGAGAGTAAATTCTCCATCACTGTATGATCCAAGAAAAGGAGCCCAGAGATATCGATCTCTACTTCCTTTTTCTTCTCCAAGTTGTATAGGGCGGTTCTCAAGCTCAGAAAGTTAAAGAATACGGCCAATCCTTCTACGCTAACCTTGGTTTTATCACCTTTGGTTTCGAGCGAATATCGAGCAGTAAAGAAGTCGTTGATTGTTATATTTTTCGGTAACAGAACATTCACAAAATGGAATGCAATTTTTGCGAGTACACCGACTCCGATACCTACTAAAAGATCCACAGATACGGTAAAGATAATCGTAATAAAGAAGATCAATACTTGATCGATTCCTACTTTCCAAGTTTTTTTCAACTCAGGGATAGAGAGTCTATACCCAGTTACAATCAGAATGGCGGCCAGCGCAGCCAAAGGAATCATTCTGACTACCCCGGGGATAAGCAGAATAAAGCTGAAAAGGAAGAATCCGTGGAAGAAATTCGACCAACGAGTTTTGGCTCCGTTATTGATATTCGCAGAAGAACGAACGACCTCTGCAATAATTGGCAATCCCCCGATCATACCGAGAATGGAATTACCAACACCTTTAGCGAACAATTCAAGGTTCAAGTTGGATTGCCTACGATAAGGATCCAGCTTGTCAATAGCGGTAACCGTCAATTGGGACTCAAGACTCGCGACTAGAGTAATTGCAAAGACTTGTTTCCAAAAATCAAAAGTTCCAATGATTCCAAAGTCCGGCGCAGTCAATCCTTCGATGAATCCGGAAGGAATATTTACAAGGCTCTTAGGACCTACCGAGTATTGTTTTCCGAAAAATTCATACTGGTGTTCTTGCGCAAAGCCGAAAAACCAAGCGAATATCATCGCGATAGTAACAACTAAAAGGGGAGCTGGAATTTTCTTGGTAACCGCCCAAGGTAATGCAGGAAGGCCAAACACAATAATAATGCTCAAGATCCCAATTAGGGCGACCTCAGGATTCAAGTTCAATATGTTAGATGGCATTTCTGAAATTAAACCGGGAATCGACTTTGAAACAACAGCTGCGCCTAAAGCCACACTGAATTGTTTAATAAAGATAATCACTCCGATTGCAGCCAACATTCCGTGAATTACTGCAGAGGGAAACAGGTTTGCTAAGGTTCCGGCTCTCAAAAAAGACAGACCGATTTGGAATAAACCTGCGATTACGGTGGCAGCGAGAGTATATTTAAATCCCGCGGCCATATCACCTTTACCTAATGCTTCTATCGATCCAAGAACGATGACGATTAGGCCAGCAGCAGGTCCGTTAATTGTTACGTAGGACCCACTTATTAGAGAAACAATCATCCCCCCCACGATGCCGGATAGAATTCCGGCCATCGGTGGAGCACCTGAAGCAATTGCAATTCCGATACATAGTGGAAGTGCAATCAGGAATATTACAAATCCTGAAATAATATCTGACTTCCAGTTTTCCCTTAGCCCTTGGATCCAATCCTTAGGGCGAACAATATTCTTTGTTTGATGTTGAGTACTCGAGCTCATTTTTTCTCCTAATTTTCCCGCAAACCAGCTGCGGAAGCTTGAACTCCCTTTTTCACTTGAAAAGGGTTTAGATTAAAATTCTCTAAATTAGGAGAAGGAAGGCGGTGGTAGATTGATGTATTTTGCGGATATTAGTACTAGATTTGTAAAATCGGGTAATCCCAATCGATTCGATAGGTGGACCTTACCGAATTGTAAATCAAGTAGCTCCTTGGGATTGATCCAGTACGCGATCTGATCAATAATTTGAAATAATGCCCATTCAGGAAAAGAGGATTCAGCCTCGTTCCAAGCGTTTTCAGTTTCTGTCTCAGAAGGAAATCCGCTGATATAGTTTGCGGAGGAATGACTAGTTGAAACGAAAAGTAGAGCAATTGAAATGATTGCAGCAATCATTGTCAAAAACACCCTCGATTTTCTCAGACAAAATAGAATATTCACAGGTAGGGAAACCGCTCTCGCAATGATAACGGTCCTTAGAGCAATCAGCTCAGTCAAGGCGGAAATGAAATATAATATTGATTGTGAAGCGATTTACGAAAAAAGAAGAACCGAAAGATTAAAAACCGGGTTTTTATGAATCCTCTCGGTCGCCCATCTGACCCAATCTTCCGAAACGAAGGTTTCACAGTTTGCAAAAAACAAAAATAAGTGCGCCTATTTTAGCAGAACAAAATGACCAAATCGACCTTGAATTGGATAATTTAAAGAGACATAGAGGCTAGAAAACTGGTCCGATTAATAGGTTGGACTTGTGTAGCAATTGTTATTTATTCGTCCTGAAATCTCAAAGTGCGGATTTCTAAAACCGATGAAATACATAGGAAGCAAATTCGGATTTTCTAAAATAGAATCCTGAAAAGATATTTAGGGAAGGATGAAGTCTATGACCCTAATGAATGCCGGAATAGAGGAATCCATCCGAGAAGGGTTGGAAAGGCTCGGCATTCTCTCGCCTACGAAAAAAGCTTTCATTCAGTTTCACTCCTCTAGTTTATTCGATCTATATTCTGTCCGACTTCAGGACAATTCAAAATTAGCGGTCAAATTGATTCCCCAAAAAGAGGCGGCCTCCGCAGAGGAAGAAGGTCTTTTGCAACTCAATCGGTTAGGCGTAAGAGTCCCTGAATGTTTTGGAACGGTAGATCTAGGAAAATTTGCAATACTCGCAATGGAGTTTATAGAAACGGGTTCTTCCGCAGGCTTCCGGCAAGATTTGATCGCAAGTTTAAAGTTAATGTACCGCGTCGAGTTTGGCTCCTGGGGCTGGAAGAGAGATAACTTTATAGGATCACTGCCCCAAAAGAATAGCTGGCATAGTTTATTTACGGATTTCTTTTGGAACGACCGCCTAAAACGCCAGATCGAGCTGGCTTTCTCTAGAAAATTAATCACAGAAAAAGATTCGGAAATGATCCGACAGATTTTCGTTAAGTTTTCAGAAGATTGGAATCTGAATCGGGTACAACCTAGATTGGTTCATGGAGATCTATGGTCGGGAAACGTTCTCCAGGGAAAAAACGGCTTTGCGTATTTGATAGATCCCGCGGTGGCATATTCACATCCCGAGCAGGATTTGGCGATGTTGCAACTTTTTGGAAGTCCGATCAATCTGGAGGAAATGCAAGAAATACTTTCAGTAGTTGGAATCGAAGACCCGGATCATTTGAAAGATCGAATCCAGTTTTGGCAGCTCTATCCAGTTTTAGTTCATATCAATTTGTTCGGAGCATCCTACCTTTCAAGTCTTCGTCATATTTTAAGATACTATAAATCCGTATAATTGTTTTCTTGATAGATTCACCCTATCCTCTTCACTAGTAGATATCATATCGTTTCTCGGAGAAGATCCGTTTGTCTAAAGCAAGCAAACCAGAGGATGCAATAGAATCTCCTCAAAAATCGAAATCCTCCATCTTGGAACCAAGAAAAACTCCCTTACAAAAGAGGGCGATTGATCGTGTGCAGAGAATCCTAGATGTGGTCGCTTCGTTGTTAGACGAAGTAGGCGCCGATGCAATTACTACGAATCTAATCGCGCAAAAGGCAGAAATACCCATTGGCTCTTTGTACCAATATTATCCAAACAAGCACGCCATCTTAAATGCGGTGGGTAGGAGACATCTACAAAGAGTGAATGATATGTTCTCCGGATTCCTGAATGTGGAGAAGTTCGTATCCGATTGGGAGCAGCTAGTTGACAACGTGATCGACGCTTTCGCCGAGCTTTACTTGAATGAGCCGGGATTTGTTCCTCTCTGGTCGAATATCAAAATGGATCCCGAATTGGTAGAAATCGATCGGGAGAACAATCGTTATATCGCTGGTAATGTGGCTGAGCTTTTTGCGAGCACGATCCCCGGCTTAAAGGAACGAGCAGAAGCAGAAATCATTTCTAGAATCATGGTAGAGGTGACTGACGCAGTCTTAATCCGTTGGATGCGAGAGAAAACCGATAAAGTGCTCGCAGACAGAATTCTTTTAGAATTGAAAGTGATGCTAAAGGCATACCTAAGACAGTATATAGACACGGGAATCACTTCTGAATGAAATCTTTTCTTACAGAGTTTCCTTTAACTCTAAGCTTTGTAATTATCATCATTGCTTCCCAGTTCTTTCTTACGATGGGAAGCATTTCTCCGGAAGTCGTAGAAGCTTTTTTTGTTAGTCGTCCGGGCGAATTTTATCCATGGAATTGGATTGGGATGGCCTTCCTTCATGCGGACTTGACTCACCTTTTCTGGAATATGATTTTCCTTTTTTTCTTGGGTCGTATCGTAGAGTACAGAGTTGGAAAAGGAAAATGGCTTTTGTTCTTTTTCATGGGAGCCCTTATCTCCGGATTCTTAGATTCGTTAGTCAGAGGAGTGATACTCAGCGATAAAGAGCCAACGATCGGTGCTTCAGGCGCGATTTCTGGGTTGGCAGCGGTCGCAGCATTATTGTCACCATTTACGATACGAATTAAGAAAAAGAATTATCCTTTCCCTGTTTTCGGTCTAGCTTGGGTCATGGTGTATTCAGATATTGTAAACTTGTTTGCAAAAGATAGAGTCGCTCATTGGGCGCATATCGGCGGTTTCATGAGCGTCATTTTTGCGGCGTATTTTTTGAACAATAAAGAGCGCAAACAATTGCACACAGGATTTATCCTGAACCTGGTCTTCGTTGTATTATTACTAATACTTGGATTTTTTGTCGGGGCCAGATAATTGATTCAGTTCCAAGCCTACGATTACTTCGCTGATGATAGTTTTCAATTAAGCGAATACTCTTTAGAAGGATCCGAAAGCACAGGATGGAAAGTCTACAGAAACGGCCAGTTGTACCTCGAACTTGGAGCCGGATACAGATTGCTTAGAACGGAACTTTGCGGAATCTGTTCAACAGATCTGGACCGAAGATTCTTGCCTTTTCCTTTACCCCAAATCCTAGGTCATGAAGTACTTGCAAAGGACCCGAATACCAACAAAAAGTATGTATTAGAAATAAATGATACACCAACGACTAGGAGCGGAATTCCAGACAAATACAGTCGATTCGGGATTCCTACGCATAGCCCGGATCGGATGGTCCTCGGAATTGACAGGTTACCTGGAGGATTTGGACCTTACCTTTTGGCGCCAATTGGAACTTTAATAGAGGTAGAATCGCTTACAGATAAAGAAGCAGTTTTGATGGAACCGTTTGCAGCTTCATATCACGGAGTCGAGGTCGCAATCGACATCGAAAGAAAGCCTCTCAAAAGAATCGCAGTATTAGGCCCGAGAAGATTGGGATCCTTGGTAATAGCTGCTTTGCATCTCATTCGAAAACAAAGAAATCTGAATTTTCGAATCGCCGGAATTGTCAAAAACCGAGAATTAACGGAGCACCTGTTTGCGATGGGGGCAGACGAAGTTTATTCATTTCCGGATTTAGGAAAAACCGAAAGCGATAAATCCATGTTAGGTGAATTCTCGTCAGCAAAAGCTCCTGAAATTTCCGAGAAAATCACTTGGGGCGAGCTCAGCGAATTCGCTGAAATAGTCTTTGATACCACAGGTGCAAGTAGCGGTTTAGAGAATTGCATTCAACTTTCTTCTTCACAAATTCATAGAAAGACTACGAACGGAAAAGAATCTCTGGGAATTCAAAATTTGACGGAACTCGTAGTGGATGAATTTTCGATCGCAAAGCTTTCGCCCGATTTCCAGAAGAAAAGTTGGGGGGTTAACCAAAGCTCAAATCAATGGCTGTTCCTCCCGAAACAAGTAAAGCTAACCGAACCTTCAAAAAATTGGATCCAGTCAGCGCGAGAGAATGGACTGCGCGTTTATGAGGGAAGTGTTCCGGAAGCGAAAGATTTTTTGGATTCTAATGAATTTACCGGTCCAGTTCGAGGGTTCGATTTTTCCATCGTAGATCAAATCTCACTTTTGGATCAGATAATTCGCCCGGACCAAAAGGATCATCCTTCCTTGTTGCGACCTAGAGGAATCATTTTTGTAACCGATCTAGCTCCTTCTGATTTTGGGCATCCCTTCTTGCAATGGATCTCCAAAGATAGGGTCCTAAGTTCTAGTCGCTGCGGAGATTTTCAAAAAACAATGGCTGCCCTAAAATCCAGTCCGGGTTTTTTAAAATCGATTTCCGAGCGATTGATCAGCGCAGAGTTTAAAATGAAGGATCTCCCTCAGGCTTATTTAGAAGCGCGAAAACCGGAGCAGATAAAAGTGATTGTCAGGTCCGAGATATAATGACGGACTAGTTTAGATTTTTGGAGCATTCTCCCCTTGAACAATCACGGCTTTTTTCAAATTACCCAAAAAGTCTTTTTACGGAAAGGATCTGAGTTTTTGATCTTAAGAGATCGCAAATCTGGATATGGTGATTTGCCAGGCGGACGTATGAACGAAGACGAGTTCTTCGGTGATTGGATTGAAAGTTTAAATAGAGAACTGTTGGAAGAACTCGGAAACCGCTGCAAAATCAATGTTCATCCACAAAGTTTATTCGTGCACAAGCACAGAGTGAGCGAAGGGGACCATCCCTGCATCATCATCGCTTACCATGCAGAGTTTATCGAGGGGGAAATCGAACTTTCAGAAGAACACGATTTTATCTCTTGGGTTGACGTTCAAACGTATGATCCGCACGGATTATTCTTCGATTATATGTTGGACGCGGTCCGTTTGTATCAAACCGAATATGCGCCCTTGATTAAAAACGGAATTCTAAAACAAGGACTGCATATTTTATGAATCCTTTCCGCAGGAATATCTTGCTCTCACTCTTCCTTTTTCCGATCTTTCTCGGAATCGGTTGGTACATAACCGAATCTCCCTTGAATGATCTCGACTTTCAGTCGATCGGACATCCCGAGGAAACAAAGACCCTGAGTGTAGGTTTTAATCGAAAAGGTGGCAACGTACTCCTGGTACAACCAGAATTTCATCCTGAGTATTACTCTAGAGAAGATCGATTCGAGGCTTGGATCGAGTCTTTCTTGAGACTCGCAAAGGGAAAGGGTTGGATAGAAAAATCCACGCTCGTAGTCTATCCTCCCGAAATCGGAAATTATTTCTTCCTGCATGATCAGAGACGAGAAGTCTTTTTCTCTCCGAACGAAATCGAAGCCTGGGAAAAAGTCAGTTTTTATCGCTCTATTTCTTGGAGGGAACTAAGCAATGGTTCCTTTACAAAAGTTCAAGTAGAGCATTCTATCGCGAAAGAAATGTTCGACACTTATGTTCGAATCTTTTCTAATTTATCAAGATTATATAATGCGTTTATCATTGGCGGTTCCATCTTATTACCGCCTTTAGAAATTCAAGGCACCGAAATAAAACTGAGTGAAGGAAAATGGGAAGAAAAAGTCTTTCTATTTAAACCGGACGGCACTTTTTCATTGGTTCAAATCAAAAAGGATAATTATCGAAGCAATTCTCTCGGAGAGTATCTAAATCAAGGCGTTTCTAGAAATGTATCTCCGGTGACTGAAAAGCTAGGAATCGTCCAATTTCCTTTTGCAAGATTCGGCTTTCTATTTAAGGAAGATTTTAAAGATCCTTCGTTAAGCGAAGCGATTCGAAAGACTTTTGTTTCCCGCTGGATCGCTTTAGGATCCGTCCAAGACGACGGACTGTTTCAAGATTGGGCCAAGCAATCAAACCTAGAGACTACTGCCCAAGTAATATTTTCCGGGACCGGATTCAAAACCGATTTTCCGGGAAATAGTTTTGTAAAATCCAGATACGGCGTTCCTGAACCAAAACCGGAAGCCAAAGGACCTTATCTAATCAATCTGTATCTGTAAATCTACTTGCTGCGGACTTCTTCGTACAACTTCATCAGAGTCCAATCTTCTTCTGAGAATTCGAATCCGGAAAGGAAGAGTTCTCCATTTTCATTTTCACATAAAATTCTCTCTGGCTCTACAACCCAAGTCCGTTCGCAAAGCAAAGGAAGAACTTGGCTTTTACGCATCGGACCCCACAAATGAACTCTTCCAGAATAGTTCGAAAAGAATTCGTTCTTAGCAGCAAGCTTCCAAGGGTTAATTTCCTTTCGACTGATAGTAAACAACTTTGAAACCGTTGGCTTTCCTTTGCCATAGTGCACTCTTCTCAAATGCAATCGTCCTATACTTCCTCCGATATAGAAAGCGGTGTCTCCCGGCCCATAATAAAGGAGCGGACTAATTGCCTCTTGGTCCAACTTTTCTACCTGCTTTTTCTCAGGTTGAAAGTAGTACATGTTATACGAGCCGCCGTTGCCGGAAAAAAGTAGGAAATCTCTTCCCACTGGATACAGAAAATATCTAGACTTCAAGTTAGGAAAGGGAGGAGCGATTTTTTCCTTGGATAATAACAACTTTGGATTTCGCGGTTCCTCAGTTTTCTCCTCATACAATTGATTATCAACAAAATAGAATATTTTAGAACCGTTATCTAGAATTCCGCCTCTGTTGCGGCAAGAAATCTGAGCTCCGGACTCATAGTGCAAAGAGCCGTCTTTCAAAGAAATCGCGAACAGTCTACAACCGTTTTGCATCGGATATTCTGCGAGTGCAAAATTTGCATTAAGAGAAACAGCAACAGAAGCAGGAACCTCGTCCAGATTAGTGCTGTCCGTATTTCCGTCCATCATGTCCTTGAGCGTGAGCTTACTATCATCAACCCAAACCAACCTTTTTCGATCATGAGAAAGTTCTACGATTCTAGGACTATCCGGCTTATCTGAGGCAAGCACCTCATCGTCTGATTTAGGCTTTACGAGGTAGCCTTTGAGAGTCTCTGCAGCGGTCTCGTAATTCTCTTCCTCCAAAAGTTCCTGGATTTCTTCTATTAAGCTTTCCTGTTTTGATTTGCAGGAACCCAGTATGGAGATTAGAAAAATGAGATAAATAACTTGGAAAATGGTTCTAAAAATATGATTTGTATGCATTGAGATTAGGCTAATTCCTGAGACCAAACTTCCCCTTCTGTAATTTCTAAGATTTCTTTTGAAAATAGAGCTTTAGCTCGTTCCGCAATACGCCTGGTTTCAGTAAAAGTCAGACCACCTGAGACAAGCGCCCCCAAGAACGGAAAAAATCTTTTTCGGCTATTTCTTCCACTTCGGCCAGAACCGGTCATAGACTCAGCTATTTTACGGATACAGGTTCCGAGGAGCTCCCAAGTCGAAGGTCTAACTAGAACTCTTGTACCAGTTTCTCGGAGTAAGTTTTTGAAAAACGAAGTGCGGTCTCCGAAAAGACAATAAGCCATCATTTCCTCGGTGACCCTGGCTTCTTTTCCATACAGTGCTGCGATATCTTTCACTAACTTTCCCTGGATTCGCATGGTCAAAAACACTTCCGGAGCAAGCGCCACCGTGCCCCAAACTCCGCCGGGAAAAGAAAGAACCGAGCTAGAGGCGGCTGCTTGAATTGCGGCTTTGGTCGCTAAGGTATTTAGGATTTCTGTAGGATCTCCTATTGTCCTTGCATAAGGACTTCGATAGGATGATAATCCCGATAAAACAGATAAGATCTTATCGGAAACGTCTAAAAGAATCGAATTGTAGTTTTCCATGTAGGGGAGCGAAGTACTAAGGCAATGGGGATACGGATTCCATGTTAGACAGACTTGAAAAAATACAACAAAAATACCTGAAAATCTCGGATGAACTAACTAGAACCTCCGATCCGGAATCTTTGAAGAAACTCTACAAAGAGAGGTCGCAGCTGACTCCTCTGTACGAAAAAATCGAAGAGTACACTAAGCTGATCCAGGATGTAAAGGACGCCGAAGAACTTCTCAAAACTGAAAAAGACGGAGAAATGAGAAGTATGTACGAAGATGAGAAAAAAGCAGGCTCCGAAAAAATCGAGTCCCTAGCGAAAGAACTCGAGATTATGCTGCTTCCTCCGGATCCAAATTCTGGAAAAAACATATTAGTAGAAATCCGTGCAGGCACTGGCGGAGAAGAAGCCGGACTTTTCGTAGCGGACCTTTTCCGCATGTATACGAAGTATGCAGACAAGCGAGGAATTAAGTACGAGATAATCGATACTTCTCCGACGGGTATCGGCGGGTTCAAGGAAATCGTTTTTGCACTCGAAGATGAAAGATCCTATGATTTATTTAAATTCGAAGCAGGGACTCATAGGGTCCAAAGAATACCAGCCACTGAATCCGGAGGCCGAATTCACACTTCTGCAGTAACAGTTGCAGTTCTTCCCGAAGCGGAGGAAACGGAAGTAGAAGTAAATGAGAGTGATCTACGCGTGGACGTGTACCGATCTTCGGGTGCAGGTGGACAGCACGTAAATACGACTGACTCTGCAGTGAGAATTACTCATATTCCGTCTGGAATCGTAGTCGCGTGTCAGGATGAAAAGTCACAACATAAAAATAAAGCCAAGGCACTTAGAATTCTGAGAGCTCGTATATTAGAAAAACAAGTAGAAGAAAAGAAAGTTGCTTCAGATGCACTAAAAAAACAGATGGTAGGCTCCGGAGACAGGTCCGAAAGAATTCGGACTTATAATTTTCCCCAGGGAAGATGCACAGATCACCGGATCGGTTTCACAAGCCATAATCTTTCTGGAATAATGGAAGGCGATCTAGACGATTTAATCGGTGCATTGACGGAAGAAGATAGGATACAAAGATTGGCTAACGCACAGACCGTCTAATTCCGGGAAGATGAACAGAGAAACATGGGTGGCTTAAAATAATGAGCAAAATTCTAAAAGAGGTAGCAGAGCCATTTCGCACAATTTGCGGCGAACGAATTCCTTACTCAAACGTACACGCGGTTTCCATGAGCCTGCCAAAAGTCCAAGACGTAATCGGCTACGAGGAAAAAAGAGTCGAAACTCTCTCTCGATTAAAAGCAGGATATCCTCGTTTTATAGCACATGCATTTGTAGAAAAAATCTTAGATTACAACCGAGAGCAAAAAGGAATCGAAGGCCCTCAGGTAATCGTAAATTCTCAAAAAGTAGCGAATCAAATCATAGAACTTTTTGAACTTCGCGGGTCCCAGATCCTAGAAGACGAAGGCATAGTAACTCTAGTATTCGATCGAGATCCTGAAAAGGAATCTAAAGTACTCAGCTTTATTCAGCATACAGGTTGCTTGGTTTCTTCCAGGAAAGCTGAGGATTTTCTATTCAAGAAAGGATTGGTTCCCTCCATCTATAAAGAAGAAGCCATCCATCAGGGAGCAGAGTCGCATATTATAAAAATATTAAGCGATCTTTATGAAGGCAAAGGGGTAGAAGTATCCCTTAGTACCTCCGGTATGAATGCAGTTTACGCATCTTTTCGTGTGCTCGACCAAGTTCGGAGAAAAAAGGGCAAAGATATTTGGCTCAGACTCGGTTGGCTCTATGTGGACAATATCCGAATCTTAGAAAAATACTCCCAGGGCTCTCACATTTTTCATGACGTGGTCGATCTCCAAGAACTCTCAAAATTTCTCGAGGAAAACGGAGATAGAGTCGCTGCGATTCTTACTGAGTCCCCTACGAATCCATTGATACAAGTTCCCGACTATCCTGAGCTAAAGAAGATACTAGGAAAGTACGGAATTCCATTGATCGCGGATGTTTCTGTAGCCGGCTCGGCAGTCGTGGATTTGTCGCCTTTTGCGGACGTAATCGTAGAGAGTCTAACCAAATTCGCATCAGGAAATGCGGACACGATGATGGGTGCGTTAATCCTGAATCCATCCTCCCCTTATTTTGCTGATCTAAAGAATCAAAGTGCCGAATTTTTAGAGAAACCTTATATTAGAGATTTAGAAAGAATGGCTTTCGAAATCGACGGCTATAAAGAAAGAGTGCAAAGAATCGGTAGAAATGCAGCGGTTTTAGCGAAATTCTTTGATTCTCATCCCAAGATCAATGCGGTACATTGGAGTGGATCCGAAGAAAATCATGGCAACTTTTCGAAAATAGCCCGAGATCCGAATCTACATTGTGGGGTAATCACTATCGAACCAGGCGTGCCAATAGAACAATTCTATGACTCGCTTGCCCTTCTTAAAGGACCTAGCTTTGGCACCGAATTTACGCTGAATATGCTCTATATGTATTTGGCGCATTACGAGTTGGTTTCCACTGAATCTGGTCGCGGAATGCTATCGGAACTTGGATTGGACCCGAATCTTGTTCGAATTTCGGTCGGTTGCGAAGATTCTGAATTGTTAATCGAAGAATACAAAAAGGCTCTGGGTTAAGCCAGAGCCAAAAAATTTGGATCGGATGCTCCTCCGGTTCAGGGAGAAGTGCGTATTTTGCCGGCAGGAGCGGCGGATTCGGCGGGAATTTGCATTATTTTTTTATAAAGTACCGGAAAGATACCGAACTTACTTACGCCGAACAGATATATAATACCTATAGAAACGATCGAGCCTAAAATCCATCCTGTTTGATGAATTACAACGCTTGAAACGATTACTAATCCGAGAGTTCCTACAAACACCGTAGCCAAGAAAGCGATTACAGCGGTTGCGCTAGAAGGATTTGAAACGGTTGGAAACTCTTTGGAAGAGGAAGTGCTCCAACCTTCTTGTAAGAATTTCAACATCGACACGATCAAAGTAGGAATCAGAATCACGCCCATCGCATCAAGGGTAATTGCAACGTCAGAGGAAAACCATTTACCCGCGGTTGCCCAGGTCCAATTATTCTGAAAATCTTCTGCAGTCGGCGAAAAGAATCTTTGGTAACCAGTTCCATCCCAGCCATGAACCAGTATAAAAAACATTCCAAAGTAAGCCAGAGGCACTTGCAAATAAGCTAAATAAGACTTTCCGGCCTTCAATAGCTTCCAGACTACCCAAAAACCTAAAATACCTTGAGAGACATTGGTCATTCCGAAAAGAGCAACCAGCCAACCAGGCATTCCTTTGTCTCCAACATGCATTGTTTCCCAACTAGTAAATTGCCAGACCAGGTATAAACCGGATGGCGCGAATAGTAGGGCCAAATATAACAAATTTGTAATGAAGTAAGTATTTTTCCAAAAAGGAACATCGCCCTTTTCTTTTGAAACGGATTGAATCGAACCAGATCCCTTTCCGTCCTCTTGTAATTTACGAATTTGGCGGGCAGCTGCCATCGCATAGCCGGCTCCCAAGCCATATGACCAGAATACGTCCACTTGTACCATTTCGAATCTAACCTCCGAATCGAACTACCTATATAAAGAATGACACGTCATTCAGTTTTATGCAACAAAAAAATCCCAAGAAACTACTTTTTTGTACCCATTCCCTGCAGCATTAGCTTAGGTACTTCCTCCATCCATCTTCTGGCAAATTTCTCATCCAAACTCGATGCAAGGCCGATTCGGATTCCTTCAAACATGACTGCATTGATTGCCTGGGAGGCAACGCGAGTATCTAGATCTGATCTCAAAAACCCTTTCGTCACTCCGTTCTTGAGATAAAGCTCCGTAAGCTTGGCGCTTCTGTCGATTGCCAGTCGAATTTTCCTCTGAACCGCATCATCCAGGCTCATCGCTTCGAAAAAAACAATTTTACCCTGCCTAGGATCTTTTCCGAATAGAATGAAAAGTTTTTCACCTATGCGAACAATTTGCTGTCTGTACTCTTCCAGCGAGTTTGATTTATCCGGGTTTTCTTCTCTGACTAGTGCGATTAGGCCTGCCAAAATTTTATCCACTAGTGCGTGTAGGATATCCAACTTGTTTTTAAAGTACCGATAGCAGGTTCCGTGTCCGATGTTCAGTTTCCCAGCAATGTCCGCAATGCCGGCATCATGAAATCCTTTTTCGGAAAAAACATCTAGTGCAGCTTCCAAAATTTGTTCTCTTCTAGCTTCTGCTCTGTTTGCTAAGGGACTTGGTGCCTTTACTTTCATTTGCGCTTTCATTGAGATAAAATCCTTTCTTCAAACGCAAGAAATTTTTAATTTATCAGGGGGGAACTTTCGGAAATCTAATTTTGAAACTGGTTCCTCGGCCTTCCATGCTAGAGAAATCAAGTCTGCCTTTTAACTGCTTTGTGAGGACCTGTACGAGCGTAAGCCCAAAAGAAGGAGTTTCCAAAGGATCTAAATCGTTTGAGAGACCGATTCCGTTATCTGCAACCTCGACCAAAATGGAATTTCCTGTTTCGTGAATTCCTACCGTAATTCTAGAATGCTCCCGAACCGGCTTGAAGTTTGGCGGAAATGCATACTTAAAACAATTGGATAGTAACTCGTTGAGTGCCAAACCTAACGGAATCGCTTGGTTGACTTCCATTTCGACCTTATCTCCTTCCAAAGAAATAAATATCTCTTCTCCGATCGAATAAGCGGTTTTGATTTTTTCGATAAGTCGGTTTGCGTAACCCAAAAATTCGATCTGTCCCAAATCTTTGGACTGGTACAACTCATCGTGTATCAAAGCCATAGTCTGTATTCTACTTTGGCTCTCAACAAAAGCGTCATGTATATCCGGATCATTCACATACTCTGACTGCAAACTAAACAGACTTGAGATTACCTGGAGATTATTTTTTACCCTATGGTGAATCTCTTTCAACATAACTTCCTTTTCTTTAAGGGAAGCTTTTAACTGCCTTTCAGTGTTTTTCTTTTCTGTGATTTCTACCGCAGAAATGATAACCGAAGAGAAGGTCTCCGAAAATTCCGGAGGCAGACACCATCTAATCGTAACCTCTGGACGGCTTCCATCTAAGGCGGTGATTGTAGCATCTTTTTCTAATATTGTTGCACCGAATCTTACCGCATATAAAACTTCCTTAAAGTCATCCATGTTTCCAAGACTAAACAGCTCTCGAGACAATTTTAAGACAACTTCCTTGGATGGTGCGCGGAAAAGCCGCAAAGACTCTCTATTCGCGTCTACTACTTGGATTGCACGATAACACTCGTTTATAAAATCCGGATTTTCTCTAAGATACTTATAGAATTCCTTTTTTCCCATATCGGGAACCCGATCCAAGAGCTTCTTTACTTTTGTATAATTGCATTCAAAGATTGCGGTCGGGACGTTCTCAAATAATCCGCGGTAACGCGCCTCGCTGGTTCCGAGAGAATTGTTAGATAGAGTCAACTCTGTAGTTCTCTCTGCTACCATCTCTTCCAATTCTTTATGAGAAGCTTTCAATCTTTCTTCAGCTCCTTTTCTCTCTCTCACGACGGAAAGAACCAGCAAAGAAGTGATGGAGATTGCGGATAAGAAACTTTGCAGAAGTAACAAAGAAAGTTCTTTAGAAGGAGCTCTGAATTGACTCGAACCCTGAATAGCATCTACGATTGCAATTGATGCGATCAACATAAGTGCCAGTGAAGATTCTCGGATATTAAATCGCAAAGAAGCCCAAATAACCAAAGTCATGAGCAGATACGTAATCGGATACTCGACTCGAACCGAATTCCATCGGAAAATATTGAAGATCACTCCGGAAAAAAGCAAAAGAAGTAAAATTACGGGTAAGCTCTCTTTCCAATGATGATCGTAAGACTTTGATAAGTCCGGCTTCATCCAGGAGAGAAAGAAAGGGAAATATAAGATTACTCCCAGCACATCTCCTAACCACCAAAAGGTCCAAGTACTCCCGACCATTTCAAAAGGAATAACGCCTAATCCGTAGAGCCCACAGTTTGCCACACTAGGACTTGTTGTGCAAATGATGGTTTCCAACCAAAGAAACCGAACTACGTAGGAGGTTTTTTCCGAGGGATCCAGGTTCGGTACTAACTTAGGATAAAATATGCTGCCGAGCAAAGCCTGGAGGGAGCTCCCCAAACCAATGATGGTTGCGACTTGAATATAAGGAGAAAAAGGACTAAATTCTATCAGATCCCATTTGATCGAAATATTATAGAGAAATGAGCCAAGGAAGATTCCGGGTATGGAAATCCGTCCGAAGAGAATCGCTGTTGCGAGAGCCCAGCCCGAGGCGGGCCAGACAGGAGAGGCATACCCCGAAAATGCAGCGGTATAGTGCCCGATTCGACCGAGTAAAAAGTAGACGAGCGCAACCAGCAAAAAGAGTGAGAATTGGCGAATTAAATATTTAAGCCTAGGTGGATTGGAAGTCGGAGAAAAATTCATTTCGCTTTATGAATCCGGGGACTTTCCGAAAAGTGCAATTGGAACCAACTGAATATGAATCCTAAGGAGGACATCGAACATTTCCAGCCTTTTCTGTATCTAGGCAGAGGTTTTTCAAAGGAAGCTCGTCCGATCCTAATTTTCCCAGAAGAAGTGTATAGTTCCTTTCGACTGGATGAAATACCAAATATCTTACAAATAATTCAAAGTAAAATTGACCAGGGGCTACTCGCGGCAGGTTGGATTTCCTATGATTCGCATCAGGCTTTTGCAGGATCAGCCAGTTTGACTGAAGAATCTCACAAGATTCCAGAAGTGCCTTACGTTTGGTTCGCAGTATTCTCGCAATACAAACTGTTAAGCGACCAGGAATTGGAGAACTGGGAGTTCTTATATAAAAACCAAGGCTATTTTTTACAATGTGAAGATATTCAGAATAAAGACGGTTTTAAAAACTCGATTCAAAAAATTCAGGACTATCTTAGATCAGGTGACGTTTATCAGATCAATTACACGTTTCCAATAAAGCTGACTCAAAATGGTTCTCTTGGAAGTCTTTTCTTTGAACTTAGAAAAAACCAGAAAGTTCCTTACGAAGCTTGGATCCGAACTGGAGCAGAAACTTCTGATCAAAATGTATGGAACCTAATGTCTTTTTCTCCGGAATTATTTTGGCAAAGAGACAAAAACCAAATTCGAACTTTGCCGATGAAGGGAACCAGACCTAGAGGAAAGAATGAGTCTGAGGACGATCAACTAAGATCCGAACTTACTAATTCTCCCAAAGATAAAGCAGAGAATCTAATGATCACCGATCTTTTACGAAATGATTTAGGTAAAATCTCGATTCCGGGAAGCGTAGAAGTTCCCAGACTTTTTTTCGTAGAATCTTACGAAACCGTATTTCAAATGATAAGCGAAGTCCGCTCTGTCCTAAAGGAGAAAACAAATTGGTTAGAAATTGTTCAGTCCCTTTTTCCCGGTGGCTCGATTACTGGAGCTCCGAAAAAAAGAGCTACTGAAATCATTTCGCAACTAGAGACGGATAGAGGAGTTTATACGGGTGCTATTTGTTTTCTCTCCAAAGATTTCGAAACGGTTTCGATCGCGATTCGCACGCTCGAGTTCAAGGAGTCCAGTCAATCTTGCGGACCGCGTAAAGGCCGAATGGGAATTGGCTCCGGAATTACAATCGACTCAGATGCGGAGGAGGAATGGAATGAATGTTGGTCCAAGGCAAAATTCTTGATCGATTCACCCAACTCCAAACGAAACGAATTTTATATATTTGCGACGATGCTGTTTAAACGCGGTGTTATTTACTTTTTAAAAGATCATAAAAAGAGAATATTCGATTCTGCAATCGAGCTTGGATTTCCGATAAACGAAAAAGTTTGGAATTCAGTGATACAAGAAATCTTTCAAAAATCCGCAAACTTCGAGTCAAACCAAGCGCTTCGAGTTCGCTTAATTTTGAACAATATCGGAACCTTAAAATCCGAAATATTGCCTTTCAGTAAAGGACCAAAAGAGGGACCGGCAATTTTCTCCCAAAAGAAAGTATCCTCAGCTGATTTTTTTCTGCGTCATAAAACTTCTCTCCGAGGTCGATTCGATCTAGAATATGGACACGCGACCAAGAAAGGATACTTGGATGTTCTGTACACGAATGAGCTCGAGAAAATTACGGAAGGAAGCATTCATTCAATTTTTATTCGGAAAGACGGAGAGTGGATCACTCCTCCTGTCTCAGCTGGATTACTCCCTGGTATTTTTAGGAGCAGGTTAATTCGGAAGCTTAAGTGCAAAGAATCTGAGTTTACGGTCGACGATCTACTAAAGGCGGAAAAGATAATTCTCACAAACTCTCTAAGAGGAATTCGGGTGGTCACAAGAGTGGATTTTGAATGAGAATATTCGTAGGCATTTCTTTACCAGAAGAAGTAAGGGAGTCGATCGCAGGAATTTGCTACGGACTTCCGGGGATCAAATGGGTTCCAGCAGAGAACTTACACCTGACTCTGGTCTTTTTAGGTGAACTGCCCGAAATCCGGAGAGAATCCCTATCTGAGTTTTGTTCCACTATTCAGTTTCGACCTTTTTCATTTAACTTAAAAGGCATTGAGTGGTTTATTAAAAAGAAATCTCCTTCGATTTTGTATATAGATGTGGAACCTGCACCTGAGTTACTGGAGCTGCAAAAAACAATTGATAGCGGATTACGTCGTCTAGGCTTTACTATTGAAGGCAAGAACTATAAACCACATATTACTATAGGCCGATTCAAAGACGTTCCGATGGATAAAGTAGTATCTTATATGGAAGAATTTCGCGATTTTGTAGAGATTGGAATTCCCGCACAAGAATTTCACGTCTATTCAAGTAGGTCTGGCCCGAACGGTCAAATGTACAGAATCGAGGAATCGTTTCCTAATAAGGCATAATATGGAGTTTAGAAAGGAAGATTCATATACTCAGGTAATTCGAGACTATTCGAATTTCTTTGCCAATCCGAGGACTACGAAAGATGAAGTCGTCGGAATAGGCGGGGACCTAAATACGGACCGATTACTCTATGCTTATACGCACGGAATTTTCCCTTGGGCGGATAATCCACTTCTTTGGTTTTGCTTAGACCCTCGTGCGATCTTCGATTTAAATATTCTTCATTTAAGCTCCAGGGTTAAGCGAAAGATACGGCAGCAAAGCTATACGGTCACTTTCAATCGTGCGTTTGAACAAGTAGTCCGATGCTGCGCATATAGACCGAACGAACCAACTTGGATTACCGATACGTTCATAAGTGGCTTTTTAAAATTTCACAGAGATGGTTACGCGCATAGTATAGAAGTTTGGGATTCTAACGGCCGACTCGGAGGAGGCGTCTACGGAGTTGCTATCGGAAAGTTTTTTGCCGGTGAATCAATGTTCTCTTTTTTACCTGATTTCGGAAAAATCGCCTTACACCATTTATTTGAAGCTTTGCGGAAAGATGGCTTCACCTTATTCGATACTCAGCAACTCAACCCTGTAACTCTTGGACTAGGAGCTTACGAAATTCCGAAGCAAAAGTTTTTGGACAGATTAGCTAAGGCAGTGCTCTCTCCAGATCGATGGAAAGCACCTACTTTGGAAATTTAATCGAATCATAAATTCGATTTGATTTACCTTTAGCGATCAATAAATTACGGCCATAAAATCTCCTTAACGCAGGTAAAATGTTATGACCCTATTCAAAAGGATATTAGCTTCGCTACTCGTAACCGCAATCGCTCTCTTCGGATTCACCGGAATCAGCGCTCAAGAATCCTCCGGGGACGAGCCGGCCCAAACTCAGGATTCAGGATCCGATACTAAACCTGAGAAGAAAGGCAAGAAAAAGAAAAAGGGCAAAAAGAAAGCTAAGAAAAAGTCCAAAAAATCTAGCAAAAAAGAGAAAAAGGAAACGCAGCCTGAAGGAACTCAACCAGCACCAAGCACTTCTGAAGAAGGTGGCGCAGGCGAAGAACAATAAACGAATTGATCCTTATCATTCCTTCCGCCTGAGCAATTGGGCGGATTTCATTTCACAGAATGTTTATATTCAGTAACCATTCTTAATTTTGCACTGCACCCATCTACTTTGATCTCCAAAATTTTCTTGACGCTAAGGCGTTCTGCAATAGCGTGAGTCGGCTTTTTCTATAAGCTTAGCCTAATCCTTCTTCATAAAGGAAGAAATCGAATGTATAAAAATTTAGCGGACATGTACCTGAAGGCTGCAGAAGCCTATGGGGACCGGCCAGCCTTTTGGTCGAAAGACGAGTCAAAAGAATACAAAGCCACCAGTTTTAAACAACTTACTGAAATGGGACTCTCCCTAGCAGAGGCCCTCATCGACTTGGGCGTTAAGGCAAGAGAACACATAGGTGTACTTGCTGATAACAGACTCGAGTGGATTATTGTGGATGCAGGTGTGATCTTAGCAGGCGCTGCAAACGTTCCTAGAGGAACAGATGTGACCGACACAGAGATGGATCATATTCTAAATCACTCCGAAGCTTCTGTCGTATTTGTCGAAAACGACAAAATGTACGAAAAGGTTCATAAGAATAAATCCAAGATAAAGAAAGTAGATACAATCATTATCATGGATAAGGACAGCAAGGTAAAAACCAAAGGCGTCCTTCACCTTTATGACTTGCTCGAAAAAGGAAAGGAACTACGAGCCAAAGGTTCTCATAAAGCTCAGAAAAGAATCGATGCAATCAAGCCAGACGATTTGTTCACTCTCATCTATACTTCCGGAACGACAGGAATGCCAAAGGGTGTAATGCTCATGCACTCCAACATGACTCACCAGGTTGAGCATGTGGTTCCTCTTATCCTGCCAAAGCAAGTATTGCGTCCTAACGACACGATGCTTTCTATATTACCGATTTGGCATATATTCGAAAGAGTTTGCGAGTATTCTGCAATTTCACTTGGTGTAGCGACTTACTATACGAAAGTAGCCGACCTGAGAAATGACCTTGCAAAAGCTCGCCCATCTTTCATGGCATCCGCTCCGAGAGTTTGGGAAAGTATCTATACAGGAATCTACAACAGGATTAACGATCCGAAGCAGACCCCTGCGGTCAGGAAATTTCTGTTTAATCTAGCATATTTCTTCTCCAAAAATTACAAAGCGGCTGTTCGCTTTCTAAGTAACCGAGAAGTAGATTACGAAAACAGAAATATCTTCCAGTCACTCGGAATGGCAATCAAATCGATTTTCGTATTTTTCCTGACTGGACCGTTCACGGTTTCTGCAGTTTCGTTTATCGGATATAGTTATCTGAAGATGTATATGCCCAATATTCCTGTAGTTTCGGAAGTATTACTGACGATCGCGATATTAGGCCTAATTTTCAATTACAAGACTCTCGATGCAATTGTATTAGCGAAGATTAGACAAGCAACAGGTGGTAGATTACGCGGGACTTTGTCCGGTGGTGGAGCACTCCAGCGACATGTAGATAACTTCTTCAACGATATCGGCTTATTGGTTTTGGAAGGATACGGGATGACCGAAACTGCTCCGGTAATTTCCGTCAGACACTATACGCATCCGATTATCGGGTCCGTTGGTTATCTGGTTCCAAAGTCCGAGCTTGAAATCAAAGACGATAACGGAAAAGTTCTAACGCATATCAACGATAAGGGCGAACTTCTTGCTGGAAAGCTTGGTGAAAAAGGTGTCGTACATGTAAAAGGACCTCAAGTAATGAAGGGTTACTATAAAAACCCTGATGCTACCAAGAAAGCACTACATGACGGTTGGATGAATACGGGTGATATAGGATTCATCAACTTTAAGAAAACCTTAACTCTAACAGGAAGAGCTAAAGATACGGTAGTTCTTCTTGGTGGAGAAAACGTAGAACCTGTACCGATAGAAAACAAAATGGACGAATCACCTTATATCAAACAGTCAATGGTATTTGGACAAGATCAGAAAGTTTTGGGAGCGATTATTGTTCCGGATATGGACATGCTGAAGCCGTGGCTCGCCGAAAACGGGATTTCCGCCAAAGATATTAAGGATATTATACACGAAGCTAAGGTAATCGATTTCTATAGAAAAGAGATTCGAGAGTACAATAGCACAAAAACAGGATTCAAATCTTTTGAATTGATCCAACATGTGATCATTGCCCCGAAACCGTTCGAAGTGGGTGACGAGTTAACTAACCTGCTAAAGATGAAACGGCATGTGATCACCGAGAAATACAAGAAGCAGATAGATAAAGCTTATAAGTAAGATTTACTGGTGATATATTAGTAAATATTAATACTTTATCTGTGTTTTATCAAAGCCCTTGGGAAACCGAGGGCTTTTTTATTTTTCAGAATATTGAATTAATATTTTAGTTTAGGGAATAAAGAATATCCTGGGAGCAACTTCAACTGCACCCTCCAGAACCGCAGGATCGTGTAATGTAAGAATCTTTGTTCCTTCTGAACCCAAAATCTCTGCGTAATGTACAAATTCTAAATTTCTTTTTTTTGAAAATGTGACACTACTCGGTAAACCTGCTCCTTTTTTACACTGATCTATCCAGTAGCATTCATCTCCTGTAATCAGTATTCTCTCTCTATTTCCCTTGTCCCATTCTACAGCGAGAGATCCTGAAGTGTGACCACCAGTTAGGATCATTCGAAATCCAGGGAAGACCTCTTTACTTTGATTTACCAGTTGAAGTCTGCCCGATTTTTCGATTTTTTCCAACTTTGATTTTTGCATCGGAAACCAATTTACAGATTTCAAAGTTTTCCAATCTTCAGGAGTGATATGAAAATTAGCCTTCGGAAAAAGATCGATCCCTCCTGCATGATCAAAGTGAAAATGAGTAATAATCACATCGGTCACTCCACTTGCATCCAAACCGATTCTATGCAAAAGTGTTAACGGTCCCTCCCAGTCCTTCATTCCGAACTTTTGTTGGAGCTCCTTTGAAGAGATTCCAGTGTCGATTAATAAGATCTTACTCTGAAATTTTACTAGATAAAATAGAAATACGATCTCAGATCTACCCTCGTCTTCTTCGGAAATGGTAAGAGAATTTGGATAATCTTTCCTTCCGTAAAGAACCGCGTATAAACCATCTTTAAAAGAAATTTTCTGTTTTGAATTCTGCCCTTGCAAAGTTACAGTTTTTGGCAGTACGGAAGAAGATGCACAAGAAAATTTGAATATACTTAAACAAAGGATCGGTAAAATAAGCAGTGAAATCTCTCTCAAGGAAACACTTCCCACGGCGGCAGGGTCATTGTCGAAAATCCTTTTTGCAAAGATTGTCTGTGATCCAATATCTGCGTTACGTAGAACCTCCGATCAGACTCCATCCAAAGCTTGTAAGTCTGGACCGATTGCACGTTATAGTGTAAGGGATATTTTTCAGGATACTTTTCTCCGTCTGGAAATCCATAGACTTCTTTAGTTCGGTTTTGGATCGTCCGGAGCAGCACACCACCAATGTCAAAAGGAAGAGAAATCATATTCTCGCGGAATGCATCCGGGTACACAAAGTATTCTTCAGCGTTAGAAAGATAAAGGACTCGAAAGGGAACGCCAATTTTTGACATAGCCGCAGCAATTTCTCGGATTGTACCGATAGAATTTAAGTCGGCCTTTCTGATTTGGATTCGATCGTTTAATGCAAGATTTCTTATATACTTGTATTCTTCTAAATTGTGGATATAAGTGATTAGTCCAAATTTAGTTTTATGTCTGTCTAGCTCGATCCAACGTGTTGGAACATCGGATTTTCCGCGAAAGGCTTCTATCCAAGCACTTTCATACCATTTCCAATCTTTGTTTTTACCAAATTCTGATTTTAGAAGTTCAAATGAGGAGCGAAAGTTGTTTCTTTCCCAAAGAGCTCGATACTCCTCGGGAGTTTCGCTCTTCTTCAAAAAAAATAAGTGAATCCTATTTATATAACATACGATCGGATCAAAATCAACGAGCCAAGCGACATCACTTTTTGCCCAAGCTATGAAAGTGAAGTTTTGATCTGTCCCTACTCCAATATATCCTCCTTTTAGATCCCGCACCGAATCCCGAAATAGATCAATACGAAGTTCATTCGAAGCCGGATAATGTCTTCCGTGTAAGTTTTTCTCTTCAAAATTTTCTTCAGGAACGCTGCGCAAAATTTGCAGCTCATTTTCTTCTAGAGGTGAAACGAAGGATTTGTCCTTAGGCGGAGCCGTAATACAAGAAAGAGAGCAAACAAAAAGAAAAAATAGGAGGTTGGGAAAATTGAGAAAACGTATAAGATTGTGCATCGGATTCAGCGAGAAAGATTAATTTCTATTTTTATACCAGTTCATCCATTCGTTCTTAGAAAAAAACCTTTTTCCAGTAATAGAACGCAAAGCGGCAGTGATGAGTTTCCGATTCCGCGGTCCTTTTTCATCATCCAAAAGTTTGATCAGAACCTCTAAGCTTTCTCTTTCCTTCCGAGCGCCAAGTTGAGTAACAGCAAACTGGTGTAGATTTATATCCTCGCTTTCAGCGTACTTCTCTAAAATTCTCCGAGATTCGACTCCGGGGACAGATGAAATTGCGCTTAGAGTACTTGGTGCCAATTCTGGAAATTCGTGAGTTTTTTGATCCAGCATGCTTAGTGATTTTGGTGAAGCAATCATACCCAGGCTTTCGGCAGAGATTCTTGCCAATTTTCTGTCATTCGAGTTTAAGGCTTGCTCTAATACTGGAAGCGCCTCTTCAGAGCCGATCCCACCTAACGCCCAAGCTGCGCCGTATTTGGCCTCGCCCGAATTTTCCTTTATCACTCGGTAAAGAATTGCCAAACTTCTTTTATCTCCGAGGTGGCCCAGGGCTTGTGCAATGATCTCCCGATCGGGGACTAGCGAGTTAAGTAGCGCAGCCTCAATGCTTGTCCGGGCAGGTAAATATTTGATCAACCCTAAAACATGTGCTGCAGGTCCCTTGGACTCCAGAGATTCTGAATTCAAAATCGAGAGAAGTTTTGGTCCTGTAAGTGTAGAAGGAATACCGATCAGTACATCTGCAGCCCTGTAACGAATTTCTCTATCGCTATAGGACAAAAGCGGAAACATAAGAGGAATCGCATTGGCATCCTTTGCTTCCACCAGCGCGATTACAGCATTCTCCCTTCCTTTATCAAAATCCCCAGAAACAGCCTTAGCTAAAAGAGGAGTTCCTTTTTTGCTTCCGATCCTTCCTAATGCGAGATAGATTGCGGCGAGTGTTGGTCCTGGATCGGATAGAGAAGCCAGTCCGAGCAAATAATCTTCTCCGTCTTTAATTCTAAGTTTACCGATTGCGACTACGTAGTCCTTAGATTTCCTTGGGTCCTTATTTTCTTTGGCCGCAGATAAAACTTTAGATCCTACCGATTGTGCATGGATCCGAATTAAAGTATCGACAGTTAACATTCGAATGGTGTCGTCTTCGTCGTTTAACAAAAAAAGAATCCTTGAGGCTGCGCCCGGGCTTTCCATTCTTGCGACAGCTTCCAAAACCGTACTTACTTCGACTTCGGAACCTTTCTGAAGTAAATCCAAAATGGGAGACAGGGAAATAGCATCTTTATAAACTCCTAATGCAATTGCCGCGGAAGATTTTACCGCGGAATCACGTTCTTCTTTGAGAAACTTACGTGCGATCGGAATGTATTTCCTTTCGCCTCGGTCCGCAAGTTCCAAGATTGCTTGTGCCTTTTGTTGCGGGATTCCGCTCCTAAGATCAGTCTCCAACTGTTCGATCGTAAGCGGATCTGCCTCGATCACTTCAGGAGCTGTAGTAGGTTTAGGAGGACCTCCGCAACTCGATAAAAAAAATACGCTGCCCAGCATTGAGATGGCTGCTGCCTGTTTCAAAAAATTCCTGCACAGAAGAAAAAGCGGATCGAGTCGATTTTTTCCAAATCGCGACTTTGCACTTTTCAGTGAAAAGGCCCCACCCTTATGGGTGGGGGCCGGAGCGTCAGCGGTGGTACCCTTTGCCGCCTTTTTCATAAAATCCATTTTTTTACAAGTCATTTTAGTCCTATAGATGCTGTAGGAGCTCCTACACAAAATTCCGAAAATATAACTCTCTTTCTATTTTCTTTCAAAGATTGTTAAGAAGCTGGAACGGTTTCCAGCACTTGCTTAACTTGTTCCAACTCTTTTCTCCATAGCAGCAAATCTCTTTTTGCTTCTTCTAATTGCGAACTATCGATCTGCCTTTCGTTAATGGAATATTCAATTAATTGAATTCTGGATTCGAGTTCCTCTATTTTATATTCAAAATATGCCTTTTGCTCGGAAGGGGTTACTTTTGGTTCCATTGAATTTGCGGAAGGCTGTGCCCCAGGTTCCGAATACCTTCCCGCGCCCTTGGCCAGCGCAAATTGAGCTTCCGCGGCAGATATTTTATCTAGTTTTTCAAGTCTTGCTTTCTCTTCCGCGGAGGAAAGTTGGGGGCGAAACTCTTTTGGAATATAGATATTCTTGGGATATCTTTTAGCGAAATCGTTCCATTCATCCCGGATTTTTTCTCTATCGACCTTTTTATTCTGAGAAAATACTACTTCCGGCCATAGTCTTTTTGCTTCTCCTTCCAAATCCGGATCCTCTTGGAAAGGGTGAGGGGCTTCGGGAAATTCCATAGATCCCGAATGAATTTCATCTTTCTCTAAAATACTTTCCGATTCCTGAGAAATGGACGGAATTTCTGAATGATTTTGAAGCCAGAAAAAGATGAACACTAAGAGCAAAACAACAATAGAGATGGCTATCCAAATGAAATGCTTCCGAATATTAGTCATTCGATTCTCGTTTATCCTTATGTTAGAAATAGATTCAAAGGGCTCTGTACTTTTATGAGCTTCGGAATATTAGAAATCTTTGGAGTTTTTCAAAACTGCAATCACCCCTTGCGAATAGCAAGAGGCGATTGCAAATTTTCTTACACGAAGATTCCGATGATCCAAGAAATAAACTGACCGAATATTGTTTCGGTAAGGAAATTTTTCAAGTCGATCGGATTTCGGTTTAAGCTATCGAAGTACCACGCATTGTACTCGCTTACTTTCGGTATGGAAAAACCGTATTTGCTATTGATCGATTTAATCAACTCATTTGCAAATAACGAGTGCCCATACATGTTCGGATGCACGCCATCTAAACCAAATATACCAGGTTTACCCGGTAAAGGCCAGTTCGCTCTTGCATAACCCGGACTCCAGCCAGAAGGACTCTGGACTAATCTGCCATTTTCCTTGAGATCATCAAAGATAACTTTTAGATCAGCCACAGCAAACCCCATCGCTGCTGCCTGTGACTTCACCTCGTTATTGAGCATTGTCAAAAAGTTGGTGATCGTTGCGACTTCGCTCGCATCGAGTACTTGCGACGGATCCGAAACCGAAGATCTATAAAAAGCCTTCAGCCCAGAGTAGTTTGCTCTTCCTTTCGGATCTCGATAAGATTCCAAATATGCAATCGCAGTCACATTCGGAATGGTGAATAACACCCCTCCTTTCAAGGAACCAATCGAAGCCATCCTTCTCATGGTTTCCCGAATATCTCTTTTGTATCGAGCTTCATCCAAACAGTCGGTCGTCGTGCTGAGTGCAGTACAAAGAACATGGTTAGCAGCCGCAGTTCCAAAAAAGAAAGTAGGCTTAACTTTTTCCATGATCTCTATCTGCGTACCTGATTTACGCAAACCGAATCGATGGTACTTATCAGGTTCTTGGCAATCCGGCACCTGCACCCAACGATACGTGTACCAATACCAAGTCTTCCAATACCAATCTTTGGCCCATTTGGTTGCAGTGATGTCTTCACATTCACCTGAAGTTCTCAATACGGAACTGTAATCTGCTCCAGTAATCCCAGCATGAGTCGGCAGAGAAACTGTAGATTCGTTTCCACCTATCAATGTTGAGGCGATACAGAAAACCCCGCAATCTCCCTTGAGAACATCCTCAAGATTGATAAAAGGTCCCTTCAAAACGTTATACGAAACGCTTGAACCGGCTTGCTTCGAAACCAAGACCGGATAGGCCCAGTTCTGAGTCTTCTTCTCTACCGTAGCACCGAAAAATCCGTGACTTAACGAATCTCCGATTACACCCGGACGTTCGAACATTTGAGCTTGACTTTGGGCCGAAATGGAAATTCCAAAAAGGAATACTCCAAGTCCTCCCAACATTTTCCAATTCTTCACTTTTCCCATTTATGTTTTTTTTCTCCTGGGTCTTGTAACGTTTCCAAAGGAAACGCTTCAATTCTCTTGCAGGTAATTGTATCGAATGAGAAGCGAAAGTCAATTGGCTGAGAAAAATAAGATCATCTAATATCTAACGGTTGTTATTTATAATAGAATTCTAATATGCTCGCAGATCTATCGTTTGGCGATGAACACTGATAGTTTGATATCAATTTATTTAAGTATACTTGTTCATTTATCATTTTGTAATAAATGAACTCTCATTTGATGAACGTCTGTTCAAGGCTAACTCTGTTTTATTTTAACCAAAATGTGAATTTGAACTCATTTTTGTTTTTTACTTCTACTCGATTTTTTCAGAAATAAGTAATACGTAATTCGGATCTTTTTTCTTTTTTTGTGAAATCGCTAATCTGAATTAATTAAAAGGAAACACAATGCGCAAAAAATTTTTTCCAGTAACACTTGTTTCAATCCTACTCGCAGTTGCATGTCAATCAGAGACTGACGAAAGTCATACCAAGCTTTTGTCTTCGCTCTCGGGAGAAAACCGATCATCCCGATTCGAAAGTTCAAATTTGCTTTTGCAAAGCCTTGAAGGATCACAGCCAGTTCAGAGAATCAAAGTCTTAACTCATAATTTGTACTTTTTACCTTCCGCAATTTCTAACTGGGCTCAGTCAACTAGGGCAGGCTACATTGCTCAAGCCGATTATATCAAAAACCAAGATGTAATTGTTTTTGAGGAAACATTCGACACGAATGCGAGGGCCATTTTGCTGAGTGGAATTCAAAGCCAATACCCTTACCAAACTGATGTGATCGGTCGAACAACAGAAGGATGGGACGCAACTCTCGGAAATTATAGGCCGGCTAGCATTACGAACGGAGGAGTAACCATTGTAAGCAAATGGCCGATCGAGGAAAAAATTCAGTTCATTTACGATGCAGGTTGCGGATCCGATTGGTTTTCTAATAAAGGTTTTGCTTATGTAAGACTAAACGTAAACGGGGCAAGAGTGCATGTAATTGGAACGCATGCGCAAGCAGCGGATTCAGCCTGCTCTGACAAAGGAGTTTCAGTCAGAAGAAACCAATTTGATAATATTCGATCCTTTGTACAATCGAAAGGAATTCCTTCCGATGAACTTTTGCTCATTGCAGGAGATTTGAATGTGATTAAGGGTACGACCGAATACCAGGATATGATCGGCCGCCTCGGAGTAAACGAACCCAAATATGCCGGAGTTCAAAATTCCTGGGACACAAAGAGCAACAGAATCGCGTCTTTTAACTATCCAAATGATCCTGCAGAATATCTGGACTACGTCTTTGTATCATCCGATCACGGACAGCCTGCTCTCTGGCAAAATCTTGCGTACGACCCGATTTCAGCAAAAAACTGGTCTGCCGGAGGATATACCGGATACGAATACTCGGATCATTTTCCGGTGTACGGATTCGTATACGCAAACGTAAATACACCGACTGCAAGTGCGCACAAACGATCCTACGACAATGTTTCGTTTACTTCAGTAGCAACCGGCAAGAAAATACAAGCAGATCCATCTACTTCAAACGGATGGCTAAAGGTTAGTGCTGCCTCCGAATCACCTTTTACCCGTTTCAATCTTTTGAGAGAGTCAGATCCTGATTCGAATCCATCCTGTCTTACAAGCGGAGTGATTCGAATTGAGCCAGCTAACTACTTTAACTATTTTTGGAACTGGTGGCTCGGAGGAGGCGGAGGAAACTATGCCTACTATCCAAAGTCGAATGACGGATCAGATCGTTTAGAAATTTTGAATCTAGATGGGGGCTGTTTGCAAGATGGCTCTCGTGTTGCATTCAAGGATTATGATACGTTTTGGAGAAAATACCATTATCTGACGGTCTGGGACGGAGGAAGCTGGAACGAATACCTTTATTTATGGATGAAGTCGATCGGTAATCGCGAGACTTTTATTCTGCATTTAGATTCTGAGCCTCCAAAAAACTGGGCAGCCGATTTAATCTACGAATAGAAGTCGATCTTCCAAAGAGCGCAGTTAATGGAACAGCAAACCTTTTACATTTCGGCTGAACTGCGCTCTTTGGAACTAGCAAATCAGCTTAAACTGATTGGAACAAACTCAGCTACTGAACAAGGTCAGAACTTCGAAATGTTGAGTTCTAGGAAAAAAATCCACTAAGATAACTTGTTCCAAACGAAACCCAGTTTCCTTCAATACTTTTGCGTCTCTTGCCAAGGTAGTGTGATTGCAACTTGAATAGATCAGCGATTTGGGACGGGTAGAACAAATATAGTCCAATACTTTTTTTGACAGGCCAGCTCTTGGAGGATTTACGATCCAAGTACTGGCTCTCTTTGCGATATTCCGATCAGGCTCTTTTTTTTCCAGATCCATTGCTTCGAAAGTTACGTTTCCCAATCCTGCGGTTGAGGCATTGTGTCGCGCTGTATCTACCGAAGATTTAGAGATTTCAAAACCGAAAACCTCTTTCGCTTTCGGTGCTACACTCAAACTGATTAAACCAGATCCACAATATAATTCTAATATAGTTTCCTTAGGATTCACGACCCAAGATCGAATTGCCTCCAACCAGGGCTCTAGTAAAAAGCGATTTACTTGAGTAAACCCGCCGCTAGGAATTTGCCATGTAAATTTTTCCGATAGTAACGGTCCGATCCTGACTGAGTCCTCTTCGTATTCGGTCACTTCCTCTCCGTCCATCCTCAGTTTCCACTCCAAGCCTTTCGGAGAGTTTTTACGGTCAGTTACTTTTCTCTGGATCCAGTCGTTCATCTCACTTGGAAGGATTCTACAGCCTTCCTCTGGAAACGGGACTAGAATATTCGTGTTTTCTTTGTAAAAGCCTGCTATTATTTGCGACCCCACTTTCTCTAACTTTATCTGGGCTGTGTTTCTATATTTTTCAGGAGGGCCACTGAGAATTTTTATCTCGGCTAAATCTTGGTTCGAAAAACTTCCGATTCTAAGAAAAGTATCCGCGAGCAGTCTGCTCTTCACTCTAAGCTCTTCTTCATAGGAAATATGTCTGTAGGAACACCCACCGCAGTCAGGAAACGATTTGCAATCGACAGAAATTCTTTCAGGAGAAGCTTTTAAAACTTTGGAAACTGTAGCCCAGCCGATTTTGGAGTTTTCCTTGGTAATAGAAACTTCCAATCTTTCCTCAGGAATCCCACCCTTTACAAAAAAGATCTTTCCTTTTGCATGTGCAACGGTCGTGCCTAGGTTGGCCCAACTCTCGGAGGTCAGTTCTAAAATTTCGGAGTCTTTGCTTTTGGAAGGACTTCCGCTTTTCCTTTTTTTCGGAAGTCTCTGACTGACTTTCTTTTCCGCACGCATGGGTAAATCACCTTGACAGGCTCCCCCTTCTTGTCAGTAAAGTATTCTCACCTGGAGAAGTGGCCGAGTGGTTTAAGGCAGCGGTCTTGAAAACCGTCGTGGGGAAACTCACCGTGGGTTCGAATCCTACCTTCTCCGGCTTGGAACAAATGGAGATGTGCCTGAGCGGTCGAAAGGAGCAGTTTGCTAAACTGTCGTATGGGGTAACCTGTACCCAGGGTTCGAATCCCTGCGTCTCCGAAAGTTCCCTCTCTTTAGATTAGTTCCTGCAGGAAACCATCCATTTTATGCCTTCCCAAAGATTTAATACCAGGGAATTCCTTGAGGAAACCAAAAGACTTCTCGAAGGGGAAGAGTATCCCAATACTTTTGCAGCTATTTCGTACATCCCTTTTGTAGGATGGATGATACCCTGGTTTTTCCGAAAAGGACAGGAAATCTGTAGATTTCACTCCTTGCAGGCGATAAAAGTAAATATCGGATTCGTATTTCTATATTTGCTTGTTTGGTTTCTAAGAGAATTCCCAATCTTAAGTTGGTTACTCAGGGTAATCAAAGCGAATCCGATCGTTACTGATTTTTTGAGCTACGTAGCCTGGATATTATTAATATTTTATTGTGGATTAGGGGCAGCACAAGCTCGGCAAGGAAAACATTCCGCACTGCCTCTTTTGCCCGAGATAGAAAATGAAGTTAGAAAAGTTCTTAGAAAAATTCGCGGCTCTCAAAAGTAAAATTTGGGATTTGATCTCTCCCTATTATGAGAAGGCGATTTCTATTTTGAAATCGGAGCAATTTCTAATTTATTTAGTCACTCTTCCGTTATTCGGCAACTGGTTGATCGGTCTTACATTCTATTCAGATAGAAAAGAGGTAATTTTCTATTCCAAGCTTTCCTTCTTAAACACGATCTACTTCCTTAGTATTTTGGCTCTTTCTTTACCTATTTCCTGGATTCCGCTAGTAGGAGTTTGGCTCGCAAATCTCGTTCATTTGTCTGCCATCTGCCTTTACCTTGGCCTGTCTGGTTTCTTGCTATACAATTATGCCAAAGGAAAAAAACTGGTCCCGAAACTCCCTGCAGAGCATCTGGCTCTACTGGAGAAAAAGCTCTTTTAATCAAAAGATCCGCGCCCTTAGCTCAGATGGATAGAGTATTTGACTACGGATCAAAGGGTCGGAGGTTCGAATCCTTCAGGGCGCGCCAATTTTTCCTCTCTTTCCTTTTTCAAAGATAAATTTCTAAATCAGCTTTCCTCCGTTAGGCGAATTTCAAAGAGCATTAGATTCTTTGCACCCTTCGTTTTTCTCTCCAGGACTTCTGTTTCCATTGCTAGATTTGTTAGAAAACTTGGGTTTTACTAGGGAGATCCTACACTTAAGCGACATAATTACAGATAAACTGACCAAAATCAGAAAATTTCTTCCGATCTATTTGTTGACATTTATACTGAGTCTCAAAAACGATAGTAATAGTAGGACCCTAAATGGATAAGTGTCATTGCGCTCAGGTCAGCTTTGAGCGAATCGTTAGAACAGCAAAATCCGAGAACAAGGATTATAGAGAAGTAGTAAGAGAATGTGGAGCTGCAGATACTTGCACCGCATGTAAGGATTACCTAGTAGCTTATTGCGAAAACAAATTACAACTTGTCCAGCACTGATAGACAGCTGATCAGCGAAGAGCTTTTTTCTGAGCTAGCAAAAAGAGCTGATTCATCTCCGCGTTTAAGAACCAATCACAATTTCCACGAGCTAAGTGAAGTTTATCAACGCTTTCTAAACGTATTAACTAAAAACACATATGTGCAAGCGCATCGGCATAAAAATCCGCCGAAGCCAGAAACATTTATTGTACTCCAGGGCACTCTTGGATTTATTCTGTTTGATGAGGATGGAAAAGTAACCGAGACACATTTGCTTTCTTCAAGTGGTCCGACTTTTGGCATCGACTTAAAACCAGGAATTTACCATACGATCGTCTGCATTTCGGATACCTGCATCTGCTTTGAGGGTAAGTCCGGACCTTATGATCCAAATACAGACAAAGAATTTGCAAAATGGGCACCTGCGGAAAGCGATTTGAGTAAGGATAAATACTTAGAGTTTCTTCTTTCGCATTTTACTCATTAAAAATCGAGTCGTACAGCTCCTTCATTTTAGAATGCTTTCGAGCTGATTTACTAGGAAAAGGAATGATCCTAGTTTCCGATTGTGAATCGGCAAAAACCGAGGTCTCTTGTTCTTCCCGAATCTCTGAATTATGTCTGTTACTCTGAGGGAGATTCTCTCTCTCCATGATTATTACATTCGGAAAATGGATCCCACAAATTCAGTTCAGATTCGTATAAAATTCTTTTTCCCAGAACTAAAATCCGATTTGAAATTTACGAAAACTGTTGCCATAGTATTTTCCCGGACAAACATGCAGTCGGACTGAATCCAAACATTGAATCTCTTGGATATAAAGGACTGATATGCCTGAGTTCGATCAAATTGATCTAATGAACTACGCCGTTTACGGCAATGAACACGATCCGGAATGGCTCGAAATAAGAAATTATATTCAATCTAATTCGACTGCCCAAAAGGAATACGAAGAAATTAAACGAAATCTTCCTGCATTACCTGCAAGAAGAAGAACGAGAGAATTCGGAAGGAGCCAAACTTCCAATTCTCCAAGTAACACAGCGACCGCCGGTTCTAGAACCCCCGAAGGAAATCCAACTTCGGATGAGGCTCGGAAGAAATGGTGGAATGTGTTTTTAGGTGAATAACCTTTGAGTTAAGGAAGGTGAACTACTGTGGAAAAAGAGGCGAAGGCGTATCTTCGAATCAAAAACTTTGTGGCTCCGTTTATAGGGCTCGCAGTGAATATCACTGCGCATGGTACGGAGAATATCGTACCCGATGGAAAGTTAATCCTAGTAAGTAATCATCGATCCGATATGGATCCATTTATCCTTTCTTACACTTTTCCGAGATTTATTTCTTGGATCGCAGCAGAGTACACGTTCAGGATTCCACTCTTCAAAGATCTGGCGAAAATCGCTGGAGGGATTCCTATGTCTGTCGACGGGAAAATATCGATGGCTTCGATAAAAATGATCCAGCAGGTGTTTAAGCGAGGGGACGTTCTCGGAATTTTTCCCGAAGGCCATGACTACATGGTTAAGAATGATTTCTCCGCACCGATGGTCAAATTTCACGAGGGATTTGCAGCATTTTCGATCCGAAATAAGGTAGATATACTTCCGACAGTCATTATCCCATTAGAAGAAAGCTATTCTGATATTCCAATACCTCCCATTGTGCGCAGCTTTATGGGAATGCCAAAGGAAGTCTGTGATATTAAACAGAGGGCGATTTATAAAAAAGTCCGCGTGATCTACGGAGAAAAAGTCGATCACCAAAACTATCTCTCGGGATCTCTAGAAGAAAATATGAAAGCGTTATCAAATGAGGTCAGATCTAGAATGTCCGCGATGCTTACCGGTCAGTACGCCGAAGCATAGTCTTTTAACGAACTATATTACACTTCCATTATACCGGAATAAACTTCGATTGCCGGACCAGTCATAATTATGTTTCCGGATGCAAGCCACTGGATCCGCAGGGAGCCTCCGCGGAGATCGATTTTCACATCCTTTTCAGTACGACCCGTTAGATTAGCGGCGGTCATTACAGCGCAAGCTCCAGTCCCGCAGGCTAAAGTCTCACCTGCGCCTCTTTCCCAAGTACGTTGGTACAGATGATTTTTTCCACGAAGCGACACGAATTCTACATTGATCCTTCTAGGAAATAATTCGGTTTTGTTTTCAATAATCGGGCCAATTTCTCTAACAGGAAATTCATCCGGGTTTTCTACGAAGATCACACAATGAGGATTTCCCATGCTCACAGCGGTGAATTTCAAATCATATCCAGGCACAGGCAATATTTGATCGATGATCGGATTTTCATCCTTCCAGATGACAGGTATTTTGGAAGGAACTAAAACAGGCTTTCCCATGTCCACGGAAACTTGCTGCACCTTGTTATCACTTCCTACAATCAAATCCAGCTCTAGTACGCCAGCACCGGTCTCTATCTTCGGATTTTTTTTAGAGGTTAACCCGTGGTCATAAATATACTTTGCGACGCAGCGAATCCCGTTCCCGCACATTTCCGAGGAACTCCCATCGGAGTTGTACATATCCATTTGAAAATCACCTTTGTTCGAATTTCGGATAAAAATGACTCCATCGCTACCGACACCGAAATTGCGGTCTGATATTTTTTGAATCTGTTGTGCTGTAAGACGGATATCATTTCCGGTCGCGTCGATATATACATAGTCGTTGCCGATTCCTTCCATCTTTGTGAATTGAATTTTGCTCAATTGAATCCCCCGTGCAACTTTAACCGCTTTTATGATTCCATGTTCTTAGACCTTTCTCGGCGGTAAAATCTAAAAAGGGCAAAACCAAAACTGTTTTTTACTGGAATTTCCGGGCCTGAATAAAAGGATAAACAGCATCTTTCCCGACCGGAATTCCCTTTGAACCAAGTCTGTTACCTCTGCGGAAGCACCCAAAACAAAACCGTTTTTGTCGAAAACTCTATCCCGATAGTAAAATGCCTAAATTGCGGCCATGCATTTTCTACCTATGAGCAAGAAGAGCATTACGAAGGTTACTGGGACGATGAACAAGGATACGATCTGGAATGGTGGGATAAGGCTCACAGAGAAATATACAAAGACTTCGTCGGTAAATTCTTAAAAGTAAAATCTGGCAGAATCTTAGATGTCGGTTGTGGACTCGGGTTTTTTGTAAAGACGGTTCAAACAATGCGCCCTTCTTGGGAAGCGATCGGATATGAAATCTCCGAGAAAGCAGTAAAATTCGGAAGGGAAAAAAACGGACTCACTACAATCTTTCCGGGAATCGTACAGGAAAGCGGTCTACCAAAAGAAAGTTTTGATATTATCACTCTTTGGGACGTGATCGAGCACATTCCAAAGCCTCATAGTTTATTACAATATCTTTATGGTCTACTAAAGCCAGGGGGATTTTTATTCGTTCAGACCCCTAACTTTCCGGTGCAATTGTTCAAAGCTAGGCTAAAAGTCTTTCTCAAAGGAATGCAAGCAGACGGACATTATCTCGAAGCAAAAGATCATATCAACGATTATACGGAAAAAACTTTAGGCCTCTTGAGCACACAGTGTGGTTTCTCTTCTACAAAATTCGCAATACTAAAACCAATCGCTTCCGTTTCTGGAAGTAAGGCGAAGATAGGCGTGGTTTTAAAAAAAGGATTTTATTATTTCACTCTGGCTCTTTGGTATGCTTCCTTCAAATCAATTAACTTGAATCTTACATTATTCGCGCTAATGAAAAAGTAGGACTCGTTACTTCAGACAATTTTTCCAGCTTCCATTCCTAGAATATAATTCAGAGCGGCTTCTAAGCAAGGAGCTTCCCAGTAGTTTTTTCCGGCTGTTTCTTTTCGATCTAGCGAAAGCTCTTTGGTTTTCTTTTTTGCAAAAATCGATTTGATATGAATTACTTCGCGAATCCCCGCATTTAGTGCGCCTTTAATGTCGTCTTCCAGGCTATCGCCTATCATATAAGAATTCTCTGGATCCGAACTGGCCAAAGAAAATGCCCTCTGGAACATCAAACTGGAAGGTTTTTCTGCACCGATTTCTTCTGAAGTGACCAAATGATATCCGAGTTCCTTGGGAAGAAGTACGGAAGCTTTAAGTAACTGCGTCCTTAGATTCTCATTTGTGAGCAGAACGATGGTCTCGTGATTCTGAATCTCTTTTAAGATCTGAATGATCTTTTGGAAAGAAAGTGCATTCTGCGATTTCCATTCCTTAATTCCATTTAAGAAAAAGCGAAAGTATGCCTGGTCCAAATCTAGTATCTTCTTCGGGTTGCAGCTACCGGAAGATTTTTCGACCATTTTTTTAAAGTAAAGAAGACGAAGTCTATTTGTAGGAACTCCTTTTAATTCTGACTTAACTTCGGCTCGAGAATCTTGGTATAATTTCTGAAATTCTTTTACGCTACGAAAGCCGTACTTGGGTGCCTCTTTTTCCATTTTCCGAAGTGAATCTTCATAAATCTTGATCGAGTCAAAAAGCGTATTATCAAAATCAAGCAGTAGTGCCATTCTGAAACCGTTTAATAGTTAGCATTATCTGCCAATAAGATTGCAAAGACCTTTCTACTAATTCAGAAGTTAATTCTTTAGAAGGAACCTTTTTCCTTGAAAGCAAGACTGCTCCGAATAAGATTCGTTTCGTCCTTTCATGCAAAAAGATCGTTTTTCCAGAAAATTCTTTTTATCTACGGTGATTTCCTGCTTAGGAATTCTAGGCCTAGGTTCCTTTTTCAAATTCAGAAAACCTGAAATTACCGGCTCCATTTTAGGTCCAAACAAAGAACTTGGACACAAAATTCGAGAACCATTTTCTCCGCCTTCGATTCTGAACAAAACAAAAAAGGCCAAGGTAATCATCGCAGGAGCAGGCATCAGCGGTCTTGCAACGGGCTATTATCTTTCTAAGTCCGGATTTCAAGATTACTTGATCCTGGAACTTGAAACCGAAGCAGGTGGAAATTCTAAATTCGGAAATCGAAACGGTTTCAAATTTCCTTGGGGCGCGCATTATCTTCCGCAACCGAACTCAGAAACTGTTTTGGTTCGAAAGCTGTTAGAGGACTTCGGCCTAGTCATCGGAAAAGATCCAAAGGGAAATCCAATCTATTCCGAAAAAATCTTATGCTTTGATCCAGAGGAGAGAATTTTCTACCAAGGAAGATGGCAATCCGGACTGGTTCCCCGAAGAACGGGAGAACCGGACAAACAAGAACTGAAATTCAGGTCCCTCATGGACTTTTGGAGGACTAAAGTCGGAAGAGACGGTAGAAAAGCTTTTGCGATTCCGATGGAACTTTCTTCTAGAGATCCCGAAATACTTTCCCTGGATAAAATTTCGTTTAGAGAATATCTCGAAAACCAGAAGATCAATTCTGAAGAATTGTTGTGGTACGCCGATTACTGTATGCGAGATGATTACGGCGGAAGCTTATCCACAATCTCTGCGTGGGCAGGAATCCATTACTTCTCCTCTCGTAACGTGGACGAGACAGGAGAGGATCCAGCGGTAATTACTTGGCCCGAGGGAAACGGATTCCTAATGGAAAAACTAAAGGAGCTCTCCAAAGATCGAATTCAAACTTCCTCTCTGGTCCGGAAAATTCGAAAATCAGGAAGCTCTTGGGAAGTCTTCGGTTTCAATGGAAGTACATCTAAGGAATTTGCTTTTGAATCCGAATATTTAGTCTACGCGCTTCCTTCCTTCACTAGACGTTACATATTAAGCGAAAATCAGGATTATTTAAAGAACCTGACTTATTCTCCCTGGCTCGTAGCAAATTTATTCGTAAACAAGTTACCATTAGGAAAAGGGCACGCTCCAGCATGGGACAACGTAATTTACAAAAGCCCTTCCTTGGGTTACATTATCTCCACTCACCAGGATTTGCGTGCACAAAGGCCTCAATCGGTTCTTACTTATTACTTGGCATTCGGAGGAGAAGACACTTTAACCTCTAAACAAAAAATGATGCGAATGTCTTGGAGAGATTGGAAGAAGGAGATCCTAGTCGATTTAAAAAGACCCCACCCGAACATCGAAAATTTAGTATTTCAAATGGACATTATGACCCACGCACATGCAATGATCCGCCCTACTCCAGGTTTCCTTTGGGGAGGAAAACGAGAGAAGTTGTCTCAAACTTCGGAAGGTGTAATATTTGCGCACAGTGATTTAAGCGGATTTTCTCTTTTTGAGGAAGCGCTATATCGCGGACACGAAGCCGCTCGAAAGATTTTACAAAAACTGAATATACATTCATGATAAAAAGAAAAGCTTCTAAGAATCCTTGGATTTTTTCCGCTTCGTTTGACCTAACTTGGTTGCTCGCGCCTGGATTCGTTGCCGTCTGCATTGTGCTTGTGATTCACTGGTTCGATCCTTTCAGTCTTTTGAGTAAAAGTAGTGGAAGCGTTAGAACTAACGGAGATAGCCTACCGCCTTGGATCTGGTTTGCGCTTATTCCTTGTATAGATGTCTCTCACGTATATTCTACCTTGTTTCGAAGCTACTTCGACCGGCAGGAATTCCTGCGGAGAAAAGCATTATTTATTTTTGTACCTCTGGCCTGTTTCTCCCTCGCAGTACTCCTTTATTCTTTTGGAAAATTACTTTTTTGGAGAGTAATGGCATATATTGCAGTCTTCCATTTCATTCGCCAACAGTACGGATTTCTGGCGCTCTACCACAGAAAAGATAAAACAGACTTGGACCAAAGATTCTTTTATTTTGAAAAATGGACGGTATATGCAATGGCCGGCTTGCCTGTCATTTACTGGCACTTAGTTTCTGGTGGTCGAAATTTCGAATGGTTTATGGAGGGAGATTTTCTTCATTTCGAAATACAGCCGATTGCGGACGCGATTCACGCTCTATTTTGGATCTGGTTCTCTGCGTATTTTCTGTTCCAGGTCTATCGTTACCGAAAAATCGGAACCGTATCTTACACGAAATTTCTGCTAGTTCTAAATACTGCGCTTGTTTGGTATGTGGGAATTATTTATTTAAACAACGACTTTGCATTTACGTTCACAAACGTGGTGAACCACGGAATCCCTTATATTGCACTACTGTTTGCCTACTCTCGGTTTCGATACAAGTTCTATCCTGCCCCTCTATTTAAGGCCTTTTCTTCGGTTCCGATTGCATTACTTACTTTTGTGGGAGTCCTATTCTTTCTTGCGTATACGGAAGAATGGCTATGGGACAGCTTCGTTTGGAAGGAACACTCCGCTTTCTTTTGGAATTCGATGATTGCATCCAAGGATATAATCGGTTCGGGTGAAGCAATACTCGTTCCATTATTATTCTTACCTCAATTTTCCCACTATGTTTTGGATGGTTTTATTTGGAAGCTTGGGAAGGAAAATCCAGTGCTCAGAGACTTTTTGGATAATTGACCCTTTTGGCTGGAAAAGTTCTAAATTGATTTTTAGCAAGTCGATGAATCATTCACCGAAATGAATTCGGGTCGGGATCGGTTCAAGCTCCACAAGATCTATCCAAGTGGCTGAGAAGATATTAACGAATTAAGATGAACTAAACTGCTCAAAGTCTTTTTCTTCGGATAACCAACCTATTTTCCTAGGAATTACAATGGGAAAACAAGAGAGTGATTCCTCCGAGCCCCAGATTCTATAGCGGGGGAATTTTCCGATAGACAAGGCCGGTTTTCCCCTCATAATGACGAAAAAAGAAATTAGGGATCCGGCTCCATGATTATCGTAGAAGGAATTGATTATATCGTAATACCCACCGGCGACTTAGACAGCACGGTGAAGTTCTATTCCGAATTATTCGATTTTGAAACGATCGAAGAAAGATCCGGCGAATTCGCAATTATGGGATTGGACAATGTCAACATTAAGTTGCTTCAATTGTCCGGCACGAAAGGTGCTTTAAACGATACAAAATCTCCGGTTATTAGCTTTGTTCTAGATGTAGACGACTTTACAGAAGCAATCGGAGAGTTAGAGTCCAAATCGATCCAAATTGTAAAAGGACCTGAGTCGAGAGATGGAGGGGAATTCCTACACTTCCTGGATCCTTCTGGAAACATTATCGAAATCAACTATAAGGAAAGTTGATAATTCAGACACAATTTAGAAGATAAGATCATTTATCATAAGGTACGATATAAGAAAGCCCTCCAATTTTGAGGGCTTTTTTAATTTTGGCCGATCTGCTTTCGGTCCTTGTGTGTCTGTTAGAAAATGGCGGTTAGGATAATTTGTCTACAAAGGCTCCACGAATTTTATACATATCACCCATATAATCCGGAGACATCGACTTTTTGTCGGAAGTGTCAGCTAGTTTGTTTTCATAAGGAGTATTTGGAATACCTTCCACCTTAGGCATCTTCCGGTTGTCCAAGGAGGTTTTTTCCTGCATACCTAGCTGAACGGAATTAATCACCTTCATCTGGCTTCTCCTTCTAAAATCTTATCCGAACCGAAAAAAAAACCAATTCTTTTTTCCGAGCTTATCCGTTCGGAATTAAGGAAAGGAAATCGTACAGTTCCCCTTACCGGCAGTAATAAACATTTGAACCGTATAATAGCTAGGAAACGTGATCGTAGGTTGGTATTCCCAGGTACTTGGATTTCCTAGGGTTGCCCTTTGAATCTCTACGCAGGCATTGGTGAAATAGGAAATAGCCACAAAAGTGTCGCAGCCTATTTTCACATTTGTTGCACCTGTTGTATTAAGATCGATTCGGTAAGCCTTTGTTGCAACCTGCTCTTTATACTCTACGGTCTTGGAATCCGGATAGGTCACTCCATTCTCATCCCCGTAGGCTCCGTTATAAGACTTATAGCAATCAATGTAAAACTTCTTCGCATAACAATTGTATGCGCTATCACCGTTTAATGGGTCACAGACAGAGCCTCCGGTCTTGGATACATAGAGCAAACCAGAAGTTGCGCCTGCCGGAACAGTTGTAGTCAATTGGGTAGTTGTAGCGGTCAAAACCGTCGCCCTAACTCCATTATGAAATGTGATGATTGAATCCGTTGTAGAAGGGGCAAAGTGTCTACCTGTAATCGTGACCGTAGTTGCCGCGTACGTACCGATCGGAGGAGCACCAGAAGGAGGATCAATTTCCGTGATTACTGGGTTCCCGATACCTAGCTGTGAAGAAAGGTCATTACTGTTCGTAGAATCCGAGCAATTCAAGAATAGCACGAACACAAATGTTGTTGAAAATAGAGTCCGCATCGTTCTATGGGCTAACATTTTCCAATCCTATAACCAATGAATTGATTTCCTTTTGCTTGCAGTCTCCTAAAAAAAGGGAAACCTACCGTATTATCGGACGAATTGTCACACCTAGGAACCATTATTTTTGGAGAGAAAAGATTATGCCTGCGAATGAAATCGTGAAGTACACCATTGAAGGACATACTGCCATTATTACACTGAACCGTCCCGAAAAGAGGAACGCAATTTCTTCCGAGATGTTAGACATACTTATGTCTTATTTGGAGGATGTTGCTTCCGAAAATGACGTAAGAGCTCTTGTTGTGAGGGGGGAAGGGCCGACCTTTTGCGCTGGTGCCGATTTAAAAGAAAGGCTCTCTATGTCCGAAAAGCAGGTACATGCATATTTGGACAGAATCGGATCCTTCTTTTCAGAATTGGAGAATCTACCTTTTCCTTCAATCGCTGCTTTGGATGGAGATGCATTCGGTGGAGGACTTGAGCTAGCGCTTTGTTGTACCTTCATTGTCATGCATAAAGGAATTCGGGTCGGCCTTCCCGAAACAAGTTTGGGAATTATCCCAGGTGCAGGAGGAACGAAGAGATTAGCGAGGCGAATCGGAGTAACTAAGGCAATGGAAATGATTCTGCTTGCCAGGACCATTGATCCTGATACCGCATTGAATTATGGTTTGGCAAATTACGTACAGCATGATTCTGCAACAGTCGCCGCACTAAAACTATCGAAAGAAATTTCGGAAAAAGCACCTCTGGCAGTCCGACTTGCAAAAGCAGCGATACTAGAAGGAGCAGATAAAGACATTGCTTCCGCATTAAAAGTAGAGAGAAAAATGTATAACCAAACTCTTAAAACGGAAGATCGCAAAGAAGCACTGATCGCCTTCCAAGAAAAGAGAAAGCCAGTCTTTAAAGGAAGGTAACGGTTAAAAAAAGTGAGGCTGTTTCAGAGCAGCCCACTATTTATGGAAAAAACCGCCAGCTAAAGAGATCCGAATGATACTGACCGGAAAGGAAATTAAGAATCGAATTGGGAGAGACATCCTCATTGAACCTTATTCAGACGAGAGATTGAATCCGAATTCGTATAACCTACGTTTGCATAATGAGCTACTTCGTTACTCTAGTCTTCCCCTGGATATGAAGAAGCCGAATCAAGCGGAGAATCTTTCGATACCAGATTCCGGCCTATTGCTCGAGCCTGGAGTACTTTATTTAGGTAGAACATTAGAATACACCGAGACTCATAACCTAGTCCCTATGTTAGAAGGAAGATCTTCTATCGGAAGATTAGGAATGTACGTCCATGTGACTGCGGGATTCGGAGATGTTGGCTTTAAAGGCTACTGGACCTTGGAAATCTCGGTGATACATCCATTATACATTTATCCGAATGTAGAGATCTGTCAGATTTTTTACCATACAGTAGAGGGAGAAATCACCGAGTACAAATCCGGAAAATACCAAGGGAACAAAGGGATCCAAATTTCGATGTTGTATAAGGATTTTGAAAACGGAAAGTATTAAGTTTTCATCAACGCAACCAAGCCTCTCTAATAATATGCCTTAGTCGCTTATCACCCATTATTAAGAGCTACACCATCGCCTACGCAAAAAGCTGGATTCTGTAAATCGAAACTCCTTCCATCCTGAAAAAACAAATCGCATTTACGTACTCTGTACGCAATGAGATAAACAATTCTGATTTTTCGCTCAATTATTCACCTAACTTATTGTTAAATGATTAGTTCCTTTCATAGGGACAATCCACCGCTACAAGAGTTAAAGAATGAAAAGAAAAATTAGTATGTGGACTTTCTTATCCTTATTGAGCCTTTCAGGTTTAATTCTCGGATGTGAAAGTTCTAATTCTGGTGAAATGAATACCGAGATATTGGCGCTAGCACAAACTCCTAACAACGCTCCGAATTTCCATCTACCAACGGACGGAACAAATCATGTAATCAACGGGGACCGAGAAATCAATGGCGCCTGGCCATTTGTTGTTCGTATTATCGTTCCGCAACATTCTAGTGCGTGCACCGGTGCCATGATCGCAGAACATTGGATTTTAACCGCAGCACATTGTGTAGTCGGATTGAGTTACGCAAATGTTGAAGTCTATTACACTCCTGCTGGAGGAAATAACGTAATGGTGCATAACGGTAGAGGAGACTTTTACGTTCACCCTGGTTACCGAGCTCCGAAAAAAGATTTGGCTCTAATTCATTTGAGAGCAGCGATCTACTCCATTCCTACCTTTCCGGAAAAAGCACAGTTTTTCCTAGACCGTCGAGCTCCTTGGCGTGATCGTCGTCAGCCTAATTCTTATTTCTTTGCGGGATATGGACAGGGATCGGATTACGGCACGAATCTTCCTTGCCAGGAAGGAACAGATGGAGTTAAGCGCTGGTATGGAGCTGCATTAAATACTTCTTATCTAAACGATACTCTAGTCAAAGGGAGAGGCTTTGAGACTGCAGAAGTATGTGCGGGTGATTCCGGACTTCCATTCATATTCCATCGTTCGATCGGTGGGAATGATGTTCCTTTGATTTTCGCAGTACTTGCAGCAAATTCGCCGACTGAACACACCATGTTTGGAAATTTGATCGAGAATCAAATGGATTGGATTTTGAACACAATGAAGGACGGCAGTCCATATCGAATTTACACAACTGAACTGCTTGATGAATGGAAACGCGTTTCATATGCGGAAGGCGCTTATATTTTCGCAGAAATTAAAGGCCCGGGCGGCAAATGCTTGGATGTGAGCGGAGGCAGAAACGATCCTGGAACACCGGTTCAATTATATTCATGCAATGGATCCGCGGCCCAGAAATGGATTATTGATCCAGCAGGTCCAATCTACTATAAAGATGGGCTTTGTCTAGATATGGGTATTGGCCAAACTGGCGTTCAATTCACAGTCAAGAATTGCAACAACCTATCGATTCAAAAATTCGCGATCCAAAAAGATGGTCCGATCACAGGTCCGTTCGGGAATTTTGCTAACCTTTGTATTACTGCACGCAACGGTTCCACAGCAGATGGCACTCCGATTGAGTTCCAACAATGTAATGGCTCGTATGCACAGCAGTGGACCTGGCACGACGATTTTTAAAATTCAGTGCTCAGGTATTCGTGCTCTAGCATAAAGTTCGCTTAACAATTTCTTCTCTTACGAACTAAAAATCGTAAGGGAGGAAATTTTGAATCATTTATGTGTGGTTTCAGGGCTACACACTCTTAATTCTCCCTTTGTAGCTTCCATGATTTCATTTAGTTAAGCGAAGCGAAAGTTTCCTGAAGGGGCCAAATCTTTCCAATCTTCATACATTCTTTTTCGTTCAAATATTCGCCTAACAGACTGTTAAATTGTTACTTCCTTTAACAGGAAGAATTAATCGCTTAAAGAGTTAAGAATGAGAAAAAAAGTAAATATATGGGCTTTCCTATCCTTGCTGAGCCTTGCAGGTTTCGCTATCGGTTGCGAAAGTTCAACTTCTGGTGATAAGAATTCCGAGATATTAGCATTAGCACAAGCCCCGAGTAGCACTCCGGGCTTGAACGTACCTATCCCTGGTGCAACTCATATTACAAACGGAAATCGAGAAAACGGTATATGGCCTTTTGTTGTACGTTTCGCAATACCGGAGCGCTCTAGCGCATGTACCGGATCTATGATTGCGGAACATTGGATCTTAACCGCTGCACATTGTGTTTCTGGATTGAGTACTGGGACGGTTGAGGTAACCTACACGCCTGAAGGAGGTTCCAACGTAACGGTTCATAATGGTAGAGGCGATTTCTATGTTCACCCGGGATACAGAGCGCCAAGAAAAGATTTGGCCCTGATCCATCTACGAGCTGCGATTTATTCCGTTCCGGTTTTCCCGGAAAAAGCTCAAATCTTCATTGATCCACGCGCTCCTTGGCGTAACCGTAACGAACCTAATCTTTATTATTTCACAGGTTATGGTCAAGGATCTGATAACGGCTCGAATATTCCCTGTACTCCTGGAACTGATGGAATAAAAAGATGGTTCCAAGCATCTCTGCTTAATTATCTAAGCGATACCCTGGTCAAAGGTGAAGGCTGGGATCATTCAGAAGTTTGCGAAGGCGATTCAGGACTTCCATTTATATTTACGCGTACTGTCCAAGGGAGAGTCCAATCATTGATTTTTGCAGTCTTGGCAGCGAACTCACCTACCGAGCACACCATGTTCGGAAACTTGCTCGAAAACCAGGTGAACTGGATTCAAGATACGATGAAAGCGAATAGCCCATATCGCATCTTTACAAGCCAATCCAATGACGATTGGAAACGTGTTTCGTTTGCGGAAGGTGCTTATATCTTTGCGGAGATTCAAGGCCCAGGTGGCAAATGTTTGGATGTGCAAGGAGCTCGGACAGATGAAGGAACTCCGGTACAATTGTATCAATGTAACGGAACTGTTGCGCAGAAATGGATTATTGATCCGAGTGGTGCAATCTATTACAGAAACGGACTCTGCCTAGATATGGGCCTTGGTCAGACAGGAGTTCAGTTTACAGTCAAAAATTGTAGCAACCAAGTCGTACAGAAATTCGCGATTCAGAAAACCGGTACGATCACCGGACCTTTCAGCTTTTTCGCGAATCGTTGCGTTACGGCGCGTGGTGGCTCCTCGGCTGATGGCACACCAATTGAATTCCAGACATGCGATGGCTCGGGCGCGCAACAATGGACCTGGCACGATGATTTCTAAAGTATAGTTTCCGCAAAAGCTTTTACCTTCCGATTTCAATTTGGGAGGTAAAAGTGTCAAAACTTAGAGTACGAACAAACATTTGCAATTTTAGTTAACTAAAAATAAATATTAAGCAAATTTAAATAGATTACATCCGCTCTTTCAATATCAAAACAATTTAAAATTTTTATTCAACTATTCAGCTAACAATTGTTAAACTATTTGATTCCGGTGGATCCGAAAAAATGAAAGAGTCAAGTATGAGAAAAAAAGTATACGTGAGGACTTTCTTAACGTCCTTAGTTCTCCTCGGTCTAATCTTCAGTTGTGAAAATTCCAACTCGGAAAAAGTAAACTCCGAGGCATTTGCCCTTGTGCAACCCCCTGGTCCGGATCTGTACCCTAATCGACGTGGAACTGGTAACAACTTTGTAGTAAATGGAAATCACGACACTAGCAGTATACAGCCTTTTATAGTTCGCGTGATAATAGCGGAACATAACAGCGCTTGTACAGGAACAATGATTGCTGAGCACTGGCTTTTAACTGCGGCTCACTGCGTAGTCGGACTCAGCAGTTCAAACGTTGAAGTAATTTACACTGCCCCTGGAGGATCGAATGTTACAGTTCACGATGCTCGCGGAGACTTTTATATTCATCCTGAATTCACTAGGCCGCCGAAAAAAGATTTAGCGTTAATCCATTTGAGAGGAGCGATTTTTTCGGTTCCAGTTTTCCCGAGAAAAGCAGAATTTTATACCGACCCTCGAGTCCCTTGGCAAGACCGAAGCCAAAGCAGTATCTTTTTCTTCGGTGGCTATGGCTTAGGCTCAGAGGCTGGTTCCAATATTCCCTGCACACCGGGAACCGATGGAATCAAACGAATCGCCCAAGGATCGTTGATTGCTTCAACTTTCAAAGAAGGCATGATTCGAGGAAAAGGGCTCGAAGGTGCAAAAGCTTGCCAAGGTGATTCTGGAATGCCCTTCCTGTTTCCACGTTTCATCAACAATATATTTGTGCCCCTGCTCTTTGGTGTTCTAACTGCAACCGTTGCGAGCGATCAGAGTATGCAAGGAAACTTACTGCAAAAACAAGAACTGAACTGGATTTTCAACACGATTAGATTAAACAGCCCTTTTCATATCGATAAAGTCGAATGGACGAACGAGTGGAAACGAACCTCAATTTCAGAAACTGCTTACTTATTCACCGAGATTAAAGAAGGAAATGGTAAATGTCTGGATGTAGACGGCGCGAGAACTGAACCCGGAACTCCAGTACAGATATACACTTGCAACGGAACTGTTGGTCAGCAGTGGACTATCTCTCCAAGTGGAGGAATCTATTATCGAAACAATCTCTGCTTGGACATGGGCCTCGGTCAAACAGGAGTTCAGTTTACTGTTCAAATTTGCAACAGCTCAAATACACAGAAATTTGCGATCCAAAAAACCGGTGGAATTACGGGACCATTTGATTCATTTGCACAGCGCTGCCTCAGTGTAAGAAATGGTTCTTCGGAAGATCGGTCTCCTGTGGAATTTCTTCCCTGCTTTGGTGGACCATTCCAAACATGGAGTTGGGGTAACTGAGTACGATATAGAAACTTAGTTCACACTCTTCATTTTCAGAATTATTAATTCAACCGAACGGAAAGGTAGAGTGTGAACGTAATCTACTACTCATTAGATTGAGTTCCTATAAATAACACCAAAGATTTTCGCAACGACACCTGGCAATCTTTCAGCTTTTACGCAATCTTCCAACATATAACAAATGTTAAACGAACAAAAGCATGACAAAAGTGCAAATTTCTCGCGGATATTTTTTTGCTCAAACTATTCACCTAATACTTGTTAAATGTTCATTGCTTCATTGAATTAGAAGAATCCATTGGATCGGAGGCGAAGTATGCATACAAGGTTACTGGTAGTAATTTTTCTGACAGCTCTGGGTCTTACGGGTTTAATTTTTGGGTGCCAGAACGAGTCAGATTCGGTAAGAGCGCAGTCGGCAGTATTGGCGCTTGCACAAACCCCAAGTACAGATCCGTATCAAAACCTGCTCCGAATCGGCGATAATTATGTATTAAACGGAGAACGGGATGCCGCAGGCATATTTCCTTATATTATTAAATTTCAAGTACTCGAAGGTCACGCTACGCTATGTACCGGAACAATGGTTGCGGAACACTGGATTTTAACGGCTGCACATTGCGTTTCGGACCGGAGAAGCGGAACAGTAAAGGCATTTTATACTCCACCCCGTTCTTCGAGTTTAGAATTCCATTTCGGTCCGGGAGATATTTATATTCATCCTCAATTTGATTACCCGAGAAAAGACTTAGCCCTAATCCATTTGCGAGGAGCAAACTACAGTATTCCCTTATTCCCCGAAAAGGTACAATTTTATACAGACTCGCGTGTTCCTTGGCGGAACGGTGACGCGACTGATTCTTATCTTTTTGCAGGCTATGGTCAAGGTTCAGATTCTGGTTCGAATAAATCCACTTGCCAAGAGGCGACTGACTTTGGAATAAAACGCTGGTCATTCGGAACCATCCTTAGGTTTTCTTACGACGACGGTAGAATCCAGGGAAAAGGAGACCCAAATACAAAAGCCTGCGTAGGAGACTCAGGAATGCCTTTCCTATTTGGTCATTCCGTTGGTAATATTTTCGTTTATATGATGTTCGCTGTCTATCATGGAACAAGAGCAAACGACACCATCATGGAAGGCAATATAATAGAACCAGCCGAACTCAACTGGATTTTCAATATAGTAAAATCGAAAAGCCCGTTTCGCGTAGAAAAATTTGAATCAAATAGACAATGGAGTCGAGCCATCATTGAAGAAATGACTAATATAAATACGGAGATCAAAGAAGGTAATGGTAAATGTCTAGATGTTAATGGTGCACTAACGGAACCCGGAACAAAAGTCCAAATCTATACTTGCAATGGAACCGTTGCACAAAGTTGGACCATTTCCCCATCCGGCGCAATTCGTTACAGAAATAACCTTTGTCTGGACATGGGCTCCGGTGAAATAGGAGCGCAATTTACTGTCCAACCTTGCAACGATTCCCTATCTCAAAAATTCGCGATCCAAAAAACTGGTGGAATTACGGGTCCCTTTGATCAGCTTACTCAACGTTGTATGACTACACGCAACGGTTCTTCGGAGGATCGAACTCCTGTAGAGTTTTTGCAATGTTTTGGCGGACCTGCTCAGACTTGGAGCTGGAGGACGAATTAAGAAGCTACCTTCTTGTTCGGAATTTCTCCACATATTCTGAATAAGGAGTTATGTATGAAAAAGAAGATGTTTACATTGCTATTCCTTTCCTTTTTGGGAAGCTTCGGCTTGGTTTTCAGTTGTGAAAACTCAAACTCTGGCAAACTGGATCATGAAATATTAGCTCTAGCACAAACACCCACTTCTGATCCTTACTTGAACCAATTTGCGAATGGTCAAAATTACATAATGAATGCAGAGCGTGACAATAGCAATGCACGTTCTTTTGTAGTTCAGTTTATAAACTGGGATACATTGAGCTCTTGTACCGGATCAATGATCACAGAACATTGGGTTTTGACAGCAGCTCACTGCGTGTCCGGATTGAATTCAAGATCGGTTTGGATCGTATATACTGACACTTCTGGATCGAACATAGCTGTTCACGACGCTGGAGCGGACTTTTATGTTCATCCGGAATACACCGGGGGAGGAAGGCCAAAAAAAGATTTAGCTTTGGTCTATTTGAAAGGTGCAATTTACGATATTCTTGGCTTCCCGAGAAAAGTTCAATTTTTCACCGATCAACGGGTTCCATGGAACGACCGCAGCCAACAGAATTCATTTACTTTTACTGGTTACGGTTTTGGATCGGATCCTAGTTTGAAAGGACACACTTGCACGACAGAAGAAGAAAACTTGGGAATCAAACGCTTCGCAACTGGAGAGTTATTTTTATCGTCCGTAGGGGATGGTATGATCAAAGGGAGGGAGAACGCGAATGCAAAAGCTTGTCCTGGTGATTCAGGAGCACCTTTTATGTTTCTTCGCGATATCGGTGCTGAAAATTTTTCTTTGGTTTTCGCCGTTTATTACGGAATCCGGAATAGCGACCACGCTATGATAGGAAATTTAATTGGAGATCGGGAACTGACCTGGATTTTCCACACGATAAACGGGAACAGTACGTACCCGATTACTAAAATGTTATGGGATGCCTATTGGAAACGCACCTCCTTTCATGAGCAGCCAATTTACTTAACTGAAATTAGAAATGCAAATGGCAAGTGCTTAGATGTAGAAGGTGCGAGAACCGATCCTGGAGCAAGGGTCCAAATCTACACCTGCAATGGAACGGTTGCGCAGCAATGGAGTCTACTTCCAAATGATGTAATCTACTATAGAGAGGGACTTTGTCTGGACATGGGCTCCGGTGAAGCAGGAACACCATTTACAGTCCAGCCTTGTAATGACTCCGTATCGCAAAAACTGGCAGTTCATAAAAACGGAGCGATCACGGGACCGCGTACAGAGGCAGCGGAGCGCTGTTTGTCCATCCTCGACGGCTCCTCAACAGATCGCACGCCAGTTGGATTTTTCAACTGCATTGGCTGGCCTTTTCAGATTTGGAGCTGGCGGACAAATTAAAAAGCATAAGTTTCTTATAATCTTCTTTCCTCTAAAATTTTCCGAGCTTCCTGATTTCACGCTTTCTTACTCCTTGAGATAAGTGCCACTGATATGACAATCTTTCAGTGCCCTCTTTACGATATGTATTAATAACTGTTGTTAAACGAACAAAAATAATTCTACTTATTCTTTAGTTCTATCGGTTTTTCACTCAAGTAAATCACCTAATACCTGTTATATTAGCAATCAATTCGTGCAAGGAGCATCAATTTATCCAAACATTAAGGAGATAAGGATGAAAACCAGAATATACATATTTGCCTTTACGACAGTTTTAGGATTCGCAAGTTTCACTTTTAACTGCGAAGGCTCAAGCGCTGACAAAGTGCAATCCGAGATTTTAGAATTAGTACAAACTCAAAATGTTAACTCTGATCTAAACTCACTTAGAAGCGGTGACAACTTTGTGTTGAATGGGCATATTATAGACGGAAAGCACCCATTTATAGTAGCAATTCAGATATCCAACCTTGACTACATTTGCACAGGAGCTATGATTGCAGAACATTGGATTTTAACCTCTACCCACTGTGCCTTTCCATTTCGTTTCGGTGGAGGATATGTTAGAGTATATTATACACCCAGTACCGGTTCTAGTGTTCAACAAATTCATAGCGCCAACGGATGGATGCATATACACCCGCAATATACACAGGACTCAAATAGAAAAGATTTAGCCCTTATCGAGTTAACCGGAGCTCTCTACTCAATTCAAAGTTTTCCGGAAACAGCATTTTTTTTCACAGACCCGCGCACTCCTTGGGATGATCCAACTCAAAGCAAAACATATTCCTTTTCCGGTTATGGAAGAGGCTCGGAGGAAGGTTCAGGAATCCCATGCATGGCAGGAACAGACCAGATAAAACGTTTCGGAATCGGTTCGCTGCAACTACCTGTAAATCGAGGTACTATACAGGGCAAAGGGATTGGAGATACAAAACCCTGCAAAGGAGATTCTGGGATGCCTTTCCTTTTTTCTCGTTTCATTAACGGCCAAACTTTTCCTATGATATTCGCAGTACAATCTTCAATTTTTACCAATGCTGCACCTGAAACTATGATTGGTAATCTAATTGGTGAAGAAGAGCTCGCATGGATTTTCGAAACCATCGAGCCGAACAGTCCGTTTCGTATTGGAAAAGAGGAACAAGAAATTCCTTGGAAACGAACTCGTTTCGAGGAAATGCCTTATGTAGACACTGAAATCAAAGGAATAGGAGGAAAATGCTTAGATGTTGATGGCGCTAAAACCGAACCGGGAACACTAGTTCAACTTTACACTTGTAATGGAACAGTTGCACAAAAGTGGACGATCTTTCCGAACGGACAGATCTACTACAGAAATAACCTTTGCTTATACAACAGTAGTTCCGAAGGATTCCAACTTAGTGTCCAGACTTGCGTTGATTCAAATTTTTTGTATAAATTTGCGCTTCAAAAGAAACTGTTAAACGGTGGTCTGCTCACTGGTCCATTCGGCGACGTGACAAAACTTTGCATAACCGCACGAAATGGTTCATCAGAGGACCGAACTCCTGTGGAAATGAAGCCTTGTCTCGGTAGTGGGGAGCCCGCTCAAACATGGACTTGGACTAACTGACTAAAAACTATAGTCTCATTTAACGCACTTCTCTTTCGAATTTTCAAGATCCGAACATTAGGAAGAGAGAGCATGTTGTCTCTTTAGTAAATCGCATTCTTCACCTTTCCATTTTATTTGAAGTACTCAGTTGCTTTTTAGCTTCTGCTTAGTTTACGCATTGATAATACGCCAGTTGCATTTTATCAGTGCGTAAATGCAGAAGGCCAAATATGGACTTGGGGCAACTGACTCAATCCAACGGAAGAATATGCATTGAATTAGGACGAAGATCGATCTCTTTCGATCAACCTTAGAAGCTTAGCCGCGTTTTCGTTTTCTGGTTCCAAGGACATTACTTTTTTTGCATATTCTTCCGCCAATTCAAACTGTTCGGTTTGTCTGTACAAATCGGAAAGATTGACTAAGTTATTGGAATTTTCCGGCTGGAGTTCTTCCATTCGCTTTGCGGCGAGAATCGCCTCGTCCATACGTCCTACTCTACGATTTGCAAGAGAAAGGTAATACCAGTACTCGACTAGATCTGGATCGGAAGTAAGGTATTGATTCAGGACTTCTACTGCCTTTGCATAATTCTTACCTTTGAAACTTAGTAACCCCAAAAGTTTCGTAACCTTTACATTTCCTGGATCATTATTGTAAAGCGCATCTAAAGAACGGATCGCCTCTTCAAGTTTGCCGCCCTGGTAATCTTCTTTTGCCTTTTTATAGATTGCCTTCCAATCAAAAGGCATATGGATTGTTTCGTCGTCGATCGGTGCGGCAGCCTTAGGTTGGAATTCTATTTTCAAAATGGACAAGTCATCGGTTAGTTCGCCTTCCGCTCTCACTAATTCTTCCATTCGTACGAGGTCAACCTCGGCTTTCTCTACGATTTGTAGAAAAAGCATCTCGTCTTCATTGATCGTACGTATATCTTCATCCGGGGTAAGATCCAGATCGTCCTTGCCGTCAGAGCCAATAATTATAACATCTCCAGGCTCTAGCTTGGTCTTATGAACTTTAAATTCATATTCCGAATCTAATCCAATCTTTCGAAGAGTTAAACCGGCTTCCAGAAAACTTGCACGCCTGTCCCTGTATATTACAGAAAACGGATGCTCCGCGTTGAAATACCAAGCCTCCCCAGAATCATCTTCGACCAAAAAGAATGTAGCAGAAATCACCATTGAACCGTTAAACGATTTGAAAACCGACTGCATCTCATTGTAGGTTTCAGTGAGCCAAGCTTCCGGAGTCGTATCTAATACCCTGTCTCCCGCTGCAGAACGAGCTAAGATAGAATTTACTACGACTCCCATAACCAGAGCTCCACCTGCTCCCTGCATGGATTTTCCCATCGCGTCTCCATTCATCGCAAGAGTATAGCGCTTTACAGTATCGCCCTTTCTAAGGCGAAGATTTCCGGTTACACAAATATCACCGCCGAGGTCCGCGGACTTACCTCTGAATTCAAACTGTTTCTTTTGACGGAGAATGAAATCTGTCTTAACCTTAATCGACTTGTTCGCGTTGTAAAATAGCGGCTTGGCTAAAAGTGAAGTCAGAAAGTAATCTCCATCCTGCTGCACTTTCAACCTTTGAAGCTCTTCCATTTTTTCGGAGAGTTCTCTTGTCCTTTCCTTTACCTTCTCGGCCAAATGTTCGGCATAATCCTGAAGTTCGATTCTTGCCTGACGAATCGAAGAAACCATATTGTTAAACGAATCTGAAAGGAAACCGATTTCGTCCTTTACTTCAGCGGTTACTTGAACTTCCAAATTTCCCGCGTTGACTTTTTCAACTCCGGAAAGCAATCGATTGAGAGGAGTTACCAAACTTTGGCGGAAGAATAATGGGAATACGAAAAAAATAACGAAGAGCACCAGACCAAGAATCACGGTCTGCTTTTCTGAAGTTGGATGCATGAATTCACGATAATCCCGATAAGAATAACCGATTTCTGCCATTTCGTTCTTAACCGGGTCGTAGTGGATATAGACAACGAAATGCTTTGTCTCGTCCAAACTCTTTCTATAATGCCTGCTTAGTGCAGGTTGAAACGGTCTGAAATACTGTAGTACCTCCGCTTTTAACTCTCCGATTAATAGATTTTTACCTGCCAAAGTACAATCATTCCATTTGGAGAGAATAGAATCTCTGAAGAAAGCTACATCACCCGCGGAACTTTTTAGGTATTTCTTTCCGCCTTCGCAAAATTCGATCGGAAAGATGTAATCTAATTTGTTCGCAGTCACAAATACGTTTCTGTCTAACTTGTCCACGAACACGATAAACTCTCGCTTCAATTCAGCGCCTTGGAGCTGAGGTTTCCGTTTCAAAAGATCTAGTATCGATTCTTTGTAACCCTGAAAATATTCGTGTGAGTTTTTTATAGTGGAGACTAACGAGGACCGGAAATTTTCATCTGGAAGATTTATGATTTTCTCATATAAAAGTGTATTTTCAAAATCGATCTCTAATTGAGGCAAGCGCAAGTCATGAGCTTTATCGTATCTTGAATAGTCGAACTGGTTTCCTTCACCTTTCCAAAGAACTAAGTATTTCATATCGGAGGGCTCTTTTCCACCCTCTAAGACCCTTTCCATCTTTACGATGCCCTTTGTATCGTATTCGGCCTCCTTATCCTGATTGGAAATAAACACAAGTGCCTGGATGATCAGCATCAAAGTTACAAAGGTGATGCCCACGATCTTGACCATGAAAGTGGTCTTTTCGTTGCTGAAATTTAAGAAAAGAACTAACAATAAGAACAGTGCGAGAGTAAGCAAAAGAACGATAGAGGTCAAAAACGTAGACCTTTCGATTACACCATCTCTACTTAAGATATTCGTTACATTCGGAATGATTCCGCCGGTCATAAGCGCGATCATAAACCCTGCGATAGCGAATTTGATTTTTCCTTTGGTAATGATTAATTTCCAAATCGGAAGAATCACCATGGATATGAGCACGAAGATCGAAATGATTAGAGCGATATTTTTGGAGACTTTCTCCGCATTAAAATCCCAGTGATGTGCCGTAAAGTGGAACTTCTTTGGTGCATTCCAAGAAACATAAAAGAAAAATAGAGATGCACAGATCGCGACTGCCCACATCGAATACATCAGGATTCTGGTAAATTTTGGATGGGTATCTTCCGGATATCTCGCGATAAATTGTCCTAAATGGAGGATAGCAGGCATGATAAAGCCTACGGTTAACCACCGATGATAAGCGGCATACGGGTGGTACAGCATGGCAGCAATGAAATAGCCAGACTGAAATAGAGATAGATAAAGTGCACCTAGTGCAAGATGCTTTGTGCTACTTGATTTTCCCTTTAAAAGTAGAAAGAATAGTGAGCTAAGAAAGCACGCCAAGAATGAAAGCATGCTTCCGAAAGCGTAATAATTGAGTAAAATGTCTTCTTTTAGAATAGAGATTAAGTCCATTTCCTGCTCGTTAGAAAGTAAAGAAGAACATCTTCAGATTCGGATGGTTATCCTACGTTTCATTGAATTCTTTTCAAACGAAAAACAGTGATCGTTTTATAAACATCACTGGCGAAAGCTCTAGGAATAACATCGACTAAAACAGCGTTAACCTGCATTCAAAGTCCCTCCCAATCTTTCAGCTTAGAAAAAGAATTCGTATTGTAAGGCCCATATGAACCTGCTATCACCCAACCTTTCAAAACCTGGGTCCAATCTATAGGTTTGATCGAGTGCAAAATCCTAATTAGAGAGTTGGTATCTTGTACATCTTTCAACGACAATTCTTTTAACAACATTCTGTATCCATAAGAGCCTAGCTCTTTACACAGTACAGCCTGAAAACGAACTGCTTTCGCATACGGCCATAGCCCAAGTTTTGGGTCAGAGGATCCAAAGGATTGTGGAAGAGGAAGATCCGAACTTGGAGCTTTTTCTTCTAAACCCCATTCTTCTACAACCGAACCAAGTTCCTCCGAGTCCAGTTTTAAGAATCCTTTTTTGGATAAGAGGAAAGGGAGAAAGGAAACAATCCCTTCGGCTAACCAATTCGGCTCGCTAAAATAGTAATGCCCCAGTTCGTGCAGTAGCAAAGCAGGATACCCTGGAGGAACCAAACCAAATTCCATGAAAATTCCGACTTCTCCCGGCAATCCACCGGAAGCGTTGTTGTAACCGCCAACCCTAGTACCGTTCAAAAAAACGGTATCTTTCAAAATCAGTCGAATTGAATTCCTTTCACCCACAGGTAACGATTTATACACTGGGCCAGTAGCTTGGTGAAAAGGAACTCCTGTGAATGATTCGTAAGCCCGTATTAGATCTTTAGATTTTTCTAATGCATATTGATTCCACTCGGAATTATCGGTTTCATTGCGAATGAATACTTTTACTTCGCCTTCTTTCAGTCGAAAGGAATAATAATTTGCAGCCCCGGGTTTCTTTACCTTTTCCGAATTAACCGGAGAGGATAACAAAATCGTGCAAATGACTACCAGCCCAAGAAGCTGTCGAAAGACTTTTTTTGAGGCGCTAAAATAAGAACGCAAGACGCTTAACGATCTCTTTCGATTAATCGAATTAGTTTCTGGGCATTTTCATTTCCAGGATCTCTTTGAAGTATCTTGCGGGCATAGTCTTCGGCCCTGTCGTAATCTTCCATCAAACGGTAAACGTCCGCAAGATTTACGAGATTGGAAATGTTCTCCGGATCTACTTCTAACAGCTTGATACTTGCTGATAAAGCCTGATCATATTTTCCCATTTTTTTATTTGCAATAGATAGATAGAACCAGTACTCATGCAGATCAGGATCAGCTCCCAGGTAATTCGAAAGAACATCAACCGCAGTAGAATAATCTTTTCCCTTAAAGCTTAACAGCCCAAGCAACTTGTTTAGCCTTTGATTGGAATTGTCGTGCATGTAACCGGTCTTTAGGAGCTCCAAAGCTTCATCTAATTTGCCGGTTTTATATAACTTTCTAGCATCTTCGTAAACGTGATCCGAATTTAACGCTTTATCAATATGATCCTGGTCTTCGAAAATAGTGTCGAGTTCGTCTTTTTTGGGCTCACCCTGAAACACGATCTTCAAAAGGGATAAGTCGTCAGTTAGCTCTCCAGTTTTACGAATTTCGATTTCGATCTGTTCCAAATCTCCCTTTGCTTTTTCTACATATCTCAAGAACAACATCTCATCTTCATTGATGGTTCTTATACTTTCTTCGGGAGTAATATCGATATCGTCGCGGCCGTCCGAGCCGAGCAAGATTACATCACCTTTTTTTAATTGAATGTTTCTTACTTTAAAATCAAATTCCGAATCAAGCCCAAGCTTTCTAAGAGTAAGTCCGTCTTCGATAAAGCTCGCCTTTCCGTCTCGATACAATACGGAAAACGGGTGTTCTGCGTTGAAATACCAGCACTTTCCAGTCTCGTCCTCGATCAAATAGACAGAAGCGGAAATAACCATGGATCCGTTAAAGGATTTGAAAACTGCGTGAATCTCATAATAAATATCGGTGAGCCATTGTTCAGGCGTGGCTTCCAATACTCGATTGTTTGCGGCTGACCTGGCCAAAATCGAATTCATTACAACGCCCATCACGAGAGCCCCACCAGCCCCCTGCATGGATTTACCCATTGCGTCTCCATTCATTGCGACCGTGAAGCGCTTAAAGCTATCTCCTTTACCCAGACGAAGATTCCCGGTTACGCAAAGGTCGCCTCCCAAATCAGAGTGCTTTCCTCTGAATTCAAATTGCTTCTTTTGTCGAATTACAAAATCAGTGGAAACCAATTTAGATTTGTTGGCATTGTAGAAGAGAGGCTTCGCCAGGAGAGAAGTAAGGAAGTAATCTCCGTCCTGTTGCACCTTCAGGCGTTGGACCTCCTCCATTTTCTCCTGAACTTCTCTCGTCCTTTCCTTTACTTTCTCTTCCAAGTTTTCTGCATAATCTTGGAGCTCGCGGCGAGCTTGCTTAATAGAAGAAACCATCGCATTAAAAGAATCCGCAAGGAATCCGATCTCATCTTTGACCTTTACAGGCACAACTACGTCCAGATCACCTTTGTTTACCTTTTCTACTCCAGATAATAAACTTGTGAGTGGATCCACTAAACTATTCTTAAAGAAGAGAGGAAAAAGAACTAAGACCACAAAAATAACGATCAGTAGAATAATGGTCTGCTTTACCGCAGTTGGGTGCATAAAGTCGCGATACGCTCGGTAAGAAAAACCGACCTCGCTCATCTCTCCCCGTTCTGGAAGAAACTTCATGAATGCAACATAGTGACCCATTCCATCCTTGCTTCTACGATAGTGGCGAGTCTCACTCGGTTTAAAGTATCTAAAGTATTTTAGTACCTCTTCTCGAACCTGGGCATCCGTTAGATTTTTGCCGTCCCAGCTGCAACCTTCCTTCCAATGAGAAAAAATTTCCTCATTGAAGTTTGCAGCGTCACCTTGTCCCTTCAAGAAGTTTCGACCTTTTTCACAAAAGTTCTTCTCTACAATTCCTTCCATTCGATTGGTAACGACGAACGCAATCTTATTCCATTTTTCCGCGCCAGAAAGAATTCCTGCTTTAATTTCGGCATCACTGAGATTCTGGTTTTTCTTTAAGTAATCCTGAATGAACCTCCGATATCCTCCGAAATAACTGTGAGATCTAGAAAGGGCAGTATTCAAGACTTTGCGAAATTCGTCTTCCTTGGCTGTGTGAATCTCTTCATAAATCGTTACGTTCTGCAAATCCACTTCTACTTGTTGCAAATTCAAACTTAGAGAATTATTATATTCAGCGGAATTTAACGCATCTTTCGAATCATCCCAACGAATTACATATTCGATATCTTTGGACTTTGTTCCGTTTTCCAAAGTACGTTCAATATTCACCATTCGTAAACTATCGTACTCCAAATCCTTTTCTTGGCTGGAGATAAATACAAGAGCTTGCATAATCAAGCAGATGGTGAACAAGGTAATACCGACGATCTTCACCATAAAAGTGGTTCTTTCGGCACTGTTATTAATAAATGCGAGAGCGAGTACGGAGTATGCTGCCAAGAAGAAGATTACGTTCGAAGTCATGTACGTAGATCTTTCCATCCCACCGTCGCGGCTAATTACGTTCGAGATATTCGGATAAATCGCAGCGATCAAAAAGCCAACCGTGAACATAAACAAGGCGATTCGTCGTTTATCCTTAGTTACGATTAATCTCCATATTGGAACCGCGAGAAATCCTACAAAGGAGTAAAGCGCGATGACGATCGCAAGAATTCTACTCGCATCATACGCATTAAAGTCCCAGTGGTGCGCGGTAAAGTGATAGATCTGTTCCGAAGTTCCGGTTAAGTAGACAAAGGAAGAAACAACAATTACGATTACTACATATTCTATAAACAGAATCCATCTCGCGATTCTCTGGTTGCTGTTTCCAGGAAATCGGATTAGAAATTGAGAAAGGTGGGTTAATGCGGGAAGTATAAATCCACCGGTAATCCATCTGTGGTAAGACACAATCGGGTGGTACAAGAACGCAGCAAGAAAGTACCCAGTCTCAAAAATTCCCAACAATAGGAACCCAACTCCCATATGAGTGGTAGCTATCGTTTTGTTTCTTAGGCTGAGAAAAAAGATCGAAAGAAATAGAGTAGTCAGAGTGACTAATAAGCTTCCGAATGAATAATAATTGAATAGGACTAAGTCCCAAGAGATCATATCTAACCCCGCAAACTCCAACAACTGTCCCGACTATAGGATCGATTGCATTCGGTTCCTTTTATATAGAGCGTTTTCCTTTCATTTCGATATTTAGGAAGCGCTGAAAACGACTAAAGCCTTCACTATCTTTTTGAAAAGGGAAAAATCAATAGAAAAATAAAGTGAGGGAGCGAAAGTGTCGGTCATGCCGGTCTTTACTGGGCTCCGAGCTCTCAACGCAAGATTCACTAGTTTGATCAAAGAATTGCTTTGGTTAAGGGTGTTAATTGGATTTTTCCTCGGCACCTTACTAGGGATTTTTTTGAGTCCAAAGTATTCTGGCCTGGAAGCTAACACTGCTAAAGTGATCATTGCTTGGATTGCATTACCAGGTCACTTATTCATTGCACTACTTCAGATGATTATGATCCCGCTCGTATTCTCTTCTATACTTCTCGGGATCAACGCGGGCGAAACATTAGAGAATTTACGAAAATTTGGTTCTCGGGTTCTCGTATACTTTGTTCTCACTACAGCTATTGCTGTAGTCATAGGCATAACACTTGCTTCCATTACTCAACCAGGTAGATTTTTGGATAAGCAGGGAATTCCTTTGGTTCCAAATCAAAGTGCAACGACTTCTTCCGAACCAATTAGCCTAGAAAAGATTCCCGAAATAGTCATAAGCATTTTGCCGAAAAATCCGTTTCAAACCGCATTCAGCGGAGATATGTTAGGTGTTGTTCTCTTGGCAATGCTGGTCGGGATCGCTGTGCTTTCCATGAAGGAAGAAGAAGCGAGACCGGTGATCCACCTTTTAAACGCAGCGTTCAAAACTTGTATGGTGATCGTTGAGTGGGCAATGAAATTAGCTCCCTACGCAGTCTTCGGTCTTATCGCTCAGATTACAGCTAAAATCGGCATTGAGGTCTTAGTCAGTTTGGGAGCCTACTTTGCCACTGTTTTGGGTGGATTGTTTCTAGTAATAGGAATGTACTCGCTCATTCTAGTATTCCTGGCGAAAAAAAATCCGATTTGGTTTTTCCGGAAAGCCGCAGATGTACAGTTGCTTGCGTTCTCTACTTCGAGCTCAGCGGCTGTGCTACCATTTACACTAAAAACTGCGATGGAAAAAATGAATGTGGATAAACGAATTGCAGAGTTTATTGCCCCGCTCGGAGCCACAATCAATATGGACGGAACAGCTCTTTACCAAGCTGCCGCGACTGTTTTTCTGTCTCAGGTTTATGGTATCGAACTTACTTTCGTGCAGATCCTATTCTTGCTGGCCGCAACCATAGTTGCTTCGATTGGTACGCCGAGCACACCCGGAGTCGGAATTGTAATTCTGGCGACGATCTTGACCGGAGTCGGAATCCCGACGGAAGGAATCGGGATCATATTGGGAGTGGATCGCTTACTAGATATGTGTCGAACCACAGTGAACATTACCGGTGACTTAGTTGCTTGTAATGTTTTTCAAACTTGGGAAGGGAAAAAGTAACCCATAAACCAAGAAAGTTGCCTGAAAGCAGTAGTCTTTTTCAGATAAAAAGACCCTCACGGCTTATCGAGATAAAGTAACCTTGGAAAAGAAATTCTTTCGTTTAACTTTTTACAACGTTCTCGCAAATCTAACCGTACCTTTAACCGGGTTAGCGGATACAGCAGTACTGGGACATTTGGATACTCACGTCTACATGGCCGGGGTAGCTCTCAGCGAAATTATTTTCGACTATTTGTTCTGGAGCTTTGGTTTTCTTAGAATGGGAACTACCGGCCTAACCGCGCAGGCTTTCGGGGCAAAAGATGAACATAAATCATTTCTAATATTCTATAGATCATTGATTTTAGGCTGCGGAATTGGGATTGGAATCTTGCTATTGCAAAAACCGATTCAACAAATTTCATTAAAAATTCTGCACGGAGAAATTTCGGTTTTGATCGCCGGGATGGATTATTACGAAGCTAGAATACTAAGTGCTCCAGCAACTCTTATCAATTTTGTGCTAACAGGTTGGTTTTTAGGAAGATCGAAAAGTAGAACAGTTTTAGTAGCGACCATTCTTGCCAACCTTGTGAATATCGGATTGAATTTTTGGTTTGTATTGTATCTGGATTGGCGGGCTTGGGGAGCAGGATTTGCCACGAGCATTAGTCAGTACTTAATGACCGGCTTCTTCCTTTGTTTTTTATTTTTAGAGAAGCGAAGAATCGGATTGAAGCGGTCTTCTTTAAGCGAAAGTATCTTTTCGCTTTCTGGATTCGGTGATTTGCTTTCTCTCAATCGAGACATCCTTTTTAGGACTGTAATGTTGATTACTACGTTTAGCTTGTTTCGAAATTTTAGCTCTGAATTCGGATCTACTTATTTAGCTGCAAATGCGATTTTACACCAGTTAGTCCTAGTCGCCGCTTACTGGATGGACGGTGCCGCCATTGCAACAGAAACAATCGCCGGTGATACAAAAGGGAAAGGCGATTTTCAAGGTCTTTCGTCACTCCTGAAACTTGCGCTTCTATCAGCAGGGATTATCGCATTTCTTTTTTGCGTAGCTCTTACGCTCTTTCCTACTCAGCTATTTTCGATGATCACCCGAAACGTGCCAGTCTTGGAATTGGCAATTTCTTACCGACTCTGGCTCTGGCCGGTCCTAATCTTTGGTTCAATTGCTTTTATTTTCGATGGATTCTTTTTAGGAATCTCCGATGGGAAAACATTGCGAAATGCCATGATCATTAGCACTTTAGTTTTCTTTTTGCCGTTCGCTCTTTGGGGAAAAGAGGCTAGCAGCAATCACATTCTGTGGCTTTCTCTAAGTTCTTTTATGTTCGGAAGAGCTCTCACTCTTGGCGTCGCAGCTGCAAGAAAGATAAGAGACTCTATTCCTTTATTGCAAAGATAGCTCGGTTCCTTTTGGAAGAATCTTAATTTCTATCTGGCCCGGAAGCGGTTTCCAATAATCAGAATCCTTCGCCTTAAAAAGTACAGGAGAAGGAATCTCTCCCCAGCCTTCGCTTCTGTACAAATCTACTAAGTTTTCTGCTTTTTGGTACGCGCGAGAAGACTCGAAAGTTTCCGGTTTGATTGTAGAAAGAGGGACCCAGCCGTAGCTCGGAACGTAGGCGTCAGTTGTATCCTTTAATGCAGGAATCTCCGGCTTTGTAAGCAAGATTGTCTTTGTCGGTCGGACCGGAATTCCGTTATCAAGCAGTGCCTTTCTCAGTCCTTCCCAATCTGCTCGAAATAATCTAGCATCATATATCTTGTCGATGAAGTAGTTTCCGGATTTTTCCTTCACAGGAATTTTTTGTTTTGTGAAGGGCGCGAGATCTTCAGGAATCTCTTCTTTCTTCTTTAGAAAGTCGTCTCCGATATAATAACGGACATTTGTAGTCCGAGCTTCAAAGTGATAATCGATCGTTTGACTTCCTCTCGGATCATCTATCGAAAGTTTTTTGGAAAGCGCACGAACTCCGAGTACAAAGTCATTCTTAAACTTCGGATCTTTGGTTTTCCAGTTCCGGATTCGTTGGTGCTCTGTGGTAGGAGGAGGTAATAATCCGAGAGAAGAACCTACAATACTCGGTTCATTTAAGCTAAATGTAATCTTTACTTGAACTACATACGTAGACTCACCAGAGGCCAAGAAGCGATCGGTTTCGACGAAAGACACCCTTTTGACCTCTCTAGAAGTTCGATCGATGACATACATTTTACTTCCGATAATTGCAAGGCCTCGAATATCCTTTGAAGGAGTTCTTACCGATCCTGTAATTCTTCCGTTTGCAGGATCGTATCTGTAAATATTTCCGTCGGAAGAATCTGTAACCCATAGACTATCGCGCGCAAAGCACAAGTCCCTGGGTTCAGCTCGGTCCGTCAAAAAGCCCCCCAAGATAGTTTGGGTGCCTTTGTCGTAAATGGAGATCTTTCCGGTTTCTGAATCTAGAATATAAAGGTAATTTTGGTAGCTCGCGACTCCTCCGATCTTATCGATCGGCACTTGGATCCGATCAGTCACTCCTCCAGTATTCGGCTCCACCTTTAAAATCACACGCTTGGCCGCTACGAAGACCCGACCTTCCCTAGAATCGAACGTTACTCCCGAGATAAATGGGATTCCGAGGTTAAATGCCTCTTGCCGACCAAGAGGATCAACTCGAATCAAAGCTCTTCGCTTACTATCTGCAAACCAAAAGTTAGTACCGTCATAGGAAAGCCCATACGGATTTTCCGTTAATTGGATATCGATATCCTTTTCTTCCTGAGCCCAACCGTTGGAGATTAGCAGACAAAAAATCAATAGCCCAAACAGAATTTTTACATTATAAAAATCTAATGTTTTAAAATGGATGTGATTCCGTTCCATAAATCTTCTCCTAGGCTAGGCTGAGTTCCTGCGACAGTCACCAGTTCGATCGGGGAAGGCACGAAGATTAAAATTAGGGTTACCAGGATAGCAATCCCCGAAACTCTACGAATTTTATCTAAGGGAAAAACTGGATCAGGAACATAGGGATGCTCCACTCGGATAAGATAATAGATGAGAACTCCCCAAAGAATCCACGCGTAATTCCACAGGGCTAAAAATAAAAAGGCGCTAAATAAGAAATAGATCCAGTTTCTATATTTCTCACCAAATACTGCGTATAGAACGTGCCCGCCATCCAATTGTCCAAAGGGGAGTAAATTGATAGCAGTCACTAGTAGACCGACCCAACCAGCAAATGCCAAAGGGTGAATCATCACTTCGTACGCTGAAGCATCGAACGGTCCTAAAACAAGTTGAGCAGAAGCCAAAGTGAAAAGACTTTCTCCAAATCTTACTGATGCGGCGCCGGGTGGGTTATTTGCAAGATGCTCTGCGATTTCTGAAACAGGCACAAGATGAGAGTACTTCAACCCGACCAAATAACATGGGACAGATAGAAATAAACTCATCAAAGGGCCCCAGATTCCGATATCAAATAGTTGTTTTTTATCCCGGATCGGCTCTTGGATTCGAATCACAGCCCCCATTGTTCCAACAGGCGAAAAAGGAAGAGGTATGAAATAGGGAAGAGTGGCTTTTATCCCGTAATATTTCGCAGCGATGTAATGGCCCATTTCATGGCAAAACAGGATGATCAAAAGTGGAACCGAGTACATCCACTGCACGGAGAGAATCTGCACAATATCGGTCCATTTCAAAAAAGGTAAGACCAATGTGCTGTCCTGAAAAGTCAGAGTTAGGAAAGTCAAAAGGAAAAGAGCAACGTGAAGGCCTATTTTTGATTTTTGCATACTGATTTTTACTAATTAGTTATACTCTAGTATTTACTAGGTCAAATGCTAATTTAGGATTCCTTCTTTACAGACCGAGTACTTGCTCGAAAGGTTTCCTATATAGCCCTCGTTGCAAGCTCTTAAAAATGGAGAGGAAAAGCAGTTGTTTGAAAACATACGAATGATCCGAAGAAATGATCCGGCAGCAAAGTCTTATATCGAAATTATCCTTTGCTACCCTGGACTCCACGCGCTTTGGTTTCATTTGATAGCTCATTTTCTCTATCAAATTAAGATCCCTCTCTTACCTAGATTAATCAATACTTTTGCCAGATTTATTACCGGAGTAGACATTCATCCGGGTGCTAAAATCGCACCAGGAATTTTCATCGATCACGGCCATGGAGTTGTCATCGGAGAAACTGCAGAAATTGCAAAGGGATGTCTGATTTACCAAGGCGTAACTTTGGGGGGAACCGGCAAAGAGTCTGGCAAAAGACATCCTACATTAAAGGAAAATGTAGTTGTGGGTGCCGGAGCCAAAATTCTGGGAAATATAGTAATCGAGCACAATGTTCGAGTCGGAGCGGGATCTGTTGTGATGAGAAATGTCCCGCCAGATTGTACTGTCGTCGGTATTCCAGGAAAAGTAGTTCGAACTAAAATAGGATTTGGCGACCAGGGAGAGCATATGTTAGACCATAATGAACTTCCGGATCCAGTGGCGAGAGTTTTCTCCATTCTCGTAGAAAAGATAGACACACTTCAACAAGAAGTAAACGAAATCTGTGCCCGTCAAAATCTTACAGTTCACGGCGTTCCTCACAAAAAAGATGATGATGAGCTAAACGAGTTTATCCACGGCGGCGGAATTTAATCAGAGAAAGAACCGAGATTATATAAAATTTTTGACTATTAGATTCTTTTCCGGGCTATAATTGGTAGATTGATTTCGAGTTCTAAACGGGGATTCACCGGGTAAAAAACTTATGAAACATAGTATTCGAATTATTTTTTTGTGCGCTTTCTTATTTGGAGCGGGCTTACTATCTTCTTGCAATTTAATTACTCCGAATGAGGCGCTCTGCCAGGCAGACCTCAAAAATTACGATGAGTGCTTTACAATATTATTAATTACAAATCCAGATTGTGTGTCAGTTCCTGTAGCAGCTCCGAATACCTGTGGCCCATCTGCTGTTCAAACCGCGAAGGAAATTTGCCACAGCCGGATAAAATTCAAAAGTTGCCGAGCATACCGAGATTAGGCCCGATCTGCAAGGATTATTTTACGATAAAATGTAGGAGCTCCTACATTTAAGTAAGATCAAAAGCTACTTGAAAAAATAGGATTCTTATTGTATGAGGGCATACGAGGCAAGGTTGGGTACCCACCACCAGCCCCCCACCCAAAAAAGGGTGGGGCCAAACTCAAAGTACCCTAAGAAATCAGCAGAACGCTAAATTAATTCCTATTTGCGTGGAATGAAACAGTCCACTCCTTCTTCTTTCAATTTTCCTTTCAAAATTTCCGCTTTGGGCCTGTCAGAAAAATCTCCCATCTGAAGCACGAACATTCCTTCTCTTTCAAACAGGTACACCTTCTCTCCATATTCTGCGGAAAGATTCTTTCTGTAATTCTCAGCTAATTGGTTATTACGAAACACACCTACTTGCACAGAATATCCTTTTGGTGCACCTTTCACGAGCGGAGCAGGAACAATCGGTCTCTTTGGAACCAACTTTTCAGGTTTAGAATCTTCTAATAAAGATTCTTCGTCTTCGAGGCCCTCTAAATCTTCGGATTCATCGCCGCCTCCACCTTTGCGCATTACTTTTAGGCCGACTCTGGCGATTCCGACATCCTTGAATTCCAGAGACTCTGCAGCCTTTTCGGAAAGATCTAGAATGCGATCCTTCGCAAAAGGACCTCTGTCATTCACTTTCACGAGTATCTCTTTATCGTTCTCTAAGTTCTTAACTTTAATTACGGAGCCAAGTGGCAAACTCGGATGAGCTGCAGTGAGTTTATTTTTGTCAAAGATCTCCCCGCTTGCAGTAGGCTTTCCGTGAAACTTTGCGCCGTACCAAGAAGAATAACCAACTTCGTCAAAATCTCCAGATCCACCTCTTTGAGCCGGTGTCGTGGCTTTGACCATCTTATTCGGGCTTAGATCTTCCTCCAAGCTCCTGTTTTTAGAATTTCCGCTCTTTGCAAGTCTCAAATCTTGCTTAGATTCCTGATCCATGGATTCGATTTCTTTTTCAAAAAAAATCTCCGAAGGATCTCCAGAAGCACTTACTGTTTGTCGCGGTTCTGCTGACGCACAGGCAGTGATTGCGGTTAGCGCTATGATTGCCGAAAATCGATTCATGCTGACTCCCTAAATCGAGACTGATTCACTTATAATTTCGGCAAATTTATGGAACCGAATAACGACTTTTTCCGATTGCCATCTCTATAAATCGGTCGATATTTCATTTATGGCGGAGACAGAGTCACGAAAGAAGTTTAACGAAGCTTTAAAACTAGAAAAGGCGGGAAAAATATCTCAGGCGGCAAAGCTTTACTCTGCAGCGATTCAAATAGAGCCCGGATTTCAAAAAGCCTATTTGAATCTGGGCGCACTCTATTCCAGAATGGGAGATTCACAGACCGCAATTCAAACTTATCAGCGAGCTCTCGAATTAGGAAAAAGTCCGGAACTCTACTACAATTTGGGAGTAGAATTCTATCGTCTGAATGCATTGGACGCGGCGGTAAAGTCGCTAAAGCATTCTTTGGAAATTAATAAGCGATATGTAAACTCGCATCTGCTTCTTGCGTATTGCTACAAACAGCTGGATAAACCCGACAAATCGGAACTCTATCTCAAAAATGCGCTGAAGATAGATTCCAAGAATCGAACTGCACTATCTGCAATGGCAACCATCTATTTTGATTCTGAAAGATGGGAAGAAGCGCTGACGGCCACTCAAGCCGCACTCAAACTCACTCCTGACGATCCCAGGATGCAGATTCTTCTAACAGAAATCCATACCAAGATGGGTAATTACAAGCAATCCTTCGAGGTTCTAAAGCAGGTAACAAGCACCGCCGAAGGTTTCGTCCATTTTTCCGATACGGTAAAAGCTGCTAAGGAAAACCCGGATCCTGGTCAGAAGATCTTTTTTGAAAATCTAGAATTACTCACTCGTAAGCGGTTGGATCAGTTTAAAGATAAACTAGTGCTTTCTAAAGAAAATCCTCAAGATTTCGAAGCTCCAGCTCCTCAGGACGCGCTTGATCTTTCGCTCATGTATCTGTTTCATGGAGATACGGAGCGCGCGCTCAAGTACCTCTTGTATGCTCAAAAGAACCTGGAAGAAAATCCAAACCAAGAAGCATCCTAACTTTCTCTTAATATCCATTTTTACCGGAACTACTTTTCTCCTCGTACAATCCTGTGTTTATCCGATCAAGCATGGAGAATTGCTGGAAAAGGATCCCTTTTTTCTGTACGCAGTTTCCGATCGTTATCCAAAAGAATTCGTGAACTCGAACGACAATCCTTGGAAAGCAAAACTGCTTCGGAATACCGCAACTTCCTGGGAAGAGCACAACAATTTGGGCGTTCTTTTTGCGCGAAATTCTTTGTTAGATGATTCCGAAATCGAATTTGAAAAATCACTAGAACTCGCTCCAAATCAGCCGGAGCCCTTGTTAAATCTTGTCCGTCTTTATTTCTTAACCGAGGAATACGAAGATGCAAAGGCTGCTTTTACCAAGCACTTGCAAAAAATGGGAACTTTGCAAAGGGAAAAGATAGAAAAAACATTAGAAAGTTCTAACAGAGAAGAGGAATTGGTACTCTTTTGGGACTCCCTTTCTAAAATTCCGGGACAGGAACTGAATGCTTGGGAAAAGCTTGCTGAGTATTTTTTTGCAAAGCAGGATTGGTCCAAAAGTTACTACTATCTGGAAAAAATTCTGCAGTTTAGCCCTTATAACAAAAACGCTCGCGGGATGATGGTGAGAATGGCCTACCATTTGGAAAAGTGGGACGAAGTTCTGGTATTCGGATCAAGCTTGGTTGGGACAAAAGAAAGAATTGCAGACCTTGAGTTCTATCTGGCACAAGCATATTATGAAAAGCAGAGATACACAGAATGCATACAATGGATCGGCAAAATCCCGGAGCAGGAAAAGGAATCTCTAGCAGCACTCCATCTTTGGAAATCCTGTCTTTTGTCTAAAAATCCAAAATCCGATCTCAGGCCTCTTTTGTCTTATTTCAGAAAATTAAGAGTCAAGGGACTTCAAATTTCCGAAGAAGATTTTTTTCCGACCTTAACCCCCGAAGGCAAAGAAGCTTTAGAACGTTTACTAATCGGAAGATAACTTAGTAAAATTTTCCTCCGACTTCTCTTCAAAGTAAGTTTTTGCATCTTATGAATTTTCAGAACAAAATCGCCAGGTGTCAATTGCCCTAATCAAATCGGAAGGGGAATGTGTTCGAATCATCGGAACTCCTTTTGACCATAAGTAGAGTTCAGATACCGCGGTTGGAACTCCCCTTTCTTCTACCGCCAAGCCGCCTAGCGCATTACCTAAAAAGGATTTTCGAGTCACCGATACCATCAGCTTTGGAAATCTCTTTCTTAGCTCCGAGATCTGTCGTATCACAGAAAAGCTTACACGAAAATCGCTACTTAGAAAGAAGCCCATCCCTGGATCAAAGATCAAATTCTCTTCCGGAACTCCCACGCCTTTCATTGTTCGAACCCTCTCTTCAAAGAATTCCAAAATTTCCGGCATTACATTCTCCGGAGTTAAATGTGATTCTTCTTCGGCTCTGTTTCCATGATTGTGAGAGTACATGATAATATGTTTAGTCGGAAGATTGCAAAATTCTCTCAGAACTGATAAGCTTTCCGAGTCTACATATCCTCGAATATTGTTTATGAAATCTACGCCCGACTCTAGAGCCTTTCGCATCACAAGCGGCTTGTAGGTGTCCACAGAAATCGAAATGCCATTTCGCTTAAGCTCCGAAATCACGGTTTCTATTCGTTTCCATTCTTCTGAGGGATCAACCCATTCCGCCTTTATATTCGAGGACTGAGCTCCAATATCGATTACGTCAGCCCCTTCTTCTTTTAGCTCGATTGCTTTGCGAATTGCTTCCTCTTCTTGTAAATACTTCCCTCCATCGAAAAAGGAATCGCTCGTAATATTCAAAATACCGAAAATCAGGGGTTTCGGAGGCAAATTCATTGTCATCGATTCTTTTCCAACTTTGTTACTCTCAGAAGTTTCCATATTGATCCGGAGGGCTTTCCTTCCGATACTAGATTCACGGGCAGGAAAATCCAGGTAATTTCCCAAAACCATATAAAGATGCGGCTTTCAAAACAAACGATCAAATCCCAAATTTTCCTTTTGGTAAAAACACAGAATCGAAAAGCAACTGCTTTCATTGTCGCATTTCTATTAGGGACCGGCTTGTTGTCTCAGCCAATCCCCTCTCTGATCGAGCGCACATTCGGACAACCACTCAACACTCAGAACGACGAATACAACCCTATCATTAGTCCGGACGGAAGATACCTGGTATTCCAGTCCAATCGCCCCGGGGGAGAAGGGGAGATGGATCTCTGGCTTTCCGAAAACGCAAACTTTAAAAATCGAGATGGCGAAACTGATTGGAAGAAGCCGATCAACCTAAACCAAGATATATGGGAGAGAAATCGAAAGCAACTACCGGCGGGTGAGAAAAAATCCATGCTCCTCAATACGGATCACTTTGAGGGCGGGCTTTCTATTCGATTCGACGAGGTGGGAAATCCAATGGAGATTTTCTTCACTTCGATTCGAAATGCGACCGCTGAAAGAAATGGGTTTGATGGATTAGATATTTATTATACAAAAAAGGACGAAAAAACAAAGCTTTGGACAGATCCTCAATCGGTTGCCGAAGTAAATTCAAATTTTAATGATAAGATGCCTGCGATTTCTCCGGATGGAAGGTATCTTGTGTTCTCTTCCGATCGACCCGGAGGATACGGTGAGCACGATTTGTGGGTTTCTTATCGGAATATGGAGAACGGCTCCTGGTCCAGCCCATTGAATCTTGGAACTGAAATCAATTCCAAATCCAGTGAAATTCTCCCTTACATACATCCGGATGGAGAGCAATTGTACTTCTCCACCAATCGTGAAAACGACAGAAAGAAATTCTCTCTCTTTCGTGTCTTCTTAGATTTACCTAGCCGCCCGGATCGAGAAGACGAAGAAGATAAAATCGCGCACGGAAAAACTAAGTTACCATTTCCTATAGCTGAAACCGGTTCCTTGGAAAGACTTCCTTTTCCTTTTAATACCGAATCGAGAGAAAACTTCGATTCGGAAGGGATTTCTTTTGATCATGAAGGAATCTGGGCCTATATCTCCTCAAATCGAGATGGTGGACAGGGCCAGTACGATATTTATCGCTTTCAAGTACCTGAATCTTTGAGGAATTCCTACGATCTTGGATTCGAAGGATTGGTGTTAGACGGCTCCGAACCTACAATGATCGGTCTCGATTCTACGATTAAGATCTACGATGGCATTGGGCCACCTAGAGTCATCACTTCGCGAAGAATCGGTGGAGACTTGTCCAAAGGCAAACAAACAAACTTCAATACAGTTCTAAAAACAGGCAGAGTCTACAAAGTAGAAATTTCTTCTCCTGGGTTTTATCCTACCGAGGATAAGCTAGACTTACGTGGAAACATCGAACGTAAAAAGACTATTTACAAAACCTACGTTCTCTTACCGATCCGAGAAGATGAAAAAGCGAAGATTAGCTCACTTAAACAAGAAGGTCCTGCCAAAGGAATTAACGTGATCGTAATAGATGCAGTAACAAAGGAAAGAATTCCTGGAGCGTCCGTTACATTATTCACTCCTAAGAATCGCCAAGGTGAATCTTTAAAATTCGACGACAAGGAAAGAAATTTCCACATAATGGTCATACCCGACACGGACTTTGAACTTTTTGCAAAAGCGCCGAAGTATGTCTCAGAAAGCGTGAACGTGATTCGGAAAGAAGCGAAAGATGGTCTAACGGTAACGATCGCTTTACGAAAGGAAGCTGACGTTCCGGTAGTTCTAAGTACAAAACTTTTTTTTGAATTCGATAAGACAGAACTTACTGTTGATCACCGCAAACAACTTGATGCGATTGTAGACTACCTAAAAAAGAATCCGTCGGATAAAATTGAAGTTGGGGGCCATACCGATAATGTTGCCTCCAAGGAATACAACACACGATTAAGTGGGAAGCGAGCACGGAACGTCTACGATTATTTCCGAACCAAAGGAATCCAAGCAAAGCGTCTAAAAACTAGAGCTTATTGGTATTCGAGGCCGGAAGCAGATAACTCTACGGATGAGGGTAGAGCAAAGAATCGGAGGGTGGATTTCCGGAAGCTATAAAGGAGTTTCGATGGAAATCGAGTACACAAATTTTCTACAATCTCCGAGAGTCTGGGACACGATTCGAGACCCAGAAAAAGTTGGATATATTCTTAAAGAGTACGTCCATAACAACGGATTGTTTTTAAAGGAAAATCCGCTAAAACAAGAATTACAAATTCTTCAAGTATCTCCCGAAGGTAAGCTGCTACTCAGAATCGACCCGGACTTTGCCCACACAAATTCCGAAATTACCGTATACAAAACTCTCAGTAAACACATGGAAATCGGGTTCCAAATAGAATCCGTAAATAATGATGGAGTTGCAGTTTGCAAACCTGAGTTCATCCGAATTGCTAAAGACGGAAGAGTTACTTCAAGAATCGATGGGCTCGCAGGCAAGGTGGTCGCGCATCGCTTTCATATGGTAAAGAAAGACCAAGATGCGACCAAAGTATTCGGAACTTCCGGACAAATCCTGTTAACGGATCTTCACAAAAATCTTTTGGCAGAATTCCCTTCGTCGAAATTGCTCTTTCCCTCTCAAAAAGAATTAAGTCCAGAACAAGAAATCGCTAAAAGAACTGGAAAGCCAATCCTAATTACGGATGCGGTTAGCCTTTCTCAGCCAGCATCCTTAGATGGTTTCGAGCTCTTGAATCTAAAAAGCGAGTGGGAAGAAGAAATGATTTTGGAAGATAGACTGAACGCCTATCGCCTGGGAAAAATCAAATCATTCGCGGTCTTCCCAATTTATTACACTGACCCTTCTGGAAAAAATCTAGTCGCAATTGGTTACACAGAATCTAAAGAAGAGAGCATAGATCCTCGGGTTCTTATCAGATACAAAGAACTGGAAGAAACCTTTAATAAGCGAATTGATGATTCTAATACTTTGGATATCGATATTCGCCAAAATATTTTGAATGCGTCAGAAGGCGGGATCTTACTCGAAGTCACCGAACCTCAGTTAATTGAGTCCTTCCTGCATAAGCCCTTTTTTACGGCTGACTTGACTTTCAAGATGCAGGCTCCCCTCAGGTTCGCATTCAAAATCCGACATATTTCAAAAGTGGGTGAAATTTATCTAGTTGGTGCAGAAATAGTTGGCTCCAACGACGCCAAGGCTAACATGACTCTATTAAAGAAGAATCTCAGCTTCATCAAGAGTCTTTAAGAGCTTTGGAAAAACAAAAATCCTTTTTACCTACAGCCCCATACAAGGGGACAAGAGACTTTTATCCGGACGAAATGCGATTTCGAAATTGGATGTTTTCCGTAATGCGGGAAACTGTACAATCTTTCGGATACCAGGAATACGACGGTCCAATATTAGAATCATTCGAACTTTATAAAGCAAAGAGTGGAGAAGAAATCGTACAGAGACAACTATACGATTTTATTGATAAAGGAGAAAGACGCGTTGCAATCCGACCTGAGATGACTCCCACTCTCGCAAGAATGGTTGCGGGAAATGTAAGAAATCTTGCGAAGCCGATTCGCTGGTTTTCCGTTCCGAATCTATGGAGATACGAGCAACCTGGAAAAGGAAGGCTGAGGGAACACTGGCAGCTGAACGTTGATCTATTCGGAGTCAAATCCTACACTGCAGAAGTTGAGATCATTCTGATCGCAGATGCAATTTTACAGAAATTTCGCGCTCCAAAAGGCAGCTACCAAATCAAAGTTTCTCATCGAAAACTGCTAGATTCGTTTCTTTCGAATACTCTCGAACTAAAATCCGAGAAGGCGCAGGCTGTATCCAAAGTTTTGGACAAAAAATCGAAGGTCTCTCAAAAGGAATTCGAAGGAGAAATGAGCCCTTTGCTTTCTGATCCCGCAAAACAGCTTCCTTTAATCTATTCCTACTTAGATAGCGATCTGAAATCGATTTCTAAAATGCCAGGGATCGATCCTAATGCGATCGAATTTATTTCTAAATTGTTTTCGGATCTGAATGGCCTGGGAATCAAAGAGCAACTAGTTTTTGATCCATCCATTGTTCGTGGTTTCGATTATTATACCGGCTGTATATTCGAAGTTTTTGATACGAATCCTGAGAACAGAAGATCTCTTTACGGCGGAGGAAGGTATGACAATCTTATCGGACTTTTCTCCAATGAACAACTTTCCGGAATCGGATTCGGATTAGGTGATGTTACTTTTAAAAATTTCTTAGAAGGACATGGACTTATTCCCGATTTAAATAGAAATGATACCGTCTTTATTCCGATCCTGGAAGAAGGATTATTTCAGGAAGTGATTAAACTTGCGGACGAGCTGAGAATTTCCGGGATTAAAACGGAAACCATGTTGGAACCCTCAAAGATCGCAAAGCAGATACAGACTGCTGAGAAAAAAGGATGCAGATTTGTTGTGTTCCTTGGTTCAGACGAACTTGCAAATCGAACAGTCCAATTAAAGGACTTGAATACAGGAGAACAAGTCTCGGTTTCCAGATTGGATCTTTCATCCAAGTTGAAAGAATCTCTGAAAGTCTGACCTTTTACGAAAATATGGAATTTTTAAAAGAGTTAGATTATTCTATCGCATTTTTTATTCGAAAGCATATCAATACTCCCGGATTAAATAGAGTTTTGTCCAGAATCAACCGCGGGGAGGCTTTGCTTTTGATCATTGTTCCCTTTCTGATTTATGGAACAATTTACAAAACTCTGCCTCATTCTTGGTGGATCACCTTTTTTTACACCGCGTTAGTGTCTTACGCTAACGATCGGTTTGTATTAGTCCTCAAGAAAGCGATCTCACGAAAAAGACCTTTGTTAACTGTAGCAGGCAAGATAGACGAGAACCCGGATATGAAACATTCGTTTCCGTCCGCTCATGCAGCAAACTCCATGACAGCAGTGATTTTGCTCGTGTTCTTGTTTGGGTTTCCACCCTGGTTCTTGGTATTTACTTTTCTCGCAGGATTAGGAAGGTTATTGTCGCTACATCACTTTCCGAGTGATGTAGCGGGTGGGTGGTTGATCGGATGCCTTAGCGGAGGATTAGGCCTCTTTTTTGGCAGCTGGCTTTTTGCCTACTTTAACATTTAAAGCATCCAAAGTGAGCTTATGACGAATTTGACCTTCATGAGTAATGGTCGTAGAAGCAATCACTTCGTCATTAAAGTCCATATTGACCTTTTTCTCTTTCACTAGTTGCTTTAAGAAATTCAAAACATTCTTTGCGAACATTCTCGAAGCATCGCCCGGTAAGGAGCCTGCAAGATTTGTATGTCCGATCACAGAAACCCCATTCTTAGTGATGATGGTCTTTCCATGTTGGGTATATTCGCAATTTCCGCCCATGCTAGAAGCAAGGTCTACAACCACTGAACCAGGTTTCATTCCATCAACGATCTTCTTGTTAATGATAAGAGGAGCTTTTCTACCCGGGATTAACGCAGTAGTAATAATCACATCTGCTTTACCTGCGAACTTATCGATGGCTTCTTGCTGGCGTTTTTTATATTCTTCAGTTTGCTCTATTGCATAACCGCCTGCAGCAGCAGAATGTTTTGCACCTTCTACTTCCACAAACTTTGCGCCAAGAGATTGAACTTGCTCTTTTACTTCTGGACGAGTGTCAAAAACATCTACGACTGCACCGAGCCTGCGAGCTGTAGCAATCGCTTGCAATCCTGCAACACCAGCTCCGATTACTAGCATGGAAGCAGGTGTGATCGTTCCAGCTGCAGTAGTTAACATAGGGAAAAATCTGGTTAAATGAGTTGCGGCAAGCAGCACAGCCTTATATCCAGCGACTGTTGCTTGTGAGGAAAGAACGTCCATGGATTGAGCTCTTGTAATCCTCGCGATTGCGTCCAAACTTTGCACTGTAACTTGCTGCGAAGCCAGTTTTTTAATCGTTTGAGCGTTCATTGCTGGCTGGAACATCCCTAAGTAAATTCCGCCTTTTTTAATCTTGGAAAGAGTTCCTGCATCCGCCAAATGGATGCTTACTAAGATGTCCGCTTTCTTAAGCACATCCGGGCGGCTTGAAATCGTTGCCCCGGCTTTCTTGTATTGTTCATCCGAAAAATAAGAGTTTTCTCCTGCTCCTTTTTCGACGACGACGGTTGCTCCCAACTTCTTTAGGGCGTCCACGACATCAGGGGTAATCGATACCCTGGTTTCTTCTTTAGCTTCTTTGAGTACACCGATATTCATACTGCCTGCTCGAAAAACAATTTTCGGTTCTTTTCCCTTAGGGTGAGAAAAGTAGATCCAAGATTTCTTGGCGAACCATTAATCCAAGTGATTTTTAAAGTAGTCTATGGTTTTCCTGATTCCATCCAGGAGAGCGACTTTAGGCTCATAAGCTAGCTTTTGTCTCGCAAGTTTGAGATCTGGCTTTCTTCGAACCGGATCGTCTTTAGGGAGATCCTTATAGACAATCTTGGATTTGGAGTGAGTTTCCTTAAGAACTAGTTCTGCTAATTCCTTCACGGTAAACTCTCCATCATTCCCCAAATTTACCGGTCCTAAAAAGCCATCCACATTCATCATCCGAATGATTCCTTCCACCAGATCATCTACATAGCAAAAGGAACGAGTTTGCGACCCATCCCCGTAAATTGTGATGTCTTCGCCTTTGATCGCCTGCACCACAAAATTACTCACTACGCGGCCGTCATCCGGTAACATTCTCGGACCGTACGTATTAAAAATCCGAATCACGCGAATGTCTACTTGGTTGCTCCGGTGATAATCAAAACAGAGTGTTTCTGCCACCCTCTTTCCTTCATCATAACAACTGCGTATCCCGATTGGATTTACGTTCCCCCAATACTCTTCGGTTTGAGGATGCTCCAAAGGATTTCCATAGACCTCACTTGTGGAAGCTTGAAGGATTCTAGACTTAAGTCTCTTTGCTAGACCAAGCATGTTCATCGTGCCGAGCACGTTTGTCTTAATCGTTTTGATTGCGTTTGATTGATAATGGATCGGGCTCGCAGGACAGGCAAAGTTGTAAATTTGATCTACTTCTACTTTGATAGGATCTGTGATATCGTGCCTGATGAATTCGAATTTGGGATTGCTCAATAAATCTTGAATATTCCGTTTTCTTCCAGTGTGAAGGTTGTCTACGCAAACAACTTCATTTCCCGCATCGATCAGCCTCGCGCAAAGGTGAGAGCCGATAAATCCCGCTCCTCCAGTAACTAAAATTCTTTTACCCATCAAGTTTCTCAAAATCCCTAAATTGGTCTTGCAATGGATTTCCGTTTAAGTCGAGTCCTCTGCTGAGAAACCAATCCATTACTTCTGGCGTAACTTCTCCCGGGAAAGGAGAGTCTACAGAGCCCATTCCCAAGATTGGTTCTTCCAAAAGTGGCTCAGGGCTAGGATCTCTTTCACTGGGCAAGACTGCTCGTTTCAGAGATAAGAATACGATGGATACGCTAAAAAATGACCAGAGAAGGGCAATCAAATATCCCAGAAATAGTACTGATTTCGGTGGGCTCAATTTTGGATCCGCTCCAGTCGCCCAGTATGCCAGGATGCCTGCATCTGTGTGATGAACATTCTCGGTAAAATCTAGGAGATCATACAAACTATAAAGTGTGATGCTAGTTCCAAGAAATACAGTTACGATGCGATTCCAACCGAAAGGCAAAAAGGATGAGACAAAAATAAACAAGCCCCAGCCAAGCCCTGTTCTGTGCGCGAGTCCGCCGCTTGTAGTATATTTTAAAGTTAGGAGCAAAATCGCTGACCCTAAGATGAGTAGAGATGTTTTTACAAGCCTCCCCTTGAATCCGCGATTTAGAAGTAGGCCCCCTACCAAGCAGCAGCCCAGATAACCTGCAGACACAACGAATACGAAAGGACCTTTTCCGTCTAACAGTGAAGCGGTAGTCTGTCCTGATTCGTCATTTTGCAGTTCAATTGTTTGCACAGAACCGCCCGTAAGAAGAGTCGCGATTGCATGACCTGCTTCGTGAATCAATACGACCAAATCTTTTAAGTAAGAAACCCAGCCGTGGTTCCAATAGGACATTAAAGTTGCGACGATAGAAAGGATAAGTGCAAAGCGAAGAAAGCGGTTCTCCATCTTACATTATTTATCGGCAAGTTTCCGGTTTCAAAGATTTACTGAGCGCGATAAAAGTGAACGAATTTTTCCCAAATACTTCGGGAAAAGTGAAATCCAATTCTAAAGTCAAAAAAGAATCACGAAATTCGGTGCGTCATTCACTTGATTTCTTTGTTACTTAAGATTGCATGGATTAAGATATGAACCAGGGACAGGGAGTTGCAGTCTCATTTTTACTTCATATACTTATGGTGATTTCGTATTTATCTTTTTATAAATATTGCAGTGGGCGCCAGGTCGACGATTCAGTTCATCTTTCTTTTCAATATGGAGGAGTTCCTCAAACTCGCTTGTCTTTTAGTTCACAGACAGGGAAAGGGGAGTCAAAATCCTTGAGCTCTTCCTCAAACGCAGGAAATCCGTTGGAAGAAGTTGAGCGCTTTAAAAATGAAATCCATTATCCTGCGGAAGCATTAGAACAAAGATTGGAATCTCAGTGTAAATGGGAGGTGACGATAGGTCCGGAAGGAAAAGCAGCCCAAGTGAAAACTGTAGAACCATGTCGTTATCCAATTTTCGAAAAGCACTTCCGGAAGGCCTTGAGCCAGTGGCAATTCCATTTGGAATCAGGAACTACTTTGCTCATCCCAATTTCGTTTCGGATCGATTCAAATGATTGAAAGTGAAAAATCATGGTACGCGGTTTATACTTTGCCAAGGTCCGAAAAAAAATTGGCTGCACAGTTGGAAAAGAAAGGAATTATCACATTTTTACCTACGATCCCGATTCGAAGGAAGTGGTCTGATAGAATGAAGACGATCGAGGAACCGATCTTCGCTTCTTATCTATTCGTAAGAATCGATTTAAACAAGGAAAAGATCGCAGTTTTGCAGACTTCCGGGGCTCATCACTTTTTATCAATCGGTGGAGAGATTAAGCAGATTCCAGACGAAGATATCGATTTAGTGCAGATTTTTGTGCGAGAGTATCCGGATAGGGTGAAGATCGAGTTAGAAGAATTAATCGCTCCGGGAAATAAGGTATTGATCGCAAAAGGTCCGTTTGCTGGTCACAGGGCAAAGGTGCTAAGAAAAGGAAACATGACAAAAGTGGTAGTTTCCATTGAAGGAATTCAAGGGTCAGTTTCTATTGAACTAGATCCAGAATTATTAGAAAACTGCGAGGAGGCTTAAATTGGGGAATATATTAGATAAAGTTAAAAAAGCTTTGGATATAGAACTTGAATCGATCCAGCACTTTATAGACCATCTAGACTCGAATGTAGAAAAAGCGATTCAAATGATTTATTCCTCACCTGGAAAAGTCATAGTAACCGGAGTAGGCAAATCTGGAGATATTGGAAAAAAAATCGCTTCTACTCTTTCTTCCACTGGAACTCCTTCCTATTTTCTTCATCCTGCTGATGCTGCACACGGTGATGCAGGTATTATAAGCAAAGACGATTCAGTGATCGCGATCGGAAAAAGCGGAGAAAGCGAAGAACTTCTAAATTTGATTCCTACGATAAAGAACATAGGTGCAAAACTAATAGCTCTTACCGCAAATCCATCCTCTAGACTCGCGCAAGAGAGCGATATCGTTATCAATACTCCAGTTCTAAAGGAAGCATGTCCTCTGGAACTTGCTCCTACATCGAGCACCACCATCGCACTTATGCTCGGCGACGCAATCGCGATGGCCTTGATGGAACTCCGCAATTTTCAAAAGGAAGATTTTGCTCTCTTTCATCCCGCGGGAAGACTTGGAAAAAGACTTTCTCTCAAAATAGACGACGTAATGAGAAAGGGCGGGCAAATCGCCAAGGTTTTGGAGAAGGATACTTTAGAAACGATACTCGCAGAAATCACGGCGAAATTTGTAGGAGCTACAGCAGTCGTTGATGAAAAAGGACTCCTGATCGGTTTTATTACGGATTTTGATATTAGGAAGTCTCTTAATAATGGCAAACTTTCCAAGGACACGATCGCCAAAAATTTGATGAATTCGAATCCGTCTAGTTTCCCGAGCGGAACCATGGCTTACGATGTTTTGCAGTCTATGGAAAAGAGGCAAAGGCCAATTTCTGTTGCACCGATTGTAGACTCCGATAGAAAACTGATCGGAATCATTACAGTGCACGATCTCTTGCAAAAAGGTTTATAAAGTATTCTCTATGAAAAAGGAAAGGGAAACCCAGGTAGTTCTTACTTTGGACCAGGAGGAATTTTTCTCCTTAGAAGAAATGCCTCCCGTTCAGTTTTTAGAAATCAGGTTAGATCTGTTTCTAAAAGGACGGGAAACACAAAAAAGAATTTTAGAGAAGATTGAAAAACTAAACGCAAGAATTGTTCTTACTTACAGACAACCCGAAGATTCGAGCCTTGAATCAAGATCCGTTTGGAATAGCGACGATGTTACTTTCTTATTGGATCAACTTCGTTCAGGAATTCATTATCTAGACCTAGAGCTAGACAAGGACAACTCCATTTTCCAGAGTGCAGACGAAACTAAATTTGGAATCATCAGATCCGTTCACTCATTTAAAGGAATTCTTAACTTAGACGAATGTCTTTTTTATTACCGAAACGTCTTAGAAGAATCCTTTGCAAGCGCCAAGACAACTTTACCGTTCGACTGCGTATTAAAGCTCGCGGTTTTACCTGCATCTCCTGCGGATGCAGAATCTTTTTCTCAAATTAGTTTGGAAATCGCAAAAAGAGTTCGGAAATCCGATTCTAATCTAGGTTATTGCGGAATCATTATGGGAGAATTCGGAAAGGAATTCAGAATTTTTCCGGAAAAAATCGGCTCAGACTTTACCTATGCTTGTTTGCAAAATGCGAAGGCCCCTGGACAGGTGAGCTTGAACGAGATTCTGAAACAAAGATCTGTTTCGTAAAAATTCTGATTTATAGGAGCAGGCGATTTACTCCGAATCAGAAGGATCATCATTCAAACTTGTGTTTGAATCCTGTTTCTTAAGATCTTTAGTACCTGCCCTTGTTTCGATAAAGGCCTTAAAAAAGGAATTCTCTTCGAATTTCTTAAAGTCCTTAGCTTGCTCGATTGCATTCCATAGTGACGGTTTTAATTCGGTGGCTTTTTTAATCGCCTCCATCGTTTTCTGCATGTCGCCTTGTGCTGCATAACATTTTGCTAATAATAGAAACGCGCTTGGTGAGTTTTCGATCTTTTCGAGTAACGGGATGGACTTATCCCAGGCACCGGTATAGAAATAAGCTTTTCCTAGATAAAAACGATACTCGCGGAGTTCCTCCTCGTCAGGTTGAACCGATTTAAAGTATCTTAAAGCTTTCTGATAGTCTCCGGCGTTTGTATAATATCTAGCCAACTTAAGGATTCCATCGTTATATACTTCGGAAAGATCCTTCAATTCCGGATTTTCCTTTTCTATAGCTGCACCTATTTCTCTTAATATTTCATATCCTTCTTCTGATTTGCCGGTTTGGATTTTGCAAAGCCCGATGTACATCCGGATCTCTCTTGTCTTTTCTCCAAATTCCAAGGCTTTCTCGGCAGTCTTCAATGCGTTCTCGCAATCTTTGACCTGCCATTTAATCTTGATCAACCCGATCAATGGTACAACCGTATTTCGATTATGCATTGCCTTTCGATAATATTTGGCCGCTTCGTCTAGCTTTCTCATTTTATGATATGCGGCGGCTTGCGTTAAATGAGTGAAGTACAAAAGTTTTTCTCGCTCCGAAGGTATCTTAGGTTCGGTGCGGTTCAAAATTTCCAGTGCTTCCTGGTGCCTTCCGACTCGAACTAAAAGTGCACCGTATTTATACGCATACTCAATATTGTCCGGCTCAGATTTGATCAGTTGAATCAGCAGATCTTCTGCCTTGGTAAACTCTTTTTCGTGGTAATAAGCGAGAGACAATTGCCACTTAATAGAATGATTTGTAGGATCATGGCTTAACTTTTTTTCTAAGGAAGCAATGCTCTCATGTTCTTCCTTTTCTTCAGTCTGAGTCTGTTTATGCGGATGACTCACTGAGGAATATCTTTCCTCGGCAGCAGTTTTCATTTTTTGAATATGGGTAAGATCCGGCGCAATTCTCAAAAGCCGATTTGCATAAGTAATTACTTCACCGAAATCTCTGTGATAGTTGTGAAATAAGATAATTTTTTGATAACAGTTGATAATATCTTTTTTGGGTAAGTGTAGATTCACAGCCCTCTTAAAGGCTTGGATAGATCTCGTGTAATCTTTCCGACTCTCGTATATGTAGCCCATGTACATCCAAGCTTCGCCTGAGCTTGGGTTCGATTCGTTGAATTTCTGAAATTGCCTAAGGGCTTCCGCGTAGTCTTTTCTTGCGTAAGCCTTCTTTCCTTCCTTTAAATCAGCTAACGCAGGAAAAGAAATCCCAACCAAAAGTAAAAGAGCATATAGAAAGGCGAAAGATCGTCTTAGCTTGGCTAAAACTCCAGACAGAAATCCGGAAAAAAATCGTCGCGAAGGCAGACGAATCTTAGAGGGCATAATCCCAGTTTGAAACTACGCCAAAAGCAATAAAGTGGAATTCGCCCTTGAATCTAAGAATTCAGATCTTTTAATATCCTTTCCTTTTTGGCCCCTAAGGACTTAGCCGCCTTCAGAGAAATGCTCATTGTAGTAATTTGCGGATTCACGGACAAACCTGTCGGATAGACCGAGGCATCCATTACGTAGATATTCTTGTGTCCGTATAACTCGAAATTCGGATCTACTGCGCCTAACTCAGGAGAGCTCGCCGCTTGAATAGATCCGTGAGGATGGGCAGAGCCGACGAGCAATTTTCCCGATTCGATGCTTTTGGATAGAACCCAATCAAACTTGGAATTCTTATCCACTGGCATAGGTTCGCTCATATCCGGAAAAGGAAAGATGATTGCCTTGGCACCCGCTGCAGCCTGAACTTCGGCTAGCATCTTGATTCCTTTTAGCATGTTCCTTCCATCGCCAGGAGTGAGCTCAAAGTAAACCTTCCTTCTGCCCAAAGACCATTTTACCGAGGCGTTTGCTTCTCCATCCGCTCCATCGCGAACCAATACAATTCCTCCATTCATGTTAGGATATTTTTTCATGATTTCGAACTGCTTTGATCCGTAAAAAGGCACAAGAGAACTCGCAAGTGTTGGCCTGTATGGAGCTACTTCGAGCCAAAATCCATATCCTGTTCCATCTTGATTGTGACCATCCTTGATCACTGCAGATTGTGGAGGACCTGAGAACATATTGATCTTTTGATCGAAAATTGCAAAATTAGAAGATGTAGGATGTACTTTCAAATTCCTTCCGACCCAGTCGTTTCCTAGTCCGGACCTCTGTAGCAAGGCTGGACCTTCAATGGCACCTGCGCTTACGATCACCACAGGCGCTTCTATCACAATCTTTTCGATCACTTCCAAAGGAGCCTTTTCATAAGCATCGGGAGTAAACTCTGCGACAACTTTTTTGACAGCGCCATCTTGTATATATTGCGCCCTCATATTCGGAATCACTAATGCTCCTGCTTCGATCGCATCCGGGATATAAGTCAAAAACATGGATTGCTTTGCATTGATCGGACAGCCTAAACCGCAACGACCTAAACCTATGCATCCTTGGTTATTGTTCTTCAAAACTTCCGGATGAAGCCCGATTGCTTTTCCCCCGTTCAAGAGCACACTATTGTTTGCATTTCGCAAATTCGGAGGAACTTCATGCACTCCGATTCTAGTATGCACTTCTTCGATCGTTGATTTCATCTCTTCGAGGTCGTATCCGCTCAACCCGAATCTTGATTTCCATTCGTTGGTTACATACGAAGGAGGATAAAGTGAAGTCTGCCAGTTCACTGTCGTAGAACCACCTAAGGTCCTTCCCTGTAAGATAGAGATAGTCTGCTCTTCCGAAACAATAAATCCGGCGTCCCTGTACAAACGCGCCTGAGAAAGAAATTCGTCCCCTGTAAATTTTGCAGGATTAAAATATGATCCTTCTTCTATCAGGATTACTTTCCAACCAGCCTTTGCAAGAGTCGCTGCAACCACAGCTCCCCCAGCTCCAGAACCGATCACCACTGCCTCGGTCTTGGTCTTCCAGGTTCCGTTCTTGATTCCTTCTTTTTTAATAAAATCCGAATGTTTATCCGGAGTTAGAATTTGTTGATTTGCCGCAGGAATTCCAGCCATACAGATTAAGCCTCGTATCCTATTAGTTTTTGGTAATCTTTGTCCATTGACACAAGAAAGAACGAGATCTGGCGCATAATTGTGTATGCACCTCTTTTCAATTTCATCGAGGAATTTTTCCAGGAGAGAAGTCGCTCCTCCCTGGCAGCCTTATCTAAGCTTGCTAGGGGCTTGAACGAAAAATCCAAAAAGAGGGATACTAAAACCGAAGTTGGCAAAAAGGCCAAAAGCAAAAGTGTGGACTCTGTTTCTATCGGATACGGATGTCCGTACGCATAATTGTCCGCGGCGATCCCTAGATCAAAATTTTCTAATGGATTCCCTTCTAGGAAAACTTCCTGCAGAGAGCGAAAGGCCAAATAGTTGTCAGAACTCAAACCCTTTAACTTCGGGATAGAATCTCTAGAGCAGGATAACTGCGGCGAAAAAATCGCAGTCAAAGCAACCATCTTCAAAGTAAGTTTTAAGAAACGACTTCTTGATACTTTTTCGTCCAGAAAAGATTCCAAAAGGACCTCCAGCATCCGGTTAGATTACCGAATTTTACCGTAACGAATGTTCTTAATCCCTAGCTACAGTTTGTCTATCCTTTCTTCTGGAATTTTTTCATCTTCACGTAGATTCTGATTTCCTCAAAGTCAATTCGATCTAGTTCGACTGGAAAACTTTCGCCCAACGTAAAAAGCTTCGTATATTTCTTGGAATAAAAGGAAAAGTCGTTATCCGAACTTAGTTCGCCTTCGTCAGTCAGCTCTATAGCGGGTAAAACTGCTTCTACTTGCGGATTGTCCAGATCAAGAAATACCATAGAGGGCTTGAACCCGACCAGAGTCGCAGTAAATTCTCGAATTTGGGATTTTTCCAAAAATCTGCAGGCCTTCAATTTATAATAATCCCGCTCTGCGTCAGTCGCCTTTCTTTCTTCATGAGAAGTGTGTAACCCCATTACTTTGATATCTTCCACATTGTATGGATTTTCATCCTCTAGGAGAATACTTTGCAAAACTCGGTGACATACCAAATCGGGATACCTGCGAATCGGAGAGGTAAAATGGCAGTAGTCCTTAAACCCAAGCCCCCAGTGTCCAAGCCTTTCTCCGGAATAGTAGGCCTGCATAAAACTTCGTAACAGTGAAATATTAAAGAGTCTTTCGGAGCTTTTCCCTTGGATTGCATTCAGCACAGTTTGAATGGATTCGTAGCTTGTATCCTGGAGCCGAACTCTAATATCGTTCAAGCCTAGAAATGCGTTTAGACTTTCTATTTTCTGTTCATCCATGGGCTCGTGGACCCTGTACAAAGTAGGTCTATTTTTTTTGTGAATATATTCAGCTACTTTAATATTTGCGGAGAGCATGAATTCTTCGATTAGGATATGACTTCTTAGCCGTTCTTGAACTGCAATTTCGACGATATTATGCTCTGAATCAGTGACTACCTTTGTTTCTTTCAGGTTGAGATCGATCCTGCCTGAGCGAAGGCGCCTCAATCTGAGGACCTCGGCGAACTTCATCATTTTAAAAATCCAGTTATCTGGATCTCCCGCAACTATTTCTGATTCAGCTCTACCGTAAGTATAACGCTCCGAGACACGAATTACGGATTTATAAAACCTTGCATAGCTAATGTTTCCTTCCCAATCAGCTTCCATCTCAACCGTAAAAGACAATCGATTTTTCTTAGCCACTAGACTGCACAGATTTTCGGAGAGTTCAGGCGGAAGCATAGGAACCACTCTACTACCGAGATATACCGAAGTGGCTCTTTTGTAAGCCTCTACATCCAGTAGGGAACCGGGTTGTACATAGTGGGAAACATCAGCGATATGAACGTAAAATCGAATTCGCTTTCCTTCTTCTTGAAAAGAAATTGCATCGTCAAAATCTTTGGAATGCTCTCCATCAATCGTGATGCATTTTAGCTCGCGCAAATCGACACGAGAACCCCAGTTTTCGACAGTTTCCTGCTGCACCTCGTCAGGTAGATTCAGTTCCACATTTTCAGGGTAGAGAATGCTGTAATTGTATTTCATGAGCATCCTCATCAGATCTATATCTTCCTTAGTATCCGATTCAAATCGAACGAAATGAGTCTCGTAGAGATTTCTTTCTTGAGAAGTTTCTTCTTTGAGACTTACGATTAACACATCGCCTGGTTTGATTTCATCCTGGAGGTCTTGCAGAATTGTACGTCGAGGAAGAAAGCCTTCCTTGGCCTCGCCATCCATATCCAGAAATTGTCCGATGATAAACTTTGCTTCTTTATCCGTGACTTTCAGTCGGTATAGTTCTCTTCCTCTGCGAAGAACTTCTACGACTTCTCCTTCTAGTCTTCCCTTTCTCCCCATTCCCAAAGGTAGAACTTGTACAAGATCTCCTTGAATTGCAGAGGAAGTAAATTGGCTCGGAACAAATACTTCGTTACCGGTTCCTAATTTTACGAAACCGTCGCCTTTCTTACTGATCGAAATGGTTCCCTGCAATGTTTGTTCTGGATGGACTAAGATGTTCTTTCTTTGGATTTCTATTAAGCCTTCTTGTTCAAAGGCAATCAGCAAATCTTCTACAGAGCGTCTGTTTTCGGAAGATTCCCACTTTTCTCTTCTTTTAATTTTTCGGCCTCGATTCTCTTTGTCTAGGAATCTCCCGATCACTTCAGAGGCTGAGACAACTTTTCCCGCCATGGAGCGGAAATATTTTAGTAATTTTCTACTAGGATCGCTTTCTCTTTCCCAGTCAGTGGCTCCGAATGATTTCGGTTTCGCCTTTTTTTCGTATCCAGGAATATGAGTTAATTTTGGACTTCCTTTCTTTTTCTTCTCTTCTTGGCCTTTCCTTTCTAATTTAACAGGCTTCTTTTTTAAGGTTTTGTTTTGTTTCTGCTTTGTTTCTATTTTTTTGTTTTTCTTCATTCATAATATACCTTCGGTTTGTTATCCGCATAGGTACCTCTTACGTAGTTCGGTAATAATTTTAAATAGGAGAAATCTTCAGGGCTTTCCAAAGCTCTCAAGATGAATTCCTTCTTTTCGTTCAGAATGACATCCGCCTCGGGAAGGTTATTCTCAAACTTTTCTCCTGGAAACAATCGGTCCTCGTTCGAAATTCTCACACTTGTGGAAAAAGAGGGAAGTCTGTTTTCAGGTAACAGTTCCGGAATTTGATCCGGATGAATGTCTACACTTCCCCAAAACCCGTGCTTATCTCTGAATCCGAAATATATTTTGTTTTGCTTAGCCTCGAGTGCTACGGAAACTGCGGCCCCAGCTTCTTGGAAATAGTGTGCACAATAAATTTCTAAACTATCAAATCCAAGGACCGGTATCTTCCATAATTGAGAAAGATTTCGCGCAGTGGAAACCGAAATTCGGATCCCTGTAAAAGAGCCCGGGCCAAGTGCTGTAACAATCAGATCAGGTTTGGACCAGTTAGAGATCTTGAGACATTCTCCTATTTGAACCAGTAACTTTTGGGAAGATTCTCTGGAATGCAGATCGGCATGCCAATGGGCGGTTCCTATTGAATCGTCAGAAGAGATCGTATACGTTCCCACCAAAATCCAAGGATTGGTCGCATCAAAGAATAATATTTTCTTCATGCAACTTCCTTTAACAATTTTTTCAATTCAGGGCGGCTCCAGCCTTCCCCTTCCAAGAAGCCTGAAATTTTTCGCTTCTCATCGGAAACTTCTTCAAAAACCAATCGAATTCTAAATGGATATGTCTTAAAAAAACCACCGGACTTTTCCCACCATTCAACCAGACTGATTCCAGGCTTTGCCCAAATCTCTTCGAAGCCTAATTCGTCGAATTCTGTCTCGCTACCGATTCTATACAAATCAAAATGAGTTACTTTCAAACTTTCCCCGGCTCCGTTTTTCACTTCTGGAAATAGGTATTCGTTTAATATAGTATAGGTGGGAGAATTTACGTTAGGAAAGCCATCTTCTTTCTTTATGGCAAAGTACTCCGCTAAGGATTCTACAAAGTATCTAGTAAAAGTAGTCTTTCCGGAACCCATTTTTCCGGAGAGCAATAGGATCGGATGGCTATCAATCTGAAACCAAGTTGCGCCGGTTAACTTAGCATATACGGCCGAAAGTTTAGCCAGGTTGTCTAAATCGATCTCCTCGTCTACCTTCCACATTACTTCTGAAATAAGCCCAAGACTTGATCCTTGGGAAAACGATAGATGGAATTACAAAATTCGCAAGTTACTTCTATTTGTCCTTGCTCCTCGGCAATATCCATTGCCTCTTCTTTTCCGAGGGTTTGAATGAGCTCCTTGATCTTTTGCTCGGAGCAATCACATTGATAGATCGGTTGGCCTTCTTCTAAAATCTGTATGGAGGTCCTACCGAGTTGCCCTAATAAATTTAGACATTCACGAATGTTTTTTCCAAGATATTCTTCTTTTTTGGAGTCGATTACACCGGCCCACTCTTGGACCGCACTGATATGCTCCGGCTTCGCTTCTGGTAAAGCTTGCAGGAAAATCCCCCGAACGTTCCAGTGCAATCCATCCTGTTTAAAATAAGCTACTACAAATGAAGATACCTGCTCCGAATCTCTCAGATACTTTTCTAGATTCGATTCGAAGCTTTCCTTTCGAAAAGGAACGACTGATTGATAGATGCATTCTCCGTTTCTCCAACGAAACACCTTTAAGATTCCGTAATTTTCTTCGGAGATTTGTTCAGATTCCACGTCCTCTTCGGGTCTGTACCGCAAGGTCGCTTTCATCCTACCAGTGCGAGTACTATAAGCTAGCACAGAATGAATCTGGGAATCATCGTAAAAACGAATTTGAACGCTTACCTTCGTTTCTTCTTTTACTAGATCTGCCAAGAAGAAAGCACCAAGCATAACGCGACCCAACAGCTCAGTCGCAGTATCATCAATTCCGTGCAAGTGAGAGGCAGCAGTAACTGTGTAGGAAATTTCCGCTACTGAGTAGCGAAAGTGTACGTCGGGTAAAATCCCGTAGACATAGGAGTCTTGGTTGTCCATGCAAGATCGGGGAACCGGCCTCAGCTGGACGGACCCAGCTCTATTCTCAAAGAATCGGAACGAAAAGACAGTATTTTTTCTAAATACGTAGGATAAATTGCAGTTTTCTTTCTGGAAATCGCCTGTGTCTCCGAAAGGATCGGTTCCTACAAATTTCAGGAATTGCAGATGATCTTCGGTGCAGATTATTATCCGGAACAATGGACTCCCAAGGACTGGGAAGAAGACTTTCGAATCATGAAAGAGATGGGACTGAATTCGGTCAGACTCGCAGAATTTTCTTGGGCGATGATCGAACCGAAAGAGGGCAAATTCGATTTTTCCTTTTGGGATAAAATTCTAGACCTAGCAGGTAAACATAAATTTTCAGTTATCTTAGGAACTCCTACAGCGACTGTTCCGCCTTGGCTGGCAAAAAAACATCCAGATGTTTTACAGGAGAGGGATGGAATCGTCCGAACGATAGGTACCCGTCGACAAGCTTGCTTTTCCTCTCAGAACTATGTGCAAGCCGCAAAGAAAATGGTTACGAAAATGGCAGAGAGATATGGTAAGCATCCGTCTGTAATTGCTTGGCAGATCGACAACGAAATCGGGCACGAAGGATCCGATATTGATTATTCCAAGAAATCTCTAGAAGGATTCCAAGCCTGGCTAAAAAAACGTTACAAGTCGATCGAGAAACTCAACGAATCCTGGGGAAATATTTTCTGGGGAGTTTTATACTCCGATTGGAAGGAGATTCCGATTCCAGGAAATCATATATCAGCAAATTTTAATCCTTCTATGATCCAGGATTTCTACAGATTTCAATCGGACTCTATTGTTTCTTTTGTGAAACTGCAGGCAGAAATCCTAAGAAAACATTCTCCCAATCGAAAACTTACCACGAATTTATATCCTAGTCCCTTTCTTCCAGTCGTGGATATGGCGGAACTATTTAAAGATTTGGATTACGTATCCTGGGACAACTATCCCACCTGGGGTGATCAGCAAGAACCTTATCCTCATCCATTCTTATCCGTAATGCAGCAATACAATCGAGGATTAAAGAATCTTCCCTTTACAGTGATGGAGCAGATCTCCGGTTTTCAGGGTCACGAATTACTTGGATATTTACCCGCGCCCGGTCAAACAAAATTATGGATGAAGCACGCGATAACACACGGAGCAAACCAAATATACTTTTTTCGTTATAGAACTGCTCGGTTTGGACAAGAGCAACTTTGCTATGGAATATTAGATCATGATAAAGAACTTACGGATCGATACCACGAAATGAAAGAGGGAATCTCGGAAATTTCTCACTTTGCTCAGGACTTTGCTTCCGAACCATTTCCCGCAGAGGTTGCAGTACTTCATGATATCGAAAATTCTAGAAATTTCAAGCACCAACCTATCTCCTCCGGATTGATGTTCAGCCCAGCCCCTTTTGCGCAAATAGGCTATGATATTGAAATGGCCACTTGGTATTCTAGTCTTTCGATTTTGAATGCGAACACTCATTTCCTCCCTATCCACCAAGCGGATTTTTCGAAGTATAAAGTTATAGTGTTACCTTTGTACTCAATGGTCGACAATTCCACCGTGACAAAACTGGAGAAGTTTGTTACGGAAGGAGGTACTCTAGTTTTAGGATTCCGCTCCGGTGCAAAAGACAAGAATGGTTGGATGCTCGATTCTCAAATTCCAGGACCCTTTTCAAAAATGGCAGGTTTGAAAGTAAGAAAATTCGAAGCGATCGGCAAGCAGAGTGCAAAAATCCGGTTTCGGTTCCTGCCTGGCAAGGCCACTAAGATTTGCGAATTATTAGAACCCACTACCGCCAAAGTGTGGGCAAGATATTCGGATTCCAAAAAATTCTATCGAGGAGTTCCCGCAATTACTTGCAACAGCTTCGGAAAAGGCTCCGTTATTTATGTTGGAACTTCTCTAGAGCCAGTCTCCGGGATGCTTTTGTTCCGACGAATTCTAAGAAATGCAAAAGTAAAATTTCAGTTTCTAGGACCAAGTGTAGAAAAAGTTGTACGTTCCGGAAAAAAGCAGGACTACGATATATTCATCAATCACTCTCGAAAAAGTGTAATCGCAGGATTTAAAATACTGAAGCCGTTTGAAGTAAGGATTCTGCCCAAAGACAAGCCATGAGATTATCAGAAGTAAAAGAACTCAATTTACTATTATCTAGCTTGGGAGAAAAGAAAAACGAGAAGTTATCCATTTTCATTGATAACCTTCACACTCCTTATTTCGAGTTTCCGTCCACATACGATTTACCTTCCACTTCCGTATTCGAAGTGGATTACAAGGCAGCGCAGCAATTCTTAAATGTCGCCGGCGAACTGATCCCGGAATTGATCGCAAACTGTTTTGTTTTGCCCGAGCCCAGACCAAAACGTGAAACGGATCGACTTTATTTGGTTCGCCCTATCTATTCCGAGGGACAAGTCTTTCAAGAGCACTCTGAGGAGAACTGGAAGCAAAAGCCTCCTCCCTACCTACTTGTGCTTAGCTTTCATTTGATGTATCTAGGAGGAGCAAGCTCTTCGGACATCGTAAGCCAAGCTCATCAAGGAAGAACTATGTCGGTTCGCACGAATCGAATTTACTATTTAGCGAGGATTGTCCCGATCGAATCTTTGAATCTAGAAGAAGGAACAATTCTGGACTTCGTTTCTAAAAAGTATAAAGAGACCGAATTTATGGTGCAAGTCGGCCGAGATCCGGGAGATAAGATCTACCAAACTTTCTCTGAAATTTTTGACGAAGTAGACTACTCCAGACAAATCAAAGCCATCAACGAAGTGTTGGGAATCCAATCGAATGATTGGAGATTAGGTCGCATCTTCGAACCGCTGGCAGTGGAATACCTTACATTGACTCCCAGGTTCCTTGACTCTAGCGCTGTCAGAATCGCGAATGAATTTCTATCTTTCCGGCAAGTTGTTGATCTTTTGTTAGGATCGGAAAGCATGACTCTTCAGAACCAATCAAAAGATTCCCTATTTGCATGGCTTCGGTCCTTTCGAGCCGAAAGGATACTTTCTCCTTCGGGAAATATGGCCTGGAAAGTTTTTAGGGAAGAATTGACTAGCATTTAAAGATTTTTTAGAAGACTACCAAAATGGATCTAGCACCCCCAATCGATTTCCCTCTTGATGAGGTTAAAAAAAGAATCAAATCTATTCAATCGATTGCCGGCCTCGTTGTAGATTCTGCCCAAAAACTGCAAAAGGAATTAAGGGTCTTTGGTCTTGTAAGTGAATCTGAAGAAAAGGATCGCATTCACAAAGCCGACGAATTGATGGGAAAGTTCCTAGTAGACTTTCTAAGGCAAAATTTTCCGAACGATTCGATCATTTCGGAAGATCACTTCAGATACGATGGCTCCAATCCTTTTCGTTGGGTTTTGGATCCGATCGACGGCTCCATGAATTTTGTTAGGGGAATTCCTCTTTATTCTATTTCAATCGGACTGGAACATAGGGAAACACCTGTCGCAGGAATGGTCTTTGCGCCAGGACTAGACACAAGATACTCCGCAATTTTGAGTCAAGGCGCTTTTAAGAACGGATTAAGAATCGATGTTTCTAATACCGATGCTCTCGCAAGATCTCTCTTGGTCAGCAGCTTTCCTACAAATAGAAAAGAAATCATGAACGAAGTGATCGCTGATATCACTGCTTTTATCAGTTGCGGAAGATCTATGAGAAGAACCGGGTCTTTCGTTCTGGACACTTGCTGGGTAGCGGAAGGAGTTCTGGACGGAATTTGGGAAAAGGGTGTCAAACTTTGGGACACCGTTGCCAGCTCCGTGATTCTCACGGAGGCTGGGGGAAAGCTGACCGATTTTCAAGGAAAAAGATTTCTCTCCGGACAGGCAGAAGTAGTAGCTTCTAACGGAAGAATACACAGCCAGATCATCGACATCCTAAGAAATGTTCGGATTTCGATCGGTAGAAACTAGACTTTAATAAACAACCTATTCTACTTAAGAAAAGCTTCCAGTGCTTTGATCTCTTCATCGCCGTACGGAAATCTAGGCATGACCGCACTTGTTCTCTTTGGAGTATAACCTGGTGGATAACTGCCTTCTCTAATTCTAGCTTTTAGCAACTCAAAGGAAGATCCGAAAATTGCAGGTCCTACAGAACCATCTATGCTGGGATTCATATTATGGCAAGAAGCGCAGTTCGATAGATACAAGCTCTTCCCTTTTTCCTTGAGTAATTCTTCCGGACTTAAGCTTTGATTTCCCTTACACTGGCTCTGGATAGCTACAAAGATCAATACGAGCAAACAAAAAAGGCGGCCTAGACCGCCCTTTCCATCTCCCATTCGATTCGACTGGGTTTGTTTCATTTACTAAATTCCTAGCTCGCGAGTACCAATTCTAATACAACATAAAGAATTGCACTGAGCGCAAACCCGCTGATGATCACGTTCTTTACAGTCTTGATCGGTTTTACCGTAGGCCCGTTCTGATCTGCAACCAGAGCGTTCACTTCGATAATCAGAGCAATCACGACTGCAATGGCGAAGAAGATCAATGCATTAGAAGAATTGTATCTGAAAATCAGATTCTTTGCAGCACCCATGAAGAAAAGCATAGGGATAGATAAGAGAACATTCGAACGAGAAGCTACAAAAGCTCTATTTGCGTTCGGTGCAGGATCTACAGTGGTTTCTCCTTTTGCTTTTGCGATCACAACTTTTTGGTTTGGCCAAATCACAAACCATACGTTTGCCCACATAATCGTTCCGAAGATTCCGCCGACTCCGATGATCACTGTCCATTGAGCATCAATAGGAAGTCCAGCATACAGATTCATAAGAATCATCGTCCAACCAGACAAGAAAGTAATCATTGCACCCCAACGAAACCACCAGAGAGCTCTAGGCACTAGTTTCTGAGTTGCGTTTTTCTTTGTGTCCGCGTCGGTCTCGTTAAAGAATGGGCCCTGGACAAAATTGAAATAGTACAAAAGTCCGATCCAGGTAATCCCCGCTAAAAAATGAGTCCATTTTGCGAGAAAGTAAATTCCAGCTTGGGTAAAAAGCGCTAATTCCATAAATCCTCCAATCACAGTTCTGAATGATGGAACAGTATCCGTTTGAAATTCGGATCGCTATTAAGTTCGAGGATCGGAGGCCCAAGTCAAGCAGTTTTAGAAATATTCTAAAGCAGTAAACTGGAGACCAATTCGGAATAAGAACCTAGGGATTCTTTTCTAGATTCGCCAACGGATGTCTGAAATGAGATCCCCTCAGATCTTTGATCAGCGCATCCTGCAAAGAAGAGTCTAAGCTCGGGCTATCTTCTTCTTCCTTTCCTGAAAAAGGAATAAATCTTTCACGAAGAATTTCAGACTTAGCAACAAGGGTCACTTTGGTTCGATTCCCATTTCGGAACGTAGTAGAAACGAATCGATTTCCTCCGTTTTTATCCGAACCGTGTACGAGCAGTTCAAAGTAATTTTCAAAGTATTCGTGTATATTTCCCGGAAGAAAAAAATCTACCACACCCGGAGGAAAGATTCTCAAAAATCTTCCAGTGATATTTACACTCGGTACTTTATTATAAACTCCTGATACAATATCCGTCTGTCCTTGTCTTTTAAAGAACAAGGTAATACCCAAATTCTGAATATCGATCTTCAAGCCGTACACGTTTAAGAATAATGCAAACCGAACTCTAAGCTGGCTTGGATTTGCCCAATATCCCGGAGCAGATTTCGGGATCTTTAAGAAGATGGAAGTTCCCTCCGAAAAGAATTCCCAACCTTTCTCAAAGCCTCCAGGTTTAAACACCTTAAATCGAAAAGAGGCCTGCTTTCCTCTGCTTTTCAGTTTTTTGTAAGCCTTGGGAAAAGATTCCTTCGTCTTGTCCGATAGTGAATACGATAGAATGACTCCTTCCGCGGATCTATTTTCCTTACACTCAAATTTCTCACAAAGGAAATGTTGTAGAGTAGATACTTCCGATAGTGGGGCCGAATGCGGATTCTGTAAATGATGTGCGAGGGTTTCTATTTTGGGGAACAACTCTAGAAAACTGAATTCAGTCGAAAGCATTTCAGTCTTACGAACAATCTTGTAAGTACCTTGTTCTTTAAACTCAGACTTGCTTACCTCTACATGGAGAGAATAGGGAGTAGATTTATGAACCTTCGGTGGAGAAGCAGAGAGTGTAGGTTTGTAGGATGTACCATCCTTTGACAGAATCATTCCGAGGGTAAGAAGGTCTCCGTTCGCTACTAAAAGCTTTTCGCTTTCCGGATCTGGGAATCCTCCTAAAATTTTTCGGACCTGTGTGTCTTGAAATTCTTCATCGATTGCATCTTGAAACTGAAAGTATTCCGAAAAGAATTCTGCAGCTTGGGGACTTTTGTGCAGGCAACCTCCCAAAAGGGCGGAGGCCAAAGTCAAAACGATACTCTTTTGTAAAAACTGGGTTACCATTGTTTTCACGGACGCTCTTTCCTGATCAGATCGAAAAGTCTGATCACATCAGAATCTTGAACAGACTGAAAGCTTTCTGCATGGATCAACCTGCCTTTTCTGGAAAATACTCTCAAAAAAGTTTTTCCCTGAGATAATCCTTCCGCAAGACTTCCTTGTTTATCCAGCAGGATTGATTCGTACTCTTTGTCCTTTTCCTTGGAAATATAATCGAACGCGCCGGAAGGAGCTCCCGATAGATTTACAAAAGCGATAAATTCCACCGGATCAGACTCAGAGATTAAAGTCTGCATCTTCCAATAAATTTTTCGACCATGCTTTCTGCACAGAACTATATCAGTGAAGGAACAACCTAAAAGGAAGAAGGTTTTCCCTTTCGCAATCTTGTCGGTGAATACCTTTCCTCTTTGGTCCAGAAGTGAAAACTTTGGAACTTTTGTTTGATTCGTTTCCGATAAAAGCGGAAATGTGAAAAGGCAGAAAATACAGATCGAGAAAAGGCTTATATGACTTTTCGAAAATCGACTGGAACCCGAAAAGTATGCCAAGAATTTCCCGACCATAATCTAAACTTTGAAAGTTCTTTCTTCAAAGTGTTCCCGTTATTTGGAAAATAAAAACCTATTTTCTATGAAGTCTAAAAATTCCGTCCCAATCTTCGGAAGGAGCTTGCTTTAGGAAAAGCTTGGTTCTCTTTGCGTAGAGCCTGACTACGCTATCGTGCGGATGTTCTTTATACATTTCCCTGAAAATCAAAAAGGAATCGCGAAATTTCTTTGATTTGTAAAGAGAAATTCCTTCATTCAGCCTATCTTTAACTCTATCCTTCCAGGCAGCGAATTCCGGTGGATCCGCTTCGTACACTTCGTATAGTACAACTGGTTGGGTCTTTCCTTTTACGATTACTGTGTCGATTTCTCTGGCACGCACTTCCGAAAGCAGATTCAATCGTAAGAAAGTATGATGAGTGATCAGAATCCGTGTTTTATAAAAACTTGTAAGGCTCTGAACCCTAGAGGCAAGGTTTACTGTATCGCCGATCACCGTAGTATCGATTCTCCGGTTACTTCCTACAGTACCAAGAATTAGCGGACCCGTATTGATTCCTATTCCGAGGTCAGCTGCACCGTAAGCGCTATCGCCCAAAGAATGAAGAACTTTAACCATATCGATTGCAGATTGCAAAACATTGTCAGCAGAGTTAAATTTTTCCTTTTCCGCTCTAGGGCTATAATCTGAAAAGAGGGCGAGTATCGCGTCCCCGACGTACTTATCTACAAATCCGGAATTGCGAAAAATAATCTCTTCAAAAGTAGAGAAGTACTGGTTGAGATACTTAATATTTTCTTCCGGAGTTAACCGTTCGGATAACGAGGTAAATCCTTTAAGGTCGGCAAAAATGACCGACATGGATTTTTCCTTGGAATCTCCGATTCTAATTTCTACCGGATCCTTTTTATCCAAGATCGATATGAACTCGGAAGGAACAAACCTGTAAAAAGCGTCCCTTTGACCGGCTAATTCCAAGTTCAATTCCTGAGACTCTTTGTAGAGACTCACATAGCGCGAAACAAGCAGACTAATAATGACCAAAATGAAAGTCAGATAAGCGATTTTAAAATAAGGATAATGTATTCCAATAATCTTATAGATCGCATCTAAAGTATCCCAGATTCCGAAAGAAGCGCAGATCGCAATTCCGATCGCCATTTTTCCTGCGTCTGGTCTCTTTTTCCGAATTGTCTGGAGTGTAAAAAATAAAACGTAGAGCAACATCGGGATGAGGAGAAATTGGAAAAGGCGCAAATTCACCAGCAAATATCTAAACGGTAGAACCCACATGCCTAAGAAAAAGAAGATACTAAGCACGCCCAAAATTCGGATCATCCAAAACTTTCCTTCTTTTTGATAGAAGAACTCTTTTGCAAAAAGTAGGAACATGGGGACCATAGGAATTAGAGAAGAGAACTCCAACCTGTAAAGTATTCCGCTGTCAGGACCTCCTACAAAATTGATGAAGCGATTTGCGATATGATTCGTAGTCGAATAGAAGTAGACGGAGGACAGGAGTGAAAACAATCCGAAATAAAGATAATAAGAATCTTCCGTTCTAGTTCTAAAAAAAAGTATATGATAAATTCCGAATATAGTATAGATCCCGAAAAGGAAAATATCCAAATATTCGGAAGTTTGCTCGTAAATGTCTTCTAAGCTAGAGATTCGATAACCGGAAGAATGGTAGAATCCGAAATGATCGTTCGGAACATAGGGGGTGGGGGGAGATTCTCCGCGTATTTCTATTTGAAGTTTGTTCGTTCCAACTTTCAAAAGACCGGGTTCAATCGGAATCGTAACGCCTTTTAAGGATCGCTTGCGACTCAATGAATCCTCCTCTATCGGAAACCATTCTTCTCGGAGAATTTTCCCATTTAATTCCAGCCTCCAATTTTCTCCGATGTCAGGCAGGAAAATTCCCGTTGGAATTTTCAGAAGTGCATTTTCCCTAGATAATTCGAATTCGGTCTTGACAAGTACTTCGTGAACTCCTGAATTCGGGAGAATAGGAAAAAACTCTGTGAACGGAACAGGAAATTTATGAATCGTTTTCGAATTCTCTGGTTCAGGATTTCTGCGATCCTGTTTCGAGATATTCTTCGTCTCGGGGAATCCCTTTTCGGTCTTCCAAACAGCAGTCCAAGTTAATTTAGTAAGATCTATGCTCGGAGCTTGTTGTTTTTCGTAACCACACCCTAAACAAGAAAACAAAAATAGGATAAGAAAAGGTACAGTTTTACTTTCGGAACGAATGAAATCCAAATTTTGGACCTCACATTACAAGCTCGTCTTCACCAGCACGAGCGACCACAATGTCTCCGGATTCTTCCAACTTACGTATGATGTTAACGATCTTTTGCTGCGCGTCTTCCACATCCTTAATTCGGATTGGACCCATAAAATCCATATCTTCTCGGAGAAGGTTTGCAGCTCGTTTTGACATGTTCTTAAATATCTTTTCTTGAACTTCTGTATCGACCGATTTAAGCGCTTTCGCCAAATCGGAGTTATCTACTTCTCGAAGAACTTTTTGAATCGCTCTATCATCAAGTAGCACGATATCCTCAAATACGAACATCCGCTTTTTGATCTCTTCGGCGAGTTCGGGATCTTCTTCTTCCAAAGCTTCGATAATCGTCTTTTCTGTTCCGCGGTCGACCAAGTTCAAAATTTCCACAACAGAATCGATACCACCGGCGGAAGTATAATCTTCGCTTGCGAGAGTGGAAAGTTTCCTTTCCAAAACCCTTTCTACTTCTCGCAAAACGTCCGGTGATACTCGGTCCATCGTAGCGATTCTCTTAGCGACTTCCGCCTGTATTGTATGCGGCAAGTTGGATAGAATATTAGAAGCTTTTTGCGGATCTAAGTAAGACAGAATCAAAGCAATCGTTTGAGGGTGCTCATTTTGAATAAAGTTTAATAAGTGCTGAGGGTCCGTTCTTCGAATGAAGTCGAATGGCCTGACCTGCAAACTCGAGGTCAATCGATTGATGATATCGATCGCTTTCTGATTTCCTAATGCTTTCTCTAATAACCCGCGCGCAAAATCGATACCACCGTTGGAGATAAACTCCTGGGCCATCATCAACTCGTTGAATTCAACGAGTACTTTTTCCTTATCTTCAGGAGTGATTTTGTCCAAGCGAGCGATCTCGAAAGTGATCTGCTCGATCTCGTCCTCGCGGAGATGCTTGAAAATCTCTGAGGATACGTCCGACCCAACAGCGATCAGAAAGATTGCTGCTTTTTGTCTACCAGTTAGTGTTGTCTTTTTATTGAGCACGCCGGCTGCTATCCTATCAGATCTTATCGGTAAACTTTCCGCTTTTCAAGGCAAAGTTTTTCCCAAGGAATTGCTTGCAAATAGGACATAATTATAAAACTTTCGAAGTAGGTCCCACCACGGCATTTTTATGAAACTCAAAGTATATGAATATAAAAACTGCGATACTTGCAGAAAAGCACTGAAATACCTTTCTTCCAAGAAGATCGAATTTGATACGGTAGCGATTCGCGAAACTCCTCCCAAAAAAACCGAGCTAAAGAAAATGCTCACCTACTTGGGAGGAGATTCCAAAAAGTTGTTCAACACTTCCGGCCAAGACTATAAAGCAATGGGTTTGAAAGATAAACTCGGAAAATTGAACACGGATGAACAGATAGATTTGCTTTCTACTAACGGAAATCTGGTAAAACGGCCTTTCGTATTAGGCGACGGATTCGGCTTTGTAGGATTTAAGGAAGAAGATTGGAAAAAGAAGTTCGGTTAACGTAATAGGTTAATGGATTCTGTTCTGATGATTGCCTTAGTTACTTTGAGACAAGTAGAGTTACTGAGCTAATAGCTCCATTCCTTTTCCTTCCCTAGTTACTAGAATTTCATCTCCTGTACAATCGATGATCGTAGAAAGTTCCACGTCGACAATCCCGCCATCGACGATCCCTTGAATTCGTTTTCCGTAGACTTCTTCCAGCATATCCACATCGACTACAAACTCATCTTGGATAAAAACCGATGTAGACGTTAGCGGGTTCGGATGTAAATCTAAGAGAGACTGCAGATATATGGAGTCCGGAATTCGAATCCCAATTTGTTTTTCCTTTAGGTTAGAAAAAGATACCCGAGGCAAATGCTTATTTGCGCGCACAATAAAAGTAAATGGTCCAGGTGTAATTCTCTTCATTAAACGAAATGACTCATTCGAGAGTTGCTCCATGTAATGCGAAGCGACCGAAATATCCTTACAAAGTAGAGCAAGCGGTTGGTTTTTCGGAATATTTTTTAACTGATAGAGCTTCTCTACTCCGGAGTGGGATTGAGAATCCGCCACCAGTGCATAAACAGTATCGGTTGGAAATATATAGACTGCCCCGTCCAACAAGGACTGAGAGATTTTAGTTAAAATTCTCTTTTCCGGATTTTGCGGGTGCAGTCGATAAATCATACGCTCGAAGAAACTCCTCCGTCTACGAGTAGGGTTTGACCGGTCACATACTTGGACGCATCCGAAGCAAAATACAAAGCGGCACCTACTAAATCCTCACCCGTTCCCAATCTTCGCATCGGAATGTGATCTTGCATTTGAGCCATAAGCTCTGGCCTTTCTTTTATCATTTCAGTCATATCCGTATCGATAAACCCTGGGCAAATCGCATTCACTCTGTAACCGGAACCTACCCATTCAACCGCGAGAGCCTTGGTCATATTGATAACTGCCGCTTTTGTTCCGCAATAGACTGAAGCAAGCTTTGTCGCCTGAAACCCGAGAACAGATGCAATATTTATAATATTGCCTCCCTTTTTTTTGTGGATCTTATAATAAGCCTGACAGGCTCTGAATACACCTACAAAATTAGTTTGAACTATACTTTGGATTTCGTCTTCCTTAAAAAATGCGGCAGGAGTGTTCGAGGCAACTCCTGCATTGTTGATAAGTACGTCTAAGCGGCCGTGTTTTTTGGCGATGGTCTCGATGATCGGATCCATCACTCCGGGCTGTCGAATGTCCGCAGCAAAGGCTGTGATTCCGGATCCATCTAATTTTTTTATGGACTCCGCAGAAGATCCTGTGCCATAGACGATCGCTCCTGCATTCTTGAAACCTTCGGCAAACTCTCTCCCGATTCCTCTAGTTGCGCCTGTCACCAGAACCGTTTTACCGGTTAAATCAAAAAGATTTTTCAAAACTCTTTCCCCTTATCTTCTGTTTTTGGCTCCGAATAATATACATTCGGTTTTGCATCTCCGTCAATCGGACTACATGGATGCTTTCTTCTACTATAATCTCTTTTGCGGCCGCTGATTATATCGTATCGCTCAAAAAGTCTTTTAGAGTCGATTCTCATATTCTTTCCATAATCAGATATTGTGTCTTTATCCCGCTCTCTAGTTTTCTTTTCAGGAAGCATGGGGTCAGAAGGCACTGGCTCTTGGTCGCCCTCATCTCTAATTTTATATTCATCTCTTAATATTCCACGATCTACGAAATGATCGAAGCCTTCATATTCTTCGTGAAACGGATCGCAATCGGTAAGATCGGGATGAACTTCTATGGCTTCGCATTTCCATTCTATCCAATCGCAAGTCCACTGCACTACGTGGTTTCTATAATTCTGAATATTGCAACCCCTGCAGGAAGAAAAAAAGACGAAATAGAATGCCAAGATAGAAAGACGAGTAAAGCGAGAGAAAGAAGGTCCCTGTTTAAATATTCTCATTTTTTCCCTGATTGAGAAGAAGCTTCCTCTTCTTTGACTGGCGCAGGAGTTCCTTTTCTCAACTCATAAACTCTTCGAATCGAGGCTTTCTCTTTTTGGCGACCGTTCTCTTCAGAAACATGCAACAATTCCAAACAATCATCCCAATATTTTACGTCTGCCGGATTTAAGTAGTCTGTTTCCAGAACTCGATTGCGCGAAAGTTTAGCCTCCGGTTCTAATTTGCCTTCCTTTGATTTCTCTAACAAAATCTTTGCTTTGAATAGCTGCAAAAGTCCCTGCTTCGCAAAATAAAGTGCATGTCCCTGATTCCCGGCTTCTTTTTCTGACTTAGCTGCTAACCAAGTATCTCTATAGATTTGCAGATGCTTTTCTATCACTGGGATATATTGTTTATTCTCGAACTCTGGATTGAGTTTAATATCGACTACTGCAGGCTGGATTTCTTTTTCCAATATGTCAGATTTTCCTAATACTTCCTTGCTCTGGTTCTCTGCAATTTGGTCGAGCTTGGATTTTAACGTTTGGAATTGATTCGCCGAATTTTCCCATTCCGCCCTTTGAAAGGAAGTTTCCCCTTTCGTATATTCTCCTAATAGATTATCCCATTCTGCCTTGCGGTCAAAATTTAAAAGCGTGGCTCTCAAGTATCTTAAAGCCACCCAAGCCTTTTTTCGGATTATGTAAGCTCTAGATTTAGGATCCGCATTTTTCACGCTAGAGTTAGAGGAATTGCTTTCCAAAGTTTGAGTATTCTCCTTTGGAGGAGGGCTGATTGGAGTTGTTTGTGAATGATTCGGTTCTGGAAGTAAGAGTAAGAACGCGGTCGCTAGTCCAAAGATGAAAAGTTGGAGTCTATACATACTTTTATTCGAGTGCCCTGTTACATTGATCCATCCAGTGATACAAAGAAAAGGAGTGCCTGGCAAGGCTTTTATTAGATCTTAGCCGTATGCTTCTTCTAAGATCCAAATCCCCGCGCAGAAAGGAGATTTTTGATACATTAAACTTGGTTTATGAGATCGACCCTTTTGAAGTGGACGAGTCCTCTTTTGCAGGTGAAAGACCATTGGATTATCTGAAAAGAATCACACTAGCAAAACTAGGTCCTGCCCCACTGAACTCATCGGATTTGTATGTCTCTGCGGACACGATCGTAGTCTTTGAAAATTCCATATTGCAGAAACCGACGGACATACAAGACGCGATCGAGATGCTTAGGATGCTAAACGGCAAAAGTCACTTCGTATATTCAGGACTAGGTCTCTCTTCTCACGAGAAGACAATTTTTGACTATGACACTTCCGAAGTAGAATTCAAGAAATTGGAAAAGGAAAAAATTCAAAAGTATGTGAAAGAGGCATTACCCTTGGACAAGGCCGGTGCCTACGGGATCCAAGACTTCGGAAGTCCTGTCAAAAACTTCAAAGGTTCTTACACGAATATCGTAGGATTTCCAATCCGGAAATTTTATTCAGAGCACGATCTTTGGTCTCCTTTTTTAAGAGGAAACATTACGATTTCTGAATGGAATACTTTTCAGTAAAATATTGCTGATTGAATAATTGGTTCAAGAACGGATGAACTCAATCGATTCAGATTAGGCGTAAGTATCGAAAAAGCGACCTTTTTGCACAGCTTCCGATTTTGGAGAGGGTTTTCCGGGTTCGCTGTATAAGTTGAGGGAATCGGAGTGGCGACGGATTTCTCTCGGAGTGATTTGCTCCACAGGATGGACAGTGTTACGGTTTAGGACAGGTTTTACGTAGGTAAGATTTTGTTCCGGAAATGATATTTTCTGAACGCCGTCGCTAATTTTCATAACACTTCTCTGACCCACTCCAAATCCTTGGAATTGGATTAGTATCTCTATCGACAAAATCAGCGTGATCCTTTAGAGAATAAAGCGAGCAGAGACTTGACTATACCACAGGATTTCGGAGTATGAATCTGTGGTTGCGGTAAAAGAATCTTCTGGCTATGGGAATCTCTTGGATTTTCTTCATAAGACTAAGGGCGGAATCGATGAATTGCCGAATGTGCTTTTTGTAGTAGCCGAGGATTCTTATGAATTCGGAATCGTCTCTGATCTATACAGAGAAGCGTTCAAAAAATCCGGAGATTCGTTCGAAGTAGTAGTCTTTGTTTCGGAACCCGGAGATCTGGAGAGCTTCCAATCCGAAGTGAAAAATATGGAATTGTTTGCTGCCCGCAAACTCTTTCTGATCAAATCAGGTTCTGTTTTTTTCAAACCCATCCTATCGAAGGGAAAATCAAAATTACAAAAAACTCCGCCTTTCGCCTCTTTGCCGGATTCTGTAAAAATTTTGGTTCATTACGACCATTGGGACGTATCCAAAGAAGTTCTCGCTTTATTCGACAAAGACGCTAAATACTTTCTTTCTAAAAAATTCTTCGCTAGTGATCGAAAACCTGCACTAACTCAAGCCTGCAAAGAATTAGAAGTAAAACTAGAAGACGAGGCAGAAGAGGAATTTATTCTAAAAGTTCATCCAACCTCAGGATCCTATATTAGAAATCTGGAAAGACTGAAACTGTTTTTAGGAAAAAAAATCTATAATGTATCTGACATCCGAGAAGTTTTATTTCAATCTTCTGAATTTAACGCTACGGAGATTTTGGATTACTTCTTCGACCGGGATGCGGGCAGATTCTTTAAGGAGTTTTCCAAATTCAGGGTCGGAAAGGACTCTTTGCTGCTTTTCTTAAACTTATTTAAGGATCATTTAGACAAATTAAGAAAGTTTAAAGTATTAAATCGCTTCTATGATAAGGTTCTTTCCGAAAAGGAACAGACTGAAATCTTAGGAATCCAGAATTATTCTCCGGCTAGAAAGAATAGATTCTATTTTTTACTCAAGAAGCAATCCAATATCTTTAGCGATAAAGATGTCGACGATCTGTATTCATTTTTGATTGATATGAACCGAAGAATAAAAACCGGGGCAGAAAAGTCCGATACGATTTATTATTTCCTCAGAAGGATCGAAGAACTTATTCGGGTTTAGGATCGTTTAAATCGAATTCCGTTATCTTTCTGTAAATTGTCCTCTCCGAGATTCCGAGAATTCTCGCTGCTTTTTCTCTATTTCCGTTTACTAGCACCAAATTTCTTCTGATAATCTCTCTTTCATAATCTTTGAGTGGAATCCCAGTCCTGACTTCCAATTTTATTTCCGTTTTATACCTAGTTTCGAACAGCTCCGGAGGAAGGTGCTTGGTGTCTAAGGTTTTTACGTTGTGAAGAGAAACCATTCCCTCGATTAGATTTCTTAGTTGGTGAAGGTTTCCCGGATAGTCATACTCCAATAGGAATTTTCCCAATTTATCAGAAATCTTAATGTTTCTTCTGCCGTACTTCTTGCCTACATCAGCTAAAAAGAATCGGACAAACGGTGCAATGTCCTCTTTCCTTTCTCGTAGAGCAGGAAGGTTCAACTGAAGTGTTTGGATTTCGATGAGTAGAGATTCTAATAATTTTCCGTTCGAAACTTTCTCCTTAATGTTTAGATCTTCCGAAAATATGTATCGATTCTTTCCCTTGTCCGCTCTGATTTTCTGCAATAGCTGTACTTGTAGAGCTGGATCAAGTTTAGATACATTTTCTAGTAATATAGTATGGCCATTTAAAGAAGATAGAGTCGAGAAAGCTTCTTTTGCTTCGGAATCAGTTTCAGACGCTCCGAAATCAAACGCAGTGAAATTTGGAAACTTTGCTTTAGCAAGTGAACATAGTAGCTTTCCGAGATAGCTCTTTCCAGTGCCGATTTCTCCGAGCACAAGCACGGGCAGATCGGAATTAGAAGATTGTCGAATTCTATCGAGTAACTTTCGAGAAGTCGGAGAAAGTGCTACAAAAGAGTCTTCATCCATAGTCATTAATGTTGAGAGACTTCAAGGATCTCTCCCTTCACCACACAATCATAACGCGATTTTTCTGTATTTCGTATGTAATTTCTCGCACTTCCCGGATCACACTCCAGAGATTTCGGAGGGACGTAGGGATAAACTTCCACGGAATCCGGTATAACTTCGACACCTTCCAAGGAAAAAGAGGAAGAAAGAAAAGTAACCTTCCAAACTCCCTTTTTGCCTTCTGCGACACTGTTCCCTGCAGGGAATCGCATCCAGAAAGCTTTTTCACCTGTTTTTACAAGTACTTTTGATCCTTCGCTTATTACATCAGTCTTAGAAGAAAATGAAAACGATTTCCCAAGAAGAAGAGAAAAATTACTTCTAACTGGTTCTGCGGAAAGAATTTTTTCGCCCTTAATTTCTTCAAAAAGTCTGCTCAGGTTCCAAGGGTTTAGCGCATCTGAGAGAAAGTATTTTCCTGATAAATCGATTTTTTCCAAACCATTTTCATCCAACTCGGCACCCGGATCCAATATTTGAGAAGTCACATAAAGTCTTCCGTTCTTTAGAACGATCGTCTTATTATCTCTAGAAGTTGCTACTCTTTGGTAATAAATTGCTTCTTTGAATTCCTGCGCATACTTTGATGCGTCCAAGTGTGCCTTTCTAGATTCAGGCCCTGAATAGGAAGAATAAATAATATGAACTCGAACTCCTTGTTTTGCCAGAAATTCAAGCGAGCTCGAATATGATCCCGCGGAATTGCCTAACTTTGCATTCGTAAGTACAATCAGCTCTATCCTTGGGTGATAATCCGGTTTGTCTACCGAGAGCAGAACTCTTCCTAAACGAGTAAGTGCATTTCCAAGATCTGAGGTAGTTGATTTTCCGACTGGTTTCCATTCTTTCCATTGTCGAACAAGATCAGCCCTACTTTCAACTTCAGGATAAACTTGGGAAAAGTTTTCTCCAAAGACAGCGAGTCGAAATGAAGTTCGAGGTCTCCAGGAAGTGGACTCAAGAAGGGACATAAACTCTTTGCGCTCATTCGCATACGAAAAAGAGCCATCTACTAGAAAAATTTGCAGAGTTTTCCGTGCATCCGAGTTCTCTTGAAAATTTTTTTTCGGTTTTTTAGGAAGAAGAGGAAAAGATTTCTGTGTCAACTTTTCGTAAAGTTCGAAGAGATCCTTTCGTCCAAAAACAGAATACTCTTCTAACTGAGAGAGGTTACAATCATAAACCGTACGATCAATTCTTGCTTTTTCGCGTATTTCTAATACATCTCTCGCAATATAATCCGCTTTATATTTAAAGCATGCTGCCTTCAGTTGTTCCTTAAAAATTTCGGGACGTAAGTAATCCTTTGCTTCAGGATCTCTGGGATCTTTGATAACTTCCAAAATTCGCGCAGAGTAGATGTTTGATGTATAAAATTGTCCTAATCTAATCAGCTCGAAAGGTTTTTCGGGAGTTCCTTCCAGCATTTTTGGCGAAACTCCTTCCCAATATCCGGGAAGAAATGCAATTGAGGTAGCAATCACATTCCCACGCGGAAAAAAACTCAGGATTAATATAATGAGGACGAAACTTTTTGCACCTAGTGCAGTGCGTAGTTTCTGATTTCTGTAGTTCTTAGTCTGGAAAATAATTTTACAAAGCTTCATGAAAAAATGGCTTGCGAAATAGATTTAGAGGATATATTTCTCAAATCCACCTGATCAAGGAGAAAATGATGATCAAGAAACTTGTCGCTATTTCATTCGCAGCTGTTCTTTTATCCTATTGCGGACCTGACACTGCGCAAAAGGATGCTACTTCAGTTGGGGATGGAGGCTGGTCTTTCGAAGGATGGGGCGGACCCCCAGAACAAAGAAGTGACGGGAAAACTCCAAAAGATACTAATCCGAAAGATTACTACTACATGAAGTTTTCTTCACGCGCATCAGCAAAAGCTGTGGCTAAAAAGAGTCCAGCAATGATGCAATCTACTTGCCGCGAAGCTTCTCGCCTACAAGGTGCTTCCGACGTGGTTAAAAAGATGGTTGGTGAAACAGTTGAATCTGCTTCCGGAGTTTCCGATGGTGAAGCAACTGCGAACGTAATCGTTTCTCAATCTGCAGGTATCGTTAAAGGTGTTGGAGTTTACGAATGTAAAGCTACCGGCGCTGGTTCAGATCCTAGCGATGTAAGCAAAGACAACTGGGAAGAATGTCAGTGTGTTATTTACGCTAAATTCCCAGGCGGACGTGACGCACTCGTTGCAAAAGCTCAGGAAGTTGGTAAGTAAATATTACTATTAAGTTTTAAGTAGCTATTACTACTAAAAACGAAAACCCCACTTTTTAGTGGGGTTTTTTTTGCCTTTTTAGTTTTAAAGATATCCTATTCAGTCACTACAAGACCGTACTCAGTTGCGATGGCATTCGCCGCATCTAAAAACTGATCTGCCTTCGATACAACTAACTTCAAAGCTTCTGTAGCTGTTGCTTGTAGTTTTTGTTGTTCAGCAGGATCGGTTGACTTAGCAAATTTTTCCAGAGCCATGCTTGCTTTTCTAAGATTTTTTACAGTGTCACCTAATAAAGGATCTTTAGAAATATTTGGAGAATTCGGTTGAATCCAAACTTTATAATAGTTTTCGATCTTTCCGTTTTTAATAATGGAACCATAGCAATTTACGTTCGAAAATTCTCCGTTTACCTCATTTTCCAAACAATACATTCCTCTAATCAGTTTTCCCTTGGACGGAGAGGTAATACTGGGCTTTGCGAAGGAAGTATCCCCGTCGACTGTTACAAATAGGACTGCATCTGAAAAGTTTTTCAAGAGGGCAAAACCTTCTTTGTTACTTACTGTTTTCAGTTTCAGATAGTCTGCTTGGCTTTTGTTTCCCTTGGCATCCGTCGTTTCAAATGGAACAATTTCTAGACCAGTAACTTCTTCCATTCCGTAAACTAGTTCTACTTGTTCGGCTTTATCTGCTGTGCCGGCCTTTTTATAAATCCATTGATCAAAGTTGGAATATTTGGTTCCGACGATTTGGGCTACTACTGGTTTCTCCTCTTTTTTGCACAATAAAATGAAGCCACATACTGCGATAAGAGCGAGTATAGCAAAATTCTTTCTCAACTGCATTTGGAATTCTCTCCTTCCGAGAATTCCAAATTAGGCCTAGCAAAAAATTTCTGTCAAGAGGATTCGCAGAATGGGAGCATTCCGAATCCAGGATACACTAGATATGTCCTTGAGCTGATGGTAAGGAAGTTCGGAAATTTTATGGACGGAAGAAGTTTAACTAACGGCGGCCAGATGACCTTCATTCTTTAAAATAGGCTCTAACTCTGAAAGTTCGTGAAGTAACTCCCTAACACGAATTGGATCAATGCACTGAAGGAGCTCCGTTCTGAACGGAAGGACTTCTTTTCTGTCCTGAAAAATTCTTACAAAATGCTTCCGCATCAACACAATTGCCAGAGAGGCCCCGAAAGTTTCTTCCATCAAGGCTAAGTGTTCCAAACTCAATCGCACCAATTCTGAAAGCATTAGATTTTCTTTATCTATATTGGAAAAAAGCCAAGGATTACCTATAGAATTCCTTCCAACCAGGACTCCGTCGACTCCGTACCTTTCCTTTCTTGCCCTTGCATCTTCAAAGGAAGTAATATCACCGTTTCCAAAAATAGGAACTTTTCTGGCGGCTTTGACTTCTCCGATTGCATCCCAATCGGCGTTTCCGGTATAACCCATTTCCTTAGTTCTTCCATGAACGGTGATTGCCGAGGCTCCGGATTCTTCCAAAATCCTGGAAACTTCCAGGTAGTTTCTGGATGCATCGTCCCATCCGAGTCTAATTTTTGCAGTTACAGGTACCTTTAAGCTGCTAGCCATCGCTTCTATAATTTTCCCGGCATAAGCTGGCTTTCTCAGTAAGCCTGCTCCTGATCCACGCATCGATACATTTCGAGTAGAACAGCCCATATTTAGGTCAATAATGTCTGGTTGCAAATCCTGGATTCTTTTTGCTGCTTCTAGAATGATTTCTAGATTGTTTCCGAAAATTTGAAAGGTAATCGGTCTTTCTTCTTTACGAAAAGCTAATAAAGATAACGCTTTCTTTGAGCCTACTGCCAGGCTATCTGTAGAGACAAATTCAGTGTAGGAAAAAGCCGAGCCGTATCTTCGAGCGATTGTCCTTGTTGGACTATCGCTGATTCCTGCCATGGGAGACATGGCAAGCCAACCCGGGATTTCTACGGACCCGATTCGGATCATTTTTCTTTGCGCTCAGTCAGAACCGTAAAGTCTTGTACTCGGTCGTTGTCTTTCACATCCACCACTCTGACCCCAACCGCGGTTCTTCCTAATTTAGAAATTTGCGCGGCTTCGGTCCGAATGATCATACCCTGCTGAGAAACTATGATAACTTCGTCTTCTAATCCGACAGATCCAGCTCTTACAGCAAAGCCGTTCTTTTCTCCGACTTTCAAGAAGGCCATGCCTTTTCCGCCACGACCTTTTGTAGAGAACTCTTCGAATCCGAGTCTCTTTCCATAACCATTTTCGGAAATTACGAATATATCCTCACCTTCGACTACTTTAGACACGCCTATAAGTGCGTCATCTGCTCCCAGTCTCATGCCTGTAACACCCTGAGCAGTTCTTCCTTGGGCACGGACATTATCCATTTCGATTCTAAGCGCTAGACCTTTTCTAGAGAAGATCATTAAATCATCTCCTTTGCGAACCGAATCGACAGAGATCAATTCATCACCTTCTCTCAGGCCTATTGCAATAATTCCAGATTTCTTTACATTAGAGAATTCTGATAATTCTACTCTCTTCATAAAGCCTTTTCTGGTCACGAGAAGTAGGTCGGTATCCTTATCCATTTCCCGGAAAGCAAAGATCGAAGAAATAGTCTCGTTTTCTCCCAATCCGATAATCGCTTTCAGAGATTTTCCTCTTGCTTCTTTCGATGCAAGAGGAAGTTCATAGGCCTTTAGCATATAAACTTTTCCGATATTGGAGAAGAACATTACGTTATCGTGAGTCATTGCCGACTTCATGATTTTTACAACGTCGTCTCTTTTTTGGGAAAGTCCCTGGATCCCTTTTCCGCCTCTTCTTTGTCTTTTGAAAGTGTCGATCGGAAGTCGCTTGATAAACTGATCGTATGTGATTTGAAGAACCATTTCTTCATCTGCGATCAAATCTTCTGCATTAAACGAAGATGATTCCACGCTTTCCAGGCTTATATCAGTCTTTCTTGTTGTTCCAAACTTCTCGGAAACTTCTGTTAACTCGGTGCAAACGATGTCGGCGACTCTTGCTGGATTTGCCAAAATGTCTTTCAAATCAAGTATTAGTTTTCTGACTTCTTCCAATTCATCGATGACTTTTTGAACTTCCAAAGAAGTAAGTCTTTGCAATCGCATTTCCAAGATCGCATCTGTTTGAATTTCAGAAAGACTGAACCGTTTCATCAGTTGTTCTTTAGCTTCCGCAGGCGTTTTGGAAGCACGAATGACTTTGATCACTTCTTCGATATTCTCGAGTGCGATCTTTAATCCTTCTAAGATATGAGCTCTTTTTTCTGCCTTGTCTAAATCGAATTGAGTTCTTCGAACGATAACTTCTTTTCGGTGAATCGAATAAGCTACGAGAATTTCTTTTATATTGAAGATCTTAGGCTTGTTGTCTAAAATCGCCAACATAGTGATTCCGTAGCTCACCTGTAGTTGAGTCAGCTTTAGCAGTTGGTTTAGTATAACTTGCGCGTTTGCATCTTTCTTTACATGAATTTCTACTCGAATTCCTTTCCTATTAGAAAGATCTAATATTTCTGAGATGCCTTCGATTTGTTTATCGTTTACCAAATCTCCGATTTTTTCCAAGAGCAGTCGCTTGTTGACTTGATAAGGAATCTCGGTAACAACGATTACTTCTCTTCCTTTTTTTGTTTCTTCGATTTCAACTTTGGAGCGAATTCGAATGGAACCTCTTCCGTTGGAGTAGGCAGAAATAAGTCCCTCTCCACCGATTACAATCCCTCCTGTTGGGAAGTCGGGTCCCGGAACAATTTTCAACAACTCGGGTATGGTAATCTCTGGATTCCTGATCACCGCTATGACTGCAGAAATGCATTCCTTTAAATTGTGAGGCGGAATGTTTGTAGCCATCCCGACTGCGATTCCGGAGGAACCATTTACGAGCAGATTCGGAAAATTAGCAGGTAAAACATCAGGCTGTTCTTTTGTATCATCAAAGTTCGGTGAAAAATTGACTGTGTTCTTTTCGATATCGCGCAGTAGCTCTTCGGCAACTTTTTCCAAACGAGCTTCGGTGTATCGATACGCCGCTGCGTTATCACCGTCAATGGAGCCGAAGTTTCCCTGTCCGTCGATTAATGGAACGCGTAAAGAGAATTCCTGCACCATACGAACTAACGCATCATAAACTGCAGAATCTCCGTGAGGGTGATAGTTACCGATGACTTCCCCGACGATTTTGGCGCACTTTACATAAGCTCGGTCGCTTCTCCAAGCTCTCTCGTTCATTGCATGCAATATACGTCGATGGACTGGTTTTAAACCGTCCCTCACATCGGGAAGCGCTCTACCGACGATTACGCTCATCGCATAACCAAGGTAAGCTTCCTTCATTTGATCTTCGATTTCGACCGGAATGACCCTTACGCCATTCTTTAGCGCTTCTCCGATATCAGGTCTAGAAGAAGGGCTATACCCCAGAGTCTTTGTTTCGTTCTCCATCTCTTGGCTCATTCGATTTTAGAGCTCCCAAATTGTGTATGTGTTTATAGATCTAGGTTTGCTACTTTTGCAGCGTTCACTTCAATGAATCTTCGTCTTGGAACTACTTCGTCGCCCATCAAAATGTTAAATGTTTCTTCTGCTTCTACGAAATCGTCTAGCTTCACTTTGAGTACGACTCGCTTTTCCGGATCCATTGTGGTTTCCCAAAGCTGCTCCGGATTCATTTCTCCAAGACCTTTGTAACGCTGAATTACGACTTTGTCTGAATTCAACTGTTTTAAGAATTCTTCTTTTTCTTTATCGGAATATAAGTAGGTCTGGTTCTTACCGTGCTTTATCAGATACAAAGGAGGCTGCGCCACATAGAGAAACCCTTTCTCTACCACTGATCGCATATATCTGAAAAAGAATGTTAGTAACAAAGTTCGGATATGAGATCCATCAATATCAGCATCTGTCATTATCACAATTTTATGATATCGAATTTTATCTATATTGAACTCATCTTCACCGATACCTGTTCCAAGGGCTGAAACTAAAGTTCGGATCTCCTCGTTTCCGAGTATCTTATCCAATCGAGACTTTTCTACGTTTAGAATTTTTCCTTTGAGAGGAAGAATCGCTTGGTAGTTTCGATCTCTTCCTTGCTTTGCGGAACCACCTGCAGAATCTCCCTCGACAATGTAGAGTTCAGATGCTGCGGGGTCTTTTTCCGAGCAGTCAGCAAGTTTTCCCGGTAAACCACCGCCTTCTAGAACCGTCTTTCTACGAGTAAGATCTCTTGCTTTTCTCGCGGCTTCTCTTGCTTTTGCAGCTAATATACATTTTTCTAATATTTTCTTTATGACTAAAGGATTCTCCTCGAAGAACAGAGACAAACCTTCTCCGGTGAGTGTTTGCATGATTCCTTTAACTTCTGCGTTCACCAGTTTTTCTTTTGTCTGAGAATTGAACTGAGGCTGCGGAATTTTGATCGAGATAACAGCTGTTAAACCTTCCTTGACATCATCTCCAGAAAGTCCGGTCGGATGTTTCTTAGAAAGCTGTTGATCTTTTTTTAGGTAATCATTCAGGGTTCTAGTCAAAGAGGCCCGAAAGCCTTCTAAATGTGTTCCACCGAGATTATTGTTAATATTGTTGGTGAAGCAAAAGATATTTTCCGAATAAGTGTCGGAGTACTGAATTGCAATCTCCGCTAGTACATCATCCTTATTTCTTTCGAAATGGATGGTTTTGTGCATCGGATGTTTGTTTTCATTTAGATATTCTACAAAGGATACAATTCCTCCGTCGAAAAGAAACTCATGACGTTGGGGCTCTTCCTTTCTTTCATCTCGAACAATTAGCTTGAGCCCTTTATTCAAAAAGGCAAGTTCGCGGAATCTAGAAGTCAATACGTCGTATTGAAACTCTGTCGTAGTAAAAATGGATTCGTCTGGTCTGAAACGTACGATGGTTCCGCGTGAATTTGTTTCACCGATTACCGTAACCTGGGTTTGCGGAATTCCTTTGGCATATTTCTGATGATATACTTTTCCCTTATTGTGAACTTCTACTTCCAGCCACTCTGAAAGTGCGTTCACAACGCTTACCCCAACTCCGTGCAAACCGCCCGAGACCTTGTATGCATCGTTCTCGAACTTTCCACCCGCGTGTAATATGGTCATGACCACTTCGATCGTAGAAATCTTTTTATCCGGATGGATATCGATCGGGATTCCACGCCCATTGTCCTTTACTTCGATAATATTTCCTGAAAGGATGCTTATAGTAATTTCAGTGCAATGACCGGCCATGGCCTCGTCCACTGAGTTGTCTACTACCTCGTAGACCATCTTATGGAGACCACTTTCGTCCTGGGTTCCTATGTACATTCCTGGACGCTTACGTACGGCTTCTAAACCTTCCAGAATCTTGATCTGGCCGGCACTGTAGCTGCTGTCTGGTTGGCTCATGAATCCTCCGGGAACCTTAAGGATTAGTTTTCCTGAAAAGCTCATGGAGGCAAGGAAATTCGGTACAATAAAGGAAAGATCTAAACTTACTATAAGTATTCTATGAGTTCTAAAAGCCGCTTTTTGACTGCAGGATCGGATTCTTTTTCAGCGATCGCAATCAGACCTTCTTTTCCAGCAAGTCCGGATTTTTGAACAGTTGCTCGATGCTGAGCCTGGGAAGGTTTTTGTATCTTTCCGATTCGAATTTCAATTTTAGAAAATGAATCCTTGCCTAGATATCGTTTCGCCAAGGAAAGAATTCTGGATTTGAGAAAGAAAAGTTCCTGTTTATACGCAGAATGGGAGACTAGGACAATCAATGAATCGTTCACAATATCTACTGGCTCGGAATGTGAAGCATAGATAGGCCCTACCATATCGCTCCAACGCTGTGCAATAGTCCTTAATGTAACTTTCGCAAAGAAATCTTTCTCATTCCAGCCGGCCTTTTCCAGGACCCGCTTGAATTCAGAAGGATCTACCTTTTCCGGCTTCGAAGCCACTATTGCGATTCCTCCACGGTACCACCCTTTACTAAAAAGATCTGATTTCGATCTTCTAGTCTACCTACATACTCTCCTATTCCTTCTAGATCCGTGGTAGTAAAAAAAGCCTGCCCCGCATTCCATACAAGTTCTACAAAGTACTCACGCCTTTTTACATCAAGTTCCCGAATCACATCGTCTATCAATAACACCGGAGTTTTTTGCAATTTCTGTCTGTAGTATTCAAAAGAAGCGGCCTTTAAAGAAATCACCGTACTTCTCTTTTGGCCTTGGGAGGCGAAATTCAAAATGTCCCGACCATCCTCTCCGATAAATAGTTCATCTCTATGAATTCCGGAGGAAGTGTATCCCAGTCTCAAATCTCGGTGAAAATTCCTCTGTAGTTTTTCTCTAAATTCCTCTTCGCTGGAAACGCTAGGTTTATATTCAAGCTGCAGAGAATCTTTTCCTCCACTCAACTTCTTTAAATTCGAATGATAGATCGGATGAAATTCCTTGATAAGATCCGCTCTTTTATGCAAGAGCGAACCTCCAGTCTGAACTAATTTGTTGTTCCATACCTCGAATAAAGCGACGTCTCGCGAACCGCTTTTAAGGAGTGCGTTTCTATGCTTTAGAATTCTATTATATTCTATTAAATCTCTTAGGTAAATTGGATCCAAAGCTGATAGCAAGCTATCTACGAACCGTCTTCTTTCTACCGGACCGCCTTCGACGATTTTGAGATCGAGAGGAGTCATTAAAACTGTTAAGAATTTTCCGATTAAATCGGATCTTTTTTTTACTTCTTCTTGGTTATACTTTAGCTTTCTTTTAGATACCGGTTTTCTCGTATAACCGATTTCGAAGATTTCCTTCTTTGAATCTCTTTCGACTTCTCCTTTTAGATAAAAGCCGTCCTGTCCCCATCGTATTAAATTTCCATCATCTGATTCTCTAAAACTTTTCAGCCAGGAAATAATGGAAATCGCTTCTAAGAGGTTCGTCTTACCTTCTCCGTTTTCGCCTACAAAGAAGACTAACCTAGAATCAAAGTTCAAATTGACACTTTCATGATTCCTAAAGTTGAGAAGTCTGAGACTCCGAAGAAACATCGGAGCGCAACTTAAATTTTCATAGGCATGATCACAGAAATAAATTCAGGATCGGAAGGATCTTTAAATACAGTCGGAGAACTTGAATCACTAAACTCTATTCTAAATTCATTATCATCTATCGATTTAAATATATCAGAAAGATATTCGCCTTTGAAGGCAATAGTGGTTTCGTCACCGGTATATTCAATCGGCATATTAATGCTGACTTCATTGACGCCTTGGGTTTGTGCATAAAAGTTCAAATTCTGATTTGAGAAAGTCAGTCTAATTTGGCGAGTAGGTTCCTCCGCTGCGATCAAAGCTTGTCGCAAGTAAATCTGGAAATTTTCCTTCGGAATGATTGCGTGAAACTTAGAACTCTTAGGTATAACTTGCTCGTAGTTCGGAAAGTTACCTTCGATAAGTTTACATAAGAGCTCGATATGATTTGCATTTACATAGATCTGCTGGTCTACAATTCCGATTTTACCGGTTTCCGCGGTTGCAATCATTTTTGAAATTTCTCGGATCGCTTTGGCCGGAATAATTACGGCTTCCTTAAACTTCAATGGCGCGGGGAGCCGTCTTTCTATCTTGCACAATCTTCTGCCATCGGTAACTGCAAAAATAAGACGATCCTCTTTCGGAATCATGTATAGGCCGTTAAAGATATACCTTTGATCTTCATGAGCAATCGCGTAGGAAGTCTTTCGGATCATCTCACTGAATAGTCCTGTAGGAAATTCCGAAACCGAAGAAGGATCTACCTTCGAAATGGTTTTAATTTCCTCAGCATCCATTCCATTCAATTTTGTTTTATAATCATTTTTTGAAGTAGCATCTGTAATATATGTAATCGATGAATCTTGTTCTGTTTCCTCTTTAGATAAGAGAGCTTCTTCAAAATGTATGGTTTTAAAAATACTAGATAGCTGCTTTGCTGGAAGGGAAATATTACCTGATTGCATAACTTCAGCATTTAATGAAGTCTTAATAGAGATTTCTAAATCGGTAGCAGAAACTGAAACTGTATTTCCTTCTGCCTCTAATTTTAAATTTGATAAAACGGATCGGATCTCTCTAGCAGAGATGACTCCTTCTACGGCATGTATTGCTTTTAGAAATTCGGAGGTATTTACTTTTATCTTCAACTTTCCTTACTCCTGATTCTCTATATACTAGATCTTATATATGTACTGTTGCTGTTGTTGTACGTGTAAGTATGTAAGTAACTCAGAGACCTGATAGAATATAGAAATATGTCGCATATATATTGAAAAGTACATTTTCCTAGGCATGGAAAAAACAGGTTTCTGAAGATCTAAATTTCCAATATAACTGTGCATTTAAGGGACCATAATTTTGCGTTATGTCTTATATAGAGTTTATAGTCTTTTAATACACGAGTTATTAACAGTCTATTAACTGCTTATGTCTCTATGATTGGCGGGTGTTTGATTTATTGGAATCTGAATTTGGAAAGAATATCTTCGACTTTCGCCGCGAATTCTTTTTCTTCCTTCATCTTGGCTTCTATCTTACGAATGCCGTTGATAGCTGTCGTGTGTTCTCCGCCAAAGATTCTTCCGATCTGACTTTTGTTTACTTTGAATACTTTGTGAAGCACGTACATGCAAAGGTGTCTCGGAATAATGAGTTCCTGCTTCCTGCTCTTTCCCATTACTTCCTTTGCATCTAGATTATATAAAGAGGCGATGTGTTCGATCACCTTATCATGACTTAAGAGCAGATTTTTCTTTCTGAACATTCTGTTCTTTAAAATCTCTTCAATCATCTCCGGAGTGAAAAAGAGATAAGAGTAAGCTCGTTTATGCAAAGCTAGGTCATTCAAAGATCCGAGCAAGGTTCTGGTATCGTCGTGAATCCGATCAGCAATAAGCTCTATTAGATCTGGTGACAATCCCAAGTTCAAAATTTTATTTTGGTAAGAAAGGATTCCAATTCGTACCTCTTTATCCGGAGGTTGAATGTCCGCCTGAACCCCTGTTACAAATCTGGACCTTAATCTTTCTTGGATTGGCAGTTCGGAACTCGGGCGGTCAGAGGCGATTACGATCTGCCTTCTTCTTTCGAAAAGAAAATTGAAAATGGTAAAGAATTCTTCCTGTGTTTTTTCCGCGCCGGTATTTAAGAGCTGAATGTCATCGATTAATAAACAATCGTAAGACTGGTATTTGATCTTAAATGACTCTACGCTATCTCTAGATTGCAGTGAAAATAGAAACTCGCTCATGAACGTCTTTATGTCGACGTAGTGGACCGTCTTCCAAGGCTCTCTTTTGATGATTTCGTTTCCGATCGAATGCAAAAGATGAGTCTTACCGACTCCTACTTTTCCGAAAAGATAGAGAGGGTTGATGTCCGCAGGATTCTGAATGCATTCTCTCGCTGCGCTGTAAGCAAGCCGATTCGAATTACCCACAATGAATGTTTCAAAGTTGTAATCAGGATTAAAAGAGTATGATTTATCTTTGTAAGTCTCGCGGAGAACTTGTGTTAAATTAGATGGCCCTTCTAAAACAATTTCCACAGGGATTCGATTTCCCATTGTTTTGAAGATCGCTTCTTCGATGTAAGTTTGGTATTTCTTTTCTACGTGGGTCTTAATATTTGCAGATGGCGCGATTAAGACACATCTCTTATCAGTAAGAGAGTTCAATTGGAGCGTATGGATAAATTTATCGAAATAAGTCGGAGGAATTTCGTTAGAAACCTCTTCCAATATACGCTTCCAGCTTGGGTCCAAGCAGTTTTCTCCTTAATTGCAAAACTCGAACACGCCGACTGAGCCACCTTTCGATTTCATTTGGTGAAACATTCGGAAAAAAAGACGAAGTTACGAAGGGAGTTGGAATCTTAAATTGATTCCAACGAGAATACACTATTTTTCCGAAGAGAGTCACACACAAATGAAAATTCTAGTCACGGTCGAAACAATTTGGAAAAACGAAGTGAATTTGTAATAGATAAAAAATTATGTCACATCGATTGATTTTTCATGCGATGCTCGAAAAAACTAACATATGTTAGGTTAAATTGAGGATGAAGACATAAATATTAAGAAAAGTGAATGTTTATTTGTGCGATAATAATGTCAGACTGTTGACTAACTTCGAGAAAATTATACTTTCTTGTCCGTGGATTCTCTCGTGAAGAGTCTCTTTAAAAGCAAAGATCTGTTCTATTTTCGGAATATTTAGTTCATACGAGTTTTTAGTATATTCTTGGATCAGTACAAGACTGAGCAAATCCAAAAAGTCCTTAAAGGAAAAGCCATCCTTCCATTCAGGATGATCGTCTTTATAATTCAAAGCCCATTCTTCTAAATGCAGAATATCTAATGGAGTTTCTACTTTATCCGTAACTTTGCTTAAAATGAGTTCCAGAGCTTCTTTAGGGCAATCATAGGTTTCCATGCTTCCGCCTTGAAAGGCGTGGTACATCCTACCTTGTGAACGGTGTAAATCTTTTACTATTTCTTGTGGAAGATAATCAAAAGGAATGCACACTGCTCTGCTGGTTATGGTTTCTTTTAATGACTCCAGATCATCTACGAGGAAAATAAAACGAGTAAAGGAAGGTGCTTCCTCTAGCGATTTGAGCAGGGCAGTTTCCGCTTCATTTCCTATGAGTTTTGCATCAGGGATAATGATGAATCTTACTTTAGATAAGTGAGGCCTGTAGTAAAGCCTAGAGCGAATCAGCCATCGGATAGAAAATTCTTCCGGATTGTCTTCGGTTCCAATCGGAATCGTTTTGTTTTTGTCTGAAGGAAACCATACTATATCAGGATGCGCATGGTGCATGAATGCTTTGCAAGAGGCGCATACTCCACAAGATGTTCCTTCCAAACAAAGCAGCTGTCTGATGAATCTTTCTGTTGCAGCTTCCTTTCCGGTTCCTTCGGGACCATAAAATATTAATAATGGAGGAAGTAGGTTCGGGTTTTCCAAGTAGCGTTGTAAATAAACAAGAGCCCTTTTTTGTCCTTGGATTTCCTGAATGGAGAAGTTCGGTCCCATGACCTAGGATGTTCGGCCTTAGTAAACTGGAGTCAACCAGTGTTTGTATTCAGGGATTTTTCCTTTCACAAGCTCGAAAAATGTGGACTGGAGTTTTTGAGTAACAGGCCCGATCTTTCCAGTTCCGATCGTTCTCCTATCTACTTCGCTAACCCAAGCAATTTGAACTCCTGTACCGGAGAAAAAGATTTCATCGGAGATATAGAGTTCGCTTCTGGTAACATCTCTTTCGATTACTTCGTAACCGAAATCCTTAGCGATTTGTAAGACCGATCTTCTTGTAATTCCTTCTAGCAGAGAGGAGGCTATTGAAGGAGTGATAATTTTACCGTCTCGAACTAGAAATATATTTTCCGCGGAGCCTTCACTTACGAATCCCCTTCCATCTAAAAATATGGCTTCATCAAATCCGTTTTGAACTGCTTCGGATTTTGCTAATGCAGAATTCACATAGCCGCCTGAAACTTTAGACAAGGTAGGTATGACAGTATCATCGAAGCGTCTCCAGCTAGAAACCATTGTGGTCAGACCGCGTTTTGTATCTAAATAATCATCCAACTCCAGAACGTAAATCGCCAAGTCCGTAGCAACATCGTGAAATCTAGGAGAAAGTTGAAGTGCAGATGTATACACGAAAGGTCTGAGGTAAACATTCTGACGATATCCCGAAGCTTTCAAAAGTTCTAATGTTATGTCCCTTAGTTGTTCAGGAGATTTATCGAATTTGAGCTGCATGATTCTTGTCGAATTCACGAGCCTCTTATAATGATCCAAGATCCGGAAGACATAGACGTTGTCCGTTGCCGAATCATAATACCCTCTGATACCACCGAACACAGTCGTACCATATTGTAATGCGTGAGTTTTAATATTTATGTTTGCTTCGGATTCGGGGACGATTTTTCCCCCGAAGTAAGAGAGTTTCTTGATTGATTCAGACATGCCCAGAAACCTGAAAGTGATACTAAGAAAACATCATTCTTAGCAAGGCGTTTGGTGTCGACTAATCATCTAGTTTGCTTGCTCTAAGTGCTCGCTAAGAATCGGAACGGACAATGGAAGGATCATTTTTCCCAAATCAATATGATTGCATCGTAGTTGGAGCAGGACATGCAGGTGCCGAAGCCGCCTATGTCGCATCCAGAGGTGGTGCAAAGACTTTATTGGTTACCATGAATTTGGACACGATAGGTCAGATGTCCTGCAACCCGGCGATCGGCGGAATCGCGAAAGGACATATGGTGAGAGAAGTAGATGCACTCGGTGGTTTGATGGGAAAAGTCACCGATGCAACTGGAATTCAATTCAAAATGCTGAATACTTCCAAGGGTCCAAGTGTCTGGGCGCCTCGCGCACAGTCTGAGAAAAAGGAATATCAATTAAAAGTAAAACATACACTCGAATCCATCCGAAATCTTTCCATTCGACAAGATACTGTGGATGATCTGCTTATCGAGGATGATAAAATTATAGGCGTTCGCACAGGAAGAGGATTCGAAATATTTACGAAGCATGTAATCCTGACGACCGGAACTTTTCTCTCTTCCATTGTTCATATTGGAACGTATCAAAAAGAAAACGGCAGATTTGGAGAGCCTACAGTGAAGGCGCTTTCTAAATCACTCGCGAAGTATAATCTAAAATTAGGAAGATTGAAAACAGGAACTCCGCCGAGAATTCATAAGAACTCAGTAGATATTTCTGTGATGGCATTACAAGAAGGGGATCCTGAACCTTCTCCTTTTTCTTTCGCTACGGAAAAGATAGAAAGAAGACAAATACCTTGCTACATCACTTACACGAATCCTAAGACTCATGAACTCATTCAGGAAAATATTCATTTGTCTCCTATGTATTCGGGGCAAATCAAATCGATTGGTCCGAGATACTGTCCTTCTATCGAAGACAAGATCGTAAGATTTGCAGATCGAGAAAGGCATCAGATATTTTTAGAGCCGGAAGGTTATGATACGCAAGAGATCTATTTGAACGGAGTATCTACTAGTTTGCCGGAAGAAGTGCAATGGAAATTAGTTAGGTCGATTGCTGGATTAGAAAAAGCAGAGATACTTAGACCTGGTTATGCGATCGAATATGATTTTGTGGACCCGACCGAGCTCAAGCCTACGTTAGAAACTAAAAAGGTGAAGGGGTTATATCACGCAGGACAGATTAATGGTACGACTGGCTACGAAGAGGCCGCAGCGCAAGGACTAGTAGCCGCTTACAGTGTACTAGCTTCTCTTAGAGAAGAAGAGCCGTTATTGTTTTCTAGAAGCGAGTCATACATAGGTGTTCTCGTGGATGATCTAGTTCATAAGGGAGTAGAGGATCCATATAGAATGTTTACTTCTAGAGCAGAGCATCGCTTGCTCTTAAGACAGGACAATGCAGATCAAAGGCTGATGAAGTATGGCTTCAAAATGGGACTGATCGATGCTGAAATGTACGAAAGGACTCAAGAGAAATACAAAAGAATATCGGAAATAAAAGAGAGAATCTATTCGCTGCCAGTGAAACCTTCAGAAGAGTTCGTTGCTCTCTTGGCTAGAAAGGACATTCAGAATTATAAGTATGGCTCCAAGCTGGATACTTTTTTAAAGAGACCTGAGATCTGCTTCGATGATGTTTCCTTTATGTTGGAAGGAGCAGAGGATCTTCGTAAGGAAGATAGAAAAGTAATCGAGATGGAAATCAAGTACGAAGGATATATAAAGAAGGAGCAAGACACAATCGATTGGAGAAGGCGATATCTCTTAACTGCGATTCCAGAAGATATGGATTACTCCTTAGTACCAGGAATCAAAAAAGAAGCCGCGCAAAAATTGACCAAGCACAGACCGATGAATCTTGAAAAGGCCGCGCAAATTTCCGGAGTAGATCCGAGTGATATCGATCTCCTGTTGTTCTATATTAAAGGGAAAAAGTCAGACCTCAAGGCCGAGGGAGTAAACGTTTAGAAAAAGACCTATTCTGTTTCACGTGAAACAAGAACTAAGTGCTTCCGCTCCGAGCACTTATTAGTGTAGCCCCACCCTTCCTGGGCGGGGGCTGGAGCGTAGCGGCGGTACCCTGCCCTTATCAGAAAAAAGAAATGACTACAAGTAACTTTTCTCAGTTTGAATCTTGTAGGAGCTCCTACAGATAGGCAGAAAACTTTTTTAGGACCTCATAGCATCAGGTCTCTACACAAATCATTCTACTTACTTATATAGAAATTCAACATGATACATGATTCTCCGGTGCTGATTACTTCCGAACTTTCTTAAAATCCTACGGTTCCACGGACTGAAAAGTCGCCGGCAAAAAATTTTCTACGATGTTTAGAGGAAAGAAGAACTAAGGCAACTTTCAAAGTGAGAGGACGCGCGTACCGAGAGTCTTCAAATATCGAATGTTAAGCTTCATGAGGGACTGATGTTTGTCGGAACTTTAACTTAGCACTTAGTTAAAGGGGATGCTCATTGTTTCGAATTGTTCGGACCACGATAACCCTATAAAAACTCGGATCCTCTTGGTGGCAAAAGCGATCCGAGTTTTCTTGATTCTAACTTTTCTTTGGGAATCGATTTCTTATTTTCCGTATACGAGCTCGTGAGTTTTTTCGAGGGTCCATTTGTCTCCCTGTTTCACGTGAAACGTCAGTTGCTGGAGACGATTATTTTTGTCCCAGATAAGCCTGTTCAATCTCTCAAGATTACCTTGAACATTCATCCTGCTCAGAAGTTTTCCTTGTTCGTCGTACGTATAAATGGTAGATGCAACTTGTTGTTTATCTTCGTTAAAGATGTTTTGTTGGAATAGACTAGGGTTCTTGTTATCTTTTACCACAGAGAAGCGTTCTTTCTCTTTTGTATTTGTCCAATCAGTTTGCGCGTCTCTGACCAAACCATTTTCTCCCCAGGAAGAAATTATACAGTTTAAGACCAACTTCCCTGCTTCGTCTTTTAGCTCTACCACTGAAAGTATTCCATTTGGATTGTAAAAGAAAGATTTAGTCTCTACGATTTTTCCGTTTTTATTAAAGAGTTCTTCTCTTTGAATCTTTCCGTTCAAGTAAGTAAACTTGGTCTGGCCGTCGCCTTTTCCGTCTGAATCAATATAAAATTCCTGAACGAGTTTACCGCTTTCGTCGTACTTATAATTCGCGCTATAGATAATCTTTCCGTCTGAGTTTTTCACTAGTTCTTGTGTAGGACCTCCTTTTTCTGAACCAAGCACGTACCTGTCAGTATGAGACCACTTGCCTGGAGTGAACGCGAATAAATTGGAGCTTATACTTACAAACGTGAAAAGAATTCCGAATCGGAACATACAATTACCTCTAGTATACAGATCGACGATTCTTAAAAAAGATTAAGCGACTTTTGGAAATTCTGGCTACCGAAAAAGTTTAAACTCGAATAATCCTTGCCGAGGGGAGATTCATAGCTACTTTCATTCTGCTTTCTAATAAAGATATTAAAGAAGACGAAGAAATAAAGAAGAGGATATTCTATGTCACTTAAGAATCTGGGCTACACCTTGCTCGCATTAGTATTACTATTTCTATTATATACGATCGTATTTACCGAATCTGGTATAGACCCAATTCGACCTTCCGCAGAAAACTACAGCGTTGATTATAATAAATTAAGCGAGCAAGCTGCATCGGATCTTCAGAAATATTTAAGAATCAAAACAGTTCGAGGAAATGAAATCCAAGGTGCGTTATTTTTGAAATCCATCTTAGAGAAGCGCGCAGTTCCAGTTAAGATAATAGAATATCCTGGTATGAGGGACAGAGTTTCTCTAGTCGCAGAGTTAAAGGGAAAGGACCAGACAAAAGGCGGTGTGATTCTCACAAATCATATCGATGTTGTGGAAGTGGACTTATCTGAATGGAGCGTTCCTCCTTTTGAAGGTTTGAGAAAAGGAGATAGAATCTACGGTCGCGGTGCCATCGATATGAAAGGTTTAGGCTTAATGCAGCTGTATGCATTTTTATTGATGAAGGATCTAAAAATACCTTTAGAACATAACTTGATGTTTTTGTCTGTAGCAGATGAAGAAAGTCGAAGTCGTTTTGGAACGAGGTTTCTTCTTCAAGATCATAGAGATTTGTTTAAGGGATATGAGTTTCTCTTAAATGAAGGTGGCGCGGGATCAAAAGACATAGCGATCAAAGGATCAAAAGTATTCAATATCCAACATGCCGAAAAAGGAGCAGTCTGGTTGGACTTGAAAGTGAAAGGAGATTCTGGACACGGAAGTACTCCGCCGGTAAAGTACGCCGCAAAGTCGATGATCGATTTCTTGGAAGAAGTACAAAAACTTGGAACTACCACAGTTATACATGATGAAGCCGCAGCATTTTTTTATGAACTAGGAGCTATTAGCGGATTTCCGAATTCATTTGTATTACGGAGATCCAGAAACCCTCTTTTAAAATTAATTCTAAATGGAGTCATTGATTCGAGTCGGCACTTAAGAGCAATGACTCGAAATACTGTAAGCATCACTGGTGTAGATAGTCATCCTTCCGGAATTAATGTCATCACATCGGAAACTACCGGAACCATCGATGTTCGCGTGCTCCCTGGAAGCAGTGAGAAAGAGATGTTCGAGAAAATAAAATCTCTCGGAGAAAAGTACGGAGTAGAAGTGAGCGCTCGACATCTCGAACCCGGAACTAGTTCTCCAGTAGACGGATCCTTGTTTAGAATTTTAGCGGGAGTTGTTTCCGCCGTGGAGCCAGGTGCAATTGCAACGCCGTTCTTGTCACCGGGAACAACTGACAGTTCTTACTTTAGGGCTTTAGGTTTCAAGTGTTACGGATTGATTCCAGTATTATTTACATCAGAAGAAATAGATGGAATTCACGGAAAGGATGAAAGTATGACTGTGCCTCAGTTAAAGATGGGCATAGAAATACTCTTTAGAACATTAGTAGAATACAATCACTTCTCCAAGCAATCGAGCAAGTGAATCCACTCTATAGGAAAGAAAGGAAGCTCCGAAGCGTAAGGACCTTGGATTTACAAAGAACGTTTTCACATGATCCAAACGGAATTCAAAGTGCAGTAAAGTATAGATTTCCAGAGGAAGCGGAACAAATACTTCCATTATTCAATTGGGAATTGGTTTCCGCCTTTCTTGAGTTTCTAGTCGAGAAGAATGAAGAAGGTGGATTCTTCTCCAAGAGAGACACTGAAGAGATACTAGATAGGCATGTACTCGAATCGATTTATCATATTTATTATATACGAAAAGAACTCGGAACATTAAAGAATCGTAAGGTAGGAGACGCTGGAACTGGACCAGGCATTCCTGGTTTCTTTTTCCGATGTTTAATCGACGACGAAATTCCAAATTTAGTTCTTTTGGATTCTCAGCGAAGAAAGCTTTCTCTTACCGAAAATTTCATATCCCAAAATCGAATATCTAATGTGGAAGTGAAGTATGAACGTGCCGAAGAGGGAAAAAGTGACTGGGATCTGGGTGTTTCTCGGGGTTTTATCCCTTATCCTTGGAGTGCAGAAGCTATTTGTAGATGGATCAAATTGAATGGGATTTATGTCCCATTTATTGGCAAAGACGAATTCAATAAGAAATACGAAGACAAGATACTTGGATCTAGCGGCTTTCAAGTGATGAAAACGATTCAATTGCACTCTTTAGAATTTTTAGGCATGAGACATATTAAATTCTTGAAAAAGGTCTCTTCGCCGAGACAAGGTATCCCTAGGTCCTGGAAGGTTCTTGGTAAGGAGAGTAAGGAATACCATGGGAAAGATCGTATCGATTAGTAATCAAAAGGGAGGGGTTGGCAAAACCACTACTTCTATAAATCTTGCGGCAAATCTAGCCGCGATCGGCAAGAAAGTGCTGATTCTGGATATCGATCCTCAGGGAAATTCTGGATCCGGTCTTGGTTTTGAAATTAATACTCTAGCAAATACTTCCTACGAATTGCTAATAGGAGAATCTTCCGCTTCTGAATGCATTCGTCATACCGAAGTTCCGAATTTGCATATTATACCTTCCAACATAAATCTTTCAGGAGCCGAGGCGGACCTTCTTGGCGAAGAAAATCGAGAATACAGACTGAAGGATGCGATTGGTGCTCTAAGGACCGAGTATGATTATATTCTAATCGATTGTCCTCCTTCCTTAGGAATATTAACTATTAATGCACTTTGCGCAGCCGATAGTGTGATGATCACGCTTCAGACTGAATACTTTGCTTTGGAAGGATTAACTCAGCTAATGAAAATCATTTCCTTGGTGCAAGAAAACCTGAATCCTTCTTTGGAGTTGGAAGGAGTTCTTCTGACAATGTTTGATAAGAGAACAAACCTAGCCCAACAAGTCGCAGAAGATGTGAAAGAATACTTTAAGGAAAAAGTATATACTACCGTAATTCCAAGAAACATTAAGTTATCCGAAGCTCCTTCCTTTGGGAAATCGATTTTGGCTTATGATCCAGATGGAGTCGGAGCCCAGAGCTATCGCAGCTTGGCTCTTGAAGTGGCGGAGAAAAATTAATCATGAGTGCAAAACCAAAGGCATTAGGTAGAGGTCTCGGAAACCTCATCCCGATTTCTGAAGAAAAATCTTTCAAGGAAGCCGGCGGTGACGGATCTCTAAAAGAAATCAAACTTTCAGAGATTCGCCCAAACCCAGACCAACCGAGAAGAACCTTTAACGAAGAATCTTTGAGAGAACTTGCGGAAACCATCAAGGTACATGGAGTCATCCAACCGATCGTAGTGAAAGAAACAAGTTCTGGATACGAAATCATTTCCGGTGAACGAAGGTATCGCGCGTGTAAGCTTGCAGGATTTATGAAAATTCCTGCTGTCGTAAAAAAAGCAAATGAGAACCAGGTGCTTGAAATGGCTCTGATCGAAAATATTCAGAGAGAAAATCTGAATCCGATCGAAGAGGCGATGGCCTACAAAACTCTTTGCGAGAAACTAGGATTAAAAGTTACTGATATTGCGGGTAGAGTCGGAAAAAACCGGGCCACAATCTCTAACTTAATTCGTTTGTTGCAGCTTCCTGATTCGGTGATCGACCTTTTGAAAAATGGAAGAATCTCGGAAGGACATGCTCGACCACTTTTGTCAATTGCTGATCGCAAAAAGACAGAGCAGCTTGCCTATCAGATTGCGGAGAAGGGATACACAGTTCGTCAGGTAGAAGAGATCGTTTCGAATCTTACAGAAGAGACAGTTGTCAAAGAGAAGAAGAAGAGTAAACGAAAAGACGTAGATATCGTAGAACTAGAAAACAAGTTTCGAAAAAAGTATTCGATGAAAGTCGATATCGCTCACAATGCTTCTTCCGGAAAAGGAAAACTGAGCATTGCTTATTCCAATTTACCATCTCTCCAAAAACTTTTGGACGCCCTAGGTATTTAGCAGTTTCATTCCTCGTAGAGAGGTGAGATTCCCGGGAGACTTGACTTACAGGTTTCTCGGGACTACTCTTTTGAAATGAAAAAAATTTACTTTGGATCCCTTTTCGGGATTCTTTTTTTATCCTGCGTAGTGGCCGGATCGCGCGAACATTTTGTGCGAGGAACTGGGCTGGGTAAAGCTGCTTTTGACCTAAACTGTCCTCAAGAACAATTACAAGTTACGGAACTCGGCGGAGGAGTTGGTGTAACAGGATGTGGGAAAAAGGCGAGTTACTTTTTTTCGCCGACCGCAGGGGCCTGGGTCTTAAATTCTACGGGCCGCTGAATCTTTATATTAATCTTAGTTCATTAGGTCGACTAACATACCGCGAATATCATCCATTCTTTTCATAAGATCAAATGTGGAATTCTCTGGATGGATGATAAAATCTGCAAGTGTTTGAATCTTATCGTCGATTACATTCACGATTTGAAAAATCTTGTCATTTCCACCGCGAACTCTAGACCGCAAAGTATCTACTGAAGAATTGCGCTCCATGACCTGCTTTAAGATTCCTTGCACGATCTTTTTATAGACCGCCAAATTCTCGTAAGATGGACTTTTTAGAAAATTGCGCTCTGCATCCGGAAGGTCCCGCAAAAGAGAATTCAAATCTCTAGTTCGTTCTTGGTTGTAAGGTAGAAGATTTTCTACTAGTTCAAAGAATTGGGACTTCGAATCAGGAATTTGCGCCTCAGGCACAGCAGAAGGAATCGGTGAGTAAAGACTTGCGGAGAAGGAAAGTCCGAATTCTCTTTTACGTCTCGGATCTCTTCTAGAATCTTGAGAATTTATTTTCAACGTGAAATCGGGTTAATCTTACAGTTGCCTTCGAATTGTACTCCTTCTTCCATCACAATCTTAGGGGTGATGATATCACCTTTCATTTTGCAACTTGCGAGGAGAGTCACTCGCTCAGTGGCAAAGATATTCCCATTTATCTCTCCACCTGCGATTACAACTCGGGCTCTGATATCCGTATCGACTATCCCGGATTTACCGATTAGGACTTTTCCGTCGGTTTTTATCGTGCCACGAAAAATTCCGTCGATTCTGAGTAGACCGGAAAGTTTAAATTCACCGTTGAATTCGGCGCCTTCCCCAATGATACTGTTGACTGCTAAATGCTCTTCGGTATGCGCCATCAGTCTTGGATCTGGTTTAAGAAGGCAAAAGGATTGATGGCTCTCGTTCCTACATGGATCTCATAGTGCAAAGAATACTGAGGGCTGTTTTCCGATTTTCCTACAAACCCGATCACTTCGCTTTTTGAGACTTGCTGGTTCTGCCTTACCTTGATTCGGTCAAGATTGGAATAGATTGTCTTCCATCCGAATTTATGACCTACTTTTACAAAGTATCCAGTATTGCGTGTGTATCCGATTTCATACACGGTCCCCGGAGCAGTTGCCACAACTTCAGAGCCGGCAAAGGAACCGATGTCTACTCCGTTGTTGTACTCGTGTCGAGCCGTAATCGGGTTCAGATATTCGCCATAAGGATAGAGAACATAGCCTCGAACAGGCCAGATCGAAGGAGTCTGGCGAATGACTCCTTTCCGTTTTTTTAATATACTAATGATTTCCTGAGTCAGATCGTTTGCGACCTTTAAGTTATGAACATCTTCTTTCAGTCGAAACACTTCTGCACCGGCAGGTAATTCTTGAGTATTCCCATTTTCTGCATTAGGAGAAAGCTTTTCAGCTCCGCCGATTCCTTTTGCTACTTTAGACGAGTCTCCGGTTAGTCTTTCATAGAGAGTTCCTACATGATCATGATAGTATTCCACATGCTCGTGTAGGCTATTGATCTCTTCCTTCATTTTCGCGGATTGTCTGATAAAATCTTGGTTGGATAAATTCAACTCGGTTAGTTGGTGGATTGAGCCGGAGTGGCTCAGAACATTGATCGAGCTAATTAAAAGTAGAACTAAAATTGTACCGATAAAGATTGTAATCGCACGATAGGAAATATGAAAGTTGATAGTTTTCTGTTCGGAGTGAGGAATGACCATGACTGTGAGTCGTTCCCTCCCCTTCTTGTTCAAGTTCGCTAATTTTAAGTCGAGCTTGAGTTTCAGGTCCTGATATTTGTAGCGGAGCCTGTAGTAAATTAATGCGAGATACGATTTTAGGTTCACTCGTTATGTCCCAAATCCAACGTGTTGCGCCCATTAGACGCATGCAGTAAGGATTTCTAAAAATTCTCTTTTCAGTCAATCCAATTCACGAAAACTGTTCCTGAAAACAGGCACCTTCCTCAATTAGAGCATGTATTCCATCATAGATACTCACTGTCACCTAGACATTATCGAAGAACAAGGACTTAGCGTAAAAGATAGTCTTGAAAATGCGAAGCTTTCCGGCATTAAGAAGATCGTCCAAATCGGAATCGACCTTGAGAGTTCGCTTAGAGCAAAGGGATTAGCTGAAAAGTATTCGGACAACGAATTGGAAATAAAATATTCTATCGGATGTCATCCGACAGAGACCGGAGAATTTCCAAAAAAAGACGAAATCTTAAAGCTTACAAAAGAAAATCTTAATGATCCCCGCTTATGCGCATTAGGTGAAATCGGTCTGGACTATTATCATGAGGCCTCGACGAAGCAAATTCAGGTAGAAATCCTACATTCTTTCCTCCAAGCTTCCGCAGAGTTCAAATTACCTGTCGTGATTCATTCTAGAGATGCTGGAGAAGACACTTACTCTATCTTAAAAGAACATCGAGACAATGCATTTGGTGTGATTCATTGTTTTACCTATGATTACACATTGGCAAAGAAGTTCGTAGATTTAGGATACTATATTTCATTTTCCGGGATACTTGCATTTAAGAATGCGACTGAAATCCAGGAAGCCGCCGAGAAGCTTCCTTTAGAAAGTATGCTCATTGAAACGGATGCGCCATTTTTAGCACCTCCACCTTTTCGAGGAAAAAGGAACGAGCCGTCTTACACAAAATATGTTTTAGAAAAAATGTTTTCTTTAAGAAAAGAAACGAATCTAGAAGTTGAGAAGAACTTGTTCTCAAATTCGGAAAAATTTATGAATCGCAAGGCTTACTTTCATGCTTGATACAAAATTTATAACAGAAAACACGGAAGAGTTAAAAAAAAATCTAGAGCTAAGAGGCTTTAAAGATCTCGGAATTTTAGATGAGTTAACTCGCATTATTCTAAGCAAAAAAGATCTGCAAAAAAAGGCTGAAGTTCTGAGGGAAGAGCGGAACAGAGCCAGCAAAGAAATTGGAAAGGTAAAACAAGCGGGCGGAGATATCGCGGTCGCATCAGCTTCTGTAAAAAGTATCGGAGACAAAATTAAGGAAATAGAAACCGAACTTGAATCCCAGGAAAAACTATTAAACGAAATCAATTTAGGACTTCCTAATCTTCTAGATGCGCAAGTGCCTATCGGCAAAACCGAGTTGGAGAATCAAGTTTTGTATGAGCATGGAGAACTTCGGCAGTTTTCTTTTGCTCCAAAACCGCATTACGAACTTGGTGAAAATCTGAAATGGATCGATTTTGAAAGAGGAGTAAAATTAGCGGGAGGAAGGGCTTACACTTACTTTGGGCAAGGAGCTAAGTTAGAAAGAGCTCTCGCAAATTTCATGTTAGACACGCATACACGCGAACACGGATATACCGAAGTTTGGGTCCCGATCATGGTAACCGATGAGTGCATGCAGACCACCGGACAGTATCCAAAATTTAAAGACGAATATTATCGTTTGGAAAGGGATGAACTGAATTTGATCCCAACCGCCGAAGTGCCTCTAACGAATTTATACAGAGATGAAATTTTGTCCGAAGAGCAACTACCGATTAGCGTGACTTCTCATACTTCTTGCTTTCGAAGGGAGGCGGGTTCATATGGAAAGGATACACGCGGTTTGGTAAGAGTGCACCAGTTTCAAAAGGTCGAACTCGTAAAGTTTTCCAAACCCGAAGATTCGGAAGCAGAACATAAGAAAATGCTTTCACACGCTGAAAATATTCTGAAAAAACTGGGGCTTCGGTTTCGCGTAGTTTTACTTTGTACTGGAGACATTTCTGCCGCGTCTTCTTTAACTTATGACTTGGAAGTTTGGATGCCCGGCCTGAATCGCTGGATGGAAATATCTTCCGTGTCGAACTTTAAAGATTATCAGGCACGCAGAGGAAAAATTCGCTACAAATCCAAAGAGGGCAAAAACCAACTAGTGCATACTCTGAATGGCTCCGGCTTAGCGATCGGACGAACTATAGCTGCAATCATGGAAAATTATCAGGACGAGAAAGGGAATATTCAAATCCCAGAAGCATTGAAGTCTTATTTCTAAGTTCAGTCAAAAAATATAGATTTTAGGAAAACTCCGCTCAGGTTTTCGTAAAATTTGCAGATAGTACCAGTATGAATTCGCAACGTTCTATAAACTGGGATCGCCTACACCGCGGTCACACTAGACTGATAGTGTTTCTTGTCCTGTTTCCATTCTCCTTACTGCTTTCTCAAGATACGACTCTGAGTGCTAGGACAGATAAAAAACCGGAACTTCGCGCTACCAAATTGCGAGGCGGCATCAACACTGATTTAAATGAATTCGGAATTCATTTATCAGCCGACGGAAATTCCATGTACTACTATTCAAAAAGAAGGAATTCCAACTATACGGATCTTTATAAGTCTAGTCGGCAAGGCCAAGAATGGACTCGAGGTGAAGAGCTCGACGAAATCAACTCGCAATTTGATGACCAAAGCCCGTTCGTGTTAGATTCTGAAGATAGAATTTTATTTTCTTCTAATAGAGATGGAAGTTTCGAATTCAAATTAGGATCCGGAAAAATCGGTGTTTCCAGAGACCTGTATCTTTCCAAAAAAACAGAGCAAGGGTGGTCGATATCGACTCGTTTACCTCTAACTATTAATACGCCTGAAATCGAAGAAAATCCTTACCTAGTCGGCAATCGTTTATATTTTACTCGCTATCCTTTCGGCAATGTAGGCGAATCAGATATTTTTGCTTCGGATTATGTTCAGGGAAATTGGGGGCGTGCATTTAGACTACCCGACCCAATTAATACTGACTATGTCGAGATTGCCGCTACGTTTAGCAAAGACGGAAAGTCTATTTACTTTTCTTCCAATCGTCCGGGTGGGTTTGGAGGATTAGATATTTATAAATCTATCATACAACCGAACGGTTCTTTTTCAAAACCGATCAATCTGGGCAAAGAAATCAATTCACCTGGTGATGAGGCCTTCTTTTTGGAAACGAATGAAGGAAAAGTGGGGTTCTTTTGTAGAAGAACCGAAAAAGGGACGGACTATGATATTTATGAAATCGGATTGGAGAACGATTGGGAAGAGCTAAGGAGCGGCAAAAAAATTTCCTTGGAAAGCATTCATTTTAAGACTGCATCTTACGAAATCGAAGCGGAGTCGCACTTAATACTCGATAGACTAGTTCAGTTTTTAAAAGAAAATACTCGTGCTAAATTAAAGATTACAGGGCACACAGACCTAAACGGAAATCCGGAAGACAATCTTGTTTTGAGCCGGCAAAGGGCAGAATCGGTAAAGAATTTTCTAACGTCGAAAGGAATCAGTTCACAAAGGATTCAGACCGACGGTAAAGGAATTCTGGAGCCAGTCGTTCCGGAAAAGAATCCGGAAACCGATTACAAAAATAGGAGAACTGAGTTTCAGTTAGTCGAGTAATTTTTCAATCCTTCTAGCAAAACGATGATTGCAAAAACTCCTTTCAAGGCATTCGTATGCCGATAACTTAGGTAACATGTCAAGACAGAGCGAATTCCTACGGGCCTTCTTTCTGTCGGGATTCTTTTTCCTTCAGCTTCCGTTGTTTGCCCAGAGCAAGTATCCGGACACTCGTTTGGACCAAATCATGGCCCGAAAGGAGTTAGTAGTCGGCGTAAACAAGGTTTACGATCCGTTTTATATCCAAGATCCTAAGGAAGGATTTCCTGGTTTTGATGTAGAGCTCGCAAAACTTTATGCGGATTATCTAGGGGTTTCCCTTAAACTAAAACCGTTAAAAACGTTTCGACAGTTTTCTGACGAAATTAGCTCCTCTGGAATCGATATGGCATTGGCCGGAATGTCTACCGAATTGAGTAGGGGAAAGACTGTCACTTTCTCGAATCCCTATCTTTTAACGACCACGGCAGGTCTCGTGAATAAGAGAAACCTACCTCCTGAGCCCGAAGGAAATATAGTCACTACAAGAACTTTTAAGTCGATTGCGGATTTATCTTTGATTAGCGGAGCCACATTTTCCGTGAGATCTAATACAACGAATCACAATTATTTATTAAAAAAATTTGATAAAACAAAAATCTATAGCTATTTGTCTGATTCGGTCGCGATCGACGCTTTAACGAATAATAATGTAATGTGCTATGTGGCCGACAGTTTATATATTTTGGCTTTGCTTCAAAAGAACCCTGGCTTAAAGGCGAGGTACTTACCTCTGGTGGCTCCTGTAATGGATGAATACATTAGTGCCGCTATGCCTCTGAATGATTTGATTTTCGTAGATAATTTTAATTTCTTTTTAAAGGAACTGAAGAGAACAGGAGTCATTGAGGAATTAAGAACCAAATATTTTTTAAATAACGAATGGGTGAAGTAGCCGATGAAGTCATACTCGATTTTCATTCGACTATCGATTGCCTCCTTCTTGATATTTATTCAAACGAGTACTGCATTCGCTCAGGAAATTGAGGAAAAAACGAAGCTAGACTTTCAAGGAAATTATCGGGTACGCGGTTTCAACCTGGGCAGAGACATTTACACTACGCGTCAGACTCCTGTCACACCTTACGACAGAAATACATTTCTCTCTCAGCAGAGCGCTGATGCGATCACACGTTACCAGAACGAGTACAATGCAAGAACCAAAGGACTGCCGAGTACAATAAGTCCGAACAGAGAGGACATCACGTATTTCGATACGAGGATGACCTTGAATATGAACTTTTCCACTTCCAAGTACTTCGAAGCTTTGGTGGGTGTTCAGGTGGGTGACGTAGTTTTTGGCGGTAGAGGAACTGGTCAAACTTCTAGTGTAGGACCCGGGCAAGGTGGAGAGGCTGGTTTTTCGTCCGCGGTCAATATGCAGACAAACTTTCTCTATTTGAATTTTAAACTTCCTGAAAATGCTTTTGTGGCTCGGGTTGGACTTCAGTTATTCAGTTCCGCTCAAGGAAGGGTTGTGTTTACCCCTGGTACAGGAGTGAACATCACGAAAGATTTTCGAAATTTGAATACAACTGTAGAGGGAGGTTGGTTTGTCGCAAAACAGAATAATTTAACCGACATGGACAAAAACACCTATGCTGATAGAAATTATCAGGGCACAAACATATACTTTTATCGAGTCAAAACAAGTTTCATTAATATTGCGAAGCACGAAATTTACAGCTATTTTTTGGATGATTCAAACAAGGAAGTTCAGGACAGAACCGGTTTATATGGAACTGTCTCAAGAGAAAGCGAAGTAGGCCAATTGTTTTGGCACGGCTTATTTAACGAATTCAATTTCTCTAATTTTAGTGTGATCGTGCATGGAATAGTGAATCATGGAAGAGTGCATTCTTTGAATCCGTATCGAGATGTCTACGGAAATGAAACATTCAGAAAATATGATACATACCATATAAAAGGCGGCTTTTTTGACCTTCAGTTGACGTATCGATATAGCGAAACGGCAACTTTCAACTTAATCGGACTAGGTTCGACAGGCAGACCGGGCTATGAGAAAGATGGAACCAAGTCCAATTTACACGGAAACGGGTATAGAACTTTACTTCCCGGGTTTGCGGTTTCGAACATCGCGAATGACTTTACGGGAGGTTATGCTCTTTTTTCTGCCCGAGATATGAGCGGAATTTACGAGTACGGTGCATATACAGATTTAGTTGTGGCGGGTCCGCTTGTCCTGACTTTGGGTTACTACAGATTGTACGGATCCAAATCTCCATTAACTGACAACAATCGATTCTTTAACGAAAGTAATGGCTATCACACATCGGCTTATTTCGGACAAGAATACAATTTGAATCTAAGATGGAACGCTTTTCGAGATATGCAGTTGTTATTAAGATCCGGGTACTTTATTTCCGGAGATGGCCTAAAAGCGTATCTTGATACTACTCAGGGTAAAATTTTGCGAGAGCTGTTTATCACAGCGGAGCATAGATTCTAAATTACAATTTTAATCTAGACTTAATCGCTCGTCCTAAGGTGTACTGATCTGCGAGTTCAATCGAACCACCTACAGTGATTCCGTAAGCGATCCTAGTTACATTTACTTCGAGGGATTTTAACTGCTGTAGAATGTAATCAGCGGTAGCATCGCCTTCTAAAGTTGGATTGGTCGCAAGAAGAACTTCCGTAATTTCTTCCGGCTTAATCCTTTGTATTAATTCTCTAATGCGCAAATCGTTGGGTCCGATTCCTTCTAATGGAGAAATGACGCCATTCAAAACATGATAGCGGCCCTTGTATTCCCCAGTGTTTTCGATAAAAAACACATCTTCCGGCTGTTCGACGACACAGAGAGTATGACCATCCCTTTTCGAAGAGAGGCAAAGGTCACAAATTTCTTCCTCCGAATAGGCACCGCATCGATCACAGAAGCGAATCTTATTCTTGGTTTCCGCTAAACTTTGCATGAAACCTTGAAAGACTGAAGGATCTTGTCTTAGTAAATGAAAACTAATTCTATAGGCACTTTTCTTTCCGATGCCAGGCAGAGAAGAAAGTGCATTTACCATCCCTTCGATTAAATGTTCAGCCAAGGTTACCGCCAAATAACTTCGATATTTCTGAAAAGTCGATCCCGCCAGTTACTGTCTTCAGTTCGTATTCGGTAGCTTCTTTCGCTTTTCTTAAAGCATCGTTTGTCGCAGAGATAATTAGATCTTCCATCATTTTATTGTCATCAGATTCGAACAATTGACGATTGATTTTTACATCAGTAATTAAACCGTCACCAGTGCAGCTAACTTGCACCATGCCAGCCCCGGCGTCTCCGGTCACTCTTAAGCTAGAAATCCGTTTTTTAATCTCTTCCATTTTTCCGCGCATATCGCCCATACGTGCTAGCATTTCGGAAGCATTCTTAATATTTTCAAACATATCCGAATCCTCACTTTTCTAGTTTCGGAACTTTAGCCGGGTCTATATCGGTGCCTAAAAATTGGTTCTTGAAGTTCGTTTCCCACTCTGTGTCCGTCTTGGACGCGCCTTCCGCCAATTTTTCCAATGAAGAAACGGTGGATTCCTCCGCATCAGGACTACCAATCTTATTATTAGACTTTTTTAAATCCAGATTCTCCGTTTCATTTAGGCTAGGTTGTGGTAACTTGGGCTCGACTTTGTTATCGCTTGGAAGTCTAACTTCTTTGCCGCTAAAGCTTCTGGAGCCTGAAGCGACAAAGGATGCAGATATAGGAGATTCGGGTTCTTGAATCGTAAGTATCAGGTGATTAATTCTATCCACGAGTCCCGACAAGCTGGGTCTGCTGAGTTCTTCAATGAGCTTCTTGATCTGGATCTCTATAAAAATTTTGATTTCGAAAGAATTACGTAATCTTAATGTCTTGATTCTTTCATATAGATCGAATAAACGAAAAGACAGATGGTTCAATGCGATCGGATCGGTTGTCTCGAAGTCCTTTCTCATTCGAATTAGATCTTCTCTCGGATAATTTACAGACTCTGAATCCGCAATTGACTGTTTTAGCAAACATAGAGTGTGAGTGAATTCTATGCTGTCCCACAAAAACTTGTAGATATCCTGTCCTTCTTGGTAGAGATTTTCTATGATTTCAAGGGCTCTTGAATGGGTCTCCGGATTGACTAAACTTTTCACAAAGTTAGCTAAAATGTCAATACCGTGGTATCCGATCATTTTCCGAATCTCGGTCCCGATGATACGATTATTCGAAAAAACTAATGCTTGCTCCATAAAGGAAAGCATATCTCGTACCGATCCATCTCCTTTTTTTGCCACCCAAAATAATCCTTCGGAATCATATTGAGTTTTTTCTTCTTTGCAGAGACTTTCAGCGTAATCTTGAAGTACTGCGAGCGGGACTTTCTTAAAAATAAAATCTTGGCAACGTGATAAGATAGTTTCTGGAATCTTGTGATATTCCGTGGTGGCGAGCAAGAAAACAACATGAGACGGAGGTTCTTCTAACGTTTTAAGTAACGCATTGAAGGACTGGTCGGTTAGCATATGAACTTCGTCTATTATATAAACTTTATATTTACCTCCCATAGGGGTAAATTTTACGTTATCCCGAAGTTCGCGGACGTTCTCAATCCCTCGATTGCTCGCAGCGTCTATCTCAAGAACGTCTCCGGAGATTCCCTTCGTAATTTCCAAACAGGAATCGCATTTATTACATGGTTCGCTCTCTACCGGATTTTTGCAGTTCAATCGTTTTGCAAAAATTCTAGCGATTGTTGTTTTTCCTACTCCTCGAGGGCCAAAAAAAATGTAGGCGTGTCCTATCTTGCCGGTCTTGATCGCGTTCGAAATGGCACCGATTGCAAGGTCTTGGTGGATTACATCTTGGAAGCGTTGGGGTCTATACTTTCTGGATAGTACTTCGTGCGAACCAGCCATAATAAGCCATTGTACCAAATACTTCCCTTGTAGAAACAAGGAAAAAGCGGAAATCCTCTCAGATTTCTGGCTCTTTCTTTCGTTTATCCTTAAAAAAGGATTGGAACGCTTCTTTAGTTTCCGGCGTATGTACTAGCAATAGTTCGGGAAAAAAATTTCGACTGTAAATGGTTTCTAGGCTGAGGGAAGAGATGCCTTCTCCCTGTTTTGCTGCCAAAAGATACGCAACTTTTGGAATTCTTGAGAGCAAAATGGAGCCGGAGCACATTAAACAAGGTTCAAGTGTGGTAAGCAAAAGGCAATCGTGTAAGTAGCGGCTCTTCAGTAGTTCCTTCGCTTTAGCTAACGCAAGCACCTCGCTGTGCTGCGAAGAATCATCTGAAAGTTCTACCAAATTAGAAGTTTCACAAATTAGATTTTCCTTGTAATATATTCTGGTGAAACTTGGGATTTCTTCCGCGTATTCCGAACGTAGTGAATGGAAGCGATGCAAGAAGTCTGGTAAATGAGGTAGAATTTCAGTCAGTTCCATTGATTTAGATCGATGCGTATTCTGAAGTGAAATTCTACTTGCTAACGAATGTAGTAAATGGTTTTTTCAAGCGCATGATTCTTTCAGCAAAGTTGCTTAGGCCGGTTGGAACCGCATCAAAATTAAACTCATTACTAGTGAGACTCAATTCTCCAACGGGTGCTATGAATCCACAAAGAATGCCTTTGGTCCTGGGTTTGGCACTTGACAGAAGCTGGTCCATGAAGGGCGAAAAGCTAGAATCAGTTATACAAGCTTCTTCTTCGCTGGTCAATTGGTTAACCCGAAGGGACTACTTGACTGTGGTTGCCTACGCAGAAGATATGCAGGTGATTCAGCCTCTTGTTCCGCTCGCTGAAAAAAATTCCGTTATCCACCGTTTGGGATCGATACAAGTAGGAACTTCTACAAATTTAAGTGGAGGATGGTTGCATGTGCTCAGGACTTTAGAACTGTTTCCTGAATCCGAAGTCTATAAACGTGCAATTTTACTTACCGATGGAAATCCTACTTTGGGAATTAAGGACCCGGTCCAATTAATCAATATTGCGGCAAACGCATATAAGAAAGGAATATCTACTACTGTCATCGGATTCGGTGAAGATTTTAACGAAATACTATTGAAGGAAATTGCGGAGGCAGGAGGAGGAAACTTCTACTTTATAGAAAGCCCGGAAGCGACCGGGGATATCTTCTTTAAAGAGTTCGGTGATATCGGAGCTTTGTATGCGCAGTCCATAGAAGTTCGAGTCGATCTACCAAAAGGAATCGATCTTGTAGATTTGATCTCCGAAGTTTCCTCTTATACAGAACCTGATCCGGACCGCCCTGGAAAAATTAAATCTTTGGTTATGCAGATCGGAGATATGCGCGCGGATGACGTAAAAAGTATAGTTTTGCAAATCCGTGCGGAGAACGATTTCAAACCGGAGTCTCTGAGAATCTCTTCCTCCTTTTATGATATTACCGATGGCATGAAGCTAGAGCAGTTAGAAAATAGATTGTATCTAGATTGGAATGACGTGAGCGCAAAAGAAGACGCGGATGTGCTCGTAGAAACATTGATCGCTAGAGCGGGAAGAGGTTTAAAAAAAGCAGGCTTCCTTTTGAAGGAAGGTTACAGCGAAGAAGCAGTTGTTTTGTTAAACGACTTGTTAAAAGACATTAACGATAAAGAAGAATTGGCACCGGACATTCTCCAGACTCTCGGATTCAGGATCGCAGCTCTTAAAACTAGAATTCTAGAAAATTCTCCGACAGCCTCGAAACATTTGGTGGCATCAGCATCGGATTTACGCGCGGGTAGATATGAATCTATACCGGACGAAGGTGTAGAATATCATGATAAAATTCATGCGTATCGCACGAATGGGGATATTGACCTTTACAAGTGTCCTGAAGTAAAGAATGCCATTATAGATAAGATGAGAGAAGGATTTCGCTACATTATTTTTAATTTATCTAACTCTTCTTACATAGACTCATCAGCGATCGGAATGCTGATCCAAATCGCTGGTTGGTTAAGGAAAAGAGGTGGAGAGTTGGTCGTCTGTAACTTAAAGGATTCCGTTCGAAAGGTATTTTCGATCACTCGATTAGAATCTCATATTCGTTCGGCCGAGACCGAAGACGACGCTACAACTCTTTTGAATCAGTGGATACGAGAAAAGCAGATTTAGCCTAACAAATTTTCGGCGGCTAGTATCGCTTCTTTCACTTCTCCATATAACCCGACCGGGATGGCGATACCCTTTTGTGTTGGTTTATATTCACCTTCGCTATCCGTATACCAAACTCTGAGATTCAGGTATTTGTTTCCCTTGAATTCTGAAATTTCTACGCGAATAATCTCGCCTTTGCCTTTGTCGATATCTCTGATTACACTCATTCCAGATCCTCCTGAAAATTGTCGATCCGAGACTATTCCTACCCGGTTCTGCTTTCTACTCGTTTTCAAATAAGAAAGGGCTTCCGAAGAAACCCTTTTCATTCTTTTTTAGAATTGAATCTTGAAAATCAGTAGGTTTCTACGAAAAGCTGATGCGCTCCTTCAAGATGGTGCTTATAGTCTTCGTAAGATCCAGTATCTCCGGCAATCTTTTGGATTTCTTCGATAACGCCTTTTTCCATTCCTTTTGGTCCGCCGCAAATATAGAAGCGACCGCCAGAAGATAAAATCTTCTTCACTTCGTTCTCAAGCATGCGCACTCGATGGGAAATGTACATCCTACCACTGTCGAAAGGATTTTTCTCTTCTCTAGAAACCGCAGTTACCAATTTAAAATTCTTATATTTGGATTCTAGACCTTTTAAGTAATCCATCATCACTAACTCGTCTGAATAAGGAGCACCATACACCAATATGATGTTTCCAGTAAAATTGATAAGCTTGTGTTCGAGTAATTCTTCACTCATTCCAATGAATGGTGCGATCCCTGTTCCGGTTGCAAGGAACATGATATCTCCGGAAAAATCAGTTGTAGGAAGTAGGAATTTTTTTCCGGAAGGGCCAGTCATAATAACTTCGTCGCCTTCTTTCAGATCGCAAACGTAGTTGGAGCAAACTCCCTTAAACTTTGGATCCCCCTCTTCATCATAAACGTTATCACGTTTGATGATGAATTCGATCGTATCTTCTTTCATGCCGAATGAATAACTCGGGGAAGAAATTGAATACAGACGAACTGTGTAGGCAGCGTCAGCTAATCCCTTTGCTTTTTTCTCAGGATCTTCTCCTGGCGGGATAATTCCGGCAGATTGGCCGATTACATACGGATATTGTTTGTGATCGATTGCGACAACGATTCTGTGAATTTGCGAATCGCCTTCTTTCTTCGGTCTTTTTCCAGAACCTGCAGTAGGGGTTAATAGAGTATTGCTAACCACCTTTGCCTTGTAAGGGTTTGATTTTTTGAAAATATTAATCTGCGGTTCTCTTACGGGCTTCATAAGTGTTAAGGATTCCTGGTTTTCCATAGCTAAACTGCTTACAGGATTTTTTTGAGCGGGTTTTCGTCAAACTGGATATTTACTTTGGAAATCCGGATGAGCTTTCCAACTACTCTTCCACTGACAAACTAGTGCTTATTTTGAATCGGAATTCGAAATGAATCTTCGCGTTTATTAAGAAAGTCGAAAGATTATGTCGGATACGTGCCCTTTGAACCGGGCGGCACAATCGAGCTAGGAGATCCTACAAAATCCGGCTAAATCCATTCACCGAACGCGATTCGCTATGCGCATCAAAATTCCTGCAAGTTTTCGGATGGAAACATATTCAAAGGTGGCTCAATCTGGTCCTGATATTTCAAAAGGAAGTCCAATGACTGCTTATTCATTGCATGATCTCAATTCCAAAATTCCAGGCTCTAAAATCGCCAACTGTTCCGATCCAAAAGCCGTAAAATTTGGGAAAGTATCTCCCGTGATCCCTGGAGCAACAGGGACCATTAGTTTTTTATCAAATAAGAAAATACTAAACGAAGCAAAGAAAACAGCCTCAAGTGCTGTGCTAACCACCGAGGAGTTTGCAAAAGAGTTGGAAGTTCCTTGCTTGATTGTAGAAAAACCAGATCTGGTTCTTGCTCAGGTACTAAATCTAATTTATCCTCCTCACCAATATGAATCGAAAACGGAGCCTTCCGCTTTTGTGCATCCTAAGGCTAGAATAGGAAAGAACTGTTATATCGGACATCAAACTTCTGTAGAAGAGGATGCTGAGATCGGAGACAATACTGTATTAGAAGCAGGTGTCAGGATTGGAAGAGGAGCAAAGATAGGAGAAGGATCTTTTGTCGGACCAAACTGCGTAATCCAACACGGAGTAATCATCGGAAAGCGATTCATTTCTGCCGGGAACAGTTCCATTGGCGGAGACGGTTATCGATTTGTTTATGCGAACGGAAAACATAACAAAATTCCACAAGTGGGAACAGTACGAATTGGTGATGATGTAGAAATAGGATCCAATACTTGCATCGACCGTGGGGGGTTAGAAGACACTGTTATCGGAGACGGATGCAAGTTTGATAATTTAGTCCATATCGGTCACAACTGTGTATTAGGAAAAAATGTTTTAATCGCGGGCTGGACCGGCCTGGCTGGGTCAACAGTCGTAGAAGATAACGTTACCATAGGTGGAGGTTGTGGGATTGCGGATCATATCCGAATTCCTTCCGGATCGATTATTGGTGGCGGAACTTCTGTTAGAAACACACCTGAAAAAGCGGACATTTATGTAGGCTGGGATTACGGTTTAACCTTCCCGGAATTCCAGAAGCTCAGGGTAAACATAAGAAATGTTGTCAACTTCCAAAAATGGGCAAGGCGTATCAAGGAAGTCGAAAAGAGGCTCGGCATAGAATCAAAAGACTGAGATTCGTTATAGCCAAAAAGAATGTCTTTTTGGCGTTAAGCTTTCATTCTATTAAAAAGAACATTAGAACACAGTATTATAAGAGCTTGACAGATCTGTAATATACGTTCACTTTTCCATCTATTCTTTCAGGAGGCAGACAGTGAATACCGGACAGATTGACGAGAAACCGGAAAGCATACCGGATTCTTCCCGATCAGGCCGGATCTTTCCCGATTCACAAAAAATGGGAAGGTTGTTGGATAAGTTTGCTACCGCGCTGACGACACAAAATACAAACAAAATCGTGGTGTTAAGCGAACACAGAAATTCTACTTTAGATTAAAGTTCTATTCGTAGAATTCTAAAGTTTAATCCCTCGAAGTACCGAGGGTATTCTGACCTGAAACGGATTTCACTTTTCCAAAAGGCCTGCTCTTAGGGCCTTCTTGTCGAATTTGCCTACGCTGGTTTTAGGAATCGTGGATACAAAATGTATATCTTCGATCTTGGGAAGTTGCCAGTGCGCAAAATGACTTTTCAACCCATCAATAATTTTCTTTGGATCTATGGTTTTCCCTTCTACAGGCACTACGAAAATCACTGGGGCTTCCTCGCGAACTGGATCGACTCTTCCAACAACAGTAGCTTCTAATACTTCCGGGTCGGACATGACTATATTTTCCATATCTACGCTGGAGATCCATTCACCGCGCGTTTTGATTAGATCTTTCTTTCGATCAGTAATCTGCATGTAATTGTACTCATCGATGACTACTACATCTCCAGTTTTAAACCAACCATCGGGGGTAAAAGATTCTTTGGACACACCGCCTCGATACGATCCGGTCACCCACGGTCCGCGTACCAAAAGTTCTCCCGGCGATTTTCCATCTTTCGGAACTTCATGCCCATCATCTCCTACTGCCTTCAGCTCCAAGCACGGTGCGATTACTCCTTGTTTGGATCGGTAAACGTATTTTTCCTCCTCCTGCCATTCTTCCATAAATCCACGAAGTCTCGAAACTGTCCCTACTGGAGAAGTTTCTGTCATTCCCCAAGCATGTAAAATTGAGATTCCGAATTCCTTTTCAAAACCTTCGATCAAGGATCTTGGTGCAGCGGATCCGCCTATAATCATAGTATGAATCTTTAATTTATGTTTTGATTTCCTTAGATACTGATAGAGCACATTCCAAACTGTCGGAACTCCAGCGGTGATCGTGACCCCTTCTGACTCAAGTAATTCGGCAAGATTGGCTCCCAATAAATGCTTTCCTGGGAAAACCAGCTTGCAACCTACCATGACCGCTCCGAAAGGAATTCCCCAGGCATTTGCATGGAACATGGGGACTACCGGTAAAACAGATTCACTTTCCTTTATGCCTAGCACATCCCCCATACAAATTGCCATTGAGTGCAAAAAAGTGGATCGGTGGGAATATACTACCCCCTTGGGATTTCCGGTCGTGCCTGAAGTATAGCAAATACCGGCTGCTTCTGTCTCGGCGATTGGATCAAAAGATTCTATTTCAGATCCGGTTTCCAGAAACTCTGAATATGATATAGAATTCGGTAAATTGGCAGGAGTTCCTTCCTCTTTATCTTCGATGATTATGAAACGTTCAACGTTCTGTATTTTATCCAGATTCTTTGCTAGGATTCCACTTAAGGACTTGTCTACAAAGATGATTTTGTCCTTTGCATCGTTTATGATATAAGTCAGCTGATCAGGAAACAAACGAATATTAATCGTATGTAAAATGGCTCTAATGCAAGGAATCGCAAAATATAGCTCCAAGTGAATCGAATGATTTAAACAGAAAGTAGCTATTGTATCCCCAGGCTTTACTCCCGCTTTTTTGAGAGCCTCCATCAGTCTTAGAGTTCGCTTGTAAAAATCCAAATATGTATATCTGTGAATCGAATTGTCACACCATTTAGAAACGATTTCCTTATGCGGGTGAACAGACTTGGCCCTCTTTAAAATGGAAGGTAAATTCAAAGGATAGTCCATCATGGTGGATTGCATAAAATTCCCCGGTAAATATTATTACTATGTTAGGCGGTTCACTTTTATGACTTTGAAAACGGGACTGTCAAGGAGAATCGGTTGGAAGGTTTTCGCGAATATTCGGATACATTCATATGAAATACCTCAATTATAGGAAGATTTTTTTCATTCTGGTTTTAGCAACGTTCGTTTGCATAGGCGGATTGGTCGCAATTTTCCTTTTCCCAGGAGAACGATTATCTCTTGCGTTCACTATTTTTTCCGGCATCGGGAAATCATCTTTGCAGTATCGGATCGATGCGCTGGAAGTAAAAGCTATCAAGCGTCAGGAGTTCACGCCTGGAGATAAAGATTTTCTGAAGAATTTCTACTCTACCCTGGCTACTGGTGCAAAGTTGACCTTCGTTGCACGACAGACCGGGCGGCTCATGGAACATTATTTGGCTGCAACCGGTGCCGATTTTATCCTGGAACCGGAAATATTTACGGAAAACGAAAAAGTCCAAGGAAAAATAAAACAAATTCGCACGCACCTGCGAAGTTCCGTCTGCTCTTCTCGACAAATCACTTCCGAAACTTTTTATATGCCGGATTCAAGTAATATAGATTCTATTTTCGGTTTGTATTACGGTAAAATCAGTTTAACGACTTTAGAAACAAATCAAAGTAATTGTAAAGTCAAATGGAGAGCCGAGGTTCCCTGGTATTGGCCATCTTACGACTCCTTAAAAAAGAAGTACGGCGACTATCACGCGGAAAGTTTTCCCTTACCAAATCTCGCTAGCATTATTTTCGGTTCCTCTCCCCTGTATGTCGACAACGGATTGGGCGGATATCTTGTTCAATTAGATATCGCGAAACCATTTGTCGCATTTTCCGAATGGGAAGAAATCATTGTTCGATAGGCAGGACGAATACTTTTCCGCCTTCGAGTCCTTGTTATGTAGATTAAGTTTGATGCTGCCGAAGAAGGGACTCGCCTCTCCGCGGTTTGCCATCGTAGCAAACCTGGCTCCGAGGCGTCTCGAACTTGCCTCGACTCCTCGTGAGTCTCGGTCGCTCTTGCTACGCTCCCTATGGGTCGCTGCAAGAGCTCTCAAGTTCTCGCTTCGAGTCCTTGGTCTGTAGATTAAGTTTGATGCTGCCGAAGAAGGGACTCGAACCCCCACGGTGTTACCCGCTGGTACCTGAAACCAGTGCGTCTACCAATTCCGCCACTTCGGCTTGTAAGGATAATTTTCGCGAGATCTGTTCAGCGTCAGCTTATTTTTGGAATTCATTGACACGATAATGTAGCAGAAAGTAGGATCCGGATAGGATGAAAGAAGAAAGAAAGACCTCGGAAACTGATATTAAGTTGGCGTTAAATATCCGGGGTAAAGGGAATTATAGATTCGATACTGAAATCCCCTTTTTTGAGCATATGCTGTCACACGTAGCAAAGCATGGTCTTCTAGACTTGGATCTTTGGCTTAGAGGAGACATAGAAATAGACTGCCACCATAGTGTGGAAGATACCGCAATTCTTCTAGGCTCGATGATTCATAAACAACTCGGAGACAAATCCGGAATCAGAAGATACGGCCACTCGACGATTCCGATGGATGAGGTACTTACTACGGTCGCCGTCGATTTGGGCGGAAGGTATTACTATAAGTACACCGGCCCTAGTCTAGTCGGAAAATTCGGAATCTATGACGCGGAATTGAGTCTAGAGTTTTTGCAAAAATTGGCTCTGAATGCAAAGATGAATTTGCATGTGGTCGTTCACTATGGAGAAAATAGACATCATATTCACGAGTCGATCTTCAAAGGCCTAGGCAAAGCTCTGAGAATGGCAATCGAGTTTGACCCGGCTGCTCAGGGATCGATTCCTTCCACAAAAGGTGTATTGGAGTGATAGCGGTTCTCGATTATGGAATGGGAAATATCCATTCTTGCTTAAAAGCAATATCATTATATACTAAAGAGTTTTCCTATACAAAGGACCCGGAAGTCATTCGTAAATCGGATGCAATGATTTTGCCCGGGGACGGACATTTTGATAAGGCAATGTGGAATCTCAAAGAATCCGGCTTGAAGGATGTCCTCGATGAGTATATAAAACTAGGAAAGCCGTTATTCGGGATATGCATCGGTTACCAAATCCTTTTCGAGGATTCTGACGAAACAGTCTCCGGTAGCAAGAATACGACAGTACAAGGGCTTGGTTACATTAAAGGAAAGATTCGAAAATTTCGGGGAAAAAACTATAAGGTACCGCATATCGGTTGGAACAAACTAATTCAAAGAAGGCCAAAGGAAAGTATCCTTTTGCAAGGAATTCCGGACCAATCATTCGTATACTTTATCCACTCGTATAGACCCGTCGAAGTGGAAGGAAAGGCGATCACCGGTTTATGCGATTATTATAATGAAAAGTTTCCTGCTGTTATAGAAAAAGGAAACATTTTCGGTACTCAGTTTCACCCTGAAAAATCTCACACCTTCGGGCTTAAAATTCTGGAGAACTTTATTAAATCTGTATGATACTCATTCCAGCCATTGATCTTTTAGATAATTGTGCCGTTCGTTTGTTCAAAGGAAAATACGATGAAAAAACTGTTTATTCAAACGAACCCTGGAAACTTGCAGGAGGCTTTGAGAAAAACGGTGCTACTCTAATTCATTTAGTAGATTTGAACGGTGCAAGGAATCAAATTGGTGTGAATGGAGAATCCATTTCCCGGATCCGAAAAGAAGTAAAATGCAAGATACAACTCGGGGGAGGAATTCGGGATAAGGAGAAATTAGCTTATTACGATTCCATCGGTATCGATAGATTTATTCTTGGAACTGCAGCGGTGAAAGATCCTGAGTTACTAAATTACGCTTTAGAAAAGTACGGAAAAGACCGTGTCGTTGTTGCCGTGGATGCTCGGGACGGGATTGTAAAATTGACCGGTTGGGAAGAGGATTCCGGCTTGAAATATATGGATTTACTCGAACGTCTTTCAAACTCAGGTGTGATAAATATCATTTTTACTGATATCGCGCAAGATGGGACCTTAGCAGGACCGAACCTGAACGCCTACAAAGAAATCCTGACCAAGTACGGTTTTCAAGTCATCGCATCTGGTGGTGTGTCTTCTCTAAAGGATATTATGGCTTTATCAACATTAGGCACGAAAGTTCCGGTGTACGGAGTTATCACAGGCAAGGCCCTTTACGAAGGTAAAATAGATTTGGCCGAAGCGATCACTTCCCTGACAGATTGATTCTCCCTGGATTTGCATTGAGATAAGCCTCCTAGAAACTTCGGTTTTTTCTTTCCTTACATCTTAAGAACGGTAGAAAGGTAATTTCTGAACGGAGCAACGGATGAAAAAATACTTATCCAATTATGTCTTGGCCGGAATTTCTGCCGTCGGACTTTTACTTTCATTATTACTGATACAAAAATACTTCGGAGGGAGTGGCGCAGCTCAAGCTCTTTGTGATGCTTTGAGCGAGTCCGGATCTTGTTCGAAAGTTTCTGAAAGCTCCTATTCTGCGATTCGAAATGTTCCATTCCTCGGAGATCTGCCGGTAGCTCTCTTCGGTTTTATATTTTATGGATTTTTAACATACTTATTTATAACAGCAGAAAAGAATAAGGATACCGAAGCGGATTCGATCCGTTTGAGCTTTTTTCTACTAGCATTCGCTATGCTTGTGGATTTGAGCTTACTGTTAGTTTCGATTTTCTTAATAGAAGCAATCTGCGGTCTTTGCGTTTTTACCTATTTCGTAACCGGTGGGCTTTTACTTATCACGTACTTGCGGATGGATCAAATGGAGGATAGATCCTTTGGCGCAGCCTTCAAAACAGTAAAAGCGCAATTCTCGAATTATCTTATCGTTGTTTTAGTTCTACTTTTTGTTGGTCTGTTGATAGGAAGATTGTCCGGAGATTCACTAGTGGAAGGTGAGCGTTCGGGGGCAGGAAGCATTCAAAAGCAGATTGCGGATTATGAAAATTCTCCAGAATTACAAATCGATCTAAAGGATGTTCCGATCCAGGGAGATCCAAATGCGCCGATTACGATCGTAAAATATGCGGATTTTAATTGTGGGCATTGTATGCATACCTCTCATATTTTGAAGGAAATTCTGAGAGATTACGAAGGGATTGTAAGAGTCGCGTATAAGAATTTCCCCTTAGATGGAAATTGCAATCGACTTATCGAAAGAAAATCTCCGGAGGCAAGCTCCTGCGTTGCAGCAATTGCATCGATTTGCGCGAACCAACAGAAAAAGTTCCCTGCGGTTTATAATGGACTGTATCATGATAACGAAATGGGAGTAATGCATACTCCGGTCACGGTATTAAAGCTGGCGGAAGCATCTGGATTGAATATCGGGTCTTTCAAAGCTTGTATGAATTCTCCCGTCGTGAGAGAACAAATCAATCGAGAAGTTGACGAAGCAGAAAGATTAAGAATTCATAGTACGCCGAGTTTGTTTATTAACAACAGGGCGATTAAGAGTGGAACCCCTAACCCGGAATTCCTCAGACAACTCATAGAAAAACTGATCAAAAAAGTTTAAGGAAATCTAATAGATTTATGCAAGACGGTTCCGAAGAACATAAGAGGCACAAGTCTTGCAGAAACTGCGCTTCTATTATACCTGCGGAATCGGAAAAGTGTGTCTTTTGTGGTTCCTATCAGGTCCCTGGCAGAGTTCCTGTTTACCAATACGCAGCGGAGAGTCGGTTTTTAAGAAAGTTTTTCCTTTTTCCGCTCGCCGTCGTTTTCGCGATCACGATTTTTCTGCTCGAAGCGATTTACGATTTTACTGAACTTGGACTTTCTTGGATCACGATCTTTTCTTTTTTCTTCCTATTGTTTGCAGTCTTCGGTTATATCTCGGAATGGATTTTCTTGCTAAAAGCAAAAGGGGAATCGAAGGACTTCCGACAAGGGTTCTTTGAATGGCAAAAGAAATTATACCAAAAGTCCGCAGTAGTATCTTATGCTGGGATGTTCCTTTTTGTCTGTGTGCCATTGATCGATTGGTCTAATCCGATTCCGTTTTCAGCAGCAGCCTCGATCATTTGGACTTTCCTTTTGCTCTTTTTAATCAAAATACTCTTCCCTTTGTTCTAGGAAAGGACTGAAAAACTTGAAACGAATCGGTCTAGCTGTTATCTCCCTTCTATTTTTTGTATTATTGACCATTGCATTTGTCGTTTACCACACATGGAATTTTCGACCTTTTACCTTATCCCTATTTTACGAGAAAATATTTTGGCAGGATATACTGGATGACCCGGAAACTTTAAGTAGTTTAAGAATTCTGGATGCTTGGGGGGTCAAATCGCATAATTCACGTTGGACGGATGCTTCCCCTGAACACGAGCTTGAGGTACTGGAGAGATACAAGCAGCAACTTGCCACATTAAAAACTTATGATGTATCGAGTCTTCAAAAAGAAGAAAAAGCATATTACAAATCGATTGAATGGAGTATGGAACATGCGGTTTCTGGCCAGGAATTCATTTTTCACAATTATCCTGTAAATCAGCTATTCGGTCTCCAAAATCATATTCCAACGTTTCTTGCGACAGTGCATAGCATTGAGGATAAAAAGGATGCTTCCGCTTATATCGAAAGATTGAGGGCGGTACCTTTCAAAATTGGTCAGTTGCTGAATGGCTTGAAGTTGAGAGAAAATCGAGGAGTTTTTCCACCCGATTTTATTCTAGATAGAGTCATCACGGAAATCCAGCGATTTCGTACCGCAAAAACTGAAGAAAACATAGTCATTAAGAGTTTCTCCGAAAAGCTCTCAAAAGTTGAAGCCATAGATTCTGAGGAAAGAAAAAAGTATCTTAAGGATGCACAAAGGATTCTTGTGCAGGAAATCTATAAGTCCTATGGAGATTTAGAACTTTTTCTTAGAGCTCAGCGAGAAAAATCTGATTCGAAGGCAGGTGTTTGGAAGCTTCCTAACGGAGATGAATATTATAAATATGTGCTAAAGCTTCATACGACTACATCTTTATCTCCGGAAGATGTGTATCAGCTTGGACTATCTGAAGTAGATCGAATCCAAGAAGAAATGAAGTCGATCCTCAAGTCGTTGAAAGTTCCTGGAAACAATTTAGCTTCTGCCCTGAATCAGCTGAGATTGAAAAAGGAATCTCTCTTTCCGGATACCGAGGACGGCAAAGAACTAGCATTAAACGAATACAGAAAAATATTGCAGCAGTCTACTGAGAGTTCAAAAGCACTTTTCCCTGGTTGGCCCAAAGCGAAAGTCGAAGTGCAAAGAATTCCTAAATTTAAGGAAGCTGGAGCTCCAGGTGCTTACTATGAGGAGCCTTCTCTGGATGGAAAAAGACCGGGAGTTTTTTATGCAAATCTAAGAGATACCAAAGAGATTCCGAAATTCGGAATGAGAACACTAACTTATCACGAAACTATACCTGGGCATCATTTGCAGATCGCCTGGGCACAGGAGCTTTCTAGTTCGCCTAAAATACTTCGCACTCATCATTTTACTGCGTACGTGGAAGGCTGGGCACTTTATGCGGAAAAATTAGCGAGCGAATTTCATTTTTATGAAGATCCGTTGTCCGATCTAGGCAGATTGCAAGCGGAATTATTTCGAGCAGTCCGTTTAGTTGTAGATACAGGAATTCACTACAAGCGTTGGAATAGAGAGCAAGCGATCAAATATATGACGGCAAATACCGGCATGGCACCCAAGGATGTAACCGCCGAAGTGGAAAGATACATTGTTTATCCCGGTCAGGCATGTTCTTACAAAATCGGTATGCTTACCCTCTTGAAGTTGCGAACACAATGGGAACAATCGAAGGCGAGCAAATATCAGATCAAAGACTTTCACGGATTTATTTTAAACTTGGGATCACTCCCTTTAGAAATTCTTGAAGAGAGAATGAAAGAGGAAATCGCCATTGATAAGCGAAATTAAGTTTGCTTAATAGAAGAGGCAAGACTCCAAATTTGGAGTTTCATTCTGGTGAATGATTCAAAGTGTTTGATCGGCCTATAGAGTAAGCCTGAGTAATCGCTGAATGTAAATATTCCTTCGCCATTCTTACCGCATCTGCTAGTACAGAAGTTTGAGTCCAATAAGAAGCGATCGCAGAGGAATAAGTACATCCTGTTCCGTGCGGATAAAAGCCGGAGACAAACGGTTTGGAAAATGAAATAGTCGGCTTTCCGATTTCTGCAAGTACATCAATTGCTACTTTGGACTTAGTTAAGTGACCTCCTTTCAATAGTACGTTTCTGCCAAGTAATTGTGCCAAACGGTGCGCGGCTGAATCCATTTCGCTTAATTCAGAAACTTGGATATTTCCTAAAATAAAAGTCTCATCCAAATTAGGAGTGATCAAATCAGCCATCGAAATCAATTTTTCTTTTAAGGCCACTATTGCATCGTCCCTTAGCAGTTTTGCTCCACTTGTAGAAACCATCACAGGATCTACAACAAGTTTGAAAACACTGCCTTTATTCTTGTATTCGATTAAAAGCGAAGAAATGCATTTGATTAGGGATTCAGAATATAGCATTCCGGTTTTTACAACCGCTACCGGAAAATAGTCGAACACGGCTCTGATTTGTTTTTCCAAAAAATCAGGATCTACTTCGAAAATGGCAGTAACAGAATCCGGATTTTGGGCAGTCAGGCAAGTCAAGGCTGAAGTTCCGAATGTTCCGGTAGCTTGAAAAGTTTTTAAGTCTGCTTGGATTCCGGCACCACCGCCTGAATCGGAACCCGCAATAGTCAAAGCTACGGGTTTGGATTTCATTTGAATCACTCCTTTTGTGACAAAAATTGTAGAACTAAGGCCAACCGTATTTTTCAAAGTCTACGGAACCGTTAGAATCAAATTTCACTTTTTCAGCTTCCAGCAGTTTTCTTTGTAAAATCGCCCTCCTTGAGTCTCCTCTAAAGGAGATCAAACCCTGACCATTAATGACTCTTTGCCAGGGAACGGATTGTACTTGCGATTTTTCTAATGCGTTCAAAGCGTAGCCGACCGCCCTTGCAGCGCGAGGAGTCCCGAGTAGAGCTGCAATTCTACCGTAACTCGTTACTTTGCCTATTGGAATCTTTTTTACGACGGCATATACTTTATCGTAAAAACTTTCAGGAGTCGCTTTCTTTTTTGCCGATCGCGCCAAATGAGTTCTTTGGCTCTTAGCCTTTTGCTTCATAGATGGAGTTCGGAATTTGATTCAGGCGGTCTAAGCGGCAGCTCCACTTTAAAAACAGTTCGGCCAGGTTTGGATTCAAAAGAAATTTTGCCTTTATGCTTTTCAATAATACCTTTCACGATACCTAATCCAAGACCTGAGCCTTCGCCTTGGTCCTTCGTAGTAAAAAAAGGATCCCAGACTCTGTCCTTAATTCCATTCGGAATTCCGGGGCCATTATCCATAATCTCTACAATTACTTTGTCTTTTGCAGGATATACAGATATTTCAATCAAACCGCTGCCATGCAGTGCTTGATTTGCATTTTGGATGAGATTGGTCCAAACTTGATTCAATTCGTCTGGATTGCAAATTACATGAGGAATCTGAGAGAATTTTTTACTAACCTCGATTCCATATTTTAACTGGTTATTCATGATGATCAAAGTGTTTTCGATTCCTTCCAAAATATCCGCGCTGGTAAAGGATTTACTCTGATCTAAATGCGAATAGTATTTCAAGGCCTTGACGATTCTAACGATATTCTTAATAGAATATTTAATATTTCGAATATTTCGATTGGTGTTCGAAGCATTCTTCAGCATGTGATACCCTTTCATTTGGCCTTGCAGGATTACTTCGTAAATATACTTTCTCACCTCTAGTACATTATTCTCGATGATAAACGAAGAGACTTCCGATGAAAGCTCAGAGGAAATACCTAGCTTCTCCATCTCTTCTTTTACTTCCTTCTTTACTCGGAACTTGTCTTTAGATTCCATCGGTTCGAATTTTTTCCGCTCACGTAGCACATAAAGGAGAGCCAGCTCGAAGGAATTCCTAAGCTTTTTGTTACGGGCAAATCGCATGATATCGAATATGTTTTTTACGATATAATTCATATTCGATTCCAGATTTTCTGCTGAGCCGTTAATGACACCTGCTGGCGTATTGATTTCGTGGGCTATTCCCGCCACCATCGTACCAAGCGAAGCCATCTTTTCTGCCATAATTAGTTGAGACTGTGCATTTTCCAATTCACGAGTTCGGTTCTTTACCTTCTCTTCCAAAGTTTCCGTTAGCTCTATGAGCCTTTCGTAAAATATGGAGTTGGAAAGAGACATCACCGCGACACGCCGAATTTCATTCAGTCTTTCCAATTCACTGTAGTTATATCTTTCTCTGTTTTTCTTTTCAGAAAGAACCAGCATGCCGAGTAAGCTTTTGTTTAAAATTAGTGGAGCTAGTAATTCGGCATTCGTTTTTGCCGCAAAGGAAAGCGCATGTACTCGAATTGGATTGTATCTCGGGTCGTCGATAAATTCGTCCACGTTGAAGATCCGGTCATGTTCGGCAACCCAAAGTAGGAAGGGATCAAAAATGTAAAACTGATCTTCTCCCGGTTCCGCTGGATGAGGTGAGAAAGTTCCTTGGTCTTCCCTCCAAAGATATATCTTCGCTTTTCTAATATTTGTAATCGCAGGAAGGAAATTTATGATTTTCTCACATACTGTTTGAGTAATGTTCGTAGCGATTAGATCACTCTTGAATTTATCTAGCAGCGAGAGGTATTTTACATATTCCTGCTCTCTGGGAGAAATCCTCGAAAGTATCTTGTTAATATCTGAATGGGAACCACCGGTTCTTGAAAAAAAGATCCAAAGAAAGATTGCAGCCGCGGTCGAAAAAGGTAGGCTCAATAATATGGCATATGTGCGATATTGACCTAGAGAGAAGTAATCCAGGGCAAAAACTACAGCGGATTGAAGTAGTGTAGCTGCCAGAATTAAGCTAAGGATGGGTCCGAATTTGCGTAGGATTTTCATCGGCTGCCCGAAAAACTAGGCATAAGAATGACAAGCGGCTCGAAACACGTAAAGGAGTTTTTTACAATTGCGCGGGTGTTTGGCGCATTCTATGAATTACACTCTAAAGATCACGGGCGAATTCGTGCTGTGTTGAGAGGACGACTTAGAACGGTCGCCGCGGATGAAAGGCACCCTTTTGTGGTCGGAGATAAAGTGATCGCAACCATTTCGGGAGGAGAATGGGCGATCGAAGAGAAATTAGATAGAGAAAATCAGATCCTCAGAAAGAGCAAGGAGGGAGATGCGCAGGTACTATGCGCAAATGTGGATCAAATTGCGGTCCTTGCTTCCGTAAAGGATCCCGAAACCAAAGACGGATTTCTAGATCGCTGTTTGGCGGCAGTATTTGTCTCCGGAGTTCCCGCGCTCATCATTTTTACCAAAACCGATTTACTAGAATCTAAAGAAATCGAAAAGAGAATCCAGGTGTATCGAGACCTTGGATACGATACAATCGCGGTCTCCTGCAAAACCGAGCAGGGAATTGATACTTTGATCGAGAAGTTAGCAAAGAAGACGACCTTCTTAGTCGGAAATTCGGGCGTCGGAAAATCCAGTCTTGTAAACGTCTTATCTAGTAAGGAGCTCCAAAAAACTTCGGAAGTCAGCAGTTCTACTCGAAAAGGCAAGCATACCACCACGAACTCGAATCTTTTGACACTAAACCAAGAAATCCGATTAATTGATTCGCCAGGAATCAAAGAATGGGGTATTTTACATTTAAGAAAGGAACAGATCTTAGAAAGCTTTCCGGAACTGCAATCGGCCAAAAGAAGCTGTTCGGAGCCCGATTGTTGCGATGCAGGTCCCGGGTGCAAGATGCTTAGTTTACTAAATCAAGAAACTGTGATGTCGCTTGAAAGAAAGAAGAGCCTCGAATCTATGCTTGCCAGTTTAGAAAACCCATTTAGAGTCACCCGGAGAGATCATTTAAAAAAATGAAAATTACTCTTAATTCCATTGAATTCTCTTCCATCGAAGACGTGTTATCTTTTACACGAGATTATAATGCAAGCAATATGTTACGTTTCCTGCATCCGATCGAGGATCATAGCGGAAACATCCTAGTAAAAGAAGAAGTTCAAGTAAAAGAATCTGCGCTATTCCGATTGAAGGAAATTAAAGGCCAGTACACTCCGAAATTCAAAGCAAAAATCACAAGAGAGCTCGCGGGTCAGATTCAGACAAAATTAAGTGAAAAGGTAGTTTATCAGCTCAAGCAGACGGATAAGAAATTTCTGAAATTCATGTACGAGCAAACAACCTTTAACTATAAAGGCATTATTCGGAACGCATTAAGTAATCGAAAACATATGCTTTCCCTGTTCAAGGCTTACGAAGAGAATCCTAATTTCTTTCGGCATATTTGCGAGTTAGGATTGTTGGCACTTGGAATCGTGATGATACCGGATACGATTCGGTACAAAATGTTTCGTCGCTATGCTTTTCTTTCCGGGCTATTTATGGATATCGCTCGGATTTCTTCCGATCATTGGAGCAGACCGTTTCCAAGCGATAGCGAAAAGACAAGAATTGCCCAGGCCTGTGCCAATTTTATGCAAAAGCTGGATCTACCAGAGATACTATGCGCGGCAGCATCTAACCATGTGCCTCTTGGGTTGCAAGATAACATGGAATTACCGTCTATGGGTTCCAAAAAGGTGGAACCGGAGGCGATCGACGAGACTTTCTTTTCGGACTTGATAGTAGGCGATGGAGAAAGTGATTCTGTCGAGACCGAAAGCGACGAATCCGGATTTGCAGAAAAATCCGAAGAGCAAATCAGGGATTTACTAACCGAGGCTCTAAAAATTTCCAGATATATTCATACGGTAAGTTCCTTCGCAACGGATAAGGAATATGTAATGGAAGAGCTCGTATACTTTTTGGCTTACAATACAACCAGAGGATATTTCAACGAAGTACTGGCCAGTCCGCTTGTGGATCTTTTCAAACAATTTGAAGAAAACGTAAAACGGATGCGCCGTCTTGCCGAAGTCGAAATGAAATGTCTTAAACCACCTTCTGCATGGACCTATCCAAAGCCTAAAGCAAGCCAGGTACTTTGTAAAAACAAAGTTTGGGATTGCCCGAACATCGTTCCAGGTTGGGATATACATGTAATCTCTTCCCAAGATGCCTTCGGATGGGTAGGCTCTTCGCTTCCCGCTGATCATTATCCGAAGTGTAGATTAGAAGAAGAGCTCGAAGAAATCGGCAAGACTGAGCCGAAAAAAGAGAAGAAGCCCTAGAATTGGGTCCAAAAACTCAGCTGACTTTTTGCCATTTATCCCAAAAATGCGTGAAATTTCTTAACTATTTTGGAAATTTTTTGCATAAAAAGTGCCGAAACCCTTGAGTAAAGTACCTTCAAAATAAAATTTGGAAAAAAATCCTTGTTCGATTGTTTTTTCTAGAGCAAGGTAAATCGTACTAAGCGGGGAAAGTGTTATGTTAAAGAAAGAAATTCGTCTATTTCCTGTTTTGGTCGCTATCGCAATGTTAGTTGCTTGTAGTCCCAAAAACAGTAATGACCAAGTGAAATCAGGTATTCCGGAAGCTCCGGCAAAAATTGTTTGGGTTCTCGGCGATGTAAAAATCGTATCAGCCGATGGAGAAAAAAAAGCTGAGCTTGGCCAGCCAATCACTGCGGCAGACACAATCATTACAGGAAAGAACGGTAGCGCTGAAGTTATTGTTGCAGATACCGGCTTAATTAAAGTTTCTAAAAATAGCGAAGTGGCAGTTTCCGCTATGCTTACTGACGGCTCTTCCGACGTAAAAGTAAACGTAAATTACGGAAAGATCGTCACTATGATCAAGAAAGAGAACAAAAATTCGGACTTCAGAGTGGTTACACCGACTGCACTTGCAGGTGTCCGCGGAACTTCTTTCTTAACTTCTGTGGAAAACCCTTCCGGACACAAACTTAACTGTGCGCAAGAAAGTTGTACTGTAAATTTTGCAGTGATCGAAGGATCGGTTGCAGTAAGTAAACCTGGTGAAGAAGGGGAAGTCATTCTTGGCAAAAACCGCGAATTGACCCTCCGGAAAAATCAGAAATTAACTGATAAACTGGTTCAACCTCTCAGAGAAGAGTCTCTGAAAGAAATGAAGAACCTAATCGTGCTTAAGAAAAACGACGTTCTTGAATATAATAGACTCGTGGACGAGTTAAAAGCATCGAGCGAAGAATTGAGAATTCTAAGCCAATCTTCCAGTATCGAAGAAGCAAGAACTCAGCTCCAAAGACGTGAAACTAGCAAAAGTGCTGACGAAGTAGCTCAGACTGCTAAGGAAGTAAATGAAACTAAATACGTTCAGCAGGATATTCAAAAAGAAAAACTGAAACTGAACGCGAAAGAAACGTTTTAACAAACTAGAATTTCTACTCCAAGAATCTTCTCTGACCTACTGAGGAGATTCGATTTTCCCCCAGCCTCATTCTCGATACAGTAGAATGGGGCTTTTCTTCTTTTTTGCCTATTAAATGCATCGCAATCTAAAGCCTGATTGAATTAGATTTCTGATAAAAGGTTTGCTTAAAACCATGGGTGGGAAATTTTTTTACGTCATGGAAACATGGTTTTCTTACCGTAAAAGGATTCTTCTTTCGATAGCAATCGCACTATTCAATTGCTCCAGTGTGGAGAAAGTGAATGTACCTCCTAAAGTATTTCAGGAGCCGTATTACAAGCCTTTGGCGGAATCTTCCTCCGATTTCATATTCAGAGAATCCGAATCCGATTATAAAATTCGCAAGGACGGACATTCTCTGCCGGTCCTAGCCTTTTCCCCCGTGCATTATCCAAAATCGGTAGATGGAAAACTAGCTACTTACTTTGAGCAGGAGCTTGGTCTAGTTTGGAACCTGGCAAAATTCACAAGAGTTAAGATTCAAAAATCCGCTTGGGAAAATCCTGAAATTTTGCAGGCCGAATGTAAGAAATCCGGGGTGGATGCGATTGCGAATTTAAAAGTCAGCGATGCAGAAAACGGTTGGGACTTTAAGTACGAACTTGTGGATCCAATTGATGGAACTGTTTTTGGTGAGTTTGATACATCCTTTAAGAAAGTTTCTCCAGGACAAAACGGCGGAGGAGCTTGGAGCCAAGTTTTCTTTTGGAAAACTCCAGAAAGCATTATCTCTTTAGATCAGAAAAGCGCAATAGTTCCTATTTGGGATAAGAAATTGGAGCTAACAAAGATTAGTCAAGCGCTGGATCTTTCGATCAGTGGTTCAGTAACCATTCGCTCTTCTTCCTCTGAGACGGATGTAATTTGGAAAAATAAAAAATTAGGTCATACTCCGATTACCGATTTGCAAGTTCCGGAAGGTGTTCAAGAATTTCAACTTTCCTTAAAGGGGAAAAAACCGGTAACTAAAAAGATACAAGTAAGAAGCGGTAAGAAAATTTCTCTCTACCAAGAATGGGAAGACGACAAGACTCTTGGCTCTGCTAAAATTGTGAGTAGTCCCGAAGGTCTTGCTGTTTCACTCGATGGATTCAAACAGGGGGAAACACCTTTCTTTCGAAGCAACCTCACTCCCGGAGTCTATCAGATTGAACTCATTAAAGAAAATGTAGACAAGGCACTTGTATATTTTGAGGGGAATCTAGAAGTACAACCGGATAAGATTTCGGAAATAGCACTTCCATATTCTTCTTCGGGTTTATTGGGAGATCTAGAGTTTTGGAAAGCTTCCGGAGATGGTGGATTTTCTTCGCACAGTTCCACCGAAGTTGACTTTAGAAAAACGAAGAATTTATCACCTGGTTGGAACGGAGTTTATTCCTTACCATTGGTTGCTGATGAATTGGAGGCAACTGGCATCTTCTCATCACCAATAGAATTTGGGTCTGGCGTAGTGGCATTCTCGTTTCATTGTCAGGGACTGACGATCGGAGTTGAAGCCAATAAGGATCATGTGAACGTATTTAAATTTCCTTCCGATGGCAAATCAATCGGAACGTTTAAATACAAAACAGAGGACAAAGAATACGGAAGGCCGTTTTCTTTTAGGACGAATAGCAAGGATAAGAAACTGGAAGTTTATCTGGGACAAAATCGAATTTGGGAAGGTCCGATTCCGTTTCAAGGTAACTGGACCCTATCGATTTTGACTCGTGGAGATGATTTCCACGAAGCACTTCCATTAAAGGATTTGAAAATCCATTATAGAGGCTACAAATGAATCTCATTCATAAAAAAGTAATAGGTATTTCTTATCTCATCACAGTCTTCTCCGTTTTTGGATTTCTGTCTGCATGCGTCTCACGGGACTTTAGAGAATCTAAATCGCAGGATGCGATTCTAGAAAAGGATATCATTGCGCGTCAAAAACTGAAGCTGGTTTCCAGATTGATAAACGAAGGAAACTCTGCATTCCAAAAACATAAATTTGAAATCTCATTAGAAAAAGGCAATAGAGCGGTCGCTATTTATCCAACTGCTGAAGGTTATTATCTGATTGGGTCTTCGCAGTTTAAATTGGGAAAAACGGATGATGCGATAACTGCCTTAAGAAAAGGTACGGAGGCTGATCCCGAGAACGAACAAATATTGTTAACACTGGGCGTGCTTTACGCTTCTCAAGGAAGCAACTCCGAGGCGTTAGAAGTCTATTCCAAATTGGAAAAGCTGCCCAAAATAGACACTACTGTTTATACTTTCAAGAAAGCTGTTCTACTCAAGACCTTGGGAAAATACGAGGAAGCTTTTGATTCTCTCAAATCAATTCCCGAGGATAAGTTTAAATTTCCGGCACAACTTTATATGCAGCTGGGAGATACAGCTGTACAACTTAAAAAATATGAGGATGCCGAAAAGTATTTCGAAAAAGCGAGAGCTGCAGATCCTGAGTTATCTTCTGCAAAACACTCCGCTTCAGCAACTAGAGTGGCCTCTTTGCTGGAAAAAGGGAACAGCGCGCTTCGTGCAAAGAACTATAGAGAAGCAATTTCTAATTTTACTTCAGCTACGCAAATCGATCCGCAAAACCCTACTCCTTGGGTATTCCTTGGAAATGCAAAAATTTTAGGAGGAGATGCGGATGGAGCCGTAAAAGCTTTCGAATCTTCCCTGAAGATAAAGGGCGATTACTGGGAAGCTTATTCTGGATTAGCCGCAGCATATAACAAAGGTGGGAACTATCCTAAGGCGATTTCTGTATTAGAAAAATCGATTCCATTATTTCCAAAAAATAGCGCGCTGTTCAACCAGATCGGTTTGAATCAGAAAATTTTAGGAGAAAATCAAAAGGCTATCGTATCCTTTACAAGAGCAAAAGAGCTGGATCCAAATTTCAAGGAACCGGTTCTGAATCTGGCATATCTTTTAGCTTCCGAGAATCGATTTAAGACAGCTAGAAAGGAATTAGATTCCTTGAAAGAAGATGCGGAGGTAAAAAAAGCAAAATCGTTTTTAGAATCCGCAGAGATGATCCATGAAGGAGACGTTTTCCTTAGAAAGGGAAACACGAAAGCAGCCAAACCTTTTTATGATAAGGCGAAGGCAAAGGATCCAGATGATCCGGGAGTTTATACTGCGTTTGGTAGGATGTACCAAATTTCGGGAGAGATCAAATCATCCGAACAGAACTTCTTAAAAGCTTTAAGCATCCAAAAAGGAAATATTCCTGCGCTGCAAGGATTGATCCGTCTATATTCGGGTCAGAAAAATCATTCTAAAGTAGCCCAATATACGAAGGAATTGGAAAGTCTCACAGGTAACGACCCCACTTCCGGAATTGTACTCGGTAGAACATATGAAGACAGAAAAGAGTACGAAAAGGCCGAGGGTTTGTACAAGGGCCTGTTAAAAAAATTCCCCAACCATGACGCTGTTTTGTTTCGCCTGGCTTCCTTATATTACAAAATCGCGCTGGACGAAAACGAGAAGGCTCGTTATGACCTAGCCTCTTCTTGGCTCCAAAAGGCGGACAAGCTTACAAAGGATCTTCCTGAAATCGCTGAAGCGAAACAGATTGTAGAGCAGAACAAAAAATTCGCCGAAGTAATCCCACTGATCCAAAAAGCGAATCGTCTATTCGATTCTAAATCGTATGAAAGGGCGCTTCCGCTTTACCAAAGTGCTTATGAAAAGACCAAAAAGCTTACCCTTTATATTAAAATTGCTGAATGTCATTTGGCAATGGGAAATGAGGAGAAGGGGATCTCTCTTCTAGAGAACTTCCCGGAGAGCTCCAAGAATCTTGTCGCTCAAGAAGCAATTAACGCTTTCTTGTTGAGGAAAGGGGAAATAGACAACGCCGAAAAAGGATTTAAGAGGATCTTGGACAAAAAACCAGATTCTTATTATAGTCATTACCAACTTGGAATCATCCATTTGCAGAGAAAAAAATATTCGAATGCAATCGATTCGTTTCATCGTGCATGGCTTTTGAATCCGGAGTTTACTGCTGCTAGGATTGGAAAGGGAATCGCACTCTATAATGACGGAAACCCTAAGTTAGCTAGAGAAGAATTTGAAAGCGCTATGCATCAAGATACGGAGAACGAATTGGCTCCGTACAATATTGGGATCGTTCTGTTCAATGACAATCTTTTGGATCAGGCCGTAGTAGTTTTTGAAGATATCATCAAACGAAATCCTGAATTCCCGGATGCTTATTTCCAAATTTCTTATATACATTTTAAACGAGGAGATCTAGAGGCTGCGGATGCCGCTATCGTTAAAGCCTTGAACCTGGAAAGGAGCGAAAAGTTTATACACGCTAGAATTCGAATTTTGGCAGAACTAAGGTTAAAGCACCCTGGAGTTCCTGAATATAAAAGACTTTCATTAGAATTAGGAAGGGAACTTGCCGAAAAGTTTCCAAATTCACCGTACTCATCTCAAGCGGAGCGTCTGGTGCTAATGGACGATGATACGCCAGTAATTGTGCAACCTTTTCCTAATCGTGGAGAAATGATTGGAGTTCCGATCATCATCAATGATCTGTTGCTGATCAACTATGGAACTGCCATAGAAGCATTAGATAAACATAAAGCGACTAGAGTCTGGAGGATTTCTTCCTCCAAACCTCTGCGCTCTGTTGTCGCGGACAAAAGAGTGTACGCTTTTACAGACAAATCTTTAGAATCTCATGATTTGAATTCGGGTCAACTTTTTGATTCTATTCAGTTAAACGGCCAATTCAAGAAAGCAGCAGTCTCAGGAGATAGAATTCTTGTAGAGACTGAATCTTCCGGAAAAAGAAGTCTGACCAGTTATTCGGATACGCTCGAAGATTCAAAAAGTATTCCTTACACTTACAAATCGTGGAGTGCGTCGAAGAAAGGTCAGGTTTTCCTAATTAGCCACTCCTCAAAAGAGCCAAAAATTCTAGTGGTAAATGCGGATTTTTCCGAAAGTCCGGATAACGCTTGGACAGGTAAGTCGAGCGAAGATCCAAAACTTCTCGGGTCTACGGAAGAAGGTGCGTTTTTCAGAAACGGGGGTGAAATTCTCTATATCTCGGCTTCCGGAAGCGTTACCAAATCTAAACCGAAGGAAGAAGAGATCAGTCTTTTTTCTGTTAGAGGCAATTCACTTTGGTTCGCTGGGAAAGATAAGATCTTAAGTTTGGAAGCCGGATCTTCTGGCGCTTCTAGCATCGTCGTAGAAAGCAAATCCATCGAAGGATTACTACCAGGCAAACAAGGAGATTGCATTGTCTTGTTCAAAGATAAGACGGCGATTCACTATGCCAAAGATGGTAAAGTAGTGTGGAAGTACACTCTCTCCGATGAAAACGCAGCTGTCTATTCTCTGCTATATCGCTGAGCTCTCTGCCTTTTTTCTCAGAAGGTAATAGATTCTAGAACCGGAAGCTTGTTTTACTCGCTCGAAATGAGAGATCGGGAAGTTGGATCGATGCAGTTCGTATTCGCCCCCGATCGGTTCAAAGCGCTTATCATTTCTGAATAAATGGATCACTCTTCGGGCGTACGGTCCGTAATCAGTAGCGAATCGAAATCTACCCTGTGGTGTAAGTAGATATAAGATAGACTCTAGAAATCTTGAATTTACCGTTCTATGCTTGTGATGTCTTTTTTTGGGCCATGGATCCGGGAAGTTGAGTAGAATTTCATCAAAGATCTCTTTTTCAAAAATATCTTCTAAAAACCAATTAAAATTTACCGAAAGTATCCTTACGTTATTCAGCCCTTTCTTTTCCAAATTTCGAATAGTCTTTCTCATCCTATCGAATTTCTTTTCCATCAGGATAAAACCTGTGCTCGGGTTTTCTCTGGCTAACTCTATTGCTACTTCTCCCCAACCAGAGCCTAATTCGAGGTAATATGTCCCGAATTCAGCATCAAATAGATCCGTTTTTTTTAATTTACAGTCCTGCTTTATCCGAAGGAAATAATTGGAGTCAAAAGGTATTCCCCCAGCAATAGACCATTGTTTTTGTCGAAAATCCTCTTCCATGGCCGTTTGTTAGAAAATACCAAATCCCTTAATTGTCTAAAATAGTACAGTGAAAATAAAATTATACGGCGTCAGAGGATCTCTTCCAACTCCCTTGCCAGGGCTTGAATACAGAAATAAACTAGAAAAAGTTCTACTCGCAGCAAGTGAAGAGTTTAAAAAGCACAACGGGAATTTTTCTGTATCTAAGTTTATCAGCGAATTAGATCCCAATTTGAGTAGTCCAGTGGGCGGTAACACTACTTGCGTGTATGTAGAGTCAGACGCTGGCGATCGTTATGTAATCGATTGTGGTTCTGGAATGAGGTTATTGGGTAACGATTTATTGGACCAAGGAATTGCAAAAAATGGGACAGTGAATGTATTAGTCACTCATACGCACTGGGACCATATCCAAGGATGGCCGTTTTTCAAACCGGGCTATATCCCGACGGTAAAAATTGAATTCTATTCTACGATCCAAAATCTAAAGGAAAGATTTGAAAGACAGCAACATCCGGAGAATTTCCCGATTACTCTGGATTCAATGGCGTCTCAAAAAACCTTTCATGTTCTTGAGAGAGATAAGACTGTCCAAATTGGCAGTTTGAAGGTGACTCCATTTCTTTTAAGACATCCAGGCAATTGCACAGGCTACAGATTTGAAGAGAACGGAAAGAGCTTCTTATTCTGCACGGATGTTGAAGTGCAGGAAGAGGATCTGGAAGAAATCAAAGAATTGCGAGCAAGATTCGGCAAGACCGATCTCCTTGTTATCGATGCACAATATAGCAGCGAAGAAGCACCCAAGAAAGTTGGTTGGGGGCATACATCTGGCAAAAATGCAGTTAGATGCGGCGAAATCTTCGAAGTAGAATTGCTCGTTCTTACTCACCATGAGCCTGATCACGCAGATGAGGAAATTTCTAAAATCTTCCAAAAAGAAAAGCAAAACGCGCGTTTGCCGAAGATTCACCTAGCAAGAGAATTAGATACGTTCCAACTATAGAATCTGTTTTTATCTAGGTTGCACTTTAAGGTTGAATTATCTTAAAAATCTTTATCGAATCGAAATTCAATATTAGGTTTTCATTTTTTTAGAAAATTCGTTTTCATTCTTTCACTGCGGGTGTAAACTCACCGGGCTATGCAAAAGCAAGAAATCGGGGAACATGACTCCGAAAGTCGACCCGAGCTCCTTTCTGATAAAAGATTTTATAAAAGATTTAGGAAGGATAATCCGGTGCGTTTCTTCGGACAGAGTGAGTGGAGAGAAGGAGTATTGTTGGATATATCGATGATGGGGGCTTCCGTACTTTCGGATGAAGAATGGAGCCTCGGTGAAAAAATCAGAATTATGTCACCAATGTTCCAATGTGAGCTGCTAGGCGAAGTGATTCGAATGAACCAGGTGGATGAAGGCAAGCGTTATGCATTGATCTTTCATGACATGACGGATGCTGCGATTCTGGAGATCTTGAATAAGATAGCTACTTGCAGATAAAAAATTTCCTATCATTTGTATAATTTTTTCCGCTGAGCTAAACTGAGCAGATACGTCGCCGACACTATAATTAGGATGAACGTAGGAGCTCCACATAACGCGTCTTTGGATATGTACAGAGATAGGTCTGTACATTACATAGGCCATGGGCAGCTTGAAAGCTCTACTGAATCAAGTTCTATTTTACATGTTATTTCCCACGAACTAGGACATGTGGCCGAATTCAAAAACGAGGCCGCAAGAGATAATGCAGACGTTAGATCGATAGATGTTTCCATTCATTACGAAATGAGAAATGGAAAACTAGTCGCTGTTTCAGGAGAAACTAAGGCAGTTACTGTCAAAAAAGAAAATCAAACCAAGCAAACAGATTTAGAAAAAAATGATGCTCCTAGCTCCGCTCAAAGGGAAAGGGTGGAATCCAATTCAGCTTCTGTGAACAAACAAAACCGCTCAAATACATTATCCGAAAAAGAATGGGAAATACTCTCCGAGCTCCGCAGGTTGGACCTAGAACTGAATCATATTTATAAAGCTTCCAAGACGGATGACTCTGAAAACTCCGCGGATGAAGATTTTCATAAGCAAGCTCTATTGATTGAGAAAAAACGGAAATTGGAAATGGAGCTTAGTCAGGAAAAGTTAAAACTTCTGATGAAAGAAACCTTAGAGTCTTTAAAAAAACTTTCGGAAAAGCAGCTGAAGATCGCAGACCTTATGCATTCTCCTGAAGACCTGCACACTGTAGGCAATTTGATCGAAGCTTTCGCTTAATATTATCCTTGCGCTTCCTCTGGCATCGGCGGTTCTTCTTCTACCACAGGTATGATCAGGGTTTTCATCATCACTTCGATAATCTTACGTAGTTCGGTTAATCCTTTGCCCGATTTCGGAGAGACAAATACCACATCGAGCATAGGATAGAGCTGTTGGATATTTTTCATTTTCTTGCGTAACTTAGATAGCTCGCTTTGATTCAGTTTATCTATCTTAGTTCTTACTAGAACCGGTTTTATCCCTTTTTCAAAACAAGTGCCGATCAGTTCCAACTCTTCTTCTGGAAGCTCTCTCTGGGCATCTGACAATAGAAACAAACACTTCAAATCCTTGGCGCTATTCAGATAATCCATAAGGAGTTGCATCATCTGCTCATGCTCTTTATGGGAGATCTGAGAAAATCCGAATCCAGGTAGATCTACTAAATATAAGGATTTAGATACTAAGAAAAAGTTTAGGAGCTTTGTTTTGCCGGGTACCGAAGAAACCTTTGCTAAGGATTTTCTTTCTACGATTGCATTTAATAAACTTGATTTACCGGAATTGGATCTACCTGCGAAAGCTAAATGTGGAATACCACGGGATGGCACTTTGACAGCTTCCGCATAAGAAGAAACAAAGCGAACTTCACGAAAGAATGGATCGGGTTTCTTTTCTTGGACCTCTTCCAACATTCTCCCTCCCTGCTTAACCGGGTACTCGGAAATCATCAGAGCAGATATCTTCTGCTCGTGCATCCCACATTCGAAGGCAAACCAAAACAGTTTTCGTTCCCCGTTTTAGAATGGGTAGCATTTTTCGGATCGGGACTGGAATCTCCCTCTCTCTAAGGAGCTCTGTAACTTCCCTATGGATTCCGCCAACAAAGATTTTATCTCCTTCCTGGATTGTAGCGGTCGTACAACCCGAGGGAATTCTCTTTGTTTTTCCATTCCATTTCAAAAATCCTCTAACTTGGTCAAATTCAGACTCTTTGAAAAAAAGTCCGTATTTTGGAAGAATGTATAGATCGGAAGACACACTTTTCCAAAACCAGGATTCTTTGTTTTCGAGCGAAAAGGCGGAGCGGGAATCAATTTTTGCGATTAGATCTTTTAGAAAATTTGTACTTATCGGATGTAATCCGAGACTTTTTAAATGAGTATCTATGATATATTTACAAATCGAACTGGATTCGGATTCCAATACTTGTCTCGATATTCTGCGAATCTGTTCCTCTCCGGTCTTATGCTGTTCGTTTAATGCTCGATGTGAAGTTCTAGGGGATTCGAGTTCATGAAAATTCCTATAAATTTTTTCCGGATTTGCGCCTTCTTCTAATAAGATAGGAAGCACCTTTTTCCGAAGTCGATTTCTGAGGTAATCTTCTGAATCGTTCGATTCATCTTCAAAAATTTCCCAGTCAGAATTTTGCAATAGTGCAAGGCGGATAGGATTTGGTACTAAAACAAGAGGTCGAAAGCGATTGTTTTCAAAGGGGCCCAAGGTCTTTAAAGAGTTCAACCCAGCACCTCTGATTAACTGAACTAAAAGCGTCTCAAGATAATCTTCTTGGTGATGTCCGGTAACGATATATCCTTTGAATTTAGAAGCTAACTTGTCTAAATCTTTATAACGAAGAATTCTTCCTGATTCTTCTAAGCTATACCCTGACTTTTTGGAAAAGAGTGGTACGTTTTTTTTTTAAATATACTTGGAAGCTCGAAAGATTCCATGTGATTACGAATCTGGTCTTCCTGAATTTGGTTGCTTCTGATAGAATGATCTAAGTGATAAAGGATTGGGTCTTTTTGCAAAAGATCCTGTTCTTTCATCCATAAATAGAAGTGAACAATTAAGGTGGAATCTTTTCCGCCTGAGTATGCGATGATGGCGGGACTTTTGGTTACCAGATCTTCGTATTCTTTTAACATTTCCCAGATCTGGGAAAAGATGATTTGGATATCTTTACTCATCGATGCTAAGGTTGATCGACTTACGAGTGTCGACTCATGCCTACTAAGGTGATATCGTCAGCTTGAACCTTTTCTCCCGTAAAGTGTTTAATTTCTTCTAGGATTTTTTCTAGCAGGATAGAGATAGATAGATCTTTATTTTTCAAGACGCAATCTTCGAGTCTATTCATCTCAAAACATTCGCCTTGGAAATTAGAAGCCTCCCAAACTCCGTCCGTACACATTAAGAAAAAATCTCCCGGGTCTAGGGAAAATTCTCCGGCGTTTTTGAACTGGCTGATCTCTGAATCGATTCCTAGGACAATTCCTTCTGTAGGTATTTCTTCGATTGAATTTGTGGACCGTCTGAAAACAAGAATGTGACCCTGCCCGCCTCCGCTAAATCTAAATCGGTTTCCGGAGCGATCCCAGTGAATCATAGTGAGAGACATGAATCTTGGAGTTAAGAGATCTCTAAAGTAATTTTGGTACAGATAGGTATTTACTGTTTCTATAATTTCCCAAGGTGCAGGACTAAGCCTGACCAAAGAATGAATCACTGTGCGGACTGTAGCCATAACGATTCCAGCTGGGACGCCTTTTCCGCTCACATCTCCTACGCAGATATAAGTCTCTTTATTTCTAGGGTCGGTGATAAAGTCGTAGTAATCTCCTCCTACACCGATCGCAGCCCGCATCACTCCTGCAAAATCGTATCCTGGGTGTTCCGGCATTTTTCTAGGAAGCAAGGAAAGTTGGAGTTCCTTTGCTATTTCAATCTCCCGATCAAGTCTTTCCTTTTCGGCGCTTTGATGGAACAAGCGAAAGTTTTGTATCGAGATTCCAGCTTGGATAGAAAACGCATTCAGAACATCTATCTCTTCAGGGCTCCAATGTAAATTTAGAGCCTTGGAAAGGAGTATCCAGATATCTGATTCTTCTTCGTGCAGAACAGGGAGAATTGCAATATGAGATGCTTTAAAACCCAAATTCTCCCATTCAGGGATCTCCTTAGATTCGAGGAGCTTTACGTTTTCCTTATGTTCAAGAAGAGATTCCCATCTTCCTTCTAGCTTTTGACTCAATTTGATTTCTAGGGCTTTGTGTCCTTTGAACAAAAAGTGCCCTTCGTAGAGAGGATTCTTTCCGTTTTTCCCGTTTGTCTTTTCAATAATTGCATAGATTTCGTTTTCGGAAAACTCAGTCAGTGAAAGTAAAATGACCCTAAAAATTTCCGTTCTGTATTTAAAGCCCAAACTACTTAGTTTCAGTGCAGCAGAATGCAAATTACGAAAATTTCTGGACTGAGTTTGAGATACTTCAAAAAGAATTCGATTTTTTAGAGTTACCGCAAATTGACTCGCGATTAATTCGAGAAAGTATCTGTCCTTTTCAGCTTGGTAAGGATTATCCTCCTCATAATCCACACTGATTAGACCCAATACTTCTTTTTTCAGATGGATCGGAACAGCCAAAGCTGAGACCGCACCGTTCAATCTTCCATACTGTCGGAACTGTTTGATTTTCTGTTCTTGAAATCGATAATATACTGATTTGCAAGTGTCTACGCACTGGCTCAAAGGTCCGGAGTCTTCGCCTTTTCGGATTTCCATGCGAAATGCGACCTTTTCTAAACTTCCACCTTTCCTATTTCGGTAAGACTTAACTAATATCTTGTCCAACCTAGGTTCATACACCATTACGGAAATACCAGGTTGGCCTAATTTACGAAACGCTAATGCGGTAAAATTTTTCAAAAGATCGTCTAGATTCGGACTCGTATTAAATAAGGAGAGGAACTCCAGCAGAACTTCGTTGGATAAACTCGGGCCCTCGGGAGGCCTGGCCCGAACATTTCTTCTTTTTTCAAGGATCCATTCTCTTCCGCAGGATCTGCAGTGAAACTTTCCAGACCGAAATTGACCTTCAGGTGAGTAAGATTCGCCACAAAATACGCAGGACATTCGAGTTTTAGAATATTCTATTTCACGCTTCTGGAAACTGTTTTACCCGAAAATCTGACAAAAATGAAAGCAATGCAGGTTATGACCTTGAAAAAATAGATCAATTTGAACTAAATCTAGCGAAATGCCTTTCTTTTAAGGTTTTTTCCTTGACCGTAAAATCGTCAATTCGCACCTTTTTTAAGCAGATGTCCGGTTACATTAAGCCAAGCCCCCTTCGACATATCCAAGAAGTTGCCACCGCAATGAATTCTACCTTAGATCCGGATCGTTTGCTCGATCTGATTCTGGAAAGATGTATTCAAATTTGTGAAGTAGGTTCCGGATCTCTCATGCTGGTCAGCAGACAAGACGAGGTTTTGGACATAGTCACCTTTCGTGGTATGAATCCTTCCATTCGTACCAAGGTGAAACTGAAAGTCGGCGAAGGGATTACAGGGATCGTAGCCGCTTCCGGGGAAGGGATGATCGTCAATGACGTAACCCAGAACCCGCATTACATTTCTATTAAGGACGAAATTCTGTCCGAGTTAGCGGTCCCGATGATCGTAGAAGATGAGACTATCGGTGTTATCTCACTTGATTCTAGCCGCAAAGGTGCGTTTACCGAAGAACACCTCGAACTGGTCTCAACTCTCGCCAATATGGCGGCGCAAATATTCAAAAATTTGCAAATATTCAGACAGCTGGAACAGAAGAACAAGATTCAGCAAGTACTCATTGATATTTCTAGAACTGTCACGTCCACTCTGAACTTACGAGAAATTTTCGGAGATATAATGGATCGATTAGACAAGTCTCTGAACCTAGAAAGGGGATCCATAGTTCTATTCGATTCGGAAAAAGGAATTCTAAAGTTAGAAGCTGCATCCGGACTTACTGCAGAGGAGATGGAGAAAGGAATTTATCTCCCAGGTGAGGGAGTTACTGGTCGAGTCTATGAATCCGGAGAAGCGGTGATCATAGAATCGATCGCTAACGACGAAAATTTTTTGAATCGCTTAGGAAACGCGGCTCACTTCAAAAATAATCCGGAAAGCGTCAGCTTTCTCGCCGCACCAATCAAATCTGACACGGATGTATTAGGAGTGGTCAGCGTATTTTTTGTTCATAAAAAGTATGTGGATTTGAAAACGTACCTAGACTTTCTTCAAGTCGTTGCTTCTATCATTTATCAGGCAATCAGAATCCAAAAGCTGATCGATGAAGAAAAGAGAGAGATTTCTCGCGAGAACGTATTATTAAAACGTGAATTAAAGAATAAGTACAAGTTCGGCTCTTTGATCGGAAAATCCAAAGCGATGGAAAAACTCTTCGAAATGATCCAACTAGTCTCCGACTCAAGAGCTTCCGTTTTGATTACAGGAGAATCAGGTACAGGAAAAGAAATGATCGCGTCCGCGATTCATTACAATTCTTCTCGCGCGGATAAACCTTTTATTAAGATCAATTGTGCTGCGATTCCTGAAAACTTACTCGAATCCGAATTGTTCGGTCATAAGAAAGGCTCTTTTACTGGAGCAGTAGCTGATAAGAAAGGGAAATTCGAAATGGCCGATACCGGGACCATTTTCCTGGACGAGATCGGAGAAATGGATCTGAACTTGCAATCCAAGCTTTTGCGTGTATTGCAAGAAAAGGAAATCGAAGCAGTAGGATCTACAAAGCCAAAGAAAATTGATGTGAGAATTATCGCGGCTACAAACGCTAATTTAGAAGAGTTGATCTCTCAAAAATTATTCCGACCGGATCTGTTCTATCGATTAAATGTGGTCAATATGGTGACTCCTCCTCTGCGCGAGCGTACAGAAGATATTCCACTGCTGATCAACCATTTCATCTCAAAATATACCGGTGAAAATTCCAAGAAGATCAAAGGGATTACTAGAGAAGCCCACAAACTATTGATGAGCTATGGATGGCCGGGTAACGTAAGGGAACTAGAGAACGTAATCGAGAGAGCTGTTGTTCTCTCTCAATCCGATATGTTGGATATCCAAGATTTCTCGGAGATTAGCGGTAGAATTCTCTACGGTGACGAAACTGAACAAATAGAAGCTGGCGATACTGAAGGAGCCGTCGAAGTGGCAAGCTCGAGATTCTCTCCTTCCCACTTAGATGCACTTGATGGTAGAGCGATCGAAGTCGTTGTGGGCGAAGTAGAAGCGCGACTGATCAAGTACGCTATGAAAAAGTTCAAGTACACCAAAACTAGAGTCGCAAAGTTTTTGGGGATTAACCGAAATACTTTGGATAAGAAAATTAAAGAGCTAAAGATAGACTATTAAAAGCTAGTTGGGAAGTTTTTCCGACCAGTGTTGATCAAACTTTTTGTAATTGCAGGTAAGTTCCTCGCCTGCCTTTATTCTTCTGATTGCCCGATCCTTGCCCATCGGATTGCTGTCTATATCTTCTGATGCTCTGACTTCTATCGTATTAGGATCATCGCTATGGTTCATGAACCTTGAGTTGTCCACGCAGAAGTACCAGTTCCCGTTCGATAGATAAGAATATGTGTGGATCAATTCGATGAATCGTTTCGGTAAGGCTTCGACTTCCTCTTTACTGAGAATCCAAACGGTTTTCGGATCGAATTCCCATACTAATTCTCCTTCTTCAATATCTCGGCCGGCAAATAGGCCGAGTCCTCCAATCGGAGAATTGTCCACGTAAGTAGGTACCTTGAGCATACTTCAATGAGGAAAAGTTTCTTATGTAAAAAAGCAAGAACGTTTGGGTTCGTTTACGAAGCAATCTTACCTTTTCTAACCTCTTGGGCAAACAGCGGCTTACATTGCGGAAGCCGGAGCAAGACCAGGTTCGGGAGAATAATAAGGCTCTAATTTTCCATTTCTTAAAACCAGAACCTGATCCGCGGCTTGCAATCCTGTGAGTTTATGGGTCACAGATACGATTGTCCTTCCTTCTCGGATCCGTTGCAAAGTTTTCAGGATTCTGGCTTCAGTAACCGGGTCCAAAGCGGAAGTCGCTTCGTCCAAAAGCAGTATTTGCGGATTTCGAACAAGAGCCCGCGCGAGGGCTATCCTTTGTTTTTCTCCACCGGAAAGTCTCGTTCCTTTTTCTCCTAAAATCGTTTCATAGCCTTCAGGGAGGCTGCAAATGAATTCGTGAATTTCCGCGAGTTTTGCGGCTTCTATCGCTTCTTCTGCACTTGCATCAGGTCTTCCCATACGGATATTTTCGAGTATAGAAGAGTGGAAGAGGTAGGTATCTTGAAAAACGATTCCCATCAAAGAGTGCAGAGATTGGCGATTAATTACGCCTAGATCCGTACCGTCCAAACTTAGCTTTCCGCTATTTGGCTCGACGATTCCTAGAATAAGTTTAAAGATCGTGCTTTTTCCTGAACCGGAAGGGCCGAGTATAATCGTATAGCTTCCTTTTGGAATTTCAAGGTGGAGGCCATTCAAATTCTTAGTACGGCCTTTATACTTGAACTCTACATCTTCTAAGAGAATTTTAGATTGGAATTCAGAAATCGCCACAGATTGAGTCTGAGCTGTTTCAAAAACAGGTGTCCTCAATATTTCCAAAATACGTTTTGCAGATCCGCTTGCTTGGTTTAGCGCGGGGAAATACTGAGATACATACAGTAGAGAATAGCTTAAGTTTAAAAAAGGAGGAAGAAAGGCGGCAAAAGCCCCTACGCTTACCATTCCATGAAAAGCGAACCAAGCTCCTGCAGTTAGTAACACTGCTTGCAAAAGCAGAATTCCACCCGACGCGGACCTTTCCAAATAAGAATTCGTTAATCCAAGTCTGAGCGAAACTCCGAAAAGCTTTTCACAATTTCCTCTGAACTTTTCCCAAAACACTCCATCCAAATCGTACACTCGGATCAGATTCTGTGCCGAAACAGATTCTTCTACTGCATTTAGAACTCTGGCCTCTTCGCCTTTTCTCTCATAGCTAGCATGAGTGGATCTTTTGGAAAAGAACACTGGACCCACAAAAGTCACCGGCCAAATCAGAGCAGCAATCAGCCCAAGCTTCCAATCTAGAGCAAATAGGAGTGCTGTTCCGAAGATTGCTTCTAAGAGCGGGGAAATTCCCCAAGGGATAGAAGCCAATACAGCATTTTCTAATGAAGCAAGGTCCGAGGAAAACCTGGAAAGTATGTCCCCCATTCTAGTATTCGCATAAAAGTCTAGGCTAACTCTTTGCAGATGAATGAATAATTCTTCGCGAATGTCTCTGATCGCTCTAGCAGAGATCCAATTGTATAAGTAATCCCTTACTGTTCCTACAGCGGTAATTAGGATCGTACCACCAACAAGAGTAGCTCCAGTAATATATAACATTGCTTCTTTCTTTCCGATCAAAGCTTCATCGATTAAAAATTTGAAAGAAAATGGAATCGTAGAATATACAAGAATTTCTGTTATTAAGAGTCCAAGTACGGTCGCTAATCGAAGTTTATACTTTCGGAAAAATCTAGCGAGACCAAATAGAATCAGTAAGGGGGATTCGTTAACTGCCTCACTCTGCACTAAGTTTGGCGTAAGAGAAGCCGAGTAGGATCCCCTCGCGACTTGACTTCCTGGTGGAGCCTTAGGCGAAGATATAGGTGTGCCTTGCGCCGGTTTTTTTCCTAACTTGAACCCGTCTCTGAAAGTTTGTTTATTTTGCATATATGTATCCGGGGAGCTCTTCTAACTAATTGGACTTACGCCCAGTTTTGGCCGATTTCCTTAAATTTCGCCCGTTATTAACCAAAATGCTTTCGGGAAGAACCCAAGTTGGCGAGGTATTTTCCTCCTACTTCTGTCACATAGAAGAAAAATTTTTAGAGACAGAATTCATAAATGATATCTGCTATTAGGTTAGACTGTAGGTCAAAACAAGCGAGAAGGCACATTTTTAGGTGTTCAATTGAATGTCGGTTTTTAGTGTACAACCGGATCACCATGCGATGATAGATTTCCATTATAAGGAAGAGAATGGTTTTTACCGTGTAGTTCTTAAGACTTCTGAGACTGCGCCAGGTACATTACATAAAATGGTTAAAGCCATTTATTTTATGGGTTTTGAAATTGTTTCGGGAGACATCCGTACAATCCGTGAAGGAAACTCGTTTTTAAGCCAAGATGAATTCGTGCTTCGTTCTAGTGAAACTGACTCCAAAATTAAGGCATCGAAACTCGGTATCCTAATGTCCTCCGTGTTTTCTGAAGAAAGTACTTTGGAGGAAATGATCCAAACTTCTAGCGAAATCGATATTCGTAATACTTTTCATCTAAACCAAGATTCCAAATTAGAATTTCAAGATTTGCCCGACGGTAGTGGAACCGATTTCTTTTTGGAAACCGCTGATAGAAAAGGGTTATTGTACTTTATTACCGGAGTATTAAAAGACCTCGGCATAAACATTATTTCTGGGGAAGTGAGAACAGATGATGTCTCTCACAAAGCAAAAGACAAATTTGTGCTTACGGATCCGAAAACAAATTCAGGTTTTGCTGGCTCTTCTTTGGAGGAGCGTATTCGCAGGTATATTCTTCAAAGTAGCTTAAATCAGGTTTAATCACAAAAAAGAATTTCGTCAAATAGGGTAACGTGAAATAATTAAGCGTGAAATAGTTTCATCTTGCCTATCCTATCGTTCTGATCAGAATACTGATTTGGATAGCCGTTGAAATTACTCGAAAAAATGAATCGGATCAACTTTCCAGAGAATGGACGCTTCTAAGGACCTGCAGAAATTTGATTTTACTGAAGATGTTATCCAACACTTCCGTGAGAATCGCATCATACCGGTAGATTTTTACAATAAGACCGGTCAGATTTTAATTCATAAAAAAGATATGGCTTCGGGGGAAGATATCAGTAAACTCCTGAAGTTTGAACAGCAAGGAATCTTTTTTCTAAAATCAGAAATATCTAAAATAAAGCCCGGACGAAAAGGTGGGGATGTTTCGTTTACCAAATTGGTAAATACGGAACTGACTTCCGATATGGCCAAAGGTGCTTCTGATTTGCTTCTGGATATTAAAAAGTATCCCTTGAACGGAAGCCACGTTCGGGAAATAAGCAAATCGATCGATTCAATATTAGAAGATTTTAAGGCTTCTCCGGATATGGAAACCGGACTGGTGAACATTATTGAAGTCATGTCCACGGCCGGAATGCCGGTAGATTCGGAGGTTTTGACAAAAAGAACTGTCGTCGCGATGGCAATGAAAGTGCGCGCGGCAAAAGCTTTTACAAAGGCAGATCTAAATCAAAAGAAGTCAGAACAAGTCAGTCTTATGATGGCTTCTTACTTGGCGGACATCGGTTATACTCAGATGAAAATTCCCACGCATGGAAATTTGAAAACCGAGGAGCTGGAATACATAAAAAACCATCCGATTATTAGCTATCTGATGGTCGCAAATTTGAACGAACTGGATGAATCAGTAAAATCTATTGTTCTGAACCACCACCGACCGCATAAAGGTGAAGGGGTGAACAACAATTACCCGCAAACTAAAAACTTAGTCCAAAAACTAAACTTTTATAAAGATAAGTACAAGACCGATTACAAAAAATCTTTGCTCGTCGCCGATGTACAAAAACAGCTAAAGAATGTACTTATAAACAATATCTCACATGAAGATATCGGAATCATATCAATTGCTGGCGAATTCGCGTCCTTGACTACGCAGCAACCTTGGCGTCCGCCGATCGAAGCTCTGACAGCCATGAAACTAATTTTGAACAATAGTTTCTTCGCCTATAATGAAAAAACACTGAAGGATTTTTACGACCACGTAGGGCTTTCTCTCTGCGATAATCAGCCTTTTATTAAGGTCGGGGATTACGTGATCGTCGCCTCTCAGGATTCGAATCGAAAAGTGTTCTTTGAGATTTGTGCGATTCGTGAATCCAACAAAAATTCGATTCGACCTATGCTTGAGAGAATCGGTACGATTCAGCCTAAATTTTCAAATAACGGAAAAATCAGAATTTCCGGGTTTGAGCCTGCCAGCCTTAAAATCGACCGCAGAAGAGCGATCTTTAACCTGGATCGGAATGCCGACCCGAGAAGAATTATCTATTTAATCGATCCCGAATTAGATCCTGAGTTCTACGAGTCCTTGGACCAAAAGGCGCGTGACGTATTCGGAGTGAAGACTTCGACAGGAGATACTGAAGCAGTTGCTACAACTTAAATTATTTTTTTTGCGTGTTTTTTCTAAAATTAATTAAATTTAATAAATAATTTATTTACTGTTCCTAAAGGGATATTGTTTTTTTAACCATTTCGCGTCATAAACTTCTAGATAAAAATATCTATTTATGCTTCGGCAGCTGGTGTGAGGGAATATGGAGAATGGGTACAGACGCAGCGCAGGAAATTACTCACATAGATGAGGATTCAATTAGGTTCGAAAGATTCGAATTTAATTCCGAGGTCATTAAGGGCTTTAGAACAAACAAAATCATTCCGGTAGATTTCTATAATAAACACGGACAGATTCTGATTCACCGAAAAGATTATGCAAGTGATGAAGATATCAATCGGCTTCAAAAGTTTGAGGCACAAGGGATCTACTATTTACACTCAGAACGAAACAAAATTCGAATTGAATCCGAAGATAGACCGGATGCGATCAACGGCCAAAGAGTTTCGTATGTAAAATTAGTTAATCCTCAGCTAACTTTGCAAATGGCCAGAGAGGCTTCGAATTTGTTGATGGAACTGAGAAATTATCCGTTAAACGGGAACCATATCAAAAGAGTTGCTCATGCAATCGATGTGATTTTGGAAGATTTTACTTCCAGCTCGGATACAGAGCTCGGGCTAGTAAACGTAATCGAAGTCATGAAAAGCGTCGGAGTTGACGTAGACTCGGAAATACTCACTAAAAGAACAATTATTGCGATGGCGATGAAGCTTCGCGGTTTAAAGGCGCTGTCTATTAAGGATTCGCAAAAGGTCAAGGACCAGCAATTGGATCTGATGATGGCATCGTATATGATCGATATTGCAAAACCAAGGATGAAGTTCCCCACGCATAGTGGGCTTACACCTCAAGAATACGAGTATATCAAAAATTGTCCGATCGCAAGCTATTTGATGATCGCAAACTTAGCTTCGATTCATCATGAAGTAAAGACTTGCGTATTGAACGGTCACCGTCCTTATAGAGGAGAAGGCTTGAACAATAATTACCCGGCGACTTTGCCATTGATGAAGAAGCTCGCCGAGTACTGGGGAAGATATAAAGAGGACCCAAGCAAGTTAACTCTTGTCGAAGATCTGCAAATCCAGTTGCATCTTCTACAAACGAATAACTACGGAGAGGACGATCCTGCGATCATTTCTATTTCGGGTGAATTCGCATCGCTTACTACACCTCAGAGTTGGAGAAATGCTTACGAGGATGTAACTGCGATGAAGCTGATTTTGAATAACAGCTTTTTCTCATACAACGAAAGAGTTGTAAAAGACTTCTTCGATTTCATGGGGCTAAGTCTCTGCAACAATAAGAGCGTTCTGAATCCGGGAGACTATATCATCGTAGTTTCAACCGATTCACAGAGAAAAATCCATTTCGAAACGTGTGTGGTTAAAGACATTGTAAGGCACCAAACTCGACCACTCTTGGAAAGGATCGGAACAATCAGACCTGTACTTACGAACAAAGGAAAGATCAGAATTGCGGGATATGATGGTAAGTCCTTCCGACCAGATCGTAGAAAGGCCGTATTTAATTTAGCAAATTCTGTGGACCCTAGAAGAGTAGTGTATGCAGTCGATCCTACTTTGGATCCTCCGCTTTTTGAATTGGTAGATAAACACTATCGACACACTGCACCGAAATCTGTCGCTTAACCGTTAGGTTTTCCTACATGAACCGGAAACAGGCTTTCTTCCTTTCAGGGGATTGAGTTTTCTGGTTCATGTATGCCTTCCAGTTGGGGTAAAATTTTCAGAGTCAGCACATTTGGAGAATCTCACGGCGAATCTGTGGGAGTCGTAGTGGAAGGAGTTCCTGCAGGAATTCCAATACGAATGGAAGAAATCCAAAAAGATTTAGATCGTCGAAGACCAGGCCAAAGCGATCTTACTACTCCTCGAAGCGAATCCGATACAGTCAGAGTTGTATCGGGAGTCTTCGAAGGCAAAACGATCGGTAGTCCCATTGCCTTGATCGTAGATAACAAGAATACGATCTCAAAAGATTATGAAAACCTTAGGGAAACATTTCGCCCTTCTCATGCAGATTATACCTACCAAGCTAAATACGGTTTCAGAGCTCATGTGGGAGGAGGCAGATCTTCTGTGCGAGAAACTATTGCTCGGGTTGCCGCCGGAGCAATTGCAAGAATGATTCTAGAAGATGACCTAGGGGTTCGCACTGTAGCCTGGGTAGATTCGATCGCAACTATCGAATCCGGAATCAAGGAAGATCGCTTTCCATCCACGCGTGAAGAAGTAGATGCAAACGAAGTCAGATGTCCGGACGAACCGACTGCGAAGAAAATGCGCGAACTCATCCTTAGGATGAAGGAAGCAGGCGATAGTGTAGGAGGAAATATTCGCTGCGCAGTTTGGAATCTTCCTCCCGGACTTGGTGATCCGGTATACGACAAGCTAGACGGTGATTTAGCAAAAGCAATTCTTTCGATTCCAGCCTGCAAGGGCTTTGAAGTCGGCTCCGGATTTTTAGGGACATTGCAAACCGGAAGTACGCACAATGATGAATTTTATATAGAAGAAAGTTCTGGAAGAGTACGAACTCGGACGAATAATTCAGGCGGATTGCAGGGTGGAATTTCCAACGGGGAAACCCTGGTGGTCCGAGCAGCATTCAAACCAACTTCGACTATTTTCAAAAAACAAAATACAGTGAATATTGAAGGCAAAGAAACTACTTTGCAAGCTAAGGGGAGACACGATCCCTGTGTGCTTCCGAGGGCAGTCCCGATTGTAGAGGCGGCAGTAAACTTGGTTTTGGTAGACGCTTATCTTTATCAGAGAGCTCTCAATCCTAGCTGGTTCAAAAAATGGGCGAAGCTTCCCTCATATTACGACGATCTAAAACTCTAGTCGAAACCTAAATGCAACAGACAAAGAAACGGTTGCCAATCGTAGCATATACGGTTCTATAGAAAGTTCGAACACGGGGGGCCGAGTGGTCAAGATAAAGATAGACGGGATCGAGTACGAAGTCGATGAGAGAAAGAATCTCATTTCCGCCGCGAAGGATGTCGGCGTAGACATTCCTTATTTTTGTTATCATCCAAAACTTTCCGTAGTAGGCATGTGCAGAATGTGCCTGATTGAAATCGAAGGAATTCCTCGCTTGCAGGTCGCCTGCAATACGAAAGTCACCGAAGGCCTGTCAATTGTGACAAAAAGCGAACGAGTGATCGAAGCAAGAGAAGGGACGATGGAATTTCTACTCGCAAACCATCCTCTTGATTGTCCAGTTTGCGATAAAGCGGGAGAATGCCAGTTACAGGATAATGCATTTAATGAAGGCAAAGGGAATTCCAGATTTACGCTTCATAAGCGCAATATTCCGCAAGAGGAAATTGGCACGAATCTAATTATCAACCATAATCGATGCATTGTATGTTATCGATGCGTTCGATTTGAGGAAGAACTTGTCGGAGAATCCAACCTTGGGCTTTTTGAGCGAGGCTATCATTCCATCATAGGTCTGGCGAAAGAAGATCCGATCGCTCATAATTATCAGGGAGCACTCGCGGACATTTGTCCTGTAGGAGCTCTTCTAAATCATAAAACATTATTCAAATCAAGGGTCTGGTGGTACAAATCTGAGGAATCCATTTGTCACGGATGTAGTACTGGCTGTAAGACATTTACGAATGTTCGCGATAACAAAATGTACAGATACATGCCTAGGATGGACGAAGAAAAGGACCAATACTTTTTGTGCGACAAAGGCAGATTTGATATCGACTGGTTAAATCAAAACAGACTATTTTCTTATTACGACCAGGGAAAAAAATCTACGAGCTCTGAAGTACTCTCCGAACTAGCGACCAAGATCCAAAAAGCAAAGAAAATTCTCGTTTTAGGCGGGGCCCACGAATCTAACGAAAATATTCAAAGAATATTGGATTCTCTTAATAAGCTAGGAGTTCCTTTCGAAACTGAAGCACGGGTTTCCGAAGTCCAATATAAGGAGCCTGAGCAGGTGGATTTTCTTTATACAACCGATCTTCGCCCGAACACCCGCGGTTGCGTCGATTCTGGATTTGTTTCTAAATCTGGAATGGATTCTTTGCGAAATGCAATTAAGAATGACGAATACGATATCCTGTTCGTAATAAAAGAAAGCTTAAGTTCGATATTTAAAGAAATCCCTACTCCAAGCAATGTAGTTCACTTTCATACGAACGAGACCCAAGATACGGCTCTTGCTTTGTATTCGATTCCAATTAAGGCGTTTGCAGAACAAAGTGGAACCTTTACAAATAAACTAGGATGGAAGCAAGAGTTCTCACAATCGATGCAACCTCCTAAGGGTCTGCTTTCTTCGGGAGAAGTTTTCAGCGAGTTCGTTGCGAAAGCGGCAAGTGCCGGAAAAAAGGAGGCAGCCCTTGGCAACAATTAACGTAGTCAATGTTGCACAAAAAGCAAAGCTCAACTGGTTTCAAAGACTGTACTTTTATGCAATCGCTAGAGGCCTTTGGATTACAATTAAACATTTTTTTAAAGCAGCCTTTCTAAAGGGCGCGGTAACAATCGAATATCCAGAGAAGAAAAGAAAATATTCCAGTCGCTTTCGCGGAATGCACAGCATGAAAAGAGATGAACTTGGAAGAGAGCGATGCACAAGTTGCTTTTGTTGTATGTGGGTTTGTCCCGCAGATGCAATTTATATAGAAGCCGGTCAAGTTACTCCAAACATTCAGCATTTGCACCCGGAAGATAAATTTGCAAAGAAATTCGAAATAGATTTATTGCGATGTATTTTTTGCGGTCTTTGTGAAGAGGCGTGCCCGAAGGGAGCAATCTACCTGGACGGTCCTGGTGAAATGGCCGCTGACAATCGGGAAGATTTGATTCTGACTAAAGAGAGAATGATGGAAAAGATTGGCGGACCTATCATCGGAGAGAGGACCTAGTCAGGATGCTTTGTCCTCGGAAAAGGTGGAGTGAAGCGCCTTTTCTAAAAGCGGTGAATGCAGTTTTTTGGACGCGTAAATTAAACAAGCCTTTACGTCGTCGCTAGAGAGCTCGGGATATTCTTTTAGAATATCAGAAATTCCGAATCCAAGTAAAATCCGATCGATAATTTCTAGTACTCGAATTTCAGTCCCTTTGATTACGGGCTTTCCTCCGCACACTTCGGGGCTCGATACAATTCTTGATGTGATTCTTTCTTCGTTCATCTATGTTGATTAGACATTTTAGATCAAAAATTTTTGACCGCTTAATTTGAACCGTTTTTCCGGATCTCTAGATAGTTTCACAAAATCGGAAAGTAATCTTTCAAAAATTAATCACAAAGGATTATATCAGAAATTCTAAACAATTCTGGCAAAGTGCGGATTTCACTCGTCAGCTTTCGAATTGTTCGGCGTGCTCGACCGGGCTAAGTTCACGTCTAAGAATTGACCAATGCCGAAAAATGAGCTTAATTTCTGCTTCCGTTCCATCGGTTTATCCTGAAAATTGCAAGAATCCAGGGTAATATTCCCGGTTTCGCAAGAATGAGTGGTCTTACACCTCAAGAATTTTCAAATCTTTACGACCGTAGTAGAAATACTGTATACCACTTTTTGCTTAAATTATCTGGTAATCCTGATCTAGCGGAAGACCTGACTCAAGAAACATTCCTTAAGGCATTTGAAGTAATGGATCGATTTGATCCAAACCGCGGAGCCTTCTCTTCTTGGTCGTGTACGATTGCAAAAAATCTCTATTTTAAACACTTCAATCGTTCGAAAAAGGAAGTAGGGAACGTCTCAATCAATGTAGAGAACTTTCCGGAGCTATCAGGCGGGTCATTTGACGATCCACTTGAAATTGAAAAAAATTCTATCAATTCTGCATTAAAAGAAGCGATTTCAAGTCTTCCCGAACCGGAAAAAAGTATAATACTTTTGAAGGAGATTCAGAAAAAGACACTCAAAGAAACTGCTGAAGCTTTGCATATATCAGAGCGAACCGTTAGTAGAAGACTTTTAAGTGCTTTCAGAATTCTTCGGACCTTTCTAGAGAAACAAGGGATCCAAATATAGAGATGGGCATCGGAACTTCAAATAAGGATAAATTTGAATCTTTACTGGAGAAATTTCTTTCTGATACGTTAGGTAGCCAGGGAAAGAAGGAACTCCTAGAAATTATTATTAATAATCCTGAATTTGCAAAAGAGTATCAAAAATTAGCGAAGCTAAAATCCATTTTGGAATCACAGAGCGATCCTCTATCCCAGGAATTTCCTCAGGAAAAAAAGACAGGAATCGTATTATCATTTCCTAAATCATACGGTTATCTTTCCGCCGCAGCATTGGTTCTGCTTTCCTTTGGCGGTTATTACTTATATTGGAATTCTACTGAAACAGAGAACGAAAGTCAAAAATTGGAATTTGCCAAAGGATATTCGGCTCAGGATAATCTTAGCTGGAAAGATCTTTCTCCCGAAAATGCAGAAGGTCTTAAGAAAATTGAGAACTCAATCAAAGAAAGCAAGAATTCCAAACAAAATGGAAAACTGGATGAAACTTTAATCAAAAGCCTGAAGCCACATGTGGACTCCTTACCTAAAGATCCATTTTTGATTTCTCCTAAAGAGCTCAAGAATTCTCTTAAAAAAATTCTTCCGGATGAAAAAGCGGATATAGAGAGAAAATTTGCTTCTATGGTCCGTTTCCCATTAAAGGATCTCAAGGAAAGAGAGAAATTAATGGAATTGGTCAAGAAAATAGATAAGACTTCTGCAACCGATTTACTGAAAGAAAAGACGCAACCAGAGGTTCGTAAGGTTCTTTATCTGAAGGAAGGCGCAATCGAAAAGGGCTTTGTTTACCAAGAAGATGGTTTTTACGTAGTTTTAAAGCCGGATGGAAACTTGATTCTACCAATCGATTCTGTCGAAAAAATCGAAACAGAATAGATTCCTCTTAAATAAGTATTCTATTTCAGAAAACTTAGTTCGGATGCATTTTGAAAAATTGCTATTGATTCGAATGTAGAGAGCCTGAACGCAAATGGATTCAATTGCATTCAGGCCTTCGAAAGGAAGGTAAAGGTTACGATTTTTTCCTCGTAAAGAAAAATAGAGCTGCACCGCCTACAATCAATCCTACCCGAATGATCCAACCGACTGTCATTCCCCAATTGTCGATCCACATAAGAATCTTAAGATTATAATCTATCAAGCTAAGACCCGACGAGGCTAGACCTGCGATGCAGATAAATCCACCAACTCCGGATAAACGTTCTTTCAAAGAATCCATTACTTGCTCCTATTGTATTTTCCCTTAATGGGGAATAAAGGATTACAGTTCGCAGAACGAATTTCTACTATAAAATCAAGGTTTAGAGTAAAAAGTTTCAACCCAAAGTTATCAAAAACTTATTGAGGTCGTTTGTTTCGATCCAGGGCAAACCAAGTTTAAGTACCTGTCTGATTACTTTTTTAGGAATATCTTATAGTGAAGATGCAGTACCTGCCATCGAAACAAAAACACTTTATGTTCTGCTCGCAATGTTCCTTCGAAGTCAACGAATACATGGATAAATTCATGAAAGGAAGGAAGATATCGAATCCAAGCGTCCCCTTTTCGATTAAATACGAAAAAGTAAAAGCCACTCTCTCCGAATTTTTTTCCTTTTGAAATAAGCTTCAGGCTTCCATCAGGCAAAATTTCTGGCTTGAGAACCACTGTTGCATTTCCATTAGGCAGAGGAAAAATGACTCGTACAAAAGTACTTCCACTTTGATTTTTCTGAACGGAGTAGATCCCACAGTACAAAACATTTCCGGTTCCTTTCAAGTGACGCAGCCAAAACACGAGATTCTCAGTCTGATCTTTATTCTTCGTCAGCAAAATCACTTTGCTATTCATGCCGTAACAGGTGTCTAGAGCATCGAGAGGAAGATTCATTTGTTGCAATCTTCTCGAAAAAATGGTCGTTAGCAACCAAGCAAACGGCTGAAAGATTCCAGTCCACTTTGCCCAAACATCCATATCGTAATTCGAAGTGTGTTCGTAGAAATTGCGTACTTTCGGATCCATTCTTTTCACTTCTGCGGAATTATGGAAAAGGTCTTTCATGTTAGGGATGATTCCGCTTGCCTTTTTCGGAATATGAACTCGATAACCGTTCTCCTTTGCAAACTTATGGATAAACCCTTCTCCTATGATTTCCGAATCACCAGAAGGACCGAACAACCAGTTCCATTCTTTTGAATGCTGAATCCTTTTGCCAGTTAGCTTGACCCAAAGTTGAGTGCTTAAATCAATCCAATGGTTTTTGCCTTTGCTCATTTTTTTGAAACCGTTGTTTTAGGAAGATTAGATATTTTAAATACATCCTTCTGGAACTCAATGAGTAAATCAGAAACATATTTTTTGCTGCCGGGCCGATCTCTTAGTTTTGCCCAAAGAAAAGCGGCTACCTCTAGTTTATTTTTGAGATCCTTGGTTTTAGAATCCTTGTGAAAGTCTTTCACAAATGTATTCCATCTTAGGACTCGATCGTCCGGCGTAATTTTGGTCGGTGGATTTTCATAAATTTTCAAAAGATCTTTGACAGTTAACTTCGTATTCCCTTGTTTTTCGGCCTCGCGAACTGCACGCGCCATATACATAGTAAAATTAAATTTTTTTAATCCGTAGTGATTTCGGCAAAATTCTCTAAAAATAGAATCAAATCGAATTCCCTCTGGCAAAATTTTTGAATTCAAGGTGATTTTTGTTGGTCTAGATTTGCTTCGACGTTGCGACGCTTTTACTTTGGATTCATCCTCCTTGTTGGTTGTATATTTTCGATTGGATTGAAGGTAAGACTTTAATCGATTTTCCATTTCAACTTTTGACCCATGAGCAGGAATTCCTTCTTCTTTGCAAATTTGAGCCAACTCTTCTCGATACCAATAATGTATTTCAAATTCTTCTCTAGTTTTGATCTTAGAAAAGTGAGGTCTTTTTTTTATCAATGTATATAGCCTTTAAAGATTGAATTCAACAGACTGGATTTTCAAAATAAATTTTCACTTTCTAGGGTTGTTATCATATGAAACAAATTTCCTAGCAAATTACAAATAAGATTTTTGTAGCTTAATTCAGATTGTAGTATTCTCGCATGCCCGTGATCTTACTCATCCATTAAAATCCAATCATCATACCTCCATCCACTCTCAATACAGCTCCGGTAATCCAATCCGCTTCATCCGAAGCAAGGAATCCTACAGCAGAGGCAACGGCCTCTTCTGGATTACGATTTATTTTTAAGGGAATAGTTTCGGAGATTGATTTTCTCACTTCTGCAGGAACTTTCGCGGCGAATTCGTTGTCAATGAAACCCGCAGCAATGCAATTCACAGTAATGTTTCTGGAGGCAAGTTCTCTCGCCGAAGTTTTTGTCAAAGCAATCAAGCCTGCTTTTGCAGCTGAATAATTGGCTTGTCCTGCATTTCCGTAAAATCCGGAAACGGATCCGATATTGATAATTCGCCCTTTCCTCGCTTTGCTCATGAATTTTGCGGCTGCTTGAGTTCCGAAGAACGCACCGGTCAAATTCACAGAAAATACTTCCTGCCACTTCTCTTCGTTCATTCTTAAGAGTAAGTCATCTTGAATCACTCCCGCGTTGTTGATCCAAATATCTAGTCTGCCTGTGGTGTTAAATGCATATTCGGATAGTGATCTAATATCCTCCTTTAATCTTACATCGCAGACTTTCCCCGAATGCAGCCCTTTTGAATGTTTGCGTAATTCCAGTATTGTCTCCTCGATTTTTTCGCTCTCTAAGTCGGAAACGATTACATTGCACCCTTGTCTTGCAAAGTAAATCGCTGTCGCTTTGCCTATCCCTCTTGCCGATCCCGTAATCACCGCGGTTAAATTATCAAACATACAAACTCCTTGATTATTTCGATGTCGAAATAAATTACATTTGCTTTTTAAAAATACTTCATTCAGTTTTCAGTTAAGATTTGAGTGTATAATGGAAAGCAAGCGCATGAATTCTTCTTTCTCAGGATTGGAAAATCCTTTGAAAAGCGCAGAAAGAGTTTTTCGCGAGGCTTTTGTAACTGCATTGGTTGCGGCCTTTCCCTTTTCGGTTAATTCCGCCAGGAAAACTCTTTCATCTTCTATCGACTGTCGGCGCTTTACGTAACCCAGCGACTCCATCTTGTCTAGCAAAGTGGTAATCGTAGAATTTGTTCTATCCAAAGCATCAGCTAAATCGCTCATAGTTACAGGCCCGCTTTTGGATAGCGCAAATAACACTCCTCCATGGGCTGGAGCGATATCCTGTATCCCTTGTCGTTCCATTTCCACTGTTAAGTGTTTCTGAATTCGATCTCTCGTTCTCGAAAGTAAGTGAATCACATAATCCGCTTTCATATTATTTAGACATCGAAATAAATGCTTCGGTGGTTTGCCAAGAGTTTTTTCTTAATATTTATTTGGCCAAATTTATTTTTTTGAGGAAATCAATTCGCGACAACAACGGAATGATATGCATTTTTAAGACTATGACAGTCACGTTAATCGGAATGAAGCTGCATATTTTCAATTTTTTGCCTTCCGTATTCTTGCTGTGACCTGATAGGACTAATAGGTTCCGTTAGTCGTAATATTATTGAAAGAAATTTCTTTCCTTTAGAATTGACTATAAAGAAAGCATCCGTGTCTCGTTTATGAAGTTAAAGTTTTCAATTTTTCTGCTCTTTTTCTCGCAACTAATTATCTCCTGTGTGGCCAAATCCTACAATCCGTCTGATAAATCTTCGAAAGCAAATTATGAGCTTGAGTTTCTTAGATGTTTAAACAACGAACCTGGATCTTTTTGCTATTGTCCGATGGATGATTACGTTACATTTGTGGGAGGAATCGGAACGCAATACGGATCTGCAGCTGTGCAACTCGACGACAAATCCATTTTGGTTGCGGGGGCTACGAATTCGAATTTCGGTTCACCAATCGTAGGTTATACGGGAGGAGATGATATTTTCCTAGCTAAGATTGGAATCGATGGAAGCATCTTGTGGAATACGATGCTCGGAAACTCTTTAGAGGACGAAAATACTTCGAATGTTGTAAAACTGAGTAACGGACTGATCATAATTGCGTCCAATTCTCTTAACCAAATTGGACAGAATGTTCTTCGAGCTCATCCTTCTAGTGGAACATATTATGATTCCTTTATAGCACTGTACGATTCTGTTTCCGGCCAGAACATCCTTACAAATTATTTACCGAATGCCGATAACAATGGGGTAAGTCAGTTTATTAGAACGAATGATGGAGCAGGCGTGTTCATCACGGGAAATGCGAATCAGAATTTTTCCCAAGGGAATCTAGTATTGAGCCACTCTGCTAATTTGCTCATACCGGAACCTTACCTCATGCGTGTAGATTCTGCTGGAAATATTCTGTGGCAAACTTTCTTTTCCAGCGGAGTTAGTAATATAAATACTAGAAAAATTTATGAAGATCTTTTGGGGAATATTTATCTGACAGGAGACGCTAATACTCAATTTGGTTCGCCCGTGAATCCACATTCTGGAACGAATGATTCTTTTATTATCAAGTTCTCGGCATCAGGGGTATTGCAATGGCTTACCTTTTTTGGAGTAAATGCGCCTACCCAAGTAGAAACGACTTACGATATCCTTGAATTGAATGGTTCACTGTTTATTTCCGGAGGATTCCTGGGGAATTTTGCACCGAATCCGGTCAGAAGTTATTCCGGAAATGCAAACGGAGACGTAGGACTTCTGAAGTTAAATTTACTTACGGGACAGCTAGAAGCTCATACTTTTATAGGATTTGTATCCCAAAGTTCAATAACTACATTACAAATTACGAAAGAAGGAAATATTAGAGGGATCGGACAATCAGATACTGCATTTGGGACTCCCGCTACTCCTTTTAACGGTGGAACCGATGGTCTTATCTTTGATTGGAAATCTGACCTAAGTTATTTTGCCCACGGATATTTTGGTACTAGCCAATCGGAATCAGTCATGAACACTGCAGAACTATGCAATCGAGGTCGAATGATTATAGGAAGCGGACTCCAGGATTTCGAAAACGTAAAAGTTCATCATTCTACATCACTTTCTGATGCCTTTCTGAAGGCTATTCACTAGGAATCAAATTCTTATCTAGAATTTGATTCATCTAAAAAAGGGATGTCGATTTCAAGTTTTTGCAAGTGAACTTTTCTTTCTTTGCTTTAAAGATTTTCTATCGTGAAAGAACTGAGGTCTGTGCTTCGAAACACTCTTTTTTTCCGCTTTGGCTTCAATCGGAAGTAAGTGTCCTGATTTAGCTGCTTTTTTCCTGCCTCTCTTTAGCTCCTTTTGCATTCCGTACAGAAAGTCTTCGAAGTCAACTTGCATGGTGTGTCTTGCTGAGCTTACATACCTTTTTCTCATTTTGGTTTCATAAGATTTAATATGCCTTTCCATTTCGGCAATCGATGGAAAGCTATAGTTGCCGGTAAGATACTCGGATATCCACTTTCCCTGAAATTCAGCTAAAGGCATTACAGCTCCTAGCGGCTGGTATAGTCCTACAAAAAATAGATTTGGTATCTTTGGCAAAATCGTCCTGTGGAACAGAGGCAGATGATTTTCGATTACATCTATAAAATTCGGCTGAAAGAACGGAAACTTGACGTCATATCCTGTGCAATAGATAACTGCGTCCGCTTCCTCCTCCGTACCATCGGAAAAACGTATGCGATTTTCCTTATATTCTTGTATGACAGGTTTGTATTTTATATCTCCCCTTCCGAATCTTACGAGTATGTCCTGCGACACTGTAGGATGAGCTTCACCTATTCTATGATCCGGTTTAGGAAGTCCAAAGTCTTCCATTTTGCCGACTCCGATTCTAAGAAGTATAGAGAATAAAAGTCTCTTAATCCAAAGGGGAGTTCCTGGAGGAAGCTTATTTGAGGATTTGTCCAGTGGTTTTCCGAAAAGATAATTCGGGATGATCCATGCTCCTCGCCGAGAACTTAAGAAGACTTTTTGCGCTACACCTGGACGACAAAGTTCGACTGAAATATCCATGGCGCTATTTCCGATTCCAAGTATCACAACTTTTTTTCCTACTAAGTTGATAGGATGCTCTGGATCGACATAGTCATGAGAGTGCATTATTTTTCCGTGAAACTTTCCCGGAAATTCAGGCTTTGGCCAGCGCGGAGACCAATGATGACCATTTGCTACGATAACCGCATCATAGAATTTTGAATCACCTTTGTCGGTACTTACTAAAAATGTACCATCTTCTTGAGGTGTAACTCCCGCAACTCCGGTTTTGAACTTAATATTTTTTCGAATTCCGAAGTGATTTACGTAATCCAAAAAGTATTTTTGGATCGGTTCGTGATTGGGATAATCCGGATACCAATGAGGCATTGGGTAATCTGAATACTCCATTCTTTCCCGATGAGTATTGATATGCAAAGACTTGTAGATATTACTCATCCCATTGTCGTTTTTGAAACGCCAATTTCCGCCTATTTCGCTTCCCTTTTCGTAACAATCAAAAGGAATTTTCTTATCTTGCAATGATTTACAGACAGTAATACCGCTAGAACCGGCACCGATCACGCACACTTTCGGTAGATTTGTTGTCACTTCGTCCCTGCCTATGAAAATTATTCTTTCATAATGAACTATTGATTTCACTTAACAATTTAGGTAGGTCAATAAGAAAAAGTGATTTCATTCCTTTATGTGGAGATCGTTTTCCCGGCTACGGCGGTTTTGGTAAATCTGCGGGTTCAGCGAAACCTGCTGTTGCTTTAAAAAAACATTGGAGTTTTTCTGCGGGGAAGGAATTCTCAAAGGATGAAAAAAGTTAAGCTCAATACCGATAGAGCCAATAGTCCAGCGAATCGCAAAACTTTACCTTATAGTACGGCTGAATGGATCGGATTTCTTTTCCTTTTATTATTAAGTACTAGTTTGCTTTTTTACATGGCCTGGTCCTTTCTTTCTCCCATCCTATTTGCGGGAATTTTTGCAGGGTCCTGTTTTCCGATGCTTAATTTTATTTCAGAAAAAACCGGTTGGAAAAGATGGATTTCTGCGGCAATCGTTCTGATCATACTTTGCTTAGTTATTTTTTTACCGAGCATTTATGTGGTCGTGCGTTTATCAAAAGAAATATTAAACGTCTATGCAAACTTACAAGCGGTGATTACGGAAAAAAATATTGAGGAGTTATTATTCGGAGCAAATTGGTTTGCCGATCTGATGTCTAAGTTTTTTCAGTTTATAAACCAGGAGTATTCTCGAGAAAATCTGCAAAAAATTGCCTTGGACGGACTTTCGGCTTTAAGTTCGGGATCTTTGCAAATGGTGAATTCAGCAATCAGTAATCTATTTCAGTTCTTCTTTCAATTTTTCTTAATGCTGATTGCGCTCTTCGGAATCTTGCTGAATGGTCCAGAGCTGAAAAGTTTTATATTCAGATTTTCTCCGATTCGCGACGAAGACGAACAGGAAATTCTAGATCGCTTCAACCGGATGAATTATGTTACGATTGTGCATAATGGAATCGCTGCACTAATACAAGGAATCGTTGCTGGGCTTGGGCTTTGGGTTGCAGGAATTAGCTCGGTAATGTTATGGACAGTACTAATGATCATACTAGCGTTATTGCCTTTCGTTGGAATTGCGGTAGTTTATGTTCCGGCCTGTATTTACTTAGCTATCAAAGGGCAATTCGTAGCGAGCGCCATCTTATTTGTTTATTGCACTGCGATTTCAGTTCTCGTAGAAAATTGGTACAAGCCGACATTTATGGCAAAGGGAATTAGCATAGACGGTTTTTTGGTCTTCTTCAGCATAATCGGAGGAGTCACAGCATTTGGAATGGCAGGGGTGTTTTATGGACCCTTGGTCTTAACAGTTTTTTTGACCGTCGCGAGTTTATATATTAAAAAATATGAAAGTTCCCTCGTAGCTAAAAAAGAAAAAGTTAAATAGGAGAAAAACTAAAAGATGAAATTAATTAAGGATTCGTTAGGAGACTTTTTTGAAGGAAAGAAAGACTATTTCATTTTTGCGCTAGTGTTATTCGTTTTCCTGGTTTGCTGGCTCTTTAACTACGCTTTTCTCTTCGTTCCAAAGGTTACCGACTATTACAAAGGTGGTTTTGGAATTTTAGTGTTCTATTTTATTTTTTACCTTTTCGGTATGGTGCTAATTCTTCCCACAGTTTGGTTGGCATACGGCAGAAAAGAAAACTCATGGAACATACAAAATATCATGCTCTTGTTCGGCGGATCAGTTGTCCTAGTGTTCGCAAGTGGTGCGCGGATTAACAACTTAGCATTGGTAAGTTTTGCTTCCGAAGAAAATATCCGAATCGGAATGCTGATTATTAACTATGTATCTAATATTGCCATTTACCTGGCTCTCCCTGTAATCTGGTTTTTGGCAAAGAAGGAAGATCCGGATAGATTTTTAGGGTGGAATCATCTACCGAATATTAAACAAATATTATTTATTATTGCGATGATTTTGCCTTTGGTGGCAGTGGCTTCTTTTTCGCCTTCTTTCCTTTCTGTCTATCCTCGATTTACGACCAGATATCCGTTCGGTTTGGATTACAATCCTCCCTTTTACTGGATTCTGGCATTTGAAATCGCGTATGGATTCGGATTTGTTGCACTTGAATCCTTTTTTCGCGGCCTTTTGGTTTTTCCTTTAGCATCCAGGATAGGTTCCAAACAGGCCGTTTTGCTGATGTCTTTCCTGTACGGTTTTTTGCATTTTACGAAACCTATGTTCGAAGCACTTGGTTCGTTTTTTGGAGGATTCGCTCTTGGAATGATCGCGCTTAGAACCAGATCGGTGTTAGGTGGGATCATGATACACGTTGCCGTTGCTTGGTCTATGGAACTGTTCGCATTTCTCCAAGCGGGCTTCAAATAGATTTAATCTTAAGCGAAGATTAATTCTTTGATCCATTTTACTCCTAAAAAAGCGTACCAAGAGGAAGCTGTCCTGCGAGAGGCGTTCTTCAATTTTACTCCCGAGGCTCTTTATGGTGCATCCTTTCGAGAATGGTTCCTTAGAGGCGGTTGGACTTCCAAATACATTTCATATTCCTTATTTGATGAAAGACGCATTGAGCGACTATGAGGGAAAAGTAGATCTGTTCTTCCTGTTTGCGAATGAATCTGTACTGGATTTTTATCCAAAATTCGGATTTCGTAAAATCGAAGAAACTATTTTTTAGAGCCCAGCTTCCAGTTCAAAAAACATCGTATTCTAAGTTGGAATGGAGGCAGTTGAGCATTGATAAGAGAGAAGATTGGGATTTGCTAATGAAAACAATTTCTGAGGCAAAACCAATTACTAAAACTCTTACGGAGGCTTTAGACAGTCTTAATTTTGGCGATTGCGATGAGATACCAGTCGGATTTACTCCGGAAATACTGAAAACCAAAACTCAAACAATCCCAGAAAAGTTAGATTCTCCTCTTTTTGTCCGCGGAGATTTTCCGATCGAGAAGAACGTTTCTTTTAAGTTTCCGATTTTGGCACAAACATGAACTGCAAAACGGCTTGATTTTAGATCGAAGCGGGTTGAAACTATTTTCCGCTCGATATAATATTTTCTTTTTCTAAATTTCCGAACTTATGGAAGAAACAATCACTTCTCCAAACTTTGCGCATTCCTCCCTTTTTCGAACAAGCTGTTATTACCTTGGGCATTGGAAGTCCTACGAAAAAACAATTTCAGTGATCGATCCTGCGACCGGGGAGACAATCGGTACTGTGCCTAATTTACCTCGAGAGGAAATTCGCAAAGCAATCGATTATGCCTTTCTCGAACAATCCAAATGGTCAAAGACCACTGGCAAAGAAAGAGGAAAGTATTTGAGAGCCTGGTCAGAATTGATGCTAAGGAACAAAGACGACTTGGCAAAAATTATGACTTGGGAACAAGGCAAGCCTTTGGCCGAATCGATTGGAGAGATTGAATATGCTGCATCCTATTTGGAATGGTTTAGCGAAGAGGCGAAGAGATCTTATGGTGACATCATTCCGACCCATAGAAATGACGTGCGACTATTGTCTTGGAGAGAACCGATCGGTGTTTCCGGATTCCTAACTCCTTGGAATTTTCCTTCATCTATGATTACCCGAAAGGCCGGAGCGGCTTTGGCAGCTGGTTGTGTTGCGATTTCCAAGCCTTCTGAAATTACCCCTTATTCTGCTTTGGCACTCGCAGTTTTGGCTCAAGAAGCAGGAATTCCCCCTGGAGTATTTCAAGTTGTCACCGGATTTCCGGAACATATCGCTGATGAATTTTTAGAGAATCCGAAAATGAAAAAGATCAGCTTCACCGGATCTGTAAGAGTCGGAAAACTTCTCTTGGAAAAAGCAGCTCCAAAAATGAAAAGACTCTCTTTAGAATTAGGAGGAAATGCTCCTTTTATTGTATTCAGTGATGCTAATATACAAGATGCAGTCAAAGGCGCAGTCCTTTCTAAGTTTAGGAACACTGGACAAACCTGCGTTTGCGCGAATCGATTTTTGGTGCACGAAAAAGTTATCTCGGAATTTTCGCAGTTATTGGTAAAAGAAGTTTCAAAACTAAAAGTGGGAAATGGATTTGATGAAGGAATCCAACAGGGGCCTTTGATAAACGAAGTGGGCTTCAAAAAGGTCAAGAATCATGTGGAGAATGCAGCCAGCTTGGGTGGAAAAATTCTCACCGGAGGAAAACCGCATTCACTTGGTGGAACTTTTTTTGAACCAACAGTAATCTTGGGAGTTCCTACCACAGCACTCTGCTTTCAAGAAGAGACCTTTGGTCCGGTTGCACCGATTTGCAGTTTCAGAACAGAGGAGGAAGCAATTCACATTGCGAATAATACGAATGTGGGCCTCGCTTCCTACATTTACGGTCGAGATCATGCTCTTATTTGGAGAGTTTCAGAATCAATAGAATCTGGGATGGTGAGCGTAAATGAAGGGATACTCTCGACCGAGCAGGTTCCGTTTGGTGGAGTCAAGGATTCAGGGATGGGACGAGAAGGATCGAAATATGGAATGGAAGAGTACCAGGAACTAAAGTATATTTGCTGGGGAGGTCAAAAAAAGATCTAGTCCGAAAATTGCTTAAGTCTGAACGTCCCATTTACCGAAAATGTTTTGGAAGTAGTTTTTTCCTTAAATACATATACTACTTCTGTTTGATTTCCCCGAGCTAGAGTGTATAAAATCTTGAGCGCAAAAATCGGCTGAGCATTTGTCGTAGAAATTATGATGGATCTCCTACTTAGCAGATTATTCGAAAAAACCTTCAATTTTAGCAAGGGATTGCTTCGTCCAATGCTCTCTAGGCCATACTGAAATGGAGACCTTCTATTTAAATTTTTACTTTTTTGGCTCACTACTGGCCAGTTTGTTTTCTCTATATGTCTCCATGTTCTTCCTTACGATCAGAGACAGAAGTGGAGCTGCTTTTCACCTAGGGTTGTCCTGCTTTTCTACCTTTATCTTTCACCTTGGATATGCCACCGGTTTCTTATCTTACGATGAATGGACAATTGCTCACAGATGGTTAGTAATCCCGGCGCCTATGATCGGGTTTACGCAAGTTTTTATCTTCTTCTTCTATTTTCCAAAACCCAGAAATGTAAAGTTAGGATTCATAATATACGTTCTTATGTATGTAGGCGTTGCAATTTGCACCGGCGTATACGTTCTTAGTGCGCTCAACTCTACAAAAACTTATATTTTAGGAAGCCACTATTGGGACTTTAACGCCTACTTATTTTACCAACTTTTCGCCTTGCTTGCCCTTCTTTACATTACCGCGTTTCTGGTCGCGGGTATTTGGCGTTCAATTGTAGAAAAAGGGAAAGAGCGACGCTCCGTAATCTACATCACACTCGCCTATTTTTTGATAACTGCCATCCCCGCTACAATGAACGCGCTCAGCCGCGATGGAACTGTTACTAGGGCGGCCTATCAGCAGACGGCTGATTTAGCACTAGTGGTTGGTCTGTTTTTGATTCTACTCATTTACGTTAACGCGACGAAAGAGAGAACTACGATCTTGAGTAGAATCGTGGGCGTTACCATGGCCACTTTCTTGCTCGTATTTCAACTTGTTGGTTATACGATTCTCAACGGATACGACTCTTCCTATGATCAGATAAAGACTCGCGAAACAAGACTTGCGGTTCTGCAGGGAGAAGAGCCAACTGGATTTTCCTATATAGTCTCATATGACCCTGCATCGGATTCGTTTACGAGTGAAAAAGGAAAAAAGGATCCCAGAACTGTAAAAGATGACCGCCTTGAACTGCGATTATTTTATTATAAAAATCTAATTTGCAAAATTGGCTCGCTTCCCGCATCCGAGCGTTGGAGTAAAAGTGAAGAATTGCTGGAATCCGCTCCAAAAGAATTCTCTGCCTACAAGGAGGGCATAAAAGAATTTCTGAAGTCGAAAGGATCCGAAAAAATATCGGATGCTCAAATGCTGGATTTCTTCAAATTCTTGGAAAAGAAATTACTCGTTGTTCGAAGCAAATTCAATTATCTTCCTAAGAAAAGCGACCACGACGCTGTGTTCAAATTGTTGGTAACAAAAGAGCACGGATTATCAGCAGTCTTGAACAATGCCCAAAAGAGAATGGCACCTTTATTTGAAAAAGGAAAGACCGAGGAAGAAATCTCCGAAACATTCCTAAACTATCTTGCCCCCCTTCGAGGTGCTGAAGAAAGAATCTATAAGGGAGCCAAATCCTTTAAATCAGGCGATGCAAAACCGGAATTCTACGTGGCATACTACTTTGTGCATCCGAGCAACGGAAAGATATACGAAGTCGGCTTTGAGTATAAAACTCTGAGAGCCTTCCTACATGCACCATCTCTTGTGTTAGTAATTTCTCTGATTTCTGTGATGATGATCGTTTTGGTTGGATTTAGATTCTTTTTCCAGAATGCGCTGATCTCCCCAATGGACGAAGTTGTCGTCGGTTTGACGGAAGTGAATTCCGGAAACTTAGATTATCGCCTAACACCGAGAGTCGAGGACGAGATCGGTTTTATTGCTCGTTCGTTTAATAGAATGGCTAGATCGATCCAGGCAGCCAGAAAACGCCTGCAACAATATGCAGAAGGCCTGGAAGAGAAGGTCAAAGAAAGAACCAGAGAGTTAGAGCAGACATTAGCAGAAGTGCGCGAACTCAAGCAACAACAGGACGGGGACTACTTTCTTACCGCTCTATTGATAAAACCTTTAGGTTCGAATAAGGCAGTAAATGAAAACGTAAAAGTCGATTTCTTGTTGGAGCAAAAGAAGAAATTCACTTTCCGCAGATATACTGATGAAATAGGCGGAGACCTTAACGTTTCCAATCATATTTCTCTTCAAGGACGATCTTATACTGTCTTTATGAATGCCGATGCAATGGGTAAATCCATGCAGGGTGCCGGCGGTGCCTTGGTGCTGGGTGCAGTTTTCGAATCGATTATTGAACGTACAAGAATTGTCGAAAGCATGAAGAATCAGTCACCGGAGCGGTGGTTGAAAAATGCGTTTACCGAATTGCACAAAGTGTTCGAGAGCTTTGACGGATCAATGTTAGTTTCGTCGGTTATCGGATTGATAGACGATGATGTTGGTATATTATATTATATTAATGCAGAGCATCCTTGGACTGTTCTGTATAGGGACGGGATTGCTAGCTTTATCGAAGAAGATTTGATGTTCAGGAAAATCGGAACGACCGGAATGGAAGGCAGCATTTTTATAAAAACTTTCCAACTTGAACCTGGGGACGTAATTATTGCAGGCTCCGACGGTCGGGACGATATCCTAATCGGTGTCGATGATGTCGGGAACAGGATCATCAACGATGATGAGCTTTTATTTTTAAGAGCTGTGGAAGCCGGAAAGGGAGAACTTTCAGAAATTTATAAAGTAATTACTGGTCGCGGTCATTTGACGGACGACCTCTCAATGATCAGACTTTCTTATAAGGAAAGTGATCAGGAACAAAGAAGAATCGAATTAGAGCATAAAGTAAAAATAAAGGAACTTCTTAAAAGAGCAAAGGAGACAGCGAATCACAAGGACGTAGAAGAGGCGATTTCATTTTTAGAACAAGCCGAAAATCTGGACAGTAGAATTCCGGAAGTAAAGAAGAACTTTGTCCGATTATTTCTTAAAATAAAAGATTACGGAAAAGCAGCACTTTACGCGGAAGATTATCTGAATATGAAACCGGTGGATAAGGAAATCCTTTACGTAGCTTCTTTTGCAGCAAGAAAAGCCGGACAGCTACGTAAAGCACTCGATTTCGGAGAACGACTAAGATTAAGAGAACCGGAGCATCTAAAAAACTTGATGAACTTAGCTCAGATATATATTGCGCTCAAGAATTACGAAAGGGCCATGATGATGACTCAAACCGCGTTGCGCATTGACCCTGAAAATGAAGCAATTATCAAGATAAGGGATGTGCTCGAAAAATACTGGAACCAAAGAACTGATAGCGAAAAAGAAGATATCAAGCATAAAAGTGAAGCAGAAGACGATTACCTCTAATTTGCAATCTCTGGGTGGATCACTACTTGAGATTTGATCGAATTTCCTATAAAGCAGTTTTTATGGGATAGTTCGTGCAAAGATCTTAATTCCTCCATATCTGGAACCTTATCCGAAGAGAACTTTGTTCTCGGATATAGATCAATTTTAACGATCGATAATTTACCTTCGGGATTTTTCTCTAGGGTTGCTACAGCTGCGTCAGAGTATTGCAAGATAGTAAATTTCTTTCTCGCCGCTACTGCCAAGAAAGTAAGCAGATGGCAACTGCATAGCGCAGCGGTAATGAGTTCCTCAGGATTTGCGTATTCTGCTTTCCCAAAATAGGTAGAAGTTGCGGAAGCTAAAATCTTTCTTCCGCCTTCGAACGAAATCTCGTGCGTTCTATCATAGGTTTCGTAAGTGAATTCCTCCGTGCCTTTTTGCCAGTTAATACGAATTTTGTGTTCGGACATAGTTGCTTCCTTGTATGATCGTTCTTTACAAAAGTTTGATGGCTGTCTTTGAAACTTAGCCCGCTTTAAGCAGCGATTAGAGGTTCAAGAGTCTATAACTTTTGGCACAAGCTATTATAAGAATAACGTAATTGTGTACAATTTTCCATTTTTCGTCTCTCAAAAAAGGGTCGATTTGCGTCGGTCGAAAAGTTTTATCGTGAGCAATCCTAGATACTTATGAGTATCCTTTTAAAGGATCAGTATTGATGCAAAAAACAAAATCAGAAATCATAGCGGCAACCGGACCGATTACTATAAATAGAATCCGATTTGGATTGACCTTTCTCTATTTCGCTTCTATAGCGATCGGTCTAGAGAGAAGCACCTTCTTTCAGAATGCAATGTATATTTCCGGGACTTGCTTTATGCTCGGATATTCTCTTTACTCTTTTTATAAAAATAGGAGGGGAGGAATTTCGCCTTTTCTGGGTAAAACGTTTATTATTACGGATGTCGTTATTCTCGGTTTAGTGATGATCGGCGCTACGAGCGAAAATCCAGAAAATGCCTCCGTGGTGATTCGCCAGGTTGTTCTCTATACAATAAATATAATCTATATTGTTTATGCTGGACTGCTGTTATCTCCTTCTTTTGTGATTTGGATCGGTGTCCTTGCAAGTGTTGTACAATCAGTTGTAACATATAATGCGTACCTAACTGGTGTCGTTTTTACGGAAGACATAAAGGTGGTGAATTTTCCCGGATACGCACCGATGTCCGAGCATATAACAAAGATCGCATTCTTATTGACTTGTGCATTCATTGTAAGATCGGTTATTCGAATCTTCTCCGAGCTAAAAAAAGCTGAGGAAGAAAAAATCGCGGCAGTTGAATCTTCTAGAAAGAGCGTCGAAGCGAGCAAGCATAGGATGACGAAATCCGCGAGCTCACTGATGGAAAATTCAAAAAGATTAAAGGACTTCTCCACTGAATTGAACGATGTGGTCAACGATCACGCGTCTTCTTTTGAACAAATTAGTTCTACGATGAGAGAGTTCTTGACACAAGCAGGAAATTCTTCTGGTGCAGTGAACGATCAATTCCAAAGAATCGAAGAGCTTTTACATGAGAGCAATTCGCTAAAGACTTTGATCGAAAAGATATCTACATTCTCTACGAGTTTGAATACCAGCATGGAGATCGTAAAGGATGTATCTAAAGTAGTTACAGACTTCGTGGAAGAACTCAAAACATCTTTAGATTCGTTAGGTGATTCTTTTCGTTCGGTCGGCGAAGTGAATCAGATTATGTCTGAAGTTGCGGACAGAACAAACCTGCTTTCGTTGAACGCATCCATCGAGGCAGCTCGTGCAGGCTTAGCCGGCAAAGGCTTTGCAGTTGTAGCCCAGGAAGTTTCGAAACTTGCATTTAGTAGCGCTGAGAATGCGAGTCGAATTTCGAAGATTATCGATGACAGTTCCAGTCATGTTCAAAAAGGACAAAGAACTGCCCAGACTGCATCCGGAAAAGTAAAAGAACAAGATTTACTCTTTGAGAATTTCTCTCTGCGATTTGATCAATTAAATTTATTATTGATAGAACAAAAATCAATCAATGACGGATTTTTAGAAAGTTTAGCAAAATTGCGAAATCGATCGTCGGATATTGAAAGCGCAGTAAAGGAGCAGCACTCGGGAGCGGGTTCCATGATGCAGTTAGTTTCGGATTTAAAAACATCCATGGACTCGCTGCTGAATAAAAGTGAGCTACTAATAGAGACGATTCACGTTTTAGAGGACGAAGCTAAAACTCTTTCTTTTGAATCCTAAGTGGAAGAGATTCTGATCACGCGGTCTTCGAGGGCGTTACATTTTTAACACTGCGAATCTTATAAGGAATATTGAATAAAATCAGTATATGCCAATGCTCTATTTCAACTCTTGGGCAATTTCTTATTTAATCTGTTGCATATTTACATTCATTATTTTCGTGTTCCTTGCGACTTTAAAAAACAAAGCTCGTTACACGTCTGCACTTTCGATACAGTTCTGTTTAGTTTTCTTAATTAATCTAGGATTCCTGATTTCCGTACTTTTTCCTTATCCTTGGGCTGCATACCATAGACTATTGACCGGACCATCCGCGATCTTTGGTACGATTTTCCTTTCCGTTTTTTCTTATTTGTATCCTCGCAACGATAGGCCAAGGGAAGCGAGAATCGTACTCAGCATCATGGTGAGCCTCGCTGTCATAAGCGTCGGTTATTTCTTTTATCAAATATTCACAAAGGAAGCCGAGTTTAATTTTGCAGGACAAGCATATAATTTTCCGAAAGGCGTAGGAGAATTCCTCGCGGCTCTGATGCTTTCTTACATAGGGGTCATGTTGTATGTACAGATTCAAAAAATTAGAACTGCAGAATCATCAGAAGAGAGAAAAGCTCTGATTCAAATGTCGCTTTCTTTAGCGATCACGTATCTTGTTCCAGTCCTATCCAATCTACTTTTTCAAAAGGGAGTTATTTCTAGAAACAGTTTTCAGCAACTTTACGTGGGTTTTACTATCATCGGATATTTCACACTTACTATCGTATTTATCAACAATACCGTAGATCGAACTTCCTTCATGACAAAGATAGTGGGAATTACAGTTGTAACCTGTCTTTTGTTTGCTCAGGGGTTCTCAACTATTTTGAATCTTAGAAACGAAAAACTGTTCGATGAAATCAGTTTGAAGGAAGTGAATTCCTTTTCAAAATCAGGAATCGTAGAAGGTACTGATATCTCTCGTATTGTTTCCCTCCCCGATGGATCCCAAAAACCTAAGCTACTTGCAAATCGAACAAATTTAGTTTTAGAATTGAGTGCTCCTTTCGAGAAAATCCTCCTAAATCGAGAAGCAGGTAATTTTCTAAAGAGAATCCCCGAAATTTATCTTTCGGAAGATAAAGAAAAATCCGGAATAATCACACCTACTCCGGAAAGTCTTTTTTACTCTTACTATATCAGAGATGAGAGTGCCGAAAGAACTTTGCAGTTTTCGTTCTCGTATCTTAAATATAGAGAATTCTTGGATGATACAAATCGATGGATTGCTATTTTAACGATCTGCTTGGTTTTGATTATCCTCACTCTTTTTCCTGTATTCTTTAATCGAAGTTTGGTCAAACCGATGAATGAACTAATTCACGGGGTAGGAGAAGTTAATTTAGGAAATCTTTATGTTAAGATTCCGGTTTTGGTGCAGGACGAAATCGGATATTTAAGCGGAGCCTTTAACGGAATGGTGCAGAGTATCTTGGAAGGTCGTACCAAATTAGAAGAATACGCAGATACTCTGGAAGCGAAAGTGGAGGAGAGAACAAAAGAAGTCACCGAAAAAATGGAGGAAATCCAAGCTCTAAAAGTCCAGCAAGACGGTGACTACTACTTAACTTCGCTCTTGAGCCGACCTCTCATGTCGAACCTAAACAGATCCAAATTTGTGAGCACTTCGTTTTATATTGAACAAAAAAAGAAATTCAATTTTAGAAATAAAGATTCTGAACTTGGAGGCGATCTTTGCATCAGCGGTGACCTATTGTTTGGAAACAAGAAGGAGCTTTGGACAGTTTTTCTAAATGCAGATGCAATGGGAAAATCCATGCAAGGAGCCGGTGGAGCTATCGTGCTCGGAACAGCGATGAACAATATATTAACTAGATCCTCCGGAGAAGGCAAGAGCCTAAATGTCAACCCGGAAGATTGGTTAAAGCAAACCTTCCGGGAATTGGACGATATTTTTAGAACTTTCGATGGGGTCATGATGGCATCCGCGATCCTGGGTCTAATCAACGAGAAAACGGGCCAAATGCTTTATTTCAATGCAGAACATCCTTGGGCGGTACTGTTTCGTGACGGCAAATCCTCGTTTTTGGAAAGGGAGCTGACTCTCAGGAAATTAGGCTCTCCTTCTGAAATGAACTTTAGAATATTAGAATATACTTTGAAGCCTGGAGATGTCGTGTTCCTGGGCTCGGACGGAAAGGACGATATCAATATTCTAAAAGATGATGATTCTTGGGCCATGAATGAGGACGAGCATAGATTTTTAGTCTGTGTAGAGAAAGCTTCAGGTGAATTGGACAAGGTAGTGACCAAACTTCACGATTCAGGGATGATTACTGACGATTTATCTTTGATTCGGATCGGATTTCAAGAAAACGGAGTTGGAGAACTGGAGGAAATAAGCACCGCAAATCTGGACGTTGCAAAGAGAAAGTTCATGGAAGCAAAAGCCCTTCTGCAACAGAAAGAATTCTCCACGGCTACGATTTTGCTCGAGGAAGCGCTCCGGGATATTCCCGAGTTTCAAGAAGCTTCTCGTTTGTTGGCTCAGGTGTATTATGATGCAAAAGACTATTCTAATGCCGCGAAATGGTTCCGAAATTTCCTTACTTATGATGGGGATTCCACCGATGTCTGGTTTTTACTTTCTGTTTGTTACAAGTATCTGAAAGATTATACGAATGCGAGCGAAGCCGCGGAGAAGGTGCGTGTTTCTCAGCCTCATAGATTGTCAAATTTGATCAACCTCGCAGACAACTATCGACAGTTAGGCAGACTCTCTGAAGCCAGATCGGTTCTCGACGCGGCGATTTCACTGGACCCTCAGAACTCAGGAGTTCGAAAGCTGGATGAGATATTAAAATCGAAAGGGTACCCACAGGAATTTTAGGTTGTGGAATGGGCCTCTTCCACATGTGCTGTCATAATAACCCTTCGGTAAGACTCGAGGTACTACAAAATGGCCAATATTTATTATGACCAAGACTGTGATCTATCCGTTTTAAAAGGCAAAACGGTCGCTGTCATTGGTTACGGAAGCCAGGGGCATGCACAGGCCCAGAACATGAAGGATTCCGGACTGAAAGTGATCATCGGACTAAAAGACGGATCCAAATCTAAACACGAAGCACAAGAAGCCGGCTTTGAAGTTTACTCTGTAGCAGAAGCTGCTAAGAAAGCAGATATCATTCAGATTTTAGCTCCGGATACTATCCAGGCGGACCTATACAAATCTGAGATTGAGCCGAATTTAAAGGCAGGCGATGCTCTTGTATTCTCTCATGGCTTTAACATTCATTACGATTTTATCCAAGCTCCAAAAAACGTAGACGTTTATATGGTAGCTCCAAAAGGTCCTGGCCATTTGGTTCGCAGAGTGTACGTCGAAGGTGGTGGAGTTCCTTGTCTCATCGCAATTCACCAAGATTCTACTGGTGAAGCAAAGAAAAGAGCACTCGCTCATGCTGCAGGAGTCGGCGGTGGAAGAGCTGGAATTCTAGAAACTTCTTTTAGAGAAGAGACAGAAACCGATCTGTTTGGCGAGCAAGTCGTACTTTGCGGCGGACTTTCGAATCTAATCATGTCCGGTTTTGAAACGTTAACCGAAGCAGGTTATGACCCAGAGATCGCATATTTCGAATGTTTGCATGAAGTGAAATTGATCACCGACCTGATTTACGAAGGTGGCTTGGCTAGAATGAGATTCTCCATTTCGGATACCGCTGAGTACGGAGATTATGTTTCAGGCCCGCGCATTATCGATGCAGGTGTCAAAGAGCGTATGAAGCAAGTGCTCGATGATATTCGTAAAGATAAAGGTGCAAGATTTGCGAAAGCATGGATGGCGGAAACCAAAGCAGGCTATCCTGAATTCAAAAAAATGCGCGAAAAGAATGCGGCGCATCCAATCGAGTCCGTTGGAAAAAAACTTCGCAGCATGATGAAGTGGCTTTCTAAGTAACTCGATTTTCCGCAGTCCCAAAAACCGGGGGCTCCCCCCGGTTCGTTCAAAATAATAGAAAAAAATTCTATGATATAGGAAGGAAATAGGACGGGGCTTTTGCAGCCTGCCGGTTCTTCTTATTACACTCCCTTTTTATAGGAAAACTTAATAAACAGTTCGTCCGTTTTTGCGCTGAGCTCGATAGATTTGCTGGTGAAAAAAAATAATGACAACCCTCCCAGAATCGGTAGGGTATTTTCCACCTAAATAGGAGGCTCGGATTGAAATCCTTTATTTCCGTAATCGGAATAATTCTCCTCTTTGTTTCTTCAGATGTTTTTGCTCAGAAAAGGTACGGCCTAATTTTCGGATCAAACTACACTGGAAACAAAGCTGGAATTCCTGAGTTGAATCTTTGCGAAGCCGACGCAAAGTACCTTCACGATGAAATTAAGCGAGTTGGTAAATTCGACGATATCAAAATCCTTCTCGGTAAGTCAGTAACCAAAGATAATATAGAACGTGAGATCAAAGCGCTCGGATCAAGAGCGAAAGATGAAGACACTGTTTTTCTTTATTTCTCTGGCCACGGTGCTTTTCAGCGAGATGCGAGCGCCAAAAATGGAATGAGAAACTTAATCATTTGCTACGATCGTCCACACTTGAGCGACGACGAACTGAATGATTACCTCGCAAAGATCAAGTCACCAAAAACCGTTTTCGTATTCGACTGCTGCTTTTCAGGTGGAATTGCGAAGAAGGGAAAGGCGACTCGAGGTTCTGCGTCGGTTCCGATTCCTGAAGGAAGCGACGGAACAGTTCGTCAGGATCCTCAGGACTTTTTCTTCCAGGATAAGGCAATCATTTCCTCAGCAGATGATAACGAGACTGCGATCGAGGTCGGCGGAAATATCAATCACGGAATATTTACGTATAACTTCGGTAAGGCGCTATCAGCGGATTTAAATAAGGATGATGTTGTCACTGCCTTGGAGGCCTTTTTTGCTTCTAAGGACGAAACAGTTAACATGGCTAGGAAATTTGACCATGACCAGCATCCTCAAATCTCCGGAAATGCTTCGGGAATTTTTCTAGCAGGAGAAAAGAAACCTGATCCTCCTAAACCGGTAGAACCGGTCAAGCCGCCTCCACCACCAACTCCTGTTCCTGATGTGGATCCTCCCAAGCCAGATCCAGTTGTTCCGGTCGTAACCAATGATGAACCACCTGTAGTTCCTACAAACCAAAAGGGAGATTTGATCATCAAAACTACGATCATTAAAGATCGTGCATATGGAGTATCCGATCTTCCTCCAGATATTCGCTTATCAACCGGCAAAAAGCGGAAAGGAGATCGAACAGTTAGAGTTTTGATCGATGACAAAGAGTTTGAAGCAAAGTTAACTTCCGAAACTTCTCCTTATTGGGGAGCGGTCAAGAAAATGGGCAAGCTCGTGGCGGGCGCAACTTACACGATCACTCTAAGGGATGTTCCTGCTGGGGTTCACAAAGTTACCATCCAAACGGACGACTATCCAGAAATCCAAAGGACGCAAGCAGTACTTCCTTCGAAGAAAAACGAAATGGAAGTTGTTACTTCGATGAGCGGCTTCGGTGCGATTCGAGGAAAGGTCTTTTACAGGACTCTGGACAATCCTGTGATCAATCAACCGATCTACATGCCGACGATTTCGAGTGTCACAGGAATCCAAAAACTGAATACGGATCAGAACGGAAACTTCTGGTTTACCAATTTAAAACCGGGGGAGTATGAGATTAAAGCTTCGTTTGCAGAAGATTTAAATCTGAATAATTCCATGATCGTAGTCAGAGAGGGGGAAGTAACAGAAGTTGACGTGATTCTAAACGTCAAGATGCCTTCCACAAAAACAAAGTACTGATCTCAATTTGATCTGTACAAAAAGAAAAGGCCTTCCGTTTGGAAGGCCTTTTTGTTTTTGCTAAGAGTTGGATTTGAAGTCGAAAATTAGAGATGTTTTTGCAAGATACTAAAGAAGACGACGATTGTACTCGCGTTTCTAACTAGCATTCAAGCTGAGTTCAATCTTTCTCAAAAGATTGCCACTGTTTTGAGTTGATTCTCCTTTTCCGAATTTCGGTCAGCTTTTTCATTTGTGTAGAATCTAGCAGATTGGCAGCTTTCAGACCAAAAGTAGGAAGAACGCTATCATTTGTTAAGTTCGCGAATGTGGTACTTAGTTTGGTAAAGGAACTCCGAAGATCCGGGTTCATTTCTGAATACATCATAAATCGCCTCCGTGCGACCCTGTCGGGAAATGTATTTTTGTTTGTAAGAAAGGCGAATTCGTCCTTGAATAAGAAGCCTCTCCCTAAACTTACAATTCGGGCGATTTGAAAAATACTTGAGATATTTTTTTTCTTGTACGATTAAAAAGCGAAGGATAATGTCGGTAAAAATGCAGATCCGATTGGAAAACCGAACTGGCAGAAGAACCGGACGATTCGTGGTTTACGAATATGGTACGGATTTGTTCGGTTATGTATATGTTGATAAATTCCGCGGCAAAGATAGAGGGAAAATGGTTTCTCGCTGGATCATGAATGATTTCGGTTCATTGGTTCGACTTTTGGATCACGAATTATATCGCAGAGAAACGGAAAATTACGAAAACGTCACTGCAATCGCATGAATTTCTTACAGAGAGCTTCCTTCCTTTCTAGGAAGGTATTACGGCTCAACTCCCTCCGAGTTTTGGAGGAAAAAAAACTCAGAACACTATCCCAATTACGAATCCTTGCCTTTACTGGTTTTTTAACTTGGAATCTTGCTTTTTATCTTCTTAAATTCAAATCCGAACTAGTATATCTACCATCGCTCTTATTCCTGATTGCTTTCTTTAAACTGTTAGGAATGTACCAAAGCCGAAAGGACAAGATCCGCAGAATCCTTGTCTGGGATAAATTTCTGGTGCAGCAAAAGGCTAGGGTTTTGTTAAACGGCGAGAAGTATCCTGAGATTAAAAAATCTCAGTACAGCAACATGAGTTTGTTGAAAGAAGTTCCTTCTTGGGCAAAAGACCTGGACTTTATCGGAGAAAAAGGGATTTTTTCCAGAATAGATACTACTGTAACTCCTTTAGGATCTAGAAAATTTCTGAGTTGTTTCCAATGGAATGAATCTGAATTAAATCAGTCCTATGTCGAACGGCAAAACACTGTGAAAATTCTTTCTTCACAGAGCGGACGATTGCAGAAACTAATCAAAAAGTTTCAATTTTACGAAGCTTCTTTTCGGCAAAGGGACGAAGTCGAGTCCGAAAAATTGCCTTCCTATATTCCAAATTTCTTAAATTCTGAAAAGAAGAAAGATTTAGAAACAAAATCAGAATTTCCTTTCGGACTGTTGCAAGAGAACCCGATCGATCTTTGGTCTTCCACATTTGGTACTTTTGCGAATTTGATAGCAATGTTACTTCCGATCTGGATCGTTTTTCTTTGGGCTCTTGTTCTATTTACATTAGCATTCGGAAAAACCTGGGGAAGTGGGATCTTTTTATTCAACCTAGGATTCTTTGGACTTTATCGTAGTGGTTCGGTACTGCAGTTCAGGTCATTGGGCTTACAAGTGGAAACCCTACCGGATCTAGGAAAATTGCTCAGATATATTCACAGATCTAAGATTCGTGGAATTTCCGGAAAATCGTACCTTCAAGAATGGTCCCGGCAAGATTTGAGCGAGTCTTGGAAAAAGCTTTCAAGGATCGCAGATAGGGCTTCTTTAATCCAGGCTCCTCTGTTTCACACTATTCTCAATTTCCTTTTTTTATACGATTTATGGCTTTGGTCTTCTTATAAAAAATGGTGGAATCGCTGGGGCGAAAAAACTTTATTAGGATTTCAAGATATATGTGAACTAGATTCGCTTCTTCCCTTGGCAAATCTAAAATGGATAGAACCTGAATTTGCATTTCCGAAGATAGTTGTAGATGCAAAAAAAATCAGTGCAAAAAGCTTGGTCCATCCTTTGATTCAGCCAGAAAAAAGAGTGGCGAACGACTTGGAAAATTTGAGTCCAGGAAATCTACTCTTATTAACCGGATCAAATATGTCTGGCAAAACTACTTTTTTGCGCTCTGTTGGGATTTGCGGAATCTTGGCGATGGCCGGAGGGCCTGTACCTTCTTCTGATTTTAAGACACCTCCTCTTTCTATACATTCTAGCGTAAGAAACGAAGACTCTGTAGAAGAAGGCATTTCATTCTTTTATGCAGAAGTACGTCGTTTAGCAAAAATATTAAGAGATGTTGTATCGAATTCCAAGGCAGCGCAGTTGGTTTTGCTGGATGAAATTCTAAAAGGCACGAATTCCAGGGAAAGGACCCTAGCTTGCAAGGGTATTCTGAAACAATTAAGAAAATACAATGTGTATGGAATCGTAACAACTCATGACTTGGAACTTTCGGATCTTCCGGATTTGGAACTGAAACATTTTAGGGAAGAAGTCAAAGACGGAAAAATGACATTTGATTACATTCTCCGACCTGGCGTCGTTCAGTCTAGCAATGCACTGGAAGTATTGCGATTGGAAGGGATTGATCTTGAGTATGGCTGATCAGCGGTTAGTTTCACTTTTGTTTTTGGGTTGCTAGCATTTTGTTGATTAGTTCACTTACATTTGCGAATGAAAAAATTGCCTTCGAATCTAAAACTAATATTAGGTTATGCCGCTTATTTTGCAGTCATTCTAATTCTTTATAAACTGGCCTTTTTATGGATTTATGCCTATCGCCTAGAGGGAGTGGGACTTACGGAAATCCTGCATGCAATGCTGGTCGGTTTTCGGTTCGATCTTTCTGTAATTGCAATGCTTCTCGGATTATTCGCGGTTCTCTCTGCGGTCCCCTATTTAAATCGGTTTAAGATTTATAGATTTTTTTGGGGTTATACTCCCATCTTAATCAGCATCTGGATGATTGCGCATTTAGTTGCCGATATTATATATTATGAAAATGCGAACAAGCATATCGGGTACGAAGGCTTTGTATTTTTGGGAAAGGATCTTGGAGTAATTCTTAAATCGGCCTTTGAACAAAACACAGGGTTGGTTATCGTAACTCTGATCTTTTTATTAGTTTTTTTACCGGTGTCTACTTGGCTTTTTGTTAGATACACTCCTTATAAATACGAGCCAGGTCATTGGAAATCGGAATTGGCCCAGTTACCAATTGTACTGATATGCGTGATCGTATTGATTCGAGGCGGACTCCAAGAAACACCCCTTAGAGCAAGTCACGCGATTATTTCTACCCATAACTTCGTTAACAATATAGGTCTAAATGGGATCTTTACTTCCATCATGGATCTAAAAAGCCAGTCGATTCCCAAATTTCTAGTACTGGATTCGAATGAAGCGGTCTCGATTGTCAGAAATGAAATCCAATACGAAGGTGCTGAATTTGTCAGCGACCGTTATCCTTTATTAAGAAAACAGAATGGAACAAATAGATCGACTCCACCGAATATCGTTTTAATTCTCCTGGAAAACTGGACCGGAAAATTCATTCGCCCGATTTCCGATGGAATTGTAGAAGGAAAAGAGCTTACACCAAATTTTAATAAGCTCTTAAGAAAGGGAAGGTTCTATACAAACTTCTTTGCATCCGGTGGAAGGACAACCAACGGAATGATGTCGGTTCTTACCGGAATTCCCGATCGACCTGGTCTGACTGTCGTAAGGACCCACCAAGTTCTGGGAAATTTTTCCGGTATAGGAAGCATCTTTAAACGAATGGGTTACGATACTTATTTTGTTACAGGGGGTGATCTGACCTTCGATAATAAGGCAACGTTGATGCCTCACTGGGGATTTGATACCGTAATCGGAGAGAAGGAAATCGCAAAGCTGAATCGATTTACTTTGGGTGCATGGGGTTACGATGACGCGGATGTTCTGCGCCTATTGCACGAAAAGATTTCTGCCTCTAAAAAGCCCTTTTTAGGTGTTGGCCTTACTTTATCCACCCACTATCCGTACAGAGTTCCGGCTGATAGGTTTAGAATTTATGATTCTTCGATTCGAGATTATGATTTTTTGAACGTCTATCACTATGCAGATTGGGCGGTGCAAGAGTTTGTTAACTTAGCCGAAAAGTCGAATTACTTTAAGAATACGATCTTTGTTTTTGTAGCTGATCATACTCACCACAGATATCTTGACTACTACGAGGACAGAAATATTCCATTTTTAATATATGCTCCAGGGAGAATTAAGCCTGCAATCGACGATCGCTATGCGTCGCAACTTGACGTGATTCCGACCATACTCGGGTTAGTCGGCAAAGAGGCTTACTTTACTGCAATGGGAAGGGATCTATTTTCACCTAAAAAAACAGAGAGCGCATATTTCGCTTATGGAAATTTATTTGGCTGGATCGAGAAAAATCTTTTTTATATTCAGTTCGTAGACGGAAATCGAAATCTGAAATATACGGTTTATCCTCCTAGGGGGCAAAGCAATGAATGCGACGTAGATATTTCGATTTGCGAGTCAAATAACAGGAAAGGGAAAGCATTCTTGAATTTGAGTTACGATCTTCTGAATAAGAATATAGTTTTTCCTTCTGAAGAAGAATTAGAAAAAGGGAATATTAAATAAAGTAGCAAAACAATTCCATGTGGCAAATGATCGATTTGCTATTTTCGATTCTGCTTTTTGATTTCTTCCTCAGAACCTCCAAATAAACCTTTTACTCCTTCCCAAAGGTCTCGGACATATTCTCCGATCACCGATCCGGCAACACCACCACCATACGGACCTCCTAGTGGGATCAAGTAGGGAGCCAGCAATGTAGACCCGGCGAAGACTGAACCCAACCAAATCGGATCTATGTACGGAATTGTTTTACCGAAGGTTCCTTTGTAAAGGATCGGAATCTTTAATGCTTTACCGACGACCTGTCCCCCCAGTCTTAGATTCAGGATCATATCGATCGTATTGTCGAATCCAAAACTTCCCCGAGCATCCACTTCTAGTCCGCTTCCGTTTAATTCTAATTTTGTAAAACGAAATCGATTTCCATAAATAGAATACTCAGAAGTGAGCTTCGAAAACTGAACCTGCCTACCATCGATTCCGGAAAAACTGATAATCTTTCCTAGAGTGTTTAACACAGGAATCATAAAGTTAGCGTAACCAAGGAGTTCCCCGTTCAGTACTTCGATTGTTCCCCTGGATTTCATGTTCAAGAGTAGTTCTGCGACAGTGTCCCTAGACCTGTCTTTTATCATTGTTTCCAGATAGAACTTACTATATAAGTCTCCTGTAATAATGCGTTCCTTTACATACGGCAAAATTGCTTTATCGATATGTAATCTGAAGGCCTCGCCTTCCACTTCCATTTTGGGTTGCAATGGAAAAATCTTGGCTTTGCCAACTATTTCGCCGTTGTAAATATATGCGTGAAAGCTGGGCACAGTCAGGACAGGATGTATATATTTTGCATCCCCTCGGATGGAAGAAAACCTGTGCTTAAAAGCATAAATATTATTCAAATCGACATTAAAGTAAAAAACCCCGGGAAGAGAAGGCGGCCCACTTATTGTCCGTGCTACATATTTTGTTTTTGGACTTTCGTATTTAAAAAGTTTAGATATTTTTAATATACTATGGTAATCTCCGTAATCGCTTCGAATCGTGAACTGGCCGATCGTTCTGTTTTTCCAGTTCACATTTCCTTTTGCCGATACCTTGGCTACCCCCTCCCAGGAGGCTTCAATATAAGGAAAGTTGATTCGTTTCCCAAATAGATCTAAATCGAAATCTACATCCGTTTTAACATTTCCGAATGGGTTTCCGCCTTTGTAGCAGAGATTTCGGGTTTGACTTCGGACTTTAAAATGGATTGGAGAATCCTCTTCTTTATCCATTGCGATTCGACCGCTAAACTTTGTCTGAGAAAAATCTGCCAAAGGAAAGAAGGAGAAAACATCTCGTAAAAGGGAAAGTGATAGATCCTCTACGTTTAGTACGGCAGAAAATCGGATTTTTTCATATTTAATAGGAAAATCTAATATAGATGCGGTAGATTCGAATCTTATTGGTTGTTCGTCAATCTTCCCATGGAACAGAAGATCTAAGCTGTCCTCATAAAACGAAATCGAAGCTTTTGATTTATGAAAGTAGACCTTGTATTCTCTTTTGTGCGATTCCTCAGTGTACCACAACGTAAAATTAGAAATCTCGACGTTTTTGAGTCCAATTCTAAAAAAGTCTTTGGCTTGTACATCCAAACCAGTCGAAAATTCTTCCGGAGAAATTTCAATTTTAGAAATCTTTTCAGACTGAGAATTATTCTCTCGATTCTTAATGAATTCGATCAGGTCTATCGTGCCGTCGATTTTTCTTTGCAATCGTAACGAACCGCCATCGATTTGGACGCTTCGAAGTTCAATATTTCCACTCAGGAGGCCGACCCATGAAATGTCCAACTCGATACGGTTGCACACAGCTAGTAGAATGTTATCGTTTCGAATATAGACATTCTCTAAATCGATTCCGGGAAACGGAAAGATCGATAGATCCGAAGAATCTACATCAATGTCTAATCCAGTCGCACTTCTCAATTCACTTAATATATACTGCTTATAGGTTTCTTTTCTTTGGGCAAAAGGGATGTACGCAAAAACGATAAATAAAAGTAAAAAGAACAAAATTACAGAAAAATAATAAATCTTGTTCCTTCGTAGGAATTCGATCAGTACGTCCCAGGATCTCAAGTCATCCCTCCAACGGGAAGTGACAGTAAGCTTTATGATCTGCTGATACCATTTTCCATTCCGGAAGAGTTGTCTTGCAAACTTCTTTCGCGATCGGACATCTTGCATGAAAATGGCAACCGCTAGGTTTATTAAGAATGCTAGGCACTTCTCCCTTAAGAGGTTGCTTTCTTACTTTGCGATTTTCTATATCAAAGACCGATCCGAATAACGCCTTGGTATAAGGATGAGCCGGTGATTTCGCGATCTTTTCCGTAGGACCTTCCTCTACAATCTTACCCAGATACATTACTGCAATTCGATCCGAAATCGCTTTTACGATACTTAAATCGTGGGATACGAATAAATAAGAAAGTCCAAGGTTCTTCTTTAATTCTTTGAGTAGCAGTAGTACCTGAGCTTGGGTAGATACATCTAAAGCCGAAACCGCTTCGTCCAATACAACAAATTCTGGTTTGAGTATAAAAGCTCTTGCGATCGCTATCCTCTGTCTCTGCCCCCCGGAAAATTCGTGAGGATATCTGTTCAAAATATCTGTAGGAAGTCCCACTTTTTCCAAGATCATAATGGCCTCGTGTTCCGCCTCAACCTTTGTTGGATTTCCGTGCAGATACAGCCCCTCTGTTAATATGTCCCGGATGCTAAGTCTAGGGTTGAGAGAGGAATAAGGATCCTGGAATACGATTTGTATCTTCTTTCGAAGCGGAAGGAACTCCGACTGATTCAAAGAAAGGATTTCTTTTCCTTGGAAAAAAATTTTGCCTCGATCGGGGGTTAGTAGCCTTAGTATCGCTCTCCCAAGAGTTGATTTTCCGCATCCAGATTCACCGACTAATCCCAGAGTCTCTCCAACAGATTGGTTCAGTTCTACGTTCTCCACTGCAAGGAGAGTTTTCTTTGCTTTTCCGAAAAAGGTTTCCTTTCCGAATCCAACCGTAAGGTCCTGGATTTGCAAAAGTGAACTCATTTCTTTAACTCTCCGTGAGTAGATAGAAAGCAGGCTGACAAATGTGATTGGTCGCTTACAGAAAGTAGTTTCGGTTTTTCTAATACACAAGGACCGAATGCCGAAGGACAACGATTTTGATAGTGACAACCTTTCGGGTAGGATCCTGCAGTGGGAACTCTTCCTTCAATCGGTCTAAATTCACCCGTTTTGGAAAATCTGGAAGGCAAAGAATTTAATAAGCCTTTTGTGTAAGGATGGAACGGTGAATCGATTACTGAATCAGTTGGTCCTAGTTCCGAGATTCTGCCTGCATAAAGGACACAAATGCTATCGGCAATATTGCTTACCAGTCCAAAGTCGTGAGAGATAAAAAGAACAGAGAGGCCGAATCTATCTTTTAAATTCAAAAGGAGATCTACTAACTGAGCTTGCACGGTTACATCCAAGGCAGACGTAGGTTCATCCGCGATTAAAAGTTTTGGATCGCACATTAAGGCCATCGCAATGCATACTCTTTGCAAAATTCCACCACTCTGCTGGTGAGGGTAAGAATCCATTCTAAGTTTTACATCGGTGATACCGACAGATGACAATAAGTACTCCGCCTTTTCCTCAGCAGCTTTTCTATCACCTAATCCGTGTAATACGAATCCTTCTGTCATTTGATGACGGATTTTTTGCAGTGGATTCAAAGAGGAAAAAGGTTCCTGAAAAATGTAGGAAATCTCTTTTCCCCTCAGTTCATGCAATTTGGTAGAATCTACTTTTAATAGATCGGTATTTCCGTCATACATAACTGTTCCGGAACTAGTTCGAAAAAGTCCAGCGGGGAGCAATCTGGTAAGAGAAGAAGAACAAACTGACTTTCCGCAGCCGGATTCTCCAACGAGTGCTAATACTTTACCTTTTCCTAAACTAAATGAAATTTCTTCCAGAATCGGAACGTATCCGTTGGGAGTTGATAATTCCACGGAAAGGTTCGATACTTCTAGGATCGGTTTTTCGAAGGAATTCATTCGTACACCGTCTTTTCCTTTGCGTCGAAGGAGTCTCTAATTCCTTCTCCTACAAAAGAAGTGAGCAATATTGTAATCGCCAATGCTAGGGAAGGGAAAGTAATCAGCCACCAGGCGCGAAAGTTCTCTCTTCCCTGGCTGATCATTTCTCCCCAAGAGGGATTTGGGGCCGGAATTCCGTAACCAAGAAAATCCAAAGCACTTAAAATACCGATGGCTCCAATCAATGTAAAAGGCAGGAAGGTAACTAAAGGAGTGATCGCATTTGGAAGAATATGATCTCGCATAATCTTCCAAGAACTGGCTCCAAGAGCCCTAGCTGCATCTACAAATAGCTGGGTTTTCAGTTTATAAAATTCCCCTCTCATATAGGCGCTGATTCCGATCCAGCTGAGGGAAGCATAAGTAACTAGAAGAACTAGGAATCCCCGACCGAAAAAGGAACCCATTATTAAAATTAGGTAGAGGAACGGGATTGCAGACAAAATTTCTATGATTCTTTGAAGAACTATGTCGGTTCTTTTTCCAAAATACCCTTGGATTCCGCCAATAATTGTTCCAAACAGCAATTCTACTAAAACTAAGATTAATCCGAAACTCATCGAATTTCGGTAAGCATAGAAAATTCTAGTGAATACATCCCGTCCTCTATCATCAGTGCCTAGCCAATGTTTGCGCCTAGGAGAAGAGGGAGGTGTTTCATCTTGCTCCAAGCTTTCTAAATTATCTTCATTAAATCCGTAAGGAATGGGGGGAAAAAGAATCCAATTAGTTCCACTGGAGAAATCTTCCCTTAATGCCAATCGCTTGTAATTCGGAACCGTCAGGTTGGCACCGCCAAAATCCGAATCTGTGTAAAAAAAGAAAATAGGAAACCGCCACGAACCTTGGAAGTTCACAATCCAAGGTTGGTTGCTTGCGATCAAAGGAGCAAACAATGATAAGGTGTAGCTGAAGACTAAAATCCAAAACGAAATCCAGGCTCTTCGGTTAGAGCGAAACTTCTCGAACCTTCTCTTTAAAACACTACTCATGCTTCGAAGTTAATCCTCGGATCAATCCAAACATAACAGAAGTCGGATAATATATTTCCGATCAATGCTAGGATACTCTGAACAAGCAAAAGTCCCATCATTAGGTCCGTGTCCCTTTCTGTAACCGCTTGAAAGCTTAGAAGCCCCATGCCATCTATATTAAAAACTAGTTCGATAATAAGGGAGCCTGCTAGTATTAAACTGATGTTCGAACCGAATCCTGTGGCAATAGGAATCAAGCTATTTCGAAATGCATGTTTGAATACTGCCTCTTTGAAAGATAAACCTTTTGAGATAGCTGTACGCACGTACTCTTTTGATATTTGATCAAGCAAAGAGTTCTTCATCAGTAGAGTGAGTACTGCAAAAGAACCGCTAACGTAGCATAGCACCGGCAATACCATGTGATAGAGTCTGTCGATCACTCTATCAAAAAAAGAGAATGTTTCGTAATCGTCAGAGACTTCGTGACCTAAAGGAAACCAGGAGAAAATTTCTCCTGAAGCGAACACATACAAAAGTAGCATTGCGAAAGCAAAAACCGGAATAGAATATGCGAGCAAAATGATAATACTAGTACTGGAATCGAAAGCTTCTCCACTTTTTAAAGCTTTTCCGATTCCCAAAGGGATGCAGATCAGATAAGAAAGTAGAAAACCGGAAAGTCCAAAAGTTAATGAAACCGGAATTTTTTCGAGAATCAGATCGGATACTGGTCTCGAGTGAAGTCTGGAATCACCCAGATCAAATACTACGATTTCGCTTAACCAGTACAAATAAGCGACAGGAATTGGCTTATCCAGGTGCAATCTCTTCTTTAAAAGTTCAATTTCTTCCTGGTTGATCTCTTTTGCGGAAGCGCCTTGTAAATTCGCGTAACCTCTAAGTTTCGCAATTTCTCTTTCTAAGGGCCCTCCGGGAGCGAGGTGTGAAAGTGTAAATACTAGAAAGGTAATTCCGAAGAGAGTCGGCACTACCAAGGCTAGTCTTTTCAAAAAATAATTTCCAGTCATTCCGAGTGCCTAAATTGTAACAGTCGTGAATCGACCGAAGAACAATTTCTCAGAGAGTAACTGAAGAATAAAGAGTTTTTCCAAGGACCCTAAGTAGTTAGGAATGAAAGATTTTTACCGTAATTCCAAGTATCCGCTTCCACGCACTGGCTTCCCTTCCTTTTCACCTTCTACCGAGATCGCGCCTTCCCAATAAATGATTCCAGTGGTTGGCCGAGCGTCAAATTCTTGCGCTTCAAATTTGGGCTGGATCCGTAAGTCAAATTTCTCTGATTTTAGATTCCATTCTGTCCAGTAGTTGCGGCCAGAAACCGAACTAGTCCATTTTTTTCCGGCTCGAGTAAATGCCAGCTCTCCTTCCTTTTCGAAGTGAACTTGCTCTTTATCTTGGCGAAAGGTCCCGAAAGTTTCAGATTCTGCGTTTAGCTGAGAGCGAAAATTAAAGGCCATGATATCAGAGCCGTCCTCCAACTGAATGCAAACCCAATCCCAAGAATTGGAATTCGCAAATAAGTTGATCGAGCTAGACTCCTTCTCGTGCGCGCTCCATTCGTGATCCATCCAACTCGTTCCGGAAGCTATTTCGTGTGACTGTCCTTCTAAAACCAGTTTTCCATTGGTTTTCATTCTAGGAATACTGTAGTAGTAAGTATAGATTTCGGGAAAGCGTCTGCTTTTCGTCGATTTTCCATGATTTCCATGAATCAGAATTTGTCCCGGCTCGTAAGATAGATTCAGTTCTAGACTGAGCCCTGGAGAGTTTCTAGGATAGGCGCGAAGTTGCAATTCTGTAGGACCTCTGATATCCATTCGAAAATCGCCACTCCATAGCGAATTTTCTTTTACGCCGGCTAGATTGCCCAGCTCCCTTTCTAAAGCTTGGGCACTATAGTGCTTTTTGTTCGCAATATCGGAAATTGCAAAATGGACAGGGTAAACCGCTACAGAAGATCCGACAAATGCGCGAAAAAAACTCAGCTCATAGCCGAGCTGTTTGCCCGATTTGCTAGTAAGATTTCCAACAAAATAGCACCATTCCACTTTGTAGCCCGAATGAAAGAGATGATCCTTCGGAAACTGAAACTGAGAGCGAGAGTTTACGGATTTGGTCTCGCTCGGGATTAGAATGATTGCAAAAAGGAGGAAGCTAAAGATTTTCAGACTGACGCTGAACTTGTATCTATAATTTATTCTAGGCAAAAAGTACATCTTTACATCCGTATGGAAAAATTCCGGGTTTCTCGAAGCATCTATTTGATTTTAGGAGCTCTGTTAATAGCACAAGGAGTTTTCTTGTCCACTGTTTGGTGGAATCTCGTGGAAAAGTTCCGAGAATACTGTCCAAACAAAGAATTTTTGACTTGGGATCCAGATTTACGATGGATCGTTACTTTAAACCTTGCGGATTCTATCAGAAGAATCGATGTTCTCGAGATTCTTAGAATTATCTTCGATTCACCTACCTGGCCGGTATTTCGAAACGTACTGGAAGTTCCATTTGTTTATTTTTTCGGTACCAGTGGACAGGTGCCTGGTTACATTACTTCAGGAATCTTTTTGATCCAGCTTCTACTCCTTCCAGTCTGCATCTTTTGTCTGGTTGATGGGAAAAGAAATATTAAGTTTATATTAAGTGTTTTCCTATATCCTGTCGTATGGGGAAGTTTGCTGCAGAATCCGGGATTCATGCTATACACTTTTACCGGAATGTTGGAGGTCCAGGGAGCACTTCTTTACCTGCTTTCCCTTACTTTCTTTTTGCTTTGGCAGGGGAGAACAACTGTTTCGAAAAGAGTAGTTTGGCTCGGAGCTATTTCTTCTTTTCTATTATTTCAGACGAAATATCCTTATGGCTATTTGTTTCTGATAACTTCGCTCAGTTTAATCCTGCTAGAATCTTCAAAGGAAACTATTTTAGAATTATTTAAAAAGTGGATTCAGTTTTTAAACCGATCTCCTTTGTATTTCAAGGTGCTCTTTCTTTTAGCAATTTTTTCCTTTCTTGCTTCTTTTCTTCTACCGCTAAAAGGGAAAGGACCTGGATTGTTGCGATATGTTTCCTGTTGGATGTTATTTGCAGTATTTATAATATTCTTTAAAGCGAAAAAGGATGAAATCGTGTACCAAAAGCTTTCAGAGTTCTGGAAATTCTGGATAGCACCGGTCGTATTTTGGGTACTCCTTCATCCGGATCGCTTCCTAAGTTCTCAAAGCACAATCTCTCATGTGCAGTCCGAAGGAATCGGATATGGTGTCGGTAGAGAATCAGGATTCATATTCTATACGGTTTATATCAAAGAATTCTTGAATAATTCCCATTACAATGCAATGGCTGCTTTTTTGATCTTTGCAATTTGGATTTTCGGGATCGTTGAGCTTTTGTTCAGGAGAATTCGCGGAGAGGAAATTTCGCAAGGGCAGAGGATCTTATTTCTGTGTGGGGCATCCTACACGATTCTCACTGTATTTACTCCGAATCACCAAGTTAGGCATGTGTATCATTTGTACCCTAGTCTTCTAGTTGGGATAGGTTTGGTACTTTGGCGAGGGGTGCATGGTTTTTCTCAAAGGAAAATTGTAGTACCTATTACATCTCTTTTGTTTGTAGGCCTTCTAAGCACTACTGCAGGTTATTTCCTTTGGAATCGCAATTCAGTTTGGAGCCGGACCAATCTCTGTTTTTCGGGAGTAGCAAAAGAAGTGTACGAATTCCCAAATAAGGCTGAGCGAAAACTGAGACAAATCACTGTTCCGGGTAGGATGTATGTCTTTTGGAATCTTCTCCCCGACCATTCCTACAATAAACCGGATTTAGATTTGGCAGCCTATCGCGCGGGCTATGAAAATAAGGCCCTCATTCAGGAAAAACGGAAGTCGGACCGGATCAACTGGGAGCAAAGTGTAGGATCTCCAATGCCTTGGATCCTGGCCGCACTCAACTGCCAGGAAATCGAGAGCAGAATTTGCATTCCGGAGGAAAAGGAAAATTGCCACAGAGAATTGGCAAAGGGATTGCGACTGATAGAATTCAAAAATGGTTGTATCGGAATTTGGGAATCTCCGTTTTATTCCACACCTAAAAATCAGTAAATTCTTGTTGTTCGCCTGGAATGGGTCGTTCGAATAGCAGTATGTCCAATCCGAAGCCGAGAAGTGAACGAAAGAAAGTGCGAAAGTTCCTCCAATACGTGCTTTCTAGAATCATAGTAGGGTTTTTATCTTTTTTTCCGTACAAACTTAGAGGTAAGATTCTGTTCGGGATCGTTCTTCTTTTGGGAAAATTGACCGGTTCTGTAAAAAACAGAATTGAAAAGCATATCAAGCAATCTTTTCCAGAAAAACCAGATGCAGAAGTACAAAGATTAATTCGGCACAATATAAAAAATCTTTCTCACATGGCCAATGAGTTCTGCGAGGAACCATCCATGGACGACAAGTACATATCCGACTGGATTGTGAGATTGCCAGACATAGAAACACACAAGAGGCTTCTAAATAAAGGCGGAATCCTTGTTTTAGGTCACCTAGGTAACTGGGAAACGATGGGCGTTTCCATTATGAGATCCTGCGATAACGAATTATACGTATTCTCCAAACGCCAGAGTAATCCTTGGTCGAACGCATGGATTGAAAGGACAAGAGCTTCGCAAAGAATCAAACTGATTTATACGGACGAAAGCCCTAGAAAAGCGATTGGTCTTTTAAAACAAGGAAAGCTCGTCGCATTTATTTCGGATCAAGATGCTGGAAAAAGTGGATTGTTTTTTCCGTTCTTAGGTAGATTCGCATCTACCTTCTTGGGGCCCGCAATGTTTTCTAGAATGATCAACGTTCCTGTGATTTTTGCGAGTGGTTGGTATGATGATGACGGGAAATTGTATTTTTATCTCGAAGAATTCGATCGTCCGGAATTCGATCCAAAACCAGATCCGGAAAAATGGGAAAGAGAGTTTACTTATCGCTGGGTAAAAAGATTGGAAAAGGAAGTCTTGAGTCACCCAGCCGACTATTTTTGGTTACACCGTCGCTGGCACACAAAACCTGAAAACGAATCTGAGCTTAAATCCTATTGGGAATCCTTCGAAAAGGAAAAAAGATCTATTACGAAATCGTAATAGATCTTTAATAGCTATCTAATCTTATTCATAGAAGTGTTATTTAGCGGCAGTTGAGGTTCTTTCGGATTCGATGAGTCTGTCGTAGCAGAAGCACGTAAAGAAGTCCCGAGCACTTCTGCAGAACTCATCTGCAAATTTGCAGAAGAAAGCAAATCTACACATACCTGGCAATTTTCCAATTCGGATCTATATCTCTTCTTCTCAGAATCATTCAAAAAAGTCCATAGATCGTTTAGTTCGTTCGGATCCTTGGAAAGATCGAAAAGCTGCTCCTTTGGAGGCACGGTGTTTACGTTCATCAGATAGTGAAGATTTCCTTTCAGATAACTCAAACCCACTTTATAGAGAGATATCTCGTTATTGTTCGTAACGATAATCTTTCTCTGATTATCCAATTCTCTCAAAAGGGACTTTCCCTCTAACTTTGAGGAATAACCGCGAATATCAGGTCGGTTTTCCAAATGTAAAATATCAAGAACTGTGGGAATCAAGTCAGTATTTGCCACAATTCGCTTTGTATTCCTTCGAAAAGCAGAGTTGCCAATTCGCTCGCGCATACTCGGAGGAAAGTAGAATATCATAGGAATCGCAATCGTTTCCACATAGTTACTATCTATATGACCCAGATAATTGTGCTCGAATAGTGATTCTCCGTGATCGGAAGTAAAAATGACTAGAGTATTCTTAAACACACCTTCTGAATCTAGAAACAAGAATACTTCCTGCAATAGAGAATCAAAATAGTGGACAGAATTATCATATTGATCTAAGACTCCGTCTACTGCGTAGGTCTCTGATCCTTTCGGTACATAGTAGGGAAAGTGATTGGTATTAAAATGAAGAACTCCCGCAAAACGGCGACCGGAGTTTCGAACAGATTTTATGTAGTTCTTAAAGGTTTGGATCGTTTCCCTGTCATCTACTCCGATATCGTTAAAAGAATTTAAACCGCTAGTTTCCTTGGCCCAGAGCTTATCTATTCCGGAGTTTTTAAAGAAGCCTTCAAAATTATTCCACGTAAGACTATGGCTCGAAATGTAAAAAGTTGAGAAGTTTGCAACTTTCGCATATTCCCAAAACAGCGGAAAACTGTGGGTCATCGATATGGATTGAGCGGGAGACACTCCCGAGACAATACTTGGAAAAGATAAAAGAGTAGAGCTTGAGTTTGAATAAGCTCGTTCAAATACAAATACAGAATTGGGATCAGCTTCCCGGATCATTCTGTTTAGATTCGGAGTGGTGTCTCTAGAATATCCATACAGGTTCATGCTCTTCTTTCGTAGACTTTCTGCGACAACGAAAAGAATATTAAAATCTTGTTGGGAAGCAATTGCGTTTAGGTTCGGTTTGTTTCTAGATTGCAAACCAGCCGAACCTAAGCGATCTCCGGTCAGCTTATTATAAAGATTTCTCCAAGTAAAAGCGATTGTGTTCGTGTCCGATACATACACCTGATCGTTAAATCTGGTGTTATTGTGCAGAAAGGCAGTCAAACCGACTAACAAAACTAATGCGAAAGCCTTATAAACCGTATAGAACTGGGAAGCTCTATTCTCAATCGAAGTAGCTTTCCAGAGCGAGTAGCAAAATACACTTCCAATCGCGGCTGTGATCAGAACCGATTTAAAAGACAGTGCGCCTAGGAAAATCGTCCAGCTGTTGAACGGTTCGTTAAAGAGAAACGAAAATACAAAGAAATTAGGCATTATGCCCGTATAGCTAAAATATCCATAAGAACCGACGATGACTGACGTATAAAATGCCGTCGCCAAACCAAGGGATACTCGATAAGGAATCGGACTCTCCTGCGTGTACAGCCTGCGAAGTCCGATTAGAACCATAGAATAGAGCAGCACGGAATATACCAATGAAAGTGAGTAGAATACCCACTGTAATCTTTTATATTCTTCTAATGTATTTAAGCGAAATAGGATGTCGCTGATCAATATTATTAAGGGAACTACCGCGACAAAGAACTTCTGGTATCTTGTTCTATACTCTAGCTCGATGTATTTCATTTGAGTTTTTGATCCAGATTCTTAGACAACATGCCCTGAGTCAATTACATCGAATTATAAAGTAGTTTCAAAAAAAATGATAAACGAAATCAGAAAACAAGATCTTAAATCGACTATTTTATGTTAGAACTTGGTCGGAGTTTTGAACGACGTTTTTCAATTTCTTCTTTGAGCTCTTAGGCTCCGGTCGTGTGAAACAGTTAGTTGCTTTTGATGCGAATCAAGACATCGAAAATATGAACGGACAAAACGGCATGTAAGTCGAAAAAGAGTGTAGTACCTCCATGCATTAAAGAGACATAACTTACTTCGCAATTTTGAATTCTATCCAAAATTTATCTGTTCCGTCGTTGATAATCTCTAATCTTGGAAGTAGACGGACGACTATACTTTACAAAAAATCCACTATATAGAACTTTGGTACATTATATTGGTCTAAAGGTACCTAGAATCCTGGAAATTAGAGGTTCGAAACCATGAAACCGGCGGAATTAGAAGAAAAAATAAAGGGACTTACTTTAGAGGAGTCCTTGGCACTGATAGATAAAGAATTCCCAGGTACTGCCGCGTTCTCAACTAGTTTCGGGTTAGAAGACCAAGTAATTACTCACGCGATTTATTCCCAAAACTTAGGAATTCGAATTTTCACCCTAGACACCGGAAGGCTCTTTAATGAAACGTATGAGCTTCATAAGCGCACCAATGGGATGTATGGGAAGAAAATAGAAACCTATTATCCCGAACGAGAGCAGGTCGAAAAACTTGTGAACGAAAAGGGACCCGATTCATTTTACGATTCGGTAGACAATCGCAAAGAATGCTGTCATATTCGAAAGGTAGTCCCACTGAATCGCGCGCTAAAAGGTGTGGAGCTTTGGATCACAGGAATCCGAAGTGAACAGTCTGGAGAAAGGGGAAGCCTGCCAAAGGTAGAATTAGATGAAAGCAGGAACATTCTAAAGTTCCATCCGATTCTGGATTGGACTTGGGAAGAGACCAAGGCCTATATCGCCGCAAATAGCATTCCTTACAATCCATTGCATGATAAGGGCTTCCCAAGCATAGGCTGCTCTCCTTGCACAAGAGCAATTTCGCCCGGAGAAGACTTCCGAGCCGGCAGATGGTGGTGGGAAAATGAATCTGCCAAAGAGTGCGGATTGCACTGGGTAGATGGAAAATTAGTACGCAAGAAAGGATCGCAAGCATGACAACGCGAACCAGACTCTCTCATTTACAACAACTCGAAGCCGAGTCTATCTATATATTAAGGGAAGTCGCAGCACAATTCGAAAGACCTGCGCTTTTATTTTCCGGAGGAAAGGATTCGATTACACTCGTGCATCTGGCTCTGAAAGCATTCAGACCAGGGAAATTTCCTTTTCCTTTAGTTCATATTGATACTGGCCATAATTTTCAAGAAGCCCTGCAATTCAGAGACGAGCTCGTCCAGCGAACGGGAGAAAGGCTGATCGTTCGCTATGTGCAAGATTCAATAGATCAGGGAAAAGCCGTAGAAGAAAAAGGCAAATTTCCTAGCCGAAATGCAATTCAAACAGTGACTCTTTTGGATACAATCGCCGAGTTTAAGTTCGACGCTTGCATCGGTGGAGCACGCAGAGACGAAGAAAAGGCGAGAGCCAAAGAAAGAGTATTTTCTGTTAGAGATGAATTCGGTCAATGGGATCCTAAATTGCAAAGACCAGAGCTCTGGAATATCTATAACGGAAAGATTCATGTAGGGGAGAATGTCAGAGTATTTCCAATTAGTAACTGGACCGAACTCGATGTTTGGGAATACATCAGACAGGAAAACATTCCGTTGCCTTCATTATATTTTTCTCATAGAAGAAAGATTGTATGGAGAGATAATCTGGTCTTCCCGGTCTCCGAATTCGTCCAGTTAGACAGTTCCGACAAAGTGGAAGAGAAGACTGTGCGCTTTAGAACTGTTGGAGATATGACCTGCACTGCTGCTGTAGAATCGGAAGCGAACACCTTGGATGATATTATTCGCGAAATTCAAATTTCCCGTACGACGGAGAGAGGCTCCAGATTGGATGATAAGAGATCTGAAGCGGCGATGGAAGAAAGGAAACGGGGAGGTTATTTCTGATGGATTTACTCAGATTTATTACTGCGGGAAGCGTGGATGACGGAAAGTCCACTTTAATCGGTCGTCTACTTTATGACAGTAAATCCGTTTTTGAAGACCAGTTGGAAGCAATCGAGAGATCTAGCCAAGTAAATGGTCAAATCAATCTAGCACTGCTTACCGACGGTCTGAAAGCGGAACGCGAGCAGGGAATTACGATCGATGTTGCTTACAAATATTTCTCTACACCTAAGCGCAAGTTCATCATTGCTGACGCACCAGGTCATGTTCAGTACACTCGAAATATGGTAACCGGGGCATCTAACTCCGATTTGGCTGTAATTCTAGTAGACGCTCGGAAAGGTGTCATCGAGCAAACATATCGTCATTCATATATCGTATCTTTATTAAGAATTCCTCATATTGTTGTTTGTATTAACAAAATGGACCTGGTCGGATTTTCAAAAGAAAAATTCGAAGAAATAAAGGCCGCATATTTGGATTTTGCATCGGAACTAGAAGTTAATGACATCCATTTTATACCGATTTCCGCGTTAAACGGAGACAACGTCGTAGATCCTTCACCGGATATGCCTTGGTGGACAGGACAAACTCTACTTGGTCTATTAGAGGATATTGAAATCGATGTAGATGAAAGTCTCCACGAGCCTAGATTTCCCGTACAATACGTGATCAGACCGCAAACAGAAGAATACCACGACTATCGCGGTTATGCTGGACAAGTTAGAAGCGGCGTTTTCAAAAAGGGAGACGAAATAGTAGTATTACCGAGTGGACTCACTTCAAAGATCAAATCTATTGAGACCTTGCAAGGAGCCGTCGAAGAGGCCTATGCTCCGATGTCGGTAACGATATTATTGGAAGATGAAATCGACATTAGCCGCGGTGATATGATCGTAGTCGCGAACCATAAACCAACCGTTGCGCAAGAATTAGAAGCTGAGCTTTGCTGGATGGATAGCAAGTCTTTGGTTCCTGGCGGGAAGTATCTGCTTCGACAGACTACAAACGGCGTAAAGGCTATTGTTCGAGAAATTTCCTACCGAATCGATCCTCAAACTCATGCAAAGCTTGAAGCTCACCAACTTGCATTAAACGAAATTGGCAGAATTCGGATTAAGACAGCAAAGCAAGTTGCTTTTGATATTTATAAGAATAATCGCGGAACCGGAAGTTTCGTTTTAGTAGATGAAGGAACGAATAATACTGTGGGTGCCGGAATGATTACCGGAGCCGCGGAGTAACATTCTCTGGAAATTGAAATGGAGTCAAAAGGTAAGGTTTATCTAGTAGGCGCCGGTCCCGGAAATCCAGATTTACTCACCGTACGCGGACTTAGAATATTACAATCTGCAGAAGTCATTTTATACGATGCCTTGCTGGACCCGGGTTTTCTGGAATTGTTTCCTGAGAATGCGATCGCCCATTACGTAGGAAAGAGGGCGGGTCAGCACTCAGCAACTCAGGAAGAAATTCATGAATTACTAATCTCTTACGCTATACAAGGAAAAACCGTCGTTCGGTTGAAAGGCGGGGATCCGTTTCTCTTTGGGAGAGGCGGGGAAGAAGTGATCGCATTACGAAAAAAGAATATTCCGTACGAAATCGTTCCGGGATTAAGCTCTTTGACAGGTGGATCTTCAGGTTCCGGAATACCACTAACCCATCGTGGAATTTCTCGTCAGGTTTTGATCATGGACGGTCACACTGTCCTCCTGGAAGATACAGACTGGGAGTGGTACGCAAAATTCAAAGGGACGATCGTACTATTTATGGGGACCTCCTCTATCCAAAGGATCGCAGTCCATTTGATCGAGAATGGGGCTCCTTTTGATTTGCCTGTAGCTTTGGTAGAAAATGCATCCCTATCCAATCAAAGTGTCCAGATTAGCTCTTTAAAAAAAGTCGCTAGCCAAGGCCTAGCAAAAATTACAAAAGGTCCCGGAATCATTTATATCGGCGCAGTAGTTCGACTATATCCGCAAGTAAACTTGTTAAACGAGGAACAGATCCAGTCTCCTGATGAATTGATTCGGGAAATCGAAGGCTTAGTGGATTGGAAAAATTTCCAAGGTATCCTTGGATGAATCAATTGCTGCCGGTCTTTTTAAAGCTCGAGAATAAGAAGGTTCTTCTAATTGGAGGGGGAAGCGTGGCCTTGGAAAAGTTCATGGCCCTGCTCGGAACAGGATGCGTTCTAGTTCTGCTTTCTAAAGAAGTTTTGCCCGAAATAAGAAAGCTCGCAGTCGACAATTCCAAGGTTACGATTATACAAAAGGAAGTCGAGCTGAGCGACCTCGAAGATTACGATTTGATTTACTCAGCTACAAACAACAAAGAGCTGAATCACTTACTTACAAATTACGCTCACGAAAAAGGGATTTGGGTGAATTGCGTGGATGATCCTTCATTATGCGATTTTTACAGTGCGGCTACTTTGGATCGGGGGCCGGTCAGAATTGCTGTTTCCACGCAAGGAGAATTTGCAGGGCTCGCAGGCACGATTAAATCGATATTAGAAGAATTACTTCCAAAAGAACATGATTCAGAAATGGAAGAATTGGTAGAGCTAAGAAAGTCAGTAAAACAAAAGTTAGGTGATCCGGAGGAGCGTAAGTTCGCTTTGAGAACCTTATTGAAAGACTTTAAAAGCAAGTATTTAAGACATTCATAAATAAGCGAATATTAATAGAATCTGGATACTAAAGTAATTATAAACATAAACAGAGGAAATGACTCCACCATGGCAGATGAAAAAGAACTGAGCGAAGTCGAGCATATAAAAATAGCTTCTCATGGATTAAGAGGAAAAATCGGAGAGGCTGTCGAAACACAGGCTGAAGAGTTTAATGAAGATGATCGACAGTTGATCAAATTCCATGGAATGTACCAGCAGAAAGATAGGGATCGCCGAAAAGACGAAAATGGCGATTTTATAGAGAATCCAACTTCTTTCATGATCCGTGGTAGAATTCCGGGAGGAAGATTATCTGCAGAACAATATCTTGTTTGGGATGAATTAGGAGATAAATTTGCAGGAGGCGCACTGAGGTTAACCACTCGGCAGTCCATTCAAATGCACACAATTCGTCTCAGGGATCTAAAGCCTATCATGCAGGCAGTTGATAAAGTCAATCTTTCAACAATGGGTGCTTGCGGGGATGTGGTTCGAAATGTTACGCAAGCGATCAATCCTTGGGGAAAAAAAGATCTTCAGCTTTTGGATGATGTAGCTCAGGTATTATCCGATCATTTTAAATATAAAACAAAAGCTTATGCTGAAATTTGGTTGGGCGAAAAGCAACTGAATCCAGAAGTCGATGATCCGATTTACGGAAAAACTTACCTTCCTAGAAAATTCAAAATAGGAGTCACGCTTGCCGGAATTAATTCAATAGACATTTATACGAATGATATGGGATTTGCGGCTACTCTAGATTCTTCAGGCAAGATAGACGGTTATTTTGTTTTTGCTGGTGGTGGTTTAGGTATGACTCACAATAAACCTGAAACCTATCCGAGAGCCGCCGATTTACTTGGCTGGATTTGGGAAAAAGATCTGATTTCAGTTTCGGAAGGCATCGTGACTTCACACAGAGATTTCGGAGATCGTACAAATCGAAAGCATGCTAGATTAAAGTATGTTCTAGCGGAAAAAGGTGTGGAATGGTTCCGATCCGAAGTGGAAAAACGTTCCGGCGCAAAATTTGACACCAAGAAACCACTGCCTAAATGGGAAATTCCGAATTATTTAGGTTGGACCTTATCGGAAGACGGAACCTATGCATTAGGTTTTCATACTTTATCGGGAAGGATCAAAGACTTTCCGGACAAACCTTTAAAGACTGCTTTGAAAGAGGTAATTTCTACTTTCAAAATCGGAGTACAAATCACTCCAGATCAAGATTTGATCTTACTCGGAATCAAGAAGGAAGACAAGGAGAACCTTGAGAAGGTTCTTCAAAAGCATAATATTGACCCGACTTCTCCGAAGCGTTTATACGATCGTGCTCTGGCATGCCCTGCGCTTCCAACCTGCGGTCTTGCGTTAACCGAGTCCGAGAGAACTTTTCCTCAGCTCCTAGAAGGGATTCAGAAAGTATTAGATAAACTTGAATTAAACGACAGAGCTCCTTTGGTAAGAATGACCGGATGCCCGAATGGTTGCGCGCGGCCTTATTCTGCCGAAGTAGGAATCGTAGGACAACAAGCCGGAGGAAAGTATTCTCTGTTCTTTGGAGGAAATCCTGAAGGAACAAAGGTAGGGGACTATGTTGCCAAGAAAGTTCCTTTTGCGGATATTCCAGGTCAGTTGGAAAAAGCATTTACCGTTTGGAAATCTGAAGGAAATCCAGGAGAGAGTTTCGGGAGCTTTGTGGAACGCTACACAGTCACAAAGTTCAGAGATTTATTAGGTTCTATGTGATTTAGAATTTAACAAAAAGTTCATGAGGAGAAAAGGGATGCAACTAATGCATCCCTTTTTTGTTTAAAAGAATATTTCCAAAGATTCGAATTTCCATTTCCATATTTTCTCTGTGGAATTCCCCGCTAACAATAAGCCGTTCCCGTACTCGTGCACCGAAGTGGTTCGACCGACTCTATTTCCTCCTGGATCCGTAAGTGCAAAGGTAACATCTCCATCTTCATTCATTCCGAGAATATAACCCAGCTCGCCTTCTTTCGGTTTAAAAATTCTCGGAAAAGAGCCGATAATTTTTTTCCATAGTGGCTCCATCTGAATCTTATCAATCATGGAATGTCTCGGTGCGGAGAGCGCGATCCAATAAGATCCTTTTCTATCAGAACGGATTAGCGCCGGACTTCCAAGCAAGTGCGTAATGAAAAACTGATCTCTTCCTACATTCTTTCCTTTTAAAATAAGTTTAGATATTCTATGCCTGTATTTTTCACCAAATAGTAAATAGTCTTCTTTTGCAGAAAGCGCGACCCCGGTGGGATAAAAGACTTGGTCGAGTAAGACTTTTAGGCTTAGATTTTTTGGATCAAAGGAGAAGATTCGTCCGTAAGGCTTTGATTCTAATTCCTCAAGATAGGAATCTTCAAAAGAGAATTTCATACTGACTTCGGAAAAATAGATGATGCCTTCCTTGGAAACATCAAGTCCATAAAGATTTCTTAATTTATTTCCCTCGGAATCTTCTTGTAAGAGAATGGTTTCTTTTCCATCCGAATCGTAAGAAGCTAATCCGACGCCGGAAACGCAGGCAAACAAAGTTCCTTTTTCGTCAAAAGCAAGCCCTAGAGGACGACCAGAAGTGCGAGCGAAAACGGAAATGGAACCATCCGTACGAATTCTATAGATGTTACCGTCTGATGAACCGCTGTAAATCCAGCCTTTAGAATCTACAGCAAGACCGAATGGATCATCTATTTCTGTTTTGTTGATAGCTTCAGAAAAAATTAATGCTTGGTTCTCTCCCTGAGGAATCGGCGAATCAGTTGAATACCAATCTGGATCTATCTTGGTCCATCCGGATAAAATCAAACTTCCGAATAACAAGACAACGAGTAAAATTGTAAGGATGATTCTAAGAAGGGCACTTCTCAGAAGACTAAACTGAAACGAGGCCATTAAATATGTCCGTGAAATACAGGTCTTTGTTTCTGACTATTCCTCAGGACTTCAAAATGTAAATGATTTCCGGTAGCTCTACCAGTACTTCCTACTTTTCCGATTAATTCGCCTTTCTTTACTCTTGTTCCTGCATCTACCAAAAGTTTGCTCAGGTGGCCGTACCTGGTCTCGTATCCCAAATTATGTTTCAGAACAATTAAGTTACCGTAGCCTCCTTTCTCGTTAGAATAGGAAACGATTCCGTCTGCGGAAGCATACACAGGTGTGCCCAAGTCCGCAGCCAAATCGATTCCTCCATGAAAAGTACTCTTTTTGGTAAAAGGATCTCTTCTTCTTCCGAAATTAGAGCTTACGGTTCCCTCTTCTGCAAGAGGATCAATGAAGGCCATCCCGTAAAAGAAACTTTTCTCTTCTTTCTGGAGACCTCTTCCCGGAACGAACCAGGCGTTTCTTCGGTCATCATAGTAGATAAACTTCTGAGAAATTCGTGCTTTGGAAGCGACTCTTTTTCGGGTCATTGAATCCGATCTCGGTTCTTCCGCATCGTAGGAACCTCGCATATTTGGAATTAATAATTCCATACCAGGATAGATATCGTGAGGCGAGGATAATTCGTTTACGGAGGATAGAGTGTCCAAATCCATTCCGGTCCTTGCCATGATTTTGAAGAAGTTATCGTTTGCTTTGACCTTATATACAAAGAATCTAAGAGGGACTAAATCTTTGTTTTCTAAATTAGAAATGGACACGTGAAGATTATGCTTAACCTCTTCTCGAACCTTTTTGAGATTCTTATCTGAGTAATCTAGACTGGTTAAGGGAAAGCGCTCGAATACAGCGGCTATATCTGTAGTTAAACAAAAGGAAAGCGATACTAAAGTAAGTACATTCAGACGACTGGGAGTTTTGAAGATGGATACCACTTCCCTAAGATTGTCGGTCGATCTAAAAAAACAATGACGCAAAAAATTGGAGAAAAATGATGGGAACGATCCAGCCCATGTCCAAATTTGAACCATCAGTAAAGACGAACAATTTCTGGGGAGAAATCTCAGGGATTCTATTCATGCAGAGTGTTGCATTGCTCGCATCTTATCTTCTTTACCAGCAGGTTGCAAGGCTATATGTTGAAATCTCAATTTCAGACTCTTCAGCATCCGCGCTTGTTTCCGAAGACAAGAAAGCTGCCCGATCAAAAAGTACCAGAGTTCTTAAAAAAGAAACTGTTGAACTGAATGATGTCCAGGAGAAAGCAAAGGCTTCGGCCGAGAAAAAGAGCTTGGATACAATTGTTCGCGACTATACGAATTTGGTCGTGACCCGAAAGCCTTGGCTTTTGATCGGAGATAGAGTAGTTTGGGCGTTTTGCTTTATTCTTCCGGCTCTGCTGATCATACGTAAGTTGGGCAAGGTAGAGATTGCTGATCTAAGAAATAAGGCAAACTGGAAAATACTTTCGTCTGGTCTTCTTGTAGGAATTGCTACATTCAGTTTTGTGAATGTAGTGGGTGGAATCACCTTCTATTTTGTTGGAAAGCCGCAGCCTAACCCGTTAGAGCTTGCCTTAACCCAGCATCTCCGAGGGAACTGGGCTTTGCTCGGTTGGTCCTTTCTGGGAATTAGTGTAGGAGCTGGGTTAGTAGAAGAGATTTTTTTCCGAGGAATTCTTTTGAAGCAGTTCATAGGAAAACAGATGGAATGGATCGGATTAGTGATCACATCTGTTCTTTTCGGGTTGATTCATTATAACCCGGGAGGATCTTGGATCGGACCAATTTTACTTATTTCGGTTGGATTCTTCTTTGGATTATCGTACGCAAAAACAGAAAATATTTGGGTTCCGATTACAGCCCATCTTACGTATAACAGCTGTATGCTTATTGCTGCATTTTTTTTAGGGGACCGGGTCGTTTAATGACAGCAAGTAAGGTTGTGCAAAACAGTAGAATTCAAATTCTTGCAATCGCAATTTTCTTATTTAGTTTTTCTTCTGTTTTTGCTGGTGAGGCCTTCGAGCTTGAAGGGGATCCGGGGGCGAACGACCTTAGAATATTAGCCGTACTGAACAAGTTATCCGAAGACCGAGTTATCTCGGATAAAAAGACGAAAGGATTTTCCTATCGATATACTTCCAAGTGGTACTCTCCACTCTCAATCGATGTCTACGTGGTCGGTTTTTCGAAACGCGAAAAGGTCAGTCTGGTAAGAGTAGAAGCTCCAAAGAAGGGAATGGAGAAAGCTTTTAAAAACTATCTTTTAAACGAATTGAATCAGCAAGAAGCGCTTGGTATCGGCTCTGGAGCTCCTACAGGTGAGTCGCCGCAGATTTCGGAAAAACCTTCCCGCAAAAGTTATCTCTTATCAGAAGGGCTAGCAATTGTCTTTCCCGCTGCTTCAGTTTTGTATAACTCGACTAAGTCTCCGGTTTACGGTTCAGGCGATACGTTTAAGGGAATGTTCTCTTATATACTCGCAGATTTATTGTTAGCGGGTGCCGGATACTATTATGCCATGAGCACGATCCACCAAAAAAGTGATGCGGACAATTTATTACTAAAGCATGGCCCGTCTGGTAAAGTTTGGGAAGCGCCAGGAGGAGGAGTGTTCTTAGGATTATTCTTTCTTCCAAGAGTACTTAGGATGATCGGCGGATTTCAGGATACATACACTCACAATCGGTTAATGGAACTTTCGGTATCGAAATCATTTTAGAAAAAAATTAAGTAATTAGACTGTACAATGGCCTTATTGCAAAAGTTTAAGAATTATGTAGACGGTCCTAAGCGGATTTTCCGGATCGGTGGACCAAGGTCTTTGTATTTTTACTGTTTGATTACCGGAATTGTTTCAGGCTTCGGTGCTTACGCATTTTCGCGCTTACTCGCTTGGGGCGAATTTTTTGCTTTAGAAACTTTTGCCGGACTTAGTTTGTCGCATCCGACTGGTGAATACTCCGTAGAAGCGCATCCGGATGCGAGTTTAACGCTTGGCCCTTGGGTTTTACTTTTCTTGCCTATTCTTGGCGGCTTGATCACCGGGCTTTTAGTACAGCGGTTTTCGCCAGAATCTTCCGGAACTGGAACAGATGCAATGATCGAAGCCTTTCATAATAAGGAAGGCATAATGAATCCAAAAGTGTCTCTAATAAAATCGATTGCTACTGTATTCACTCTCTCCACAGGTGGGAGTGGTGGAAAGGAAGGTCCGATCTCCCAGATTGGTGCTGGCTTTGGTTCATTGATTGCCACAATTCTAAAAGCTGGAGCACGAGCTCGGAGGACTTTGTTATTAGCGGGGACCGCAGGCGGACTAGGCGCAATTTTCCACGCCCCGTTAGGCGGTGCTCTGACTTCTGTGGAAATGATTTATCGAGAGGATATTGAGAGCGACTCTTTGCTTCCTTGTATTATATCTTCTGTAACTGCATATTTAACCTACTCATGGTTAAACGGATTTGGAGCTATTTACAGAGTCCCCGAACTAGGCTTCGAAAATTACCCGGAGTTGATTTTCTACTTTTTATTAGGAATTCTTTGCTTTTGGACAGCTTCCCTCTTTATTAGAACGTTTCGATTTATTCAGGATATTTCCGCCAAGATCAAATTACCAAAATGGATGATACCTGCGTTAGGCGGAATCCCTGTAGGTATTATAGGATTTTTTGTGCCCGAAGTAATAGGAACCGGAGCTGGCTTCCTTCAGGATGCTTTGGATGGAAGATCTGTCTTCGATTCTTATATATTTTCTTCTTTGGAGACTTTTGGGATCGAGAAATTCCCAAGTTCGATCGGAATTCAAGAAGACGAAGTATTGAATACTTCTGGATTTCAGGAATCCTTTGCTTTCAATAGAAACTTTTTTCTCATTTTGTTTTTCCTATCATTCGCTTTTCTTAAAATAGTTACTACTTCTTTTACTGTCGGTAGTGGAGGCTCCGCTGGTATGTTCGGGCCTTCGCTCTTTATTGGTGGTATGCTTGGCGGAGCAGTCGGAACACTTGCGCAAGCGGTATTAACCGAACACGTATATCTTTCTTCTTTTATTCTGGTCGGGATGGGAACATTTTATGCCGGAATCGCTAGTGCGCCGATTGCCGGAATGGTGATGATCTGCGAAATCATAGGAAGTTATTCTCTTCTTCCTCCTTTGATGATTGTTTCGATTATTTCATTTGTTCTCTCGCACCGCCTAAGTTTGTACAGAAGCCAGAAGGAAAATCGATTTCAGTCTCCTGCGCACCATTGGGATATGAATCGGGACGTGCTCGAAGAGATTACTGTAGGATCTATTACAAACCGACTTAGGAATATTGCCGTTGTAAGGACGGGTGTGCTTTTATCTGACTTAGAACGGGAAGGAATTAGAATTCAAGCAAGTGAATTCGTAGTGTTGGATGAAAAGGACAACTACTTGGGAATCGTATCGTTAAGGAAAATCAGACATCTACCCGAGAGTTTGCAATTTGCTGATCGATTAATTATCGTTGGAGACGTGGTAGATCCTACAATTCCTTCCGTTTCCCTAGATTGGACTCTCGCATCTGTCCTGCGCTGCCTCCTGGAGCGCGACTTGGACAAGATTGCAGTCGTCCAAGAGAATAAGTATTTGGGTTACCTCAGATACGCAGATTTGATGAAAGAGTATTTTGAGGTAACGCTTCCGAAAAAAATGAAAAAAGAAGAAAATAGCATCTAAAAATCATTCCTTAAGAGACTGAAATTAATTCTAGTGGATGTAGCGTTCGTTAACTAATGTTTTTGATATACTTTTGATAGTTTTCTCAGAATTTTAAATATTATCGCGCAATTTCGAAGTACAGTACATGTATTCTTTTTGGTGGACAAATTAGAAGTTCACCGGAAGATACGAATAATTTTTTAAAAATAACCAGTGTGTAATAAAAAAATCAGTCTCTGATACGTGACTGAATTAAAGTAACAGAACGCTGTTATTAAGGAAAAAATGATGCGAATACAAATGTCTAGAAATGCACTCGGTGGTGCTCCCTTAAAATTCAAAGCAGTAATTCTATGCGTCCTAATCACTTGTGCTAGCACAGAGTTGTTTGCAGGAAGCTACGGTGATATCTACGGCGCACATCCAAGCGCTGCTGGTATGGGGAACGCCGTTACCTCAATCGTAAATAACTCTTCTGCTGTGTTCTATAACGTTGCTGGTTTAGGCAGGCTTTCGGATGCCGACTTGTTTATCGCTAACCTGGAGAAGCTAGAAAAAGAAAAGGAAGCTGCTGCAGATCCTACAAAAGAAGGTAATCCTGCTGACCCAGCGGCTAACGGCCCAATCCTAACTCCAGAACCTACAAAGGATAGTGACCTAAAATGGTATAAGCGAATTGGCTATTCTCTGAGAGACGGATTTACCAAAGAGGTGTTTACATATAAACCTCTTCTAAGACCTACAAGAGTATATCACGAAGTAAGTTTTCAAGCTGCTTACGCTAATCCGACGTTAAAGAATAACGCACCTCAGAATGATAATATTAAAAATCCGGATGATAGTTTTGCTGGTCTTGGCTTAACCTTAAATCTAAACGAAATATTTGATATCGGACGAACCATCAGATTCGGAATTAACGCATTGGTTCCAGCGAGTGGTAACCTATTGGTAGTGAACGATCAAAATCCTACGGTTCCTCGCTACCTTCAATCTGGAAAGAGCAATGAAAGACCTACTATTATGGGTGGGTTAGGCGTTGAACTTTGGAAGGATCGATTGTTTGCTGGGATCGGATTTACTGCCTTAGCTGGAGGTTCCGGTGCTATTTTGCTTAAAGATGTTCCAATTTCTCCGGATCCAGTAACTGCTAACTCTCAAGTTATCCTAGAATTGAAACCATTAATTAACCCGACGTATGGTCTTCAATTTACGTATGGAAAGTTTAGTCTTGGTACATCCTACAAAAGAGAGACATACTTATCGGCTGACCCAATTCCTGCAAGGGCTCAAACTACCCTATTGGGGATTCAGTTAGATTTTGACCTGGCTCTGCTAGATCAGTATAATCCTCGAGTCTGGTCCTATGGTTTAGCATTTAGGCCGAATCAAAGATGGGTTTTGAGCGTAGATATGAATCGGGAATTGTGGAGCGGCTATCAGCTTTCCAGAATCAAAAAGAACTATTCTGAGCCACTATATTTGCACGATACTACGAATGTAAAATTCGGAACAGAGTTCGCTATCTTACCTATGGTAAAAGTTCGTGGCGGTATTGGACGACGTCCTTCTCCTGTGCCACATATGCCTGGAGAGAATAACTGGATGGATAATGATCGCAATATCTATTCTGTAGGAGCTTCTTACATTTTTAACGGAAGAAATTTCAAGTTCCTAAAAGATCGACTGAGAAACCCTGTTATCTTTGATATAGCAATTACGAACCAACAACTAAGAAGTGTGGAAGTAAACAAATACATTCCAACTAGTAGGAACCCCAACTATAACTATGGCGGATATATTTGGTCTATAGCATTCTCTGTTAGTTTCTTTTTCTAACACTGTTTATATATAGTTTGTTATAAGAATATTTTAATCTTTCCTGTTTCACATCTTTTTCTTGACCGACCGATTGCTACAGCGGTTACTCAGAGAAAGTAGAAGGGAATATGGAAAAGAATATAATTGAATTAATTACCCCGGCATTTTTCATCCTTGTGGTTGTAGAAATGCTTTGGGCTTTCTTAGGAAAGAAACCATTTTATAGATATAAAGATTCTGTAAATAGCCTAAGTGCTGGCATTTACATGCAGGTGTTCACTGTTTTCATTGCGCTCGGGTTAACTGCAATTTATGCCTCTGTCTATCAGCGGTTTAGCCTAATCACGATTAGTGGAGAATCTTGGATTGCGTGGGCGCTCTGCTATATACTCGCAGATTTTTTTTACTATTGGTACCATAGAATTGCGCATGAAGTGAACTTGTTCTGGGCTTCACATGTAGCTCATCATCAAAGTGAAGATTATAATTTCACAGTCGCGCTGAGGCAAGGGATCTTTCAGAATTCCTTTTCTTTACCATTCTACTTACCCCTGGCAGTTCTAGGTTTTCCTCCTTACATGTTCCTGCTTTGTATTCAGGTAAATTTTGCATATCAATTCTGGATTCATACGAGAGGAATTCCGAAGCTTAGCATATTAGAATATATTTGGAATACTCCTTCCCATCATAGAGTTCATCACGGCAGGGACCCGAAATATATTGATAAAAACTATGCCGGAACCTTCATTATTTGGGATCGAATCTTTGGCAGCTTCAAGGAAGAGGATGAAGAGCCTATTTACGGCGTAGTAAAGCCAATGCAAACTTGGAGCCCGATTTGGTCGCAGATTCATTACTTTCAAGAACTCTTTCAGCTTTCAAGAAAAACCAAATCTTGGAAGGATAAACTTGCTGTTTGGATTAAGCCTCCCGGTTGGAAGCCGAAAGACATTGGAGAATCTGTAGTACCTCCAGAGATAGATCGCGAAAAATATCGGAAGTTTGATACAACTATTCCGAAAACTCTGAGCGTTTATACATTCTTGCAATTCTTATTCGGTTTAGGGGCTTCCATGGTCTATATAGAATTTAAGAAAGACCTGCCGATGCTTGAGATGATAGTGTTGGGATTCTATATTCTATGGACATTATGGACAATTGGAGCAATCTTTGAGCTAAAAACTGCGGGGATGATTTCAGAACTGGTTCGCCTTGCATCCATTGCTGTATTGACCAACGTATACGCTTTCGATTTTACGAAGGTGGCGAAACTCCAACATTATCTGTCTACGGAGAGTATTTTGATGCTCCCGTTTTTAATGAAAGTAGTCGCGGTCACTTCCTTTGCGGTTCTTGGAACCTTTTTGATTACTCAAAAACGGTTTTTTAGCATTAAGGGATACGCTGCAAAGACAGTATAGATTTAATTACCTCTTTTTGCCCTTGGAGCTTTATTTGAAATGATTTCGACTCCGAGGGTAGAAGGACGACTGGTAATTTGTAACTTAATAATATTCCTGCAATTCTATCCCTACTCTTTTAATCAGAATAAGATAGAACAAAATGTCTTTTCGTAAATGAATTTTGCTGATAGGTGCAGTGAATCGATGGACAATTTTTGAATTCATAATACTACAAAAAGTTTCAAAATAAAATAAGCAAATTACTCGCCGGCAGAACCGGACTTTACATGAACAAAAGCGTTAATGTAAGTCCTCTTCATCGCAATTTTTTTGAAGTAACAACTTTTCAATCAAGAGTTTGTACGCTTATCCTACCCAAGCGTTATTTTAGAAAATTCTCCGGATCAGGCAGAGCACTGCAGAGGGAATTCGGAAATTTGCTAGAAAAATATGAAAATATTCTACAGAAAATGCCTAGAATCAATGGTCGCAGTGTCTACACGAAATATCAAAGAGATATAACTAGTAAGAAAAAGATAGCCGAAGACTTTCGTCAATCGAGCCCCTTCATTCGAATCAATGTTAGGGTTACTTGTGTTGCTTGGACAAGGCTTGGCATTCTTGCAGTATATCATGGAGTTTCTCGTTGCTTTCTTTTTTCTTACTTACTCGAAATGGATAGTGTAGGAGGTAAGCGGGAAACAGAAATCAAGAGTTCTACCCAAAGTTCAGTTCGTATTATTTTGCAACTAATCGGCAATCGATATTACATAGTGAGCCGAATTGAAAAATCTAAACCGAATAAAAACATTGTACATGGCGCCCCTGATGATCCTGGTTCGTGATGTTTTGCTTTGTACTTTTAATATTATGTTAGGGTGCCGTAACTTCCAGCAAATTCTCGTTAGCTGGTTTTGATCGAGTACAGATCGTTTGAAAAGAAATTGACGAAATAAAAAATTTGATGATTCAATTGATTCGCTCATGAAAGCATTTCAAGCAACAGCATCTCGTTTTTTATTTGTATTTCTGATCTCATACTCTGTCTTTTCGCAAGATGTAGTTAGGGATGCTCCCGTCGCACTTACGGAAAAAGAGACCTCTGCTGGGGGTACTTTGGTAGGATCTCCAGCTAAAATTGAATCCGTTTTACTTTATTCTGACTTTGCCTATATAACGAAACAAACAAAGGCAGAATTTATTCCGGGAAATGTAGAGGTCCTACTAGGTGAAGTTCCATTTGATATCGTTGATCGAAGCGTCACAATTTCGATCCCAGATTCGAGCAGAAAAATTCGTATTAAAGGCATAAGAGTAATAGAAAAAGTTTCTAGAAAATACAAATCTGCGGAGACAAAGGAACTCGAAGGGAGGAGGGAAAAGCTATTACTGACAATTGCGACGAAAAGCCGCGAGGTGCAGGATCTCCTAGATTTAGAGCAAAGCCTTAAATCAATCAAGCCAACTTTTCGAGAAGAAGACTCGATTACCGAGAAGCTTGATTTGGATTCCATTTCAGGATTTCGGAAAACTTACTCCGATCTAGTAGAAGAAAATACTAAAATTCGATTATCTAAACTAGAAGATCTGGATCGCGTAAGGGAAGAATTTTATATTGTTTCAGCAAAATTGGATCATTTGGCACAAGGTGATTTGCTCAGAAGAAAAGAACTCCGGGCAGATATCGAGTCAGACGCTCGCGGGAACTTGCCGATTGAGTTTCGATATTTAATTCGTGGTGCGAACTGGTATCCGAGGTATACTCTAGATCTTAAGCCTGACGGTAATGAGGCTGAGCTTGGCTGGTACGCTTTAGTAAAGAATGAAACTGGAGAAGATTGGAATGGGATCAGATTAGAATTTTCGACTGCAAATCCTAATTTAGATATCGATCTGCCAGATTACAAGGAATGGAGAATTAGCTCAAGAGTAGTAGTTCAGGAACAGGGTTACGGTTATCAGGATAAGGTTTCCGATGGAGAAGGGTATTATCCGGCCGCGGAGGCCGCTAAACCTGCTCCATCCGGCGGAGCTACTACAAAAAACCGTGTTCAAAGAAAGCAAGAGGCAAAAAAGAAAGATAAGGTTTCTAAATCAGAAGAAGAGGCAGAAGCAAACGAAAATCCTTTGCTACAATCTAGAACTCTGATTGAAAACAATTATAAAGATAGAGCGAATTCTCTTCGTGTGGAAGAAAATCTGGATGAACTAAAAGGTGATTTAGCCCGACAGAAATCCAGTTTTGATACTGGTCAGTTTGACCAATCTATTCGGTATGGAAAAGAGGCTTTAAGGCGCCTTTCTGGCTTGAGAGAAAGTTCCAGACTTGAATTAAAGGAAATCGAATCAGAAACTCAGGCGTTACTGAATCGGTCATCGCAACTAAATTCGGATCGTAAATATATTGGAAACTTGGTTTCCCCAGGTTCTTCTGCTGAGGGATTTGATTTTCGATATATTGCGCAATCGAGAGAGAAAATTCCTTCGGACAAAACTTTAAATCGTGTCTTTCTCAGAAAGCGGACGGTTCCGGTAGAACCCGGATACGAGTCCTCTCCGCTCACAAAACAAGAAGCTTATCTGACTGTGGTTTCTAAAAATCTTGAGAGGGAGCCATTATTGTCCGGTCCTTTAGAAATTTATTCCGGCGAAAATTTGCTAGGAACTACTTCAGTTTCTACGCTTAAACCCGGAGAGAAAATCCGAATGGAGCTTGGTCCCGATCATGATATCAAGGTCCAAAGAAGAGAAGAGAAATTTGAGGATAAATCAGGTCTAATTTCGAGCCGAAAAACAATTCGTTATAAGGTACAGATTACTTTAAAAAACAATAAACGCAGAATGGTCAATGTTCGACTGATTGATAGAATTCCTTACACAGTGGATGACAGTGTTTCGATAAAATGGATCTCAGGAACGGATCAGCCGGAACGAACTGAGGATGGAATATTGACGTACGAGTTCCAAATCGACTCAGGAGCAACTAAGAAAATTCAGTTTGAATATGTAGTCTCTTATCCTGCAGAAAATATTTTGCATCAATCAAATGGAAGTGGTTCCTACTAAGGAGAAGAACACTATGCAATCAAATTTACAGCTTTCTGTTTCCTTACGATTCTTACTTGCTTTCGGTATGATTTCTCTCGGAGCTTCAAGCTTACTTGCGAAGGAAGAAAAACTTGGAATAAAGGAAGTAACAGTTCATCAGGGCACAGCTCAAGTATTGCGTGTGGGTAAGATCGAGCTGGAGCCGGGGATAAATAAGGTGGAGATATCTAATCTTCCTGTTTCTCTCTTGGAGGAATCTCTCACTGCAGGAACCAATACTGTAAATACTGAGGTCTCGGGCACTCGAACCTGGAAGGAAGAAGGCACTGCGTCTTCGAATCCTGAAGTTGCGAAACTGCAAAGGAGGGTTCATTCTCTCGAGAAGGAGTTAGAGGTCCTACAGGCAAAAGAGAACGATCTAAAAAGTGAAAAGGAAGTTTTAGCCGAATTCCGGCGGAAAGTGTCAGAAACTGTAGGCAGGAATCTGCTTTATGGCCGTGTGGAACCGGATGGAAAAATCTGGGCAACCTACCTTCGCAGAAACAGGGAGGAGAATGTTAGTCTCTTAGCTTCTTGGGAAAAAATTGAAACTGCAAGGCTGAAAATTCAGGCGGAATTGGAAGAAGCTCAGAAGCAGTTGAGGGTTCTCCTCTCCCAGGCAGAAAAAAGCAAACGAATTACTTGGATCCAGGTGATCAACACTTCCAAGGACTCCAAGGTTGCAGAACTTAGAATCAGCTATTTAGTACCGAATGCAATTTGGAAACCATCCTATACGCTTAGTACAAACCAGAATTTTGAGAAAGCCCAGTTCGAATATATAGCCGAAATTACCCAAGAAACCGGTGAAGATTGGAATGACGTGACTATCTTGCTATCTACAACTCGTCCGGATCTATCTCAAAGGAGAAATAGACTAACTCCTCTAAAACTATACGATGAAGAGGTTCGAAATAAGACCGAAATACTGGAAAATCAAGCCCAAAGTGTAGGAGCTATACAAACAGGAAAGGAATCAGAAGAAAAAGTAAGACCTGATGAAAGTTCTGGAGCTTCAGAAAGAGGGAGTGGCTTTTTATACAGAATGCCCAAATTGGTCACTCTTCCATCCCAAAAAGAATCTAGGAAATTTGAAATGCTTTCTTTTCCGATTCAACTTAATATCCGAACGATAGCCTCTCCGCGTTATAAACCTTTTCCTTTATTAGAAGCAACTTTTATGAATCCTGGAGAGTTTCCGCTTTTACCAGGGTCGGTATCATTATTCCGCCCCTCCGGAATGGTAGGAACTACTAGAATCCCGTACACAAGTCCGAAAGATTCAGTAAACCTTTCTCTTGGAACTGAAGGAAGCTTGAGGCTTTCGTATCGCACCGAGACTAACAATACAAAAGAGGGAATTATTTCGACCCAAAAGGTCCTGGAAAAAAGGATCTATCTATCAATAGAAAATTTTGGAAAGGAAAGTAAGAAAGTTCTGATTCGAGACCAAATTCCAATTTCCGAGTTAGCTAGTGTGAAAGTAGAGATGGATTCGGAAAAGACAACTCCCGGTTTTCGAGAATACCGACAAAACTCTGGAATTTATGAATGGAATATGGAGATACCGCCCTCAGACAAAAAAGAAATTCGAGTAGAATATAGAGTTTTATATCCGAAGGATCAAAACCTCTACTTGCCTTGATCAGCAAGAATTTTATCATCTCTTGCAACAGCGGCTGGTATCTCGTCCATATTCCATAATTCTAATTCTATCTTATGAGATATTGGTCCTGCATTTTTAAGTGTAAATTCTCCTTTGCCATTTTCTGCTTCGAAGCATTGGAGATCCAGACCCAAAAGTCTATCTAGGTCCTTAGATCGACTAGGACTCGGGGCATTCATTCTTGGATTCGTAGTTCCGGTTGAAATTCCGTTTAGCACAACACAATGATTCTTTGTGCCTGGATTTTCGAATGTGTAGAATATAGTGTAGGAATCTCTTTCTGTACCCTTCTGAATATCTACTATCTGTATTTTTCCAGGAAGACTATGTTTTTGGGTACTTTCTACTTCGTTTCTTAAAACCGATTGGTCATTTCTATTCCTGGATAATTCTGTAATAGCATTTGCGAAATCGGAATCACTATCTATGTTGTAGTAACTCCCATCCGCCGATTCCGCAATTTTCTGCATGATTCTTTTTTCTTCCGGTTTTAATCCGAGTCCAAGAATATGCATTTTAAAACGGACTCCCTGTTGTTTCAATCTTTGAAGTTCCTTCTCCGGATCTCCATAGCAACTTTCGACGCCGTCGGTTACTAGTATTAGATCAGTTTCCGTCGACTTCTTCTTCATGTAATCGCCTGCGATTCGAATGGATTCGGCTAATGGCGTAGCTCCTGCTGGTGTAATCGAATATAACTTATTCTTAAATTCCGTCCGTTTAAATTTTTCCAAGGGGAAATACAATCTGGAAGATCCGCAGCCCGGAATTCTATTTCCATATGCGATTAACCCGATCTCAGAATCTTCGGAATATTGATCGATTAGCTTTGCTATATACTTTTTGGCTAGGTGTACTTTCTGGAAGGCACCAATGTAATCGTTCATTGAGCCGCTTCCGTCTAGGATAAATAGCTTTCCTGTTGTACCTCTTACCGGAGTCTCAGCTCCGACTCCGGACAGCGAACAGAACAGAACTCCCAAAAGAAATCCCTTTAGTTCCCGAGAGATTTTCTGCTTCAACGAAAAAGACATACAAAATAGCCTTCTATTTTGTATCGGTAAAAATTCAGAAACCCTAACAGTTAAGGAATAATTTTTAGAACCAAGAAACTGGCTGAGAATAATATCTCGCTAGGCGAATCTCAAGCGTATCGAAGATTCCGAATAGAATCGAAGCATACACTAAATCTCCCACAAGTGTCCACTGAAAGAATGGAATAGCAGCCACATAACAAGTAATGAGTCCTTCACTCGTGTACGGATACATGGAGCTTAACGCCCAGACAGCAAAGTTTGTGGTTAGAAAGAACTGTATACTTCCTACGAAACTTACAGATACTACTCTTAGCTTTGAAGAGTTGTCGGATAAATAAGTTTTTCCTAAGAATACATTCAAAAGTAAAGAAGCATAAACTACAGGAAGAGTATTATGAAACCAATCAAAGCCATGGATCCATGCTAAAACTCTATCAGAGATCAGCATAGTAAGGATAGGAACTAGATATGCATTCCATCCTTTAATTCGTGCACCCGCATAGATGCTCATAGCACCTACAGGAGTAAAGTTAGGTGGATGAGGTAAAAATCTGGCAGCGCAAGAGCCCAAGGTTCCGATCCAATGTAAAGGTTCCCAATTTCTTAAAGAAAGTGTTGTTCCTAAATTTTTGAATGCTCTTTCAATTCGATTCACTGGATGCCTCCTGATTGGAAAAAATACATTCTATGGGCTAATCGATTTTGCAATTACACCATCTATATCCGGATTTGTATGTGCTGCATCTATTGGTAAAGATCCTATTGATACTTTAGCAGTAGTTAGGCGAATATAAAGGAATCCATTATTCTGGATATCGTCCCTTTCTGCTGTCGAGCAATTTGTTCCGGAATTCCCGAAATTCGCGTCAGATAAATCAAAACCATCTCCCCCACCGCCTCCGTTTACTACGTCCGTATTAAACAAATCCGTTAAGTTCATCGGGTTCGTATCTTGGTTATACGCGACAGGAGTTAATCCGGCAAATCTCGGCCAGTCAACCGGATTTCCTGAAAAGGTGCCAAGCGAATAGGTAGGATTCCAACCGCACCACTTTGATAAATCATTTCCGACCTCTACGACAACTGGTTCGCCAAATACGTTATCATATGTATTAGAAACAGAGCCGCCGATGAAAAATGGATTTTCATAAACGATAAAGTCGATTCCGGCTGCGTTTAGAACTTTTTTGCCAGACCAGCTGAGTATAATAGAAGCCCCCGGGCCGCTAGCTCCGAGAGTAAACACGTCCAGGGATCCGTTAAATTTCCCTCTACCCCTTACTCCGTTCCTTGCACAGTAAGAATCTGTAAATCCGTATCCAGTTTGGGATGGGGCGGAAACTACCAGATTTGCAGCAAAAAAACCAGAAGAATTGTCTAGAGAATTTAGTCTGCATTCTTGCGTTCCTGGACTGTTCTGCAATATTTGCGCGATTGCTATTGCATTCTCTACCTGATTTCCCGGTCCTACATTAGAATCACAGGACGACAAAAAAATCCATGATGCCAACGGTAGTATAAAAATATGCGCAAAGATTTTTTTCATAAAAATCCTCTCCCCATTCTGAGTCGCAAAAGGGGAGAGATGACCCCTTAACTAAATAGTAATCTTACTGCTCCAGTCTGCTCCAGACAGTCCCGAAACAACCACCATTTAAGTTCGATGGATCTACTTGAGTAGTCGTCAAATTGTTAAAGGAAGTTATCGCCTCTTCTAAAGTATTTTTATAGCCGCTTAGATCCGGACAAATATAAAAGAAATTTCCATCGTGAGTCCATATGTAGTGCATGAACTTGCTCGGTCCGTATTGCGCATCTGCGGGGTTTTGAACAAAAGCAACATTTTTAGAATTATCTAACATTCTAATATTAGTTACGGTCGCGCCAAATGTCTTATACGTGGAAGTGAATTGTGTAGCATCAACTACATATGTGCCTTGGCTGATATTTCCTGCATCAATAGTATACGGAGATGTCTGCCCTGCGTAATCAGGTTTTCCGTTAAAGTAATTCCACTGACCTGAAACTTCCGGAATTGTATTCATTAAAACCAAAAGGTTGTTGGAAGTTTTATCTTCTTCTTTCTTGGTTTCGAAGCACGCAGTGAGTAAGAAAAGCAAACTTGCTGCGATCACAGATTTTAGTATAGTCTTAGTTTCCATTTTTATTCTCCGAGTTGTATTTGGATCGAAGAGGCAAAATCGCAATACCAACTAACGTTCATTAAATGGTTTTCGAGTTCCTATAAAGTTCTCTATTCCTGGAAAGTAGATTTTTCTTTAGCCAAGATGGAGATGCTTCGCGGGAATAAGCCTTCCGATTTTTTGCTTTGGGGGGCCCCTTCGCAAGTACACAGGACGTGCTACAAACGAGAACTGTGATAATACCCTACCTCGAGGTATTCTTATCACGGGGAAGATCTGGCTTGTTTTACTCAAAAAAGTAAAACTTTACAGTTGCGGGTCAGCGCGGGATTTTCACCCGACTTCCTCCCTGAAAGCGTAATTCCACTGCATTGACCTAAGCCTACGCTGGCAAGAAAAAAATCAGATGGAATCTTTGCCTTCTGACCGAAATTAAAATGTAGCGATATCTCGAATTATCTAACGCATTCTTGCGTTTCTATTCATTATCAGAGGAGACAACAGTGATGAAATTTTCGCGTTCCGACTTTCTTAAAAAAAGTGCGATCACTGCAAGTGTCTTACTCGGATTCGGAAAGAATGCACTGAAAGCACAAGGGTCAGGAGGCGATTCCAAAAGAGTGATAGTGCTCGGTGCAGGATTGGCCGGTTTGTATGCGGCTTATCTTTTAGGAAAAACCGGAAGCAAAGTGACTGTCATTGAAGCAACCGAGCGATTAGGCGGCAGAGTTCGAACCATTCTAGATCCTTCCGGTCAGACATTAGACCTTGGAGCTGAATGGGTTTCTTCAGAGGATAAAACAACGAGAAGTGTGGTTAGAGAATTAGGTCTTCGTTACCAGGACGCACCTTTAAAGTCGGATCTTTTTTTGGGGACATATCGGAAAGCGGGGACTTGGGAAATTTCGGAACAATCCAAAGAGTTATTGAACAAATTAGTTTCATTAAACTCAAAAATGAATCCTTCTCAGCAACAAGGTCTGGATAAAATTAGTTTTTATAATTATCTGTTTTATCAGGGGATGAGTTCTGACGATCTTGCATTATTAAATCATAAATTATCTTTACATTATGGGGATTCCGTTCGATTTTTATCCGCGTACAAAGTTTTGAGCGACTTACAAAAATTTCCGATTCGAAACGTTAGGGTTGAAGGAGGAATGGAGAGTATAGTCCGTGCGCTTGTGAAAAACATGGAGAATACTGAATTCGTTCTCTCTGAGCCAGTCGCTTCCGTCGAACAGGACGACAGTGGAGTTTCAGTATTGACTGTTGGAGGGAGAAGGTTTACGGGAAATTCCTGTGTTTGCACTCTGCCAACAAATCAACTTTCCTCTGTTAAATGGAACCCGGATCTTGATAAAGAAAAGCTTTTGTCGATTCTTAGGGTTCGTTATTCTCAAATCTATAAAATTTTTTTGGTTTTGAAAGAGTCTCCTTGGGATACTTCTCCATTCTCTGTTCATTCCGATTTAGCGGCGCAATTCATGTATGATGCAGGCACAAAGCCTGGCTCTTCCGAGAAGATACTCGGTGTGATTGCAAGCGGTGATCGCTACCAAGTTTTCGAATCAGCGAGCCAAGAGCAGAAGGTAGACTATATTCGATTAACTTTAGGTAGACTTGGATTGAATAAGGATTTGCAAGTGCAGAGAATGTACTTTCCTGATTTCGGCAAGCAAGCTTACGTTCCACCTGGAATTGCGACATTTCCGCCAGGCAGTTTCGGATCAGAAGTGCTACTAAGAAAGCCATTTGATCGAATCTTTTTTGCAGGTGAACACACAGCAGAAGTGACTGGCACAGTTGAGGCGGCATTGAGCTCAGCGATCAAAGCAGTGAATTTTTTGTAAGTCACTAATCGATGTTTTCGCTTCCGTTTGAATTTGTTATGCGATTACTTCTTCTTTTTCTCGTATTGCCGCTTCCCAACCCAGAATAGCTTTTTTCCTTTCCGCACCCCATCTATATTCATGAATTACGCCCATCTTTCGAATGACGCGGTGACAAGGAATCAAATAAGCGACCGGATTTTTTGCAACCGCGCTTCCCACAGCACGAACTGCATTTTCGCTTCCTACAATTTTTGCCAAGCTCTCGTATGAGATCAGTTTGCCTTGCGGTATTTTTAATAAGGCTTCCCAGACTTTAATTTGAAAGTTAGTTCCTCTTAATAAAAGCTTTAACGGAGAACTCTCTTTGTTCGAATCGTTCGAACTCACCTGATTTAGAAATATTTTCTCGATTAGAGATTCGGTGCCTTTCGGATCTTTTTTTAAATTTGCGTTTTCCCATTCCTGTTGCAAGGATCGAATTGCTTGCTCGTCAGAATTCTCGATAAAGTTTAAATTGCAAATTCCCCTTTCCGTAATTCCTATAATACATTTTCCGAATGGAGTAGGGTGAATTCCATACCGAATTTCTAAACCGAGTCCTTTACTCTTGAATTCTCCTGGACTCATTGCTTCGCATGAAACAAAAAGATCGTGTAATCTACCTGGACTGCTTAGGCCGACCTCGTATGTCGTATCTAATAGATTTTTCGATTCATTCAAAAGTTGAATCGTATATTCCTTTGTTAGAAATTGTAAGAATCGTTTTGGACTTATGCCGACCCATTCGCTGAAAAGTCTCTGGAAATGAAATTCGCTTAATCCAAGAGAATCGGCGACTTCCTTTAAACTTGGCTGTTTTCTGAAATTTCTATGCAGAAACAGCAAAGCGGATTCTATTCTCTCGTAATCTTCGGATGCTTTTTTCAGGTTCATTTTTTCTTCTTCCTAGAATCGATTTTACTTAGCTTGCTGCGCTTCTTTGGAGGTTAATGCACCGGTTTGTTTAAGCCATGCATCTGCGTCAGTCAAAACAGATTCTATTTTCGGTTCTGTAATCATCCAATGGGAACATTGCTGATATAGTTTGTATTCTGCTACTTTGAATTTTTTTGAAAGTTTCTTCCCGATCTTCGGCGGTGTTACTTTATCGTGGCTTGCCGACGCAATAAAAACCGGACATTTGATTTTTCGATGCTGCACTCTTGTGGTCAGCCTCATATCAAGGAAAGGTAGAAAAGTTTGAAAAGCAACTTTTCCGGATTCCTTTACGAATGTTTTATATAGTAATTCCTGCTCTTCTTTTGGAAGACAGTTGTAAATTCCATACGCAAACTTTTTAGGCCCTAAAATGTTGGTCTTCCTCCAAAAGAAAGGAGTACTTAGAATATCGATCACAGTGAATGTTCCTTTCCAGGAAAATCCGGAAATTCCAAGGGGTGGAACCGGTGTTAACATGATCAGTGCGGACGGATTTATTCTAGTCGCCAATAGTTGCACAAGCAATCCACCTAAAGAATGGCCCAATAAAATAGGAGATTTCCATTGGAGTCGATCTAACTCACTTTCCAAAAAATCTACATAATCCGATATGCCAAGATTGGAAAGTTGAGAGTGCTCTCCTTTTTCATGAAATGGAAGATTTGCCGTATGGCAATTGTACCCTAAATTCTCAAGGCAGGTTTGCACTCGACTCATATGCGATTTAGTGCACCACATTCCGTGCACAAGTAGAACATTCTTCCGTGATTCATTTTGTTCGTTAGAATTTGCTGTTTCTTTAGTTACAGTCGTTGCGTTTTCCATTTGATTTTCTTTTCCCGTTTTGCTTAGGAGATTTTAACCGTGCTTTGGAATCGGAACAACCCGGTTCTTGCTTTTTTGAACAGACTGGTGCTGGATCAATAATCGAAAGGAGTGAGATCTCAAATTTACCTGTCATAAGCCTGCAGGACCTCCTGCACGAGAACCGGGAGTAAATCGTGTTTGCCTAGGAACTTATCACTAGCTTCTGAGACCCCAAATCGAGGTTCCCTGCGGGATCAAAAATCCTGCCTTCCATCACATCTCCATCTTTTAGAAAGTCAGAAATCTTAAGCTGCTTTTTAACAAAGATCTCCATCAGTTTAGGTTCTTTCAAAAACACCCGCGCAATTCGTTGAAGCGTAGGAGAAGGCGCCTTCATTGCAACTCCACTAGGAGTTCCGGTCAAAATTAGATCCCCGGGGAACAGATCCGTAATTTGAGAAAGTTCAGAAAGAGTCTCAGGCGGTTGATAAATCATCTTACTTGCTACACTATCTTGGCGGACCTTTCCGTTTACGGACAGTATTAGTCTAAGTTTCGGAATCGATTGAATTTCATCTTTTTCTAATAGAGTTAAATAAGGTCCGACTGGACAAAAGGTTCTGTAACTCTTTCCTTTGAACCATTGTCCTTGTGGAATTTGGACATCCCTCGCAGAAACGTCATTTCCAATCACGATTCCGGAAATGTACTGATGAAGGTTGTCCCAGGTTACGGATACGGGTTCCGTGATGGAAGTCCCGAGGACCAAGCCTAATTCGATTTCATAGTCTAAAAGTTTAACACCCTTCGGTCTCCGAATTTCACCGACAGGAGAATGAAGCGAAGAAGTTGCTTTTTGGAAAAACAGATTGAATGATCTATCTCTTGGATCAGTTCCGCTCTCTCTTGCGTGCTCGGAGTAATTCTGTCCCTGGCAAAATATTTGGCAGGGAGCGGTCACAGGTGAAAGAAATTCGATTTCCGAAAGCGGAATTTTCTCGGAGGACTTGTCGTTTAAAACGATTCTTGCAGATTCTTTGCCGTTCTTTAAGAAATCAGAAAGTTCGGAAAATTTTTCCTTTAAGGGAAGTGCAAATTCTGAAGATTGCACTCCCCAGTAAATATCGTTCGACCGATTTTTAGGAAAACGAAATCGAACAATATTCAAGCTCATGGCAACTCGTTAATCCTGTATAACCGACATTGCGTACTCGGAAATTGCATCCCTACGCTGCTCCGCGAAATCCTTGTGAAACCAAAGATTCTGCACTTTGGAAGCTTCCTTTTTACTTCCGATGACGATCTTGGTCATACATTCTTCGACCGCAAACTTCATGGCTTCCTTTCCGGTTTCTCCAAGACCTTTGTTTCGTTTTTTCCGAAGCACTTGACCGCCCGATTTCTGAATTTTCTTCATTAGATCTTCATAATCTTTGTCATCGATGCAGAAGATTGTCTCGGTCTTTTTGCTTTCCGGCATCTTAATATCGACTTCATAGAGCGGCGCATTCGAAATATGAATCAGACCGATCTCGAATAACTCAGGCCAGTATTCATAAAAAAATGAAAGCATCAAAGATCGGATTGCATAGCCGTCAAAGTCAGCGTCAGTAATAATGCTGACTTTTTCATAATTCAGCTGGTCGATCGATTTTACTTTTTCATCGAGCGGCAAACCTAAGATGGCGACTATATTTTTCAGCTCTTCGTTAGCGATCGCTTTTGCCAGAGAGACTCCCTTACAGTTCATCGGCTTTCCGCGAAGAGGGAAGAGTCCGTGTAACTTTGGATTTCGTGCTGGGCGAAGGCCAGCAATGGCAGAGTCACCTTCTGCAATAAATAGAACTCTCCCTGAGTCGCCCGGCTTGCCTGTCGGAGGCATTAACTTCGGAATATTCATCTTACTTGCTTTCTTTAACCCTCTTTGAGCGTCTTCAAAAGCCTTGAGCTGAGTTCTCTTTTCCATCTGAAGTTTTACTTCTTCGATCAATCCGGTTTTCTTAATAAACTTATCCAAATGCTTATCTACAGCATTTCGAATATCTTCGTTTAGATCGTTAATTAAGTATGATTTATCTTGGGACTTGAATCTAGGATTCAAAAGTCTCATGTTCACATACATATGGAAACAGTTTCGAACGTCATTGCGAGTACAGTTCGTTTTGAGTTTCTTTTCTAATGAAACAATCTGGCTCTTTTTACGAACCTCATCGCAGATTCTGTTTTCTAAGTACTCGATCGCAGAACCGCCTTGAGGGGCAAAAATGGAATTTACCCAAGCGAGATTTTTATTTTGTCCGATTACCAAGTATGACTCTAGATGGAGTTGAGTTCCAGTATTTGGGGCCTGATAATCCATTTTGTAATAGACCAGCTCAGAATGAGAGAAAATCTCGTCTAGACCTTTCTTGAATTTGTACTTTTCCTTCTTTCCTTTAAGTACAAACTGAACTTCTAATCCAGGATTCGTCATCGCGATATCCTGCAAGTATTGCTTCATCAAATCGACGTTAAACGAGATATCCAGATTATTAAAGTATTTTGGATTTAACTCGAATTCTACGGAGGTTCCGTGGTCGTCCTTGTCTGTTTTTTCGACGGATTCGAACATGTTCGTTTTTTTACAAATCGGAACAAGCTTTTCTATTTGGTCTTTTGTGAGAAGCGTGCAATCATCGAATTTTCCGTGTTCGTCAAAATACAAAAAAACTTTCTCTGTATCTTCTTTGGATAACTTGTAAGAACGGATTTGTTTTTTAGCGTCTTCGTGTAGTGTGAAAAGCTTCTTAAAAGAAACTCCGTTATTCACCGTTTTCACTTTGAAGTACGAGGAAACCATCCGAACCAAGGAAATCCCGACTCCGTTTTGTCCGGCGACGTGATCCTGCTTTACTTGATCGTCGAAATTTTCTCCGTACATTAAGTGAAGGTAAACGCCTTCCGCGTTTGCTGCGGGAATTCCTCGCCCATTGTCGGTGACAGTCACAGTTTTTCGATCCGAAGAAAGTTGAATGATCAACTTGGACATTTTGTCCTTTTCGGGGATGGACTTGTCTTTTAGGTTCTTACGGTATTCGTCCACAGCGTTCATGCAAGCTTCGTCCAAGCATTTCAATTTTGCAGGAACATCTTCTAGTTCTTCGTGAACGATTTCATAATTACCTTGGGAATTTTTTCGGAAAAAATGCTGCTCGAAAGTGGAAGCCGAATTCTGGCCTAACCACATTCCGGTTCTCATACGTACGTGTTCTACGTTTGAGAGTTTCTTAAAGTTTCTTTCCTGTCCGGTTTTTTTATCCGTTTTTGCTTTGCCGGTGCTCATTCCTTGTCCCATTTATCCTTGAGTTCGGTCAATTCTCCGATCATAAATTCGGTAAGCTTTTTATCTTCTTTGACCAAGCTATTGTAACGATTCAGTGCTGTTTTTGCTTCTACGATCGCTTCTTCGCATTTTCTGACTTCGTCGATCGTCATTCGGTATACTGGAATCGATGCCAACCATTCGAAATATTTGAATTTAGCTTTTTGAAGTTTATCCTCGAAGTCCTTCTTGGACTTGATTCCGATTACTTTTTCATTCCACTTTTCTTTAATAAAGCGAATGAGTTCAGAGTTTCTTTCGATCTTCTCTTCTTCTAAGCCTGCGAGTCGCTTGAACCTGCGGATCAAGTGGGTCTTTCTGAAATCGCAGAATCTTTTGATAATTTCTTCCGGGTTAAAATTCTTTAGGCGACCGTCATATGTGATGACGTTGTTCGCGAGAGTTTGAGTATCCTCTTTGGAAAATACTTGGAAAATATCTTTTGTTGAAGGTTTGTCTCCCTTTTTATAGATCAATTCTACTCGGAATGTTTCGCTAGAATAGTCTACGTAATCTTTTAACCAAGTATCCTTTCTTTCTAAAATATCATCTAAAAGATTGATTACCTTCTCGCGATTCCAGTTCATCGGAGAATAAGAGAGATAAAGAGTATCTCCTTCCCAAGTGAAGCCGAAAGTAGTGGTCATAGTGATGTTCCCTGCTTCGGTCTTCGCCATTTTTACTTCGCCTTTGTAGTTTTTATACCAAGGCTTCAGAGGTAAGGGCTTTTTGGTTTTGAGATAGTTCACCTGAGAATTGATGACGTGGGATAATTTGTGTCCCGGGATAAAGCATCTAAATCCGGTCGCGATTCCCTGGATATTGTTAAGTAATACCACCGGAACCTTACCGACGAAGTGAATCGGTTCATCTTCTGTTTCGTCGTAGTTTTTTACGTAATCAATATCCGGAAGGCTTTCAAAGAATCCAAGGTCCTTTACAAAATCGGAAAGTTTGACTTCAGTGTATCGTGGAGAGGCGATCGCGCTCGGATCCAAAACGTCTCCGAAAGTTCCTTCACCCGCAACTAAAGGAAAATTATTCGCGAAGGTAAAATCTTGCGCCATTTGAGAGAGAGCGTCTTGGATGGAACGGTCCCCGTGCGGATGGTATCCCATGGCGAGACCGGCAACTTTCACAGTTTTTGTATACCGGTTCCGAGCGTCGGAGTTCCACATCGCCCAGAGAATCCGTCTTTGCACAGGTTTTAATCCGTCAATTTCGTGAGGAATTGCTCTGGAATCGCAAACATACCGGGAATACTTTTTTTGGTCGTCGTTTACCTGGTCCTCAAATGGTCTTTTGGGGAAATTTTCCCGATCTTTGCCGGATTTATTAGAATCTTTCATAGGACTTTTATAGCCAAAGGATTTTAGGACAGTTTTAGTGTCAACATTTTACAAACTTCGAAACTCTATATCGAGCGTTTTCGTGGAAAACTCATCATATAATAGAGTGCCTTAACGTTCTTACGAGAGAATCATCCTGTGAAAAGAAATTTTCCCGTATTTTCCTTGATGCATGTGACGAAAAACTGGAGTTTTTCCGATAGAAGGCTGCAACTGGAGATCTCTTTATTTTGAAATTCCTTCCCTTATTTATCGGCATAATACAAATCCTGTTTTTTCTGATTTGGACCTTAGATTGTAGTCTTTTACCTGAACTGCCAACTTGGCTAGGTGGCCGGGAAACTTTGGTCCAGAACCAGCCAGCTACCAAGGTCTACTGGAATTTGACAAAAATTCCGGCGACTTCTGAAGCGTTCGTCCAGCAGCCAGGTGTTCTACATTATTTCATTCTTAAGAACCCTTCTTCCAGTGAAAAAAGTTGGAAAGCGGAAGTGAACCTCTGGGAGACAAAGGAAGAATTTGTGAGATCACTTCCCAAGAACGTCCATTTTCCTAAACTCACCTTACGAGCCGCGGTTTCTTCCGGGATTTCTAAAATATCGGAAGGAGAACCGTCCGATCCAAAGAGAATCTTATATTTTCCGAAGACTGATGTGATCTGGGAATACGAAGGGAATACCTTTTCTTCTCAGGCTAAAGGGTTACAATTCCGATCAGCAAAACGAGAACTGAAGAATTGGGTACTGGAGTTTGAGATCGGAAAGGATAATGCCTGGCTATCTATGGAATCCAGAAATATGGATACAGACGTTTGGCTGACTTGGCGCAATCTTAAGTCTTGGGGATTCTCGAGCGTTCCTTCTACTGATTATATAAACCCTGATGGTAAAATCACACCTTACATTGAATATGATTACTCGAATATTAATTATAAAGCTTTACCGATTCTGAATGAAGCTCTTCCTGTTTGGATCTTCTGGAAAGAAAACGGAGTTTCATGGGCCTGGGCTTTTTTACCTGAAGAAATGCTTTCTCCTAGACTCTTAGCAAAGCAAAAGAAAGGTGAAGGAGCTCCTCTCCTTTTTTACGATCCACTGGCTAATAATCCATTTACTGCTCGGGCCAATTTAGAGAACTATCCAATCATCTATTTTACAGACGAAAATTATGTCAGAAACTAAAGAAGTCAGAACTCGATTTGCTCCTTCACCAACAGGATTTCTTCATGTAGGTGGTGCTAGGACTGCTCTATTCAATTACTTGTATGCAAAAGCACAAGGAGGCAAGTTCTTACTTCGAATCGAAGATACGGATCAGTCTCGTTCTACAGAAGATTCTTTTAAAATGATTTTAGAATCTTTGCAGTGGTTAGGAATCGGGTGGGACGAAGGCCCTGGTGTTGGAGGTCCTCACGGCCCGTACATTCAATCAGAAAGAATCTCTATTTATAAACAATATACGGATAAGCTAATAGCAGAAGGCAAAGCCTATCGTTGCTTTTGTACCCAGGAAGAACTGGAGATCAAAAAGAAGCAAGCAGAGGCGATGGGGGTTCCGTACGTCTATGACGGACTCCATGCGAACATGAGTGAAGAAGAAGTTCAGGAAAAAATTAAACAAGGAATTCCTTATTCCATTCGATTCAAGACACCTTCCAAAAATCTGATCATCGACGATATCATTCAAGGAAAAGTAAAGTTTGATACCAAGTTGATTGGAGATTTCATAATCGTAAAATCGGACGGCTTTCCATCTTACAACTATGCAGTCGTAATCGACGATGCTTTAATGAAAATTTCGCATGTAATAAGAGGAGTCGGACACCTCTCTAATACCCCGCGGCAAGTAATGATTTATGAGGCTTTTGGCTTTCCGATTCCGGAATTCGCGCACGTATCAGAGATCGTAGGTATGGACGGCAAAAAACTTTCCAAGAGGGCAGGCGCGACTTCGATTCTTGCCTTTAAAGATCTAGGATACTTACCGGAAACTTTCGTAAACTATATGGCCTTACTCGGCTGGACTTCTCCCGATGGACAGGAATATCTTCCCGGAGGACTTCCTAAGAAAATATTCGATATACATCGTTGTTCAAAATCGCCTTCTACTTTTGATGTATTCAAAAAACCTAAAACAGAAGACGAAGTAGTTACTAATTTTTCGAATCTGGATCAAATCGCAGAAGCAATGAACCCTAAATCGAAGCTAAATTGGCTATCGAACAAGTATATTAGAGAGTTGCCGATTTCGCAAATTACCAACTCTTTGCTTCCTTTCCTCAAAGATAGGACGGACATTCCTGAAATAGTTAAGAATCCGAACGATCCTACTTTGCAATCCATAGTGGATAGTGTTCGAGTATATTTGGATAGTTTAAGACAAGCACCCGATTATATCGCCGAATTCTTTGTATCGGATTTAAAGATCCAAGGGGACGAAGCGAAAGAAATTCTCAATCAGGATTCCTCTCCTATCGTTGTTAGGAAATTTTACGAATTACTAAAGAACAATGAGCCAAAAACGGACGAAGATTATAAAGGGTTAATGGCCTCTGCCGGGGAACAAACCTCACAAAAAGGTAAATCTCTGTATATGCCGATTAGGGTAGTTGCTACCGGAAAGGCGCATGGGCTCGAGTTGCCGATCCTATTTCCGCTCTTAGGAAAAGAAAAGCTACTCAAACGAATAGAGAAATCGGCTTTAGATGCAGGAATTTCGCTAACTTAATAATTTTTTGGGGTTTTTTGTTGCAAAATTGCTCCTGACAGATGTATCAATATTTGGGGCGTCGTATAGAGAATGAGGAATACAGCGGAGGCATTATTTGTTAAGCAAGACTCCGGGTCCTATGTTATGTTTATTCCTCCCGATATCGGAAGCATCCGTGAATTCCGAAAACTGCTTCGCGAGTCCCTCGTCGAAAATCGTTTCTCTTCCAAATTTATTCAGCAAATAGAGTTGGCCGCCGACGAGGCGCTGACTAACTCTATCTCGGCTAATTGCAATTCGTTCTGCCAAGAGACAATTATATGCAGATGGATATTAAGAGATTCTAAAATTACTCTTTGGATCGTAGACTACGGCAAAGGATTGAAAGCAGAAAAACTTGAAGCCGCTTGTTCTAAAGAAAAACATTCTTCTTTGCACGAGCTACTTGAAAAAGTAGCCAAGCACCAAGAGAACAAGTGTGAGGTTCTTCCTTTCAAGGGCAAGTTGGTATCCCATCGGAACCTTGGAAAAGGATTACAAATTATGCATACACTAATGGATTCGGTAAAAGTTTTCTACCATTCCATGGAAGGTAGAATTTCAATGGATCCAAAGGCGGATAATATTCGCGGATCTATCATTGAGCTCGCTTTCGACGCGAAGAAGCACTCTGCTTAGTTATAAAGAAATTATTTCCAAATTATAATATTTGCAGTTTCAAGTAGAAAAATTCTTTTTTTCTTATTTCGAACGATCGAATAACCTTCTCCGTGCCATATGTAAAGATTTAAACTTAAATCGATTTCTCGATAATTAGCATTCATGACCCTAAACGAATTTGCAGCTTTTATAATACGTTCTCCAAGGTTGGAGGACAAACTTTTTACTCCTGCTTCTTTTCCTGCGGATACGATACGACGAGACATATTCGTTCCGGATTCCCCCGAGCGAGAAATAAAAATTAGGTTTTCGGATAAGAAGGTGAAGATGCCCAGATTAGAGCATTTGAACCAACTCGAGAATCGTATTCACTCACTACATCATTTTGCGAACCATGAGTTGATGGCTATCGAGCTTTTCGCTTGGGCAATATTAAAATTTCAAGATGCTTCTACTAGTGTGCGAAAAAGTTTATATAAGACTCTTCTGGAAGAGCAAACGCATCTCAGATTGTATATCGATTCTATCCGAAAAGGTGGAATGAATTTTGGCGACAAGCCTTTGAATTATATTTTTTGGAAGCAGATTCCGAATATACAAACATTAGATCGTTTTTATGCGGTAATGGCTTTAACTTTTGAAGGAGCGAATCTCGACTATTCAATCATCTACAAAAAAGCTTTTGAGAAATTTGGAGATACTGAAAGAGCAGAGATCATGCAAAGAGTTCACGCCGATGAAATCAAGCATGTGAGAAGAGGTACAAAGGTACTTTTTTCAGATGGCACATCGGAAGAGGCTCAATGGAAAAAATATCTGAGCTTATTGGAGTATCCGTTTACTCCTCGAAGGGCCAAGGGCACAGCGTACTTTCCGGAGCTGAGAGTAAGGGCAGGTCTTTCTGATTCCTTTGCCCAGGAACTGGGGAGCTACTCCGATGACTACGTAGATTATACGAATGCCAGAATTCTAAAGGATGTTTTGGGGAATCGGATCGAAATTTAGCGGTTGGAAATCGGTAGACATAGGCATTTTGATAAAAGAAACTGCTCGAGAAACCGCATGAAATTCTCAACTCTTCTGAACGAACTCTTTCGATGGCGTTCAATCCTTTTACTTTTACCGTTTCTCTTTGGATGCAATACAAAGACTCCTTCTGATTCTAACATCATTTCGCTGGTTATAGATTCTACTCAGGAAAAGAATCCCGATGTAATATTGAAAAAAGTGGGAAATCTGGATGAGGATCCTGACCTTGAGTGCTTTGCTCTAGTACGAAACGGAACAGAGGAAATACTTTCTGTTCTAAAAAAGGAAAAGAACGGAGATTGGAAACTCGTAAGTAAAAATACATTCAGTTTATTGAATATTGGACCGCTGGCGTACAACCCAAAAACCTCCAGTTGGCAAGCCGATGATAGTAAGCCGCAAAAAGAAGCCGGTTATATCGTAAAGAGAATCTTGATGGAGGAGCTGCCGGGCGACGAGTTTAATTCGCTCTTCCTGGAAGTGCTTAGCGAGGAGCCTCCGCTCGGTTTGTTTTCCGTACCTTTCGTAATTCGGAAAGGAGTGAAAATCTTGGATGGCCTTTCTATTTTAAAGGACCACGAATATTTAGCAAAGTCAAAGCGAGGCGATTTCAACTATAATAAAGAGGAAAAGAACATCACGATCTTTCCTTCGAGCCGCACTTATGCGCAGAATTTTAACTTTAACGGATGGGAACTTGTACCTGATATTCCTGGTGTCGCTTCACCTGGATTGTTAAGTATCGATGTACCGGAAACCTGGAAAAAGGGACAACCCGGAGAAGTTGTGATCTGGTTCAAGAACCGCGGAAGCTATGCAGGGACTGCTTATTTGAGCTTGTCTTTTCCAAATTCTCAAAAGGTGGAAACCGATACGAATAAAGAAGGAGTAAGGTTCTATCCACCAGGATCAAAAGTATTCTCTTCCAAAGGGGTCTATATCTCTTCCAAGATTCCGTTGATTGAGATTACAAAGGAAGGTTGGGGAAGAAACCACAAATACGGAGTTCGGTTTATGCTGACTCCGGATCAAGATGGAATTCCCACATTGCTGTTCCGTTCCACATCAAAATCATACAGAGAAACTGTAAATTTACCTACTCCGAGTAGTTCTGTTCATACAGAAGTGGACCAACAGGACTTTCGGAGTTATACGATAGTTCTTGAAAAGAAAGGAAAAGCCAAATAGGTTCTGTTATTGATTGCGGAAGATTCATTGAAAAGTTTCGAAGAACAAAAGCTGAATAAGGCAAAAATCGAAATCGTTAGAGCGCAAGTAGAACGATTTCGAAAGTTTTATTCTGATTACTTTCATTTGGAAGAGACAATTCCGATGGTAGAATACTTTTTTGAGACGATCTACAATCTAGAGGGAAAAGAAGTCTGGATGCACTTGGCTATGGACACTTATCAAAGAGTCAAGGGCATGATGAAAGAGACTACTCGAACAAATCTGGAAGCATTAATAGATCTGAACAATCTTACGGATGAGTTAGACGGGCAAATGGCCCAACTGCTTCTCAAAAAAGGTTGGGAGGGAAAAAGATTATCTAGGGAAGAATACGACGAACTATATCGCGAGTTTGGCCATCGAGAAAAAAGAGAAAAACAGTTAGAGATCGTACTAAGAAATTTAAGAGTGTTTTTCGAATTAGCTCATCGGCCTATCGCTGCCTATCTAATTCGTCCTGCTAGATTTATGGCTGGGTTGCTTGGAGTTTCATTGCTTTTCGAATCAGTTGAATCTGCTTACAATGCAGTCCTACCAGTATCGCCGGAGATTTTTGAATCTTTCATAGAGCAGGTAGAAAAAAGAGAAGAAGCCTATATTAAAAGTTTCTTACATTTTGATACTGAAAAGAATTTGAATCATCGGCAAAATTAAATGGTCAGAAGGCGAAGATATCCAGAAAGAAGAGTTCGAGATGAAATCGACGAGAACAAAGATCGTTGGTTGCTCACTTATTCAGATATGATTACTCTTCTGCTGGGTTTGTTCATTATCATGTATTCAATTTCTCAAGTAGACCAGACAAAGCTGAAACAAGTCGCTGATCTGATTCGTGGAGGATTCGGACTAGGAGAATCTTTCTTTACCGGTTCTAATATTTCTTTAGAAGAGGATCCTTTGCTGCAACCTAGGACCCAGTTGTATCGATTTTGGGAAAGGATATCTTACGCGCTCAAAAAACTAAAAGAGAAAACAAAACTGTTTATCGGCCTGAGCGAAGCAGAGGAAGTTCGTATCCAAGTTTTCAGTTCTTCTTTAGGTGAAGGAAAATTTCAGCCTGATGAAGACACGGATTTTGCGTTTCAGAAGCTTGCAGAAGTAGTGCAAGGAATGGATGTGGACGTGGTAGTTCGCGTTCAAATTCCGTACGCAGACCAGGAGGCAGGCAAAGGATTTAGAAATGTCTGGGAATACAATTCATATCGTGCGACTTTGGTAGCCGAAGTGCTTGCCGAAAAATATGGCATTCCTAAGGATCGAATTTCGGTCCAAGCATTCAATCAATTTCAAAAAGTTGAAAAGTCCCAAAGCGAAAGCCCTGAAATTAAGGCATCCCAAGAAAGAATAGAAATTATCATTCGCAAGCGTAGTACGGAAAATTAAATTAAGAATCATGAATTTAAAGAAAGGCTCCCCGAAAATGAAAGCTTTGGAATTTAATAGAGAAACAGCATTCTTTGTAATGTTAATTCTTGTATCGATTCTCTACAATTGCAAGACCAAGCCTAAATCGAATCCTACATTGGACGCAATTTGGGGTGAAGATGGGCTGAGTTTAGTAGCAGCTTATTGCACGAAACTGCAAGAATGTGCTAAGCCAGGTTTGGAAAAACTTTCTAAGGACGAAAAAGCTTTGGTGGAAATGAAGCTCAATTCCTCCAATTGTGTCCAAAACTTTAAAGGAACAAATGCATATAAATTAGCCGCACAAAACTCTTCGGTAGTGATTGGAAAAACTAAAGCTTGTTTCATTTCTGTAGTTTCCGCCCCCTGCGAACAAGTAGTGAATGGGGTAAACGGAATCAGCTCGGATTGCGGTTGGTTACACGAAGTGCAAACCGGAAAAATTCAGAAATTTTAATATAAAGATTATTTTTATTAAGTCATTTGGACTTAAACCGGGGAAGAAGAAAAATCCGATTTGAATCGGGAGGCTTTTGCCGTGTTAAGAGGATTGAAAAAACTAAATCGTTATGAAAAACGATTATTAAGAATTGCGAAATTAGGTGAAAAAATCACCAAACTCAAGCAAGTAGGCTTTTCCCGGAGAACGAAAGAAGGCTTTAGATTTCCGATTTATAGTCTGGAAATTGGAACGGAAGAAGGTCTCAAAAAGAATCCTGTGGGAATTACTGCGGGAGTTCACGGATTAGAAACAATCGGGATTCAGATCTTGCTGGATTTCCTAGATTATATTTTGCACCCGAAGTCTACCGGGTACATGACTGAATTCAAAAAATCGAAACTTGGATTAGTGGTACTTCCCATGGTTAATCCAGGTGGAGTGGCGCTGAAGTCGAGGGCAAACCCTGGTGGGGTCGATCTAATGAGGAACTCCGGAGTAGAGGCGGTAAAAGCTCTTCCTTTTTTCGGCGGGCATAATTTTTCGAGCAAGCTTCCTTACTATCGAGGCCACGGATTGGAGCCGGAGTCTAGGACTGTGTTTCGCACAGTGTTCGATCGTTTTTTTCATGCGAAGAATGCAGTGATTCCGATCTTAGACGTACATTCAGGTTTTGGCACTGTTGATAACGTATGGTGGCCGTATGCTTATACTAAGTATCCTTGCCCTGACACTGATCTTTATTTGAAGATCGCTTCTTATCTCAAAAATCAATGCGGTCACATTCATTTTGCGTATGGCCCTCAGAGCGAAAGCTATACGACTCACGGAGATCTTTGGGACCGTATTTATGATCACTATCGCGAAGTACATTCTTCCGAAAAAAATTGGAGCTCTAAACTTCTGCCGATCACTTTGGAAGTGGGGACATGGTCCGACGTAAAGGAAGAGCCGATGAAGATTTTTTCCAAAAAAGGAATCTTTCGTCCGGCTCAATCGAACAAGCACGAGACATTAACCAGGTACCGGGGTTTCTTAAGAGATGTGGTCCGCCTGGGATTAAGCGAGCCTAAAGATTGGATTTAGAAAAAAAATCGTTTCTGCTATTCGTTTTCCTACTAGGATCCGATTACTTTAAGATTTTTTAATGAACTTAGTATCTTTCCGGGAGTAGAGTAGTATGCTTGGGATCGATAAATTTGGGCCAGTTTATCTATCTGCTTTAATTCGGTCGCGAGCGAAGGTTCTTCTAAATAAGGATTTTGCTTTTTTAACTTTCTCAACTCTGCAAAAAATTTTCCGTTTTCCTGGTTTTCTTTTAGAATATGTTTTGGAATTCCCAGACAAGGACATGCTTTTTCCCCGGCCCACATTCCGCAATTCTCGGATAAAAATGAAGAGAGCTTCTTTTTGGCTCTAGAAAGTTTTTGTCGAAAGTTTTCGGGAGAAATTTCGAGCACTTGGGCGCCTTCTTCTCCTCCCATTCCAAAAACTGTAGATAGAACGAATACTAGTCTGTCCGAATTCGTAAGCCGAAGCAGAACCGCGTGAACACAACCTAAGCGGATTTCTTCTTCCAGAAGTTTGTCTTCAATTTCTTCTTCGAATCGTTTTACATTTCCTGAATGAATTACTTCCTCTCTAAACTTTGACAACGAAATTACTCTTGAGGACGCTTTAGGTTTGCGCGCGGTCAAAAGATGGTTCGAGGCGACTGAATAAACCCAAGTTGTAAATTTGCTTTCGAAACGAAATCCACCCAAATTGTTTGCCACTTTCAGTAAAATTTCCTGGGTAGCGTCCTCGGCATCGGTCGGATCCCAAAGCATGCGTAACGAAAGATTAAAGATATAATCTTGAACGTCCCGAAGCAATTTCTCAAGTGCACCGGGACGGTTTTGAAGAGCATGCCGGATCGGTTCCGTAAATTCGTCCTGAACCGCTTCACCCATTTGGCTATTTAGAAATTCCTTTTTTCTTCATATAGTGTTGCAGGTTTTTAGCTGCTTCCGATCTGACCTTTCCCTGGATCATCGGAGTCCATCCGAGCAATACACCGGGGAGTCCTAATGCCATGCGAGTCCATTTCCAAAGGGGGAATCGATCTTTTTGGTTCACAATTTTTCCGTTCTGAAACTCGAACTCAGATCGAATTCGGTTTTTCACAGTGCGTCCTGTCTTTGAGAATTGATAGGTAGCTTCCCACACCGCACTTCCTTTTTTTTCCTCAGCTTTAATTTCTTTTAGTTCGATTTGTGCTTCAGGATTCATTCTTTCCATCAGCATTGCCCACATGGAAGTAACTTCCGCATTTATCAAGTTGGGAAAAACCGGATCGGAAAAATGGGTTTCTTTAGAATAAGCGGAGGCCATTCCGCTCGCATTTCGAGAAGAAAAATCTTTATATAAGTTTCTGAGAATCGTTTCGTTTGGATGCATACTGCTGTCCTAGTTGTTAGTTTCTCCTTATGACAACTTGTGGGAGGTCCAGCGTGACAGGATTCGCCAAAAAATTTCTGAATTTTTGGAGGAAAAGCAAGTCGATTCTAGGGAAGGAGAGCTTATGACTTGGACCTTAGAAATGAATCTAATCGCAAGATTCCTTCCTTAAAGATTTCGGGCTCGGGCAATAGGCAAAGGATGATTTTGCAATTTTTGGGATCGAATCCGAACATGCTTCCGGGGTGCACCAAAACCTTTTGTTCTGTTAATAATTCCTGACAGAAATGTTCGTCCGAGACATATTTAGAAACTTGCAAAATCAAGTACCATCCTGCCTTCGGAATCAGAACTGAAATTAAGTGGGAACTACCAAGAGAGTCGATCGCGGTTTGTATATTTCTGTCGATCCTTCTTTGCACCTGTCCCTGGATCATTTTTCTCCAGTGCATTAGTTCCGAAAGTGCAACTTGAACGGGAGTATTTACAGATAGAAAAGTATCCGAGACCAGTTCTAGATTTTCCTTTACTTCTTTTTTCCAGTCTTCAGTTCCAGAGAGCAGAATCCAGGATAACTTGAGCTGCGGGAGTGCGAGCAATTTAGAAATTCCATTGATCACAAAAATCGGTGCGTCCGAGTCCAAGTAAGTCCGATGAACAGCTCCCTTTTGCGTGTAGTCGCTGAATACTTCGTCGATTACGATCGCGATTCCATTTGAGAGTGCGATCTCTTTCAATCTTAGAAATTCATCATCTTCTAATATGCTTCCAGTAGGATTGTTGGGAGATACTACAAAAATCAATTTAGTACGTTTGGAAATTTTGGATTCTAAGGACGGAAAGTTGATTTTCCAATCTCTCTTTTCATCTAAGGAATAGGATTGAGCGACGACGTTCTCCATTATAGATAAAAATTCAAATAGAGGATAACCTGGATTTGGAATTAAGACCTCGTCATCAGGATCACAGAACAATTTCAGAAGATAAGAAATTGCTTCCGAGGAAGAGGACACCAAAAACAGATCCTCGGTAGAGACTGAAATTCCTTTTTCTTCATAGTACCTTGCAATGGAATCTCTCGCGAGCAAAAGTCCTTTTGGATCTGGCTCATATACTAGCGATTCAGATTGGGATAAGGAATGTTGGATCGCTTCTGCAGGGTAGGTAAGCTTCGATTGTGTTGGATTAGAAACTGTCAGATCATAAATCAGATCTCCCGATTCCTTTAAGCTTTTCAGTTTTAGATAAAGATCATTTTCTCCATCTTGAAAATCGAATTTTTGACTGAATGCTGGATATCTTTTCAGGGTCATACAATAGCTAATGAATAAAACGATTCCACAGGTAAATTGCCAGAGACAACAATATGCTGATCAAGATGGAAGTTCCGAGTGGAAAGTAAAACCGAAAGTTTTCTTTTTCGATCTTAATATCTCCCGGAAGATTTCCGAGAGAAGATAAAAACGGAATCTTAGAACCGAATACGAAGAACAATCCGAGAACCAGGAAAATTATTCCGATCCAAATAAACATTTTACCAAAGGGTTCCATAGTTTTGTCCACCTAATTAGTTGCCATTACATCCTTTTAACAATCGTGAGCAGGAGGGCCAATGTTTTCTGTTCAATCTCTGGGTCCTCTGCGAAGAAATGATCGGTATTCGGCGAAAGTATGGAGAGACTGTTCGGTGCGACTATATCTGGCAACAATGTTAACCCGTCATTCGGCCCGTCAGATCTCATCATTTTGTACTTGTCTCGACCAAACCGTGATACATTTCCGGAAAGCGAAAGCCCTAAGTAGTTATAGACCGCAATGTGTCCAGGTAACTTCAGCGTCGTAAATCGTCGACGGCTCGTGCTCGCACGCATCGTCTCAAATTTTGATCTTTCCCAACCCTTGAGCCACAGAATTGTCGAAAACAATAACCCCTTTAAACCACTCGAGAATTTATCGAGCAAAGGAGAACCCTGTAATATCCCACCGAGGTTGAGCCATGCCTTCACCTGCGTCGTCTCGTTCACACTAAGCAATTTTCCCAGCGCCAGATGAATTGCAGGGCCACCTGAACTTGCACCGGCGATCGCGATTCGCTTTCCGTGTACTCTTCGAATTTTTTCTGCGATATATTCCGCGTTCTCTTCTACTCCGCCCAATGGGTCGATGTCAATGAACTCCACATTGTAACCGGCATCTTCCAGAAGCTTTCTGGGCTTCGCGAAATCTGCTCCTGTCACATGACCGTTCTTAGCGTAATCGTAGCCAGGAACAAGCATGATGAGTACGTCGGTTTTCATCGGGATTGATTCCCCCCAGCGGACCTTGTCCAGATTCCGGAGGAATTCCTCTTGCAATATCCTATTGCCATCTTGCATCAATAATCGGTTCGCAAAAAATAGTGTCGCAAAATCGACCGAGTACTCCTGGGAAATGTTCTTAAGTTCATCTCGATTCGGTACATTGCCGTTGTGAATGCTTTCCAGTTTCTGAATGCTTGCGGCGTAAAGTGATTCCTCACCCTTTCCGACTAAATACTCTTCCAAGTAAAACTTCGCGGTCGGGTCATCGACCGTCGTTTCTATTCTGTATCCGTGTAACTCACCTTTCACCGGAATTTTTTTTATGAACATGAGACAATTTCCTCCAAGCATTATTAGTAGCATCACGGCGATGCGGGCCGACATAGCACGACCCACAATCGATGCACGTAAGTTCATGGATATCGTTTCCAAGGATTGAGCGGGACAAGAAGCTGAGATGGGATGCTTCTCCCAAAGGGATCATCTTCAATTCCGAAAGCAGCGATCGATTCCTCTTCCGGATGCTTAAATGTTCCGAAAATTCTATCGAAGAAAGTGATACTCGCTCCAAAATTGCTGTCGCTTTGCTCTCGCTTGCGCGAGTGATGCAAATGATGCACTCCCGGCGTCACCATGAGCCCATGTAACCAGCGGGGAACGAGCACGTCGACGTTCGAGTGAACAACATTTCCGAGAGAATTGTTGAAGGCCAAATAGAAGAAGATGATTTCTTGTGGCGCTCCAAGCAAAACGATCGGTCCGAAGATGAGGGCGTGTCTCACGAAAATCTCGAAGAAGTGAAGACGCGCACTGGACATCACGTGCATCTTGTCTGCGTTGTGATGCAGCGCGTGGAATCTCCAAAAGAAACGGGCAGAATGAAACATCCTATGCTGCCAATAGAAAAGAAATTCTATAACGAGGAAGCCTAAGGCGAATTGAAACCAAAAAGGCGCGCTCTTTGGCCAGAACTGAATGTTAAGTCCTTCGACGAAAGGTACCTCTCCCGCAGTCAGACTGCCGTAAAGTGAAACGAGTCCCACGTCGATTAATGCCCGCGCAGCACGTCCACCGACCTCGCTTGCAGTCAGGCCGTGTACAATGTTGTTAAACGTTTGCCAATCATGAATGGCACTATGCCCAGGTCTGAGCGGGATGACGAGCTCGGTGATCGCAACGGCTATGATATTGACAATCGTTGCCCCGAGGGCAGCAAGTCCGATCGGAACATCGTACTGAAGCGAAGCCCAAAAAATCGCCAGAGATGTGAGCATAACGAGCGGAAAAAACAGTACTCGAATCCAAACCGGTTTTTCACTGGCGCCGGTCATCTCTCCCTCACGCACTACATTCGATGGTTGGTTTATGGAATTGAATTCATTCATTGTATCGTTCGTCGTCATATCGCCTCTCCTTTACTTCGTGTTGTCTTTCGAAATGTTTCGAGAAAGTCGGCGCGATCGGTGGATAGCAGTCTGTCCCACCAGGTGAAATAGAGAGCGTAGTTGCCTTTCGTGAATCTATGGTGAAGGTCGTGCTCAGTATTCGATTGAAAGAGGCGAAGAAATCCCGAATTGGCAAAGGAACGCGGGAATATCTCGTACCCGCTGTGACCGAGGACGTTTCTCACAATTTGAATCGCGAGAAATATTCCAAGCGCCGCAGGATGAATTGGAAGGATGGAAATGAGAATCGGACCAATGAGCCCTTGGATGAGTGCCTCAATCGGGTGAAACGCGTAGGCGGCCCAAGGAGAAGGAGCAGTGGACTGGTGATGTATCCGATGCACATAGCGAAAGAAAAATCGCGTATGCAATAAGCGGTGCGTCCAATAAAAATAAGTGTCGTGGATGACTAGTGCAATGGCGATGCTCAATGCGAAATATGGGATTCCATTCGCACTGATTTCGTTGTAGACTTGCGATAGACCCAGCTTGATCATCCAGAACATTCCGAGCCCAACGAGTGCAAAAACCGCAGCCGAAAGCATAGAATAGAAGAACTCGCGGCGATATTGCTTGGCTTCCTGCTTGACCGCTTGGATCTTACGATGACGAAGCCTGTCGCGGGCTAGGATGTAGAAAAAAGTAAAGGCAATGGTCGCGGGGATGAGATACCGCAGCCAATCGCTAAGAAAGATCCTCGGATAAACCGAGAGACTTGTATGTAACCAATCTAAACAGAACATTTACTTACTCCTTATGCGGGAGAGTATAGCTCGAGCGCACCGGCGATTCTGCGCGCCGCTGGAATAGGCTCCTCACTTCTAGAAGTGATAAGGATTTTCGGAGCGATTTTATCAAATTAACTGCTCGTTGGACTCGGATGGGGCATCCAGCAATGCCGAAGCCATGATTTTATAAGTTGCTCGCAGGGCTTTTTGCAGCGTAAGACTGCGTTTAACGCAGTGCCTTTTTGCGAAAGTCGGTCGGAGACGTTTCCTTTAGTTCTTTGAAGGCTCGATTAAACGGGGCGAGTGAGGCATACCCACAGTCCATCGCAATACGTACAATCGGAACCGTTCGTTTCGAGGCGTCAGATAGGATGAGACAAGCTTCTTCGATTCTGTAGTGATTCAAAAAATCAAAGAAGTTCCGATAGCCCATCGCTCCATTGATCGCGCGGCGCACCTTATACTCTTGTTCGTCCAAGAGGGAAGCGAGTGAACGCGGACTAAGATCGTCGCGCGTAAAGACTTTTTCTGTTTCCATCAGGGCGTGGATCTTTTGGCTGAGCGACCTCTCTGCGTCTGTCGCCGGTGCTGATGGCTGGTCCAGGAATGTTCTTGGTCTGGGGGTGAGAATGCGAAAGCTGAAATAGAATACCAGCGCAACTACCGATACGACATTTGCCGTATTTAGAATCGCTGGTGCTTGAAGCCCTTTCAACCCGATCTCGACCGCGAGGACGAGAAGAATATAGATCCCAGAGACGATGACGAATAACCGCCTAAATTTTCTTCTTTCTTCTATAAGATCCCCGGCTGCGCCACGATGTACGTGAATCAGCGTGAATACGATAAATCCGAGGTTGATCAGTTGAGGGAAGAGCCGTCGAATCGGTAGAATAAATTCCGGGAGCGCGATATCCTTTATCAAATAAAGAAAAAAACTTAGCGCCTCGACTAGAAGTAATGAGACAACATGCTGCACAGTCACGGAAAAAGAATCATCAAAAATGGATAAGGCGAAAATCCAAAAAGAGACGGCCACACCGAAAGCGCCGAACAGGATTGGAAATTGTAAATAGAACCACGCTTCAGTCGATAAGAAGGGTGGAATGATTAGGTAACAGCAAAGTGTAAAATTGAAAAACGCTGCGCATCGGCCAGGCCAACCCATCCGGAGGAAATAGACGGCGAGCACAAAAAGTTGCGATGCGCCGACGAAGCGAAGAATTGTAGTGAAAAGTTCCAGACCGCCCATTTCAGTTCCTTAATGATCGGATCGCGGGGGGTCCGGAGAGGGGGGGATTCGAACCCCCGGTAGGTGTTACCCTACGCTTGCTTTCCAAGCAAGTACCATAAACCGCTCGGACACCTCTCCAGTTTGAATACGATGTTTTCTAAGCTGGCCGGAGGGTCAAGGAGATTCGTTTGCTCTGGAGCTCCTTCTATTTCGATTCTTCAAATCAGGATTGACTTACCCTTTCTGCGAGAATCATTTGTCCACATGGCTGATAAGAACGACAAGGTCCCGCAGAACGCTCCGGGCAAGTTTTACATAGATAATACTTGTGTTCCTTGTAATGATTGTATTGAAGAAGCGCCCATGCTCTTGAGATACACCGACGACGAGTCCAAAGTTTATTTTCATAGACAGCCTCAAACCCCCGAAGAAGAGATTGCCGCAAGGAGAGCTAAGGATATTTGTCCGGTAGAATCCATCGGTGATGACGGGGACAATTAGACTTCAAACTGCTTTCTCTTTTCTGTCCCCTAATTCTCTAAGTACTTCGATTTATTTATTAGGAAGGAAACGATCCTCGATTCACTAGAATAGGGTATGATTTCCCTTGTAGTGATGTTCTTTGCTGCTCTTACATATTTTTTCAGCAAGAATTCGATTAAGTTCTTTCTTTTAATCGGCTATCAGTAAGTATCCGGAAGGTTCTAGTTATGGGAGATAGAAAACTCTCAGAAATACAAACAGACGTAGAGTTGTATCGTACTCTTGTAGAAACAAGCAAAGAGTTGATATGCTTACACGAACCAAACGGAGTTTATATTTATCTAAATCCCGCGCTCAACTTCTTGACTGGGTATTTGGAAGATGAACTGATCGGGCGCGACTTTTACGACTTTATCCATCCCGATGATAGAGAAAGAATATTAGAAGTTTCTCAAATACCAGTATTATTAAGAAACCAACCTGTACCTATGGAATACAGGTTTAGAAGAAAAGATGGGACATATGTCTGGTTCCAAACCCTTATGCAACTGATTCTGGAGGAAGACGGAACAGTAAAAAATTTGCATAGTACTTCAAGGGACATTTCTTCTAGGATCGAGTTGACCCGAAGGCTGCAACAAGAGCGCAAATTCTCTTCCTTGATGAGTGAGCTCGCGCACGTGGGCGCATGGGAATGGTATCCGACAGAGAACTCAGTGTTCTGGTCTTCCGAAGTTTTTAGAATTCACGAAAGAAATGAATTACTTGGCGTAAACGCAAACATTGCGCTGCAGTACACCATACTGCAAGATCGCGCTTTGGTCCGTCGGTGTTTTATTCTAGCGAAAGAAGAAGGCAGATCTTTCTCCATCGAGCATAGGATCAAGACTGAAAGTGGCAAGATTCGTTGGGTTCGAACCCAAGGTAGACCTACAACTACGGTCGAAGGCAGAGTGGCCACAGTCTACGGAGCGATTCAAGATATCACTTTATCAAAGTCGGTAGAGGAAGAAATCCGTTTGAGCGAGCGGAAGTTTTTCCAAGCGTTTCACAGTTCTGGGATCGGAATGGCTTTGACGAACCCCGAAGGGGCTACCATAGAAGTGAACTATTCTTTGGCAGAGCTCCTAGGCTATTCCAAAGATGAATTATTAAAACGGAATATTCTAGAAATCACATTTCCTGAGGATTTAGCTGAGATAACTGCGAACATGGAGAAGTTAGTTCGCGGAGAAAAGGAATCTTACCAGACCGTGCAAAGATACGTCCACAAAAACGGTGCGATTATCTGGGCCCTGCTGACTGTGGTTTTGGTCAGAAAGAATTCAGGGCAGCCTATGTTCTTTGTTTCTCAGATGCAGGACATTACTAGAAGGAGAAATCTAGAAAACATATTAAGGGAAAAGAATTCCAGGTTAAAATCGATCAGCGTGCATTTGCAGGAGAGAATCGAACAATTGGAGGAATTCAATCAGATTGTTTCTCATAATATGAGATCTCCTATTGGAAATATTTCCACTCTTGTAAAGTTTCTAGAAGATGCCGTCGATGAAGAGGAAAAATTAGAGTATTTAGGATATCTAAAGCAGACTGCGGACCAGCTTTTGATCACTTTGAATGACCTGGTAGAAGTGATCAAAATACGCCAAACACGAAAAGTTGCGAAGGAAAAAATAATAGTAGAAGAAGCGTTTTCAAAAGTAAGGGCAATGTTCCAGGCCCAAATTTTGGAGTATAATGCCGAGGTGATCGTAGATTTTAAGGAGGCTCCTGAAATTAGATATTCTAGAGTTTATTTGGAAAGCATTCTACTGAATCTATTCTCCAATTCTTTAAAGTATCGGGATCCTTCTAAATCACCCATCTTAAAGTATTCTACGTATTGGAAGAATAATGCATTCGTTCTCGAAGCTGCCGACAATGGGCTTGGGATTGATTTGGACAAATACGGTAATCAAATTTTTAAATTAAATAAAACATTTCATCGAGATATAGACGGAAAGGGAATTGGATTGTTTATGACGAAAAATCAAATTGAATCAATGGGCGGGGAAATCTACGTCGAAAGCCAACCTGGCATTGGTACTAAATTTCTAATTCACCTAACGAAAGAAAATGAATTCGTCGAGTAAGTTCTACGAACTTTTATTGGTCGACGACGATTCCATCTTCGTAGCACTGACTCGTCGAACTATGGAAAAGGCTGGAGTAGCAGGCAATCTTCGCGTTTTTGGGGACGGAGAAGGTGCAATTACATATTTAAAGTCAGTTATCGCTGATTTGAATCTAATTCCGGATGTTATCTTTTTAGATATAAACATGCCTTATATGGACGGCTGGCAGTTTCTAGATGAATATTCTAGGTTTGCCGGAGAATTGAGCAAACAGCCGATCATCTATATGGTCAGTTCTTCCGTAGACGAGGCAGATATTCGTAAGGCGAAGGAGATCCCTTTCGTTAAGGGATATCTCGTGAAACCCTTGTCAGTCGATGCCTTTCGCGGAATTTTCTCGGTCGCTTGATATTATTCGCCTTGGCCTAAGGAAAAGGACCTCTTTCCGTCAAAGTTATACAAATTCTCAATCTGGATGCAATCGAGGCCTGCCTCCGCGATTCTTAACAATAGATTTGCGATCTGATTAGGTTGAATTGGAGTAAATCCGTCTCCCATTTCGGTGTCCGGAGTATTTTGGCTTACGAATCTGCAGCGCCAGTGGTCGGTCAAAAAAGTTTCCGGTTGACCCTGTGGATAAACTTTTACTCCCCTGTTTGTGATCATTCGTAACTTTAAGTCGCCTGAGAGTGTGGACAATTTTTTCCCTAATTCTTCAGGACTTCCCGGACTCCAATCCAAGAATACATCGGTTCCGACGAGATCTTTTTTCATTACAGATCTCTTATATTCTGGAATATGAATTTCTTTTGCTTTTCCGAAGGAGATAGGTTTGAACTTTTCCGGAAGATGTCCCAGGTTCCCAATGATTGCATCTGCAAATTCTTTTGTTCCAAGTTTGATCCGGCTTACTCCGGCTTTGAAAATATCGGCGGTATGCAGACCTTCTTCTATTGTTAAGAGCCAGGCATTTTGAATTTTTGCGGCGATATCAGGCTGACCGATATGGACCAAGAGCATAATTGCTGCGTTTAATAATCCAGAAGGGTTCGCAATATTCTTGCCCGCGATATCCGGAGCCGAACCATGGATTGCTTCGAACATCGATACGATTTCTCCGATGTTTGCGGACCCGGCCATTCCCACGGACCCTGCGATCTGAGCTACGATATCCGATATGATATCCCCGTACAAATTCAAAGTTACGACTACATCGTACACCTGAGGTCTTTCTGCAAGATGCGCAGCACCTATATCTATAATTTCGCTGGTAGATTCAATTTCGGGGTACTCTTTCGCAATCGACTTAAAGACCTCGTGAAACAAGCCATCGGTCTGTTTCATAATATTGTCTTTCACCATTGCGGTTACTTTTTTTCTTCCGTATGCTTTAGCGTATTCGAAAGCATATCGAATGATTTTTTCTGAGCCCGGTCTAGATACTAGTTTTAAGCATTGAACCGTATCAGCAGTTTGTTTGTGTTCGATTCCGGTATATAAGTCTTCTTCGTTCTCTCTTACGATGACTAAATCCAGTTTTGAGTGTTTTGTATCTACATAAGGATAAAGTGATACGCATGGGCGAACGTTCGCGAACAAGCCGAGGGTGGTTCGAACAGTTACGTTCAAACTTTTGAATCCTCCGCCCTGGGGAGTAGTAATCGGTGCTTTCAAAAAAACTTTAGTATCGCGAAGCACATCCCAGGCAGAAGGTTCGATTCCGGCACTGTGTCCTTTTAGATAGACCTGTTCTCCGATTTCTACAAATACGGGTTCGAAAGATGCGCCGGCAGCATCCAAAATCCGTAATGTTGCATCCATGATTTCCGGTCCGATTCCATCTCCCTTTGCAACCGTGATTCTCTTTTTTTTGGACATCTTTCTCTCCTGGGAAATTCCTTATTTCAACCAAATGCAAATCTTGGTCAATCTGTATTGAATCGGATCAGATGAATCAAGGTCTCAGGATGAAAGTAGGTGAAAAAAATTCACCAAAACAAAAACTCCAAAACCTCCCCTTCCTTGATTTCGGGCTTATCGGCCGGATGTAAAGCGATCCCGTCCGAAAGCAAGCCCGCAGTAATGTCTCCACTCCCGTTGAATTTTTTGGGCAGCACACCTGTAACTAAGTTGTTTTCCAGTAACGCCGGAAAGTATTCGGGAAGCTTATTGCCTTTGCTCCGCGATTGCAAGATCGGAAGATTGAGTGTAGACGATTCCGGAAGACTTAAGAATTTTCGAATATACGGTTCTACAAAAAGCCTGGCACAAACCTGTACGCTAAATGGATTTCCAGGCAGTGCAAATACTACGCAACTTTTTGTTCTGCCAAACCAAATGGGTTTTCCCGGTTTCAATTCTACTTTATGGAAAATTTCTTGGACACCGAGTTTACTTAATACCGAAGGGATCAGATCCAAACTGCCCATGGAAACTCCACCGGTAATCAAAAGAATTTCCGACGTTAGTCCCTGTTTTAAGGCTTCCTGTATTTTTGGTTCTTCATCCGGAACTAAGTTCACAGACAATGGAGTGATTCCGAATTTCTTTAAAAAAGAAGTGAGACCATGTGAATTAGAATCACGAATTTGAAAAGGTTTCGGTTTTGCCTCGATTGAAACCACCTCGTTTCCGGTGGAAACGATGGAAACTTTAGGAGGAGAAAATACTCGGACCTTATCCTTCCCCAAAGAAGCAAGGAGTGAGATTACGGATGCATTGATTATAGTTCCGGATGAAATTACCGTCTGTCCTTTTCGAAGGTCTTCTCCTTGTTTTGCAATATTCTGACCCGACTTAATTTTGGTAGGGACGAATCGAACCATCTTTAGATTCCCTTCTTGGGAAACATCCTTGGAATCCTCAAACTTGATCACTGTATCCAAACCATCTGGGACGGGAGCACCGGTCATAATCTTTACGATTCTCTCGCCTTTTCTCAGTTTGATTTTCATTCCCGCAGATACTTCAGTTTGGTAAGTAAAGACTTTCCCGGTTTCGTAATCTTTACTTTTCAGGGCGAAACCATCCATCGTAGAACGATGAAAAGGCGGATAGTCTCGATCAGCCTTTACAGTTTCGGCAAGCGAAAATCCGGTTGCTTGGTCCAAAGAGATCAGGATCGTTTCAGGTTTATTCACTTTTAATAATATTCGTTTAAGTGCATCCGAAATCGAAATCAATGTCCGCTTCCTCTCATCATTTTTTTTGCATGAAAAATCCCGGGCAAAATTGCTTGCAGGCTTTCCCTAGCTCCGTTTGTGCTTCCGGGAACGCAAACTATGATTGTTTTGCCGATTCTTCCTCCTAGGGAGCGAGAGAGCATGGAAAAAGGAGTACGATCTTGGCCGAAAGATCTCATAGCCTCTGCAATTCCCGGAATTTCCTGGTCCAGCATGGGCCTGATCGTATCTGTAGTATTATCTCTTGGTCCGAGTCCAGTTCCACCGCTCGAAACAATCAGATCAACTTTTTCATTTACCCATTCAGAAATTACTTTTTTGATTTCGGTCGGTTCATCCGGGACAATTTTCAGATCTATTACTTCGACTGAATGGCTTTTTAACAATTCCGATATTGCTTTGCCCGATCCATCTTCTCTTTTTCCTTCGAAAGTAGAATCGGAACACACTAAAATAGCCGCTTTGGAGCCCTCTGCAAATTTAGTGATTTGTAAATCGCTTTTGCCGCCTTTCTTCTCAGTCAAGTGGATAGAAGATATTACTAAATCTTTATCTATTGGCTTTAGTAAATCGTAAATTACGAGGGAAGCTACGGAAAGTCCGGTTAGAACCTCCATTTCGATTCCCGTTCTTCCTATTGATTTTGCACTAGCGGTAATTTTTACTCCGCAAGTTGCTTTTTCTTGAAAAGTTTCGAATTGTATATCGAAAGAATCTATACTAACTGGATGGCAATGTGGAATCAGGTCCGAAGTCTTTTTGGAGGCGAGCAGTGCAGCGGCTTTGGCTACTCCAAATAAGTCTCCTTTAGGAAGATCTTTATTGATGATTCTTTGTAGGGTTTCCGGTTTGCAAAACACAAAGCCTTCTGCCTCTGCAGAGCGAAGGCTGACTCTTTTTCCGGTAATATCGTTCATTTTAACCTAATCCTTCAAATAGAAAAGGCCTGCTGGCGTGCCTCCTTTCTCAGTGCTTCCATTTCGATATAGAAGCGAACGATACCGCCTATCACTAGTAAAGCGGGAGACCGAACTTCGTTTTTAGATGCGAGTTCCAGTATATTTCCCAAGTTTCCAGTTAATATTCTCTCCGATTCTAAAGTTGCATTCTCTATGATTGCGATCGGGGTATCTTCTGGATTTTGGGAGTTCAGCAGTTCCTTAGTTATCGTTTCTAACGAATTCAATCCCATATAAACGATCAATGTTTTTCCTGCACAAACTAAATCCCTAAATCCTTCCGAATTTTTGCCGTCTTTTTTATGTCCGGATAGAAATACGATTTCTCGCGCATAATCCCTATGTGTGAGAGGTATCCCAAGGGAAGCAGCCGCCCCAGAAGCCGTAGTAACTCCTGCGACGATCTCGCAATCGATTCCAAGAGAAAGTAGGTAAGCAAACTCTTCTCCCACTCTTGCAAAAATTGCAGGATCTCCTCCTTTTAATCGGACTACGATATCATACTGGGATGCGGCCTCGGCGATTTTTTCGTTAATCTCCTGTTGCGCGCAACTATGCTGACCAATTCGCTTACCAACGTAGATTAATTCTGCGCTCTTTCTGCACAGTCGAAGCACTTTGGCCGAAACCAGATCGTCGTACAGCACAACTTGGGCTTTTCGGAGTACTTTCACCGCCTTAACGGTTAGCAAGTCCGGATCACCCGGGCCTGCTCCTACGAGGTAGACTTTTCTCTCAAAACTTCTCAACGGTGATCACCCAATCGATCCTACTTTCGAGTTACCTACGAAAGCTTGGATTCTCCTTCTTTCGATTGAATGCTATCGTCGATCATGATAAACACGGAATCGTTTTGAATCACAACCGGATAAGTATTGATTCTATAAGAATCACCTGATAGACATTCTCCTGTCTTTAAAGAGAATGCTTTTTTGTGCATCGGGCAAGCAACCTTAGGAGTTCCATTCGAATCTCCTAACAATCCCCTAGATAAAACCATATCTCCCGTATGAGGACAAGCATTGTCGCAAGCGTACCACTCATTCCGAGATTCGAATCGATAAATCGCAATTTGGCGGTCGCCGATTTTTGCGCAAACTCCACCTTCTTCCGGAAAATCGGAAACCGGTGCGACCAAAAATAGATTTTTGTTCTTAATAGCTGTTTCCATTCTTTCCTCCTTACGAATTTACCAACTCAGTTTTGGGCCAATCAACAGGGCGTTTTTGACCACGCTCTTCTACAAACTTGATGGTCGGATCCGTATCGTTGCTGTTTATGAAATGTTTAAATTTCTTTTGCTTCTCAGGATTTTCCACCACGTCCTTCCATTCGCAGACGTAAGTGTCTACCAATCTGTTCATTTCCTCTTCGAGTTGAGAGTTGATTCCCAGACGATCGTTAATGATCACATCCTTGAGATAATCGATTCCACCTTCGAGTTGTTCAAGCCACGCAGAAGTTCTGGTGAGCTTGTCCGCGGTTCTAATGTAAAACATGAGAAAGCGATCTATATAACGAATGCAAGTTTCATCATCTAAATCTTCTGCGAGCAGAATTGCGTGCTTTGGATTTACCCCGCCATTCCCTCCGACATAAAGGTTCCAACCTTTTTCGGTAGCAATGATCCCGAAGTCTTTTCCTCTAGCTTCTGCACATTCACGAATGCAACCGGAAACAGCGGACTTCAATTTGTGAGGGGCTCGGATTCCTCTATATCTCTCTTCTATCTTGATCGCAAACGCAGTGCTATCCTGCACTCCATATCTGCACCAAGTGGAACCGACACAGCTCTTTACGGTTCGCATTGCTTTTCCATATGCGTGTCCGCTTTCGAATCCGTTTTCTACGAGATCTCGCCAAATGTCCGGTAGCTGATCGACTCTAGCACCGAGCAGGTCGATTCGTTGTCCGCCAGTGATCTTACAGTAAAGTCCGTATTTTTTTCCGATCTCTCCCAAGACGATCAGTTTCTCCGGAGTAATTTCACCACCTGGAATTCTAGGAATTACTGAGTAGGTTCCTCCTCTTTGGATATTCGCGAGAAATTTATCATTGGTGTCTTGGATTTCTCTGTGCTTTTGGATAGGCTCGTTGTAAAGGCTTGCGAGGATCGATGCAACAGCAGGCTTACAAGTTTCGCAGCCATTTCCTTTTCCCTGCACAGCGAGAACTTCTTTGTAAGAAGTAAGACCTTTCACTTTGATTAATTGAAACAATTCTTGTCTTGAATAAGCGAAGTGCTCGCAAAGGTGTTCCGTAACAACTTTACCTTGCGATCTTAACTCTGCTTTTAGAAGATTATTTACCTGTGGTAAACATCCGCCGCAACCTGTGCCTGCCTTTGTGCAACTTTTCAAAGTGCCTAAATCAGTGCAGTCTTGTTCACGGATCGCGGTCAAGATATCACCTTTCGATACGTTGTTGCAAGAACAGATCTTTGCTTGGTCCGGAAGTGAGTCAGCGCTAAAGGCAGACTCAGAATTTGGCGAACCTACGATCAGGGTTTCCGGAGCTTCTGGTAGTTCCACTTTGTTCAAGTAGAGCGCCAACAGATTTCCATAGGCCTCCGCGTCTCCGACTAAAATGCCGCCCAACAGGAATTTTCCATCTTCGGAAATTACGAGTTTCTTATATACTCCTGTCCTTGGGTTGGTGAATACGATTGGAATATGTTTGGATTGTCCTAAAGCATCCCCAAAGGAAGCAACATCGACTCCGATTAATTTGAGTTTGGTAGATAGATCGGATCCAGCATATACTTTCGGTGTCTGACTTGGACTGCAAAGATTGTAAGCCAAGGATTCCGCCATTTCATATCCAGGTGCGACTAAGCCATAAATGAAATTTCGGTGAAGTGCGACTTCTCCTATCGCGTAGATTCCATACACGTTTGTCTTAAGTTCATCATCGACGATAATCCCGCCTCTTTCTCCAACTGTGATACCAGCTTTGCTGGCCAATTCATCTCTAGGGCGAATTCCGGCTGAAATCACTAACATTCCGATCTCGAGGTTAGAGCCGTCTTTAAATTGGAGTCCTTCTATTTTAGAATCTCCTAATGCTTTTTCAGTCTGCGTGTCAAGGTGTATCGTTACACCAAGTTCTTCGATTTTACTTTTCAAGATCGAGGAACCTGCTTCGTCTAGTTGTCTCGGCATAAGTCTAGAGGCGAATTCAACCACGTGAGTCTTTTTGCCCATATCAACCAGAGCTTTGGCAGCTTCCAGTCCTAGCAAGCCGCCTCCTAGCACGGCAGCCTTTTGTATTCCTTTGCCGTATTCTAAGATCTTATCCAAATCTTCGATGGTTCTATAAACAAACACTCCCTGTTTATCAACACCTTCAAATGTAGGAACAAAAGGAGAAGACCCCGTTGCGAACACGAGTTCGTCAAAAACCAGCTCTGTGCCACGGGAAGTAGTTAGAATTCTAGATTTGGTATCAATCGAAACTGCGGGCTCGGACAGAAGCAGTTTGATTCCGTTGGCTCTGTACCAGTCAGGTGGACAGAGATATAACAAGTCTACGGACTTTGTCGCAAAGTATTCGGAAAGGTGCACACGATCATAGGCCCTTCTAGGTTCTTCGCCTAGAACAGTAATTTCGAACTTTTCGGAGCCGCCAAATTCTAAGATCTTTTCAACGAAACGGTGTCCCACCATTCCATTGCCGATAACGATTAGTTTTCTCTTTTGCATAAGAGCTTCCTACACATCTCTTTGTTCTATAGTTCGAGGAGTTCCTTCTATTTTTGTGAAAACTCTTCGGAGACCAAGGTCTCGAATGATATTTAAGCAGGATTTGTACCAAACTTTGAAAAAAAGTAAAAAATAGAAGGGAAAACTCGCAGGCAATCGAAAAGATTCTATAGATACTGGGACCAAATGATTTTATTCTAGAAAAAAGAATGACCAAAATTTGATCGTATTCCTAAATTCGAGGGGTTCTATCTAGCAATAATACGAGAATTGTACGGAAATTAGGCACTATGTACACTATTAATTGTTTGGCTAGGAGCGAGCCAAAAGAGAAACCCACTTTCTAAAAATTTGGTGATTCCTTATAAAATTTGTAAGTTTTCGAGTAATAAAGCCCTTCGTCCCAGTTTTTTGAGCTAAAAACTGAAGTTTATAACTAGTTGGCATATATTTTGCTAAATGCTCAATGTGAAGTCTGTAGAAACACATCCTAGTACTTGCTCCTACTGCGGAGTTGGCTGCGGTGTTCTATTACACAAACATAACGATCAAAAGCTTTCCGTGGAGGGAGATCCGAATCACCCGGCAAATCGGGGCTTGCTCTGTTCCAAGGGAATGAATCTGCATTATGCGCTTTTGGATCGATCGGACCGTTTGCTCTACCCTATGATGCGAGAGCATAGAAATTCGGAATTAAAGGAAGTTACTTGGGAAGCCGCTTTAAACAGAGCCGCATTAGAATTTCGTAAAATTATCAATGAGCATGGACCGGATTCGGTTGGGTTTTATGTTTCGGGCCAGTTGTTGACCGAAGAATACTATATTATTAACAAACTTACGAAGGGATTTCTTGGAACAAACAATATAGATACGAACTCTAGGCTATGCATGAGTTCCGCAGTGGTTGGATACAAAATGGCCTTAGGAGAAGACAGCGTACCAGTTTGTTATGAAGATATTGAACTCGCAGATTGTTTTCTGATTGCAGGAGCAAACCCTGCTTGGTGTCACCCGATTTTATTTAGAAGAATCGAAGCACGAAAGAAAGAGAATCCGAATGATGTGAAGATCATTGTAGTCGATCCTCGTAGAACTGAATCTTGCGAGGATGCTGATTTACATCTGCAGATCAATCCCGGCACAGACATCTATTTATTCAATGCTATTGCAAGAATCTTAATAGAAACGAACCAAATAAATAACGATTTTATAAAGAATCACACCGAGGGGTTTTCCGAACTAAAGGAGAAGGTCTTTCAAACAGATTTGCAAACATCGGCAGGGCTCTGCGGTGTACCAACAGAATCGATAGTCAAGGCTGCTAATCTAATCGGATCCTCCAAAGGCTTTTTGAGCCTTTGGGCAATGGGCCTGAATCAAAGTGTAGTAGGAGTGAATAAGAATTTAGCTTTGTTAAATCTTTCCCTTATTACCGGAAAAATCGGAAAGCCGGGTAACGGTCCTTTTTCACTTACAGGACAACCAAATGCGATGGGCGGACGAGAAGTCGGCGGGTTATGCAATTTATTGCCGGCGCATAGAAATTTACAAAATCCAGAACATAGAAAAGAGGTCGCAACTTTCTGGGGTGTAAACTCCATCCAGGAAAAACCGGGTTATAGCGCCACCGAGATGTTTGAGAATCTTACTTCCGGGAAGATGAAGGCGATTTGGATCGTATGTACCAATCCGACAGTAAGCTTGCCAGATGCTCGGACTGTAGAAAGCGGCCTGAGGAGCGCTGATTTTGTAGTTGTGCAAGATATTTCCAAAGATTCCGGTGCAGTTCCATTCGCGGATCTTGTTCTGCCTGCGGCAGGCTGGGCCGAAAAGCAAGGAACCATGACGAACTCCGATAGAAGGATCACATATCTTCCGAAAGCTATAGAACCTCCGGGTGAAGCAGTTGCAGATACAATGATCATTCGCGATTTTGCGCATAAAATGGGCTATGCTCCCTCTTTTGATTACAAGGACGAAGAGGAAGTGTTCTTAGAATATTGCAGAATCACTTCCGGAACAAATATCGATATTACAGGTTTAGATTATTCGATTCTAAAAGAAAGAAGATCAGTGCAATGGCCTTTTCCTGACAAGGATCATGAAGGAACTCCTCGGCTTTTCACTGACGGTAAATTTTTTCGACCAAGTGGTTTGGCAAAAATTCATGATGTAAATCCCGAGGATCCTTCCGAAAAGCCTACCCCTGATTTTCCTCTGACGCTGACTACCGGAAGAATCAGAGATCAGTGGCACACGATGACTCGCACTGGAAAAGTAAGAAAGTTGCGCGAGCACAGAAGAGAACCTTATCTCGAAATTCATCCTGAAAATGCAAAGGTCCGTGAAATAGAGGAAGGAAGCATCGTCGAAGTCAAGAATTCCCGAGGCCTAGTTCGAGTGAGAGCAAAGGTAACCGAGGAGATTAAGGAAAACACTGTTTTTCTACCGATGCATTGGGGAAGAAAAAACGGAAGGGATGATAGTCGTGCAAATAATTTAACGAGTAAGGAATATGATCCTTTTTCAAAACAGCCAGGCTTTAAAATATCTTCCGTCGAGGTTAAATTATTCAAGAAACAGAAAGAAAAGGTTCTGATTATCGGCGGAGGAAACGGAACATTAGCTTTTTTGAAAGCATATCGTCAGCTTGCTCCGGAAGATGAGATATCTCTGTTGTGTAAAGAAGAGAATCCTTTTTATAATCGAATTCTTTTGCCGGATTACATCAGTGGAGAAAAGCAATTCGGCGACCTGTTGGCTATCGATCAAGAGGAAATCGATTCTTGGAATTTGGAAGTTTTTTCTGGAACTGCTGTCGAAGAGCTATTGCCCGAAGCGAAGAAAGTAAAAGATTCGAACGGAATATTACATTCATATAATAAACTTATCCTTGCTACAGGAAGCTCAGCATCCATTCCGAAATCCATCCCCCCGGAAATGGACGGAATATTCAGTCTGAGAGGCAAGGCTGACGCAGAAAAGATCAGAGGATTCTTTGTTCCAGATTCGCATGCATTAATTGTTGGAGGCGGTTTACTCGGATTAGAATTGGCGGCCGCTCTCAAATCCAACGGCGTACTCGTAACGATTTTAGTAAGAACGGACAGATTGATGTCCAAACAGTTAGATCCGATCGCGAGCGCCATCTTAAAAGATGAGATATTGGACCGAGGAATCAATATCCTATTTAATAGTCAGATCTCAAAAATCAAAGGAACGACTCGTGTAATGAGCGTGAAGCTCTCCGACGGCTCTGAGATCATTCCAGACGGAATTGTATATGCGACCGGAACCACTCCGAATATAGGTTTGGCCAATTCAGCAGGACTTCAGTGCAATTCCGGAGTTCTGGTTAACCCTTGGTTGCAAACAAGCGACCCGGATATCTATGCGATCGGGGAGGTCGCCGAACACGAAAGCGGACTTTACGGAACAGTAGCTGCTACCGAAGAACAGGCGCGAATTGCTGCGAATCATATCTTCGGATATGCGCATCAAGCCTACGAAGGTTCTCTGCACACCAATCTATTGAAGATTCCCGGACTTGATCTGGTTTCCTTAAGAAGGCCGGACGCAGTCATGGATTTGGAGGACGATGAAACAGGTGAGTTTGAAGAAGTAACATTATTAGATCGTAAATTAAGAAAATATAAAAAATGTGTGATAAAGGGAGATAGACTGGTTGGTGCGATTCTGATTGGAGATAAATCAGAATTCAGCACTTTCAAAGAATTAATCTCATCGGGACTCGAGTTGGGAGAAAAAAGAGCAAGTCTTCTATCAGGCGGAGGGCTCGTCACAAAACCAATCAAGGGCAAACTTGTATGCTCTTGCAATGGAGTCGGTGACGGCAATATCCGCGAGGAGATAGGCAAGGGCCTGTGTTCAATAGAGGATTTAGGTAAGGCTACCGGGGCTGGAACCGGGTGCGGTAGCTGTCGTCCGGAAATTTCGAAGATACTTAAGGAATCTTCAAAAGCGGATATCCGAGCTTAAAGAAATAAAAAATTAAAATGAGTCAACCATATGAGAAAAAGAAAAAAAATTTTGGAGAACATCGCCTACGCGTTGTTAGTTGCAACAGTTCCTTTTGGAGCTCTCTCTGCCCAAGAAGAGCCTAAGAAGGATCCAGCTGGTCAAACTGGTGCACAGGAGACACCTCAGACCCCGGCGGTGGTGCCGGCGCCTACGACTCCACCGCCTGAGAAGAAGAAACCTTGGTCAGAAGGTTTTACTTTAGGAGCTACGCTTAGGTTTAGACCGGAAGTAAAGATAAACTATGACTTTGATCGAAACAAAAACGATAACGTAGAATTTGTCGGTCAAAAGATTCAGTTTTGGATGGAAAAGGAACTCAGCGAGAATACCAAAGCTCGAGTGGTGTTGCAAGACACTAGACTTTGGGGAGCTGAAAAAGGATCCATCACCGGTTTGAACACGGCCAACGATACCACCAAACAATCTACGGATATTCGAGAAGCTTGGATTGAATCTAAGAACTTAATCGGACCAATCGCTTTGCAAGCCGGAAGACAAATCATGCGCTATGGCGACGAAAGATTGGTCGGTAGCTTGGATTGGACGAACGTGGGACGTAGCTTCGACGGGTTTAGATTGAAGTGGGATGAAAAGACTTTTTCTTCTCATGCATGGGTCATGTCACTTGGAGAAAAACATTCTGACATTGCCGGAAACTCAAGTAGTTTAGGGAAAAGGAATGTTTATCCTGCTCAATTTACCTGTACGAACGGGAGTAAGACTCCTTGTACAGTTGGACCGGATGTTCAAAAACAGGAATTAGGCGATGCCTACTTTACCGGTTTCTATAATACGTTCAAGCCTTCTGATCAATTTCATTTCGATCTGTACTATCTAGGGGTTTCTAAGCAGTACATCCCGACGAATAATGCGGCTGCACTTACTTTGCCTACGACAGTTGCAGGTCAAAATAGAAACCAAAGAACGGATAATCTAAACACTTTTGGTATACGCATTACCAACCGTACTCAAAAGGACAAGAAAGCTCTAACTGCTTTCGATTACACTTTCGAGTATGCGGCTCAAACCGGTACAACTGGTCAATACGTAAACCCAGGTTGGGATATCCTGAATACTGGAATCACTAAGACAGACCCTTTAACTGGAACTACTTACAGGCAAAGTCTGTACAGGGAAAAACAAGTATACGACGCATTTGCATTCGCAGCGGACCTTGGCTATACCTTTGGTCAGTTTAGATTAGGTGCGGAATATAATATTGGTAGTGGTGACCCGAATCGGAAAGACGGATCTGTTTCAACATTCTCTAACTTATTCCATACGAACCACAGTTTCTATGGAGAGGCCGACCAAGTCAGCTGGGTGAACATGGTAGCGAAATCTGCGAACATCTCCTACGACGCAAAGGAAATGGGAAAGTTGAGAATCGCTTATTGGGTTATCGACAAGCATAAACGCCAAGACGGCTGGTATGATGTCGCTGGTAACTTAAAAGAGGGAGCGAGCACCGAGTCTATCGGAAACAATCGATTCGACGCAGGAGCTCCTTCTGTTAAGGGAGCAGGAGATAACCGAGGCGCGGGCTTCTTGGGAAACAGATTGTTCAGAGAGCTTGATATCATTTATGCCGTGAAGTATAAAGATATTCAGTGGCAATTCGGCTATAGCTGGATTTTCGCGGGAGATTCTGTAGGAAGAAAAGTAAACGATCCTACTATAGTAGCTCAAGCAAGGACTTCTAGCTTTTTGCCTCAAGCCCAGTTTGCTTATCTGATGATGACCTATGCCTTTTAATCAGCAAGATTAAACGGCATGACTTTATTTTGTGTCCGCAATCGTTTCGGTTGCGGGCACTATTCAATATCCAGATCTATGTCTGGGGCTTCTCCTAAGAATTCTTCTTGGGCATAGATTACTTCCAGCACATCATCCATCCAATCTGGGGTTCCGTGATTCGGATCTCCGAAAGGATCAGTGCCTCTGTATTTCTCCATGATTTTAGAATGCTTGATGATTTGCTCTTTGGTGCTGGCTTTCATACTACTAGTTTCGGACGAAAATCGAAAAGGTTTTCCGGTACTTTGGGAAATTCAGAAATATATTTCCAAAAAGTACAAGAATTTTTTGTTTCAGATTCCGAAAAAAAGTCCGATATTTTCGGGAATTCAAACGTCCCAAAAACACTTATTAGGCGGGAAATTGGATCGCCCAGTATTTGGACGATCCGGGGTGATTTCTAGACTCGATTAAAAGAGCTCGTTTCCTTTGAAAAAGAAAGCGATTTCCATAGCCGCATTGTCATCAGAATCGGAACCATGGACGGTGTTCGCTTCTTTGCTTTCTGCAAACAAAGCCCGAATTGTTCCCGCGGCGGCTTCTTTTGGATCGGTTGCGCCGATTACGTCTCTCCAATGCTGCACCGCGTTTTCTCGATCTAATGCGGCTGCGACGATAGGTCCGGAAGACATATAATTGCACAGATCGTTATAAAAAGGTCGAGCTGAGTGCACTTTGTAAAATTGCTTCGCGTCTTCTAAAGAAAGTTTTAGATACTTGATTCCTTGGATCTTGAATCCTTCTTTTTCTATTCTTTGTAGAATATCACCGACGTGTTTATTTTTTACTCCGTCCGGCTTGATCATTATAAACGTTTTCGACATTTCAATTTCCTATTTAGATAATTTTTTAAGTAGTGCTTTGCTGACGATTTCAGGGACTTGAGCAGAAACGTCTCGCCCGTGTCTTGCGACTTCCTTAACAATCGTAGATGATACGAAAGAATATTCGTTGGACGACATTAGAAAAATCGTTTCTACTTCCGGTGCTAATTTCTTATTCATTAAAGAAATTGCATATTCATAGTCAAAGTCGGTAACCGCTCTAAGCCCACGAATGATGCTTTTTGCACCCCTTTTTCTGCAATAATCCACCGTCAGTCCCTCAAAGGTATCGATTTCTAAATTCGACCAGCCCTCGGTAACGGTTCGTATAAATCCCAATCGTTCTTCGATAGAAAAGAGCAAGCTCTTGCTTGAATTGATTGCAACTCCGATGATTACCTTGTCGAAAAGGCCCATCGATCTTTGCAGAATGTCCAAGTGACCGTTTGTCAAAGGGTCAAAAGAACCGGGATAGATCGCAACTCTAGTCATTTTCTTCGTAACCTTGCCGCTTCCTGAGCAGGAAGCCCATATAGATTAATGAATCCTTCCGCGTCGTACTGGTTGTACAACTCTTCTTTTTCGAAAGTCGCCATGGCCGGATTGTAAAGTGAAACTGGAGATTTTCTTCCGATCACCGTACAATTTCCTTTATAAAGTTTTACTTTCACTACGCCTGTCACAAATTTTTGGGTGTCCTGGATGAATGCTCTTACAGCGCTCATTCTGGAAGAGAACCAATGGCCGTTATAGATTAATTCCGCGAATTCGACCGAGAGTTTATCCTTGTGATGTTGAGTATCTCGATCTATCGTAATCGATTCCAAATCTCTATGAGCAATAAATAATATAGTTCCGCCTGGAGTTTCGTAAACACCTCTGGATTTAATTCCGACCAACCTATTTTCCACGATGTCGACTCTACCGATTCCGTGTTTTCCGCCGATCGTATTCAGAGTTTCCATTACTTCTAAAGGATTGAGTTTTTTGCCATTGACTCCAACGCAGTTCCCTTCCTGAAATTCTAGTTCCAGAATCTCAGGAGAATCAGGAGCCTTTTCAGGAGACACCGTAAGTAGGAACATATCTTCGTTTGGTTCTTTATAAGGATCTTCTAAAATTCCACCTTCGTAAGAGATGTGCATTAAATTTCTATCCATTGAATAAGGCTTTGCCGCGGTGACCGGCACTGGTATTCCTTTGGATTTTGCGTATTCGATTAAGTCGGATCTTCCTCCGAAATCCCAGGTTCTCCAAGGAGCAATAATCGTTTTATTCGGTGCTAATGATTTATATGCGAGTTCGAATCGAACCTGGTCGTTGCCTTTTCCAGTGGCTCCGTGGGCAAAGGCATCTGCGCCTTCCTGCTCTGCAACTTCAACCATTGCTTTTGCGATTAAAGGCCTGGCCAAGGAAGTTCCTAATAAATAGCGCATTTCGTATATTGCGTTTCCTTGAATTGCGGGAAAGATGAAGTCCCGTGCAAATTCAAGTCTCAAATCTCGGATATAGACTTTAGAAGCACCCGTCTTAATTCCTTTTTCTTCGAGGCCTGTTAACTCTTCTTTTTGGCCTATGTCCGCCGTAAAAGCGACCACTTCACAACCGTATTTTTCTTTTAACCAGGTCAGGATTACAGAAGTGTCCAGACCTCCAGAGTAAGCGAGTACGATCTTCTTAACTTGTTTTTGCGGAGCCATTCTAAGAATAGGGAATTTGTGGAGCCCTATCCGACAAGTAGGATTTTACTAAGATTCTGGAATCCAATTCAGTCGTTCTGCGATCTTTCTGAGGATTAATACAAGTGCCAAAGTATCCATTCTGCAATACTGGATCAGATCGGATTCAACTTGGAGCTTTTCGCCTTTCGACACCTGTTCCGTTTTGATTCTTAAAAATTCAGAGTTTGCAGTATAACCAGCTCCGATATTCAGATTGCTATAGTTGAATCCGGTCAAGACAGGCAAAACCGATTTCAGTGAGGTGCTTCCTTTCTGATCTGGGTGATAATAATCGAAATCCCAAAAAGGCAAGGCCAGATCTATAAATCGTTCTTCCACGGAGTTAAACCAGCTCTTGAATTCAGGATAAATTTGAACGGATTCTCGAAGGCACCTTTTCTCAAACGTATCATTAAATGCTAATATTGATCCGGTTTCTCCGATTTTATCCCGCAGACGAGTCAAGATATGTAATCTTGGGTCGGTTTCTCCGTCATCCAAATAGGAATATTCCTCAGGCTCTTCAAAGGGACTTTTCCGAAGTATATGCAGGGAAAACAAAAAAGGAATGTGCTGAAACGGGTTGGACCTTGCATAAACTGGAATCGGTGGATTGATAGTTTCGAAATCCAGAAAGTATAGAGGGAATTTCAGTTTCTTCAGAAAAGTTTCGATGGCAGGAATGTTCCAGTGTTCTTGCCCTGTTTGGACTGCTTGAACTTGGATTTTTTGTCTTAGTGTCAAAGGTTCCAAATCTTTGACTTCAGAAAGATTTCTGATTCCTTCATTCCATAAATTGAATATTTCTTCTTTGCCTTCTCTTAATGTAAAGAGATCTCCTACTGGAGAATCTGCAAAACAATTATCCGGATAAAAGCAACTTCTTGGATGATCGCATTTTTTTGAATGAGGAGAGGGTGGAAAATTTGGCTCTTCTAAAATTTCCAGCATTCTATAAGCTTGTTCCTTGACCTGAGCTTTCTTTTCAAAGGTCTCTTTGCTTGCGTCTTTTTTGAATAAAAGTTGTTTCGGATCTATTTCTCCGCCCGGATAATAATACTTTGAATTTACGTAATATAGGTAAGTTCCGGAAACTGGAAATCCCTCTTCTTCCATGATCATTCTATAAAAGGAAAGTTCTTGAATCGCGGACCTTTTGGGAGAGGAGGAAGCTTTGACCAAAATAATATCCCAGCCGTTTTCACTCGGGAGTAGGAAGTCAGCCCTCAAAATGAAGTACTTTGTTTCTAGATAAGCTCCTCGAATCGGCTCTCCTTTAGAGAGCATAGAGCGAGTAGTTGCGTTGTTGTATTTTGTATGTTTAGCTTCAGGATGAAGTCGATTTGCTAATTCTCTTAATAAAGATTTTTGCTTTGGCGAAATATACTGATTCTGAGATTCTGCGGGATGATCACTCGGATCTTTCAGCTGTTTCCACAAATGTAATTCGCAGTACTGCCCGGATTGAAATGCGGATTTATTCAGTTTCGGAGAGTCTACAGGCCGATAAGAACCTAATAAACGAAATAGAATTTTCTGACGAAGAGATTCGGGAAAAAGAAAAGAGAATTTTCTAGCGCTATTTCGAAGAATGCGCATGACAATAGAGTTTTTCTCAGAATTCAGAGTGGCCTCGACGACGGGGAAAACTCCCCGTCGGAGAAATTTTCTTTAAGCCAGTAGAACCTTCAAGTCCTTAGGGCTGGACGCACAAAATATTTTATTGTCCGATCCGTTCATATTTCCCTGTGTCAATTTTTGGGAAACCACGCTAGGTCCAAAATCAATGCCGACTACTTTCGGAGTATTTACGAAAGTAGAGATTGCCTTGTTCCAATGTAGAGCTTTGATCAAGACTTCTCGGAATAAAGGAAGTCCAACCTCCGCGTCTTTTTGCATATTTCTTCCATCGAAAATAGAGAATAGTGGAATTTTCAGATCTGAGCCTTTGAAAGTGAATCCGATTCTTTCCATGTCCTTCGGCACAATTTTCTCTGCTTCATCCATAGCTGGGCAATGGAAAGGAGCAGTTGTTTTTAAATACACGAACTTTGCTTTTCTCTCATCCATTTCTGCTTTGTATTTCTTACGAAATTTATAAATAGATTCAGGATCTCCCGAAACAATATTTGAATCTGGAGTGTTGTACAACGAAATGTAAAGTGCCTTAGTCCCGGACAAACCTTCCGCAGAGTTTGTCGCTTTTATTCTTTCTTCGAGCTCGGCGGCTGAATAACCGATCACTGCTACCATTGGTGCAGGTTGCTTATCTCCAATCTCTTCATTTGCTTTTAGCAGTTCTGCAGAAATGTTAAAAGGGCCGTACAATTCTTGGGCTCTATATCCCAGATACAAAATGAATTTCGTGAACTTTGCTAGTTCGGCATTAAATTCTTTTCCTTCTTTTCCGAGAGCAAGAAGAGCTGCGGCAACGATTCCTTGGCTATGACCTGTGGCTCCGATAGCATTTGAAATTAGTTCGCTAGGGATAAATCCTTTTTGGGTCAAAGAGACGTAATTTCCGATTTGAGTGAGAAAGATTCCAACGATAGAGATTGGAGCACTAGAAAGATAATTTTCATCAGGAGCCGAGTCTGGATTTTTAATCCAAGCAGGAAAATCATAACCGTTTGGAATCAACTTGGAATCTAGTTTTGGAGCTTCTTCGCTTAATGCCTGAAATGCTACATCAAAGAATTCCTTCAGAGAAGGTTCTGATTCGTATAATTTGGAGAGTTCTTTTAACCAAGGGGACCCTTGTCCACCGAATTGCAAGAAGAGCTTGTTGCCCTGCGTCTTGGCGTCGTTTAGAAAGTTTGCTAATGCCATGGATTGCCTTGTAACTTAGTTGTTTTATAATGCTTTCTGCTTTTAGCCCGTGGTCGCAATTCTTTTTTGTAGTCTTTTGGGTCGTGGAATTCCGTTTGCCAAGAACGATCGTTCCATTTGTGCATCGATTTCTTTGCGCAAAGATTCGCTCTCCGTTCGGTTATATCTTTACGGGAAAATGATTGACCCATGCCAAGGAGATTGAAGTATTCTTTTCTATATTAACAGAAAGAAATTTCTCCAATCCTCCAAAACTCGGATAAGAAAACAAGAAACATGATAAAAGTAAGGAACCTTTCCAAATTCTATGGAAAGAAGCTGGCCATAGATCGGCTAAATTTTGAACTAAAGCAAGGTGAGATCGTCGGTTTACTTGGATTAAACGGAGCAGGTAAAACGACTACGATCCGAATTCTAACCGGTTATCTGATCGCGACCGACGGGATTTGCGAACTGGACGGGATTAACACTTTCGAGAATCCCCTGGAAGTAAAAAAAAGAATCGGATACCTTCCGGAAACTCCACCTTTATATCCGGAGTTGACAGTCTCTGAATATCTAACCTTTGCTTGTAGGATCAAACAGGTGCCTAGCGAAGAGATCGAGGCAGAAGTGCAAAGGGTTTGTACTAAGACGGATCTTCTGGATGTAAAGGATCAAGTCATAGAAACTCTTTCGCTTGGATTTCGGAAAAGAGTTGGGATTGCTCAAGCGATTCTAGGGAACCCAAAAGTAGTGATTATGGATGAACCTGTTTCCGGCTTGGACCCGAAGCAGATTGTAGAAATTCGCAGTCTGATTCATGGGTTGAAAGAAGGTCATACTATATTACTTTCTAGTCATATACTTCCTGAAGTTTATAAGACCTGTAACCGCTTTCTGTTTATCCATCACGGTAGAATCGTTTACCAATGCGATCGGAACGAGCTAGAAGCGGAAATGAAAAAACTTTCCGGTCTGGAAGTTACAGTTTCAGGAAAATCTAAAGGTGAGTCCGAAACCTATTTGAATTCGATCGTAAAAAAAACCGGTGGGTCGGTAAAGTATGTGTCTGAGGATTCTGTAGGTTCCATCTTCTTAATTTCTACGGACGCGGAAAAAAAATTCAAAGAAGAACTTTACTCCGGGATTTCGTCCTCGGGAATCTTACCTGAATACATCCGAAAACAGGATGTCACCTTAGAACAGATTTTCATGAACAAGGTTTAAGGGAATATACATGTTTCATAATATTAAATGGATTTTTTGGAAGGAGATACAGGTCTTCTTCGGCACTTACCTTGCTCCCTTGGTGTTAGGTGGTACTGCTTTCTTAAATTCTCTATTCGTGCTGATTTTGAATTTTAACTCTGGAACGAACTATGCCGAAACTACGATGGTTACCTTCCTATCTTTCATGAGCACGATCTTGATTGCGATGTTGATCGTCGCAATGGGGTCGATTACGGAAGAGAAGAATCGAGGAACCTTAGAGTTGCTATTTACTTCTCCGGTGACCGATTTGGAAATCGTAATCGGTAAGTTCCTGTTTGGGGCTGTAGTTTGTTTCATAATTTCTGTCTTTGTAGATGGATTGTTTCCGATGTTCCTTTATTTCTTTTGGAAGGCTCCTTTGTACATAGTTGCCTCCGGAACAATCGGAGTTTTCTTACTCGGAATGTTCACTTTTGCAGTGGGACTTTTCGGATCGAGCTTAGGAAAGAATCAAATGATTTCCATGCTGATCTCCATTATGATTCTTTTGACTCTTTGGGTGGTCGGGTTCTTTTCTTATCTATTCGATTCAGTTACTAGAAAAGTATTATTCCATTTGCATATATTTTCCCATTTTATCGGATTTTCCAAAGGAGTTCTGCCCTTGAATAGTACGGTCTTTTTTCTAAGCGGTACCGTCTTATTCCTTTATTTGACAGTAAAAGTTCTGGAATCTAGGAGGTGGAGAGGATGAAGTCTACTCCGCTATTTCAAAGAATCCTTTCTTGGGCTTCTACAATCGGATTGTTACTTTTTTTTCCGATTTATGATTCAGTAACTACGACTGCATTTAAGTGGATCGTGTCCATGGGTGCGATATTGCTCATTGTCGCGTTGCCGGTTTTCTCGTTCACACAAGTTAAGAAAAAACTGATAGACTGGAATCAGTTTGTTTCTAGCGGATTCGGAATATTCTCGCTCGGAATTTATTTTCTTAGAATTTATCTGGAAGAGTTTTCGCTACAAAAAGGAGGAACTGCACCAACTTGGGTCTCCTCACTGAACGAATTCTTGCTGGTGATTTTAGTGCTCGCAGTTCTCACGAACCTGTTTTTAGTACTTCTAAAAGAATGGGAAAGAGAATCCTTGGGGGCTCAATCCAGTCTGAACGCACGAAAACAAAGTTTGATTCGAGACTTTTTGCTTGGAACAGGTGTGTTACTCTTAATCATCATTCTCGCAAATTACATATCATCAATTCGTAATTATAATTTTGATCTCAGTGCAAAAGGCCAGTTTTCATTTTCGCTCGAAGCAAAAAAAATATTAAAAGAAATCCCTGCTGATTCAGAGATAGAAGTGGTGGCTTTCTTTCCGAGGCCTCTGGAAAACGCGCCCTCCAGCGACAAGACGAATGCTCTGGCTCTGAGGCGGATACGACCGGACTTGGAAATTTTTCTGGGTCAGTTGAGTGCGATTCATCCAGGATTCAAAGTGAAATTCGTGAACGCGGACGTGGAGTTTGATGAGCTTGCTCCTTTCGGACAAGTTTCCAACGGAACCGTTTTGGTTCGTTATAAGAAAAAAGATTTCAAGGCTACAGATTCGCTTCCGGAACAGAAAGTATCCGTAAAAGACAAATCCGAATTCGAGGATTTTGAGCGCAAATTTGTGCAAGCAGTGGTAAACGTGAGCACAGGCGAAAAGAAGGTGTATTTCACTCAGTCGAATGGAGAAAGATTTTCTCCGGTCTTTCAAAATCTTCCGAATGAAAAAATCAGCAGGTTTACCGCAGGTTTAGGATTCTTGAATTTTAAAACTTCCGGAATCGGCTTCAAAGAAGGATGGCCATCCAAGATTCCGGAGGATGCCGATTTAGTCGCGATTGTAGGGCCTACAATCGCATTTTCACCCGATGCAAGAAAAGCAATATTAGAATATCTTACAAAACGAAACGGTAAATTACTCGTTACAATAGAACCGAAAGGCAGCGAGAATTTCGATTGGCTCTTAAAAACTATCGGGTATTCCTTTGAGAAGACGAATTTTTCTCAAATTCCTTCGCAACCAGGTATTATCGTAACAAAGTCTTTTCTAAAGCATCCGATCGAAGAATCTATGTCCAAGAAAGAAATGGGCGTCGTATTTGCCCACACTGGTTATTTTCAGAGTCAACCGCCTGAGCCTGGCAAAAAGGAATTGGAAGCTACTGTCCTTTTGGAAAGCGGCGGGGAAGCGTATCTAGATCCAAATCAAAACGGAAAATTGGATGCAGGAGAAAGCAAAAAGAATCTACCGATCGGGTTGGTTCTACAAACAGTAAGCCAAGGGTCTCAGTTACCGGATTTTTCTAAACTTCCTGAGGGAGTTCCTCCAATTCCAGGAGTGACTTCCAAGGAAGCTGAATCTTCCGAAACGGCTAAACTATCTGGAAGAGCAGTGATTTTTTCAGGAACTTCTTGGATTACAGACCAGTACATTCCGTTTGCTGCAAATTTTGAGCTCGCGACCGGCGCGAGCACCTGGATGCAGCAGAGCGTCAGTCTACCTGCGATTCCACCCAAAAAGGAAGAGATACAAACAGTGTCATTGACCGACGGACAGAAGAGAGCGGTTTGGATTCTAGGAATGTTTATCTTTCCTGGAATCATTGTTGGCTTAAGTTCTATTTATGTAGTTCGCAGAAGAAACTCAGGCAGATCGAATGAAAAATAAGATTCTACTTCTTGTGCTACTGCTATTAGCTCTTTTTGGTGCCTTCTTATTTCTAGAGGAAAAGAAAGAAGATGTAAGCGAGATTTCTTACTGGGAATTTCCGGTAAGTAAGATCGAATATTTTCCGCCTTCCGAACAATGGCTAGAAAAGAGTGGTGAGAACTTTTTTACCAAAGAATTTTCGCTAACTTCTAAAGAGGAAATCAAGAAAGGCGGAGCATTTATCACTGTTTCCTACTTTGACAAAGAAACGAATCGCAAGGTTGAATACGAAGGTGGGTATAATGCCGAAAACACTTTCAGAGACTTGGGCAACTTAAAAATCAAAGATTCTGAACCACTCGAAGAAGGAAAAGAGCCTTCCTCCTCGTTAAACGTCGGGGAAGGAGCTCCTACGATTATAGTTTATTCCGGAAATTCCTCTCGAAAAGTTCGAATCGGAAAAAAACATGCAATGGGGTCCAACAGGGTTATTCTGGAGTTAGGAAAACCTCAGATGATTCTATCAGCATATTCTTATATATTCGAAAGATTTCAGAAAGGACCGGTGGAGTTTAGACAAAAACAACTTGTTAATCCAGGAAAAGAATTAGTGAAAGAAATATCTTACCTGGAAGAGGGCGGGAAGTACGTAAAAGTCGAGAACCACCCTTTCCAAGAAAAAGCTGCCAAGAAAAACTTTTGGAGAAGAACAACAGGTTCGATCGTATTCTTGGATCCAAATTTAGGAGATTCTTTGCATCGCGCGGTAACATCGCTTAGAGTGGATTTGTATCCTGACGAGGAAAAGGGAGCAGGACTATTAATCGGAAATTATCTAGCTCCAGACGATCCTCATTCCCAATATGCATTATCGACGCTTAAGGTTAAGTTCACAGACGGAAACGAACTTACATTCAGATTCTATAAACCAACGGATTTGGGAGATAAAAAATATACTCCTGTCGTAAGAATATGGAACGGATCCTTTAAAGAGTCGCCTGCCTACGTGAACGAAGATACTGTTCGAAAAATTAAAGAAAGTGCAAATCTTATTTCCGCAGCGGCAGCGTATCATAAACCAGATTCGACATCGGCAATCCAAAGATGAACTTAAAAGAGTTTTTCGATTCTTCTACGGAGGTGGATGCTGCGAAGCTATCTCTTTTGGAAAAAATATTTCGCTCTCCGATCGAGGCATTTGACCTTTATTTAAGAGAACCGCTCTTAGGAAGAAAAGAATTATTTCGGCTTCATTACTCGCTATGGATTATCGCGCCAGTGATGAAACTATTCGGAAACATATTTAGAATCTCTTTCGAATGGATTTTTTCGGAGGAAGTTGTCACAGGAATATTTTCCGGAGTTCTGACCTCTCTTGTGATTTATCCGGCAGTGCTCTTCATTGTATTTCAGCTCGATGTGCTCAGATTATTTTATAGAAAAGTGGATAGAACGAAAGGCGAAAGTCTGGCCGCATCCGACGTTCTGACTACGGCGTTTTTGCCCTTCAGCGGCTCTTCGATTTTTTGGATATTTCCATCTCCGATTCACGCAGCTTTGATTGGAATCTCCTTTTTGTTATCGTACTATTTGTGTTATGTGGGAATGAAGAGAGTCACAGGCACGGATCCGAAAGAGTTCCTCATTTTTAGCCTTGTTGGAGTTGCGTACTTGTTAAGTATCCTTCTGGCTTTTACGATTGTATACAATATCATTAGGACTTTATTAAATTGAAAATCCATCTTATCGGAATTGGTGGAATCGCGATGGGCAACCTTGCTTCCATGCTTTCCAAACTGGGTCACGAAGTTTCAGGCTCTGACTCAGGTGTATACCCTCCCATGTCGGACAAGCTCAAAGAATGGGGAATTCCGTACGGAGAAGGCTTTGAAGCTTCTCGACTAAAAGGAAAAGATCTAATCGTAGTCGGCAATGCCATATCAAGGGGGAATCCCGAAGTCGAAGAAATGTTGAATCAGGGAATGGAATATCTATCCATGCCTCAAGCACTTTCCAGATTTATCTTGGTAGGAAAAAAAGTCATCGTAGTCGCCGGAACCCACGGGAAGACAACTACTACTTTCTTAATTCATCATCTTTTAAAAGAAGCTGGTTTGAAGCCCGGATTATTCGTAGGAGGAATTCGTAAGGACGGATTTCCAGGATTTGAATACTCAGACGGCAAATATTTTGTTATCGAAGGGGATGAGTATGATACCGCATTTTTCGATAAGTCGTCCAAATTTTTGCACTATCGTCCGACCTACGCAGTATTAAACGCATTAGATTTTGATCATGCAGATATTTTTAAGGATATCGGTGAGATTGAAACTATGTTCGCAAGGTTATTAAGAATCGTACCAGGCGAAGGGAAAGTATTCTATTGGTCCAAATCGAGCAGTCTAAAAAAACTATGTACGGCTGCTTCTAAGTTTCTTAAGGTAGAGCCATTCGATTTTAATGGAAAGAAATCCATTCTTTCTTGGAAAAAAGGAGAACTAGTCTCCGATTCGACCGTATTACACACCCAATTTTTCGGAGATCATAACTACAGAAATGCAGAGGTTTCCTTAAGAATTTGCGAAGAAATCTTAACCAAAGAAAACATAGATCACCCAAGGAAGATTCTCTTAAAGGGACTACAGACTTTTCCCGGAGTAAAAAGGAGACAAGAAATTCGTTTTCAATCTCCGAGATCCATCGTGATAGAGGACTTTGCACACCATCCTGTTGCCGTGGAGGAAACGATACGGTCGGTCAAAAAAGCATTCCCGGGTTTCAAGATCATCAGCCTGTTCGAACCTAGGAGCGCGACTTCTCACAGGAACGTTTTTCAAAAAGAATATTCTTACGCATTTAAAGGTTCTGCAGTTACTTTCATCACCGAGATTTTCAACTTGAAGAAGGTTTCTAAAGAGAATCGTCTAGATGTGCCAAAGCTTGTTTTAAAGCTTCCCAAACATTCAGGGACACTACCTTTCTATTGCAAGAACCCCCAAGATCTGGTCCAAAAATTGCGGAAAATCCTTCCCCAATTTCAAAGGGATAAAATTCTGATCTTAGCCATGTCGAACGGTTCCTTTGGCGGGATCTATCCAACCTTGGAAAAGATGGCAGAAGAAAGATTATGAACTTATCCGAAGAACTGGACAAGCTGTATGTGGACGGAGAAAAGCTAATTTCTTCCTCGACGAGCGAAGAAGAATTAGACCGTAACAAAAACGAATACTTAGGTAAAAAAGGAAAGTTCACTGCAGTACTAAAAAATCTTGCAACACTATCTATCGAAGAAAAGAAGACGGTAGGTCAGAAGGCAAACGAACTCTCCAAAAAATTAGAAGACTTCGTGTCGAAGACTCGCGAAGAGCTAAAGGTTCAAGTATTCCAAGCACAGGCAAAAAGCGAGCGCTTGGATTCTTTGCGTCCTCTTGGAAATCCTCAGCCAGGAACTTTGCATCCAATTACAAAAATCCAATATGAAATCGAGGACATCTTTACCTCAATGGGTTTCGAGATCTGGGATGGACCGGAAGTAGAAACCGATTTTAACAATTTCGGAGCTCTGAATTTTACGGATGATCACCCTGCGAGGGACATGCAGGATACTTTTTATCTGAGCGACGGAAACGTTCTCCGCACTCATACTTCCGCGATTCAAGTTCGTGCATTACGAAAATTGAAACCTCCTTTCAGAATTATCGCACCAGGAAGAGTTTTCCGTTACGAAGAAGTAGATGCTTCCCACGAAACGAGCTTTTATCAAATCGAGGGCATGGTCGTTGGAAAAGATATTTCCGCAGGGAATATGATCCATACGATGGAAGTCCTTCTATCTAGAATTTTTGAAAGGGAAATTAAGACGAGACTAAGGCCAGGATATTTTCCCTTCGTAGAGCCCGCCTTTGAGTTAGATATTAACTGTCTGGTTTGCGGTGGAAAAGGATGTTCAGTTTGTAAACATTCTGGTTGGTTGGAACTACTTCCTTGCGGTTTGGTGCATCCGAATGTGTTCCGACTCAACGGATTAGATCCGGAAGTTTGGACCGGGTTTGCATTCGGTCTAGGTCTGGATAGATTAGTTATGATGAGATACGGAATTCATGATATAAGATATTTCCATTCCGGAAATTTACGCTTTCTAAAACAGTTTTAATCGAAGTATGCTGATCACTCCTATTCAGACTCGTTGGACGGATTTGGATTCCTTTCGACACGTGAATAATGTTTCTTATGTAAATTACTTGGAAATCGGGCGAGTGGATTATTGTGCGAAGAAGTTCGGAGTAAAGGAAGTGATGGAGGTCCCGTTTATCCTTGCTCGAATCGAAGTCGATTTGTTGAAATCGATAGAACTAGGAGATCCTGTCGAAGTGCTTACTTGTGTTGCGAGGATCGGAAATAAATCCTGGGAATTCGAATCCAGAGTCCGCAACCCGAATTCAAAGCTAGTCTACGCAAAAGCTAGAACCGTTCAAGTTTCCTTCGATTATCATAATAATGTTTCAATACAAATTCCAGAAAGGATTCGGACCATCTTGGAGCAAGATTTGCTGTTGTTCCAAAAAGAAAAGGACTCTGCAAGTTAAGCGATCGAGCTATATCCAGATCTTTTTTTTCGGTCTTTGGATACGCTGAAAAAGGTTCGTGAATATTCGTTAACTCACTGGTTTGAGCGTTTGCAAAAGACTAACTCTAATTATCAGTTTAAATCAAATACTTTCACGAAGCCTAATTTAGCAATGGCCTTGCCATGCTTAGTAATGATGATCTCAGTATGTTTTGATTGCACAAGATCCAACAAACTCAAACATTTTGCCTTAAATCCGGTAGCACTAATTTCCATCTCTTTATTAAATCTGACCAGTTCTATCTATCCAGTAATATTTAGTAACCAGTCAATACCCCTTTGAGTCCTACCGGAAAAATTTTCATTTTAGCGGATGCTCTTAGAGCAAGTCCATTCTGGTCAGGCGTTATCCTTAAAGGTTCGAAAATCCTCCCTTGCGTGGGCAAAAAATTCTTCCCAAGTAGATCAAAATCAGATTAGATTCGTATCCTCCAGTTTTCAGAAAAAATTTCAGAGGCTTTATGTTCGGGATTCGATTTATTAAAACACGTCCTATAGATTACGTTTTGCTGTTTCGTTCGGGAAAAATTAGAAAACAAGGCGCTGGCTTAAGTTTCTTTTATTACGCGCCTTCTTCTACTTTGGTTATTGTTCCCGCAGACACTCGAGATTCCCCTTTCATTTTCAAAGAGACTACATTAGATTTTCAAGAAATTGATATACAGGGACAGGTCACTTATCGTGTGTTAGATCCACAAAAATTGGCGTCTCTCTTGGATTTTACTGTCGATGCAAGAGGAAAGTATTTGGGTGACGGTGTGGAGAAACTGGACTTTAGAATGGCGAATCTTATCCAGGTAGCGGTTCGAGAAAAGTTTAGAAGTTTGAATTTGAAGGATGCTTTAACCGCCGCTAGCAGTCTTGCAGATCCGGTTTTAGAGAAGTTGAGACAGAGCACCACACTCAACGAGTTGGGAATCGAAGTGTTCGATTTTTCCATTTTAAAGATCAGTCCTACACCTGAAATTGCAAGGGCCCTAGAAGCTGCGGCTCGAGAAAATCTACTCAAGAATGCGGATGACGCGGTTTACCAAAGGAGAAATTTTGCGGTAGAGCAGGAGCGTAAAATCAAAGAGAACGAACTCCAAACCCAGATCGCGGTAGAAGAAAAAAATCGGACAATCAGAGAAACTCAGATGAACGCAGAGATCGCTGTCCAAGAGAAGCAGAAATTGGTTGAAGAGGCCAGAATGGACGCAGTGCAAGCGGTCGAGAAAAAGAAGATCGAAATCGATAATCAGAAGCTCACTTCCCAAATAGAACAGGAAAAAAAGAGAAAGGAATTAGTAGAATCTCAGGCTAAGAATCTATTAGAATATTCTAAAGCTAGAGGACAAGCAGCCAAAGAGGAGCTTTCGGCTTTGAAGGATCTTTCTCCGGAAATCGTGGAAATACTCGCTTCAGGACAAATGGATACTTCCAAAATTATTTCTAAGGCAATTCGCGATCTCGCAAGGAATGCGGAGAAAATCGGAAACTTAAATTTATCTCCGGAGCTTATGACTCTGCTAATGGCCAAGGAGAAAGGAAAGTAGGCTTCCGAACTTGGATTTTGACAGAGTAGTAATTGTTACTAGACAGACTCGCCTAGAAGAAACCGTTCACCGTTTCAATACAAAGGCTCAGGCGGCCTTTTACGTAAAGAAGCGCGGGCAATCTTTCGTGGATTACGAAGTCGAAGATGATAACTACCATATGGCTAGGGACTTGGTAGTTCGAAGCATAGAACCGGGGGTAAAGTTTCATGTTTTAGATCGTGCTTTCTTGCCCAACTACTTATTTGGTCCCGGAGATTTGGTTATCACTCTTGGTCAGGACGGGCTCGTTGTAAACACAGCAAAATATCTAAATGGTCAACCGATTCTGGCATTTAATCCTGATCCTGAAAGATTCGATGGGATTTTGTTGCCCTTCTTGCCGGATCATGCTCCGAACGTAATTCACTCCGTGTTCAAATCCAAATTCAAAACTCAGAATATATCTATGGCGCAGGCTAGTCTTACGGACGGACAAAAGCTTTATGCATTCAACGATCTTTTTATCGGTGCAAAGTCTCACACTAGCGCGCGTTATACGCTCAGGTTTGGAGATCGCCAAGAAAGGCAGATTTCTAGCGGTATCATAGTCTCGACTCCAGCCGGAAGCACAGGTTGGATGAGTTCACTTTATAACATGGCAGCAGGAATCGTGCAATTTACCGGATCGCAACAGATACAAGTTCCGAATCGAATTCCTTGGCAATCTAGGAAGCTGATTTTCATGGTAAGAGAGCCTTTTCGAAGTAAATGGAGCGGCGCAGATTTGGTTGCAGGCGCAGTCGGACCAAATGAAGAAGTCATTTTAGAAAGCCATATGCCGGAAAACGGTACCATTTTTTCGGATGGAATGGAGACGGACTTTTTAGAATTCAATTCAGGTGCGACAGCCAAGATACATCTAGCTGACAAGATCACAAACTTAATTACGGAAATATTATAGAGGATGATTGTTTCGGAATGCAAAAAGGAATTTTAATCACTCAGTGCCTTCAAAATGATTTTGTAGAACCGATTCAAAAGTATGATCCGGTTCCGAATCTTTTACATATCGGATACGGAGAAGCTCTTAGGCTGATGGGAGAAAATCCTCAGGAAGGTAGCCTACTGTCCTTCATGGATTGGGCTTATCGAGAGAAAGCGGAAAAATTAGAAATTATTCATATTCGAGATTGGCATGACTCGAAAGATCCGGAGCAAGCGGAGCACTTGGCTCAATTTGGTGCTCATTGTATTAAAAATTCCAAAGGTGCTGAATTCGTTTTTCAAAATCTTGGAGCTCATTCCGAAAGAAATTTCAGCGTTGTGGATGCCTCCGGTCTGAACGATTTTCATCGGACAGACTTAGAGCAAATTTTATCAGGATCCGCGGACCAAGTTGTAAATGTAGGAATTATTGGAGTCTGGACTGAAGCAAAGGTTACATACCTAGCGTACGAATTGAGGACAAGATATCCTAAATTTCGGATCGGTGTTTGCACAGCTCTGACTGCAAGTTCTTCTAGGCATATGCACTATGTTGCTCTAGACCAACTGAGAAGTTTACTCGGAGTAGAAGTTTATCCTTCTGTGTCCTCCTTTTGCGAGTATTTGACCGGAAATGTTCCGAATGAGTTTCATAGGTTTTCCGTGAGACAGGATTCGTTACATATCGAGTTCGATTCAGATGTGCAGATGCAGGATTCGGATAGAAAAATCTTATATTATTTATTTAGAAATTGCAGAAGCGTTTCCTTCCATTGCCTGGACGGAGGCTTTTCGGGAAATTTAGTTCTAAAAGCAAAAAGTGTAGATTCGCTCGGTCATACCCAGGTCCCTACCGTGATTAAGATCGGAGAACGGGATCCGATTGCCAAGGAAAGGACTTCCTTCGAAAGAATAGAGGAAGTACTCGGGAATAATGCTCCAAGAATCGTGGACTTTGCAGAAATCGGAAATAGGGGCGGAATCAAATATAGATACGCCGCGATGCTCGACGAAAAGACTATCGTCTTCCAAGATTTGTACGAAAAAACGGATAACGATTCAGAGGTCTTTCCAATTTTAGAAACTGTGTTTGAAAAACAGCTGGGTCGGTTATACGACGCGGCCGAACTCGAAAAATTAGATCTGCTTACATATTATGATTTTCAGAGCAAGTATTCTCCCGGTGTTCGCAAGAGAGTGGAAAGTTTGCTCTCTAAATCGGTAAATGGGGAATTGCTCACGCTTCCTGCCGGCAAAAGTGTTTTTAATATATGCAATTTTTATGAAAAAGATTTGGTGGAATTGCGCGAATACGGATCTTCAAATCATTATGTTTCGTACGTGCACGGAGACCTAAACGGAAGAAATATTATTCTGGATGCGCAAAAGAATGTTTGGCTAATCGATTTCTTTCATACTCATCGTGGTCACGTACTGCGAGATTTGATCAAATTAGAAAGCGATATACTTTATATTTTTACGAAAATTACGGAAGAAGAATACAACGAAGCTTTTGCTTTAACCGACCTATTGTATTCCACAGTCGATTTAGCGAGCCCGCCGAATCGGGAAGCAGAGGAATTGTTTTCGTCCCCAAAAATTAGAAAAGCATTTCGCACAATCCGAAAGCTTCGTTCTTTTTATGCAAAATTAATTCGTCTAGATAGGGATCCTTATCAATTGCATGTTGCTACGCTAAGATATTCGGTTCACACATTATCCTTTGACGAATCCTCCACCTTCCAAAAAATTTGGGCTCTTTATACTTCTTCAATACTTTGCGAAAAAGTAAAATTATCTATACAGTTATCGAAACGACTTCGAATCGATTTTCTACATTTTGCAGATAGAACCGGCAAACTCGGAATGACTTTATTGCCCGGGCGAAAAGACAGAAATCGGAACTTGCAAGAAGATATTGCTACTATCAAGGAAGAGAAAGTTCACACTCTTATTTCTTTGTTAACAGAAAACGAATATGAAAATTACGGAGTACAAGGGCTCCATCAAACTTACGTAAAAGAAGGATTTACAGTTCACCATTTACCGATTTTGGACCAGAGAGTTCCGGATTCCGAAGGGTTAGAAAGACTGTTGGATAAGATCGATTCCGATTTGTATTCTGGCAAAAATGTTCTCGTACATTGCGTAGGAGGTTTGGGCCGCTCGGGTACGATTGCAGCTGCGTACATGATCCGAAGACTGGGTTATCCGTCAGAGGAAGCAATTCGGATCGTGCGGCAGGCTAGATCGGAAAGGGCGATTGAATCGAAAGAGCAGGAAAATTTTCTTAGAAGCCTGACTCCGGAAAAGAGAAGAGAATTTAATTTCTAATTTGGAAAACCACTCTATAGATTAAATACCCGATTTTAGTATAGTATGCAATTCTTATAGACTAAGAACTGCTACTCGACCGTTGTAACTTCCTAAGTTGATAACTACTCGTCCTCCGAGCGGATTGCATAGATCAAACTTCCAACTAAGGTCAGTGCGGATTGATAAAAAACCCAGGCCCAGAGAATTTTATTCGGTAAAGATTTAGTAAACTGTAATGCTCCAAAGACCGGAGCAATAAAGCCAGCAATAGAGAAGGATATCCCTGTCACGATTCCTCCAATGATTCCGAATTGAAAAGAGGAGCGGGCAAGAGTTACTACAATTCCCAAAAAGAAAACCTGAACTAAATCAGAAAGAATCGGTGCGATCCATTGGATTTCGGAAACTGGAGTAAAAAAGGTTCTTAGAGAAGAATCGTAATAAAAGGCGGAGAAGAGCAAACTGCGAAGTGGGACAGAGATTACTTCCCAAAAACCGAATGCAATAAAGAATCTAAGTAAAAAGCGGTTCCAATCTCTAGTGCTATGTAATCCCATTTTTATCTCCAAATTTTAAGATGGGCTAGAAAATAAAAAAGCCCGGTAGAAGCCGGGCCTTTCCATTCTTTTTTTATATTTTCTAATTTATTTACCGACGATGAACACGTAGTTAGTCGTTGCCGATCCTCCGATGTTCAACATCAAACCGTTTTTAGCACCTTTGACTTGGTAATCTCCGGCATCTTCGGTCACTTGTTTGTAGAGGTCCAGCATCATGCGCACGCCAGATGCTCCTACAGGATGTCCCACGCCGATTAATCCTCCGGAAGGGTTAATCGGTTTCTTTCCATTGAAATCGATTACTCCATCCTCGATAGCTTCGTGCTCTTTTCCTGGTTGAGAAATACCAAACGCAGAAATAGCCGCATACTCAGAGGAAGTAAAACAGTCGTGGGTTTCGAACACGTCGATATCTTTCGTGTTCATTTCCGCACGGTCATATGCGTCTTTTACTGCCTGGCGGGTCCAAGGTAGAACCCACTTGTCGCCTTTTGATTCAGCAACTTTGGCGTCGAAGGTAATTGGTGCAACTCTGTGTCCCCATCCTTTGATCTTAGGATAAGCAGAAAGTTTTTTCCCTTGTTTCTTCGCGAACTCTTCCGCGTAGTTTTTGTTCGCCAAAACCACGAGTGCAGCTCCGTCAGTCACCTGAGAACAGTCGGTAATGCAAAGTCTACCTCCGACGGACATGTTATACGCCCCGCCTCTCGCATTTGCGTGTTCATTGTTCATAAACCAAGATCTGGTTTGAGACTTAGGATTTCTTTTTGCGTTCGCGTAATTGATTCTGGAAATTTCCGCGAGGGCTCCCATGAATCTTTTTTCTTCCAACTTATAACGTTCTAGGAGAACATCCGCAAGTTTTCCAAATAATTTTGGAAATGGAAATTGAATCCCGCGAGCTTCTTTTTCGTAATACGCGGCGGTTCCCAAGAAATCGCCACCAACCGAAGAAGAAACCGTTTTCATAATTTCTAATCCAACAACAATTGCTACATCGTAATCTTTGACTCTCAGTTTGGTCTGAGCCGCATCCAAGGCAACGGATCCGGAAGCACAAGCAGCTTCATATCTTGCACCAGGAACACCGTAAAAACAAGGATCCACTTCAGTAAGAAATGCTCCTAGGTGTCCTTGGGTTGCATATTGTTCTGCATCAAAGTTTCCTACGAATACTCCGATACGATTCTGTTTGTTCAGCTTTTTGATTTCGTCAGGAGTTAGACCTACTTTTTCCAATCCATCTTGGATCGCTTCGCGAAACATAGACATGAAGGTTTTGCCTTCCTTGGTCCAGTTTCTTTGAAAATCGGTTTGTTCTCCACCTAGTATATAAACAGTATCCTTCATACTATAATTCCTCCTCTTATTATCCTTTAAAAAGAGAACGTGCGTCCAACTTATCCTTCAATTCGTAGAAAGGCTTTCCGTTCTTTGCCTTTGTCAAAACTTCCGGAACAGGCAATTTTGCCTTTTGGATGAGCTGGATTGCCTCTTTTGGACCTCCCAAGAAATCCACAAAAGCAGACGCTGGTGCCCAGTTAAATCCTGTGCCCATTGCAAGATCCGCCATTTCTTTGGTCTCGACCACCTCTCCTACTATAGACAGAGAATAGCTTACGTACCGCGCGATAAAGTAACGAGCTAGGTCAGCTTCCAGTCCTTTTGCTTCTTTTACGATATTCATTGCACCGATATAATCAGATTCGCTGATTCTACGGTTTGCATCTTTAATAAACGGAATATCGAATTTTGGAACCGGAACATAGATATCGCTTTTGATATCGTAATATAGCTTTTCCTTTTTCCCGTCAGGAGATTTGGTCATTTTGTAGAGACCTTGGCCGGATTTTCTCCCTAAATCACCTTTATCGATCAATTTTTGGAAATATCCAGGGAGTTTGAAGGTAGAATGGGCCGCGTCCTTGGTCATTTCGTAGAGATTATCCACGATTGCCTTATGAACGTCTAGACCCACAAAATCTGCGGTGTCCAAAGGAGCCATCGCACGACCAGTATAACCGCTCATAATAGCATCCAAAAGAGCGATTCCGCCTTTATCAGAGTATTCCTCAGCTTTTTGAGCGACTTCATTGATGAGCTGGAATCCGATTCTGTTTCCGGCAAATGCAGGCGTGTCGTTCGTATAAACTACTGCTCGACCGAGTACTTTCTCCAGGTATTCGCCTAACTGTTTTGTAACTTTCTTATCATTTCCCTTATGGGTTACGAGTTCACAAAGAATCATTTTGTACGGCGGGTTAAAGAAGTGAGTGCCGTAATAATGCTTCTTTCCGTCTTCATCGAAGGCATCCGCCAAACGGGCAATAGACAATCCGGAAGATACGGTCGAAACGATGGTTCCGGGTTTGCGAGCCTTAGCGATTCTCTTGTTGATTGGCTCTTTTACTTCATAGCTTTCTGCAACAAGTTCGAATACCCAGTCAGATTCGGAGACTGCCTTTTCAAGGTCTTGGTCGTACGAACCTGGAATCAATCTTGGCTGGATCGTATCTGTCTTAATCGATGCAACAGCTTTCTCTATCCCTTCTTTCGCTTTGTTTATGTCCCGGGCTAGCATATGGACTTTTGCCTTTCCGAATGCAGCCACAATTGCCGCTGATCCGGCGCCCATTGTTCCGTTTGCACCGAGAACGGTAACGGTCTTGATTTCTCTCATGAAAAACACCAACGACTAGTAATTTTACGTTTAGTACCTTGTATAAAATATGCTTTCGAGAGGGAAAGGCTTTTTTATTCATAAAATGCGAGCTCATGCCCCTTTGCACAAGATTTTGCAGAACGGGCGTTACGTTTTTTAACATTGTTTTCTAAGTCCAAAAGGATAGAAGTCCAGTCTAAACGGCCTCCGACATAGAGGTTCGACAATCTCCCCGGAGTACGGGTTAGATTCTTTCGTACAAAGGTTGAAGGCTTGGAACAGTTCTTAAAGAGTTCTCTTGAATCTCCGAAAGTTAAAGGAAAGGTTTTGTAACATTCTTCTGATCTGAAGGTCGAAATGAATTTTGATTTATTTTCAAATCAGATTGGATGTACTATTCGAAGATTGTTGCATTAAGATCCGAAACCCGGGACAATTCCTTTCTAAGTGATTCTTATTGGAAAGGTTACGAAGTGTACTCTAACCCTTTTCATGCTCTTCATATTAAAGAAATACGAAGAAGAATTGAATGCTTTCCATTTCGAAAACTAAAAAAGGTTTTACTCTTTTTGGACAAGGCAATAGGAGTGGAAATTTCCGAAGGAATTACGGTAAGATTTTCCACACGATACAAGGAGTATCTCTCATGGTAGCTAAGAAGAAAGCAAAGAAGAAAGCGACCCCGAAAAAGAAAGCAGCTAAATCCAAAGTTGCAAAGAAGAAGGTCGCTAAGAAGAAAGTAGTCAAGAAGGCGGTGAAAAAGGTAGCTAAGAAGAAAGTTGCCGCTAAAAAACCAGCCTCTAAACCGGTAGTAGCAAGTATGACTCCTCCTACATCCAGCATGGAGCAAACTAGTACAAATCAAGGATCTTCAATGTCGGGAGACCATTCCCAAGAAGACCACGGCAATCTCTAATTTTGCCGTTCCAAATATGGAGGAATCTCCCGTTCCCTGCCTTTCGTAGGGACGGGAGACTCACATTTTTCTATCTCCTATTTTTCCTTTTTTCCAATTTTAAGATCTTAGAAGCCCAGAGTCCGAGATTTGCCAAAATACTCTGCCTAAGATCGCCCCAGGGTTGCGACTGTATCAACGACAATGGAACTTCCCGGAAAGTGTTCCATGGGGAAGCAGCAACGATTCAGAACTTGGCATCCGAGGATGCGGAGGTCAAAGAGCACCATCGAATTGCGATTGGGAATAGCCACTGCAAGTATCCGGTCTTAAACTTAAAACTTCTCTCTTATCAGCCTGATTTCAGGCCTATGAATACGAACCTGGATCATTCTCCAAAGTCCTTGTCTAGCATGCTGTCTAGGGAGGATCTAGAAAGAGTCAAAGAATATCGCAAATTTCAGCTATATAGGTATTACCCGACCTACTATCATCTGGCTTTGGAAGTGGCGTATCCAGGAAAGGATACGAGTGTAATTTCCCCCATGGGAAAGGAGATAGGAAGAGCCTCTGCTCATTTTCTGGAGCAAGTCAAGTGGGAAGGGAGCGGAGTTGCAGCTGACGGAAAGAAATACCATTTTGCAGGAAACGGAAGGTATGAGCTCTATAATTTGGAGTGGGGTTGGGGAGCCGGCTATAAATACCAAGTATATCCTTATAGAACGATCGCGATCAGTTTTGGCGATTTATGCAAAAAGCTCGGAAGACTTGCCCCAGAAAATTGCAATAAATCAAAAGTAATCGGAACTCTATTTTATTTTCCCGGATTAGCGAAAAAGAAAATCCGAATGGAAGATGGAAAGTTGCACGATGGGTATTTCTGCGCGAATGATACGGGTTCTCCGGAATACATTCGTGGAGATAGAATGGATATTTTTGTGGGAGTTCACGGAGGTGGAAGTCCCTACCAGCCTAAGGAGCTTTCTCGGAACCTATTTTTTGACGCTGGGGTTCCGCCGCTGGTACCTAGCGATTGGAGGTACTACACTTCAGAAAAGGAAAGAACCTGGTGCTCCGAAGAAAACATCCCCAAAGATCCATTTCATCCAGCTTCAGAGGAATGTAGCTTGGATTATCATGCAAACGCTCCCCAGAAAGGCTGGGAAGCATTTGTGTTCCTACGAAAGGATGGTAGCCTAGTCCGCTGTAACCCGTAAGAAGTTACTGGATCACCATCATATCAATTTTGTCTTTTTTATATTTTACGAAAGCATTTCCGTTTTCGTAATACCCGTGAAACGGACCTTGCTTCCTGAATTTAGAACCTAAGAGTTTTTCGGCTGCCGGCTTGGAGGCACCAACGGTGACTCCCGCTCCAACTCCTGGACTATGGTTCCCGTAAATATTTACCTGAACGACTTGTCCCATGTTCATGATAAAAGAAGTTTCCTTTTCATCGTAAATGAAGTATTCCACTCCACTGGATTTGTCGGTTTGAATCCGATTCGGTTTTCCCCAGTTTTTAAGCAAGTCCTCTAGTCTATCACCGGGTCCAACTCCTCCTACTTTGAGAACAGTTGCAGTATTCGTAGGTTCTGCTGCAGGAAGATCGAGGCTGTTCAACTTGGAAAGGACCTTCGCCCAACCCGAAGTGGAATCATAGCTGTTAAAATAGTAGCTTACCAGGTTTTTTGCCTTCGGGTCATTGGCATAAGTTTCCACCAGAGCCAGATTCAAAATAGGAGTGAAATTCTCATAAATATAATCTGGATCCAATTGTTGCTTTTGAGCAGTAGACATTCCTATAGATTTCAAGTAAGCAGCTACTTGTGGATTGTTTCCGCTTTGAGAGGCAAGATTTCTGACTTTGTTATCTACTGATGTTGCAAGTCGGTTGAACAGATCTCTCGCGTCCGCCTGATGGTTGGTCCAATACAGGACGACTCCGAGATTATTTGCTAGCGGAATCGTACCTTCCGCTTGGAAGGCCTGGTTCGCAAGACTTACTGCTACATCTAAATCCTTTTCTTCGGGAGAGTAACCGAGTAACACCGCGTAGTTGGACAAGAAATAAGGGTCGTCAGTTTTTGTAATAACTTCCCTATATTTTTCGAGTGCCTTGTTGTAGGCTGCTTCGTTTCCTGGGACGGTTCTAAATACTGCACGCTTTTTCTTGTCTTGTGGAAAAAGCATCCCATCTCGAAAAGAAGGCATGTCTAGCACAGGTTTCAGTTTCAACTCTTCGTTGGAAGCAGTGGACATCCAAATTTTGTGAAGACAAACAGCTAAGGCTTTGCTCAAGAAAGTGTTGTTTGGATAACGGTTTAGCCCGTCTTCAATATTCGATTTTGCCTGTTCCAAGTTTTTACCGAATTGGATGTCGTCGAAGGACTTTTCCATCTTCGCAAGGAAAGAATATAACTCTTTCTTGTCGGTGTTTAATCTCGATAAACGCTCGTTAGGAGAGGGGTGACTCGAAAAGTAGACTGACCCGATCAGTTCAGGTCTAGTTTTGTCTGCTTTAGCTTCTGCGATTGCATCCTTGTAAGATTGCTCGATCGTATTCAAGGCTTGAAGAGTGACGAGCATGTAATCCCCGCCGTATCCCGCTTTATCTAAAAGAAAAAGTCCAGTCTGGTCTGCGTCTAATTCCTGTTCTTGAGAGAACTTAGTATTTTCCAGAAACGCTTTCCCTGCAGGCTCATCTTTTAATGCAAAGAATTTCTTCACGCTTTGAAAGACATGCTTGTTATAAAAGTGCGCGAGCTCGTGAGATAAAACGCCTGCAATATATCTCTCCCGATAGTAATCCATTTTACCTTTCGAGTCCGCTTCTCTTTCTGTAATGATTTGATCCAGAGAGTCCAAGGCACCGGAGTGAATGCAGAATTGTCCTCCCACCATCGCGAAAGCGTTGAAAGAAGGGTCCTTTACGATTTTATAAACTGCTGGAAAAGGAGGGTTGCCAGAAGATTCAGCAAGTCGATTGAACGCCTTGTCGATCGACTTTTTCCAAGTATTGTGGTCTTGCAGAACTGTTTTAGACTTAATCAGATTTTTGAACTGTACGTTACTTTGTCGTACAAGCTGCGCATACAATTCGGAGTCAAAATTGACTGTCTTGTTATCGCCAAAACTTGGAGAGGCAATTAAAAGCAGAGATGTAGTTGCGAGCGAGAAAAAAGCATTCTTAAATGATTTCATTATTTCTTGGGACAAATGGAAAATGGGGGAAATTTTCATGACCTTTCCTACCTCCGGGGTGAAAAAGTTAGCGATCAAGGGCGGACTGTCAACTCGGAAAGACAGTACCGGCCCAAAGATAGGTTCCGCAAAAGAATATATTCTCTGGCAAAAATGATTCGGACAAGTTTCGACCTGAAAAACAGGGCCGATTGAATCGCAAATAAATCGTTTATGAATAAAGTTTTGGCAAATGATTCGGAACTTAAGGTTTTATTCCGAAATAGGTCAAGAAATTGCGTGATCCACCAAGATCATTATATTTACTAAAAAGAGATGAAGTATGCTGAAAAAGAAAAAGCCACGAGCGAATTTCGGCTCTGGATGAATCAGTAATCTGTAGGATAGATAGAGCATTGCAAATCCCAATAAGCTGGCGGAAATAATGTAAATCATTCCCATAGAAGGCTCGTACCAATAGAAAGCAATGCAGGAAGCTACGTATAAAATCGTATAAAGAAAAATTGATCTACCTGTTTCCTTGACTCCTTTTACAACGGGAAGCATGGGAAAGTTCGCATCATTATAATCTTCTTTTAGAAAAATCGCCAAAGCCCAAAAGTGCGCTGGAGTCCATAAGAAAATCATTAAGAACAAAATCCAGGCTTGTATCGGTAGTGAATTACTCACCGCCGCATAGCCGATAAGAGGTCCTACACAACCTGCTACCCCGCCGATCACAATATTTTGCGTGGTTCGCGGCTTCAGTAAAATTGTGTACAAAAACACATATGCGATCAGAGCGATAAAAGCGCAGAGCGCAGCTAGAAGATTCGCAAAGTACCAAAGAATCCCGAATGCAGCTCCAGTCATAAAGAAGCCGGCCGTCAAAGCAGATGCTGTGCTAATTCTTCCTGTTGGAATCGGTCGGTTCGCAGTTCTTTTCATTTTTGCATCTCTATCTTTTTCAATTACCTGATTGAACACGAAGGACGCAGAGGACATCAGAAACGTTCCCAGTAGTGTGAAAAATACCAAAAGGAAATCGGGAGAAGTAGCTGCGCCGAGATAAAGTCCCGGAATTGCCGTAACCAAAACGAGTGAGGTTACTCTCGGTTTTATCATGAGATTGAGGTCGGATAACAAAAGTTTCATTTTTCTTAAACTGCAGATTCCGGTTTGCTAAGTTCGGAAGCCCTCAAGATCCATAGTGAGTAAAGGCTTGTTAAAATAAGCACAGCGACGCCGGTGTGAGCGGCAGTAATCAGCTTAGGCAGCTGAAAGAATATATTAAGAATTCCTAAAGCAAACTGGACTGTCAATAGCACGATGGCCGTTTTGACCAAATTCCGCAGTCGCTCGGTAAATCGTTTTAACAAACCATAGACGTTCAGACCGATCAGGTAGATTGCTACGATATACGCCCCTAATCTGTGTTGCACTTGGATTCCTATTTTAGGTTCAAATTCAGAACTTGGAAACCATTCTCCGTTGCAGGTCGGAAAATCGGAACACGCGAGTCCGGCGTAATGGGAACTGACGCGACCTCCCAATACGATCTGAAAAAAGACCAACGCGACACCAAAAACTAATACGAATTGATCGATTCGAATCAGATTTCGAGTGCTTATGAATTTTCCTTCTGAGAGTTGGTCTGAGCCGTTCACAAATTCTTTTGCCTTCAAGTTGGCAGTAAGAATACATAGAAAGAAAGTAATGGCGTTCAATAAGTGCAAGTTAACTGAATGCGGATCGAGAAGCAGAAGAACAGTAAGTCTACCCAAATAAATCTGTGAACTAATCAGCAAGCCAGCGATAACGAAATATTTCAGAAACGGTTTACGCAAATCCTTCGAGACTGCAGCCCAAACGGTTCCGCCGACCAAAAGGATTCCTAAAATCATAGAATAGTATCGGTGACTGACTTCCATAAATATATTGAAGTCGAAATCAGGAAAAACCTTACCGAAGCAAAGTGGCCAATCTGGACAAGCAAGTCCTGAATCGGTCGCCCTAACTAGAGGCCCATATAATAAATTAAAGAAGATCATCGCGGAGTAAACTTTTAGAAATATTGCGAATCTACGTAAGTTATTTGAAATCGGTGCTTCCATTCTTGGCTTCTAAATAGGTGAATTGGATCTTGGGTACCATACTTGAGAGCTGGGCTTTAGCGGCAATCTATTTGAAGGCTTTCCGTAGGACCTCCAAGCAGTTCTTTCTTCGATGAGATTCAATCTCATCCCAACAAGACAAGGAGAACATTCGTCTCGTTCATGGAGAATGCAAAAACGCTTCCAAAAAAAACCGAACCTCCAAGATTGGTATAAGCTTCTCCCTTTCCAAAAAAGACGAGTTCGCTTCCTTCTGATTCACTAGGAGTTTTCCTTTTCATGAGCAAGAACGATCAATACAACAAACCTGGATTTTGGACGTTTATCGTAATATTGACTGCAAATATTCTTTACTTTGTTTACCTTTCTTTTTTCGGAACAGGAGTAAAGGACTACAATAAACCTGTCCCTGGCCAAGAGTCTTCTCAGACAAAATAAAGAAAAGGTAATTTGCGCTCGCGGAATTTACCTGTGGAACTAAAAAGAAATTCAAAACGCAAAATTATCTTCCTGATGATTTTGCAAATGCTCATCCTGTTAGCTCTGCCCATCTATTCCTATGATACGGAAAGAGAACTTCCCGCCCACGTAAAACCTAACGAGTTAGAAGGAGTAGGTTTAGAAGAAAAATTGGGCGATTCTATCGATCCTAATCTTAACTTCTTGGATGAAGAAGGTAAGCCCGTAAAGATCGGAGATTATCTTAAAGACGGAAAGCCAGTTTTACTTACCCTCGTTTATTTTCGCTGCCCTACATTATGCAATTTTCATTTAAACGGGATCTCAGATGTTCTGAAGGAACTCAAGTGGGAAGTAGGTAAAGAATTTCGCTATATAGCCGTAAGCTTTGATCCAAAAGAAAAACCAGAACTAGCAAAATTAAAAAAAGCAGCCTATGTGAAAGATTACGGGCGCGGTGATGGTAGCGGTTGGAGTTTTTTGACCGGAACCGAACAGGAAATTAAGAAGCTCGCGGATAGCCTCGGATTTTCCTATAAGTGGAATCCTGAAATTGAACAATGGGCCCATCCTTCCGCTGCTTATATTATTACTCCGGAAGGAAGAATCGCGAGATACCTGAAGGGGATCCAATTTGATCAAAGGACTCTTCGTTTATCATTAGTGGAAGCAAGTAATGGTAAAATCGGAGATTTGACCGACCAGGTTTCCCTTTTTTGCTTCCAATTTGATCCATCCAAAAATAGGTATACATTATACGCATACAATATCATGCAATTGGGCGGTTTGGTAACAATTCTTGCCCTTTCAGTTTTCTTATTCCAATTTTGGAAAAAACAAAAAACGACCAGTAACGTATAAATGGAAAGGAGAGATTTCTAGCCGATGAACTGGAACCATATTTTTACAGCGACTAGCTTTATGCCGGTCCAGGCTAGTAAGGAGGCAGTGGGTGTAGATCATCTTTATGCATTCTTACTTATTTCGAGCCTAATATCCTTTGTTATCCTCATCGGTGGAATGACTTGGTTCATCTTCAAGTATAGAAGAAAAACAGAGAATGATAAGACTGCTTATATTACTCATAACACTTTAGCGGAATTTATTTGGTCTTTCGTTCCATTAGTCGTTCTACTTGCTATCTTCTTTTGGGGTTGGGCAGTTCTGAGTGATCTGCGTAAAACCGGAGTAAAAGGAGATGTAGAAATTCACGTGACTGCAAGACAGTGGAGCTGGGCTTTCCAATACCAAGATGGAATCAGTATCACGAGTCCGAGCGGTGACCATTTCGAGAGCGACACTGCTAAATCTACACTTCTTAAGCCTGCAATCGTTACAGTCCCGGTAGATCAGACAGTTCGTTTGGTGATGACATCGGTGGACGTGTTACACAGTTTTTATGTGCCTGCCTTCCGTAACAAAATGGACGTGGTTCCGGGAAGAAGAACTACTTTCACTTTCAAGCCGACTCAAAAAGGAGATTTTACGGTTTTCTGTACAGAATACTGTGGAACTTCGCATTCCAATATGATGGCTACGATCCGAGTGGTTGGCTCCGAAGAATTCCAAGCTTGGAAAACCGCAGAAGAGGAGAAATTGAAAGCTTCTCTAAGCGCAACTCCAGCAGACAAAGGATTGGCTTTATATAATAGCAAAGGATGTAACAGCTGCCATACGGTAGATGGAACTCCTCGAGTAGGTCCTTCTTTCAAAGGAATCTATGGATCCAAGAAGCAATTTGCGGACGGATCGGCTGGTTCTGCTGATGACAATTACATCCAACAATCGATTCTGGTGCCTAACGCCAAAGTCGTGAAAGGATTTCCGCCGGTTATGCCTTCTTTCCAAGGCCAACTATCAAACGAAGATATTCAAAATATCATCGAGTACTTTAAGACACTGAAATAGGAGAACGGAGAATGTCGCATGCCGCAACAGGTGTCGCAGAGGACAACTACCTAAATCACGAGAAAGGACTTTGGTCCTGGCTCACTACGATCGATCACAAGCGGATCGGTATCATGTATTTCATCGCGATTTCTACCTTCTTCTTGTTAGGTGGAATTTTCGCACTATTGATTCGCGCTGAACTTTTCTCTCCAGGGGAGACTCTTTTTAGCGCGGATACTTATAACAGAATCATGACCTATCACGGAGCCGTGATGGTCTTCATGGTGATCGTACCGGGGATTCCGGCCATTTTCGGGAACTTTGTTCTTCCGATCATGATTGGCGCAAAAGATGTTGCGTTCCCAAAACTAAACTTGGCGAGCTGGTATCTTTTTATGATCGGTGCTGCGGTGACTGCCTCTGCACTTTTCATGAAACAAGTCGATACCGGTTGGACCTTCTACACTCCATACTCTTCTTTGAAGACAGGAGCGGGAGTAATTCCGATGGTGCTGGGAGTTTTCATTATGGGATTCTCCTCAATTCTTACGGGTTTGAACTTTGTCGTAACCACGCATAAGCTCAGAGCACCTGGAATGACCATGAACCGTATCCCGCTCATGGTATGGGCGCTCTATTCAACTGCGATTATCCAAGTATTGGCTACTCCGGTACTTGCGATCACATTACTTCTATTGATCGCAGAAAAGACTTTGGGCGTTGGTATCTTTGATCCTGCTCTAGGTGGAGACCCGATTCTGTTCCAGCACTTCTTCTGGTTCTATTCTCACCCTGCTGTATATATCATGATATTACCTGCAATGGGTGTGATCTCCGAATTGATCGCGACCTTCTCCAGAAAGGTGATTTTTGGTTACACTGCGATTGCTTACTCTTCCCTAGCGATAGCTGCGGTGTCCTTCTTGGTTTGGGGGCATCACTTGTTCGTTTCGGGACAATCCGAATTTGCGGGACTTCTCTTTTCCTTCCTTACGATGCTCGTAGGAGTTCCTACAGCCATTAAGTTGTTTAACTGGATTTCTACGATGTATAAAGGATCCGTAAGACTTGATGCACCGATGCTCTTTGCGATCGGATTCATGTTCTTGTTCACGATCGGTGGTTTGACAGGAGTATTCTTGGCATCGACCGGTATGGACATTCACTTCCACGACACATACTTCGTGGTGGCTCACTTTCACTATGTAATGGTGGGAGGAACCTTGATGGCGTTCATGGGAGCTCTTCTTTATTGGTTTCCAAAAGTCACAGGAAAAATGCCAAGTGATCTGCTCGGAAGAATTTCTTGGGCACTGATCTTTACTGGATTTAACGTAACATTCTATCCACAGTTCATCTTAGGTTCTATGGGAATGCCTCGCAGATATTTTGATTATCTGCCTGAATTTACCAGTTTGAATCAGATGTCTACGGTAGGTTCTTGGTTTATCGGATCCGGATTCGTAGTCGGCTTGATTGCTATCTTCCACGGGTTACTGAAAGGAGAAAAAGCTCCTGAGAATCCTTGGGGAGGAAAAACTTTAGAGTGGACAATCGCTTCTCCACCAACTCATGAAAACTTTGAAAAAACTCCAGTAGTAACAGGGGGACCATATGAATACCGCTGAGCACGCGGAGTTTCACCACGCTCACCATTTCGAGAGCGCTGACCACCAATACGAGTCTTCAAAACAAGGAATTTGGTTATTCCTTGTTACTGAAATTCTAATGTTCGGCGGACTATTTGTGGCATACGCGATTTATCATTCGCTGTATCCTCAGGTATTCCATGCAGGAAGTAAGCAACTTTCTATTCCTCTGGGCGCCGTAAACACTGTGGTTCTACTATTCAGTTCGTTTACGATGGCGATCGGAATCAATTATGTGCAAAGAGGCTTAAAGAAAAAAGCTATCATCGCATTAACTGCCACGATCATCTGCGCTATGATCTTTATGGTTGTGAAATACTTTGAGTATTCGCATAAATTCCATGTAGGAACTGTTCCTGGAAAATATGCATATACCGATGATACTCGCACGACTACGAAAGTGGCTGCGCTTGTAAAAGAAGCGACTGAATTAGGTGCTCAAGAGCGTGAACACAAACTTCATATGGATGAGCATGAATACACTCACTTACGCCATTTGAACGATACAAAGAACTGGCCTTTGTTCTTTGGATTTTACTTCATAATGACAGGAGTTCACGGAGCGCACGTCTTGATCGGAGCATTCCTGATTTTCTGGGTGTTGATTAAGACCATCCGCAATCAAGTGGGACCTGAATATTACACACCTGTAGAAGGAGTGGGCCTGTTCTGGCACGTGGTGGATTTAATCTGGATTTACTTATTCCCTTTGCTTTACTTAGTCGGATAATTTTTTTTTCAGATTTCAAATCCAGAAAAAGCCGGGTTTTCCCCCGGCTTTTTTCATTTTGGCAGGTCTTCTCGCGTATTTTCAACGCCGAAATTTGGGCGGTTTAGCCGATACTATAGAAGGAGTAGTTTTCCGTATCTGGAATTTGCTCCACGGTCGGAAACAATATGCAAAATATAGATTATTCCCGAAAGCTGAAGCAATCGCCAAACCGAGCGGGGACTAGAAATGAGTCCCAGCACACGGTTCAGACGATTCAACATGTTCGAGGAAGCCTTTCTCCCATTCGGTCATTTCCAAGCTCAAGATCCATTTTTATCGTACTAATCGGAGCGATTTCCATTTTTACGGGAGGAGTGGTTGTCGGATTAAGGCTCGACCAAAAGGAACAGGCATTTGCACAAAACGAAACTCAATCATTTTATAATACAGGAAAATGGAAGAATTCGAATTCTTCAGAATCCAATGCAGATTCCGGCTCGGCAAAATCCGAAAACCTCGCAACCGCTGGCCAGGGAAATTCAGGGAACTCATTAAAATACCCTGCTCTCGAAAGCAAGGACAGCTATTTCATTTCCGTTCCAACTTCTGATTCAGTGGAAGCGATGGAAGCAGGGAAAAAATTGCTGAGAGCTCATCCTGAATTCCAGGGGAGAATTTTCCGTTCCGAGCAAGGCGAACTTTTTGTAGGATACTTCTACGAAAAGAGTGAGGCGGTGCAGGCTCTCGAGGCGATTCGACCTTTGAATGATCCGGTGTTTCACGGTTCAAAATTGCACAAAGCAAAATTCTAAATCTTGAAAGTACTCCTATGAAAGTGGAATCTAGTCCAAACTCATTTTTTCCTTGACTTCGGCTCAAAATGTGCTATATTTTTGAGCAGAGTTTTAACGGAAGTCTTAATACCTAATTGGCTAGCAAAAAGAAACAATCTGGCTACGAGCATGGAGTAGGCGACTACGTCGTCTATCCGATCCACGGCGTGGGGGAAATCACCGAGATCGCCAAAAAAGTTATCCTGGGAAAAAAGAAAGAATGCTACGTGATGGAAATCCAAGGTAGCAAGATGAAGGTGATGATTCCCGTCGATAAAGCAAAGCAGGTGGGTATCCGACCGATTATCGACAAAAAGGACATCAAAAAGGTAATCAATCTTCTCAAGAAGGATGAGATTGATACTGAAGAAGATTGGAAGATCAGATACCAGAATAACCTGAATAAGATCAAATCCGGTTCGATATTTGAAGTAGCAGATGTATGTAGGAATTTATTCCGCAGGGCAAACGGTAAGGAGCTCTCTATCATGGAGCGGAAGCTGTATGAGAGCGCTTACAACCTAGTAAAAATGGAAGTTGCCTTGAGCAAGGGCGTAACCCAAGAAGAAGCGGGAAACCTTGTGTCGGATGTTTTGGCCAGTTCTCTCACAAATGGAGAGAAGGTCGTTGCTGCTGCAGTAGTAGAAGAAGAATAATTCCGATTAAACTCGAGTCTATCATAAGGATTTGAGTTATGGTATATTTATATAAAGGCCTAACCGCCGTCCTACTTTCCTCGCTGTCATTTTTTGTGACCCACAAACAGACACAGGACCTTGTATTATCCGGTTCTATTACTGGGCTAGTATTCGTTGTATCTTTAGTTTTGCTTTTAGGTGAATCCAAGTTATTTCCTAAGTTCCGTGCAGATGTAATTTTTTGTGCTGCAGTGGGCGCGTTGCTTGGACTAGCAATTGCTTGGTTTACAGGATCCATCATTCGATTCGAAGAATTTAATCTAGCTCTGTATGTACTTTTTGGACTGTTCGGCTCCCAAGTGGGAGTGGCATTTGCAAAGGAGCCAGGACTGGGTATTTTCGGTGGCGGAAGTGGGCATCAGTCATTGGACCCATTCGGAATGGGCGTGAATAAAGACGAAGTTCGCGATAAAATTTTAGATACGTCAGTCGTTATCGACGGTAGAATATTAGATATTGCTGATACACATTTTATCGACGGACCTCTAATTCTTCCCAATTTCGTTTTGCGCGAAATTCAGCTGATCAGCGATTCTTCGGATCCGATCAAACGAGCCAGAGGCCGTCGCGGTTTGGAGATGTTAAACAAGCTCCAGCGAAAAGGTTCCATAGAAGTAAAAATCACGTATAAAGATTATTCCGAAACTCGCGAAGTCGATGCCAAGTTGATCAAACTGGCTCGTGATACTGGAGGCAAAATCGTTACGAACGATTTTAACCTGAACAAAGTTGCAGAATTGCAGGGAGTAAAAGTTCTCAATTTGAACACCCTAGCAAATGCGCTCAAACCTGTTGTGCTTCCTGGAGAAGAACTCGGAATTCAGGTGATCAAAGAAGGAAAGGATGAGAACCAAGGTATCGGATATCTTGAAGATGGTACTATGGTGGTAATCGAAAATGGTGGTCACCTGGTTGGAAAAGAAGTGAAGGTAACAGTAACTTCCATCATCCAAACTGCCGCAGGTAAGATGATCTTTACGAAAGCGAATTCCAACGGAAGCAGCGAAAAAGGCGACCGAGATAGAGACAATCGCCAAGGCAGAAACGAAAGAAGTGAACGTGGAGATCGCGGTGAAAGAGGGGATCGAGGTGAAGACCGAGGAAATCGTCGAGATTACCAAGACCGTGGAAACCGCGGAGAAAAAATGCAAGGCGAAGAGCGCGGAAATCGTAAAGATTACCAAGATCAACAGCAGTAAAGCATTCCGTGGGCCGAATTCGGCCGAAATTCTATCGTTTAAGAGACAGAATATAAGGTCCGATCGAATTCCTAAGTGGAATTTGGTCGGAACCGAATTGACTATACACTTTCTACTAAAATAATTGAAATTCGAACAACAAGGAGAGCCAGATGCCGGTCCAAACGCAAGTTAAGGGACTAAAGGAGCTCGGATTAGAGCCCTCAGAAGTCTTTCATAACCTATCTTACGACGAAATTTTCGAACACGAAAAGGCGAATAATGAAACCGTTCTTTCTTCGAACGGAACTATGATGGTAGATACCGGAATTTTTACCGGAAGATCACCGAAAGATAAGTACTTTGTAGATGAACCTTCCTCCAATAGCAATATTTGGTGGTCTCATATCAACTTCAAAGTTTCCTCGGACGTTTTCGAAGAACTGTATGCAAAATGTATTAATTACTTAAATGGCAAGAAACTGTACGTGTTTGACGGATACGCCGGAGCGAATCCTGAAACAAGAATGAGCCTGCGCGTGGTTTCGGAAAAAGCATGGCAGCACCATTTTTGCACGAACATGTTTTTGCGCCCAAGCAAAGATGAGCTGGCTAATCTCCTTCCTGAATTTACGATCATCAATGCCTGCGGTGTAAAAAACGAAAATTATAAGAAACACGGATTGAATTCGGATGTATTTGTAATTTTCAATCTTGCAAAAAAAATCTGCATCATCGGCGGAACGGAATACGGTGGAGAGATGAAGAAAGGTATTTTTTCAGTAATGAATTATCGCCTTCCACTTCAGGGAATTCTTTCCATGCATTGCTCCGCAAATATCGGTAAGGACGGAGATACAGCTCTCTTCTTCGGTCTTTCCGGAACTGGAAAAACTACCCTTTCCACTGATCCGCATCGGAAGCTGATCGGCGATGACGAGCATGGTTGGGATGACCACGGAGTCTTCAATATCGAAGGCGGATGCTACGCAAAAGTCATCAATTTGGATCCCAAGACTGAACCGGATATCTTCGAAGCGATCAAAAGAGATGCTCTTTTGGAAAACGTAGTCTTTGATGAAAAGACAAAGGCAGTCGATTATAATTCTGCTGCAAAGACTGAGAACACTCGAGTTTCTTATCCGATTTATCATATTAAGAATATTCAGGTTCCTTCAAAGGGCGATCATCCAAAAGTAATCATATTCTTAACGTATGACGCTTTCGGAGTTCTGCCTCCTGTTTCTCGTCTTTCGATCGAGCAAGCGATGTATCACTTCTTGTCAGGTTATACTGCAAAAGTCGCTGGTACTGAGCGTGGAGTGAAAGAGCCTACCGCTACTTTCTCCGCTTGCTTCGGTGCAGCGTTCATGACTCTTCATCCGACCGTTTACGCAAAACTGCTCGGCGAAAAAATGAAGAAGCATAACGTGCGTGCCTACTTGATGAATACTGGATTAGTAGGAGGAGCGTACGGAGTTGGTAAGCGTATGAACCTTCCGTCTACTCGTAAAATTATCGATGAGATCATGAACGGTAATATCGATAAAGCCGAGTTCGTAAAACACCCAGTCTTTCAAGTGGAATATCCAAAAACCGTAGAAGGTGTGGACTCTGCAATTCTGGATCCAAGAGCTGCTTGGGCAGATAAAGCTGCTTATGACAAAACTTCCAATCAATTGGCACAAATGTTCATTGATAATTTCAAGAAGTACGCAGAAGGCTCGAAGGATTTTGATTTTACGGCTTTCGGACCGAAAGTTTAGTAAATAAGAAATAGACTTACTGTTTAAAAGGAGCAGCCTAGCTGCTCCTTTTTTATTTCAGGTAAAATCGGATTCGGAAAGAGACTTGACAAGTTTTTGTGCGACGCATAATGATTTGTAGATCAGGAATTTTCGGCTTATGCAAGACTAAAAGCTCGAGCATCGGCTGAAATACGAACGCTTGGATGTATTCGTCCTTACATAGAGGAAAGTAACATGGAAAAAGAAATCAAAGAAGCTCTCAACTTTGCAATCGGTGCTGCAAAAACCCTTCGTGAACAGGCGGACAGCATACTTTTGAAAGTGGAAAAAGAGTTCAAAGAGCTGGCAAATAAGGGTGCTCAAGACCAAGGAGAAGTCGCGACAAATCTAAGACGCTATATCGAAGATGCGCTTCGCTCAGTGGAAGGTTTGACCGGTCAAGTCAACACCAAGGTAGAAGAAGTTAAGAAAGTAGCTACGAAAGATAAGGGAGGCAAGCCTTCTAAGTCAAATGGTACTTCGGCCTAAACATCACTCTAAATTAAGCTTTCAAACTTTACACTTTTAGAAATAGGAACTATTCCTTAGACAAGGCTCTGGTTCCTTTTTAATTCCGGGATTTCTCCCAACCATAATTTCAATCGGTCAGCAAAGGAAATCGGCGGTGGTGATTCCATTTCCAATTCAAAAGAAGTATTCCACTTTGCGACGCCGAGCTCTAGCTTTCTTTTGAGGATTCCTTTGATCGAATCTCGGTATCGTTCGAACCACTCCGTTTCCGGAATATTTTGTTCTTTCAGATAGCCTTCTATCAGTTCTATTGTTTTATAATCAGAGGCGAGACTAGAGTAGGAGAAAGTGTCCGAAGCGATTTCGGAAAATATAACTTCCCATTGATCCGAAGTACTTCTTTCTTTGTTTCTGCAATCATACGTCTGGCAAATAGAAGCACCGTAAAAAGAGTAATTTTGACTTTTAGGATCTCCACTATAAATCGGATGAATCATACAACCGATCCTTGCGCGCAGACTGGCACGATCCGAAGTAGCATCCTCTTCATGACCAGGAAGGATTCCTAGAAAAGGACAATTGTATGTAAGAGGGTCTTTTCTCGGAATATTGTTTTCTGAAGATTCCCTTTGCTTTCGATATTCAGCCATAGTATAAGGCTTTTTGAAATCGACGGAATTTCTAAATTGCACGGTTCTTTCGTGCAGCAAGTTTTTGAATTCATTTGAATTCAGTTGCAAATTAAAGATTCCACAGCAAGCGCCACAAGAGACCGGGGCTTTTGAGTTAGGTTGGCAGAGACCCAACTTGGTCAGAATCCCCCGTGAGGTAGATTTTTGACGATAGAAGGTTTAAATCCGGGAAAGGAAAGCTCCAATTCTTTTGTTTCCGGATTTTCAATAATATTGCATGTTAAAGGAAATATCTGAAGTCTTTCTTCGTGAAACACGATCACTTTTCCGCGGTACTTTTCGATCTGCTCTCCCACAAAGTCCTGCTTTATTTTAGGAGCTGCAACCAAGGCGGATTCCGTCTTTATTCCCTTAAAGAATAAATGATTATTCGAATTAGATGATACTAAGAAGATGCTTACTCTTTCTAATTCCTCCAATTCAGTGAGCAGATTTTCGAAGTAATACTGAAAAGTAATCAGATAACCGTCTGCAGAATCCGGCTGTATTTGTCCCTTGGAGTAAAAATCGATCCAATTGATCATTTTTTGAATCGTATCTTTGTTAGCGAAGAGGATCTCCTGCAAATCGGTGATCACCGGTGTAATCTCCAGTTTTCGGAAGTCGTGCAAGCATTGAAATATCAGTTCCCACCAGCGATTGATTTCATATGCATCGTCGGGATTGTTCGGGATAAATTTTCCTAAGGTTCTGTTCTGGTGATCACTGAATAAAATTCCGCCCATGACTTTCGAGAAATTCTCGAAAGCCTGGATCAAATATTCCATCAGTTGAAAAGAGTTCAAAGATTCTTCTTTTTGCTGCTCAGTGAACAGATAGTAAGAAGAAGCGATCGGTGTAGGATAGAATTTGAAAATAAGAGAAGGATTAATGATCTTGTGAACCGGTTTGCCCTTGGTTGGATCGGTGGTCACTCGAATGTTCGGTTGCCCATGGAGACAGTAGTTGGTCCAGGTCAGATCACTCGGATCATAGTTTCTCCGTGCAAATTCCTTTGCCATGAAGAGAGATTCTCCGACGCTTTTGTCGGTAAATAAGTTCGTATAAAACTGTATCGTAAAATCGATGGTGTTCTGATTGTCTGCGATCTCCCAATTCGTTCCTATAAAACTTTTGATCCCAGACATCAGGAAAGATCCTGCAAAGTTATTCATCAGATCCGAATTCAAAGTAACGGTCGTACTTTTATTCGATTGGCAAGAGTTGGAAAATACCATGTCCGTGTTGAAGCCGGAATTCTTGATTTCTCGAGCTTTCAGAATTTTGCCTTCGGAGATCAACCAACCGTTTTCAAGTGGATCATCCGAAAAGTAAAGGTGTCCGGAATAGTGTATGATATTCTTTCCTTTTATCAAGGAAAGCAGCTTTAACTTGGTGACTTGGCGACCACCGATAAATTCGATTTCTAGTCTCGAAGTAGGAACTTTCTCACTTAGAACCTTGAATAACTGCTCCCCTTCTTTCTGTGCCCATTCGAGATCTTCCGTCGGATCTGCGATGATCAGCATTCTAAGTTTTTCCTTCTCTTTGAATGCACCCCCGTGAGATTCTCCGCGAACCGTTTTGCCTATGAAAAACTTATCAGATAAAAAGCAAATTCCATCATGTAGGAGCTCCCACGGAATTACGCCCAACTTAGGATCTATATTAAAATGCAGATATTTTTCGGTGGTTAGTCTGAGTTTTTCTTGGATCGGCGCCGGAAAGAATTGGTCGTAGAAAGTTTCTCCGAGAATTTTTAATTCGTGAAGAATGTCTGTTTCGAGGGTTTGGTGCTTCGAGGATTTTTGGTGTATTGCGTTGGAAACTCTTACTAAATTTTCAATTTCCTTAATATACTCTATGATCAGATCTTCGTCCATAGAGGATTGAAGATGTGACTCTGAACCGCTCCCGGAGCTATCCAGAATATTAAATACGTTTACCGATCCGACTCTGTCTATGATTAGGTTGAGCATTGTTGGTAAATATAAAACTCACAATTTCCCCGCTCTTACCGGAACCGATCCCTTAAGGGAGGGGAAATTTATTGAGTAAATATCTAATCCAAGAGGATAAAGAGGTCTATCGATTTAGACAAGTCTTTTCCCTGGAATTCTACGGTGTATTTGCCTTCGCGCAATCCGGAGAAGTTTGTGATGCCTTCGGAATTGAATTGATTCGAAAGAATAAAACGACCGTCTTTGGAAAGATTCACTCTTTGAAAAGCTTCCGTTTTAGGACTTTCAATTTTAACACTTAAGTAAGCAGTATCGTTCGTTTCTTGAACGACCTGATACGTGAACTTACAGTCGTCTTCGACCTTTTCTTCAAAAACAATAAACTCCGATGCAGTAGGAGTTTTAGAAGCAGAAGATCTCATCGCTGGGGCATAGTCCACTCGAGTGTTGATTTGCAAAGATTCGACCAAGCTGTCGAAAAGTCTAGCTCCGGACTTTCCGAGTTTTACTACGATGGACTCTTTTCCTTGTTCTTTACGAGACAGTTCGATTGCAACGTATCGTTTCAGATACTCTGGAAAGTCTTTTACTTTCCATCCTTCGGTAAGTTCGGCCTTTTGCAGATCTAAGTCTTCCTGAAAAGAGGAAAAAGAGTGAGAACGAGAAGCTGATTCTAGATAAGATTCACTAGCTGATACAATTGCAGCCTGCAAAGCTTCTTCCATTTGAATCATATCGTTCAATAGGTTCGGGTTTTTATCGATTCCGGACAGAGCATTCTCTTTCCCTTCAAACAGAGCTTGGGAAAGCTCAAAATTCTGACCTGGTTCGCGTTTGGATTCCATTTGCGTGCGACGCTCCAATAAGGTTTATGACGATAAGAACTACTCGTACAACTCGGAAAAATTGAGTTTTTTTTGTATTTTTTCGATCAGGCGGAGCAATGTTACGCTCACATTCCCCTCGGTAATACCCAGTAGATCTGCTACTTCTCTGTATGGTGTTCTAGCTAAGAAATGCCCTTTTTTGCGCTTTTCTAAGAGCTTTTTACGCTGATCGTATTTTTTCCTTAGTGCCTGAGAAGTCTTATCCACCTCTTGAGGGAGGATTGGGGGCTTTTTCTCGGCGATCAGCTGTTTTTCTTTTAACTCCAAAATGTTTAGATAGAGAGAAGTGATCTTGTCTTCCATCCGAATATTCTCTTCTTCCCTTTTGGAAAGGTCGGATCTCAATGACATAATCTTATTCTTAAGCTCTTCTGCGCTTAAGTTTGTTTTTGAAACAAGATACTGTATTTCCTCTTCGTCTAGGTTGAGATAGTATATATAAGAAAGTTTGAAAATGACCCGCTTCTCTACTCCGATTTCTCCTAAAACTTGGTGGAATAATTTAGTTAATTCCCAAGCTTCTTCTATTAAATCGGGCCTGTGGTCCGGCTCGTCTTCGATTGTAGCGTATTCTTTTCCTTCTTTATTGATTTTGCCTAAATTCGTTATTTTTAATTCACGTTTCGTTCTTTGCCAATCAATCAGCATATTCCGCAGCACGGAATAGAACCAGGTGCGAAAACTTGATTTTCCTTTGAAGCTGGAAAAGCGAGCCCCGGTTTTTAGCCTTTCGAAGGCATACAAAAAAAAGTCTCCCGCATCATCTTCACTCAAATGGAAGATTTTCATTGGGAAATTGTAAATGTCCTCCGAGTAGGTTTCGAAAAACAATTTCAATGCCTCTTCATCTCCCTCGCCACAACGAGTCACAAGGTCGAGGGTTTTATCTTTTGACAAATTCATTCTTTATAAAACCTTAAGCCAGAGCACATTCCGGAATGAGAAGAATTTCCATACCTGTACTGATCTTGGCCGCGTTCCATCTAAGCACTTTCGCGGAAAACGATAAAGTAATAAATTTTTTGTTCCCGGTGAAAACCGAAGGAATTGAAGGGAAAATCACATCAGTGTTTGGTGAGTCAAGAGGGGACCATTTTCACAATGGAATGGATATCGCTTCCAACGGAGAACCGGTCTTGGCTATGTCCGAGGGACGGGTTCTATATTCACGATTCACGGAGGATGACCCTTTCGGTGAAGAGTTTGGCACCGGAAACTCAATTTGGCTGGACCATGGGGACGGAACGTATACTGCCTATTATCACTTAAAAGACGGTAGGGGTTCCGGATTGCTCGACGAACGTCTTGTAGGTGCCGGGGAGAAGATCGCAAATACCGGAAATACTGGTCATTCCAGCGGAGCCCACCTCCACTTTGTTGTACTTAAGGATTTTGGGCAGGCGATTTTAGATCCGATGAAGTTCCTTCCTGAAATTGAAGACCCGGAACCTCCCCAGATCGGAAACCTGCTAGTGCATGTGGAAGAAAAATATACCCAAATCAATGACGGAGATAGTATCAATATATCCAAAGCCTTTCCCATAACAATCGGTATTCAGGATGCCGGGAAGAAGCCAGGACAAAGGCGGGGTGTTTCTCAGATTCAGGTAAGTCTTAACGGGGAAATTGCCCGAAAGGCGAGTTTTTCTCAACTGAACTATCAAGAAAACGAATGGAAGAATCCGGAAGGATTTCGGTTTAAAGAACTATATTATAGAAATCAGTATTACCTAGGGGATTTCGATTTTAGAAACGGAGAAAATACGATCAAGATCCTTGCTTGGGACTTCCGGGGAAACTTAAGCGAGAAGAGCTTTACATTTTACGTTACTAGAATCCGCTAAATCTTTGCTCCAGCTTTCGGAGCAGTTTTGTAAGCCCTGATATTGTCCCCGAAACTATAGTAAACTGTATCCTCTCCTAAAAGACTGACGAGTCTAGACATTAACTCAGGGTTCGGTTGCACTGAGAAATAATCGTGAGCGCGAATCACTTTCTTTTCTTGGTTTTCGAAATTAATATGAAAGTACACGTTTGAGCTTCCTTTATAAGCAGAAAGTAATGTATTCAAATGATTGATTACGTCAGGCATTTGTCTGTGTTTATCTTCCAATCGAATATGAAGAGATTTTTCCATTTTATCTTCTATTGTAGATTGGTTTAAGATTTCGATCGAGTTGACCTTGATTTGTCCTCTCAGTTCAGATTCGCCGGCTTCGATTCGGTCTAGATCTCCCTTAATAAAGACTGCCTGATCTTCGCGAATAAATTCTTTGAACTTTTGGTACATTTTTGGGAAAGCTACACACTCGATTTCACCGGTCCTGTCTTCTAGTTTAAAATTGACGAACTCTTCCTTTTTCTTTGTGAAACGCACTTTTAGTGTGGTCATCACACCGGCAACTTCTACCTTACTTCCCGCTTTAACATTATCTAGTCTTTCTATTTCAGTATTATTTAAACTACGAAGGTGACCTTCGTACTTATCGAGCGGATGTCCCGAGAGAAAGATTCCGGTTACGGACTTTTCTCTTCTCAATCTCTCTTCCATCTCCCATTCTTCCGCTTGTTTAGGCAGGTTCAGTTCGTAGGAGAGAGTGGATTCTCCGAACAAGGAGAACTGTCCTTCTGCGGAGCGCGCTTGCTCTTTTTGAGCAAAAGATACAAGGCTGTCTAGAGAATCAAAGAGACATTTACGAGTATAGCCGAAAGAATCTAGAGCACCGCCTTGGACAAGAGCTTCGAAAACTTTTTTGTTAATGATTCGAGTGTCTATGTTTAGGATAAAATCTTTGATGTCTTTGAATCCACCGATCTTTCTTCGGGATTGTATGATGTTTTCTGCGGCACCTTCTCCTACTCCTTTCATTGCGGAGATACCAAAACGGATTGTAGTTTCATCGATCACAGAGAAAGAAACGTCGGATTCGTTCACATCCGGTGTCAGCACACGAATTCCCATCTCACGTGCATTGTTGATATATTTGACTATGTCCGTAGTTTTGGAGTGATCGCCCGCGAGCAAGGCTGCCATGTATTCTGTCGGATAATTTGCCTTCATGTACGCTGTTTGATAAGTTACCAAAGCGTAAGCAACCGAGTGGGATTTGTTAAATCCGTATCCTCCAAACTTTTCTAACTGATCAAAAAGTTCTTCGGCAAATTTCTGGCTATGACCTTTTAGCAGAGCGCCTTCGATGAACTTCTTGCGGAGAGGTTCCATCAGCTCTTTCTTTTTCTTGGCCATGGCTTTACGAAGCATGTCGGATTCACCCATTGTGTATCCGCCCACTTCTCGAGAAATACTCATGACCTGTTCTTGGTATACAGTAAGGCCGAACGTTTCTTTCAGAATTGGTTCGCAGGAAGAGTGGGGGTACGAAATCTGCTTTCTGCCGCTTTTTCTTTCCAAATACTCTTCCAACATTCCCGATTCCATAGGTCCAGGTCTGTAGAGTGCAATCAAAGCGACGATCTCATCAAAATTGGACACCTGACTTCGTGCTACAAGATCTGTAATACCGGAAGATTCTAACTGAAAGATTCCGAGAGTATTCGCTTTTCGTAATAATGCATATGTATTCTGATTATCTAACGGAATTTTATCCAGATCGAGATGAACCCCTCTTCTGGATTCCACAAGTTTTACGGCGTGGTCTAGGGTAGTTAGGTTTTTTAGACCCAAGATATCCATCTTAATCAGACCAACTGCTTCTAGGTTATTCTTTTCATACTGAGTTACGATCGACCGAACTCCTGGCTTCTCCTTTTCCGCAACTGTAGATAAAGGAACCACAGTATCGAGCGGATAAGGTGAAATCACAACTCCGGCTGCGTGTCTTCCGGGTTGTCTGTAGTTCCCTTCCAACCTTTTAGCGATGGCAAAAATCTTTTTGTGTAAGTCATCCTTCTCGCTCGCCTGCTTTAGATCCGAAGACATATCCAGAGCCTCGTCGATGGTAATGCCAGGCTTGCTCGGGCAGAAACCTGTCATGCGATTGGATTCTTCGAAAGGAAGGTTCATGACCCTTGCCACGTCCTTCAGGGCCGCCTTTGCACCTAAGGAGCCGAAGGTGATGATTTGACCTACCTTATCTTCTCCATATTTTTGCCGAATATAACTGATGACTTCTTCTCGACGCTCGACACAAAAGTCGGTATCGATATCCGGCATGTCCTTTCTATCCGGATTCAGGAACCTTTCAAAGAGAAGATTGAATTGAAGAGGTTCCACATTCGTAATTCCGAGCGAATAGGCAACGATCGAGCCGGCTGCGGATCCTCTACCTGGACCGACAGGGATTCCGCTTTTCTTTGCAAAATTAATATAATCCTGTACGATCAAGAAGTAACCGGCAAATCTCATGTTCTTGATCGTGCCTAGTTCGAATTCTACTCTTTCTTTGATGCTTGGAGTGATCTGGGAATATCTCTGACGGATTCCGTCCCAAACTAACTTTTCCATGTAAGTATATTCGTCGAAACCTTCAGGTACAGGAAATTCAGGTAATAGATACGTGCCGAACTGAAGTTTTAAATTTATTTTATCACGGATTTCTAATGTATTATAAAAGGCCTGGGGTAATTCCGGAAATAGTCTCTTCATTTCTTCGGGACTTTTTACGTAGAATTCTTGATTGAATCCGAATTCCATTTCGTCCTCGATCGTTTTCCGCATACCGATTCTGAGTAGGATATCCTGCGCTTCCTTATCCGATTTTTTGAGGAAGTGAGAATCGTTGGTGACTACGAGCTTGATTCCTGTTCTCTGAGAAAAATCAAAGGCGCCTTTTGCGACAATTTCCTGTTCTCGGATTCCGTGGTTTTGGATTTCTAGATAGAAATCTTCTTTGCGAAAGATCTCATTCAGCTTTCCAGCGAGTTGAAGTGATTCAGGCTCTTTGCCTTCTAAAATTTTTCGATTTACTTCTCCTGCTAGGCAAGCTGTTAAACAAACCAATCCGTCGCTGTTGTTAGCAAGAAGATCGTAGTCGATGCGCGCCTTTTTGTAAAAACCTTCCGTATAAGATTTGCTCGCAAGTTTGATTAGGTTCTTGTATCCGATTTCGTTTTTTGCTAATAAGATCAGATGGTAAGCGTTCCCATCTGCAATTTTCACTTCTTCTACTTCTGCCTTTCGGTTCGGAGAAACATAAAATTCGCAGCCGATGATCGGCTTTACTCCAGCCTTTACCGCTTCGTTGTAAAATTCAATTGCACCGAACATGTTTCCGTGGTCTGTCATCGCAACCGAGGACATTCCGAGTTCTTTTACATGTTGCATTAGCTCTTTGATCCGGATTGCTCCGTCCAGCATGGAATAGGTAGTATGAAGGTGGAGGTGGGCGAAATCTTCCATTCCAAGGGACATAATAGAAAGTGACTCCTGGTCCAGTCAAGCTCATGGGTGGGCAACCGATGCTTTTCGAAAGAAAGAATCGCTGCTAGAAATTTAAGAGGTCCTACAAAAAATCCTTTTCCTGAAAATGATTGGCACAGGCGCTCCTTTTAGACCGCAAACACCAGTCATTTGTAAAGCGAAAAGGGAAAAAGTCAAAGGTGCTAAGCGCACCCTTTTAGAAAAATAAAGTTGTACCAAGTGTTCTAACAACTAGATCCGGTTGTGATTGTTCTAAGATTTCATGTCGTATAAGTAATAGGATATTCCTTGCTTAAATTTAGAGCTTGTGAAAAATTCCACTCGCACCCAGACGCCCGACCTTTCTTGCGGAATGATTTTTCGGAAAGTAGAATCTGCAGGAAATTTCTTTATTCGGAATCTAGTTGTAAGTCACCTGCAAACTCGGTTAAAATAAATAAGCGTATTCTTATCGAATTTATCCTTTCATTTTTCTGAAAGAAAATACGGAGTCAAATGGCGAAAGTTGCAAACATAACGATACGTGCGGCCAGTCGATCAGATTTGGACGAGCTAACAGAACTATTTGACTTGTATCATAAATTCTATCATGTAAGTCATGATCTAACAGTGATTAAGCGATTTTTAGAAGATAGACTTTTGCATAAGGACTCTATTCTTTTGGTCGCGGAAGGTCAGGTAGGCCTACTCGGATTTGCACAACTATATCCGACATTCTCTTCGCTTTCATTAAAAAGAGATTATATATTGAACGACATATATGTAAGAGAAGAATCGAGAAGAACAGGAGTCGCTAAAAAGCTTTTGGCAGAGGCGGGCGCTTCCGTGAAAAGAAGCGGAGGCAAAGGGCTTTCCCTCGAAACAGCTGCGGACAATCGATCCGCCCGAAAACTTTACGAGGGATTCGGATTTCGGTTAAACGAAGAATATTTGCGCTACTACTGGGTATCTCCGAAAGAGAAATAAGCCCAAGGACCGAGTGTTTCTATTTCTTTTCCGGAAGAGGCCCCAGCTTGTCGATGAGCAACTGATTCACGATTTGAGGGTCTGCTTTTCCTTTAGAAACCTTCATCACGTAACCAACGATTGCGCCAAGAGCACGATCCTTACCGCTTTTGTATTTTTGTACTGCATCTTCGTTTGCGGCAATCGCTTCGTCTACGATCCTTTCTATTTCTTTATCATCCTTAACAACGACCAAGTTCTTTTCGGTTACGATTGCATCCGGGTCCTTGCTAGAAGTAAGCATCTCTTCGAAAACCGTCTTTCCGATCTTGCCAGAAATCTTTCCGTCAGCGATTAATTTTACTAGTTTGCCGATTCTCTTCGCTTCTACATTAAATTCAGAAATCGTAATGCTCTCTTTGTTTACGATTCCAAGCACCTCGTCCTTTACCCAGTTGGAGGTTCTTTTTGGATCACCGGATTCTTTGAGGGCGTCTTCATAGTAATCTGCAATTTCGCGTTCTGCAGTCAGTACTTCTGCATCGTACTTCGGCAATCCTAAGGATTGGATGAATCGATCTCTTCTTGCGTCCGGAAGCTCGGGCAATGTCTTACGTATTTTTTCGACAGTGTCAGTCGTAAGTACCACAGAAGGAAGATCTGGATCTGGGAAGTAACGATAGTCGTGGCTCATCTCTTTTGTCCGCATCGTAATTGTTTTGTTTGTTGCGGAATCCCAGAGTTTTGTCTGTTGCTGGAATGTTTTTCCCTGAGATAATATTTCTCTTTGCCACTCGATCTCGTATTCGATCGCAGCTTTTACTGCTTTAAACGAGTTAAGATTTTTTATTTCCACTCTGGTTCCGAATTTATCAGATCCGACGGGCCGTATGGAAACGTTCGCATCACAACGAAGCGATCCTTCTTCCATATTACAATCTGAAACTCGAATATATCTCAGTACAGATTTGAGAGAGAGCAAATAATAGTACGCTTCATCTGAAGATCTTAATTCAGGCTCGGATACAATTTCGATTAGGGGAGTTCCTGCTCGGTTCAAGTCAACATAGGATTGAGGCAAATTGGAATCTGCGGAGTGTATTAACTTTCCTGCATCTTCTTCCAAATGAATTCTAGTCAAGTTTACTGATTTCGGCTTGTCTTCACCTTTGACGGTAAAAGAAACTTTTCCTCCAACGCAAATCGGTCGATCGAATTGAGAGATCTGATACCCTTTGGGTAGGTCGGGATAAAAATAGTTCTTACGATCGAATTTTGTATGAAGAGTAATTTTAGATCCGAAAGCCAATCCGGCCATAATTGCCTTGTTCAAGGCTTCCTCGTTCAACACTGGAAGTGCTCCAGGTAGCCCTAGGCAAACTGTGGAAACTTGCGAGTTTGGAGGTGCTCCAAATTTGGTAGCACTTGGGGAGAATATTTTAGATTCGGTGTTTAACTGGGCGTGTACTTCCAAACCTATGATTGTTTCGTATTGCACGAGAATTCTCCTTTTTTTCCCTCTTGTTTTCGAAGCGGAATTTTTTCCTTGTCCGGTCGAATTTGGGTTCGTATGGAGTTATTCTGTGAACGAGGACTTCGGGGGCAACGGATTTTTTCTGTGAAGCAGACTCTTTGTATAGCAAATCAAAAAGGCGGAGTAGGAAAGACCACTACTGCCATTCATTTGGCAGCAGGTCTTGCGAACAAAGGAGACAATGTACTTCTCATCGACCTGGATCCTCAAGCGAATGCTAGTTCGATTTTTCCGGAATGCAATCGTTCCGACAATCAGGATGTATTTCAAATTTTTAGCGATTCTAAGCCTGTGAAAGAACTACTTTGTAAAACGCGGATTCCAAGACTCTCGCTATTGTCTTCGTCCACGAAGCTTTCCCAAGTGGACGTCCTTCTTTCCGGAAAGATGGATGGGTTTTTTAGGCTGAAAGAAGCATTGGATGCGGTAAAAGATTCCTTCGATTGGATCATAATTGATTGCCCTCCAAGTCTTTCTCTTTTGACGATGAATGCGTTTGTTGCTGCAACAGGTTTAGTCATTCCGTTGCAGGTTTCCAAATTTTCCCTCGATGGAATCGAGGCAATTTTAGAAGCTAAGTCATCAACTGTGAAACGAAGTAATCCCGGGCTAAGAATTCTAGGCAGCGTTTTGACGATGTTCCAGGCAAGGACCACGATGTCTCAAACCGTAGTTCCGATGATTTCCGAACATTTGGACCTTTTTGAATCTAGAATACCTCCTTCGGTTGCAGTAGAGGAAGCTCATCTTTTGCACCAGACTTTGTTTGAATACCAGCCTAAGAATAAAGCTGCAAAATCCTATCTCCAGCTTACAGAAGAGGTGTACAAACTTGGCTAACCGCGACCGCAAAAAAAACCTTCTCCAGAAAGCTGCCGGAGAAGCAGTCAAGAAAACCTTAGGAGAATCAGAAGCCGAAAAAGGGAAAGTTTCCGGGCAGGCTAAAAGCTTTGAGCAGGTCCCGGAAGATTCTAGCAGATTGAAAGAATCTGGTTCCAAGGAAGGCACACTTGATCAAGAGAAAGAAGATTCTGTCTCTGAAAATGAGATCCGATCCGGAGAAAGGTCGGGTTCTTATCGGGAAAAACATTTGCCCAAAAAGGATGGTCTCTTCAGGATAAACAACTATATGAGAATCGACGAATATACACAGGCTCGGACCGAAGAGCCGAATGCCAATAAAAAATGGCTCCGAATTGTTGGAGGTGTTCTATTCGTTTTGCTTATCTGGTGGATCTGGCCTTCTGGCCACGAGATCTATATGGATGTCGAAAAAATGACTCCGGAACGGATTTCCAAGATGAGTTCCGAGAAAGAGTACCATTTTGCAATCGGACAGGATTTTTTTATCTATTATAAGCGCGGAGGCTGGTTCTCTCCCAAACGAATCAAAGTATTGATTTACAAAGTGGATTCCAATCGCGAAGAGATCAGTGTCCAGGAAAAGGAATTTAAAAAGAGTAAGGACAAATTCCAAACCTATTACGATGATTCTTTCTTTGAAGAAGAGGGAAATTACGAGGTGGAAGTCAAGGACGAAGACGACGAAGTCTTAATTACTAAAAAGTTCACGATCGATTAAAAGTCCATGTTTCGAATCCACACTAGTATTCTTATCGGATTAATAAATCTAATTCTCTATTGCAATTCGGAAGTAAGACCTACTGGAATTCCTGCGAATGCAAAACATGACAAAAAAAGAAATGTCTATGTTTTGGAAGAAGCCGGCAGACAAAAAATATATTATGAAAACGGAAAGTTATATTCCGATTGTCCGATAGATCAGACCAAGCAATATCACGGAGTCTGCAAAACTTTTGCGAGAACTGAAGACTCTGTCGCTTCTGAAGGTGAATACAATCACGGCGCGAAGCTAGGTAAGTGGAAATGGTTTTTTCCGGACGGAAAACCCTACATCTTGCAAAGCTATGGGCCAGGACCAATTCGCCCGGAATCTGCTTGGTTAGGGGAGGAAGGCAATGAGGAAGGCACCTTTGAACGCTACTATCATTCAGGAGCCCTCGAACTAAAAGGATTTTATCGAGAAGGTCGCAAATCCGATTTTTGGCAGAAATATTTTCCGAATGGAGAATTAGAATTTTCCGGTACTTATTTGAACGGCAATAAAGTCCGATCTTGGTTTTACTATTTTCCTAATGGAAAAACTGAGTCGATAGAAGTATATACAGAAAACGGAAAATTGCTTTCTAGAGTTCTCTATTTGCCGACTGGGGCAAAGCTTTGCGAAACCACTGAACTAGAAAAATGTAAGAGACTCTAACTTTGGATAGAGGTATGTCCGCAGAAACTGTATTTTCTTGGATTCTATTCTGCATGACGGTTTACGTTAGTCTTTATCTCGCACTGATACATTCCAAACAAGAGCCGCTGTTTCTTGCATTAGGAATTACCCACCTAGGAAATTACATTTCTTTCAGAAAATATATTAACTGGAAGCGATTCATGGCCGCTTCCATTTCTCATTTAGCATTTATTTGGTGGTTTGGAGCGAACGCATTAGAGGTGTTGTCCACCCTCGATGAATGGAAACAGGGATTCTAAAGACCAGATATTCATTAGCAATATCCAAAAGATTAGAACTATAAATACGAGCACTAAAAGAAAGCCGATTGTTCCAAACAGAAAGTTTCTTACGAATCTAAGTTGCAGATAGCTTAATCCTAAAATTAGGTTTTCGGTTTTTCCCAATTCAGAACTTTTTCCGAGCCTCAAATAGTTTCTGACATAGAAGCCAGAAAGTACCAGAATTGCGCCTAATAACAATGCTCCGAACTGGCTCGCGTAATTTTTTTGCAATAGGAATAAAGGAATGTATACGAGGTTTCCAATTAGAATTCCTAAGAATAGGATTCCGAGGAAATGCAAAATGCCATCGATCAGGGATTCGCTTTCTGCTTTTTTTCCGGTCCTAAATTCGGCTTCATCTTCCTCCAAATTATGCAAGGTATGAAATCGATTTGCCTCTTCCTTTTTGAAAAGCTCTCCGATTCGAATTGCGAAATTCACGAGTAATACAATCCATGCTAAGCAGATCAGGATTCCGGGAAATACCCAAGTCATTGAATCCGGAGATCTTCCCAAAGCTCCGAATAGCGCAGTTAGTACGGAAATTCCGTAAATCAGTCCAAAAACGTAAAGCACCCGATTCATGAAGGAATAAAAGTATGCTCGAAACTTTAAGGAAGCGATGGAAGAGAGAGACAGTAATATTAGAAAACAATAAAATAGAATTTGAATCCTTTGTCCGAGAAGCACTCTTTCCATTCTGTCAATGGTATCTTCCGGTTGGGAGTCCGAAGGGATCGAAGCGTCTTTTAGTTCCTTTAAAATGTCCGAGGTCAGCAACATCTGAGAAATTGCTCCGCCCTGGAAATAAAATCCGGATCTAGGTTCCTTTCCTGAGCCGTCTAACATCGCGTCCATCGTGGCAGTGTCGTTTGCATCCAAAAATGTAGGCTGCACAAATAACTGGAAAACGCAGACGATCAAAAGTACGATCGGAATTGCGTAGGCAATGATGAGCTTAATAGGATATTTTAAGAATTGTTTTAGTTTTGTAAGTGGATTCATGTAAGTGTTGGATTAAAAAAGAAAAACGTAAACTAGCACCATGCCGATTCCGAGAATTCCTAATGCAATTAGAACTGTCAGAAGTAGGCTCGATTCACCCGCTTCCAAGTTCGTGCTGGAAACTGGACTCGATTTGACCTCGGATTTTGATGGCCTGGTCGTGGATTTTTCGCCCGTATACAAACGGACTTTTACAGAGTTTTCTTCTTCGTAAATTTTTCCAAAGATATCGTTCCCAATTTTGACTACTGCCTCGCTTTCTGTTCCTTTGTTTTCTGTCACGACTATGGAACCGGGCACAGGACTAATAGAGCCATCCTCTTTTCTCAGCTTTAAGGAATCGATCACACTTTTTGTGGTAGGATCGGAATCTATCAGTTGGAGAACAACTTGGTCCCCAGGTTTTAGCTGATTCACCGGGATCCCTGAAACCGGCGAAAGCATAAACTTAAACTGGATTCTGGTCGCATTCTGGGGGATCATCGAATCAATCCCTTGGGCGCTTGGTATTTCGACTGCGCTAACAACTTCTGGAGGAGCTCCTATATCTGCGGGAGAAGATTCCAAACTTTCGCCGGGACCACGATCCAGGTTGGCTTCGTCCATAGAAGAACGGTCTACCATTCTGTAAAATAATGCGATATCAGGCTTGGAATTACCAATCGCCTGGTTGATCACTTGGTTGAGTAAGTATCGGATCTTCTCGTCTTCCCTCTTGTTTACATAATGAAGTAGTTGCTCCATGAAATCATCGGATCGCCCACTTTGTTGAAACAATTCAGCGAGTTTAATTGTAAGATTTTTTAGCTGCTTGGTCTCGTACTTGATCTTTTGGCAGAGGTTGAGTACGTCCTTGAAACTAGCGCTGGAAAGAGGGATGTTGATCAACTCACTGTTTCCGACAGCTACCAAATCCATTTTCTCCACGCGACTGTTTAATGGATCCAGAATTGCACCAAATAGTACGTAAAGGGAGGAAGTAGAATCCCACGATTGGAATAAAAACGAATATACTTGGTTAGATGTCATAATTGTTTATCGCGGGCAGATTGTACTCTAGTATTCGATCGGAATCGACTTTAATTTTGACATTCTGGTTCGGAATCTTAGAATTGTCAAACTAAGGAATTCCATCGAGGGACGGATTTTCCAAATATGAATATTATCAAGAATGAACTTTCTCTTTTCTAGAACTCCTTTAATTCTTCTCTTAACATCGCGCTATATCAAAGGCTCAAGAGCGGCCGGCTTACTCTCTTTGAAATCTAGAGTTTCGTTTGTTGTGATGACCGTCGGTGTGTCCTTGTTGATCGTGGTACTTTCCATATTCAACGGATTCCAAAGGCAGGTCAAAGAATCACTTTGGCAAGGTGGATCTCACATAACAATCGAGAGCAACGCAGGATCCGGCGAAATCCCGAACTACGATAAGATCATCCGTTGGATCGACAAGGTCCCGGAGCTTAAAGAAAGGATCGTGTCTGTGGAAGGGGGGATCCAGAGTCACGGTCTCATCCAGAATTATAACTCTTTTTATCCTGTGATTATCCGGGCTGTCCCAGTAAGCGGTGTGGATGACTTGCTGCAAACAAAGTTACCTAACTTCCCAAGGGTAGTGCATTACAACAGAGAAGAGTTAACACTAATCAATAAAGAGAATTTCATCGTAATCGGAAAGGAGATGAAGGACCTATATAATTTCGGCCTGGGCAGGCAGCTCACTTTGGCTGTTCCCGGTGGTAGGTTCTCATTGGGCAAAGGAGTGGAAGTCAGCATAGAGAACTTTAGAGTATCAGGATTTTTTAAAACAGGCAATTATCAGTTCGATTCTCGCTATGTCTACATGTCTCTCCCTGTGGCTCAAAAGTTTTTTAAACTCCGAAATTCCGTGAACCAAGTTTCGATTAAAGTGAAATCTTTGGATGATCTTTCTTTTTGCAAAAGAAGATTGCTCCGTCTGTTTTCAGAGCTCGAGTTCGAAGCTGAAGTAGAAGTTGCATCTTCGCTTAACGTTCGAACGATAGCCGAAGAACAAGAGAACTTTTTAGCCGCATTGAGATTGGAAAAAACAATCATTTCTATTATCGTTTTCTTATTCATTATTCTGGCGGCTCTTGGAATGGTCGCCTCGGTTTACTCGCTGGTTCGGGCAAAAAGGAAGTCCATTGGAGTTTTGAAGGCTCTTGGATTGCCATCTTCTGATATACTTCTTATCTTCACTTTGAACGCAATGCTTGTAGGAATTCTGGCATCTTTAGTGGGCGGAGTCACAGGAATCTTTTTGGCTAGCTCTCTGGAAACTATTATCAACGGACTTTCCGAAGTGATCAATATGATCGGTCCGATTCTATATGTCTTTCTCGGAAGAGAATGGAGCAATGTGGAATTGGTTCCAAAGAACATTTATTATTTCGATCACATTCCCGTGGATATAGACATCGCATTTATCTTCATGGTTACAACTTCGGCTACTATCTTGTCCGGAATTGCTGGATATTTTCCAGCCCGCTGGGCGGCTAGTCTGAATCCAGTAGATACAATCAGGAACGACTAACGTGAGTTTGATCAAGATCAGAAATTTAGTAAAAACCTATCACGTACTGGAAAAGGAATTTAGTATCCTAGATGGCTTGGATATGGAAGTAGCCGAAGGCGAAATCTTTTCAGTAGAAGGCAAATCCGGGATCGGAAAATCTACTTTATTGAATATTTTGGGAGCGATGGATACCTTTGATTCCGGTGAAGTGGAGGTATGCGGTGTTTCCCTAAGCAATCTAGAGGAAAAGGAAAAAGAAAATTTTAGAGCAGAAAAGGTTGCATTTGTATTTCAACACCATTTACTCTTACCCGACTTCTCTGCCCTAGAGAATGTTTCGATTCCTCTACTAATTAGAGGATATTCTCCGAATCGCGCTAGAGAAGAGGCGACTGCAATGCTTGAGAAAGTAGGACTGAAAGAAAGAATTCAGAGTTTTCCTTCCCAACTTTCCGGAGGAGAAAGCGCGAGGGTCGGTGTCGCGAGAGCACTTGTAGCTGGCAAAAAGCTGATTTTGGCGGACGAGCCTACAGGTAATTTGGATAGGGAGAATTCACGAAACCTAATGGGCCTGATCCAAGAGCTACAGAAGGATCTAAAATTTGGACTGATTCTAGTGACTCACGATATGGAGCTTGCGGCTTTAGCGCATAAAAGAAACCAAATCTATCAAGGAAAACTACGTCCTGTTCAACAGGCGCTTGCCTAACCAAGGTTTAATGTGTATGAGCAAGTGCATTTACTGTGGAACTTCGCTTCGGGATTGGAAAGACCACGGTAAAATTGGATGCGCTCATTGCCTGAACTTATTTCAGTCCGATTATATTCGCTATATCCCGTCTAGGGAAAAAGAAGATTGGGAACCTCCCAAGAGAGTCCCACTATTCAAAGAATGGAAGAAATTATCGAGCGAACCAATCCATCGTCTAGCTAAAAGGATCGATTCTTGGAAGCTTCCTTTTTCCTATCGTTTTCGAATTACGAGAAACCCAAAAGGTTCTGTTTATCCTATTCGTTTATCAAAATCGATCGCTCCCGAAAAAGTACTCCAGAAATGCTTGCCTGATATTCTCGAAGAAATTTTGTCTGAAAATGAAACTGAGTCTTCGAATACGAAGCGAAGTAAATCTTTTTCGGAAACCATTGCTCCTAGAAGCCGGTCCAACAATCGTATCCGATCTTCTCTTTATTCAAATGGAGGCAGGCTTCTCTTCGGTGACGAAGACCAGGTGCGCTGGGAATTTGTAACCGACAGTTTGTTCGAATTAGAAACTGTCCTCAATTCCAACTTTTTGGAAAAATTTTGGAAACCTCAAGTCTTTGATTACAAAGAAGGGATAGGATATATATCTTCTTGTCCTACTAATTCAGGTGAAGGCGATAAGCTGTCAGTAGCTATACCATTTGGCTTATCCCAAACTGGAGAGTTAGACGGATTTGTGCTCCCGGAGAACTGGGGTTTTTATCGGGAAGATGTTATAGAAAGAATTGTTTTTTTCCGGAAAAATTTTGGCCTAGTTAGAAAAAATTCCTTTTTCAATTTCGTTTCCTATTTAGCTTTACTGGTAAGGGGCCGAGTTGAAGGGGAGAAAAGTTCTCATACCTGTCAATATTTTTGAAAAAAAGAACCGATAGTTTTCGTAAGGGAAATGAATCGGACGTAAAGTTGGAAATTGGAAATTTAACCAGTCTAACTCTATGAACTGCCTCAGGGATTATCGCAATTATGTTGGAATTCACTAAAAGAGCAAAACGAGTAATAAACGAAATCGCACAAGACGAAGCAAAACGTCTAGGCAGCGAATTCATTGGGCCGGAACATATCCTTTTAGGATTGTTAAAAGAAGAAGATTCGGTTGCGATTAAAATCTTAAACAACCTGAATATCAATCTGAACGAACTTCGAAAAGAAGTAGAGAGACGCACCCGCGAAAACGCAGGAACTCTACTGATGGATATGGCCCAAGGGCAAGATCGTTATCAAAAGATCATCGAGCTATCCAAAGAAGAAGCAAAGCGTTTGAAACACAATTATGTGGGAACAGAGCATATTCTTTTGGCATTGCTGCGAGATAACAATAATATCGCAGGTGGAGCTCTGTATTCGTTTAGCGTAAATTATAACGTGATCAAAGGAGAGATCCTGCGTCTGTTAGGTGCACCTCCTACGAGCACGGTCGGAGTTTCTAGCCAACCGACATCACAAACAGGTACTCCTCGCCAAGAAAAGACCAAGACTCCGATTTTGGATGAGTTCGCTCGGGATCTAACTCAATTAGCAAAAGATAAAAAATTAGATCCTGTCGTTGGTCGACAAAATGAAATTCAAAGGGTGATTCAAATTCTTTCTAGAAAGACTAAAAACAATCCGGTGCTCGTTGGGGAGTCTGGAGTTGGAAAGACAGCCATCGTTGAAGGCCTGGCGCTTTCTATTGTAGATAAGAATGTTCCGGATCTTTTGTTTGAAAAGAGAGTACTCTCTTTGGATTTAGCAAGTTTGATTGCTGGAACAAAATACCGCGGTGAATTTGAAGAGCGTCTGAAAAAGATCATGAAGGAGATCTCTTCTTCTAACAATATTATTATTTTTATAGATGAGTTGCATACTTTGATCGGTGCAGGTGCCGCGGAAGGCGCTGTAGATGCAGCGAACATTTTGAAGCCTGCTCTTGCAAGGGGAGAACTTCAGTGTATCGGTGCTACTACTAGTACGGAATACAGAAAGTATATTGAGCGAGATTCCGCACTAGAGAGAAGATTCCAAGTTGTGAAAGTCGCCGAGCCATCGGTAGATGATGCAATTCTCATTCTGCAAGGATTGAAAAAAGCATATGAAGCGCACCACAAAGTGCGTTATTCCGAAAGAGCTTTGGAACAATCGGTTAAACTATCTCATCGTTATATCAATGACAGGTATCTACCTGACAAAGCGATCGATATTATTGACGAAGCTGGAGCAAAAGCTCGTCTCGCGAATTGTGCTCGTCCTCAGGCGATCAAAGATCTAGAGGACGAAATCAAATCTCTTTCTCAAAAGAAAGAGGATCTGGTGAGAGCACAAGAGTACGAAAAGGCTGCCGGTGTTCGGGACGAGGTCAATCGCAAGAAACAATCTTTAGAAGAGAAGATCCGTTCTTGGCAAGAGAAGATGGACGACTTCGCAGTTTCTATTGATGAGGACGATATACTCTCCGTAATCTCTCAGTGGACCGGAATTCCGTTGGAAAGAATGGAAGAGAGCGAATCTGAAAGATTGCTCCGTCTAGAAGAGGAATTGAAGAAACGTGTAGTCGGACAAGTCGATGCGATCGAGAAAATTTCGAGAGCAGTTCGCAGAGCTAGAACAGGATTCAAGAACGAACGTCGTCCGACCGGGTCCTTTATTTTCCTTGGACCTACGGGAGTTGGTAAGACTGAATTAGCAAAAGCTTTGGCTGAGTTCCTTTTCGGAGACCAGGATGCAATGCTTAGAGTCGATATGTCCGAATACATGGAACCGCACGCCGTAAGTAGATTGATCGGTGCGCCTCCGGGTTACGTAGGATATGATGACGGCGGACAACTCACGGAGTTCGTACGTAAAAAACCTTATTCTATCATTCTCTTGGATGAGATCGAAAAGGCTCACCACGATATTTTCAACGTCTTGTTGCAAGTAATGGAAGAAGGAAACCTGACTGACACTAAAGGTCGCAAGGTAAACTTCAGAGATACGATCATTATCATGACTTCGAACATCGGAGCAAAAGAGATTTCGAGTACTGTGCGTTTGGGCTTCGAGGATCGTTCCGGTGAGGAAGATCAATACAAGTCTGACCAAGCTAGAGAGCAGTTGAAAAAACACTTCAACCCAGAGTTCTTGAACCGGGTCGATGAAGTAGTATATTTCAGACCTCTCAACAAAGACGATATCATGGCAATCATCGACATTATGGCGAAGGATACCAACAAACGACTCTTGGATAAAAAGATCAAAATCGAAGTTACCCAAGAAGCAAAAGAGCATTTTGTCGATATAGGCTATGACGAGAAGTTCGGAGCACGTCCTCTGCGCAGAGTCTTCCAAAGAGATTTAGAAGATTATATGGCAGTTCAGACCCTGAAAGGAGCTTATAAAGATCCTACAAGTATCACGGTCAGCTTTAAGGACGGAAAACTGGAATTTGTGGAAGAACCTTGGACAGATTATAAACCGGCAGACCAGCACCAAGGTGGAGACAATTCTTCTAACAATTCCGAACGTTCCGAAGAACCTGCTCTAGTGTAAAAAATGTCTGGTCCGACAAGGGCCAGGCTTTCGAAACCAGAGTTACTGACGCCCTTGGGACGTTGTGCGGAATCCACGGAATTTTTGTAAGAAGGGAAAACCGATGCCGTATCTGATTCCTGTACTTTTCGTGATCTCCTATCTTTTCGTAAGGAAAGTATGGTTTCACCTTAGAAAGATTCGGACAGTCGCGGGCATCGAAAAAATCTCACTCTGCCTATTTGAGCCCGATTTATTTCTTCCCGAGGTACGAGTGCTTTACAAATACTACTTTCAGGGTGGAGTATATTTCGGTTCAGGGTATATATTACTCACCGATTTCTTAAGTAGGGAAGAATACGAACTTTATAAAAATACGGATGACCTGCCCGTTCTAGAAGTGGGCGAATTTCAGATTGTTTCCGAAGAAAAGATCGAACACTTTCTGATTTCAAAATTCCCGAGTATTATCGTATTCATCGATCCTGTGGAGCCTTATCACTCCTTAATCGATTGTATTAATGCAAAATCGATGGAAGTTCCTACCTAGCCCGCTCGATCGGAGTGAATGACTGCCAATATGTTAAAAACTTTCTTAATCCCAGGGATGGGTATTGTTCTTGCTTTATCTTTTTCACAGCTTCACGCGCAGGAGTTAGACTACGGCGCGGCGATGGCAGAATACCAGTCCGGCAATTCCGAAAAAGCCCTCGAGATTATTCGAGCTTTGCATGAACAGGGGAAACGTTCTTATGAAACTCACTATCTTGCTGCCTTTTGCCACTACAAACAAGGAAGGAATAAATCGGCAGCGACTCATTGGTCTGAGGCACTCAAATTAAAACCCGGGGACGCTGCAGTCAGTTCAGACTTTGCTAGATATCTGATCCAGGTAGGCAGAAGCGAAGATGCACTCGAAATTATCACGAAGGCATATCAAACTCATCCGAAGGACAGACAAGTTCGTTTATTATTTGCAACGTCTTTGCTCTATACTGGTCAAGCTCGAGATGCATTATATGTGATCGAAAAGTTAAAGGCAGAAGATCCAAACGACTACAAACCTTTGGTCATTGAAGCACAAACTTATTTTTATTTGGGCAGCCCAGAGAAAGCAGAGGTAAGTTTAAAGTGGGCTCAGTCCTTAGTTCCCGAAAACTCAGCTATCCTGAATAATCTCGCCTTGGTTTATGAAAAAGCCGGAAACCAAGAAGCAAAACGCGGTAATACCAAAAAAGCCTTGGAACATTATAAAAATGCAAAGGAACAAGTGGACGCTGCTTTAAAAATAAAATCGGATGAAAGGATCCAAGGCAACCAACGCAGAATAGAGGCAAGAATCAATGCACTCAACTCAGGCGGATAAAAAAGTTCTATTTCATACTCTCGGATGCCGTCTGAATTTTTTTGAATCCGACGGCTTATACGCTTCTTTATCCAAACACGGCTATCGGACCGCGACGGAAGGAGAAAACCCGGACGTTGTTGTGGTCAATACTTGCACGGTTACCAATAAAGCTGATTCAAGAAATCGTAATATTATTCGAAATGCTGTAAAAAGATATCCGGGTGCGCAGGTATGGGTGACCGGATGCTACGCCGAAACTGATAAGAAGTCGATTGAATCTATACCTGGAATCGCAGGCGTTTTAGGAAATTCGGAAAAATCACAGCTGCCTTACAAGATTCTTGAGTCAGAAGGTAAATTCATACTTCCGGAAAAGGAACTGGATCGATTTTCTTATTCGGATGTTTTACCGAACGGACATACCAGAGCTTATCTGAAAGTCCAAGACGGCTGCGATCGAAAATGCTCCTATTGCAAGATTCCGCAAGCTCGAGGAAAGGGTCAAAGCAGAGAATGGAAAGATGTTCTAGACCAAGTTTCCTTTTTGCAGGATAACGGAGTAGGAGAGATCATACTTACCGGAGTCAATCTAGGTTGGTATCGTGATCAAAATGGAAAGAAATCATTTTTGAAATTGATAGAGGCGATTCTTAACATATTGGAATACTCCAGGCTTAGACTCTCCTCGATCGAGCCTCCCGATGTAGGGACCGAACTTGCGGATTTAATGAGTCATCCACGCTTCTGTCATTTTCTACACGTTCCGCTGCAAAGTGGAAGCAGAGAGATCCTAAAGAAAATGAAAAGAAGTTACACTCCTGAAACTTTCAGAAAGAGAATAGAGCTAGCAAAATCAAAGATTCCCGGACTCTTTCTCGGAACCGACATTATTGTAGGATTTCCGGGAGAAACCGAATCCGATTTCAACGATTCGATTAATTTAATAAGCGAATTAGGTTTTTCAAAAATACATGCATTTCCTTTTTCCGTGAGGAGAAATACCGCAGCGGAAGAGTTTTCGGAGACCTTATCCAAAGAAGAAAAAAAAGAAAGAGTACATCGATTGATGGACGTTTCTAAATCTTTGCATCAATCTTATGCAGAAAAAAGTTTTGGAGAAAGGCGTGAAGCTATCTTGGAGAAAGATGGAATTGCAGTCACGGATAACTACTTAAAAGTTTCCTTACCGGACTCGGAAATCAGGACGCTTTCTTCCGGCCAATTTTTGACAGTAGAAATTGGAGAATATCTGCCCGAGCAAGACAAGGAAGGAAAAGTCAAAGGCAGAATTTTACAGGCGATCGGTTAACAAATCGGAGATACGTGTACAAAACTTGCGATACTACAAAAAAGCGAAAAATGAGATTTTAAGATTCGATCAAGACAACTCGGATCGAAAAGATCCTAGCGGTTTAGATGTTATCAGCACACTGAGTCATTTTTCCTTGATAACTTATGCGATCGATCCTGCAAAAGTTCGTGCCTATGTTCATCCCAGATTCGAATTAGATTTGATTACTGATAAAAAGGGAGAAAGAAAAGCTCTGCTTTCGGTAGTTCCTTTTTATGACTCCGATTTTCGTTTTGTACGTTTTCCTTATCTAGGTTTTTCCTTTGGTCAAACGAATTATAGAATCTACGTAATAGATTCTAAAACGGGTGAGCGAGTAGTTTGGTTTTTAGGAACCACTTTAGATTCTTGGAGTGTATTTCTTCCTCGGCTTTTTTGGAAACTTCCCTGGCATCCCGGAAAGATTCGATTTCAAACCGAATGGAATCAGGCTAAGAAAAAATACGATCTTTACCGAATGAAGACGAAGTCCGATTGGGCTTCTGTGGATTTGGAGCTAGAAGATTTAGGAGTACCTGCCAAAGTTCCCGACGGATTTTCGGATTTGGAAACTTCTTTGGTAGTATTAACTCATCCGTTCGAAGGATACTTTTATAGAAGGGACAACCACTTAGGGAACTATGCTGTTTGGCACGAGAAGTTATCTCCCACAGAAGGGAAAATAGTCAAAGCGGAGTTTGGACTTTTAGATAAGCTCGGTTTGGTTCCCTACGAAAATCAATTGAAACCTCATAGCGTTTGGATCCAACCGGACACACAGTTTACGGTATATTTGCCTCCTAGAAAAGTTTGATCGTATTCAAATTTCGTAAAGTATCTTGACTAGTTGCTCCAATATAGAATTGAATCTACTCGTCTTCCTGCTATCACCAAGTCCGTAGTTCCAATCTGGATTCGCTCTTTTTACGAGCGAATCAATTCTTCCGAATAAGTCTCTTCCTCTTTGAGGTCGTAGTAGCCATACTCGAAGCCCGTTCCGGCTTTGATCTCGAGTCCGTAGATGTAATCGCTGACACGAACTGTTTTTACGATGTCTAGATGGTACTGCTCCGCTAGGAATTTCATTTTGTCCAAGGAAATCTTGTCGTTTATTTTCGGACCGATCGGGTATTCGTTCTTCATCCAATCGAGCACGATTAAACGTCCCCCGACTCTCATCGAACGAACCAATCCATCCATGGCTAGACCAGGATCTGGAAAAGTGGAGAGTACCAACGAGGCAAAAATTGCATCCGGAACCGGGATCCATTCTGGGAGTAAAGGTCGGTCTGCTTTTTCCATATAAAACGGTGTAAATCGATCGATTTCCTCTCGATTTTTCCAATGGAGGATTTCATCCAAAAAGTCTTGGTTACATTCTGCGCCCCAGACCCAACCCTCTTTCTGGATCCTTTTCAGTAGTTCATGGGTCCAAAAACCCAGGCCCATTCCAAAATCTACCAGGTTGCTTACATCACTCAAAGGAAAGTTCTTAAATATCAGCTCCGGAGGAGTTAGATCCCTCCGCCTGCTAGAAAGCAGAAAATTCTGGTAATCCAGATTGTAGTAATATTCAAGGTCACTCATACTGTAGAAGAATGCATTATTATGTCTGCTAAAGAAAAATTCCAGTCAATCCGAAATAATAAAAGCAATCTTCTGGATTTTCCCTATTTTCCGCTAAAATCTACAGTAAAAAAAGAGTTCCTACAATCCGATACTAGTAGACGGACACCTATTTTCCTATGAAAAACTCTGCCAGGATTATATTACTAGCCTTTGTTTTCTCCTTCGGAGGAATCACCCATGCAGAACAGGATTTTAGGTCCGAAACCGAAAACTTCGGAGTAGCTGGTTCGATTGGAGTCGATGTACTGCGGGACGGAAAATCGGTTCGAATCAGTTGGGAGCCACCTCGTGAGACTGGAGAGATTATCGTAGCGAGATCACCAGGCGTGATTGATACTGCGGAAAAATGTTATATCGCGGACTCGCTTGGAAAGTTCCCCAGTGGAATTGCAAACGGCGTAAATCAAATCTACGATTATAATCTCAAGCCAGGCACTTATTATTACGCGGTCATACTCGCGCATCGCGTTCGAAAGAAAGATCTTAAATTAGTTCCCAACAGAAATTTTACCACGATTCCAGTAGTGATCGAGCAACCGAAAGAATCGGGCAACCCTCAGCCGGGCGGAAACAATCAAGGAGATGGAAATAAGGCTCTAGCGGATGATGCAAGAGTCACTGATATTTCCATTAAAAGAGAAGGAAAGTTTTTAAGAATTTCTTGGGAGCCTTATAGAAACGGAGTGCAAGGCGAAACAGTCTATAACATCTACCGTTCTACGGAACCTTTATCAAGTCTTACTTTGATGAGAAAAGCCGAGAAGTTGGCAGAGGTTTCTCACCCTGAAAATAGTTTCTTGGATCAAGATCTGAATAAGTCTCAAACGATTTATTACGGAGTGAGTGTTCGTCAAGGATTCAAGGAAGTAATCCCTTTAGTTCAAAACCAATCGTTTACCCGACATTTTTATGTGTACGATCAGGACAACAGAAAGCCTCCAAATGGAGATGAGTCTATTGCAAAACCTGAATATACTTTCGAAGAGATGCATGTAAAGGAACTAAGAGCGACTGCCGTAGAAGGCGGGGTTCGACTGGAATGGAAGGCTCCTGACAATCCGGATTCTAATGTTCAATATTCGATTTATCAGGCAGCAAAACCTCTCTCGGGTGGTGTTGGAACTTTCTTGGGTGGAAATGTACGCAAGCTAGGAGAATTGGGTCATCCTGACACAACGGTCATGGTTCGAATCAAGCCTTCCAAGAGTACTGTCTATTTTGGTGTGACTGTAAAACGAGGTGGGAACGAAGATTTTACTCTTACGCAAGATGTCTCTTACGTTGCAATTGACCTTGAAAAAGGAAATCAGTCTACGGACTTAGCTCAAGAAAATAACAAACAAGAAGAGACCGAGCCCAAGGTTGATAAAGAAGAAAAGGAACCTGTTGTTGCGGAGGAAGAAAGGACCGACGACGAAGAACTGGATCAAGTCCTGAGGGATACATATTGGAGAAGCGAGTACTCCGATGCAGTCTATCAGCTTCGTCCTTTCGAAAGATCTTATGATGCCGAAACTAGAGGAAAAGCTAAGTTCTTCATCGGACTTTCCCATTATAGAAATGGAAATTATGCAAGGGCTCTCAAATATTTCGTTCAAAAGGACGCGAAAGCATACAACCCGGAGAGATCCGAATTTTGGACTAAGCGCTGCCTAGGAAGAATCGACGGGGGCAGAAGATGAACCGATCGATAATTCTGGTCACAGGCTTTTTGTTCATTGCTGCGGGGGTTTTAACAGGCGTCTACACCGCGGTAATTCAGGAAAGCGCGGGTACGAATCAAGGAATAATAGAAAAGATTAGAGAAGGCGAAGAATTCCTAAAGCACTCTAATCCTAAGTCTGCGGAAAAGGCCTTGGATATTTTTTCGGAACTTTCCGCAAAAGAAGTTTCTCCCGATTTGGCTTTCAGAATCAAATACGATTTAGGAAACGCATTAGAAAAAAGTAATGATAGAATGGTGGCTTTAGGAATCTACCGAGAACTGAATCAAAAGGATAACTTATCTAGAGAAGAAAAAGCAAAAGTCGCTTATAGTTTGGGAAACCTTTTATTACTACTCAATCGCGATGAAGAAGGAAAAGGCCATTTAGAGGAAGTCCTTCGAATCTCCGGAGATAGGAAAATCCGATCCAGTGCGCTTTCAGCCATTGCAGATTATTATATGAAGAAGGGAAACTATGACCAGTCACGCAAGAACTATGTTTTGGCATTGCAGGAGGATCCCGAGAATGTCAAGGCAAGAGTCCGCTGGGGAAAATCTCTTCGTAAGATGGGCAAAGACTGGTCGGCGTATGATGTTTATGAGGATTATGTTCAGTCCGACTCTTATTTTGATAAAGATAAGATTGCTGTAGATTCCGAGTTCAGATCGGGAATTTTGGATAAAGCGAGACAGCTTTATGTTCGCAAACAATACTACGGAGCCATTGAATCTTTCAAGAAAGCTTTAGATCTAGGCATTAGCGAAAAAGCAAGAGAGCAAGCTTGGTACTATATCGCTGAGAGTTACGATGCAATCGGAAAACCGGAATCAGCTTTGCAATATTTGAGTAAGGTATTAGAAAACTCTGATACAACTTTGGACCAAACTGCACTTTTCAGAAAAGGGACGATTTATTTTCGCGGAGGAAAATACGATCGAGCGGCTTCACTATTCCAAGAAGCTGCTGATCGGAATCCAGATACTCCAATTGGAAGAAAGGCCGCAGATTGGAAAAGGGAAGCTCTGGATCAGATCGAGGATGACCTGCAATACAATGACAGTGATTCCGCAAGAGCCAGACCCAGCAACGATGAAGCAGACGAAGACGACTGGAAATACTGATTCGGTTAACTCGGCTTTTCTGATCCGGTTGTTGTCTGCATAAATTCTTGTTCAGACATCGAAACTTTGACGCCAAGACAATCGTAGATTGCGTGAGGAATGTCTTTAATTGCCTTTACGGTTTCCTTGATCTTTTGCGTGTATTTTCCAAATAGAATCGTTGGAACTAAATTTGTAGTATGAACATCGACGCTCAAATCTTCCAAATTTCCATGGTCCGAAGTGATGATGAGTTGATCCTCAGCTGGGTCCAATGCTTCAACAATTCCTAATATAAAGTCTTCCAGATCGCCGATACATTTTTCGGCACCGGGCCAGTTCATTTTATGTCCGACCTTATCCGTGATAAAATACTCATAGATGCATAAAGTATGATCTTTCAATTTAGGCACTATGGATTTACCTGTGTCATACGCTTTTTGCTTAATCAAAACCGGATCATCTTTTTCGACACTGTCCCTGCCGAACCTACTTAGGAATTCTCGGGTAATATCCATATAGAGGCCACGACCTTCTCTCAGATCATCCATTCCTTTTAGAGGTTTGTCGCTGGCCATTTGAATCAAAGTAGAGGCGGATACCTGTCTCGGATTTTTCCGAATATACTCTTCGTACGCAGGAGTATAACAATTTAGTAGGTCAGCCTTAAAACCGCGTTCTTCTAAAATTCTAATAATCGAATACTTCGCGATGATTTTCTTCAACGTAAATGTGGGGAATCCGCTGAGATGTCTATTCAATACTTGGCAGGCGTTGATCCCTGTCCAAAGAGAGGTTTGCCCAGTGGCACTTTGAGGTAAGCCCTTGATTCCCATACTCGCGTCGGTTTTTAAGTAAACGAGCTCTTTGAGAATTGAAGGACTTCCTTCACCAAACTCCTTTTCCGCTAAGGGCAAAAAGACTCCTCGCGCGTAACGTGCGAACGGATTCTTTGTCGGATCATTCTGTCCAAATCCGATTCCGTCTATAAACATATAGAAAATCATGTAGTTACGTCTCGCCTCTTTGCAGGATTCTCAGGAATTTAGACTCGCCGGCGAGTAGATTAAGGCCGATACTAGATTCGTGAGCCCTCAGTCCCATTCTAGGAAAATTCGGAATCTTTCCCTGATAATGCTAAGTCCAATGCTTCTTTCCATCCCTTTTTTTTCCGACGCCTGGAAGGAGTTGGTTTTCTTTCAACCGATTGAGATTCTAAGCACTAAGCATAGGTCGTGGAAAATTTTTTTATCCGAAAAGCTATTTCGATCCCACTCAGAGCAGTTTTCAGAGTTGGGACTAAGAATAGAGTATATCCTACGTAAATCGCCAAATCAAGCTGATAAGACTGAGACTGCAAAACTAGCAAAAGAATTGATCCAGTCTGGATATAGGTTTGTAAGAATTTATGATGAATCATACAGATTGATTTTTTCATCAGAACCAAATCAGACTGTATTCCAACCGGATCTTAGGCTCGGTGGTTTAGAGATCAAACCTTCGGATTGGGCAAAGGATTCTCAAGGTGATTTGCTGTACCGAAGCTCATCCGGGAATCTTTACTTTAACCTTTCTCAAGAAGATGCAAATCGTATGTTAGAGGAAGCGAGCGGAATCAAACCATCCTTTCCGCCAATCGAATCTCCAAATGAAGTTTTCTATTTTGTATTTTCTGAAATTGGAAAGCACAGAAAACTTTCAGAGACCAATCTTTCTTACCATTCTGAAATTGTTCCCGGTAAGAGCAGGAGTGAAATCCTTCCAGGCAAAAACAAAGAAGAAGAATCAGAACAGCTCTATACCATTTTGGAGAAAGCATCACATTCTGATTTTGGAATGTACAGGTCGATCTGGGAACGGACGCAAAGGGAAAATACTTCGATCTTTCTAAAACTGCCAAGGGATTCGAGAGCTTTAGAGATGCTTAAAATACTCTCCGCTCTTGTAGTATCGTGTTTAAGTCTTTTGATTGGGATTCTAGCTTCTCTCCTAGTATTTTCAATTCGATCGGAAATGAGATTTTCGGAACGAGAAGATTGGGTGAAACTGAAAATAGATCTGCTCAATCTTTTGAAAAAAGCAAAGGGTTAACTTTCATGATTGGAGTAAGACTGAGAATACTTCTGGGCGTCGCTCTTTTGATCTCTTCGCTATTGGCTTGGGCCGAGCCGTATTTTCCGGACGGATATTTCTATCAGTCAAAGCTTGTTTCAATTTGGAAATCGTTTCAAAATAACCTGCTCATTCTTGAGAAAAATATCCGAAGCTCCGATTTAAAGGATTTGAGAGCGATCGATTCCCCGGTCCCTATTCGAGAAATTTACCTTTGGGATCCTGTGTTGGGCGGCTTGGATAAATTCCCTAAAGAAGAGAGCTTGGAGCTGATTGAGCAAGCCTGGGCAGGAAAAATCAGTAGATATCTAATTTTAGAAACGAATCCGGTTTTCTTTGTTCCGCTTCAGGAGAAGCAGAAAGCAGTTTTAGTTATATTAGATAAAAGTAAATTTCATATTACAGTAAACGGTGCACTTGAATTCTTCTATCCGGTTCCTAAAGTCGGAAAATTCACAAATTGGAAATTGGAACCTGCTGGGGAAGAATCCACCGACATTGAATCTGAATTTTTGAAATCACTGAAAGAGGAACAGTCTGGTTTTCGATCAGTAATGGTTGGTGATAAATCCTATTACGCTTATTATTCCTTTTTTGGGGAGGAAAAAGAAAGCTTTATCGATAGTATCTACTTGGTCGTACCGGTTGTAAATTCGATGTTCTTTTTAGCACCTCCGATATTTTTCGCGGTACTTCTCGGGCTGGACCTGCTAATCCTACTTGCCAGAAGAAAGAAATCTAGCTCGATAGAAAGCCATCAAAGGGAAATTTTTCGTTTAACCGAACGATTAAGAGAACGACTCGAATCCGAATCTTTTAAGAAAATCCAGATCGCAAAAACAGAACCTAGACTTGCCGGACCGAAACCGACTGAGGAAGCGGAACTGGAAACGGAGTCTAAAAAATTTCCTGTTTTTCAAACCCAGGTTTTAGAAAGCCAGGGTTCCAAAACCTTTTTTGTATTACCTTTCGATTTGCCGGATGATATTATTTTAACTCCTAAGTTTTTGCGAGATCCGAAGCCGATTTCGACAAAGATTGAATCTAAGAAGGGGGCTGTCCGAATTTTACCTGAAGCTATTCAGAAGAAACGAGAGGCAATCTTTTCGGAAGAGCTATCTAAGTTAGTCGAAAAAGTAAAGTCGACAACCGCAGAGGGGCTTCCTGCAAAGTCAAAAGCCGGAGAGTCTGGTCTTTTGGCAAAAGCCCTAAAGGCAACCGGTTTGGTAGAAGGAAGACTGGAAGCTGCGAAAGAATTGCATCCTCAGCAAGAGTCTCGCTTTTTTCTGTGGGCTCGGGCTTGGTGGGGAATCCGGAAGTCGGATCCGAATGAAGACCTACCTTTATCAGAAAAATTTAAATCTTGGTTGGATAATCAACCCATTCGAGAAAGAAGAAAAATCCTAGAAGCTCTGGATGAAATACAGAGAGGATTGGATTCTCCTTCTGCCTCTTTGCTCAAATACTACAGAACGATTTTGTCATCGGTGTCGCTCAAGGCGTTCTCGATTCATTTCTATGATAGAAGAAAGGGAGCCTATCATCCGGTCGTAACCTACGGTTTAAAGGAATATTCAAAAAAGAACATGATCTTTCTTTATGGCGATCAGTTCCTAGGTCCCGAAATCGGAGAGACATCTATAATCGATGTCACAGAAGACAGAAGAAGCGATCACTTCTTTCGAAAAAAATTTGATTTATCTGACTTGGAAGGAGTTATGAGGATAGTCTCTTTTCCTTTGTTCGATTTGGGACTCGATTTTAGATTCTTCTTATTCTTTCAAGATCCACCTAATACTGATTTTGTGGAAACAGTACGCGAGTCGGTAGAAAAATCCATCGATCCGGTCGAAGAGGCATTTCTTCAGTTGGAAATAGAGCAGGCGTCTCACGCGATCAAGGATAAAAGGGATATGGTTCAAATCCAGTTTCTACTCTTGAGATGGGCTTCTCACGGGGAAAGGAGTCGTTGTCATATCTATCGGATTCGGATTCCGGGCCGCCCTGAGTTTGCTACCGCAGAGTCCTGGAGAAAAAAATTCCTAGATACGTTACAACCGAGTTTAGGAAGCGACGACTATGCATTTGGAGTTGCTCCAGCCGAGCTACTGGTATTGTCTAGGGAGGAGAGAAAGAAAGAGTTAACCGATATCTTAGAAGGCATCGGAAATCCTTTTGAAATCATTTATCTGCCCTATCCTGAAAACGGAAAGAACTTGTACACATATATTTAACCGTTACTGTTCGAGCTTTTCGAGAATGCATTATAAATTCTTAATTCTACTGGTCGGTCTTTATTTCTTCCAGCTTGTTCCACTGATTTCCCAGGAAGAAAATCGAAGAGAATGGAATCGCGCAGCCAAGGAAAAGATCATTTCTCTGCACCAGGGTGGCAAGGAAGCCGAAAGTTTGCCTTACTTGGAAGAATACGTTCGGAAGAATCCCAGCGAGCTCGTTTACAAATTGTACCTAGCGCGAGCATTGTTCTGGAGGGCTGATTTGGAACTACCGAAGCATGATGAGGACGTGTTCCTGAGGATGGAGAAAATAAAAAAGATTCGGGAAAACTATCTGAGGTCCGCTTCTTTTTTTGAAGAGGTTTTGACTCACCTAGCCAAAATCAGTCCAAGAGATCCGGAACTCGGGAAATGGCATTTTTTATGGGCGATGTCCGAGTGGTACGCAGGTAGAGAAGACAGGGCGATACAAATTTTTCGCAAAGCTTTCAAATTCGATTTTCGCCTGAATCAAGCCAATTATAATATCGCAGCGATTTATGAGATGCTCGGCCAAGTGAGAGATTCTGAAATCTACTTCAGAACCTACTTGAAAAATGAAAAGGAGCTGAAAGAAGAGGAGTAATGGCTCGCATAGAACGCAGATTTCAAATGCTCCTCACAGAAGAGGAATTCGAATTGCTCAGGCAAGAAGCTGAAAAGCGGGATTTGTCCGCTTCTGAACTACTTAGAACCTGTTTTCGAAACGAGATTTTCAAATCCGATACTTACAAGAGATTGGATGCACTGAAGGAATTGACGCAGATGTATCCGGGGCGTTGATCTTGAGGATACTGCTTAGTTCATCTTCCTACCAAGATTTATTGTTCGGCGTCGAAGCAAACAAGAGCTCAGTTCGGAATGCTGTTGAATCTCTAACAAAGAAAAACGTCCTTCTTTATCTTCCCCTTCCCGCGATAGAGCAGGCCTTAGCAAAAGAGCCGAACCCTATAAAAAGAGAAATACTTTGGAATCAGACCAAAAATTTATTCACTGAGCTCTTGCCGGTCAGAAAGGAAGAAATTGCACTCGCGATTCGACTATCAGCATCTGCTGATTTGAGTTTTGAAGAGTGGATAGAAATTGCTCAGGCGGCAAATTACGATTTAGAAGGAATTCTTACTTCGTCTGCTAGTTTCAAAAAACAGAATCTGGTAAAAGTTCTACTCACTCAGGAAATAAACTTCAACGGGCTCGCTTAGAGGGCTTACTTGGTCAGAGGCTATTTCTGGATCGTAAGAAGAGTTATAAGCGCTAACTTTGAAATAAAATGTTAATCCTTTTCTCAAGAACAATTGGCGGCGGTCATACGGATCAGTTACATACTTTCGGGAATTTTTCTTTTTGGAACTCGGTTCGAGCTTCACTTCGGAATTTAGGCTGATGATTCGATTGTCCACACACTGACACAACTTTCTTCCGGAATTATCTGACATTTTGGGACAGGTCGAATCTTGGCCCAAAATAGGATCCAAGTAATTACTCATTGGATGCTTTTCTCTGCCTTCTGTCAGCAAGACTGGCATTTTTCCGTTGGGGAGTTCTTTGAGACTTCCTTTGATCGATCCCACCATTCGATTCGGTCCGACACCGTAGTGAATTACGTAACCGCCGTTTTGTCTGACGTCTCGTTCCGGATTTGGTGTCCAGCTCAGGCATACTTTTGGTCCTCCGGAATTTGGATCCTCATCTTCAAGTGTGCCATCTACAATGGAAAGTCCCATTGGTTTTACTGGTGGAATGGTCTCTCTGTATCCGAAGGAAATTTCCTCTAATTCAGGGCTTCGTTTTCCATCCGGATCTGCTTTGAGTTTTGCCAATGCCTGGTAGAATTTGAAAGGCTTCGATCTGTCCTTCCAAACTTTGTCTAATGGAATACGATACATGTAGAATCTAGGATTAAGAGTCTCTTCCGGACTTTTATGATCAGAATGTTCCACTTCCTTGTAATCTTCCATTTTTCGTAAGTCGATTGCATTCCATTGCACTGCTTCTCCGTTTCTTGCAAAACTTTTGGGAGAAAATCTAAGATACAATTCTAGAAAACTTGAGCCCGGGACCTTGGCCTTTAGAATCAGATAATCAGGAATAGAATTAGAATACTTGGTTTTATATACAGGCGACAATGCAGTTCCGTAGTTTGTGTTAGCGGTGAACGAAGAAGCATCGTATTCCTGGCCTTCATAATAGGAGGACAATTTCTGTAAATCTGGAGCGCCTTTTTGTACTAAAAAGTCATCCAACCAACCGTAAAAGTTTTCCGCAATTCTGAACGGAGTCGTATCTTCCGGATGAAAGCCTACTCGAACGATCTGCAATTTACTCGGAATCGATTTTCGATCCATCTCGGTTCCATTCAAATAGAGAACGATCTCTTTTTGCAAAGGTCGTATATGCACAATTAGGTGATTCCACTTGGAGCGGACCAATCTTCTCTTTGAAACAATTTTGATATCAGTAGAAGATTTGTCTGATGGCTCGAAAAAATTCCAGAATTCTAAAACTGGGAGTTCATCTTTGATTCGAAATTCCCATCCGAATTTTTTCCCTCGAGTGTGAATGCTCTTTGAAATCAGAACCGCTTCCTTGTCCAAAGTTCCGGGTAAAAGGAACATGGAAATAAAGAACTCCTCATTAAGATCCGAGCTAGTAAGAATGCTTTTGGATTTTCCGGAAATCTTAATCCCGGAACGTTTACCCGCAAATCTCGCGGAGCGCTTTCCTGAATTCGCCTGGGCCTTTTCCGGCAGGTAAGAAGCGAATTGGATTTGATGGCTTCCCGATTTATCCCGTAACTCGGAAGGCTGATCCTCTTCGAAGTCTAAAAATAGATTAGCGGAAAGGCTCCAGTCTCTCGGTGCAAGTTCTAAGAAAGTTTCTCCGCTCGCAGATTTTTGTACGCGCAAATCTTTGAGCTGGAACGAGCTCAAGGCAAATCGGTTCGATTCAGTACTTATATCAGTATTAGTAAAGATGAATATTGTTAATAAGAGGAGAAATCTAGAGTGTAGATAGCGTTTGTTACTCACTCGGGATCCTCCTGATTTTCTAATTCAAGATTATGATAGGGTCTCGAGTTGACCGACTCTTCTTTCATGGCGGCCGCCTTCGAAAGAAGTGGACAACCATTTCTGCGCGATTCGAATTGCTAGCTCTTTACCCAAAATTCTACCGCCTAGAACCAGCACGTTTGAATTATTATGACGGCGGGACATTTCTGCAGTAAATTCGTCGTGGCATAGTGCCGCGCGGATTCCTTTCATACGGTTTGCCGCGATAGAAGCGCCTATTCCAGTTCCGCAGAGTGCAATTAAGCCTTCCACCTCTCCTGAAATGACTTTTTTACAGGCGTTGCCGATTACTTCAGGATAGTCTACGGAAGTTTCGTCCTTTGTTCCGTAGTCTACGATTTCGATCCCATTTCCGAGCTCTTTTCTGAGATATTCTTTCAGCTCGAAACCTCCATGGTCGGAGGCGATTCCAATTTTTTTCATGTCCTATTAGAAAGCGTAGGATCTTAAGTATTCCATTCAAGCAAATTACAAATGAAAGATGAAAATTAGTGGAGAACCTACTCTTCCTTCAGTTGCTCCTTCAGGAATTCGGGAACACTTTGAAAGAATTCCCAGTGGTGGATCAGAATCGCTAAGTATAAATTTTCAAAGGTATCTAAGGGAAGAGGCTTGTTTTCGATCGAAATCCTCTCAGCCGATCGTCTTCGCTCTAGAAGTTCTTTTTTGGCCATCAAGAAGCTTCTTACAGTCTTTTCTTCGCCAGCTGATAGTCTAAGGTTCTTATCGTCCGAGAGAAAATGATTTTCATAGTATTTGTAGAGCTCGTCCACCATTCGATAGTGGGCGTCGAAGTCTCTTAACAGAATTTCTTTTTCTTGAGGGGAAAGTTTGAGATGGAATACGCAGTCCAGACTTTCTTTCAGGCTTTGAGCCTCCGCCTTTGATAGCTTTTCTGCCAATAGACTTTTTTCTGCGGGAGAAACTCTGGAATTATAAAAATTGCTCCATTCTTTTGAAGAACCAGCAGGCGAAAAGCATGCATTTGCTCTCGTAGAGGTCCGGAAATGCATCGGGGCAGAATACAGATTCACCTGATATAAATACGCAAGACATAGAGTCAGTAGAATGCAAGCTCGAGTCGAAATCATCCTAATCCAGATACGCGAATCTTTGAGATAGGTCTATACTTTCTTTTCAAATTCCTTCAGAAATTCTACCAGTGCAACAATTCCTTCTTTGGGCATAGAATTATAAATTGAAGCTCTGAATCCTCCGACTGTTCTGTGTCCCTCCAATCCGTGCAATCCTGCATCTTCCGCCTGGGACAGCAGTTTGGGCTCTAGGCTTCTATCCTTTAAAGTGAAAACTACGTTCATCAAAGATCTGTCAGCTTTTTTTACCGGAGCAACATAGAGTGAAGAAGAATCTAGAAAATCGTACAGAATTTTCGCCTTTTCTTCATTCAGTTTTTCGAATGTACTCACTCCTCCTTTCGACTTGATCCATTCGAAAATAAGTTTAGCGATATAGATCGAATAAGTAGGAGGCGTATTGTACATGGATTTATTTTTTGCGGTAACCGCATAATCCAGCATCATCGGAATTGTGCGACCGGAACGACCAAGCAGATCTTTTCGTATAATAACCGTGCTTAATCCGGAAGGACCGATATTCTTTTGTGCTCCGGCATAGATCATTGCAAATCGTCGAACGTCGATTTTGCGAGAAAGAATTTCAGAAGTCATGTCAGCAATTAGCGGAGCCTTTGTTACTGCCGGAAATTCTACATACCTACAACCGTAAATAGTATTGTTGGAAGTTATGTGCAGATAGACCGCGTCATCATGAATATCCGAATCTTTCAGTTTCGGAATCTCGGTAAAAATATGAGAAGAACCATCATAGATCTTTTTGACAGGATTAAACCTTTGTGCTTCTTCAAAGGATTTCTTGGCAAAAAGACCAGTGACCGCATAGTCCGCGGTTTCACCTTCTTTCAGAATATTTAATGGAATTGCGGAGAAGTGAAGGGTGGCTCCTCCGGAAAGAAATAGAATTTCGTAATCTTCTGGAATGGAAAGTAATTCTCTTAGCAGATTCAGTGAGTCATCCAGGACTTGCTCAAAAATCGCTCCTCTGTGACTCACTTCCATAATGGACATTCCGGAACCTTGGTAATTTAGGAATTCGTCGGAAGCTTTCTTCATTACTTCCGTAGGAAGCATGGCAGGGCCAGCGCAGAAATTGTAGATTCTTTCTTTGAACTCACGCATGGTTCCAGGGTAAAATTGAGGCCTAGAGCGGCAACTTTCTTACTTCGAGTATTTGTGGAGAGAAGGGAAAAATCCTTGGCAGGGTTGTGGAAAGGCAAGTAGGATATCCAACGCGTCCCGATTTAAGCTCGGGCGAACTTTCCGGCGTAGGAGCTCTTTCATGTCTCGGATCCGATTGTCCGTTATACTTCTTATTTTCAGCGGTTTCACAGCCACCGTTTTTGCACAAAGTCCTAAATTAGGCGAAAAAGAGGTCCGCTCCTCTGGCAGAGTGAACTTTATCAATCGATCTACCGCAAAAGCAGCCGAAGAAACCAAAGAGATCAACGAAAAGACAGGCTCGGATCTTGCCGATGGACTGAAGAAAAGTGCCGAAGCAAGTTCTTCCAGCGATGGGGTCACGGCAGTTCGAGTTTTGCCGGATGAAACCCGTTTTGGATCGGATATCGTTTCACTCAGCGAAGATACAAATTACGGACATATCAACTCGATCCGAAGAATACTAACCGGATACGTAAAAACCAATTTTGGATATTCGGAAGAGAACGCAGAAATACTCGCCACCTATATCCTTTATTATAACGCAATTCATCGTAAAAACTCTGGCTTCTTCCAAAAGAAGTACACCGCAGATGTGATGAAAAAGCTAAAGAAAGATACGATCGGTATCGGCAGACGTTATACGGACTGGGCCGGCAAGACTCAGATCATTATACCCATTGTTCCGAATATACTTTCCGAAGACGGCAAGGATGTTGGTACGGATGAGCTAGAGAAGGAAGTCAATAAGGATCTAGATAAGAAAAAAGAAGGCCAAGACGATAAAAAGAAAATGGATGATCTTCAAAGGCAGAAGCTAGAAGATGAAAAGCGTAAACTCCAAGAAAAGCAGGACGCAAATAAACAACAGCAAGATAAGATCGCAGAAAAAGAAAGACAGGCCGAGAGGGAAGTCCAAGAGCTGAATAAAGATCCTGTAAAAAATAAAAAACAAATCGAAAGAAAACAGGAAGAGAAAAAGCAAATCCAAAAAGAAAAACAAGAAGCTAAGAAAGAAGAGCAGAAGCTAAAAGAAAAAGAAAAGGAAATCGCGAAGAAAGAAGAATCTAGAAAAGAGAGCTCAAAATCTGACTCGAAGTCTTCTAGTGATTCCAAGTCAAGCAGCGACAAGAAAACCTCCGAATCAAAACCGGACGATAAAAAGAGTAAAGAGGAACTTCAAAAAGAGCTGAGTGATACCAAAAAAGAGTTAGAAACCGTAAAAGAAGAGCAGAAGAAGAAAGAAGAATTCGATAAAAACGTAGTCGGCGGAAAGATTCTATTCTTAAAGACTTTAAAGTACATTGATAACGGACATTACAATAACGAACTACACGCGTTAGATCCGACCAAGGACGATACAATCTTCAAGGGCGACTTTGATAAGATTTGCGGTCGAACCTTTGAAATCGTCGACGGAAAAGCATTGGTGATCGGATACGAAAACTCACATACTTCAGAACATAAGTTGATTCTAATTGATCAAGAAACTTTAAAGCCAGTGACTTGGTCCAAAAATTCGGTATTCTGGCGATCTCCGATGATCATTAAAGGAGAGGAAATTTATGCATTCGAAGAAGCCGACGGTAAGTATTATCTTACTAGATTCGATAAGTCTTTAAAAAGCGTCGCGAAATCTGGAGATGAAGTAAGCCCCAATTCTAACGTAACCTTTTACGGTGAGAAGATCTATGTGACAGGAAAGGAAGAGGGCGGCGCGTCGACTCAGATCAGCGTATTCAATAAATCGGACCTGAAGTTGATTAAGAAGATCAATCCTTGATAATTTATTTGCTCCGAAGAAAAAACACTCCTTATTGTTAAGGAGTGTTTTTATTAAACGAATGCATTGAGAATCCAGCTTGTCTTATATTAGAAAAACAATCACTTCGCTATTTGTGTGCACCTTATTAGAAAAGCGCAGTTGAATCCAATCGACTCGTCACAGATCCAAGGTGGTTCAAAAGTAGCCCTTGTTGGTTTTTATCCGTTTAAGTAAAATTCCGAGATAACTTTCTAAGATTTTTCTAAACTATCTCATGTTCGTTAGTTCTCTGTAAGCTCTAACGACTCCGTCTGCGAGTGTTTTTGTGAAGGTAAGAGCGACTCTTGCTTTTTCGGAAGCGATCATAACTTCGTGCGCATCTACGCTGTTCGGATTAAACACCATCTTTTGAGTCATTTCATCCGCCTCTACCTGGAGGTCGTTCACAGATTTGAAAGCGTTGCGCATTGCTTCGGAGAAACTTTCTGCCACGTAATCAGGGGCGACAGGCTCTTTTACGTCTTTGTAATGTCTGTCGTCTTGAGTGTTAACGTTTACACGTTCTCCCTTAGGAGACAATGGAAAGCGAGAATCGGAATATCCAGAATTGTAATTATACCAGAGTTTTGAATTAAAGTCTACTTGCATTACCTTATCCTAATTTCCTTTATTACGCTCTTCCGATTTCTAAGGCTTTATTGAACATTGCCTTTGAGCCGTTGATCATTTGTACGTTTGCTTCGTATGATCTGGACGCAGAAATCATATCCGTCATTTCCGTAACGATATTTACGTTCGGCATTTCTACATAGCCTTTTTTGGGACCGATCTGAATCGAATCCGGATGAGTAGGGTCGTAGACAAGACGCAAAGGACTCATGTCTTTTTCGATTTTCATCACTTTTACGCCCTTTCCCTCTCCAGGGGCCAAGCCGAAAGGATACACCGGACTTTTCCACCTGGTTCTCAGATTTACCGGTGTTAAGATGACTCTATCTCTACGAAACGGCCCGTCGCCATTCGTATTTCTGGTGGTGGTCGAGTTCGCGATATTGTTACCAATAACGTCCATGCGCAACCTTTGCGCCGAGAGACCGGTTGCGGCGATATTAATCGAAGTAAACAATCCCATAATACTTCCTTTATCCTTACCCTATGTCGCTTAGCCGCTATTAGGCGAGGCGCATGACTCCCTTTAAATCCCTATAATTCGCGTTCAGACGCTCCACCATCATCATGTACTGCATTTGCGAGTTCGAGGCGTCTACGACTTCTTTTTCAGGGTCCACGTTGCTTCCATCAGCACGCATAGTGGTCAAATAATCAATGTTAACTTTTGGCTGAACCTTCCTGTAATCGAGAGGCGTAAAAAAGGAAATATGCCGTTCGTCCTCGATTCTGGTTGGAATTGCTTTGGAAGCCTCTATTTTTTCGGATTCGAGTGCTCTCTTGATCATAGACTCAAAAACGACTTCACTTCTCTTAAAGTGGGGGACGTCGGCGTTTGCAATATTATCCGAAATGACCTTGCGTTTTAGAACGCTTGCTCCTAATCCGCGTTCGAGCAAATCTTGTGTTTTCATAAAATGAGTTTCTTCGAACATGGAATTCTCCCATAAAAAATTTCGGTCGAATTTCAATTTTTCCGAAGCTAAAAAGTGGAAAATCTCTAGAAAAAATCTCTAATATAATAAAACCTTTCTCCCTTTATTTGACAGTTATGAACGAACAATCCAATACATCAGATACAATAAAGATAGAACCAGACTTGGCCTCGCTATTTAACGACTATTATTCCTTTAGAAATCAGTTGATGGATGCGATCGCCTCGAAGCCGAGCAAAGTGCTTATCGACCTGGGTAGAATTCCAGCGATGAATTCTATATGCATTAGTTCTCTGGTTTGGTTCGCGAAAGAGGCGAAACTCGCTTCTATAGAAGTAGAGATGGTTAGAATTCATCCCGACTTATACAAAACCTTTGAATTGCTCAGAGTCAATGACTACTTTCGAAGGACTTAATTCAGCGAAATTCCCTCGACATCCATCAAAGCGGCCGTAGCTTGGACTCCTATGAAAAAAGTCCATCTAATCGTCCTAATCCTATTCTTTGCGATTCAATGTGGAAAATCACTTCCAGAGCAATTGCTGGGCGTTTGGGAAAATACAATGATTTGTCCCGCTCAAGGGGAATGCAAAAATCCTGGGGTGAGCAAAGGGGCGAGGTTGACGATCCTTAAGGACGGATTTGCTAAATACGCGGATCCGAGCTTAAAGGGAAAGGAAATGCACATTCACTATGTGCTGCAAGAAGAAGAAACCAAATCCAAATCACCAGAACTGGCCTTTGTATTTACCGAATATGGATTTGAGATTCGATACATAGTGAAAAGAATTTCAGAAAAGGAACTAGAGTTATTCAACCTAGATCCTAAAAAAGAAACTCTTGAGACTTACGTAAAGATCGGTACTCTCACGGAATGAATTTTTTTCTTAGAATCTTAGAACGATTCGGGAGATCGTTTCTAATCTTAGTCTGCCTATATACATTATGTGTTTTAGAAGTTTCGGCTCAAACTAGCGAAGAAGAGACTTCTCCATTTATTCCTGCTTCTCCAGAAGGGGAACTCCCACCTCCAACTCCACCTGTCGACCAGAGCGAGGTAGCAAGGAGAAAGTATAAGATTTTGGCCTTGAACACCGAAACAGTTAACTTGTTGAGGGTGAATAATCTTTCTAAGGCACTTTCTAATATAGATAAGATTAAGAAGATTGATCCTAATGCATTAGAATTTCATTATTTAACCGGGGCTTATCTTTATGCGGTCGGTCGCTATCCTCAGTCGAAAAAATCACTGCTGAAAGCCGTGGAAATTCATCCTGGCCACGATCCATCTTATTATCTGCTTGGGATGATTTTTGTAAGGAGAAACAAATGGGAGTCCTCGGTCCAATATTTTCAAAAAGCGGTCGAACTCGCGAACTACAATCCTTTCTATCGTTTGAATATGTCTTTGGCATATTTCGAAACAGGACAATATTTGAGAGCGAAGGCCGAAGCAGAAAAGGCAATCGAACTAAAACCGAATTTTAAGAATGCGAAATTGATTTTGCTTAAATCGGAATTCTTATTGGGGAACAGAGCGAATGCACTTTCACTTTGCAAGGAATTCGCGAAAGAGGGAGTTCTAAATCGAGAGTTCGTCTATATCTATGCAAGATTAGTAATGGATATAGACAAAAATTTTCGGAAGGCAATCAAGCTGTACAACCAATTTCCGGGGCTCCCTTTTTATGAGAGAAGGTTTCTCGGCCATGCATATTATAATACCGGAAACTACCGCGCTGCTGCGAATACGTACTCTCAGATTCTTGGATCAAAGGTCCTGGATGAAGAAGACAAAGTGAACTACATTCGATCTCTTGTTTTCTTAAGAGAATATGGCAGATTAGAAGCCTTTGTCACCTCCTGGATTTCTGAAGAGCCGGAAAAAAAACGCAAGGTTCAAGAAGCCTTGGATACTGCGGAATTGCTTAGAGATAACGACACTAAAATCTATCATATGCTTCCCTCGAGGTCTCCGTATTAGTTAGCTAACTTTTTACTGAGGGAACTCGGAATCCTGGTTCCGGATTGGAGGGAAGGGCGGCCCCCGCCCTGACTTTGGGAGGGGAGGTGGGCTCGTGGGAACCCCGGGAATTCCCTATCACAAAAACCGACTTTTGTCAAGAATAGTTTCTAAGGTAAAGTTTTGTAGGAGCTCCTACAAGTTACTTATAGCAATAAAAAAGGGTGCTTATTTAAGGCACCCTTTTTGTTAGATAAGATTTTTCTTATGTACTTATCCTTTTGATTTCCCTTTCGGATCGTTTCTCCTTAGGTATCTTTCAGAGCTGTTACGATCTCTTGGGTTGCTTTCTTTCCGTCTTGGAAATACATGAGAGCATTCTCTTGGATAAATAGAGGGTTAGGAACTCCGGCAAATCCTGGGCTCAAAGATCTCTTGATCACAATGATCGTCTTTGCCTTATCCACATCCAAAATCGGCATTCCGGCGATAGGGGAAGTAGGATCTGTTTTTGCCAATGGATTGACTACGTCGTTTGCGCCATTGACGATCACAACATCCACTTGTTCAAATGAGGAGTTGATCTCATCCATTTCCTTCATCTTATCATAAGGAATATCCGCTTCTGCCAATAACACGTTCATATGCCCTGGCATCCTTCCGGCCACCGGATGGATGGCGAATTCTACTTCGATTCCTCTGTCAGTCAGTTGATTGTACAGATCTCTCACTGCGTGTTGCGCTTGAGCGACCGCCATTCCGTATCCAGGGACGATCACCACTCTTTGAGCCATATCGAGTAACATTGCGACTTCTTCCGCAGAGGTACTTCTAATTTTTCCAGAGTAGATATCTTCTTCGCCTTTCGATGTAGTAGCTGCTCCTAGGCCGCCAAAAAGCACATTCGGAAGAGAGCGGTTCATCGCTTTACACATAATTTGTGTGAGAATGATTCCGGAAGCTCCTACTAAGGAACCTGCGATAATCAACACGTTATTATTCAAAACGAACCCGGTTGCAGATGCTGCGATCCCTGAGTAAGAGTTCAAAAGTGCGATGACCACCGGCATGTCTGCACCACCGATCGGCATTACGAGCAATACTCCGAGAATGGAAGCGACGATCACGATGTACCAGTAATATTCAATAGCAGTTGGGTGCATTACGGAGAAATATCCGAGTGCAATCGAACCGACGAAGAACAGAACTTTTACGATCTGATCTCCGAAATATCGAACCGATTTTTCCGGCATCAATCCTTGGAGTTTTCCGAAAGCTACCAAGCTTCCGGTCAGAGTAACTGCACCGATGATTCCCGTCGCAGCAGTGGAAATCGTAAATTGCAGATTACTTAAGTAAGGAGAGTTTTTTGCCACTTCTTCCATAAGCGAGTCTCCACCCACTAGGAAGGAAGCTAGTCCTCCGAGACCGTTTAGCAATGCGACCATCTGAGGCATCCCGGTCATTTCTACTTTTAATGCGATGTATGCACCGATTCCAGTTCCGATTAGAATTCCTACAGCGATTAAAGGAAGATCTAAAGCTCCTTTTTCAAAGAACACTCCAATCACTGCCAGGAGCATTCCGACTGCTCCGGCATAGTTTCCTCTTAGCGCTGTTTTAGGATGGGAAAGTAGTTTAAGTCCGACAATAAAAAGGATACTCGCAACGAGATAAATGAGGTTAACGAAAGCTTTTTCCATTTAGATTCTAGTCCTTCTTTTTGAACATTCCGAGCATTCTGTGGGTTACCACAAATCCGCCTACCACGTTGATCGTTGCGGCAGCAACTGCGATTACTCCAAGAACCTTGATCAAAATGCTATTTTCCAAATGTAAGGAAAGCACAGCTCCGATGATTGTGATCCCGGAAATCGCATTGGATCCCGACATGAGTGGTGTATGTAATAATGGAGGAATACGGGTGATGACTTCGAATCCTACGAATACTGCGAGGAGGAAAATCGTCAGGTAGCCTACGAATTGTTCCATATTAGCTTCCTTCTTGGTTAGGGACACGGCAGGAATGAAAATCTCCGCAGCCCGAAAATCTGTTCGTTCACTTTTCTGGGATGCCTGCTTCCTGAAAACCCTTTTTTCGAAGGAGGCAGGAGTCGCATTTACCGCAAGGAGCACCGTTCACCGGGTCATAGCATGAATGGGTAAGAGAAAATGGAACTCCTAGAGAATCCCCTAAAAGTATGATTTCTTTTTTGCTCAGATACTGTAAAGGTGCTTTGATCTGGATCGGTTTTCCTTCGACTCCGGACTTGGTCCCTTTCGCAATCGCTTCCGAATACGCCTGCAAAAATTCAGGTCTGCAATCCGGGTATCCAGAGTAATCTAGAGCGTTAACTCCGATGTACAAAGAATCTGCACCGATTCCTTCTGCCAAAGATACTGCAAATGATAGGAACAGGATGTTTCTTCCCGGAACATACGTATTCGGTATATGAGAATAGTCTAAGGCGTTTTTTGGAACCTTGAGCTTTCTTTCGGTAAGAGAGGAGCCTTTAAATAACTCCGGCTGCAGCTTTTGAATCAGGTGTGTGATTCCTAACATCTTCGCAATTTTCTTTGCAGACTTCAATTCTATCTTATGTCGTTGTCCATAGTCAAAAGATAGTGCTGTAGGATTGTACCCGTCTTTGATCGCCTTGTATAGACAGGTCGTAGAATCCAAACCACCCGAGAAGAGTACTACTGCTTTCGGTCTTTTCGCAGTATTGGATTCCGTTTTTGGAATCGGAGGCTTTCGCTTTTTTCCAGAACTAAGGGACACTTTAGTTTTAGGCCGACGATTCTAAGCTGGTTCTAAGTTGGGACCGGAATAAATACAGGCACTCGTGCAGGTCTCGTGCAAAGTGATTTTATACAAGAGAGGTAATTGGGGTCTTAATTTGTTCCAAAGCCAGATACAAATCTGTTCGCTCGTCGGATTCTCCAAACCTTCTATGTCGTTTAATAAATAATGATCTAGGTACTTTTCTACAAGGGGCTTTACGTACTTGCTAACTTCAGCAAAGTCCATGAGCCACCCAGTGTGAGGATCCAGTCTTCCTTTTAGATGAAGCTTGAATCGAAAACTGTGTCCGTGCATTCGACGACATTTGTGCCCCTCGGGCACATTCGGTAAAAAATGGGCCGCATCAAAGCGGAATTCTTTAGTAAGTTCTATTTCTTCCATTAAACGGGCCAAACCGTACCTTGGGAAGCTAAGGAGACTAAATGTGAAACGAAACCGAAACCAATCGTTCTATCAAGTTCCGGGAACTGCAAAGGAAGCCAGGCTTCCTCACCAATTATTTTACGAGTTCTTTGAGGATTTCCTGGCGTTTCTTGTCTTTTTGCTGTTGGTTCAAGACCAACCACTCGCGCTTCATCTGCTTTTCGCTAATGCCTTTCGCTTCGGCATATTTTTTTAAAAGCTTTGAGGTCTTCTGGTTCATATACAACCAATACTTGGTACGGAATCTTACTGTCAAGGCAACCATACGACGTTTTTGGGGAAAATTCAAGATTGCTGCAACAATTCCAATGTTTGGATGTCCGTTCATTGCCCAAATTCGGCTAAGAGATTAGAACGGAAGCGGATAAAACATTATGAAAACTGCACCTAATTCAACTTATTTCAAAAGGTTAACATTGATTCTGTTAGCTGCCTTTGTGATCCGATGTGGTACATCCGGAGAAGGCTTGAATCCTTTCCTTTTATTAGGTTTGGGACAAGGGGGAAAACCTACGAGTGAAAATGCGCAGCTTTTGATCCAGGTAACTGATGCAAAGACCGGTTCTCCTTTAATTCTCTCAAATGGTTTTCAGGTCAGCTTTTCCGGTTCAGGATCAGATCGAATCATAGATGAAAGCGGTTCTTCTATCACCAGCATCAGCGGAAACCAAGGAATTGTTTCGGTTCGACTCAAATCGGGAGTGAATCCTAATAATGATTCTCCAATCCATCTGAAAGTAACAGTAAAAGCCGATGGTTATATTCACGGCGGGCAATCAGTTCTCTTGTCCTCGAAACAAACAACGATTCAGATTCCAGTTGTGAATACTGTATTTCCGCCGACCGGAGTAACTGTCAAAAAGTTGTCTTCCGGAACCACGAATGGAAGTGGACAACTTTCTTCTCCTGTAACCTTGGTAGGAGAAGCCGATCCAGGTTCAGGGATCCAATTGCAAGTTTCTATTCCAAACGGAACTATATTAACAGATTCGCAAGGGGATTCGCTTACCGGTGCTTTGACCGCGACGCTGGCTCAGTTCAATCATTCTTCAGTAAATTCTCTCTTGTCGTTTCCGGGGGGGATTTCAGGCAGACATCTCAAGTAACGAAGCTGGTACACCTGAACAGACGAATTTTTTGACCGGTGGATTTATGGCATTAGAAATTCATGATGCTTCAGGAAGATCTGCTTCGCATTTCTCTTCGAACTTTCAGGTTTCGATGCAGATGCCATCTGGCTCGATCAATCCTCTGAATGGAAATGCACTTATTGTGGGAGATACGATTCCGGTCTGGAGTTATAACGAGAATTCAGGTGAATGGAAATTTGAATCTCAGGGGCAGATCGTTTCGGAATCTGGCGGTTATTTAAATATTTCTTATGCATCGAATCATTTGTCGTATTACAATTTGGATTGGAAAACGAACACTTGTAGTCAGCCTGCAAATATTCGGATCGTAGGAGCTCCTTCCGGTGCACCGATCCAAGTAGTCATCAGGTCTACTGCTCCCGGTTTCGGTTATCAATTCCAGACTTCGGATTTATCCCTCGTTCTCAGGCGCGTCCCTTCCGGAATTCCTGTCGTTCTGAGCGCGTACTACAACGGGCAGATCATAGGGAACCTGTCCCTAAACAATCTCTGCATTTCCGGCGAAATCGATTTTCCGGTTAACTTTCCTGCAAGCGCTCCTTCAGCTCCGGCTATTAACTTTTATCCGGTGCAAGCCAGAGCTACGTGTGCAACCCCATTTCTTTCGGACTCAAATATCGACGGTTACGTCTTTTATAGAAAGAACGGTTGCACTGTTCCTTTCTGTTCCTTTCAGTTCGGCGGTTCCATTGTTTCGGGACAAACTAACATTCCTTATGCGATCGTTGGAACTACTTACGAAGTCCTTGTCACTTCGATTCACCCCACACTCGGACAAAAGTCGACTTTTTCTACTTTCACCGCGAGCTCCGGCGGAAGCGCCAGTGTGGATGTAGACTATTGCGACGTTTTAACTGGGAGTCCGGCTTCTCCACCTACACCCGCCCCGAACGGAATCGAAGACCTTGCCCAGTGGAATAAACGATTGGATGTGAACAATATTACAAATGAAGCATATGCAATCACTGTGGATTTGGCCGGAAATATTTATGTAGGAGGTACCAGTTTAGCGAGTAATCGAGTCGGCTGGGGAGTCAAAAAATTCCAGCCCAATGGTACCGAGATCACGGCCGGATGGGACAAATCGATCACTGTAGGAAACGGCGGAACTGTAAAAGCGTTTTTGATAGACGACTCGAATAATGTGTACGTAGCCGGGACCGCTCGATATGTAACGAATGCACAATTGTATCCTTCCTGGAGAATTAAGAAATTTGATTCAGCCGGAAATGAGATTACGAGTGGATGGGACAAACTAATCAATGTAGGAACTCCAAACATGGAGATTGATCTAACTGGAATCGCGAAGGATAGCTCCGGAAATATTTATATTGCAGGATGGGCAGATTTTGGAAGTACCATGGCCCGGGCTTGGTGGGTGAAAAAATTTAGTCCAAGTGGGGTCGAAGATACTGCGAATTGGGATAAGAAAATCGACGGCTCCGGGATCTATCCGGATTCGTTATATTCCATTTTTATTGATCCAGCAGATAACGTGTATTTGGCGGGAACAGAAAGCCAGCCGTCTCAGGCGAGATGGTGGATCAAAAAGTTCAACTCGAACGGAGTGGAAGACACTGTAAATTGGAACAAACTCATATTGCATCCAAATCCAATCGGAGGGGAAGCATATGCGATGACCGGAGATGCTTTCGGAAATATTTATATAGGTGGTTACGGGCGAGGAGTACTTCCAAATCCTAGTACTGCTTGGTGGGTGAAGAAATTCGACAACAACGGAGTCGAGGATACTGTAAATTGGAATAAGGCATTTCCTATTTCAGGCGCGATCACTACGATGCAGACAGACTTGTCCGGGAATTTGTATATAGGAGGATGGGGAAATAATCTGGTCAGTCAAACTTCGGGAGTGGATTGGGTGATCAAAAAAATCAGTCCTTCCGGTGCAGAATACTCGACTCCTTGGAACAAGATTTTTGATGGAAATTCCAACGAGGACAACCTGAGACAAATCATGATTGGAAATGCTAGTGTTTTTGCTGTCGGAACAGCAAAAAACATTGTCGGTTCGACTTCTAATTCCGATTGGTGGATCAAGAGATTCTATTGATTCCTGTCCGCACTCACGGAATTAGAAGAGATAAGTTCCTCTAAATGATCTGCTTCGTGAATACTCAGATCCGTCCTGGAGCATATTACTTCAGGACGAACTAAGGCGTATCCGGATTTTCTTCTGGGAGATTCTAGGATTCCTTCATAAGAAATTTCGAATGTAAGTTTTGGTCGTAAGGAACGAAAAGGACCTCTTTTTTCCAAAACATTTTCCGAACTAAAGCGAAGTACAAGTTCTTTATCTTTTTCCGAAAAGGCTGGCTTGAATTTGCAGATCGGAACCAGATCTTGTCCCTTCCAAATTCCGAAAGTGAATTCGGAATCGATTTGATTTGGAGAAAGATTTCGATAAAGTAAAACAACCTTTAAAGTTTTCGGCCCCGGTTTCAAAAGGATCCAATCCTTAGATTCCGATTTTGCTGCTCTTTCGTAGAGTCCGTTTTTATGCTTTAAGGAAATTCCAGTGACTCCTTTCGGTAATCGATTCAGCAAGCCTTCTAAATTTTCGATCTCGAAAGGCTCTAATTCGGTTTGGACCAAAACTTCTTCTGATTTTGCAGACTTTATTTTGCTGCCTTGGAGTACATTCTTAAACCAATCCTGAAGATTTTCTCTCCGCGAGTGAAAGGGAACATTTCTTAAGTCTTGCCCTTTCCATTCCAATAAATCAGTGAGGATCAGTTTGTGCGAAGATGCGCCGAGCTTCTCCGATCCGCTATGCAGGAAGATCGCTTCGAAAACTGGATTCTGGAATTCTTTTTTTTCGAGCATCGGAAAATACTTTAAGATTTCATGATTTAAGAATTCAAATGCTTCTGACCAAATGAAAACTCCCCTTTCTCGCAAAAAAATCTGGCAGCGCGCTCCGTCGTAAATATATTCTGCGATATAATTTCCTTTAGAAAGATCATCTCTTTCCTTTATTGGCCAAAGTGAATATTCCGGAAAAGGATGGGGACCTGAGAAGTCTTCAGCCTCCGGCTTTGCGATCATTCTGCGAAAACTATTCTCGTCCCAGCCTAGGTCCTGCTCTAGTCGAAGGTGTATCTCTCCGATTCCGATTCGATAAATTTGAGAGAGAGATTCGCAAATCATGGCTTCGGTGATATGCCAGTCTAGGCTGTGAGTCAGAAATTTTAACAGAATCAATTTTTGGTCGGAATTTACAGATTCCAAAAATTGTAGAAGCGAATCTCTTAGTTGTGCTTCGAATGGGATGGAAACTATACCATCCAACATTGAGAAAGTTTCTGATAAATTCTTATCATAATCATTCTTTCCGATTTTCAATAGTAAGGAGATTGTTTCGGTACGATTGCCTACCTCTTCGAAACTTTTCTCTATCAACCAAATTGGAATTTTGTAATATTCACCAAGCCATTTGGTTAATTTGGAAATTGCGAGCTTGGGATATTTTCTTTTTTTCAAAAAAAGACAAATCGCGATGGCAGAATCCGATTCGGATAATTTCGAAAGATATGTAGTTAGTAGTTTCTTCTTTTCAGAATCGGTTCTAGCGGATTCTAAGTTTTTGAAAAGAATGGACAGTTGTTTCAACGTTCGTCCTCTCCGAAACGAGTCTTGAATTCCTCTGCTCGGATTCCCTTTTCTGTTAAATACCTGGAGATAACTTCGGTCTTACCGTGGGTCAGAAGTATTTTTTCTGCACCGGTTTCAGTGATTACGTTAATCAATCCTTTCCAATCTGCATGATCTGAGAGTACGAACCCACGATCTATACTTCCTCTTTTTCGATTCGCGGAGATTTGCATCCAGCCGGAGCAAAATCCGGTTCTAATTTCTGAACCTTGCAAATGATCTTCTCCTCCCGGTGGAAGCAGGTGCAAGGATCCAGGCAAAAAAGGTACATTCCGATTTTGAAGCGGGGGTATTTTCACATTACTTTTACGATACGCTTCGTTTATCACTTCGATGGTTTCGTGAACTCTAATTTTCTCCCAAGATAGTTCGGGCCATTTTGAGATAAGTTCGTGCAATCCTAAAAGTAACCTTTGTGCTTTTCCTAAAGAATAGCATCTCAAAACCGATTCGCAACCTTGCGATTGGTTGTACTTCCACCAATCTAGTATTTCCGAAAAAACAAACTCGGCAGAAGGCCAGTCGTAAAATGGAAACGCAAAAGTGGACTCCGACAAAAAAGTGTGACATCGAATCGGCTCAATCGGAAGACAGGTTTGGTCGGATTCAGTTTTATAATCTCCGCTGATTACGAGCACTTCTCCTTTGAATTCGAAGCGAATTTGTGCGGACCCTAAGATATGTCCCGCAGGATAAAAACGAATCCTCATCCCATTAATGGCAATTTCTTGTCCGTAATCTACAGCATTGAGATTTGCATTCGGACCGAGTCTGGAACGAGTGACTTCATATCCGTCTCTTGTGCATAGATAATATTTTGAGCCGGATCTAGCGTGGTCTGAATGCGCGTGAGTGATTAGAGCTTTCGGTACTGATTTCCAAGGATCTACATATACATCAGCAATCGGGACATAGATTCCCTGCGGTCTAAGCTCTATTAAGGACATTGAATATAGAAAATTGACATAAAAGGTAACTGATTGATTCGAAAAACATAAAGAATTGGATCTTGAATCTACGATACTTTTTGTCGGATATTTCCGGCGTACTTTTTCAGGTTTTCTAGGAAACTAGGATCTTCCAAAAATTTTGCGAAGAGATCGAACTCTCTCCTTAAGTTTTCGTGCAAGTTCCCGTGAAATAAATTGTTTGCGATATCCTTTTCCGCTCTTATCAGATCCAGATTCCATTGGCTCAATTTAGTCGCTACTTTGATAGCGTGCTCTAACGGATTTTCGGAAGTGTCTATTTCATCAATAATTCCCCATTCGAGAGCCTGGCTTACCGAGATCGGATCTCCCTTTAGAGTAATGCTCAGGGCTTTGGAAGGTCCGACTTTGCGTGCAAGGCTTGTAATCAAAGGAGGTCCGTTAAATCTGATTTCTGGTCGAAACAATATCGTTTTCTTTTCTGCGATGATATAATCTCCGCAAAGAGCTAAATCGAATCCGCCAGCAGAGCAGAATCCTTTGAGCAGTGCGATCACTGGTTTTGGGTAAGAATAGATTTCATAATGATATTCTAATATTCGATGGCGAAATGAGTCCAAATTGGTCTGGATGACTTCCTCAAGATCGTATCCCGCACAAAAATTCTTACCTTCCGCGTTCAAGACGATCCCGCAAATTTGGTCATTCGATTTTGTAGTAGAAAACACGTATTCGAGCTCGTCTCGAAGTTTCATGTTTAATGCGTTGTTGTATTCGGGGCGATTCAGAGTGACGATCAAGATCGATTCTCTGTGCTGAGTTTTTAAATGGACAAGCTTGGAAAAGTTACCGTCATCAGCAATTGTCATAAGGGCATTCTGCTCCTGTTGGTTCGAGCTCGACGGTTGCATGCGGAATTTTGAATTCCTTTGCAATCAATCTGATCTTTTCTTTCAACTTTTGCCCCGCTGCTAAAGTGGTTTCTTTTACACTAACGTGCAAGGTCAGCACATGATAGTCTCCGTCCATCGACCATAGGTGGAGGTCATGTACTTCCGAGACTCCCTTAAGCTTTAATATTCTAGATTCCAATTCCTTGGTATCGATTCCTTCGGGAGTCGACTGCAAATGCAATCTGAGCACTTTTCTTAGATTCCGAAAAGCTAATATTCCGACCCAGATAGAAATTACAATGGACAAAACGGTATCTACCCAATTCCAACCGAATAAAATCAAAAGTATGCTGCCAATAAATACTGCGACCCAGCCTAGAACATCTTCTAATAAATGAAGGGAAACTGTTTTGGCGTTCACTCCTTCCACGCCTTTCATCCGCAACATCGCCGCACCGTTTACCAAAACACCTAATACGGATAAGCTGAGCATTCCCCATCCGTTTGGCGAAGTCGGATACTGTAGTCTGGAAATCGCAGCGCTTAGAATAAGAACCGAGCCGCAAACTAATACGAGTGAATTTACTAAAGCCGCCGACAGCCCCAACCTCTTATATCCGAAGGTAAAAGTCTGGGTCCTAGGTCTAGAGGCGATTTTTTGAAAAATCCAAGCAATTGCCAAAAAACCACTATCACCCAAATCGTGGAGAGCATCCGAAAGAATCGCCAAACTGCCGGTGATATATCCGCCTACGAATTCGATAATTGCAAAAGTAAAATTTAGTCCGAAAGCGATCAGAAAGGCGCCGGAACTATCCGGAATCGGACCGTGGGAATGCGAATGGAAATCGCCGTGTGAATGAGTATGACTAGTGTGATGGCCATGCTCATGATCGTGTGCATCCGAATGAGGGTGCTTGCCGTGCATAAATGTATGCTAGCATCGAATCAAAGTTTCTTCCAACTTATTTTTATAGAAAGTAGTTGCTGGATAACGCGAACTCTTTATCGATTAATTCGGATGAACACAGCCGAAAAAATAGAGCAGTTGAAGCTAATCCAAAATCAAGTTTCCCAGTGCAAGTTGTGCAAGTTGCATACGACTCGGACCCAAACAGTTTTTGGAGAGGGAAATCCGGATGCTGAGATTATGTTTATCGGAGAAGGACCCGGCAAACAGGAAGATTTGATGGGAAGGCCTTTTGTAGGAAGGGCGGGGGAACTACTGACAAGAATCATTGAAAATGGTATCGGAGTACCTAGGGATAATGTATTTATCGCAAACCTGACTAAGTGCAGGCCAACAGTAGATTTGAAATTCGAAAAAGACAGACCACCTGACGAGGAAGAGAGCGCTGCTTGTTCTCCTTACTTGGTTCGTCAGATTGCAGTGATACAACCGAAGGTAATCATTACTTTAGGAAATCCTTCTACAAAATTCGTGCTAAATACGAAGGAAGGAATTACCAAGCTGAGAGGAAAGTGGGGAGATTTTCACGGAATTCCAGTGATGCCTACGTATCACCCTAGCTATGTGCTTCGGAATGGTGGAGAGAATAGTCCGCTCAAAAGAGAAGTCTGGGAAGATATTAAATTGGTTTTACTCAAACTGGGTTGGAGAAAGTAAAAGTTAGTTGGTTCCGAGTTCCAACCATTCGTTCTTGAATCCGAAAAACAAAAATTTATTTCTTGCTTGCACAGATCGGCTTTTATTCTATTTCCTCGCAGCATCGCTGCTCTGTACATAAGATACGGCGACTGCAGATAATTCATATTGGATATGGAGGACAGAATGAATTCCGTTCAGGATACGAGACTACAATTTGACGGAAAGGGGAAAGATCTTTTCGTAATCTATTTGTCGAATGCGCTAACCACTATCGTTACGATCGGTATTTATTATTTTTGGGCAACCGTAAAAACCACAAAGTATCTGCACCAACATCTTATCTTTCAGGGCCATCGTTTTGATTTTCATGCGACAGGCAAAGAAAAGTTCATAGGGTTTTTGAAGGCGTTAGTTTTATTCGTAGGTGTGTACATCATAATTGCCCTGTTGCAATGGGTATTAACCGTAATTTTATCCGCACAAGTTGCCGCCATCCTTTCTGCACTTTTGATTGTGGCCGTTTTATTGGCATTAATACCTTTTGTAATTATCGGGAGCAGGAGATATTACCTAAGCAGAACTTCGTTTAACAATATTCGTTTTCATTTTGCGGGACATCCTCTAGAATTAGTAAAGATTTATGTTCCAGGAGTGCTTCTCTCTATTATCACTTTCGGAATTTATACCAACTGGCTCACAGTCAAGTTGCAGAAATTCTACATGAGCAATACGTATTACGGAAATGCATCCTTTCAGTTTGAGGGAAAAGGTCTGGATTTACTACTGATCAATTTGAAGGGATTCTTTCTTACAGTGATCACAGCTGGAATTTACTCCTCTTGGTATACCGCAAACCTGCAAAACTATATCTATAACCATACTAGTTTTAATGGAATCAGGTTAAGATCGGACCTTCGAGGAGGCAGAATCTTTTTGCTTACCTTGTATTCTATCTTGTTAATTCTGATTACGGTCGGTATTGCCGTACCTTGGATCGCAGTTCGATGGATCAAACTTTATCTAGAAGCGATCTCTCTGGAAGTTTCTCCTGATTTAAGTGCGATTCGTCCTGATTTCGATCGAGGAGCTTCGCCTCTCGCCGACGGAATGGAAAGCGTTGCGAGTCTTGCGGACGCCTTGTCCAATTTTCTAGGTTAGAGCATCCGATTTTCATAGGAATGTGCTGGACGAAGAACACTCTAAGAGGTCATTCTATCGAAAGCCGTAAAAGGTGTCAGAATGAAGGGATTGTTATACGACGGAGAAACTCCTGTCCCGAAAGAAGGGCACCTTTTACTCAAACCGCAATTCTTTGAATTCATTTCTGGGGAAACCAAAAGCCAATTTTCCTATTCCGATATTTTAGAACTCGAAACTCTAGGTGGCGAGTACCGCCTAGAGCTAAAGAACAAAACCAATCCGCATATTAATCTGATCTTGGCCTTCTACTCTAAGGAAGATTATACATCCTTAATAGACAACTGGAAGTCCTACAGAAAGTCTGGAAAGCGATCGCTTCTGCCTTTTTGGTACGATCTATCTCCCTGGAAGAAAATTTTTACTTTAGCAGTGGCTGCTACCGTAGTTGTGGTCCTGTATAATGTTTTGCTTTCGATGTCTCATCACTTTGTGCCTTTGTCCTATGATACTTCTAGGGTGCCTTTGGTCTCGAGTAAGATTCGAGAGATGCTACATGTTTGTTCAGATCGAGAACTGAATTCCTTTGTGGATAGTCTTTCCAAAAGATTAAAGCATGCTGACGATCCGTTTACTTACGACATCGTAGTCGTGCAAGAGGAAGTGAACAATGCTTTTGCCTTGCCCGGAGGCAATATAATCCTATTTACTGAGTTGTTAAAAGACATGGAATCTCCCGAAGAGCTGGCTGGGGTTCTGGCTCACGAGATGGCCCATGTCAGAAAGCGACACGGAATCAGAAACGAAATTCAATTTCTCGGCAATTTCTTTTTCTTATCCCTCGCGATCGGCGCTGGATTTGAAGGCGTGGACTTTATAGAAAATCTGGATACTTTTTACGAGATTACTAGTGCAGCAATTTTTAAACAAAAGTTCTCTCGAGAGTTCGAGGAAGAAGCCGATTCGGTAGCACTCGAGAGTCTTAAGTCTGCGAGGATTTCAGCGAAAGGTTTTTTAGACTGGTTTGAAAGAATGCAGAAAAAATATGAGTCCGATTCCGAATCCGATTCTTATGCCGCTTCGATTCCAAGTTTCTTGAGTTCTCATCCTACTACTGAATCGAGAATGAATAAAATTCGGGGAGTTCTATCGGATCCTTCTTTTCCGAAGGATCGAATCGGTATTTCTAGAAGGAAATGGATGGATTTGCGGGAAAGATGCGGTCCTAAAATGGAAGAATCTCAGCAAGCAACTGTTCCAAACTAAAGAATTTGGTTTATTACGAAAAAATATATTAAGAAAAAGGATTTAAGGAGAATAAAATAGAATGAGTGAATTGGCGAAATACTACGACATTCAGGAAAAGAGCTTTCAGAATAAGGACAAACTACGCATTTCTTATAAAGTGTGCCGCTCTAAAAATCCAGTACCTGGTAGAGTATTAGTTGTGCACCACGGGATCGGAGAGCATAGCGGTAGATACGAGAATCTCTTGGAAGGATTGCAGAACGACGGCTGGGTAGTTTATATAATCGATGCAAAAGGCCACGGCAAATCCGAAGGAAGTCGCGGAATCGTAAAAAACTTTTCGGAGTATTTAGACGACCTGAATCAACTGATCGAAATTGCCAAAGATGCGGAACACGTGGAGAAAGTTTTTCTACTCGGACATTCCATGGGAGCGGATGTAGCACTTTTCTATTCTGGATCGGGAAACCATCAAGACAAGCTTAGAGGTTTGGTTTTGAGCGGCTTGGCTATCGAAGTCAAAAGTAATGTGATAGTTTCGATCCAAAGAGGTGTCGGTTCTCTTGCTGCGAAGCTTACTCCTACGTTAGGAGCTCCTACAGGTTTGAATATCAAGGATCTTTCTAGAGATAAGGCCGTCGTAGAAGCTTACAAAAAAGATCCTTTGGTCCATGGAATGGCTTCTGCTGCGCTTGGAAATTTCCTGCTTAATTGTTACAACGACGGATTAAAGATGGCTTCTAATCTAAAAATTCCGGTGTATCTTTTTCACGGAAAATCTGACAATATAGTAATGTATACAGGCACGGTCAAGGCCTTCGAGACGATCCCTTCTAAGGATAAAAGTATGAATATTTACGAAGGCTTATATCATGAAACCATGAACGAGTTAGAAAGTGATAAAAGAAAAGTTTTATCCGATCTTGCGTCTTGGCTGGCAAAACATTCTTAAGTAGAATCAATTGTTGATTTCGAAAAGCGCAGAAAAGGGAAGTTGAAAAACTTCCCTTTTCTTATTCTCCCTTCTTCTTTTTTAACCAGTCTGCGATCACTTCGTAGATTTCCGGTCCAGCTTCTTCATAAGAAAAAAGTGACATGTGATCGTAGTCGATGCTTGCTCGATTGTCTCTTCCGACTTCCCAGAAATATTTTTCTCCTTTTTTCCTTCTATACACCGGATGAACTGATTCGCTTGGACTGACATTGTCCAATTTGCCGGTGACGAATAAAGTAGGCACTTCCATCGCTTCGAAATCCGCCCAAAGCTTCGAGTCGAGCGAAGGAAGATAGTTCCAAAGATTACGATATAAGAATATAGTTTTAGGGTCGTCCTCATCAAAGGAGATATATCTAGAGCAAAAAGAATCTTTCTGTTTGCATTTGAGGGAAAGATCGGATCCAAAGCGCTTTTCTTTGGTCATCTCTTCTATAAAACTATCGTTATACTGATAGTCCATTCCGGTTCCCAAAAAGAATGTCTTTGCGACCGATGGGTCCTTCTTTTGGCTGAGATAATGCAACACTGCTTGGCCGCCTACGGAGACTCCGCCTAGAATGATATCTTTTCTCTTTGCTATTTTTTGAACCTGAGAAATTGCCTGAGGCAGTACCTTATCACCGATTTCTTTCAGGTCTAAGTTCTGATAGTTTTCGAAGTGCAGGAACCAAACAGAAAATCCGTTGCCGTTCAATACTCCGATTAATCCGGAATATTCTCCTAGATAAAGGGCCTTCTTATTTACTAGTACCGGATCTACGATTAAGATAGGTGGATAATCAGAGTTTTCGTAAGAGAAAGTAGTTAAGTAGAGATTCGGGCCGATATTTGCGGTCTGTTTTCCGAATTTTTCCTCAGTAATAACTGTAAAACTTGTGCATGCACCTAAAACAACTAACAATGCTATGGCGAAAAAACGCTTTTGGATGATTTTGAATTGGGACATTATTTTTCGTTCCTTTTATTGAGCCATTTTATGATCGAAGGAAATACATCTTCCTCTGCTTTTCTTCCGACGACTAGATCTGTATGTCCGTAGTCATCAGCATGACCTTTGCTCCTCGAAGCAATGAACAAGGTTTTGTCGGTCGAGCCAACGGAATCGTAGGCGTATCTCAATGAGTAGGCGAATCCGAGTTTGTCTCTCCTGCCGGCTACAAATAGAACAGGAATCTTTATGTTTGATAGGTTGGAACTATAGCTGATCTTTCCGTCTTCGGAAACGAACTGGCCGATCTCTACTACTTTCTCCATTTGTCTAGCTTCTCGTTTTGCGACTGAGGCAATCGCAGTTGTCATCACACCTGAAACTATCTTGTCGTCTATGTTATCAGCGTGCCAAAAGATCTCTTCGAAATTCCTTTTAGGAAGAAAAGGGATGCCAGTCCCGCCCCTGACTGCTGACCAAGTTTCCGTAGGAACCACAGGCCATAGATTCATTGCCCAGGAGAATTTGGTCCAGAGGGATAAAGCCCTGGAAGGTGGATCCATGATCGAGGGAGAGCCGATCGCGACAAAGTTCGAAATCCTATTTTCGGAATAACTTCCTAGTCGGGCATAGATAATCATTCCGCCTAGACTGTGCCCGACCCAATTTACTTTATCTTTTCCTGTTGCATTTAAAACATGCTTAATCGCAGCATCTGCATCTTTTGTAATATAATCATCTATTGAATAATCGAAAGTTTTTTCCCCCCAGAAGATCGAAGGCGATCCGGCTTCTTGTCGGCCTCGTAGCTCCAGTAACCAGACATCGTATCCTTCCTTTTGCAAATTGTATACGATCGATGACTTTTCATTGATCGTTAGGTAGAGTCTGTTCGCGATGATCCCGTGGCATACGATGACCGGATATTTTTTTGGAGGGGTTCCTGCAAGAGGAGGGAAATGCTCCAAGGTTAGATCCCAACCGTCGGATGTCTTCGGGTGATGGATCTCTCCCTTTAGCGAGATTGTGGTGGAGCAATTCATTTGAAAGACGAATAGAACTGCGAGAAAGAAGAACTTACGGACCATAAGCAGCGATGCTTATTTCTTTCGAGCTGGAATCAAGGAAAATTCAAGAGTTATAAATACTGTTAGGTGAGATGTCAGACCATGGCAAGGACTGGCAAATGAAAATTGCAGAGCCCTGCTGTCGGAGAATGTTAAAATTTAGCGAGGATAGAATCTACGGCTTTCTTAATACCTTTGAAGAAACCGAGCTTCTCTAGAACCGGATTGCACCAGCCGGTCGTAATGCAAAAGTAAGAGTCGTGTGGCTTGGTGTGATGAATCTGGTGATGGCTCGGAGAAAGGATAACTCTCCTTTTCTGCAGAAACGCAATCCATTTGGACGGAGAATCCTGGTGAGCCCATTTGTGGATTTGGTTCGTAAAGAAGATGGCAGCCAACACGAATACCCAGAAAATCCTTCCCCAAGGTATTTCAGATTCGTCATAAGAAGCGAATAGGGCATAAAGAAGAATAGGTAGCGAGACCAAGCAATTGTTTCCATTGGTCTCATAGAAATCGTGTCTAGTAATTCCTTTGGGATCTACATGGTGGTCGCGAAAAGGAAAAATAAAGGCCGGACCGACATAAGGCGTGTGCTCATTTCCAAAACTATCCCCGAGAAAGTGCACAAACCCTGAGAAGAAATCGGCAGTAATATAGGCCGATAAGATTAATCCGAATATAATCAAACTTGCACTTAAAGTGTCCTCGAGGATCGCACTAGCTAACACCAAAGAAAACTTGAAGCATAGGTATCCTATTAAAAGTAAGAATGCGAATACGCTAAATACTTCTATCACTCGATGAATCTTTATGGGACTTGGAAACAAGGTTCGTAGAAGGCGCATGGTGCCAATTTCATCAAATTTACCAATGTCTTGAAAGTGTTTTTACACAATCTAGCCTTAGTTACATCTAAAAAATAAACGATTTCCGAAATCAGGCTTTCCATTCGCCCGAATCATTTTATCATAGATGGCACTTTTTCGGATACACGGTTCTAAAATTGAAGATACCGAACATATTAAGTCCCCCAGCGTATGCAGATGCGGAGAAGGACTCTGCTATCAGGCTACTGTACGGTCTGATGAGCTTGTGTTTCGTTTCTGCTTTGCTGTTTGGGCTTTTCTATCCGTTCGTTGCGGAACCTCCGATAGAAGTTTATCTACCGATTTACGCTCTTCCTTTTATCTTGATCCTTTCGCATTTTCTGCTTCGGTCCGGAAGGACTAAGATTGCAGCTCACGCTTTGATCGGTTTCGGTTGGATTCTTGCATTTGCTTGGATTAGTAAAGAAGGAGGAATCCACTCTGTTTTATTTTCCTTATGTATTGTGATGATCGTACTCTCCTTGTTAGTTTTGGATGAGAAATCTACCTATGTTTACGCTTCGATTGCGATCTCTATTGCCGCAGCTCGAATGATCTCCTGGGACAATCGGTTTTGGATTAATTTTTCAGGCAGACAGGGCGACTGGATCATGCTCGCCGGACAAGTTCTAGGATTTGTTTTCCTGATTCTTTTGATGCGAATCGCCTTATTCGGTTTTAGAAGGATCAAAGACGAAATATCTCAGATACAACGATATGCGAAACTGGGGGGCTGGACTTTAAACACGGTCACTCACCAAGCAATTCTTTCCAAAGAATATCTAGCGCTTTTGGGTGAACCGGAGGCAAAAGAAATCCAAATACTTTCCTTCGAAGAATTCCTGCAGCGATATGTAATTCCAGAAGATATCCCGAAAGTAATCGGAATGATGAGCGAGGCTCTTAAAAATCGTCACGATCCTAATTTCTCCTCCGTATTTTATTACAGAACAAGGCTTAAGAATGGAGAGATAAGATACATCTTAGTAAACGGAAAATACCGGGACGATGTAGTGGGATTCGGAACGGCGCAGGACATTACCGAAATACAAATTGCACAGGAAGAATTGAGAAGAAGTCAGGAACTATTTTCGAAAGTTTTTCAGCTCAGTCCGTATGCGATCGCAATTTCCACGATGGATGAAGGCAGATACATAGATGTGAATGACGGGTTCGCGAGCCTCTTCGGTTATACAAGAGAGGAAGTCGTAGGAAGAACTACATTCGAAATCAATTTATGGGTGGATCCAGAGCATCGAATGTATTTCGTAAAGAAGCTCCTAAAAGATGGTCTTTTAAAAAACGAAGAAACCGAGTATCGAAGAAAAGATGGCAGGATCATTCAGGCCGAATTCTCTACAAGAGTCGCAATTATCAATGGACAGCAATGGCTAATCTCCGTCGTGAGAGATCTTGCAGACAGAAAAGAGGCTCAGAAACTTAGAATCTTGAACTTGGAAATTCTGTCACAAAAGGAGTTGATCGAAAAACAAAAAAGGGAACTCGAAAATACGCTGGAAAATCTAACAAGGACTCAAAGCCAACTCATCCTTTCCGAAAAAATGGCAGCGCTTGGTCAGCTCGTTGCCGGTATCGCGCACGAATTGAGCAATCCGATCGGCGTGATACGATCCTCAAACGAACTACTAAAAATTCATTTTGCGAAAAATGAACAAAAGATAGATCGGGCGATCCAAATATTAAGCTCTCTAGATAAGGAACAGAAAGAGGAGCTAATAAGAATTTTCGAAAAAGCAAAAACTTGTCCGGACCTTTTATCTCCCAAAGAGCTTCGCCTGAGAAGCAAGAATTTGGAGAGTAAACTGATGGAACGCGGATTTGAGAATGATATAAGGAATCTAGCCGAAGGTATTGCAGAGAATGGATTGGATTCGTTCCTGGAGGAGTTCCCCAAATTGTTCGGTAGTTCGGATTCCAGAAATGTTTTGGAGTTTGTGTTGGAAGAGATCCAGGCGGAACGACATAGCAAGCTCATCGAGATGTCGGTTGATAGAACATCAAAAGTCGTTTATGCACTCAGAAACTATTCCCACTTTGACGGTTCCGGTCAAAAGTCTCAAGTTTGTCTTCAGGAGAATTTGGAAACCGTACTTACGATTTATCACAATCAACTTAAATCCGGGATTGCAGTTACGAAAGAATATAATCCTGTACCAAATATCCAGGCAAATTCGGATGATCTTTTACATGTCTGGTCCAATCTGATTTATAATGCAGCGCAAGCTATGAATTTTTCTGGAGAGTTGCTAGTCGGTGTCTACGAATCCGGTAAGGAAAGGGTAGAAGTCCAGATCAAAGACTCTGGCCCTGGAATTCCCGAGGCGATTCAGCATAGAATCTTCGAACCTTTTTTTACAACGAAAGCTAGGGGCCAAGGATCTGGATTAGGATTGGACATCACTCGAAGAATCGTAGAAAACCACAAAGGAGAGATTCGGTTCGAGACTTCCGAAAAGGGTACGACCTTTTTTGTAACTCTTCCAATTTGTTAATCGCTCTAAAATAGGTTAATGATTGTTAGATGGAAAACTTTTGGATATAAGCAAAAAATAAGTGCGGAAAAACTTTGCGACACAGAAATGGCTTTTGGACAAAATGAAGACATAAAGATTTTATAAAATGATTTATTTCTTTTTTTAAAAATTTCTGTTTAGATCAAAAATCTCTTCTATCAATTGTGGTAAATATTGTCTGTCCGAAACGCAATATTCGGATTACTGCATCGAAATCAGATTACGCTTAACGTTGCAGTGTCGAATATCTTCGCTTCAAATGGTGGGTTGGCTTATCGGTCGGGATTTGAAAATAAGGTGCAAACGGAAATTACTAGATGCGATATCGAATGTTGGATTTACTGACCCCGCCGGTCTATACCGATGCGGAAAGAGATTCGAAAATTAAGATCTTATATTGGCTCATGGGATTGGCTGCGGGCATGTCAGTTCTCTATTCCGTGCTCCATCCCTTAATTACGGATAGAACGAGAGATACTCACTATGTAATCGTTTTGACAATCTTGGCAATCGCTGTCTGTCATACTTTGGCGAAGAACGGAAAGTTCATACTCGGTGCCCATGTTTTTGTGCTCTATCTTTGGGCAATGATGGCTTCCTCCTCTTTTATCATAGAGGGCGCGTTAGTCGGTTCGATTTCACTCTTTTCCGTTCCGATATTAGTTGCTTCCATGGTTTTGGGAGAAAAAACAACGTACTCGTATGCGATATTTTCCATTCTTACCTGTATTGTTCTATTTTTTATACAAGATGTTGGGTTGATTCCTCTAACAAAGGGAATTGATGTAAAAGAAACACTGCTAACACAGGTGCTTGGATTCATTACTGTTGCAATATTACTTATTTCGAATCTTAGAGGGTATGGAAGAATCAAAGAAGAATTCAGCGATATACAAAGATATGCTCAGTTAGGCGGCTGGATGTTCGATACCAGAACTCTAGAGTTAACCTTGAGCCAAGAATATCTTTGCGTTTTAGGTTACCGCAGGGCAAAGTCTGCCAGGACATTTAAATTCACGGACTTTTTGTTCAATTATGTGGATGAAGACGATAGAGGAAAAATCGTTTCTGTTTACAATACTGCAATTGCTGAAAGAAAAAATCCCAGGTATACCGCCGAATTTGTTTTTAAAACAAGAGGAAGAACTGGAAAATATCGGTACATACAGGTAAGGGGAAGTTACAAAGAAGAACATCTAGGATTCGGGACCGGACAGGATATTACCGAACAATATAAATCCGAAGAGGAACTTAGAAAAAGTCAGGAACTCTTTTTGAAGGTATTTAGAATGAGTCCGAATTCGATTTCTATTTCAGACATGCGTACTGGTACTTATATAGATGTAAATGAAGCGTTTACAAAAACTTTCGGTTATACTCGAGCAGAGGTGAAAGGAAAAACTTGTGCTGAAATTGGGATATGGAAGGACCCGAAAGAAAGGAAGCGGATCATAATCAAGCTCCTAAAAGAAGATATTATATTAAACGAAGAACTCTGTATTTTGTCAAAAAACGGAGAAGTTAAACATGCAGAGTATTCTGCACGAGTAGTGAATATTGCCGGGAAGGAATGCTTGATAGAAATGGTCCGGGATATTTCAGACCGGAAGGAAGCCCAGGAACTGAGGCGATTGAATCAGGAAATCTCGGCTCAGAATCAATTTATCGAAGTGCAAAACTCCAAGCTTGCCGAAGCGATGGAAAGCATCAAAAGGACTCAGGCTCAGATTTTTCAATCAGAGAAGAGGGCTTCTCTTGGCCAAATCGTAGTTGGACTTGCACACGAAATAAACAATCCGCTGGCAGTCATTGGTTCATCTAACGAATATTTGGCGGATTATCTAGAAAGAACGAATAAAAGAGCAAATGAAGCTGCGGTTATTTACGAATTACTCGATACAGACACCAGAGAACAATTAGAACGAATGATCGACATGGGTCAAAGGGCTGTAGAGATTCCAACTCCACGGGAAATTAGGAACAAGGCTACAAAAATAGAACCTGCGCTATCGGGGCTCGGTTACCATAATCCAAAAGTATTAGCCGAATGGCTTGTGGAATCCGGTTTGGAAGAATCTCCTATCCAATTTCCTAAAGTATTTGAATTTGAACAAGGACCGCAACTGGTCCAGTACGCTTTGGAAGAAGTTCAAGCAATTCGGTCTAGTAAAATGATTAGAATGTCGGTGAATCGAACGTCTAAGATCCTTTACGCCCTGCAGAATTTTTCGCATCCGAATCACTCCGGAGAAAAGACTTTGGTAAACTTATTTGAGTGCTTGGAAACAGTATTTACGATCTATCACAATCAGTTGAAGTCGGGTGTCCAAGTAGTAAAAGAATATAATAATCTTCCCTTGATTGAAGGATATGCAGATGATCTTTTGCATGTCTGGATGAACCTAATTTATAATGCAGCTCAAGCGATGCATTTCCAAGGCGTTTTAACTGTTTCTAGTTTTTGGATTTCGGAGAACGAGGTAGAAGTACGAATCAAAGATACCGGTCCAGGGATTCCAGAAGCGATTCAACATAGAATCTTTGAGCCCTTCTTTACTACCAAGGCACCGGGCGAAGGGTCCGGTTTGGGACTAGATATCGCTCGAAGAATCGTGGAAAATCACGGAGGCTCGATTCGGTTTGAGACTTCTTCGAAAGGAACTACTTTCTTCGTAAGGCTTCCAGTCGGTTAGTTTTTTCTTATATATGAGAAGCTTCGTAAAAGCTTCTCATATCAGCGCTTCAGAAATTTTTCGATTTTTGGGCGAATGACGTAATGACAATAAGGCTGATTGGGATTGGTCCGAAAATAATTTTGGTGGTAGCCTTCTGCCTTAAAAAACTTTGTTAAAAGAACAATCTCTGTGACGATCTGAGATTTGAATTTCTCCTGCGCTTTTGTCCTGGATTTTTCAAAGATCGCTTTTTGATTCTCATTTTCGTAAAGTATAATACTCCTATATTGAGGACCCTCGTCGTTTCCCTGACGATTGCGAGTCGTTGGATCATGAGCTTCCCAAAAAATTTCCAGGATACTTTCAAAGGATATTATATTAGGATCGAATCCAATTCGTATAACTTCCGCGTGGCCAGTTTGGCCAGAGCAAACTGATTTGTAATTGGGGGAAGGGTCATGACCTCCTGCATAACCTGATTCTATGCTTTCTACGCCTTTTACAAGTTGGTAAATTGCCTCCACACACCAAAAACAACCTCCACCCAGAGTGGCATATTCTAGTTTGTCCTGATTCATAAAGCTCCTTGTTTGGAATTTGTTTTCCAAATCCCAAAAGTTAAAGCAGGTGATTTTTATTTATCACCGTAACTGGTATGAAACTTAGACTGATTCAAACTAATCCTATAAAAAATTCAAAAACTAAATCTCTTTTGGCAGCCTCTTCTAATTCTGAAAACGGAGTTTGCACGCTAATTTTACCGCAGCGCACGCATCGTAGATATAAAAAGCATTGGGATACAAGCAAGTCGGCTACGAAGTGTTTAAAAGAGTTACTTGAAACGTATTCCGGCAGCATCGACCGAATCGAAAGATTGAATTCGAACCCGATATTTGTACGATACCAAAGGGCCAAGACGAAAACAACTTGGGTCAGAATCAACTTTAGACCCAGGCAATCGGATTGGATAAAATTGGGAAACCTTGCACGGTTTCACGGAGTATCCAGATGTTTCTTGTTTGTTTACTTGCTCGAGAGATTCTTAACCGGAGACCGCCCGGCTGGCTCTCTGTCTATCAAACAGAAGCGAGCTGCGTAGTTAGGATAATCTTGTCATTCGATCCCAATTTTTCAAACTTGATAGGATGGAATGACAAGCGCTCTTTTAGTTCAGTCCAAAGTTCGCTAAAAAATCTACCTGTTTCCTTTTCTAAGGATTAGATAAGAAACATTCTTCATGTCGAGTAAATGAGAATGGAAACCTTTGTAAGTATCATATTCCAATATTACTAAGTTCTTATCTATAAAATGGTCCTCCTGTAGAGAGAAGGGTAGCCAAGGAACAAAGTGGCTAGAGGTCTCTAAACTGTATTCTTCCGGAGCCGATCCGGCATGGACAGCAATTGGTTTCTGAATAAATTTGGAAAGACCTTCTGCAAGTGGAAATAGCTCCATCGAAGCGATCCCAGGTGCAAGTAATACTGGTTCTATCGGAGAACGTAAACCATTGTCTGCTAAAACAGCAATATCCGAATCGGAAAGCTCGTGCAATATTTCTCCAACCCGGCCGCCCAAAAGATCATTGGAAAACAAGGAACCCGAAGCACCTAACAATAGCAAATCGGCTTCCTTTGTCCTGGCCATTTCGACTATACCGGGAACGATCCAGTCAGACGGAAAACCTACCGTTTCAAAATTCAGATTTGCTCCGGCGGCCTCTTGCCTAACCGATTCAAAAATCTCATCTTCTGTAAGACGAGGAAATCCTTCAGATTCGGATTCGACTGAAATAATATGTAATGCTACGATAGAAAGGTCTTGTCCCGATTTTGCAAATAAGGATCGCGCAAGTCCGAAAAGTTTAGCTCCCATTTTGGGATTTGCGAAAGAGACAAGTATATTCATGAATCACACCTATGCCTGAGTCTATGCAATATTAGATCTCGCGAACGCAATCATCCGCATAAATCGCAATAATGATAGGGCGCTTTTCGAGACTAGGTCAAATATTTTTTGTGATTCAAGCCTCGTTGTTAAGCGCACTAAACTTTTTTTGAAGCATAAATCTGAAACTATGCCATAAACCTTTTCCTTCCAACCAGGAATTCATTTTGCAACTTTTACATTTTCAGAATACATCTCTTCTATTAAGTGCGAATATTTCTCCGAAATTACGTGCCGTCTAACAGAGAGTTTGGCGGTCAATTCGTCCCCAGGCTCAAAAGCTTTTGGAAGAATGCGGAAGTCTACGATTCTTTCAAAATTCTTAAATCCGTTTTGAGCGGAGATTTTCTGCTTAATTTCTTCGCGAATTTTTTGGATGCACCTCTCTTCTTCGAACTCACTAGAAAAGCCAAATCCGTTCTTATAAGAAGGGAAAAGTTCTCGGTTCGGTACGATCAGTGCGCAAAGATATTTTCTGTCTTGCCCGGCGATCATACACTGTTCGATTAAAGGGGATTGCAAAAGCAGGTTTTCGATCGGAACAGGTTCTACGTTTTCGCCCCCAGTTAATACGATCGTTTCCTTGGTTCTACCCACAATTTTCAAACAACCGTTGTAGGTGATCATTCCTAAGTCACCAGTATTAAACCATCCGTCTCTCAAAACCTTCGAAGTGGATTCCAAATCTTTAAAGTATCCTTTCATGATTTGGTCGCCTTTTACATGGATTTCTCCTTTTAAGCTGACTCCTTCTGTTTCTTCTTTTTCGGTTGTATACAGGATTTCTCCCGAGATGGGATCTACTATTCTAAGTTGCGTGTTTGGATAAAGTGGGCCAACAGTACCTAGCACTAGTTTATCAAAAGTTCTTACTGCCAAAATCGGAGAAGTCTCCGTCAAACCGTATCCTTCGAGTACCGGGATTCCGATATTGTTGAAAAATTGGTCTACATGAAAGGGAAGTGCTCCTCCCCCCGAGCAAGTTGCTACCAACTTGCCTCCAGTTGCGGACCGAATCTTTCTCAGTACTATAAAATCTAAGACTAGATAGAAAGGAAACACCAAGAGCAATTCCAAGAATTTGAGTAGCCCTATAAAAAATGAGCTGATCGAGTTCCGATTTTTCAGGTCCAACTCCTGGAATCGTAACCAACGCACAGAGGAACTCTTTATAGAACTCAAGGTCAAGGCGGAGCGGAATAGTGCCCGCTTGATTAAAGAGGATTTTGCTACGGTGTTTAATATTCCCTGATAAACGCTTTCCCAAATTCTTGGGGCAGAGGCCATAAAGGTGGGTTTTACTTTTCTAAGATCCTCTTTTATGTTCCTCACGGACGAATAATACGTACAGGCCCCGAAATACATCGAGACCATTTCAAAGATCCTTTCAAAGATATGCCAGATCGGAAGAATGGAAACAACCCTTTCTTTTGCTTTCAGGGCGATAGGCAAATTGTGAATTTGTGAAAGAGCATTTTTGTGAGTAAGCATTACTCCCTTCGGTTTGCCTGTCGTTCCCGAAGTATAAATGAGCGTGAACAAATCTTCTTCGTCAATTTGCTCTATCCTTTTTTGAATTAATTCGCCTTGGGATTCTAGGAGCCCGTAGCCCTCTTGAATAAGATCCCAGAGCCTAAGTTCCTTTCCTGTACCCTGGGCTGTAAGATCCATAAGAACTACGTTTGTGACGTTTTCCAAGGATTCCGGATTTCTATAAACTTTTTCTAATACTTTATCATTTTCAACAAACAGAAATGTAGCTTCCGAATGAGGTAGAATATAGTTAATATCATTATCTGTGAGATCAGTGCCGCGAGGCACGTCAGCAGCACCGCAAAGAATGACCGCCATATCCGTAAGCATCCATTCTAAACGATTGTCTGCAAAAACCGCGACACGATCTTTTGGTTGCAGTCCCAGTTTTGCAAGACTTGCCGCTAGAGCGATCGAGTCTCGATAAAGTCGATTGTACGAAATCGTTTCGAAATCGCCGTTATCATTTCTGGTTGCGAAAGCAGGATACTCACCATATTTTTCCGCGCAATATTTGAACAAATCAGCCAGTGTCCTCATACACTCCTCCTTGCATTTGCAAGATGATAGTATATGAGTTTAGAAAGGATCGTTCGACCGGGGAGATAGTTTGAAACGTGCGTAGTTATAACTTGCTACGCAAAGTGGGGGGAAGTTCCCTTTTTTCGTTTTCTATATTCTGAAGGAGTAATTCCGGTGAATTTACGAAAAGCTTGATTGAAAGAGGACTTTGAATTGAAACCAGAGGCATGAGCGATAGAAAGTATGGATCTGTTTGGATCCTCCAATAAAAAGCTTTCGGCTTCCTTGACTCTCCAAGAGTTAATATAATCTGAAAAGTTGGTCTGAAGGACCATATTTAGAAATTCGGATAGTTGGTGCGTACTGATTTCTAAATCCTGGGCCAGGGACGGGAGAGTCAGATCTTCGTCGGTAAAAGCTTTTTCCTTTTGCATCAGCAGAGATAGTTTCTCACTCAATTCAGAAGGATCCAAGCCTCCTAGACGAGATTTCGCGTACTTGGTTTCACGAATTTTCTTTCCGATTCCGATCAACAAGCCAGGGAATCTTTGGGAAATGATATAAGATTTTACTAATAAAATTGGGAGACCGTAAGCGCTGAGTAAAACCAGTAAGGGTTTTTGGAGAATAAAGCCGGCTAAACCGAGGGAAATCAGGAAAAAAGTCAAAGCGACAAAGCGAAGGAACCATCTTCGTCTAATTTCATCTTTCTTGCCGGCTTCTTTTCTAAAAAGCACATGTAAAGCTGGCCACAAGACTGGCAATAAATAGACTAGTATTAGAACCTTGGGCAATAGAATTAGAAAACTTAGAATCATCGAATACGGATCGTTCTTGCCCAAATAGATCTTAAAAAGAATTCCGAGTTCGGATTGCCGATCCATAATCCAATACGGCAAAAACAGCAAAAAGCAAATGAAGGCTGGTAGAAAATGCAAGGCTTCCAAGCTGAAAGAAGACTCTTCCTCCATTAGTACATTCTTATAATATAAAAAGAGTGCAGGTCCGATCGAACAAGCAAAGGGCAAGTGTACCCCGAGAAAAATCGGCACAGAGCGAAGAACTTCCGAAAACGAAATCGCACCTGCAAATTGCCAAATCGCCGTGCAAAAGAGAATAAACGAAACCCAGTATTTATCTTTGGATTTGGAAGGCTCCGCCAAAGAGCCTAAAGACCAAACAAGGGTAAAAAATCCCCCGGAGAAAAGATAAAGCAAAGGAAACAATTGGATGGTTTCCATAAAGTCCTATTATCCAACCCAATACGGATTTGGATTCAACTAAATTTTGAATAAGCCCGAGATTGGACAAAATCACAAAGATTGGACTTTGGTTCTTTTGGTCCTAAGGAAAAATGTTAGGAAAAGATGGGAGAAAAAAGGGGAAAAAGAAGGAACTCCCTCTTTTGTAAGAGGGAGTAGGAGATTAGGTTCTAGTAATATTAGAAATTGATCGCGAACGATTGATCGATCGCTACGCCGTTTACGGTCCCAGAGAAATTCACACTGATCCCGCCGTTTGCACTGATCGGAGGAGTTCCAGGAGTACCAGTTAACACTTGCATGCTGGATTGGAATCCGTAGGTCACATTTTCCAACGTAACTAATTTTGCAGTTCCTGCGACACCGTTTTCGTACTCTTGGATCATCAATCCAGCGGGAGAATTTACAGTAGCCGTGAACGAAGAATTCGCACTTAAAGAAGTTCCTGTGCTTTCACTGGAGTAGGTTCTGTTATGAGTCACGTGAGCAGTTCCGGATTGAAAAACGCTATATTTGTAAAAGACATCTAAGAAGCGGGAAAAAGAATCTTTGAATGCTTCACAAGTAAATGCGCCGCTCGTGTCCGGCGGGTTTTTTGCAACGATGATGTATTCTAACCAATCTGTGTAGAATGCTCCAAAGCCTGCAAAGGTTACGTCGGCGGCAAAGGCGCTAGATCCGGAAAAAGAAGAGCCAGAACCAGAACCGGTGAAAGTAAGTGTTCCATTGGCGAAGGTTGCAGTTCCAGTTGGAATACCTGGATCCGCAGTTACATAATTCACGGAGCAAGCTCCCAGAAACGGCATGATTGCACCTATATCAATGTTCTGTACTTGAATCCCAACACCGGTAACACTTCCATCAAAAGTAAAATTAGGGTAGGTGGTAGAGTGAGTATTAATTGCTGTGAGTTGGACTTCACTCTTTTTATCTTTGTGTAAGTTTGCAATTGCAATCGCGGATTCTCTAGCAACAACCGGGTCCAATCCGTTTTCAAAGACTTGAGCGATGAGTTCTTGTTCGATGGACTGAGCTCCCAAAGCAACCATGCCACCGTTATTTTGAGCTCCATTCGAAGCCGAAACTGCACCGTTCACAGATGCGCTGGCTGATTTTTGTTCCGGACTTAATTGGACATTTTGGCCCAAGAGGGAAAGAACTGCTAAATTATGCGCAGCCTTCTCCTTTTCGCTCTTACATACCGTTACGAGACCTAGTAAAGCGATCATAACGGCAACATTCGTCAGTTTTCTCATTTTCCTCTCCCAGTGAATCGAAAGCTTCACTCAGAATTCTCTAGCTATTATAAATGGAAAAAAATTTCCAAGCAAGTTGGCAAGCCTATTCCGATACGGTAATTTTCTGCTCTTTTCCGGAACGAAATATGGTTAGAACTATATCTTCTTTAACATTCTTGGAGGACATGATTCTAAAAAAATCGCCCGCAAACCGAATTTTTTCTTCATCTACTGCTACAATAAAATCGTATCTTTGGAGACCTGCCCTTTCGGCAGGACTTCCTTTTTCCGTTGAACTAACGATCACTCCAAAGGGGCTGGGTAGTTTTAACTTATTTACTAAGAAAGGAGTAGTGATCGGGATTTCTATAATTCCGCGTTGTACTTTTTGCTTATCGGCCAGCACGCCCAAATCAGATTCGACAAAGGCTGATAATTTCCCGGCTGGAATCGCAAATCCGGGTCCGATGCCGGCGAGCCCTGTCGGAGTGTAAGTAAACCTTTGGACTCCGATCAGAGTTCCTTCCAAGTCCAGAATGGGACCGCCAGACATTCCGGGAAGTACAGACTGACTAAGTTGTACAAAACCTTGGAGTGGTTTCGCAGGGTCTACATTCGCTCTCTGAGGAAAAGAAATTAGCCCGAATGTAACTGAGTCCGGGAGTCCATAGGATGCACCGATTGCAAGATAGATCGTGCCGTGCTTTCCAGTGTATATTTTGGGGATTGCCAGAAATGGAACCGACTCAGAATCAATTTGCACTTCTAAAAGGGCCAAATCCAACTCCTTGTCCTCTTTGATCACAATAGCTTTCCATTTCTTTGTAGTCTTCCCCTGCTGCACAATTACCTCTCTTCTGCCTTGGATTACATGCTGGCAGGTGAGAAGGTTTCCTCGTCTGTTAATAAAAAAACCGGAGCCGATCGCTTTAGAAGTTTCAGTGCTGCCTTTGGGGAAGATACTCGCAGTTGCGGGAAGCTGGGCTTCGAATAAGGAAATCAATCTGCTCTGCAAATGAAGAGAAATCAGTAGGCTCTCTTCATTGAGATTCTCGATCTGAGTTTTATCTGAGCACTGTAAGGAAAAGAAAGCTAGTAGAAAGGAAAGGTAGAGCGATTTAATTTTCTGCATTGGCCGATTTTGAGGGGAAGTCTGTTCTATAAAAAGCTCGTTCCAGTGTAAATCAAGATCTGTAGGAGCTCCTACAGTCCGAAGACAGAGCAAAAATCCTTGTAGAAATTGAGAAAGTCTGGTATTGGGGTCCTTCGGTTTGCCCGCCACCATCCCCCCACCCAGGCCCGGGTGGGGCCCGCGAAAACCGAAAGGAATCCAGAATCCAGGCAATACCCAATAAATTAGCAGTTCCAAGCCGAAACTGCTTCAGATTCCCTTGAAATTCTTGACTTTTTTTGGCTTTTTTGGGAAACTTGTGGGGAGCTTTAGCACTCTAACCATCAGAGTGCCAGGAATCAATGGAATGGAACTGTCCCAAAGACACAGGATGATATTGAAAGCATTGATCGATGAATTTATCGATGAGAACCGTCCTGTGGGATCAAAGACCTTATTCGATAAACACGATATAGGTCTCTCACCCGCTTCAATTCGTGCTGTATTAAAGGATCTGGAAGATATGGGCTTTCTTGCTTCCAGGCATACTTCTGGAGGAAGGATACCTACCGAGCAAGGATACCGCTTCTACGTAGATTCTCTGTTAGTTGTCTATGAACTGACTTTGAAAGAGAAACAGCGGATCCAGGAAGAATACCTGAAAATGCAATTCAGACTGGATCAGATCCTGAAGGCGACTGCGAGTGTATTGGCAAGTTTATCTAACACAGCAGGGATTGTGATCGGACCCGCAAAAAGTCTGGATACTTTAAAGCATGTGGAATTGATCCATGTTCATGGAGACGAAGTTCTTATGATCATGGTGATGAGGTCAGGAGCTGTCGTTCACAGGAATGTCTTTTTAGATAGAAACTATTCTCAAGAAGAGCTCTATCAAATATCAAAATATTTGAATGAGAATGCAAAAGGTTACGATATGTTCGAGATTCAGGAATCGGTTATTCCTAAACTCTTGAACAAGAAAGATGGTCCAGAAGATTTTTATAAAGTATCAGATGTCATCGCTGCTGCAATGACTCCGGATAATTCGGAAGTGAGCTTGTATATCGATGGATTAAAAAACCTTTATGGTCGTTTTCGAGACGAAGAAAAGCAGCTGAACCAAGTTCTCTCCTTGCTCGACGATAAGAGATTGTTAAGAGAATTCTTCGGAGAGCATATCGATCACGAAGGTGTCATCACCGTGATCGGCAAGGAAGGAGACGGTCTAATGGACGGTGTCGCAATTATTACTTCAAACTATCGGATGGGTGAAAAGCGAATCGGAACGATGGGAATCATCGGACCTCAGAGGATGGATTATAATCGAGCATTGCCGCTTGTAGATTTTACCTCTAAGCTTGTCTCTGAAATGATCACCAGGATAAGTAGATAGATAATAGTCAGGAAATTAGCGAGGAAAAGAGAAGGAAATGAATCAAGAAGAAACCGTAGCAAGTGCCGACAACAATCTAGAATCGGAAAAAGCAAACGGAAAGGAGGAATCTCTAGAAGAAAAGCTTTCTAAAGAATTAGAAGCTTCGAAAAAAGAAATCGAATCTTTGAAAGATTCATGGGCTCGCGAAAGAGCGGAATTCCAAAATTATAAAAGGAGATCCGCGCAGGAGTTCGCTCATGTAAAAAGAGAAGCGATTAAATCGATTGTTGCGAATTTCCTAACTCCGATAGACAATCTTGAGAGAGTTGAGGCGACGACCAATGTTACCGACGAGTTAAAACCCTTTGTTGAGGGAGTCGGTATGATTCTAAAGGAATTTTACTCCGTGTTGGAGAGAGCAAGCGTGTACAGATTTCAACCGGTTGGGCTCCCTTTTGACCCTACTACGATGGAAGCGATTTCATCTGAAGAGGGCGAAAAGTACAAAGAAGAGACCGTGGTGGAAGTGTATCAGGCTGGTTATTTGATTAAGGAAAACGATGAAACGTTTTCTCTGCGTCCTGCAAGAGTTCGAGTAGGAAGACCAAAAGCAGGAAACTGAACAACAGGAAATTTTAATAAGGGAACAAATAAAGGAGAACCAATATGGCAAAAGAAAAAATCATCGGAATCGACCTTGGTACGACGAACTCAGTTGTTGCCGTTATGGAAGGTGGAGATCCGGTTGTAATCCAGAATTCGGAAGGATCTAGAACGACCCCGTCGATCGTTGCCTTTACGGCAAAGGGAGAAACCCTTGTCGGCCAATTCGCGAAGAATCAGGCAATTACAAACGCAGTAAATACAGTGCGTTCTGCGAAAAGATTCATCGGTCGCAGGTTCAACGAAGTTGAATCCGAAATGAAGCACGTTTCCTATAAAGTGATCCGTGCCGGAAACGATGGGCTGAAATTCGAAACTGCTGCAGGAGAATTTACTCCTCAGGAAATTTCTGCTCGAATCTTGCAAAAGATGAAACAAACCGCAGAAGATTACTTAGGTCACAAGGTTACCAAAGCGGTGATCACTGTTCCGGCTTACTTCAACGACGATCAGCGCCAAGCAACAAAGGATGCAGGACGTATCGCCGGATTGGAAGTGGAAAGGATCATCAATGAGCCGACGGCTGCAGCTCTTGCTTATGGTTTTGATAAGAAAAAAACCAATGCGAAGATTGCGGTTTACGACCTCGGTGGTGGAACGTTCGACATTTCAATTTTGGAATTAGGGGACGGGGTATTCGAAGTAAAATCTACCAATGGTGATACTCACTTGGGTGGAGATGATTTTGATATGGTCATCATGGAATGGATGATCGAAGAATTCAAAAAGCAGTACGGAATCGATATCTCTCACGATAAAAATACAGTTCAGCGTCTTAAGGAAGCTGCGGAAAAAGCAAAAATCGAATTGTCCGGAACGATGTCTACTCAGATCAATCTTCCGTTCATCACTGCAGATGCAAGCGGTCCGAAGCACTTGGATATGAATCTGACTAGAGCAAAATTTGATCAGTTGACACGTAGCCTGGTCGAAAGAACTCGCATTCCTTGTGAGAACGCTCTTAGAGATGCAGGATTAAAAAATTCTGAAGTAGACGAAGTGATTCTTGTTGGTGGTTCTACTCGGATCCCAGCTGTGCAAGAATTAGTGCGTCAAATTTTTGGAAAAGAGCCTAACCGTTCAGTCAACCCAGACGAAGTAGTCGCAGTTGGTGCAGCTATCCAAGGCGGCGTCTTGGCCGGAGAAGTATCGGATGTATTATTGCTCGATGTAACTCCTCTTTCTTTGGGAATTGAGACTCTCGGCGGTGTTTTAACCCGATTGATCGAAAGGAATACTACGATACCGACTAAAAAGTCTCAGGTATTCTCTACGGCTGCTGATAATCAGAATGCGGTCTCCATCCATGTTCTTCAAGGAGAACGCGAGATGGCAAAGGACAACCGTACATTAGGAAAATTTGATCTAATCGGAATTCCGCCAGCACCGAGAGGAGTACCTCAAATCGAGGTAACCTTCGATATCGATGCGAACGGGATCGTTCACGTTTCTGCAAAAGACCTTGGAACCGGAAAAGAGCAAAAGATCCGAATCGAATCTTCTTCTGGATTATCCGAGGACGAGATCAAGAGAATGGTCAAGGACGCAGAAGCTCATGCCGCTGCGGACAAATCACTTCGAGAATTGGTGGAAGCTAAGAACGAACTGGATACGATCACATACGCTCTTGAAAAGGCAGTCTCAGAAGCCGGGGACAAAATCAGCGAAAGCGAGAAACAACTTGCAACTGACGAAGTAAAAAGAGCAAGAGAGGCGATCGAGTCGGGAGACCTGGGTAGAATCAAAGCTGCGAAAGAAACAGTTTCTAAATTTTCCTCAGAGATTGCTTCCAAGATCTATTCCCAAAGTGGTAATGAGTCTGCAGGAGCTTCCCAAAACGGAGCAGCGGGTGAAGGAGCGAAATCTCAGGAAACCAGCGAATCCGGCGAAAAGGTCGTGGACGCAGACTATACTGTAGTGGACGATGAGAAAAAGTAAGTAACCGATGAGTGAAGCAAATTACTATGATATTCTAGGCGTTTCCAAAAGCGCAAGCGATGATGAAATCAAAGCTGCGTATCGGAAGCTGGCGATAAAATATCACCCGGATAAGAATAAGGGTGATAAGGCAGCGGAAGAAAAATTCAAGGAAGCTACGGAAGCATACGAAGTTCTTCGGGACCCTAAAAAGCGTCAGGCCTACGACCAGTTTGGTAAAGCTGGAGTTGGGGCCGGCGCTCAAGGCGGATTCGGAGCCGGTGCTTACACGGACTTTTCTGATATTTTTGGAGATTTCGGAGATATCTTTGGTGATTTCTTCGGAGGTGGTCGCTTTCAAGGCGGTCGTAGATCGGGACCTCAAAGAGGTTCCGACTTGCGCTATAACCTAGAGGTATCTCTAGAAGATGCCGCCCTCGGGAGAGAATTTAAGATTGATATTCCGAGATTGGAAACTTGCGTGGAATGTTCCGGGAGCGGAGCGGCTAAAGGAAGTACACCCGTGACCTGCCCTGACTGCGGTGGAAGCGGACAAATACGTAGGTCCCAAGGATTTTTCTCAGTAGCAACTACATGCGGTACTTGTAATGGAAAAGGTACTGTGATTTCGAACCCTTGCCGTTCTTGTCATGGAAAAGGATTGGTAGAGAAACGCAGAACTATAAATATTAAGATTCCTGCAGGTATCGAATCTGGCAGTCGCTTAAAAGTTTCTGGGGAAGGAGAAGCCGGACCAAACGGCGGCCCTCACGGAGATTTGTATGTTGTTACACATATTAAAAAACACGAACTCTTTGAGAGACAGGCAAACGATCTTATACTAAGCAAAAAAATCAGCTTATCTCTGGCAATTTTGGGAGGGGAGATCGAGGTTCCTACAATTGACGGTAAGAAAGTAAAAATGAAAATTCCGGAAGGAACAGAATCCGGACAAGTGTTCCGTTTAAAAGGACATGGAATTCCGTACTTGGGCGGTTATGGAAAGGGAGACCAGCACGTAATCGTAAGAGTGGAAATACCGAAGAGATTGTCTCGTCGTCAAAGAGAATTAATCGAAGAGTTTGCAAGAGAGTCCGGGGAAAACTTGCACGGACCTAAGAGCAAAATCTTCTCAAACAAATAACTTACACTAGGATAAAGGAAACTGAATGTCCGATAGAGTTAAGATCGGTGTCATTGGCACCGGACATATGGGCCAGTATCATGTGAACGTCGCTAAGATGCTTTCCGACGCCGTTTTGGTCGGAATCTACGATGCAGATAAAGAAAGAGCAAAACAAATGGCGGAGAAGCACAAAACCTCCGCTTTTTCTTCCATAGAGGAACTGCTTGCAAAGGTCGACGCTGTAATCGTCGCGGCTCCGACTTTCTTGCACCACGAAATCGCTAAAAAAGCGTTGCTTGCAAAAAAACACGTTCTAGTCGAAAAGCCGATCGCTGAAAATTTGGAGCAAGCAAAGGAACTGGTCGATCTCTCTTCCAAGAATGACCTGGTTCTGTTAGTCGGACATGTGGAAAGGTTTAATGGAGCAGTCCTTGAATTGGGAAATATTGCAGACAAACCTCTTCTTATTGAATCAAGGCGTCTAGCTCCTTTCAATCCCAGGATTAAAGATGTTGGCGTAGTCCTAGATATGATGATTCATGATATTGATATCGTGTTGAATCTCGTAAAGTCTCCCGTCAAATATCTGACCGCAGTTGGAGCGAAAGTAATGTCCGATCATGAAGATATCGCATCGGTCGTAATGCATTTCGAAAATGGGACGATTGCAAATATTTCTGCAAGCCGTTGCACGCAGTCTAAGATTCGTACATTAAATATTACTCAAAAAGATGTATATATTACATTAGATTTTACGGACCAAGAAATTGAGCTACATAGACAGGCTACTTCTGATATTCTTCTCATGACTGGAGAAATCAAATATAGACAAGAGTCGATCGTGGAAAAGATCTTCGTTCATAAAGATAATCCACTTAAGCAAGAGCACGAACATTTTGTGAAATGTATTCGGAAAGAAACGGAACCTATGGTATACGGCCAGTCTGATCTACAGACTTTGGAAATTGCGCATCGGATTCTGAAGGAAATCCATAATAACTAAAGAAAGTATGGAAAAGACTTACGGTGGAAAAGTTCTAATTTCTAATTCTTCGATAGTGACAGACTATTTCAATCGGACCGTTATCTTGATGGTCGAGCATGATCAAAATGGCGCCTTTGGTGTTGTTCTGAACAAAAAAATGGAAGTCTCTCTAAACGATGTAATTCAAGGAATCCCAGAAACCGTAGATGGTTCTATGCCGATCTATTCGGGTGGGCCTGTAGATCCGACGTTCGTCTCTATTTTGCACGATAATCCAAAGTTGAAACAACCTGGTATCGAGGTCATTCCAGGAGTTTACTTAGCTAGAAGTTTCGAAGCATTAGTAGAATTGTTGGAGTTCCCCACTAAGTCGAAATTCAATGTGTACCAAGGATATTCAGGATGGGGAGCAGATCAGTTAGAGGGAGAAATGGAGCGGAAATCCTGGGTTGTACACGAACCTAAAGCAGAATGGATTTTTACGGATGATCCTGAAACCACCTGGCAAGAGGCTCTAAAAAGCAAAGGTGGTTTATACAAGTATTTTGTGGAGCATACAAAAGATCCAATGCTGAACTAGCCCTATGTTCCAGAATTTAGCCGGCTTCGAAATATTCACAGGTATGATCGCACCGGCGGTTCTAATTTCCGCCACTGCAAGTCTTATTTTTTCCACAGCAAATCGACTGGGTCGAATTTTCGATCGAGTGAATCTCTTAAAAGCAGAAGTAGAAGCCGTACTCGAAGGCCGACTTTCCTTTCCTCAGGAAAGAAGAGAATATCTCAAGAACCAGTTAGCAATACAAGAGAAAAGGGCAGTCTTAATTCAACGGTCTATGGCTTTTCTCTACTTATCCACTTGCTTGTTTATCACTTCGAGTTTGACATTTGCGCTTACTATCGCTCTTGTTCGAGAGATTGCTTGGGTAGCGACCGCCATCGCCATGTTAGGTGGCATTTTCATGTTATCTGCAAGTGCTCTTCTCTTGTATGAAAGTCGCTATAATCTTAAATTTATTAAGGGACAAATTGATTTCACAGTTTATCTAGAGAAACAGTCTCATCCAAAAAATAGCAAAAGTTAAAATCGGATCAAAATCCCGATCCATTGAGCTCTCGAAGCCCATTGATTTAACTTTAGTCAATTTGCACATTTTGCATTTCCTTCAAGACTAAAATCGTCCGCCCTAGATTGTGTATCTTGCACCAAGCTTACAGGTGTTAGGCGTGCGATTACATTTATACCCCGGTCTGATAAGAGAAGGATCGAAGATTTGCCGAGTATGCCTAAAACGACAAAAACTTTGAATGACCAAACTGTTGGATTATCATTTATTAGTTGGGGTGCTAGATGATTTGGGACAGATTGCAAATGTTTTAGGCTTGCCTTGCGTTTGCAAAAGAGTTCCATATTAAATGAAAAAAAATAAGTTTTTTTAAGTTTTTATAATATAAAAAAACGAAAATAACTAAAACCAAAAATGTCCTAGCTTGGTCTTTAAGTGATAACAATTTTATCAATCGCTGTGGCTGGATATTTTCCTTGAACGCAATAAGAAGTCTTAGTTATAGGTTTAATTCAGAACGCGGAAAAAGTAATCAAATACAAATTAACTTTAGGGTTGTTCCAAGGGTATGAACCAAATAGATCAATTTTATATCGAATCATTAAGCGCGGCTGTTCTTTCTATTGCTCCGGTTCCAAAAGAGCAGATGATCAAGGCCGCGAAAATATTTGAGTTCCGTCGTTTGCGTCCAGGAGAGTTTTTAGTAAGACAAGGCGAACCCGCATCTGAATTTGCGTTTATTATTTCGGGAGTTGTGAAGGAATTTTACACGACCGAAAAGGGTGCTGCATTTATAAAAACGTTTTGTATACCAGGGGAGTTTACTGGTTCTTACTTTGACCTCCTGTCTAAACAGCCTTCCACGGCAAGCATAGAAGCGGTTAACGCCTGTGAGTTGGCAGTCGCCAAATTTGTAGACTATTTTGCTTTATTTGATGAGCATCCTGCTTGGGAAAGAGTCGGCCGAAAAGTAGCTGAATCATTATTTATAAAAAAGGCAAAGAGAGAATACGAATTACTTGCGCTGTCTCCTCCGGAAAGATATTTACTTTTCAAAAAAAATCTTCCGCAAGTGGAGAAGCTTGTCCCAGACTACATGATCGCTTCTTATCTTGGGATAACTCCTGTGGCTTTGAGCAGAATTAGAACGCGGTTAAAGGGAGAAGGAAAAATTTCTTGAAAAAAATTTTCGAATTAACCTGAGTTAATGACTTTACTTTCAAAATTTCTTAAGTTTGATGCATGGTGCAAATGAAAGCTTCGAATAACGTAGAAATCAGAAGAGAAGTAATCTCAGGGAATCCAATCCATTACAGATCGGCAGGAAAGGACGGAGACCCCTGCATAGTTTGTCTTCACGCGATTGGTCACAGCTCCGAGGATTATAATTTTCTCCTAAATAACCCTCCTGCAGGTTTCAAAGTAATTGCAATTGATTTTCCTGGTAACGGAAAATCTCCTCTTGGAGAGCAAAGTGTATCTTCCGAATCGTATTATAGATTATTAAAGGAGTTTTTGCTTAGATCCGAGATTCGGAATCCGGTCGTACTTGGAAATTCAATAGGTGGCGCGGTGGCAGTCCGGTTAGGCGCCGATCCAGAAATAAAGCCGAGAGCTGTAGTATTAATGGATCCTGGTGGTCTTGACAAAGGAGGCGGGGGACTATTCAACAAACTCGTCTGTAAAATGATGGTTTCCTTTTTCCATGCCGGAACAAGAAAAAGGAAATGGTTTCGCTCTGCATTTCATGCTTATTACAAACTTGTGTTACCTTCCAAACAGGCAGAAGCAGCAAGAAATGAAATTGTTCGGAATGCTTACGAGATCGCTCCAGTCTTAGAGAAAGCTTGGGACTCTTTTTGGAGAGATTCCGAGGATCTGAGGCCGCTAATTGCTCAGATCGATTGTCCTGTGCTCTTTTGTTGGGCGACTCGAGATCGCTTCATTCAGCTTGGTAGAAATATACAAGCGATTCGAAAATTCAAAAATCATAAACTGATTAAATACAAAATTGGCCATACGCCGATGCTAGAGTGTCCAGACCGTTTTGAAAAAGACCTGAAATCGTTTTTAGAGCAAAATCTGGAAAAGAACAAAGAAGGACAGCTAACGTTCTCGCGCTAAGAAAGCGCTATTGTTACAAATACCCCGAATTGCCCAAATCCTAGATTGCTTTGAGGATTTACGCAATTCGGGGCTTTCCTCGGAAACCAGAACATGGTGAACAAAAAAGAATGACACGTCAGTCAGTTTGTTTTTTCTGATCAAATAGAGGGTTTTAGGCCCTTCCTGGCTATGTTTAGGAAGCGCGCTTGCCCGTATTTGAAAGCTCAAAATTATCGGGCTTTTGAATATTAGAAATAATTAAATTGATTTGATAAAATGAAACGAAGGTTGGCTATTTCGCTTTTACTCTTGATTGAAATATTTCTAAGTCAGTGTAACCGCGCAAAAAAGATCGAGTTGGATCTTTCTAAACCACTGGGTGCTCTTGCTTCAGGAGATTTTTTCGGGGATCATGTTCCGAGAGTGGGGGCAGAGATCATAGCAGTAGGTTCTAATTGCTCTAGTTTTTCTAGTATAGATGGAAAGGGTTGGACGGGCCATGAAGGATCGACGACTCTTTTTTCGGAATGTAATACCGGTGCCGTTCTGTATGATATTAAATTTGGGAACGGACTCTGGGTAGCTGTGGGAGGAGATTCTGCGCCGAGCTCGATAGCTGGAGAAGGGTGTGGAATTTGGACAAGTCCGGACGGTTTGACTTGGACAAGGCGTTCTTGCCCGAGAAACGAATCGGGAGGGGTCAGTACTTTAAAGAGCATATCTGTTGGCAATGAGAACGGCAAAACTCGCTTTTGGGCAGTCGGCAGAAGCTATTTGCAGTCGGAGAGAAATTATACTTACCTAATATACTCTAATGATGGGGTAACTTGGTTTCACCAGCAAGCCTTTGAATCGAATTCTTATCCGTCCTGTAACCTTCATTTTTATAAAGATCATTTTTACTGCATGGATGGAAACTATAGCAGAATTCATAGAAGCCTCAGTTTTTCGGATACTCATTGGAGCGGTTCATTGATTTCGACCCCGGGCTCCTTTTATGAGAATTCAATTGAAAATTTAGGATTCTTAAAAACAGATCCAAGCGGCCGACTTTTAGCGTTTGGAAACGCGGACCCAGATAGGGCTCATACTATAAATGCCGGGATTTCCATTTTTAATGAGTCCGACTCTTCTTGGACCACACATTTTTCCAATATTGAAAGCGCTCAGTTCGGGGTGGCTTTGAGCCCGGAAAGGTTTGTAATCGCTAGTCAGAATTGCAGAATCGATTATTCCGAAGATGGTGGGAATACGTGGGTCGGAGGACCTTCCCAGAGAATGTCGTTTTGCACGACATATCCTTCGCACTGGACTCATTTAGAATATCACGAATATCTAAAATTGTTTGTGACCTTGGGCTTTCGAGAAACGGCAGATGGAGGCCCTGGTCTTTCCACGTTATTTTCAATTTCGGATAGCGGGCTTCCGGAGGATTGGACAATTGCCGATTCTTGGTTCTCGGAGGCATCGACCGAAGTAAAATCAATCGGGGTAAAGCCTTTGTGAAACAACCAAATGCTTGCAGGTGGGGGCCACCTAACGCAAAAAATGCGCAAAAAAGGGGAGGTAAAATTGTTGTTCCTATCCAGGATAGCTATATTCCATGAAATTAAGCCTTATTTCCTTTCTTATCTTTGCATCGGTAAGTTGTAACAAAGCTACAGCGCTAAATCTCGATTCCTCCAAATCTCCAATTGGATTATTACTGGATTCCGCGCTCGCAAGTGCCGGCATAGATCAGACGGTAATTGCTGAGGCCAATAACATTGTCGGACTGTCCGCAAATCAGCTGGACTACGGTGGATGGTACAACGCATCCCCAATCAAAGTAATGCGCTGCAGCCACGGCCAAGATCTTGCTGATCCGAATTGCGCAGGAAGCGTTACAAAGGTAGAATTTTGCACAGTAAATGATCACTCTTGCAATGGAGGGGATTCGTCTCACCAAGTGCAAACAGGTCCACTCTTTAAGGTATGCGACGATTTGAATAAAAGAAACAACGGAATAGGATTCGGTGGAACGAATACTTGGAGAGTTCCTACTTGTCGCGATTTTAGTTCAGCCGGAAATGACTGCGAATTGTTTATTTTTTATCAGTATTTTCTTTTACACCAGAGCCAATTTCCAAATACAGAAGAGGACTTGTATTGGTCAGCGGAGCCTTCTTCGTTTCCCGATATGGCATATGCAATCTCCTTTTCTACAACCACTCCGACACCTTACGCTACCACCACACCTAAGTTAAATAAGGAATCCGTGCGCTGTGTTTCGGGAGGAAGCTTATCTCATCACTAAGATAAGCTCAGATATACGAATTGAAAAAGAGCTCTTCGGATCCTTTGGAGATCGCAGAGTTCTGTTGCTCTTTTCATACTTCAAACTCAACAATCTTAAACATTCGATTTTCAGACTTCTTTTAGATAGAGGGCTGGGCTCCTATCCCATTCTTTTCGCAAGGTCAAAAAGTGTACGGTGAGCACCGCAAGACTTGTGGCAAGATAGGTCAGCAGTATTTCCATCCAAGGAACCGTTGGCTCTATCTCAAAAAGAATTCGCGCCGTAAGATTGGAGGAAATCCAAGCGAGCAAAATCGCTAGAAGAAAAGAAGTATGAGATAATATAAACGATTCTCCCAGAAAGTATTTTCGTAGGAACTCCTTCGTGGCGCCAAGAATTCTTAATAGAGATGTTTCTTCTAATCTCTCCTTTCTTCCCAATTCCAAAGAGGCTAGAATCAGGAGCAACGAGGAGCAAACGATCAATCCGGTCATCCAGCGAATTGCAAAGGAGACCTTTTCCAGGATTCTCATAAAGGACTGAATTGCCTTTTCCGTATCTATAATGGTTAAGTTAGGAAATTCAGAGACTAATTCTCTTTGTAACAGATAGCGAGTTTCCGAGGATTCAATCCGAAGTGAGCTTAGATAAACCTTCGGGGCTTTTTCTAAGATTCCTTTGGAAAATATCACCACGAAGTTTGGCCTCATATCGGACCAATTTACGCTCCGAAAGTTTCGAATGATTCCGTTGACCTCGACTCCTCCCACAGAGAAAGTTAACGTATCTCCGAGTTCGACTTTTAGATATTTTGAAAATTCTTTTTCCACAGAGATTTGGTCCTCTTCTCCTTTTCTCCAAAAGTCACCGTCGGTGACTTTCTCCGTAGGAAATGGATTCTCTCGATAGGAAAGAAAGTATTCTCTTGTTCTTGCAGTGGACCTCCAATCCCTTCTGAGAGCCGAGGATTCGGTATCTTCTTTTTTAACGGTTTGGCCATTGATCTTTGCCAAACGAGCTCCGATCACTGGTGCAGTTAGTACTTTCTCGGCGCGATATTTTCCCGCGCTTTGCAAAAAGAATTCCAATTGTTCCGGCCGAATATCCATCACAAAAAGGTTCGGCCTCCTCTCCGTATCTTTTGCTCCACTGTATTCTAAAAGACTATCGCTTATGAATACGCTTAATAAAAGCACAAACAAAGAGGAGCCGAGACCGATAATGACCCAAGAGAGACCGGTGCCCGGTCGATTGAGTTTTCGCAGAGCCATCCTAGCGCTAGGAGTAAAGTTGAACCTAAGCAAAGCAAAGGATAACGCTCTCCTCACAACTATCACGCCTAAATAGATTACGAGCGGCAGCAGAATCAAGATGCTACACAATAGAAACGACTTGATCCAATCCTGTGTCTCCCAAAATGCTAACGCCCAAAAAAGAACGTAAACGATCACAAAAGAAAGTACTCTCCGAAGTCGCAATCTGGGAATCGTTTCGAGTTGTTCCGAAAAATCAGAGCGAAGTGCATACAAAGGGCTTAGATTTTTCGTTCTAGAAAGAGAATCCCAAGCGGAAGCAAGTGGGACCACCCAGGCTAGGAAAAATCCCCAAAGTAGAGTTTTAAAACCCGGAACCAGAGATGGTTCAAATAGAAATTCTTTTCCTGCCAAATTTGGAATTCTGGACTGTACAAAAATTCCAAGAACAAATCCGAGTAAAGCGCCGATTGTGGATAAGACTAGCAGCTCACCTAGTACTAAGGAGAGAATCATGTTTGGGGAAGCGCCCAAGCATTTGTAGATCGCGATTGCATTTGCCTTCGCTCTCAGTCCTGCTTGGCTGGAGAGCAGGATCGAAATTCCACCAAGGAAAAGAGAACAGAGCGCCAATAAAGTAAAGAAATCTAATGTATTTGTTAAGAACTTCTGAGAGCCTGAATTTGCTTCAGTACTTTCGTACAGAATGAAGTCCATCTTTGCAAATTCTTTAAAGTGTGTTGCTTTGAACTCGGACTCATTTATCGTTTCTGGCAATAAAATAGGAACTTGGTAGCTAATCCGAGAACCCCTTTGCTCTAGGCCTGTACTTGCTAAGGAATCTTTATGAAGAATGCAGCTCGGCGCCATGGAAAGAAAGTTTCCAACTAGTCCTGGCTCCTTAGTGACTACACCGATCACCTTTAGTCTACTTTCTCCAAGCTGAACCAAACTGCCGATTCTTAGCTTTAGGTTCTTTACCAGACTTTGATCTAGCAGAACTTCTCCAGGCCTTAGTTTGCGATACAATCCAGGAGGTTCGGTTTCGATTTCTCCGAAATACGGATATTCTCCTTTCATTGCTTTGGCTAAAACTAGGCTAGTATCTTCCGAATCCGGATTTCGGAGCATGGAAGGGAACTGAATGAGTTCAGAAGATTTTGTCCCATTAGGGAGTATTTTGCGTAAAAATGCATTCTGCTGGGAGGAAATAGGTGCAGGGCTCGTAGCTACTAGGTTCGCGCCAAGGATATTTTTGGCTTCTCTTAAGATTGCTTTAGATAACTGATCTCGATACGAATGAACCGCTAATACTGCTCCTGTTCCTATAGCAACGGCTAATATTACCTGCAGAGAGGAGGTCTTTCTAGAGCCGATTTCGCGAAAAATATTTCGAAGAAAAAAAGAAAGGCTCATTTGTATTTCCTGGGTGAGTTTTTCTTCTTACTTTTCGGCTTCGCCTTCGCTCTTGTTTGGAATACTTCTCCATCTCTCATTTCCAGAATTCGATCCGCGATTGCGGCGACATTCGGATCATGGGTTACTACGAGAAGAGTGGAGCCGTGCTTGAGATTTAGTTCTCTTAACAATGACATAACATTGTCTCCATTTCTTTTGTCCAAGTTTGCAGTCGGTTCGTCCGCAAATAAAATTCTAGGAGAGTGTATGAAGGATCTTGCGATTGCGATTCTCTGTTCTTCTCCGCCTGAGAGCTGGCTCGGAAAGTTCATCGCCCTATGTTGCATAGAAACTTTTGATAACCAATGCGTTGCCTTGTCTCTAATTTCTTTTTCAGATAGGTTCGTGGTCAGGGCCAACGGTAATGATACGTTTTCTAATGCATTCAATGTTTTGATGAGTTGAAAATTCTGAAATATGAAGCCGATCTTTTCTCCTCTAATTTTTGCGAGCTCGTCCTCTGGCTTTTCGAGCAAAGATACTCCGTCTAGAATTACGTTTCCTGAATCTGCTTTGTCTAATCCTGCGGAGACAGAGAGTAAAGTTGACTTGCCGGATCCAGAAGGACCGACGATCGCTACGAATTCTCCTTCGTTTACGGTAAAACTTACCTCTTTTAGTACATTAAATTTTTCTCCAGCAACTTTGTACGACTTGTTTAACTTTGATACGGATAGCAAAATGTTACCTTCCTCGGTTTGGACTGACCTAAACTCGGCACTTGATGTGAAATTTATTTCCACGCAAAAAATTTTCTTTGGAAAAAACTATTCCAACATACATGTCACATGGAATTTTTTTTCAAAATTTTTACCGGCATTTTCAACTCAGACGCTCCTAATTTTTTTTGACTCTAGAATCGGTCGAATTTATAAAGTAACTCTCGACCTGCGGAGGGTCGACTCCGAAAAGGGCAAAGGGTTCGGACTTATTGACACTCCGTAAATAAAAACAACATCGATGGAAATATCTCGGAGCAAGATGCAATTATTAACAGTGACTGATTTAAATAAAGAAGAGGCGGAAGGTGAAACTGCATCGGAAAATTTACTTACTTGTAAAGGATGCGGTGTAGATACGGCACAATTATTCCAGTACGATCTATGTCGCGACTGCTTGAATGTGGCATTTAAGAGACTCATCAAGGTGATCGACTCAGTTAGAAAGTAACTTTCCTTTCCAAATATTCCTTCTTTCGCCAGAGCTACAAGATTTTAGGTGGCGAAGTTTCCTCGAGGCCGGCTTCCATCCGGCTTTTGTTGTTTTTGGACCGAATAAAAATTCTACTGTTCCACTTTTTGAAACGAATCGGCCAACATTTCTTCACGAATTCGAACGCGCACTACAGAGATCCGATCTTGAATCGATTCCTTTTGCTCAAAAAAGGATTGGATTTTAAGACTCTGCTAAAAATCTCTCGGTATGGACTATCCTTTTCGGGAAATAGAATCTAAGTGGCAAAAATTCTGGGAGGATAACAGATCCTTTCGCACGGATCTGCGCTCTAAAAAACCCAAATTCTATTGTTTAGATATGTTTCCTTACCCTTCCGGTGCAGGCTTGCATGTGGGACATCCGGAGGGCTATACTGCTACCGATATCGTTTCTCGCTACAAACGGATGAAGGGATTCGAAGTATTGCATCCTATGGGTTGGGATGCTTTTGGACTTCCTGCAGAAAGATATGCGATGCAGACGGGAATTCACCCGGCCAAAACTACCGAACAGAACATAGATAATTTTCGCAGGCAAATCAAGCTAATTGGTCTTTCCTACGACTGGGATCGGGAATTTTCGACTACAGATCCGAAATACTACAAATTTACCCAATGGATCTTTCTAAAATTATACGAATCCTGGTACGATTCGAACTCTAAGAAAGCCCGTAAGATCTCCGAACTAGTCGAAATCTTCCAAAAAAAAGGCTCTGCGGGTTTTACTGAGCTGGAGACTTTTTCTGCAGAAGATTGGGAGAAAAACTCCGAAGCGCAAAAGGACGCAATCCTTGCAAAATTTAGAATGGTATACCAGGCAGAGATCCCTGTGAACTGGTGCCCAGGACTTGGAACCGTTCTCGCTAATGAAGAAGTGGAAGAATGGACCGAAAAAGGTTACGAAGTAGTTCGAAAACCAATGAGACAGTATATGATGCGAATCACTGCTTATGCAGAAAGATTGCTCGAAGACCTAAGTCTGGTCTCTTGGCCTCACTCCACTTTGGAGATGCAAAGAAATTGGATCGGAAAAAGTGAAGGATTGGAGATTGTATTTCCTTTTGCAAAAGAAGCCAAACAAGTCATCGAATCATTAAAAAGTTCAAATAAAACTTCGGCACGTAACCTGCTGGAGTCTTCTTTGAAGGATATTTCTCTCGAAGGAATCAAAATCTATACGACTCGTCCGGATACTATATTCGGAGTTTCTTATATGGTCTTGGCTCCAGAGCATCCTTTGGTAGACTGGATCACTACAGAAGATTGTTGGGAAGAAGTTCAGTCATACAGAAAAGTTTCTCTGCTCAAAAGTGAGTTGGACCGAGTGGAATTATCCAAGGAAAAGTCTGGTGTGTTTACTGGTTCCTACGTGATCAATCCCGCCGCTCCAAATAAAAAGATTCCGATCTGGGTAGGAGATTATGTTTTATACGGATATGGAACTGGAGCGATCATGGCGGTTCCGGCTCATGACCAGAGAGACTACGAATTTGCAAAGGCTTTTGGATTAGACATTCTACCGGTTATTGAAGGCGAGATTACGAATTCTGCCTTTGACTCCAAGGAATCCAAATGTATCAATTCTGCTTCGGAAGAAGTTTCAATTGATGGGTTGGGTTATAAAGAAGCATCTTCTAAAATTATTGACTGGGCGATTCGCAAGAATTTAGGCAAAGGAAAGATTCAGTTTAAATTAAGAGATTGGCTATTTGCTAGACAAAGGTATTGGGGAGAACCTATTCCCTTAGTGCACTTTCCTTCCGGAGTTACCAAACCTCTACCAGAATCTGAATTACCTTTAGAGCTTCCGAATCTCCAAGAATTTAAGCCTTCGGGCACAGGCGAATCTGCCCTTGCTTTGGCAGGAGATTGGTTGTCCTACAAAGATTCGGCTACCGGAGAAATCGGAAAAAGAGAAACGAACACCATGCCTCAGTGGGCAGGTTCTTGCTGGTATTATTTGAGATACATTGATCCAGAGAACCCAAAAGCATTTGTCGATTCTGATTTAGAAAAAGCTTGGATGCCGGTTGATTTGTATGTCGGCGGTGCGGAACACGCAGTCTTGCATTTGCTCTACTCTCGCTTTTGGCACAAAGTTTTGTTCGATTTAGGATATGTTTCCACTCCTGAACCTTTCAAGAAATTAGTACACCAGGGACTGATCCTTGGAGAAGACAAACGAAAGATGTCAAAGTCTTTAGGAAACGTGGTCAACCCGGACGAAGTGGTGAACACTTTTGGCGCGGATAGTCTTCGTTTATTCGAGATGTTTATGGGACCTTTCGAAATGGTCAAACCTTGGAGCACTAGAGGAGTTGAAGGTGTATTTCGCTTTTTGAATCGGATTTGGAGATTGTTCCATTCCGGCGCAAACGAAACGTTTCGCCTGGATGATATCGAGCCGACCGACGAAGAATACAAGATTCTGCACAAATCTATTCAGAAGATCGCTCAAGATATCGAGAATTTCTCCTTTAACACTGCAATTTCTCAATTGATGATTTTTGTGAATGAACTGACTCCTAGCGATCGCAGACCTAGAAAGATCTTAGAACAGTTCCTTTTGCTTTTGGCTCCATTCGCTCCTCATATTTCAGAGGAACTGTGGGCTCTTTGCGGAAAGAAGCAAAGCTTAACATACGAGTCATATCCGACTCTAGAGCCAAAATATTTGATCGAAAATGAGATTTTGATCGTAGTACAGGTCAACGGAAAGCTTCGTGCTGAATTCAAAGCACCGAAAGAGATTGCACAAGAAGAGGCAATATCCGCAGCGAAAAAGTTGGATAAGATTCTTCCTTTCTTAAACGGAAAACAGATCAAAAAGGAAATTTACGTCCCAGGCAAGCTTGTCAATATAGTCGTTGCTTAAATTTACTTCATTAAGATAAATGCAAGCAATCCGGCCAATAAAACCACGCCGCCTATTATGATATAATTCAATAAATTGCCCCCGTCCGCACTGGATTTAGAAGAACCCATTCCGGGTGGACGAGGAGGCGATGACGAACTAGCTTTCGGTCTTGCAAGTCTGACCGGACGCTCTTCAAAAGCTCTGAGCAACACTCCGGCCGGACCTTTTGCAAATACATGGTATTCATTCTTTCCGGAAGCGATGGCTACAAATTGACCAATCACTGGCTTCGGATTTCCTTCCTGGTCCATTGCTCCTAATGTTTTAGCTAATGCTTTTTCTTCTATGGTTCCGGTGGGCAAATTGAATAGAATCTTATCTCCCTCCATCAAGTCGTCAAAATCGATTCCGTTGACTGGAGAGAGAATCGTCTTTGCCGCAACCACTCTTCCAAACGGTTTTACGATTGTCTCAATCTGTCTTTGAACAGCGGCTTTTTCTGGGTCATCAATAGCGGTTACGGTTTGAACCTTTTCCTCGACGGGTTTATTAATTGTCGGCAAGACTCCGGCAAAAAAAGCCTTCGAGCGGACTTTCAAACTCGATACAGATTCCACGTCCGATTGTACTCGAACCATTTTTACTTTCAGAACAGCCTTGATCTGATTTTCAATAAGATTTACTAGAGCAGCTGTGTCGTTTCTGTCCCAATGTTGATAATAAGTTTCTAATATAGTTTTGTTTAATTTGGAATATAAGATTCTCCCGACTTGATCACACAAAGGTTGATCGATAGGTTCCTGCTTTGCGGCCTCCGCCATGTCATGTGTGAATTGAGCAAAATCTTCAAATGTTCTAATTCTTCTTAGCAGATCTGAGTTTGAAAAAAGGCAGTACAATTCCAGGATCTCGCTCCGATACTTCGAGATTACTCCAAGAACGACTCCTACTCGATTTTCTATATCTACTTTAAGTTTTAGTAAATATGCATCCTTAATTTTGCCCTGGATTAATTCGATCGCCTGTTCTTCCGTATGCACCGATTCCAGGGCAAGGTTCATTAAATTTGCCTGCTCCTGGAGTTTGTTTGTCTGCGGATTTTCTTCCATTCTTCCTCAAGTGTATAGAGCTATTCCACAATGCTACGGGATTTTTCTTCGAGCCACTTTTTATATCTTTGTCTTCTGGGCACGTAGCTTTCGTTCAGAGGAATCTCTACTCTTGCAACGGTCCGATTTTCGTCTCTGCGACTAAAGATGGTGAATAGATGTCGATCAAATCCGCTTTGGGCTACAAGGATTTCGACCATGGTGATCCCCATTCCTGCCCCTTCCGTAGTATCTCCGTACTTCATATAGTATTCAAAGAGATTGTCAAATTCTTTCGAAAGCAGGAACTTTTCACGAATCCTCTTTTCTTCCTTTGTACTAAGCGTAAAATTATTCTGTACCAGCAATATAATTCTGTCTTTAGTAAAGCTTAATGTAACCTTTACGAAAAGATTATTTTCCTTCATTTTTCGGCGGTAATAAGGGAACTTACGACTTACCAGATTTTCCTTGAATGAGCCCATCCCGATTTCGTAATCGTCAGGATCATTTATATCCAGTTTCATTTCGTTGAAGAGGACTCTTTTGATGGCCGCCTTTGTCGCGTTAACGATTAGTTCTTTTGCAGAGGTAAAAAGTAATTCGATTAAATCCAGCCTTTCATACTTGGCCAGAACCGATTGTAGGATATGCTTGAGTTTGGATTCTCCATTATTGCTCAATACATAGGTAATAATGGAAAGGGGATTTTCCTTTCGGACGGCATTTTCGACTTCGAAAAGGAATTCCTGGGAAAGATCCTCAAATCCCTCGTTCATTCGAATTCTCGATTATAACTGGCCAATTTTGCTTTCGAGAAAAAAACCAAAAGCGCATCAGAAAAAATGAAACAAAAAAAGGGAGTTACTTGAATAAAAAAGGCCATCTATATGTTTAACATCGGCCTAAAGGGACGTCGCAATAAAGGCGTTTCCTTCTATCCTGGACCTCTTAGAACCTTATTTTGTTCTAGAATCTAGGAATTCCTTAATCCGATCTGTTACTTTGCTTAGGTCAGGTTTACAAGAGTGAATCGAGTTTTGCAATCCGGTATTTGTTCCGGGAACTTTTCCTTCATGAAATTTTAGCTTAAATTCGGTGAACTTTAGGCCATGCGCAGTAGAGACTACGACCACTTTTTCTCCCTTTTGGATCGTCCCCTTTTCTAGCAATTTGAGCATGGCCGCAAGCGCCACTCCGGTGTGGGGATCATTGTATAGCCCATATAAATCTGTACGAGCTGCTGCATCTGAAAGTTCGGCTTCGCTCGCTTGCTCCACGATTCCGTGAAATTTCTTTAGAATAGAGATCGCCTTTTGTACGGAAACCGGGTTACCGATTTGGATTGCAGATGCTAGAGTAGGCTTGGCTTCTACAGGAGAAAATTCTTCGAACCCTTTCAAGTAAGAAAGATATAAGGGGTTCGCATTTTCGGCCTGGGCAAGAATAATTCTAGGCAGTCGATCGATAAGCCCCAGTTCCTTGCACATTTCAAAGCCTGCACCTAGGGCCGAGACATTTCCTAGATTGCCTCCAGGGATGATGACCCAATCCGGAGCTTTCCACTCCAGTTGTTGTAAGATTTCCGGAGCTATCGTCTTCTGACCTTCGATGCGAAGGCTGTTCATGGAATTTGCTAAATAGATTCCGTTTTGTCTAGTGACTTCTTTGACGATCTTCATGCATCCATCAAAATCTGTGTCCAGGGAAATCACGAATGCACCGTTAGAAACCGGTTGAATCAATTGGGCTTGGGATACTTTTCCGGAAGGTAGAAAAATGATAGAGGGAATTCCGGCTTTTGCTGCGTACGAAGCCAAGGCAGCGGAAGTATCTCCGGAGCTTGCGCAGGCTACCGCGCGAATTCCAACCCCTTTGGAAATCATATGCTTCACTTGAGTGAGTAGCACAGTCATCCCTAAGTCTTTAAAAGAACCTGTGTGTGAGATGCCACATTGCTTGATCCAAAGACCGCCCAAACCCAGATCTTTTGTAAGTCTTTCTGAGCTAAAAAGATGAGTGAGTCCTTCCCCGGAACTGACGATGCTTTCGTCTTCTACATGCGGGAGGACCCATTCTCTCTTATTCCAAATACCGGAAGTATTCGGAAATTTTACCGAGGACAGCCTGGAATCAAAGAGCTCCTTCCATTGTGTGCCGGATTTTTCTTTGAGTGCATCCATATCGTGAGAAACTTGCAGCAGACTGCCGCATTTTCTGCATTCGTAGATGACCTCGTTTAAATCATAGGTGGATTTGCAAGATTCATTGATACAACGGAATTCTGCCTTGTATCTAGTCGCTGTGGAACTCATACTTTTAGATAGAGTTCAGAATCTCCTTTTTTTTGGCATCAAATTCTTCCTGAGAAATCAAGCCTTGGTCCAACATGCTTTTCAACTTGGCAAGTCTGGCAGTGGCATCTTCTTGGCCACCTCCAGCTTTGTTCTGGCCCATCATTCCCGCCATCATGTTTGCCATGTTCATTCCCATGCCCAGACCCATTCCCGCGGACATTCCCTCCCCTGCATTTCCCCCGGGATTACTTGCCGCAGCCTCACCGATATCCAGCATTCTCTTTTGCTGGTACATTCCGCCCAAGGTTTCGATCTCGAATTTGTCTGCCAGAACCTTTTGTATCTTTTGGAAATTGGGATCATTTTGGTCGAAATTGATCGATTGAACGAAAAAGTCCGTTACCTCGATTCCGTATTTCGAAAAGTCAGGTTGGACCTTGGTTTTCCCCGCAGAGGAAGCCTCTTCCAAATGTTGGTTCAACCGGGTGATTGGTTCGCCGCTTTTTAATACCACTTCCGCGAGAAAATCGCTGAGTCGAGTAACCACCATCGGTTTTAAAAATTCATCGACTTGGTCATGAGTATAGGCACCTTTTGCACCTACGATTCCTGTAACGAAAGACTTAGAATCAATAATCTTAATATTATAATTTCCGAATGCTCTCACGCCCAGAGTGATCTTGTATTTCGGATCTTCTACCTGTATCGGAGTAGGGGTGCCCCATTTTAGCTGTATTAAAGCTTTGTTTACGTAGACTATTTCTGCGGTAAACGGTGTCTGGCCTCCGAAAGGAAGATTCACTAATTTTTCCAAAATCGGAACGTTACCGGTTTTTAAAGTATGAGTGCCGGGACCGAAAATGTCTAGAGCCTTTCCTTCTTTGAAGAAAACTGCTTCTTGACTTTCATTTACGATCAGCTGCCCAAAGGTACTGATATCATTTCTTGGAAATTTCCAAACTACCTCGCCGGGATTTCCTTCGTATTTTATAACATCTATGAGTGCCATTCTATCTCCTTTAAAATTATTCGTTGCAACTGACTGATCTAAACTAAGTGAATGAAATCAAATAATTATTATGCTTTCAAAAAGACTTCCTTCCGTTTCTTGAGAGCTGAATCGAATTGATCCAATTCTACTCTAAACTGACTCACCCAATCTCTTACTTTCGACTCGGAATCTTCTGCTTGCAAGCCGTGTGCATTGACCTTCGTTTTCAATTCTTCTGCATGGCTCAAAAGGGAATAATCCCAATCTGCGAGTGACTCCAATTCTTTTTCGGTCGCCTTAAAGCCTGAACCGATTCCGGTCAGTCCATAACCCGCGCCGACGATCTCGTTTTTCAGTCGATCTACTTGTGAAAGTAAGATCTCGGTAGATCCGATAAGTTCCAATCTTCTTTGTCGAACAAATCCCTCTTCGATTCTTCGGAGGGGCTCCTTTAAAGCATCGATCCTGGAAGCTAATTCCTTTCGGATTAATAAATCGGTATTGTAGTACTCGTGATTCTTAACGATATCTGCGTAAAATGGAAATTTGGACAAAAAGGATCTTATCTTGCCCCTTTCTGCACGGAAGCGAGAAATATACGCAGAAGCTTGCGAAAGCGAGTCTGTAGACATAGCTAAAATTTGACTTGGATTTTCGATCCGCGCAAGAAGATTTTCGGTCATTCTTTATGATTTAAAGGTCGACGTCGCTAGAACGGTTTCATTTCTTCTTTTTATAAAAAGAATGCATACCGTTACAAAAAGAACATTTTTGCAAGGATTGTTCGAATACGTTTTCTCTCCTTTCTTAAAAAAGCAGGGAGAATTAGAATCCTTGAATGGATTGAGAGCCTTTGCGATTTTATTCGTGATCGTATATCACTTATGGACCTTGCTCGGACAATTTGCTACAGAAACTCCTGTACTTATAAAAAATATTCTAGTAAATTTGAATTCGGGAGTGGATTTATTTTTTGTTCTGAGTGGTTATCTGATCTATGGAGGATTTCTTCGGAGCTTAGAAAAAAATCGGCAATTATCCATCCGGAAATTCTTTATAGATAGGACGCTTAGGATTTTTCCCGCCTACTATTTTTCTTTAATCGTACTATTCTTCTATTATCAAAATCAATCTGTTAAGTTGCATTCAGTTGCGAATCCTAATCCTGGGGAGATAGAGCTACTTTACAGAATTATGATGAATTTGAAATATTCTTTCGGAGATTTTTTCTATTTTTCGAATTATACTCCTTTTCGGTTGAGTATTGTCGGATGGTCTCTTTCTATCGAAGAACAGTTTTATTTGATATTGCCATTCTTATCCGGATATTTCTTGTTTACTGTTTCGCAAAAGATGCGAATCGGTTTTCTGTTCTTACTATATTTTATCGCTCTCGGGTTTCGATTTTTTTACGAAGCCCAAAATTCAGGACTGGATCCTTTGATTTATACTCATTGCAGAATGGACAGCCTTGTCTCCGGAATGCTTGTCGCAGAATTGATCTCTTCTCGAAACCGATCGGGTTCTCAGTTTGCACTCGATAAGAAAGTCAGCGCGATTCTGATTTTCTTATCTATCGCATTATTGCTGTTAGGTCACAGTTTTGATTTAGAAAACTGGTTCCGCCGAACTTTAGGAATCTCTTGTTTCAATTTAGGTTATGCCGGGATCTTGCTTTTAGCGTTAGATTCGAATTCTTTGTGCGCGTGGATTTTCAATCAGCCTATCCTAAGGCCGATTGCCAGACTTAGTTATACGATGTACTTGTGGAATTTGATTTTAGCGGGATGGGCAGTTTCCCATATTTTGAAAGGAACACGAACTATCGGTCCTGGACAAATTGTCTGGGCTTGCGTGATGGGCTTGGCTTCTTCCTTTTTATTCTCATGGCTTCTTTTCTTAATTGTGGAAAAGCCATTTCTTTTATGGAAAGACAAGCTTTCTATTGTAGAAATGGATTCTCGGAAATCAGCATAGATTCATCCGCAAAGAATAAATTCCCGTTGAGCTTTGTAAAAAAAATGAGGGAATGGCTGGTGTGCTATAACGAAAGGTCTACTGGAAGAAAATGAATTCAGTCTTAAAGTCTGTTGCAGCAAAATTCTTACCTTTGATTTGGCTTTGGTTCCGAAAAGCATTTCCGGTAATTCTAGCAATTAGCACCGTACTGTACCTTAGAATTTTTGTTCTGCAATTTTACTTTATTAGCGGCAACTCTATGTTGCCTAACTTCAAAGACGGAGATCTAGTTCTAGTTTGGAAGTGGGGATTTCCTACTCGAATCGGTCCCTGGACCTTGAGTTTCAGACATTCGGAAGTGAAAAGATTCGATGTTCTGGTTTTGGACGGAGTGGGGGCCGAATTAAGTCTTAAGAGGGTGATCGGCCTGCCGAGCGATTACTTTCGATTTTCTGACGGTAGAATTCATATTAACGACAGCCCTCTGGAAGAATCCTTTTCCAAAGGGTTTAGAACGGATGCGCCTTCTAGGGCAGTGCTGCCGGTAGTTTCAATTTCTGGGAATATTGGAATCGGGGATTCGGGTAGGATCCCTCCGGGCTATTTTATGGTGTTGGGAGATAACAGGGAATTCTCCACAGACTCTAGAAATTACGGACTGATCCCGTTTCATAAACTCCGGGGAATTGTACTTTGGGCTTTATGAAGTACGGTTTAGGGTTGGAAAGGGCTTTTCAGATTTGGTTAAATTGCCGATCTGTAAATCAGCAGCGTGTTACCTAACCGAAAAAGATTTGGAATCCTCTTTTATCTCCTATGTGGCCTATTTATTGTTCTATTGGCTCGGGTCACCTTCTTATCCTTTTTGAACGATCGAGAAATCGCGTACAAAAACGGCGAGAGAATTTTGAGAGGTGCTATCTATGATCGCAGAGGAATAGAGCTCGCTCTTTCCATCGATTCTTCCACGATCGGAATTTATCCTGCGAATATCTATGATCCGAATTTCACCGCAGTGCAACTCGCTCCCTATTTGGATATTCCCACCGAAAGGATAGAATCTCTCATTCGAGAAAAGAGCCGCTACTTCCTGCTGAAGCGAGAAATAGACGATGCGACCGCGAGTCGAATCATGGAAATGGCGTTGCCGGGAGTAAGAAGAGAAAGGGAGTTTAAAAGGGTTTATCCTCACGGAAGTCTGGCCGCGAGTCTGGTCGGATTTACTGGAATGGATGATGATTCGGCACTTTCTGGATTAGAATATTATTATAATCAGGAATTGATGACTCCGGTGGAATCGGATTCCACCAAGGGCGCTAACGTTCATTTGACGTTGGACGGTCTTATTCAATTCAAATTGGAAAAGGCCCTAGGCAAAAGATTCGAGGAGACCGGTGCAAAAAGAGCCATCGGTATCTTAATGGAGATTCATACTGGAAAAGTTTTGGCAATGGCGAGTTTCCCGTCTTTTGATCCGAATCGATATGCCTCGTTTGAAGAAATTACTCATACAAACTGGGCGATAAGGCATGTGTACGAGCCTGGCTCGACAATGAAAATCTTTCTAGCTACCATTTTACTAAATGAAAACTTAATACGACCGCACGAAAAATTCCAGTGTCCTGGATACGTGGAACTAGGCAAAACTAGAATAAACTGTACGCAAGCACACGGAATGGTTAACCTCGATGAAATCCTACAGTACTCATGCAATGCAGGGATTATCAAGGCAGCTTCTAGAATCCCCAACGATGTGCTTTATGAATATATGAAGCGATTTCGATTTGGAGAAAAGACAGGATTGCTCCCAAATGAATCGGTTGGATTTATGCCCCATGTTAGCAAGTGGAATTTGAGTACACCAATGTTCATGGCAATTGGCCAGGGAATTTCAGTAACTCCGATTCAGCTGGTTGCATCAGCCGCGTCTGTAGCAAACGGAGGCAGATTTATTACCCCGAGGATCGTTTCTCACATTACGGATTCTTATGGAGAAGTGTTACACGAATTCAAATTGGAAGAAGCTCCGGTCGGAATCAAGGAATACACGACCGATCGACTTTTGAAAGCAATGACAAGAGTCGTCCAGGCCGGAACAGGAAAGAATGCTTACATTCAAGAATACTCTATTGCGGGAAAAACAGGAACCGGCCAAAAGGCGATTTCTGGAAGAGGCTACCAAGAAGGATTGTGGTCCGCATCCTTCCTAGGATTCTTTCCAGCAGAAAAACCGAAGGTTGTCGGTCTGATTCTGTTCGATGAACCAAAAGGGTCTAGCCATACCGGTGGAGGAATCGCCGCCCCGGTTTTCAAGGAAGTAGTCGAGAACATCATACCGATTATTGAGCAGGGCGAAAAAACCGTCCAAGTACGCTTATCCAAACTTGAGCGAAAGATTTCAGATCCGAAATTAAATGCAGTTCCCAATCTGATCGGAAGAAGTAAAAGAGAAGTTGTAGAGTCCTTATCTAGTTCCGGAGCTACTTATAAATTGCACGGCAGCGGATTTTGCTACCAGCAGGAACCTGCTCCTGGCGCTCCCATTTCCGAAACCAGAATCAACGTATATTTCCAATGAACGAGCTTCAGACTAGGGAGGAAGTCCTTCGGAGAAATCTAGAATCTATCCAGAAGATTTCTCCAGACATCGCCCAAACAATACGATCTACAAAGATCCTTGGAGAGCTAGTTCAGACACCTGCGGGATATCCTACGCTACAAATCGACTCTATGCTTTTGCACAGTAGCAGAGATCCGTGGACAGAAGTTACCAGACAATTGTCCGAATTGAAGAAGGAAGATGAAGAAAGGGTATTCTTGTTTTTCGGAGCGGGGCTCGGATATTCGGTGCAATATGCATTAGAATTTCCTAAAGTATCTTGTGTATGGATGGAGCCGAATCCGGGGATTCTGAAATTGGCACTTTCGATTTACGACTTTTCTGGACATCTCGAAGAAAACAGACTCCGCATACTTCTTCCGCCTTATAACGAAGCATCTTTGTACGAGGGATTCAAAGGAATCCTAGGATTGCCAGTCACCTTTATTCCGCACAGGGGAAGTCTTCAGTGGAGGTCTTTTGATTACCAAGAGCTGCGCTTTGTCTCCGAAGCTTTCTTTCATAAGAAGGATGTAAATACGGCGACTCTCACCAGGTTTGAGAAAGTCTGGACCAAGAATTTTCTGCTCAATTTACCTGAAATGGTTCAATTGGAACCGCTTCGTTCTTTGTTCGGGCTTTGTGCCGGAAAAGTAGATATAGTAGTTTGCGGTGCCGGACCTTCTTTGTCCGAATCTTTGGAAGAATTGCGTTCTTACCGAGATCGTTTTGTACTGATTGCAGTCGATACATCTCTGGCTGTTTTACAAAAATTCGGAATCGATCCGGATTTGGTCTTTAGTGTGGATCCTCAGCCTTTGAATTCGAAATATCTGGAGGAATATTCAGGAAACGCTAGATTCGTTTTCGATCCCACTACTTCCTATCATTCCATGAGGCTTCCTTCCGTCCAATTAGGCGGCTTTGTATCCTCTTCTCCATTTCCTTGGATCAAACTGATCGAAGAACGATGGTTAGGTGATCTGGGGAAGGTCGATTTTGGAGGATCTGTCTCTACAAACGCAGCAAGCCTTGCCGAGAAAATGGTAGCGCGATCAGTTTTATTGATCGGACAGGACTTATCCTTTCCTGGAAATCTGGCGCACTGCAAGGGAGCAGTACTGGAGGAAAGACTAAACCATCTAGAATCCAGAAAGTTCCGAAGAGAGCATCACAATTATAAGCAAATGACTGCATTGCCTCCTAAATGGGTTCCTTCTATTCAAGGCGAAAAACTGAGGACAAACGAAAAGCTACTTATTTTTAAGAAATGGTTTGAAGAACATCCGAAGACTTGTCCCTGGATCAATTTGAGTAGAAACGGAGTGATCCTCGAAGGAATTTCTACCGAAAAGATTTCGGAATACTATAAACGAAATCCAGCGGATACAAGTTTTGCATCCAAGGTAAAAGAAAAGATCAGTTCTTTTTCTACGCCAAACAGAGACCTGGATCTCCAAAGTCTTATTCAAGACATTCGTAAATTAGAAATAGAGCTCAAAGAATTTCTTTCTTCGATCGAAACCGGAGTCAATTTATCTGGCGAGGTATATGACTTAATTTCCGAAGGAGGAAAGGATCGACTGAAAATTCAAAATTCGCTAAGGGAACTTTCCAAAATCGATGAAGTAGTTACAGCAAAAAAAGGACTTACAGAGTATCTTGGATTAAGCTTGCAAAGAGTCATTCTTACAATCACGGAAGGATACGAAACTTCTCTTTCACTCGAAGAGAAAAAGAACGAGCAACTTGCAATCGCTAAAAAGAGCCTGCTACTTTATGAGGGATTGCAGCAAGCTACGAGAGCTAGTATTCGTTTATTAAAACACTCTGCTAAGAGAATTGAATTTTCTTCGGTGCCCGGTCGCTAATCTGAGAATTTTCTCCAATCTCGTAGCTGCCCTCGTACACTTCAAACTCAGGCTAGGATTCGTTTCCAGAACAGGTATTTAGTCCTAGGAGTGAATAAACAGGACACCAACCCGCCAAGCCAGTGGAAAGCGGAACGATTCCTAAAACCCCTACCCAGTTCTGCGCGTAAATTCCCCAACCGATAATCAGAATTCCGCCAAGAATTCTTAGAATTCGATCTAGGTTTCCCACATTTGAGCTCATCAATTGCCTCCTGAACTATGCTGAAATCATACTATAGCTCAAACAGAATACAAATATGATAATTGTCAGAATGTCATAAGAGTTTTGTACATTATGTCGCAATAATATTGTGCTTCCCTCAGTTTTTTACTAATTAGGAGTTCCTACAGCTTTCCTTTGCTTTTTTTCTATATTTTCTTGACAAGAATTGTGCGGCGCAATAAACATGGATTGTGCGTCGCACAACGATCTAACCACGGAGAAACCCAAATGGAAAAACAAATTCTAGACATCCTAAATGCAGGTCTCGGAGTACTCAAGACCGGTCAAGAAGGACTGGAAAAAGCTAAAGCTGAGTTCAACAAATCTTTTCAGGAGCTTGCCGCAAAAGGAGCAGCTGACAATTCAGAAGCTTCAGTTCGCGTTCGTGAGTTCGTAGATAAACTCTTGAATGAAGCAAAAGAACTTTCCACCGCGGCCGGAAAGAGCTATGAAGATGCCCGCGTTAAGATCGTAGAACAATATAACAAAGTTACTGAAGAAGTAAAAAAGATTGTTCCACCAGAGCAAATCGAAGCTTTCAAAGCTAAATTAACTGAAGTTGCGGAAACTGTGAAAAAAGCAGTTCCTTCGCAAAAATCAGCTACTGCAAACTAATTGCCGTTTGTTTGACTCCAGGATCGGCGGGTATTCTCCCGCCGACAATTTTTCCCCTCTTTATTCTTTTTTCATCAAGTACCGATTCGAGCTGATTTCCATGCTCTGTGTAGTCTTCCAACTCCCTCTTCTAAGTCATTGATTCCAGAATGCGATAAATTCCAGCGAGCAAAATGATGCTCTGGGTTTTCGGAATAAAAGTGACAGCCCGGAACAAAGGCAACATTTTCTTTGAGGGCGTAATCAAATAAAACAGAAGTATCCGTTTTATCTGGAAACTCTAACCAAAAAAACATACCACCTGTTGGTGCCTCAAACCGAATATCTTCTCCAAAATACTTGTAGAGGTTGTCGCTCGTAATAGACGCTTTATAAGAATACGTTGCTTTCAATTTTTCTAAATGAGTTTCGAATTCTCCAGAGCGAAGAAACTGATTCACAATTTCCTGATTCAAAACCGCGGAATGCAAATCCATGGATTGCTTGAGAGAAATCAAACGAGAGATCCACTCTTTAGGCGCACGAAGCCAGCCCATTCGCAATCCTGGAGAAAGAGTTTTAGAAAATGTGCCAATCGAAAATGAGTGATTTGGCAAAAGTTTTGCAAACGAAGGCTTTCCTCTTTCGCCAGAAGTGTTTTTTTCGGGGAGGAAATCGAGCTCATAATAAGCAGTATCTTCAATGATTGGAATATTATAATATTCCAACAGTTCAGAAATAGACTTTCTACGATTGGTCGAGTAGGATCTACTTGTCGGGTTTTGGTTATCCGGAATTCCGTAAAAGAACTTTGGACGACCAAACTTAAGGATTGCTTGTTTCAAGTCATCTATGCCTGGTCCTTCGGAATCACACCGAATACTCAAAGCGCGGCCTCCGTATGAGGAAAAAACTTGCAAGGCTCCCAAATAGCTCGGTCTTTCTACGAAAATCGTATCTCCCTCATTAATGAAGAATTTTGAAAGCAGATCTAAAGCCTGTTGCGATCCGCTTGTAATAATTATCTGATCGGGAGCTGAGTCATCCGATTCGGAATAATATCTCTCATGGATCCAAGATCGAAGGGAATAGCACCCTTGAGTCGAAGAGTATTGGAATAATTTGGGTCCGAGAATTTCGATCGCTCTTTCATATGACTTTCGAAAACCATCGATTGGAAATAAAGATTCGTCGGGAAGTCCGCCTGCAAAGGAAAGCATACCAGGAGCATCTATGACACTTAAGATTTCCCGAATAGCAGAGGATCTGGTTCTTTGTGCTCGGCTTGAAATTTGGATCAAGTCGTTTAAGCTTTTAGATTCGTTATTTCCTTGAACCATTCTGAGGATATGTTATATCCGAAATCATAAGAGCAATACAGATACAGAAATTCATATTATGAGCGATACAGATCAATTCGAAACTAAATATTCTAAAATAGCATATTATTTAATAAAGAGAATAGAAGGCGGCGAATTTCCCGTAGGCACCAAGCTACCTTCCTTGCGTCGGATTTGCGAAAAGGAAGAGTGCAATTTATCTACAGTAGTAGAGGCATTCGGAATCTTGCAAGAGAGAGGATATATTAGCGGAAGAGAAAGATCCGGGTTCTTTGTTCTGCCTAGGGTTGAAAACGAAGTACGCGCAAAGGTAGCAAAACCGATTCGGGTTTCCAAACCAAGTCTTCCCGATGAAATGAATAGCTTAATTTCCGAACTGACGGATCCTAATATAATTTCATTCGGTGCAGCAATTCCTGACTCTAATTTTTTGCCTTTGGCAGCTTTGGAAAAATCATATAAAGAAGTTTTAAAGAACCCTCTTGCCCACAATTATTCGGATCCGAAAGGAGACTTCGAGCTTAGAAGTAAAATCGCTTTGAGAGCATCTGGCAAATCCAATCGAATTACGCCCGAACAGGTATACATTACTTTAGGCTGTACTGAGGCCGCATACACCGCACTTGCACAAGCTACGCGTCCGGGAGATAAGATCGCCGTAGAATCTCCCTTACATTTTATACTGTACCAAATACTTATCGATTTGAAATTACAGGCGATCGAGATACCTACGGATCCAAAGTTTGGGTTAGATATAGATTCTTATGAATCGGTTTTAAAAAAGGACGCGCCAAAGTTTTTGGTGACTGTTCCCACATTCTCTAATCCGACCGGAAGTCTGCTTCCGGTAGAGGCAAAGAAGGAGCTCATCAGAATTTCGGCAAAGTACGGAGTACGAATTATCGAAGATGATATTTATGGAGAATGCTCCCATTTGCCAGGACCGAGGCCTCCTTCTTTACTTTCACTGGACCAAGAGGAGGTTGTGACCCAAGTTTCTTCTTTATCCAAAATTCTTGATCCAGGTCTAAGGATAGGCTGGATGATAACTGATAAACGTAATGTGGATGCAGCATCGAATCGGAGAACAACTTCGGCACTTTCTCTTCCTAATTTGACTCAGCTTGCAGCGGCAAATTTCTTGGGGTCTCTTGCCTTTGAAAGGCACCTAAGAGAATTTAGGCGGAAGATCGGAAATTCTATTTTGTCCTATGCGGATGCGATTCGAGAATATTTTCCTTCTGGTACGAATATCACATTGCCGAAAGGAGGATTTCTTCTCTGGGTAGAGTTGTCGCCCGGAAAAGATTCGAGAGATCTAAGATATCTTGCTTTAAAGAAAAAAATCAGTATCGTTCCCGGTTATCTGTTCTCACTTTCCGGGAAATACAAGGAATGCTTTAGGATTAACGCAGGAATCTCTTTCGGACCAAGAGTGAAAAGCTCGATCGCAACTCTTGGGAAAATAGCTTCCTCGATTTGAGTATGTTAGGCGGAATATGCTCCTTTGATTTCACCTTTGAACTTTAAGTGATACAAAGCTTTTTTAAGCTCTTCGCGAATCTCGATAAAATCATCGAACAAAAATATAGTATAAGCGTTCGCCTTACCTTTTCTATATAAAGCGATTACGATCGCAAATGCGTAGTCTTTGCTGAACTCAGTTGCCGATGCAACATGCAAGGTTGCACCCCAATCTGCACCGAATTCGGATTTAATGGATTCTCTAGAAAACGGTAAACCGATAATTCGGTCTTTGCATTGGCAAATGATCATCGCAATATTCTGCGCCTGTAGAATATAGAGTCCGGGTAACTTGCTCTCTAACTCAGGAACTACGGGTTGAATGATATACCGTATTTCAAGCTTTTTTGATATATGCCTCAAAGTGAAGTCCGACTTTAACTTGGATCCTTCTTCCAACTTTATTTCGGAATACTCTTTGTCCTCTTCCAGAGATAATGAGTATTTTTCCAGCAATTGCTTGAACTCGGAAAGTGTGCTTGCCTGGGCTGAACCGACCGCGAGGAACAAAAGAGAATAGAAAATAACTTTTACCATAGAACATCCTCCTTTTTGAGGAAATGGGACCAGTCGGCCTTTTCAGGTGGTAAGCAAGAAGGGTAGCTGGAAGCGGTATTTTTTAACACCGAAAGCGGATTCTAGCAAACGAATTCCGGCCAGTCCACAGGTAAAAAAACTCCTCATTTGCGGAAAAAAATCAAAAGCATGTTGACGGATTTTGTGCGCCGCATTAAAACTGGTTTGTGCATCGCACTAAATAGCTCATTCCCGAAAGGAGAAAAAAATGGAAAAGCAACTGTTGGACATCCTCAATGCTGGTATTGGAATCTTCAAATCTGGCCAAGAAGGTTTGGAAAAAGCCAAAGTAGAATTGGAAAAAACCTATGGCGAGCTCGTCGCAAAAGGCGCAGCAGACAATTCAGAAGCTTCTGTAAAAATTCGTGAGTCAGTAGACAAACTGTTAAACGAAATCAAAGAAGTTTCTACTGTAGCTGGCAAAAACTACGAAGAAACTCGCGGAAAGATTGTAGAAAAGTACAATCAAATTTCTGAAGAAATCAAAAAACGCGTTCCAGAAGGCCAGTTAGAAGCTGTTAAAGCAAAACTAGCTGAAGTAGCTGAAACAATCAAAACCACTGCTGCTGGAAAAACCGCAACCAAAGCTTAATTCTCTTTTAAGGCGGGGGGAATTCTCCCGCCCACTCCTAAAAAGCCCTGCTTGACATTTCTGAAATTCGGGATTCTCATCCTAGTTTATGTGTCCCGAACGTAACAAGAAAAGGGATCTGATTTTCATCCTTTCCATTTTTCTTACCTCTCTTTTGGTTTTCGATGATGCTCTTCTCGCCCAGGAAAATTCCGGCCCAATACCTTCCGTAAATTCGGAGGAAAAAAAATCCGAAAAAACTGGCCTAGCCGAAAAATCGGACGCTTCTTCACAAAAGAAGGAACTAAGTCAGGGTGATATACGGGAAAAATTTCGGAATCAACTCGGAGGCTTTGGATACGAAAGATATTTCTCCGTAGATTACACATTTATAATCAATAGAGACTGGGCTGTCGGAATGACCGGCTACCAAAATGCTTATGTAAACAGATTCGATTCAGATGTTGCTTATTCGGTCGCCTTTCCTGCGAATACATTTTACGGAAGAATTCGAAATTACGAAAGAAAAACCTGGGGTGGGGCCCTTTATCTTCAGAGGTATCTGTACGATTCTCCCTTTTTTGTATCCTTTTGGTTGGGAAGAGAACACATGAGGCGAGAGGCGAGTTCCATATTTTGGGAAAGTGCAGGTAGCACCTACAGATGGGAAAGGAGCTCGGTAACCTGGGGACCTCAAACCTTTGCAGGATTCGGACTTGGTTTACGATTTCAAACAGAGAGCCGATTTTTTTGGGGTTGGGAAGGAGTTTGGAGTTGGTATTTCCCGTATAAAAATTCCTATCAAGTTTCTGATCTAGGATATTCCAACCGAGTCGCTGATCTGAACGATCTTTACTATAGAATTTATTCTTTGAAAAACTACGAAACAAAGCCGGGGAGTAGCTTCGGTTTGAATATAGTAATCGGAATCGCATTTTGAATTCTTATAAATTACAGTTTTCTGAAATAAAATCTGAACCTACATGAAATCACAGAATCCTTTTGAAATAAAAAAACCTTGGGTCATTGCCCATCGCGGTTATAGCGGTTTGTACCCAGAAAATACAATTTTAGCTTTCAAGAAAGCAATCGAGGCAAACGCAAATTGGATCGAATTGGATATTTCGCTTTCTAAAGACCGAGAAGTAATCGTGCTGCACGATGATACTTTGGACCGAACCACCAACCTAAAAGGAATGGCTTCGGATTTTAACTGTGCAGAGCTTGCAAAAGCCGAAGCAGGAACCTGGAAGGATTCGAAATTTACCGGTGAAGGAGTTCCTACTCTTTGGGAAGTCTGGGACCTTGTTGCGAATTCGAGCTCAGGCCTAAATGTAGAAATCAAATCCTCGGCGTACGAACCGGGGGTTAAAAAAGATTCTATCGAAGCAAAAGTGATTCGATATGCCGAAGACAAAAAGCTATTGCAGAGAACTTTGTTTTCTTCGTTTTCCTGGGATTCTCTAGCTAAGATCCGGGAATTATGTACAGATGCCAAGATTGGGATACTCGTAGGAGACAATACTCCTTGGGAGGAAGCCTTGGATATCGCCTTCCGCTTGAATGCGGTAAGTATCAATCTCCCATTTGTTTCTTTAACTTCTGAAATTGTATCTTCTATACACCAGGAAGGATTCTTGGTCTTAAGTTATACTTTGAATTCAGAAGAGGAAATTCGCTCTGGGCTACTCGCCGGAGTGGATGGAATATTTACTAATTTTCCGGAAAGAATGAGTAAGCTGCTTACTTGACTTGAACTCTAGGAAACAGATCCAGTTCTACCTGCCAATTTTGGACGATCTTGAACAAAACGTTGATCACCTCTGGCTTAGGTGCGTCGTATCGATCTGCAGAAAAAGCATCCACATCTTTAAAACCAGGCAAAGCTCTCAGCTGTTCTCCGTCTGCCCTAAATCGGAACACCTCGAATTCTTCTACGCCTCTGTCTTCTTCTGAGTTTTTGACAAAGTAAGGTTTTACTAAACTCATTCGAAACTTGCCGATCGGATATCCTTCGAGGACTTGCAAAAATCTGAATGTTTGTAAGGCTAGCTCCAGTCTCATTCTTGCAGCGTATTGGTCTGATTCCAAGAAAGTAAGAGCAGAAGTTCCACCAAACGCCAGATAGATTTCGTATTTGGAAGAGTCAGATCCCGGAACAACCTCCATGTCCTTAAGCCTTTCGCCAAACAGCGCCTCGGCGGCCTCGCGGATTCTTTCCGGTTCTGGGATGGATTGCTTTTGTAAAATTTCTAAGGCGCTTTCTTTAGGTGATTGTTTGCAGCCGTAACTAAACAGAATTAGGAAAACTATGAAAATACATCCCCAGGTTGCAGAATAAGACCTCAATATAGGGGAATGATCCATGTAGAAAACCTCGTTTCGAAAGATCGATTTTAGGGAAACTTCCCCCATAAGATAAGACTGGAAAACACTTAAAAATTCGCCCATAGCTTTTTCTGACACTTGATCTATGTTAATTTATATGCCCTCCCATGCTACAGATTTTGATTTATATCGTTCGCTAAACAAATCGGATCAGAAATTCCGGCCATGATCTTAGGAACGATCTGTTCCTTAAGTACTTTGAAATTTGAGGACAAGCGTTCATTCGCTGTTATGTGGCGAATCCATGGAAAGAAATTTCCATATTTGTGGGTAATTTCCGCCAAACGCTGAATTGATGCCTTTTCGAGCGTCAAAGATGCGTTATTCGGTGCTATCCGATTCTATATAACTGAATTTGAATCAATGGAAAAAGAATAAGAATCTAACAGGCGTAAACGAATAATAATCGCAAAAAAACAACGTTATGTTATGCGGAAACTTAAAAACACTTTAACTATTTTGTAAGAATATAATCGTTGTTACGTCCATTAAGATTTATGAAGCCAAAGAAAGTTACCAATGATGATTTAGAGAAAATCATCACCGGAGTCAAAACCCAGTCCGTCGAAGCGATTGGGAACTACCTTTATAAGGGGTTCCGGATTCAGGTCAGTAAGTACAATCTTTCAGGAGCTGAAAGAGTACAGCTTCTCTACCAAAGGAGAAGAAAAGAAGGACTTTGTATCGTATGCGGTACCAAAGTTGCTAAAAAGAACCCTTCCACTGGAAGGCTATATCGACTCTGTGAGTTTCACAGGAAAAAAATAGATAAAAAAAAGTGATTCATAAAATCCGGAAAACTGCGGATAATTAGGATAGAGTTTTTCTCTATCGTAGGCAGCCTTGTTTTCCGGATTTTATTTCTACCTAAAAACAAATCGGATCGTTCTCCTCCTATCTTCCTTCCTTTTGATAACCTCTCTGGGAATTTACCCCCAGAGTTCGGATAAAAACGCAAAACCGGCGAAAAATGGAATCCAATCCTCGGATATCCTGATGAGGATCGCCGAAGAGTCTTTCCGAGACCGTAGGTATTATAAAGCGGTCGAAGAGCTCCGTAGCTTTTTAGTCCTGTATCCAACCAGTTCAGACAGGACCAAAGTCCTGAGAATGCTAAGAGAATGCTTTTTGAAGCTAGACCGGCCGGAAAAAGCGTTAGAAGTCAGTCTGGACCTTTACAAAATGGAGCCAACGGGGGAATTCGGACTCGAATCCTACTTGGAAGCAGGGCGGTTACTTGTCAGGATGGGAGAAACTGCTCAAGCGAAAGAAGTGTTTTCTTCGATTTGTAGACAATCTTACTCGAGAGGAATGGCCGAAAAGGCGGCTTTAGAGTTTTCCGGTTTAGAGGTTCTCTCGGAAAACACCGAAAATTCCCCGGAGGCGGAACCTTGTCGCCAAAACTAGCAGAAAGAAGCGTATTTAAATCCAAAAATTGCGTTCTCCAGCCGATACTAGTTTATAGTTGAACTCCGACGGCGGAATTTTTTAATCACTGGTAAAGTATGTCCAACGGCTTCTTTCAAATCGTGAACTTCCCGAAAGGGTCGTATGTCATTGTAGAAGGAAAAAAGGAAGCTCATAACTTCTTTATTATCCGACAGGGCAAGGTGCGCGTTGCTCGCGAAAACCAAGTAGTAGGAGAGGATCCTAACCAACTTTTGGGACCCGGAGATTTCTTCGGTGTTGTCGCAGCAATGAGTCAGCACGCGCAAATCGAATCTGCAATCGCACTGACCGATGTTTCTCTTATCCAAGTCAGCTATGATCAGTTTGGTACTCTAATCCAAAAGAATACACCGGTCGCAATGAAAATCATTCGGTACTTCTCTATGAAGCTCCGACAATTTGATTCTACGATTACAAGATTGTCGTTTCGATCTGCGGTAGAAGAGGATCCAAACCAACTCTTTGCGATCGGAGAATATTACTTTAATCAAAAAAATAATCTACACGCTGCTTATGCATTCCAACAGTATTTGCAATATCTTCCGAATGGACAGTACGCGACTCAGGCAAAACTGAAACTTCAAACGATGAACCAGCCGGTTGCGGCCGCTCCGATTGATTATACAAAGTTCAATCGATCTTATAGCGACAATGAAATGATTTTCTGCGAGCACGAACCTGGTAGAGAATTGTACATCATTCAAAACGGAAAAGTTAAGATCACTAAGATTGTAGATTCTAATGAAGTCCTTTTGGCGGTTCTGCAAAGCGGTGACATTTTTGGCGAAATGGCTTTGCTAGATAATAAGCCAAGATCTGCTTCAGCGATTGCATGGGGAGATATACAATTGCTCGCAATCAATAAGGCAAACTTTGAAGGAATGGTCAAGGCTCAACCGCAACTTGCCACCAGATTGATTACTCTTCTTTCTGAAAGAATTTGGACTGCATATAAACAGCTCGCCAACTTGTTGATCACGGATCCGCAAGGTAGAGTCGCCGATACTCTCTTGACATTGGCAGAAAAAAATAGGGTCAGGGTTGTAGCGAAGGCTTCCTACAACTTCGAGATCGGAACCAAAGATCTTTTGAAAATGGTTGGACTCGCTTATCCAAAGGATGAGAATTTAGTTTTAGATTTAATTACGAAAAACAAATTCATCAAACTGGACCAAGGAAAGCTTTCCTGTATTGACTTACTCGAGCTAGAAAAACTAGTCCAAGCGTATCGTAAAAAATCCCAAATCGATCAAAAGCTCAAGAAGAGGGCGTAACTTTTCCAATGGATAGGGATGCCCGACTGCGGAAAGCAGTCCAGTGGCTTGGAAAAAAAGACCCTGTATTAAAAAAGCTGATTCAAAAAGTAGGACCGTGCACGCTTAAACCGATCGGTTCGCCTTACCATGTTTTAGTGAAATCGGTAGTCGGACAGCAGCTCTCTACGAAAGCGGCTGCTAGTATGCAGAAAAAGTTAATCGATCGCTTCGGTTCTAGAAACAAATTTCCTACACCGGAAAATCTGGTGAATTTATCTCACGAAGAACTTCGCTCTGCTGGAATGTCCAACGCAAAAGCTCAAACCTTACATCGGATCGGAATTGCATATTCGGAAAAGACGATCACGGATTCGAAGCTGAGAAAATTGGATGACGAGAATGTAATTGAAGAACTTTGCAAGATTAAAGGAATCGGACCGTGGACCGCGGAGATGGTGCTCATGTTCGCTTTGGATCGATGGGATCACTTTTCGTTAAACGATTTAGTTCTTCGCAAAGCAGTTGAAATCCATTATGGCATAGATCGAAATTCGAAAAAAGAAATCATCAATCACGCAAATCTCTATTCTCCTTATAAAACGATCTTTTCGTGGTACCTTTGGGCGAGCATAAGTAATGGCGATGAAGAATGGTAAACAGACGTTCATTCTGAGTCTATTTTGTTTTTCCGTCAAACCGATTCAAAATGGAAAAAGGGAAATTTGCGTTTAAGTATTCCTATCCACTAAAAAAATCTGCTGACCCGATATAGCCAACCTCCTAGAACTGTAAATAGATGAGGATTTGCTGATGAATTTCAAAAGAGAAACATTAGATATTAAAGGCAGTCGTGTAGAATCCATACTGATTCAGACAAATGAACAAAACTCTCTGACACGTAGTAGTCTTCTCGAGTTTAGAGCCATCATGGAAGAACTGAAGAATGATAACTCCGTAAAAGCAGTGATATTAGGCTCTGAGAATGAAAAGTTTTTTAGTAACGGGGTAGATGCCTCTCAGGTTGCAAAAACTCCGAAAGAGGATTTAGCGGAGGAAATGGGAGAAATCGTTAAGTTCTTTAGTTACCTGATGCAGTTTTATAAACCTCTGGTTGCGGAGATCGGCGGGTATGCGATGGGTGGAGGAGCAGTACTTGCTCTGGCTTGCGATTTTCGGCATATGTTAAATCAGAAAGGCAGGCTCTCTTTTACGGAGGTTTTTTTCGGATTGCCTTTGCCAGGAATTTTTATTGAAAAGATCAAGCTTTCCGTTTCACCAGCTTTTATCAACGATATGATTTACGGCGGAATCTATAAGGCAGACGAAGCAAAGCAGATCGGATTTATTCATGAAATCTCGACAACCAAAGAGGAACTCCGTAAAATCACCGTGAAGAAATTGGAAACTATTACTAGAATTCCGATTTCTGCGTTCATGAAAACAAAATTGTCTCTACATCACGATATCGTGAAAAGTATAGATTTTCACGCTAAGATTCTGTCTGAAAATTTTTCCAATGTAACGATCCAGGCAAATCTGATGGAAGCAATGACTGCATTTACGGAGCAGCGCAGGCCGAAGTTTATTTAAGTTTTTCTAATAGATCTTTCCGCTGGGAAACACAGTGGAAAGATCAGATATGGACTTCGAAAAGTTTGCAATCGGCTTTGATCATAATTTCGACGAGTTCTTTGAACTTGACCTTGGGCTCCCAGCCTAGTTTCTCTCTTGCTTTCTGAGGATCACCGATTAACAATTCCACTTCAGAAGGGCGGTAAAACTTAGGATTGACTTCTACAAGTAGCTTTCCGTCCTTTTTGCTGAATCCTTTTTCGGAATCTCCGGAACCGCGCCAATCTACTTGGATGTCTAGGTGCTTGAATGCTTCTTCAACAAATTCCTTTACGGTATGCATTTCATTCGTAGCAACTACGTAATCGTCCGGCTCAGGTTGTTGAAGCATCATCCACATCATTTCTACATAATCAGGAGCATAGCCCCAGTCGCGTTTTGCCTCGAGGTTTCCGAGTTGGATCGGACCGGTCTTCCCGGACATCAATCCTGCGATTCCAAGAGTAATTTTCCTCGTGACGAATCCTTCTCCTCTTCTGGGAGATTCGTGATTGAATAAGATTCCGTTTGATGCGTGCAAACCGAATGCTTCTCTATAGTTTACTACTGCCCAGTAAGAATATAATTTTGCGACTGCATAAGGTGAACGAGGATAGAATGGAGTTTTTTCTGTCTGTGGAATAGACTGAACTTTTCCGTACAATTCTGATGTGGAAGCTTGGTAGAATCTAGAAGTCAGACTTGTTTGTTTGATCGCATCTAGAATTCTCAGAGTTCCTACTGCGTCAACTTCCGCAGTGTATTCAGGGACTTCGAAGGAAACTCCTACGTGAGATTGCGCTGCTAAATTATAGATTTCGGTAGGCTGAACTTTTTCCAGGATTCTATTTAAGTTAGAAGAATCGGTAAGATCTCCGTAGTGTAAGAATAATTTTGCATTTCCTCTGATATGTTCGATCCTGCTTCTATTGAACAAGCTGGCCCTGCGAACGATGCCGTGAACTTCGTATCCTTTTTCTAGGAGGTATTCTGTTAGATAGGATCCGTCTTGGCCAGTGATCCCGGTGATCAGCGCTTTTTTCATTCTGATACCAAAAACATTAAGAGACCGAGAGAGGCAAGGAAGTTTAGGAACCTAGCAGGCTTCTATACCGTCCCTTTGACCCATTTTTTGCGGCGAAATTCGAATACGAAGACAAGCGAGATAATCAGGATCCAAAGGAATAAGGCAGCCCAAATGCCCATTGATCCTATGCCCAAAACAATTCCAAAAACATAGGCCAAGGGCAGCATAACAAAATAAGATACTACTAAATAAGTTTTAAACACATACATTTGAAATCCCGCACCTCGCAAAGCAGCTGCGAAAACCAAGTGGTACGCATCTCCGATTTGAATCGTCCCTAGTAGCAACAAAGCCGGATAACATTCTTCTAATATTTCAGGGTCCTGAGTATAGATCTTCAAGATGGATTTTCCGAATAGGATAAAGCAAAGTCCGAGCAGTCCCATTACATGTGCGCAAAATAAGGCTGACCGAAAAGTTCCATGGTAGGCTAATCTGAACTTTCCTGCTCCCATTGCTTGACCCAGCAGTGTAGTCGCCGCTACTCCGAATGCATATCCAGGCAAAAAGGACATACTGAGTGTAGAAAATAAGATATTCGAAGCTGCTACCGAAACCGTAGACACCATTCCTTGGAACTTAAAGAAAATCATGAAGGCGATATTCTCCATTCCACCTTCCAATCCTGGAGGAACTCCAACTCTGAAGATTTCCCTTGCGTGCTCTATCGTAGGTAAGAATCCGATATTTTTAAAATAACGGTCAGCCTTATAGAAAATTAGATAAACAGGAAATACTAATAAGCCTACTAAGCCTGCCAAAGAAGAAGCTAAGCCAGCACCCGCGAGTCCCATTTCCGACGACCCTAAATTTCCGTAGATGAATATCCAGTTTAAGAGGATGTTTGACAAAGTAGTTGCCACCATGGACACGAATCCTGCGGAAGTAATTCCGAGTCCATCCATGAAGCCGCGAAAACAAAATCCTATAAAATAAAACGCGCTCCCAATAAAGCGATATCGCAGGTAGGTCTCGGCTAATTCGTTTACAGTCTTGTCGTTGCTTATTAATTTTACTAGAGGTTCGCAAAACAAGAAACCTGAGAAACTAATAAGAGATCCGAGTAAAACGGAAAGATAAAGTGTTGTGATTCCGATTTTGCCGATTTCGGAGACCTTGCCCTCTCCGAATCTTCTCGCAACGATGATCTGTACTCCGATGGAAAACCCGATTAGGAAAGCTACTAAAGTATAGTAGCTGATCCCTCCGATTCCGATTGCTGCGAGAGCTGATTTGCCTAAGTAACTGACCATAATTGAATCAGTCGACCAGACAATAGTCTGACTTACCATGGATAATACAACGGGTATGGCTAAGCCAAGGATTGACTTATTCAGGGAAGAAGCTTTATAGTTCCGCTTGATTCTCTTAATAATTGCTTCCAATCAAATTCAAACTTTGCAACCAAGCTTGGAGTCACCAGCCTTTTTTCCGGAAAAACGATTTATCCACTAGGATCGGCTGCTAGGATGGCATTTAGATCGGCAAGTATGAAAGATTTTACTTCAGGTTTTGCAGACTTACACAATCATTTATATGGAAGTATTCGACCCGAATTACTTTGGGAGATCGGAAGATCAAATCCTTCTCCTAGATGGGAAATCTTTACGATTCCGTATGAACAGTTGTACGGAAGAAAAATAAGACCGGAAACTTTCTTTTCGGATTTTCAAGACTCGAAAGCGTTTCGTGATTTATATCTGTTCAATCATTCAGGTCCTTTCTTAGAGTTTCAGGCGAAGTTTAATTTAATCATTGCACTTTCGCAGTTCAATCCTCAAGAGATTCGATTCATTTCTGAAAGAGTAGTTTTGGATCAGTACGAAGACGGAGTTACTTTTGGAGAATACAGAATCATGTACTCTGAGAAAGAAACTTACGAAGGTATTTATGAAAAAACTTTAGCGGCTTGCGAAGGACTTCAAAAAGCAGAATCTACTTTGAAAGAAAAGGCTCGAGGAAGACTCGTTATCTCTTTACACAGAGACGGTGATGTTTTTCGGGAATATGAAGTAGTCAAAAGCATTATGGAAAAATCTTCCTTGATCAAAGAATACTTAGTCGGATTGGATTTTTGTTATATAGAAGAAGGATTTCCACCAAAAGATAAGAAAGAATTTTTGGAGCTGGTGAACAGAGACAACCTTGCAGAGAGTTCGACAGCGCTTGCGGTCTTATACCATGTAGGAGAATCCTTTCAAGATAAGAGTTTGGTTTCGGCAAGCAGGTGGATATTGCAAAGCGCAGAATTTGGAGCACACCGTTTGGGTCACGCGATAGCGTTAGGAATAGAGCCTATGTCCTTTTTGGGACAGACGATCGTTGAGTCCGCGCAAGAGCTTAGAGATACTCTGGAATTCTTGTATGAAAGGCGGGACGAAATCTCCGATTATTGCGAATTACAGACTAGGGAAAAGATCGGTCTTGAAATAGATTCAATCCGACATAAAGAAAAAGTAGAACTTTATCAGGACGAAGAATCGTTGCTCATATCAAAAGGATTTCAAAATTACTGTATGGATTCGATTTTGGATCAAAAAGCAGTAATTGAATCTTGTCCGAGTTCAAATGAATACATAGGAATGGTAAAAGATATTGGCCACCATCCCTTGCTCCGGTTTTTTCAAAAGGGCATGAGGATGACGATATCGACAGATGATCCAGGCATTTTCGGGACGAGTATGAAAAACGAATATAATAAGGCAGAAACCATCGGTGTTTCCCCTGAATTTTTAGAGGAAATTAGAAAGGATTCATTTCAATACACATCTGAGATACTCAGTGGAAGAGCGCGGCAGTAAGAATCTAATTCAGATAGATAATGACTCGGTATATTCATGAATTTGAAAGTCATTGATAAAAAAGCATTCAACTCTGTGAGTCGGGCAGGATGGAAGAGAATTATAAAATTTCTTTCGGGATTTTTGGTCTGCCTCGTATTGATCTCGAGACCAACTTTTGCTCAGGTACAGAGCGATTTTTCTGACCCTTACGATTATAATTTAAGAAACTATAAAGAAGACGGTGCGGAAGGCGGCTTCAAAGATTACAGCCTCCCTCCAAAATTCGAGAAACCTAGTTTGGTGACTCCGAAGAATGCACAAATTCCATTTTCAAATCCTTTGCCGCTACCTGGTTCTGCACAAGGAGTTCGCAGAACTGTAAATCCGGTTCAAAATCGAGGAGACGAAGAGCTGTTCAACCCGATTACGGGAGAAGTGAATACGAACCTGATTCAATCAAGGGCAGCCAAGGCTCAAGAGAGAAAAAGGAAAATGGACGAGTTCGGAAAGGAAGAAGAGCCTTATACCGAAACCCGATTCAGAAGATTCTCTATTATATTTTTCTTAACTCTCCCGATAGCAGCCGCATTGAGTTACGGCACGGTTAGCCTGGCTGGGCACGGATATCAGAAGACATTTGAAGGCGGTTTATGGATATTCGGCGCCGCCTTTTCTTTGTCGTTTGCGAACGCTTGGGTTGATTTAAGAGATTATGATAAAATGAAATTGGAAAATCAACCGGAAGCTCCTGTTCCGGATCCGACTAGCCCGGACAAATTGTCCAGAGTCATTCATCAAATTCCAGGATATCGATATGATTCATTTTCCCAAGTAAGTGAATCAAAACTTGAATTACAGATTTTGAGAGCTTCATTCTAGGCAGAACTCTTGAAATCATCCAATCCTACTGATCATCCAGTTAAAGACCGCCTAACTATGGTTAAAAACTTTTGGCTTGAAATATGTCTTTTTTTTGATCAAAGATTGCGACCGATTTTGAGAGTTGCCTTCGGGGTTACGGGAATCGTATCACTCGGACTGTTAATATTGATCTACGGTTTTTATTATCCACTTGAGTGGGTTCATATTCTAAAGCAAAGCACAAAAGCGGTGGTCTGGTATCTGATCGCGTACGAGATCGCTGGCTTTCTGTTCACTTTGCATACGTATCGAGCCTATCTTTTTCAGCACAAGGTGGAAGCGGTTGTAGTATTATTGGTTCTATTACAATTTTATTTTGAAAGAGAAATCGAATCTTTTCTTTCAGGATCGAAAGCCAGAACGGATGATGTGGTTCTGTTATTTTTATCCGTGAGTCAGTTGACTTTACTTTTTGGAGGGATCGCGCATTTTCTAAGAAGGGCCACATTTTCTTTACGAAAGATTTCCCCTTCTCTGGTCATGACCTTGAGTTTCTTGGCATTGATTTTATTAGGGACTGCTGCTCTCTGTTTGCCCCGTGCCCAAGTTGTTCCTGTTGCTTTTGTAGATTTACTTTTTACTTCTGTAAGTGCTGTTTGTGTCACTGGGCTTAGTACGATCGACGTTGGTCGCGAGCTCACGGGAACAGGTCAGACAATCTTGCTGGTATTGATTCAGTTAGGCGGGTTGGGCCTCATGACCTTGACGGTCTTCTTTTCTTTAGTGTTGCAAGGTCAAGTTTCCGTAGCACAAAAATTATTGATTCGAGATCTATTCAGTGAGGAGACAATCGGTCGAGTCGGCTCGATCCTGCGCCAAGTAGCTTTTCTTACATTCGGGATAGAAATGGCGGGTGCCCTCCTTTTATTCTTGAGCTTTCCGAATCAGACTGGACTGAGCTTGGACAGGTTGGCTTTTTATAGCTTATTCCATTCAATCAGTGCATTCTGTAACGCGGGTTTTTCATTGTTTCCAAAAGGTTTGGCAGAGGATTTATTAAAAGATTCTTATGCGTTTATCACTAGTATTATGCTGCTCATAGTTTTTGGAGGATTAGGTTTTCCTACAGTAAACCAACTGATCAAGAAAATTGCTTCGATACGATCTCTCCATTCGGAAAGATTTACGGTAGGAGCAAAGCTCATCTTAATTACAACCGGTTTGCTTTTATTTGGGGGAACGGTTTCCTACTGGGTTTTGGAAAGCAATGAGACTCTGGCTGGACTTCCTTGGTACAAGCAAGCTTTCCATTCGCTTTTCTACTCGGTCACAACTAGAACGGCAGGATTCAACACATTGGATATCGCTAAAATGGGAACGCCGATGATCTTTGTAAGCCTGTTCTTAATGTGGGTAGGTGCTTCTCCCAATTCAACGGGTGGCGGAATTAAAACTACAACATTAGCGGTCGCTATTCTTCAGTTTCATCAATATCTTGTAGGGAAAAATAGAGTGGATGTTTTTGGAAGAACCTTGGCGGAAAGTTCACTTGCAAGAGCGTCAGTGGCTATAATACTTTCTCTTTTTGTAATATTTTTAGGTATATTCGGACTGGTAGTATTTGAAAAGTCCATGCCATTTTTGGATATTTGCTATGAAGTCGTTTCGGCTTACGCGACTGTAGGATTGTCTAGAGGGCTCACTCCACAGTTTGGGATATTCGGAAAACTACTGTTATGCGTTATTATGTTCGTTGGTCGTGTTGGAGTTCTTACTGTACTAATTGCATTTGTTCCTAAGCGAAAACCGAGACACTATCGCTATCCCGAAGAGTACGTCGTAGTAGGTTAAACGGAGATATTCATGAAGAAAAAGAAAATAGCGGTTATCGGACTCGGTGATTTTGGAATCGAATTAGTAAAAAGGCTTCACGAAGACGGGCACGAGGTTACGGCAGTTGATCAGGACGAAGTCAAGGTGGATAAAATTAAGGATGAATGTACTTACTGTGTAACGATAGATTCGACCGACGAATCTGAGCTCAGGGAACATGGCTTGGAAGATATGGACACAGTAGTAATCGCGATCGGAGATAATTTTGAAAATCTGATCGTTACTGCAGATGTACTTCGTAGAATGAATGTAAAATCGATCTATGCTCGGTATCAATACGATCTCGATAAAAGAGTTCTAAAGATGCTAGGGATTGAAAATCTATTTAACCCCGAAGAACAAGCCGCGCGTTCTATGGCCGAGCAACTAGGTCATACCGGAGTCAAAGGAGTCACCGCAATCGGTGAGGATTTTAGGATGCTCGAAATCATATTGCCCAAAGGGATGTCAGGCAAAACTTTAGCCCAGTGTAAATTTCGGGAAGAATGGAATTTGAATTTGGTCACAGTAAAGAGACCAAAGAAAGCGCTAAAAAAAGGAGCTGCGATCGAGGATGTCCTCGGAATTCCGCAGCCCGATCTTATTCTCAAACAGAATGATGTATTGGTTTTGTTCGGGAAGCAAAAAGATTTGGAGAAACTAATCGAAAATTAGTTACAGGAACAAGCTGCTCCTTTCCCACCAATTGATTGCGCGTAATTATCAGCATCCGAAGAATAATCAAATTCCTTGAGAATGCAAACATTAGATCCGCGCGCAGACTTCATTTGATCCAAATCACGCATATCCACTTCAATCTTATTATCCGCACAAAATACGCTGTATTTTGTCCCAGCAAATAACTTTGCAGAAGTAAAAGCGATTCCGATCGCAAAAAGCCCAAGGCTTAAAGCTGTAATTAACTTAGTCATAAAGTACTCCATGGAAATAAATTTACCGAAACTTATTCTGAATTGATTCGATAGCAATCGTTTTCCGAAACGAGATGTTAGACGCGAGGAATGGTTTCGGCTTATTTCGGAATAGTTCCAGTCCCATCCTTTGAAACGTTTAACAACTGATGTAAAACGGTATTGTTCGCTTTTTTAGCAAACAGCCATAAATCGATCGAGTTGGCCTTAATTTCCAAAGAAAGATGTACCGACCTGCTCTTACGACAGACAGGATTTCCCGAAAAAAGTTTTAATATTCATCGTTAAATGAAGAATTTTGAAAGCTCAGATCCTAAAATATCTATGAGTTCTCGAAGCCGGTCAATTTGATTCGATCAAATTTAGTCCGTTCTTGAAATGCTATAGTGCCGAATCCATATGTCACGTCATCTAGCATAGAGATTTATAATATTCTAAATTAAGCCTTAAGCGGTAGTCTATTGGGATTACTTCGGGGATGTACGCGAAGATTCTTTATTATCTTATCGAAAAAGTGTGTGATTTCGAAGTCAAAAGTATTAGAATCAGAGACACATGAAGGCAACTAACACTGACACAGTCGCCGGGTTTACACCGCCCCACCAAACACATCCAAGATTGAGGACCGAACCGAATCCCGTATCCCAGACTCGTTCGTATTTTGATTCAGACACCGAGATACTATTATCTTCGGTAAAATCGAATTCTACGATCGGGGGTTTGTCGGACGGCAAACTGCTTACTTTATCCGCTGAAGAAGAATGGGATAGAAAGCTCTATTCCAGAATCCATTCCCTTTTGAGGGAAAGTTTGATTTTGCTCGTTCCGAGAATTAAGTACAAAAAAGAAAAGCCTGGCGGTGAACTGGTATTTCACGTAATTACTGCAAAGGGTACATCTTCAAGAGATCGTGAAGACTTTCGTGCACTCTTGCTCGAAATTCATCGTAGATCCGCATGGGCTGTGCGTAATTATATTTTAGAATCTCAAAATGCAAAAGTAAAGCAGTTAGAAGAATTGCTGACCAAAGTTGCGAGTGGGACCTGGAATGAAAAACCTATATCGGCTCGACAGACACTTTCAAATTTCCTAAACCGAATTCGGTACCAAGAGTTGCTAAAATCAGACGCGACGGATGAAGCAGAAGAGCAAATCGATGCATTCTTAAACGAAGAAGGATTCCTGGTTGCAACAAAAAATTTCGGTTATGTGTACGTTCCAGAAACGGAAATAGGAAGTTTATTCGAAAGAGTTAAAATACTTTATGTTCATCATTTTCTTCCAAGAGTTTTGGAACAAGCTCAATGGCTTGAGGAAGAGGTAAAGCATCATAGGGATCAGTTTTTAGAAGCTGAGTTACTCGAAATTGTAGATTCGCCGGAGCCTGCAAGAAGCCGAATGCTGAACGGTGAATGGGCTAGAATTGCGGACACTAAGCTCCCTTCTGTTGATGTGGATTTCTTAAATTTGGCCACCTCTATCGGCACAAAGGCATTAATGAACGAGAACTTTGTAAGGGAGACGGAAGGTGCCAGGATTCAAAGAAATTTACGCCAAACAATTTCGAAAGAAGGTCAACCGCTTTCCAAATTCATTCGACTCGAGGGCAGAGCTTTCGGATCGAAATCGCTAAAACCTTTATTAGAAGATCACGATTTTATAAATGTAGTTTATTATGGTCGAACCGGACCTTGCATCTGCATTTGCCCTAACTCGGAAGCGATAGTACTTTCGATTCTAGGGGAATTCGAGGAAAAATACGGATTTGAGTCCGAGACTTCAATATCCTTTTTGTTATTAATTTACTCGAATCGCAATAAGATTGGTTCTTGGTTTTTGAGAGATGCGTTTGTAGAAGCATTCTGCGGAGCAGCTCTGGAATGCCTCGGAGAAAAATTTCCTTGGCTTTACCGAATGGCATATTTCGTAGGATTCAGAAGAGCCCTTTTGCCAGAGGTACTGCACGTCTTATCGATTATAGATTACGAGCAACTGGATCGAAAGCTAGGTGGAGAAAGTGATTCCAGATTTAGGTATTCTAAACTTCGGGAAGATTTTTTAAAATTAAAATAAACTAATATTATGAAGGAAATCGGCCCAAGATTCAGTTAAAGTTATTCTAGAAGTTCTGCCTTTCCGGAAAGGTTAGCAATCGTTCTGATTTTATCCTTCCTAAAATCCAGCTCGTAAAGAGTGAAGGAGTTATAAAGTTTATTTGCCGTCTCCTTACTTGCCCTCACTATTTCCGGATCCGCTAGAAAATAAACGAATCCGTTTCTAAAAACAGGAAAAGAGCCTATAAAAGAAGATTCGTATCTTTGTCTGTTGCGGAGATCCACTACGACTACGTAACCAAGTTTTCCTTCTGTCCTTTCTGAAAATGCGATGAACTTTCCATCGTGACTTACGCTTAGATTGAATTGCTCCTTGGGTAAATCCGATTTCTTTTTTGATGGAAAGAAGGATTGTTGGAGGCTGACTAATTCACCTTTGGTGGAAGGAAGAAAATGGTATCTGTTCTCTTTTTCGCTCGAAACTCGAACGACTACATAATCATCATTGATTCCATAGACGTCAGTCACTTGGATTCGTTCGGTTGTTGATTCAGTTTCGATCCAGGCGAGGGTAGAAGTTTCTTGAGTGTCTATTGAGAATTTATGAATAGGTACTCTTAGGGAAGGCTCACCGTGCTCAGAATATTTTACTTCATTTCCGATCAAATAGATATTTTTTTGATCCGGTGAAATGAATGGTTGGTTCCCTGGTAAGACTTTGAGTTCGCTTTCTTTTTCGTAATCAAAGAGAACGGTCTCCCACCGAGCGGTGTTTGAGCCGGATTTTCTGGAATAAACCAACCAAGGCCTGTCTCGGAAAAAACCAGAATTTCCGGGAAATGCATCCTTTGATCCCGGAAGAATACTTTTTTGTCCATTCAGTAAATTTAATAAAGTTAACTCAGATGGAGTTTGAAATAAAATCATCTGATTCTTTCTGAACACCGGAATCCCTTTTTCTAAAGGTCCTGTATATAATAATGTGGATTTCCCCGAATTTGCGGAAATGGAGATAAGTCTTAGAATTCCCTTATCTTCCTGAACCGCATAAATCGGATTTAAAGTTAGAGAACTTGTTTGAACAGGATTTCCGGCGAATATCTCAGTCCAAAGTGGAAGCGCAGTTAAGAAGATGAAAAATGTAATGCGACAGAAAACTGAATCACGAAAGTTGAAATTAGATTTTCCTTGGAAGTCTACTCCCTTCGCAAACATAGGGTCCAATCTTTGTAAAAAGATCGGATTCGTCAGTAAATAAAAGAAAATCTATCGTTTGATTTCAAATGTGCGGAATTTTCCTTTGGGCTCTTCCCAATAAATATTTGTTTCGGAGATTTTTGCTTGGGAAGGTCCTCTTTGAACAGCCTTATAGAAGTCTTCAATAAAAACTTTATCACCTTCTACGACTGCTTCTACTTCCCCTCCGGGAAGATTCATCGTATAACCCTTTAACCTGCATTCCTGGGCTCTTTGTAGGATAAAGTAACGAAACCCGACGCCTTGAACGATTCCACGAATGCGAATTTTTGCTCTACTTAGATTCTTTTCTCCCATTCCATCCCCTTTCTCGGATTAGAATCATTTAACAAAAAAGGTTTTTGTTCAAGAATTTTTGAAAATCAGGACAAATTCGACTGCTTTCTCTGTGAGAATTTATTCCGATTTCGTAGAAGTATTCACCATCCATGCGGAAAATGACTCCAAGAATTTCCACAGGATTTCCTTCTCGTCCGTCTCAGCTTCCCAATCACGCAGTGCTTCCCGGTAGCAAGAAAGCCAAATCCTTCTGGCTTTTTCATCAATCGGAAACGGAAAATGCCTAGCTCTCATTCTAGGAGGACCGTGCTTTTGAACGTACAGAGGAGGTCCTCCTAAGACTTGGATCAGAAAATCAGCCGACTTTTCCTCACTTTCTTCGAGCGTTGGTGGAAACATAGAACGGATAGAACTAGACTCGATTCTTTTATAAAATTCGAATACGAGCTTTCTAATTTTTTCCTCTCCCAATATGCTATAGAGCGATCGCAAGCGCGGGTCAGGCTCAGGAGGTCCTCCGGAAGGCAAAAAAAATTGATCCTGGTTCATTGGTTAGGCTTTTCTAAGTATTTTTGGATCGTAGGGGAAAATTCGGAGACTACCTTTTCGTATACATCTCTCTTAAAAGATACAACAGTTTTTAGACATTCGCTTAACGGAACAAATTTAACCTGTTCAAACTCTCTTTCATGGATTTCTAAATTGGTATCTTCCTCTTTGCCATCCCAATAAATGAGAAACCATCGTTGCATCTGACCTTTATATTTTTGTAAATGTTTGTTTAACTGCAGATTCTCCGGAAAATCGTAGGATATCCAACCAGGATATTCGGAAACGATCTTAACTTCTTGGATGCCTACTTCCTCATACAATTCTCTCAGAGCCGCTTGGCTTGGATCTTCGTTATCATCAATGCCGCCTTGCGGGAATTGCCAAGAACCTGGAAAACTCATTCGCGCACCGACTAAGACTTCTCCCTTGGAATTAAATACAACCATTCCTACGTTCTTTCGGTAAGGCTTACTCATATTAAGGAAAACAAACTTGATGGCTGGTTCTGAGACAAGTCGTTTCCGCTTTCGCAATTGCATCTTATGTAGATGATGAAAATCAAGTGCTTCTAATGAAGTTAGTTTCGATTACTCAAGGTTATCATGCTTCTTTTGAATAGAAGATGGACAAAGAGAGGGGTTGTTATTCTGTAGTACAAAATATCCGTATCCATTGGAGGATTGTTTTCCGAATATGAACTTGAGTCGTAGACTTCGCAGACCCCAAGTTTTTTCGAGATCCGATTTTGAAATTAGAGAATCCTTGATTCCTGGAATAGGAATGGGCCTTTTTGCAAAAGAGGATGTCTTTAAGGGTGATACGGTCGGTTTTTATACGGGAAGAATCTTAGACGATAAATCAGCGAATTCATCCAAATACTGTGAATCGAAATACCTTCTTTGGATTTGTAAGGACCATTGGATCTATGGAGAAGGTAAAGAAGCCAACTATACTCGTTATATCAATCATAGCACCAAGCCTAATATCAAACTCGTAGTATCTACTCGCTGGAAAACCGCTCGATTCGAAGTAATACGTAGGATCAGAGCAGGAGAAGAGCTCTTCTTTGACTATGGAGACGAGTACTGGATCAATGTAGATATCGATCCAGTAGAAAGGTCCAACGCGATTCGTAAAACGATTTCGAATTAAGATAGATTCGCAAACGAAAATTTATACTATAATCTGCATTTCCGGGGAATTTTCCGGTAAGTCCGCTTCTACTGGAACACTTCCTTGCGAGCCATTCTGAGTCGCATACTTGAAGAAATAGGCAAAACCCTGGATAAGTTGCGCGATCGCTGGGATTGTTTTGAGAGAAATGCCAATATCTCCGTGGGACAAGAGCGGTGTGACCAGAAGTTTTGATTTTCCTTTCGGTAAGTTTTGAGAAAGGCGTAAGGCCTCAACAGAAGGAACTACATTGTCCTCCAAACCGTGCACGATGGAAACTGGAAAAGAAATTTGTTCTAATTTATCCTTTACCTGCAAATCCTTCAGAAATGATTGAAAGGCGCCTGCATTTTTTAAAATGGAAGACCATATACTGAGTCTATACTCTTCGTTCGTTCTCAAGTCTTCAAAGATCTTTCTGTTTTCCGGATGAATCTTTTTAAGTATTTCTGGAAGTCCTTGGGATTCTCTCCCGAAGCTTCCGTCCAAAATACAAGCGTAGATTGCAGATTCGATTTCTTTCGAATCTTTTACAACGAACTTCAAGAAGTTATAAAGTAAGATCATTCGACCATACTCGTCTCCATTCTTTGTGGTCATGAGATAATTTAATGTAGAGTCCAGATCGCAATAAGCTCCGATCGCCAAAAAGGAAGCTAATCTTCTACTTGTGGAAGGGTCTGATGCCGCTATCAACCCCATACTTCCGGAAAAAGAAGGAGCGATATAAGAGACTTTTCCTTGGGGGCAAAGCTTTGGGTCGTTAGAGACTTTTAAGATCAATCCACGAATTCGATCGATTGTAGCAGTTTCGATTCTGAATTGTGTGACCTCCTCCAGAAATGGAGAAATAACTGTAAAACCGACAGAACAAGCAGCCTTACATACGCTCGCAAATCTTGGATCCTTATTTCCGAGATAAGCCAATCCATTGACCGCAAGAATGGTTCCAGCCGAATTACCTTCCGGTGTATATAAAATTGCTGGGATGCTTTGATTATCAAAGTTGATGACTATTTCTGATTCTTTGACCGAAGGAGGAGTAAAGGACTGACAGTAATACGAAAACTTTGCGGCTTTCCACAGATAGCTCATTGTTATAAAAGACAGCATTAGGGTTAAGAGAACATTACGGAAGGATGACGATTTAAGATCGGAACTTCTTTTCCGCTTCTCATTTGGATTTTTGGTTTTCCCGAAATTGTATCGCACTTAACACGATTTTTTGCACCCTTCCGTTTTTCCTAGACTTTTATGCAGTATCATAGATTTCCGATTCAAAGGTTCCGGCCGCAAGAGACAACGAACCAGGAAATCCTTTCTCAGAATTTGATTTGTGAACTACTTTTGCATTTGAGTAGAAACGAAAATCATTCTTTGTGGTTTCGCATGATCTATTCACTCGGGCTATTCATCAAAGAGCTCATAGAATTAAAAGTGGGGGACATCAATTGGGAAAATTACGAAATTCGAATTAGGGGAGAAGGAACTTCCCGAGATTTAATGATTCCTGAATATTTGAGGAGGGATTTATGGTTTCGTTGCCAAAAAAGAAAACCCGAAGATCCGCTATTCGAAGGAAGGTCTGGTAAATTGCATCCTCGTACTGTCCAAAAAATGTTTGTGAAATTACAGGAACGCTCCGGAATCAGAGTCAATAATTTACTGTTAAGAAAGTCTTCCATCGTACATATGATGGAGGTCGGATGGGACCAGTCTAGTATTCTAGCTCAGGTCGGTTTTACAACGAAGCGCGCTCTGAGAAAATATGGTAAATGCACTCAGTCCCAAAATCCCAGAAAACAGTATCCTTTGGAGGAATTTCTGCGAAAGGCGGCCTGACGAATCGACCTAAAACCCCAAAAATTTGTTGTAAAACGCTATTTCCTCCCTATCTTAGTCTTCGGCGAGATTTCTGCCTTTGCTTTTATTTCCAATTCTAATTAGGTTGGAAAGTTTTTGCAGTTGATTTCGCCTCGTAAACCGGTGTTGGGAGTCATGCTTGGAAATTAAAACCAAAAAAATCGGTAAACACACTCTTGTGCAGTTGGATGGCAGGCTGGACATTACCCATTCCGATGAAGTAGAAGCCAAATTATTGGATGATGTTCAATCGGGGCAGGGAGATATCGTTATCAATCTGCAGAATATTTCCTACATATCCTCTTCAGGTATTCGGATTTTTGTAGGTATGGTGCGGGAGCTAGAAAAACAAGGACGTAAATTGAAACTTTGCTGCATTACACCAAATGTGAAGAAAGTTTTCGATGTAGTTGAATTATTGGATCTCTTTGAGGTCTATGAAACTGAATCTGAAGCAGTAACGACTCTCAAATAATAAAAGGGGACCAAGGTTGCGTTCCGAACCGAATAGGCCCCAAAAATTCTTTTCCTTTTTATTTCTTTATCCGAATCAATTAGGTTTGGCGGCCTTAGTTTTGCTATCCGTCCTCTATCTATTGGCGTTCTACCAATCTGGGATGGAGTTCCCACCGATCTGGCCGGATGAAGTTCTCTTTTATTCTCCGTCTCTTGACTTTGCGGAGCATGGAACTCTCAGAACTCAAGTTTTAGAAGGATTGATCCGTGGAATGGATCAAAAGACTCTTTGGATGCCTCCACTATTTTTCATTCTGAATGGATGGTGGATAAAGATTTTCGGTTTTGAAATCGAGAGCCTGCGCTTGTTTGCAAGTGTTACTACTCTTGCTTCCGTATGGATGTTCTGGGTCTTTTTGCAATCTTTAGGTTTTTCTGTTAGAGCTAGATTCGGTGCATGCTTATTACTTTCTACTGACTTGCTTTTTTTGAGAGTGGGTTGGACAGCAAGAATGGAAGCTCTCTGTCTTTTCTTTTCTATCCTGTCTTTGTATATACTATCCAGAAATTCTGGAATTGCAAACCAGACAAAATCAAACCTCACATACTGGGAAGGCGGTCTGGCAGGGCTAAGTCTTGGAATTTCCTTTTTGGCTCATCCGTTTGCGGCTGTGTTTGGAATTCCTTCTCTGTTTCTCATTCATAAAAGGAAAGGCTGGAAAATATGGACCTATTGGTTCGGAGGTTTGATACCGATTGTCGCCTGGGGAGTTTTGATCTACCCGGATTGGGAATTGTTCATCTACCAGTTCGGTTTGCAATTTGGCAGAAAAACCGAACTGTTTAAAACGTTTTCTCCGATCACCAAAATCAAAGTCCTGTTAGGAGGATACGAGACTCCCGGAATTAGGCTTTTATTTTATTTAGGTCTCGCGCTCGGAGTCTGGGTGATCCGAAAAGAATTTTTTGAGAAGTCGGAGCTCGCAAAGTTTTTTCTTATTTGGGTATTTTCGATTCTAGGATTTCTACTCTTATCCACGGAATATTATTATGTAATGTATCTTTGCTTACCGATTTCAGCAATCGGTGGATTCTTTTTTGAACGAATTCGGAGCAGAAGAGTTCAGTATTTTGCTGCTATATTAATATTTTGTAATATATTTATTTTGTTTTATGCGTATAGAAAGATAGGATTTGCGAATTCAAATTTTGACTTAAAGAAGAATTTTACGGAAGCTATGATTCCAAAGTTGAAGGGATCCCAAAAGATTTACCTTCAGGCGATCCCGGATCCGTATTTTACATTGTCCAAAGAATTGCCGGGTACAAAAATTCTAGAATTTATCCCAGGAGAACTTCCGATCCCTCCCTCTGATTTTCTTGCTACACTCGAGACCGTGGACGCGTTTGTTATTTCGGTCGGCCAAAAAAGAAACGAATATGTGGATCGGTTTTTACAGGAAAATCATGCAAAGTTTAGAATCGTTTCGGTTTCCGTAGAACCTTCAGGTGCCAGAAAGCTTGTAAAAGCAGAAGCCCAGATTTATTTGAAGAAGTAGAAATGAGAAAGCGCTCTTTCATTCCGATTTGGGTTCTATCGGTCCAGCTGTTTTCGATTTTCCATTGTTATTCAGAAACGGATGAAAATACCGTATCGGATATTTTGTCTTTATCCCACCAAATTCCAGTTTCTATTATCGGGGACTCTCTCTGCGAAAGATCCGATGCCTTCAATCTGAAGGAAGGATTAGGCGCGGATTTTCTGGTCTACAACACATGCGTAAGTGGAAGGACCGTACTAGATTGGATTCCGGATTTGCAAACTGCATTGGCTCCAAATCCCAAGTTGGTCATTATAGAGCTCGGCACAAACGATGTTTCCGGATATCCGACTTCCGAATTCCCAGGAAATTACCAAAGGTTGCTTTCCGAACTTAAACAAAGATCTAATGCGATTCCTCTGATAACTATTTTGCCTCCAACAAGTGCGGGTCCAGGTGGCTACAGAACTAAAATATTAGAAATTAATGTTTTTCTAAAAAGTCTAGCTTCGATTTACATAACCGCTGATATGGAAACTGCATTTCTTTCCGCGGAAACCCAGGTTCCGTTGTATCCTTCGTTAGACCCGATTCATCCGAACCAATCGGGTTATTTGATTATGCGAAACGCTTATGTAAGCGCTATCTCGAAATTGATCGGTATCTATCTTTAAGACTTTTCAATTTTTTCTTTTTCTTTTTCGAGGATCTTTTTCAAAAGCTCGCGGCTTGCTTCTTGTCTTAATAAGGCATTTGCGAACCGTCTGTGCTCTAATTCGGTTTCCGGCTTCAATTTAGGTATTTCGCAAGGTTTCTTATTCTCGTCTAGGGCAACAAAGGTAAGGTAGGCGGTAGTCGCTCTTACGACGGTCCCGGTGTAAGGGTTCTCTTTTGAAGCTTGCACTCCGACTTCCATGGAAGATCTGCCGACGTAGTTGACCGAAGCCCGCAGGACCACATGGTCTCCGATATGAATCGGCTGTAAAAAGTTCAGTCTGTCGACACTCGCAGTGACTGCTTCTTTACCGCAATGTCTTTGAGCTACCATGACCGCGATCAAATCGATCCATGACATCAACACCCCTCCAAAAAGAGTGCCGTAGTGATTTACGTGATCCGGCATAACGATATGCCTTGTTTCCACAGCAGATTCTTTGGGGGTTTTTAGATTTTCGGGCATGAAATTTGTTTTTATTTTTTAGGTAAATTGCAGCCTAAAACAAAATCATTAAATACTTGAGCAATATATAATTTGCCTGCGTAAGTCAAAGCGGTGCTTCCAGCAGAAATTTCTTCGCCAGTATCTGCATAAATCTCATTAAACGAATCATCTGGATTAATTACAAAGACTTGAGTTGGCGAAGGATAATTCGGATCTCTCATTTGCCTCAAGAATTTCCAAGTCGATTTATGAGTGACTACAATTACTTTCCCGTCCTCATCTTCGATCAAATTATCCGTGCCGGAGTCCAAAGAGATTAATTTAGGTTCTCCTAATGTTAGCTTTCCCGATTCTCTGAGGATGGGAAATTTGTACACGCCTCGATCCGTAAATCCGGAACGATATAGAAATTCACTTCCATCGGATCGTTTTACTGATAGAATTCCGTTTCCATAATTTAGCTCGTTGCCTAAACTCGACCAAGTCTTTCCGTCAAAATACGCAATAGGTCCTCGATCGATATTGAATGCATCGTCGAACAAATACCTCATTACTCCTCCGGAACCGTGATCATTGGAAACGAAAATCTCATCTTCGGCCCTGACAAACAAGTCGTTCGGGCTAGTCAGAAGAGGATCCTTGAGTGTTCGTATGTGTTTCCAGACTCCGGTCTTGGATTTTGCACTTGGTACTTCCGTTCTCTCAAAAACTTCGATCGCGTGTTCTTTGAACATGATCGGGTGAGAGATTACAAACAGCCTGTATTTTCCGTTTTTATTAAGTAGGCTGATTCCATGAGGTCGAAAGGATTTCGGATAATTTGTTTCGATTCTAATCGGTTGCGGATTCGGGGATTTTAGGTCGATTACGAATAAAAATCCATCTTGGTCGGGGGTCCTTCTTTCATGGGAAGAGACATATAAAATTCCGGCAGATCTATCTATGTCAAGGTCCTCAGGGCCCGGCATTCCGGGAAATTTGCTACATTGGCTTAAAGAGATTTTTTTTACCTCCCCGGCGCAGGAGGCCAGAAACAGAAGCAGAAATAAGCAAATTCGAACGATAACTCTTGAAGCCATGGGGCACAGGATTTCCGATCTTCTTTATCCCTGGCAATCAGATTCATTCCATATTGCCGGAATTTTCTGCTTGCTTTTATTGTGCGCTGCATAAAAATGGAAGAAAAAGGGGCGTGTTCGTATGGACAACCAAAAGCTAAACGATATCATCAACGCGGGAATCGGTGCTGTCCAAACATCCAAGGAAATTTTCGATAAACTATTAGAGGATCTAAATCACGGAAAGGAAAAGGTGGAGCAGCGTTTCGACGAATTGCGCGCGCAGGGCGAAAAGGATCTGAGCGAGAATGCTCTTAAAGTTAAGGTCCCACTTGCTTGGGGTTTGGTGAAGTTTGAAGAAATCCGTGACAACCTTCTGAAGCAGTTTTTAAAAAAATAAAGTCCATCTTCCTTTTTGGAGCGATGGGAGGAGTCCCCACCCTTCCTGGGCGGGGGCCGGTGCAGTGGAAGTACACCCAGTCGCCATCTATCATAAGCTTTCTTTTCTTGCAAGTTCTTTAAAGTCGGGAAATAGTGTAGGAGCTCCTACAGGCTAAATCGAAAGTATATAAAGTATTCTTAATATACTTTATAGTTCGGTATGAAATTCTTGGAAAGTTCTTCAATTATATGTTCCAGCGAACTTGAAAAAACGGTCCATTACCTTTTCGATAGAATTCTTAAATCCTTTTTCATCTTCATAGTTTTCATTTCCAATTTCTCGGTTTGGGGAGAAGGTACGATTCAGCAGTTTGTTATCGGAAAAAGCGAACTGCTGATTTATTCCAGATTTTCACCAAAGCAGGAGCAGACTCCGGGAATGGAATATTTTGGAAACCGGGAATATCGAACGGAAAAATTCTCTCCGGCTTCAACATTCAAATCTTACCTAGCGCTTTCTTTGTTAGAAAACGAAGTCGTCTCTCTCTCGCAAAAACTCGCTTGTTCCGATCCGCATATTGTAGGTTCTCCTAGAATGCTCAATTTGAGGGAGGCTCTATTCTATTCTTCTAATGATTACTTTTTGCAAACGTTTAGAAAATTAGGAAAATCGAAATTAGAAAAAACTTTATCTCGAATAGGATACGGAGAAATGCCAGGTGAACCTACACCGGATAAAACTGGTAAATTGCCAGCAAATTGGTGGAGAGGAACGGAAGCATTGAAGCATGGGGGTTCGCTTCGCCTTAGACCAGGCGAAATCCATTCAATTTGGGTTGCCAGTTTTTGGACCAGTCCTAACAGAAAAAGTAAGATGGATAAGAACCTTTTGGAAACTTGGATGCAAAGTTTATTTTGGTCGGAGTGTTCCGAGAAAGGGATTCTTGTTTATGGTAAATCCGGTTCATGGGAAAAAAGCTTTTGGTTTCAAGGTCTTCTTGTCGATTCGGATTTGCATCAATTTACTGCGATTACGTTTTTAAATCGAAGTAGCCAAGCGAATCGAAGTCAAACGATCCAAAAATTTTATGATTTGATCGAATGTCCTATGCCGAAGTTGGAATAGGAATCATTAAAAAGAATCCGGTTGGATTTTTCGGGAGATGCAAGACTCGGAGTGACTGGATTCGAACCAGCGACCACCACCCCCCCAGAGTGGTGCGCTACCACTGCGCTACACCCCGATTCTCTACTTTGCATGTTCTTCCGGATTTAGGCATCCTGTAAACATTAATTTCCGACATAGCTTCGGAGCAAGTTCGCAAAACAATTTGGCTCTAGTTGCAAAGAAAATCTGGAGAAACAAACCAGATGATCTGACCATCGTGCATCTTTTCCCTTGGAACGTTGATTGCGAGCGCGGACCCTGGAGTAAACAAGAAGGACTTTCCGACTCCTGAGATTCCCAAAAGTCTCTCCGCAAAAATGCTTACATCAGGACTATGTCCTACAATCAGAATCGCGTCTGAGTTGGAGTATTCTTTTAGTCTTGGAAGTATTCCGCCGTAATTTTCTCCAGGTGCAAGATCTAAAGTCGATTCAGTCTCTAACTCTGGCTTTAAAATTCTAGAATAAATTTCAGCAGTTTTCATAGTCCTCAAAAAGGGGCTATGGAAGATTTTCTTAATATGGAATCCGGTTTGTAAAAACGTGGCCATCTTTTCCGCGTCTTCTTTCCCCTTTTGTGTTAATTCTCTGGAGGAATCTTTTCCATCATCGGAGGCGGGTTCAGCTTCTCCGTGGCGAGCAATGATGATCTTCATAAGATAAGTTCTGAGTTTCTTAGTTGTGCTTTCTGTTTTTCAGAAAAAGATAGTCGGCCTGCGGAGCAAACCTTCCGCAAGCACAAGGTCTAAAGCAGTGTCTCAATTTGCAATTGAAATCGAAGGGATAACTAAAAATTATCCGGGTGTTCGCGCTTTAAAAAATGTTCACCTTCAAGTCCCAAAAGGCAGCGTCTTCGGATTACTCGGACCGAATGGCGCCGGAAAGACGACCTTAGTTCGAATCCTACTTGGGTTTTCATTTCCCTCAGAAGGAACTTGCCATGTTCTCGGAAAGGTTCCGTCAGTTTCTCTTCGATCTAGGATTGGTTTTCTTCCTGAACGCATGGCGATTCCTACTTTTTTAACGGGCAGAGAATTTCTCGAGTATAGCCTTAGACTTGCCTTTGTTCCGAAGCTTGAATCTATATCGAAAGCAAAGGAACTCCTACAGAGTGTGGGTTTAGAAAGTGCAGGTGATAGACGCGTTTCTACGTATTCGAAAGGTATGTTGCAAAGATTGGGGTTGGCGAATGCACTTGGTGCTGAGCCTGAATTGCTTTTGCTGGATGAACCAGGAACCGGATTGGACCCAGTTGGTTATAAGGAATTTCGCGAAACGATTCTGAGAGAAAATCAAAAACGAGGTGTGACGATTTTGTTAAACTCACATCGACTTGCAGAAGTAGAACAAATCTGTACGGATATTGCAATCTTACACAAAGGACATCTAAAGGCTCAAGGAAAACTGAATGATCTCAAACAGGGAAAGGACAGACTTCGAATTCGTCTCGGAGCAGAGCAGGAAGAAGTTGCACTTTTGTTAAGAGAAATCGCGATCGAATGGAAACAGGACGGAAAAGAATGGGAAATAAAACCGAAGCCGGACGTAGATCTTCGAACTCTGCCGTCGCGTCTCGTGGACCGCGGCGCTGATTTGATGCTTTATGAAAGAAGTACTGAGTCTCTCGAAGAACTGTTCATTCGTTTGACGACTAACGAAGCTATACATGCTGAATCGAGAGAGGTTTGATAGAATGACTTTGAAACCACGAGACACTTCTATTTTGTCTTTTCTTCGAGCTCAAATTGTGCAAATTCCGGTAATCGCGAGCTTAACCTATCGACAAGTTTTTCGACGTAAATCTCTCTTCTTTTTGTTTTCACTGCTCGGTTTCTTTTTGTTAGGCGAATGGATTTGTACTTCGGAAATCGGGGGAGAAGTTCAACAAGGTGTATCCATGTGGGTGTACGTACTCCTTTCTTCACTTTGGATCACGGCATTTATCATAATGATGGCTTCGGACTTGCTCAGAGAAGATTGGGATTCTCAAGCACAAACCCTATGGTTAAGCCGACCTCTAGGTTTGGGAACCTATCTCGCGGGTAAAGCGATCGCGCTATTAAGTATTATTGCAATATTTCTGATTTCAGTTTTTGTGATTCAAGTCGGTTCGGCTTTCTCGAGGGAGAATTCGATTCCGTGGGAATTCATTATGTACCAAAGTATAATGTTTTTTCCCTATTTGTTTCTGCTTCTTTTATCATTTCAGATTACTTTGAAAATCAATCAGACGTTCTCGGTTTTAGCCAGTTTTATCTTAATTATAGCGACTGCGATTATAGACTATATTGTCTATTCTGGAACTTTAGCAGAATCTAAGTTGATAAGCGAAGCTAACAAACTCGTAATCTTATCCGCTTACTGGATATTGCCTCAGCTGGGGTCGGTTTTTTACCACTCAAACAGATTATTAGAGGGGACTGTCAATGATCCCTCGTCCTACGGAATTTTTGCCATTTTACAGGTAGGCCTTTGGATTTTAATTCTAAAAATCCTACTCTTGTGGACAAATCGTCGAATGGAAATATAATCGAATGCCCAGTTACCCCCCTAAGGAATATTTGAAATTCTTGAATTTGGTTTTCTCGAATTACTCCGGCTTGACAAAACTTGCCGAAGAATAGGATAGAGGTGGCCTTCCGAAAAAATGAATATTGATTGGTACCACTTTGAAAAGGAAGGATACTATATCAGCGTTCGAAACGTGAACGAACGTATTGAGCGACTCAATCCGTTATATATTCGAATTAACACACTTAATAAAAACGTCGATAAGCTACTAACTGTTCTTCTAGATCGATATCTCGTGTATTTGGACGCGATATCTTTGAAAGAATGCGTTTTTTCGATTCTTAGGGAAAGCGTAATGAATGCAGTGAAGGCAAATTCTAAACGGGTATTTTTTCTAGAAAACGGACTGAATATTCTGAATCCAGCGGATTATGCAAAAGGGATGACTACCTTTAAGCAGGAAATGATTCGGGACAAGGATCGATACGCGCAGCTTTTGGAAAAAAAGAATTTTCATTGTCTTATCACCTTGGCCTTCAATCGAAACAGTTTTTTAATGAAGGTATCAAATAATGCTCCGATTTTGCCGGAAGAATTCAGAAGGGTAGAAAATAGAATCGGTAAGTCCAAAAAATACAATGACCTCGGCGAGGTTTTTGCAGATCACGCCGACGATTCCGAGGGCGCCGGATTAGGCTTGGCGATGTCCTTGCTGATGCTTAAGAACGAAGGTATAGAAGGAAATTGTTATCAAATCAAGGGTGAAGGCGGAATTACTTCTGCATATATTAAGATTCCATTAGATTTCAAACATAGAAACGTTTCGTTTCAACGAACTGTCGAAATTATTGCCGAGATAGATAAGCTTCCAACTTTTCCTGAAAATCTGAATCAGCTGATGAGTGTTATCAATAAACCCGATTCCTCTATGAGTCACATAACTGATTTAGTCGGGCGCGATGTGTCCCTTTCTACGAATATATTAAAATTAGCTAATTCAGCTTCTTTTTCCATGGGTAGAAAAGTAGAAACACTAGAGGATGCTATCAAGAGAATTGGACTCTCCGAATTGAATAATATCCTTTTGAGCCTAGGGACTAAGAAAATTCTAGAAGATAGATACAAGGAATTCGAGAATATCTGGGAAAGATCGAGCTTGTCGGCATTCATCTGCAGACGTCTTGGAGAAAGGATGGGATGGAAAAAGACTTTCATTACCAATTTGGTATGTGCCGCCTTACTCCATGATATTGGCCTAGTCCTGCTCTTAACTCTCGAACCGGATACTGTTCATCGTCTAACAGACATTACCGGAAAGAATCTACTTCCGTCTCCTTTAGGTTTGGAAGAAGCCGCTCTTGGAATTACCCATACTTCATTGGGAAGTATGATCTGCGAAAAATGGAATTTTTCGGATACGATCCGGGTTGCCGCGGAATATCATCACAGACCTCTGATGGCGAAAAGGGAATCCAAGGATATCGTGTATTCAGTCTATCTTTCAGACTGGATGATCGACTGTCACGATGGTAAAGCGGATTCTGCGGCGATTCATTGGGAGGTCCTACAATATTTCGGATTCAAGAAAGATGATGATTGGAGGGAATTCGGAGAGGCGGTAATTAAAGAGTATGGCACTTTCACCAATCAAGTATAGATCGTAAATTACAGGGGAAAGTCTTCCTCGCGTTCTCAAAACGTACTGCAAAATTTTCTTTACAAAGCATAGAATAGATTCCAGCATTTACTCAGATCCGCATATGATTGCCTAATCGCCATTCACCAATTTCACTTTGGTGCCTCTCCTCGAGAGGCGAGATCCTAATTTCCACTGAAAGGAAAAAGGATCTGTTATCAATTCGCTCTAGGAAATAGAGCATGGCGACTTTCAGATGGGGCTTGGTTGCTTGATACGCCAGGAATGCGCGAGGTGCAACTCTGGTCCGATGGTTCCGGATTAGAGACAAGCTTTCCGGAGATAACCGAAGCGGCTGAGCGATACAAGTTTAAGGACTGCACTCACAATTCTGAATTAGGACGTGCGGTGCAGGCCGCAATCTCGAACGGAAAAATTGCCTTGGACAGATTTAGAAGCTACACAAAACTAAAAGCGGAGTTATTGCGGTCTCAAATGTCTGTGGAAGAAGCTGTTGAAAAAGCAGAGGGCAAAAGAAAGATATTCTTGAAAATTTCAAAAGTTTTCCGCCAAGGCGTAGAACTCTTCTGGGAGCAATTCTTCTGGTCGTTTGTCCGTAGATATTTTAGATATTTCTAATGCTTTTAACATTCTCTCTCTAAGGGTTTGTTCTGATAGGTCGAACGGAAGTCGAGTCGGATAAAAGGATTTGATCGGTGCTTCCTTTATAGAAGAACCGATCTTTTTTCTTTTCCCCCAAAAAAGTACCCTACACAATAATTCGAGGGCTTTAAAGCGATCAGAGTTTTGAAATCTGGAATTTGCGCGGAATTCCAAAATTGCAGAATCTACATTTGGCGGCGGATAAAATGCTCCTGCCTTGACTGTCTTTTTTAGTTTGAAGGTTCCGTATGCTCCGGCATAAATTCCCAACGAAGAAATTTCCTTGGTCATCCTTTGCGCAAATTCCTTTTGCACTAAAAATACTGCTCCCAGTAATCCGGTAAAATTTTCCAGACACAATAGTATAAGTTCGGAAGTAATATAGTAGGGAAGATTTCCAAAAACGTAACATTTTTCGGGAAATTCATGTGCAATGGATTCTCTTACGTCTCCAGGAATAATTTCTGCTTCCGGAAGGAACTCCTTCAACCAGTTGCAATAGACAGGGTCGATCTCGTATAACTGTACTTTTTTTCCAGTCTGCACTAATTTGTGGGAAAGTGCCCCAAGCCCTGGACCGATCTCGATCAATAGTTCGGATTCTTGCACCAGTGTTGAATCTGCGCTATCGAAGATCGCTTGGATCGAATTTGGATCGATCAGAAAATTCTGCCCCCATTTTTTCAGAGGAGCCGAAGATCTGCTCTCTAGAAATTCTCGGATCTTGGACGGCTTATAAAATGGGTACTCCGGGAATTTCATTGCTTCCAATAAATCTCCAACCTGGCCCGATTCCAAGCTGTTTTCTATTTTGGTTCCATCGGTAAATGTCCGCGGTTTGTTTGTACCGAGGCAATAGTAAGATAAGTCCTTCCTGATCTCTTGTTTCTCGGACCAGACTTGCTACACGATCCTTGCCTAATCGAAATCGAATGAGTCTTTTGGGGCCGGATGGATTCGGAAGGTAAAACCAGCTCCTTCTTTCTGTCTTTTGCATATTCCAATCCGAATATGAGTCCGAATTTTCAAAATCTTTGCCGGCATAAAAAATAGAAACGTTAGATCGACCTTTTATACAAGAGGCGATCCACTTAAAACAAGATTCATCTTCGAGATATATTTCACGGATCGGAAAGGTTCTCTCTTCGTTTTTGGAATAGGCAAGATTACCACAGACAAATTCACGCTTTCTTACGAATGTGGAATAGTACAAACGATTGCTATACTTGCATTTGCCCGCGATTTCTAGTGTACCTTGGTTTCGGATTACAAAAGAAAATCTGTCCCCGAAGAAAAGTGGAGGTGGAGGGGTCCACTTGGAACTGAAGTAAAGGGAAAGATATAAAATGAGCGCAAAGCCAGACGCGAATAATGAACGGAAAAATTTTCTAAGCGCCGAATTCTTTCTTCTGGCCGCCGCTTGAGATAGTGAATCTTCTCCAGAAGATGTTTCTAAATATAAATTTAAAGACCCTTGTTCTGCATGAAGCTTCACACTTCTGTCTTTAGAAAGTAAGACTTTCGTATAACAAAGAAACAGTATAAGCGAACTGAATAAGGCCAAAGAAAGAATCTTTGCTTCTCTAAAATAGCTGCAAAGAATTCCGAGCTCGCTGTCCGACCAAAATCTAGTAATTTCTACGAGTAAAAAAAGTAGAAGCTTAGCGCTCCACCAGGCTAGTTCACAGAAATACGGGATTCCCATCGATTGAAGCAGGATAGCAAGATATAAAATCGGTAAAAGTACTCCACAAAGAGGTACTAAGAGTAAATTCAGGAATAAGGAGCCGAAACTGTAAGAACCGAAATACCACACCAGAGCCGGAAAGGTTCCGAGACCTGCTGACATCGAGATCAATAAATTCTCTCTCATGAATCGAAGCACAGTTGTTTTCCATGAATTTTCTCGATTCGAAAAAGGAATTAAGACTGCAAAGCAATTCCTTAGTAAGAAAATTCCGATTACTGCACCGAAAGAAAGTAAAAACGAGACTCCGAAAGATCGGACAGGATCCCAGAGATAGAGTATAAATGCTGTAAAGAGTAGCAAGTCGGAGATTCTTAGTTTTCTGAAAACGAGAGATTGCAGCAGAAGAAGTGAGGAAAAGACCCAAGCTCTACAAAGCGACATCGGAAACCCCAGGCAAGCCAGAAAAGCGAATCCAAATCCTACAGGAAATATTATAGGAAAATAATATCCTAATTTTGGAAATTTCTTTAAGCAGAAAAAAATTGACCCGAGCAATATTCCGAGATGCAATCCGGAGGCTGCAAATAAATGAAGAATCCCACCTTCTTGTGCAGCGCGTTTAAAATCCGGATCTAACCCTTTTGAGTCGCCTAACACAAGGCCAAGAGAAATATCTCTATCGATTCCGCTTATATCTGCTTCGTCTAACAAATGATTTACGAATTGGCCGGATTTTTGCTTAAGAATCTCGGAATCCTTTAGAAACGGGGCTTCATGGCGTCGAGCTTGGGAAAGATCTTGCGCTAAAAAGAATAGAATTCCGATACAGACCGTACTCAGTTTCTTGCGAGAGTCATTTCGAGGTGAATTTTGTATTAGGAGGTAGGCCAATCCTAAGCAGGCGGCGCTACACCAGAAAATTAGCAAGTTCGGAAGGATCAGGTCTAGAGACAAACAGGAAAAATAGCCGATCGCAAAATAAGAAACTAAGGAGATTGGAATCCAGTCTCTGAATTGTTTTTCGATTTCCGAAATCATTAAGCGGACGGTTCTCTGGAATTTTTACTTGCTTAAGATAAAAATAAAGTATTTGTAAAATAATGATAAAACGTATATTCGCAGTACTTTCCATTATACTTTTGATTGTCCTAATTTGGATCGGCTATCAGCTGAATTACCATCCTAGCCTAGACGCATACAAGGATCATTTCATACCGATTGAGGAAAAGCCTGAAAAGGAATCAGCGGACCTGAAAGTCACGTTCCTGGGAGTTTCCACTTTACTAGTTGATGACGGCCAGACCGCATTTATGACGGACGGATTCTTTACTCGACCAGGGCTATTGCAATTGAATAGTATCTCACCGAATAAAGATTTAATTGTGCAAAGTCTAGGAAAATTGGGAGTCAAGTCTCTCGCCGCAGTCATTCCGGTTCATTCTCATTACGATCACGCTCTTGACTCTGCAGTGGTAGCAGAACTGACGAATGCAGATTTGGTCGGATCCGAATCAACTCGCAATATCGGTCTAGGATTCGGACTTCCGGAGAATCGTATTAAGGTTGTAACTAACGAAAGTAAACTTCAGTACGGAAAATTCAAAATCACTATATTAAAATCCTCTCATATTCCAGGTGGCCGCTACCTTGGGGAAATCACCTCTCCCATTACGAATCCTACGAAGGCGAGCGAATATAAAATGGGGGATTGTTATTCTGTCTTAGTCGAGCACGGCAATCGGTCGATTTTGATCCAAGGAAGCGCTGGATTCATTCCGGGAGCATTGAAAGGACACAAGGCGGATGTGGTCTACTTAGGAGTAAGCGGTTTAGGAAAATTTGATGAATCATACCTTCAAGAATACTGGAAGGAAACAATGGAAACCGTTGGTGCGAAACGCGCGATCTTGGTTCATTGGGACGACTTCTTTGAACCCTTGGATGGGGAACTAGTTTTATTACCTCCATTCTTGGATAATTTCGATAACTCGATCAAGTTCTTATTGGCCAAAGGAAAAGCTAGCGATGTCGATATTAGAATTCCGATTGTTTGGAAACCCGCGGATCCTTTTACAGGTTTGAAGTTTTAGAAATATAAGTTTAGTTCAAAAAGTATTGAATGCGGATTGAAATCTGCGTTTTTATGATTTGGAATTTGGTATCCGACTGACAGAGCGAGATCTTTAGTGAATTCGTAACTTAGTCCACATACCGTTACACCAAGTGCGTTAGCCCCGGAAATAGAATCGCACAGGAGACTGTAATGGAAGAGTAATGCTATGTCGAATCCACTCAGAATCCCATAATAATTCAGTTTATGCGGTTCCGGTAATCCTCTTAGTTTTCTTCGATTTGCTCCAAGAAAAGCTGGATTTCCATAGTAACCGCCAAAATAAACTATGCCCCGGACTTTCTTCAGATCTTGGGCAACTAGAAAATAATCATATGTTGCAAATTTAATATCTCGGTCGTTTGGGTAAACCGCACCTCCGCTCTTAGTGCCAAATCCAATATTCAGATCCTCGGAGATTTGAATTTTTTTTTGATAAGCAAAAGTTAATGTGGGACTTACGTGGGGATATGGAGATAAACAATCCAATGTAAAACAAAAGGAGGAAGAATTCTGTCTTGGAATCCAAAAAACATTATAAAGATTTAATCCCATCTCTTGATGATTCCCTATACCGTGCATGTAGGTGGTATCAAACTGTATGTTGTTCGGATAAGGAATAATTTGCTCTTGAAAGTAGTGTCTGCCTTCGGGTGTGATTTTGATTGCGGAGACGTTAAACAAATCCTGCTGGGCCAACAAGTTATTCGGAGAAGAGTAAAAGACTCCGAGGACAAAAAAGAAAACGAAAAAGGATTTTTGGCGAAAAATAGCAAATCGAAGAACCATATTAGCCTAGGGTCCTCTTGTCAGACGTCCTGTATAAACAGACGAATCGGATTGAATCAGTACTCTAGAATGTGGATCTGGATGGAGTTTTCTTTTCCATTTGCTTGAAATTTATCGAGTTTTCTGAAGCCGGCTGAGAGAGGAGGAATGTCCTCCTCTCCTTTGACTTTACTCGGCGCTTACTTCGATGCGCGCAATTTTCGATTTTGGCAAGACGATCTCTGAACCATCGTCTAAGAGCACCTTATAAATATTGCCTTCTTGAGTCGCATATCCGGCTATTTTAGTACTGTCTTTGCGATAGAAAGTAAGATAGGGGTACTTGCTCCATTGCGCGATCTTCTGATTTTTCAGAAGCAAATTCATTTCAGCCTCCGAATAGCGAAAGTCTGAGGATTGAGCAGATAATGTTTTTTGCATATTATCTGATATGGTTTTCAATCTTTGCATGTCTCTTTCAGAGATTGTTTGGATTTCGATTGGGTCTTCGGACTCAAAACCTGTTTTTTGTCCGATAGAAGTGAAATGTCCCGAATTGAGCAGAATCGGTGTCTGATTGTTACTTTGTGCAAGATCCTCCTGGGTAAGGGAAACTTTACCTTCAAGAAGTTGAATTTTTTCACTTTCCCCATCTGAAGATAAAACGACGGTAGTCCCGAGAAGCTCTCCTTGAAGTTTTCCTGTTTTTGCAAAAATTCGGATTGAAGCCTCCCTCTCACTAGTAGAGAGAAATACGGTGCCTTGGACGACTTCAATATGAATCTCATCTTTTTCCATTCGGATACTTAGAGCAGTATTCGGGAACTGCCTCAAAAATAGTTTCGAGTTTGCGATCAATAGGTTATCGCAAAAAGTATCTTTGGAATCAATTTGCAAATATCCGTCGGCTAGCTTGGGTAAACATGTATCAAGCCCAATCGTTTTTTGCACGGAGATTTGAGTGTCTCTCAGATTTGTATTTTTCCACCGATAGATCGAAAATACGATCATTAAAGTAGCGGCTGCCGCTAAAATCGGAAACATTAAAGTTTTGTAATTAACCTTAGGTCCACTTTTAGTTTGTGCCTCAAGTAGGTTTCTTGTTAAATTTGTATCTAGAGATTTTAGCTCAACCTTTAGAGAAAGCAAAGAGAAATACCTTTTTCTAAACTCCTGGTTTGCAAGAAGTTCGGATAGTTCCTTTGGTTCGATTTTTCCAAAAAGCGCTCGTTCCATATTTTTGTCGTCCTTGTCCGAGGTATTCATAAAAGTCCTCCTTTGAGCGCTTCTTCATTCAAGCCGTCCCGCTTTAACTGCATTTTTAGTATCGTTAACGCAGAAATTGTTTTTCGGCTAACAGTTCTTACGGATACACCGATGGTCTTCCCGACTTCTTCGGCAGTGCATTCTTTAAAAAATCTTAATATAACGATGGACTTTTCTGGCTCGGGAAGTTCCTTGATTCTTTTTACAAGTATTTCTTGCACCCATTTTTGGTCTCTTTTTTGTTCTTCTGAATCAGTAGAAAGCCAACCGCTCGAATCTAAGTTCTGAATAGACTGTAATGCTGAATATTTATTGTTCTTCCGAAAGAGATCGATGCAAACATTTCTAGCGATCGAAAAGACCCAGGCCGCTTCCGATCCCTTTGTTGGGTCATAGGTATGATAATTTTTGAGTATCTTAACAAAAATTTCCTGCGCGCACTCTTCTGCTTCTTCATATTCTGCGCCCCATTTTCTGAGAGTAAAGAATACCTTCTTATGGTATTTTCCGAACATTTCATCGAAGTTGAATGAATAAGCATTTAAGTTCATACGTTAGTTGTTACATGTTGACTATTTTAAATAGGACAAAAAAATCATTTCTCTTGTCTAATTTTTTCTACCTACAATGGAAACATATAGATATATTATAATATTCTTTATTTCGTTCCTTACTTTTGGTGTTTCATTCCTCTCTGAGAGTATAGGAGCAGATACTTTGCTGCTGAAGGATGGTTCAAAATTCGAGAACGTAAAAGTGAAGCTTGTGCAAAACGGGTTTGAAGTAAAATTCCAAAACGGAAGCAAACGAGTTTTCTCGAGTAGTTCAATCAAGGCCGTGGAGACTCAGAAGACCTCTATAAGTTCAAATTCTCCTGCAAATTTTGGAGAGAAGCCTGCTAGGTCGGAAGCCAATTGGAACGAGGTTCCAAATTCCAAGGACGGTGAAATCTTAGAAAAAGCGGACAACTCCGATTTGTTGAAAATGCCTAAGTCAGTCGACCTAAAGCCGCAAGAAACTTCTCAAACTTCGGATTCTCTGTTGCTCTTTGCAGGTGGAATGATTCCGGGATGGTCTCCTTTAATCAGATCCACGGATCCATGGAAGCGGGGAACTGGGTTTGGGCTTTCTTTGCTAGAGATTTATTTAGCCTATAACTTAGCGCTATATTATGGGGAAAAGACCTCACTGTTGGAAAAACCAGGTCCTTCGATGCAGTTAGGGCTAATTCCTTTCGTTGTGCCACCGGATCAGAGAGCAATTGTTTTTGGATATGGCACTATGTATCTGTCTCAAAGGTTTGTTTTGGCAAATGGAAGAGAAATTGAATTGGAGACTTTGAAGAGAGAAAGGGATGCTTTTGCGCTAACGTTTCTCTCAGTATTAGTATTGGATGGATTTCTAAGTATGAATCGGGATTCTCAAGGAGAAACTCTGTTGCTTAAGGTTTCGCTCCTTCAAGGAGGCGCTTCATTCTCTTTTGGAAAAGCTTTCTAATTTTTTTGGCAGTACGAATCAATCGATTTCGTTTTCAACCTTGATCTTATGAAGGAGGATCAGATGAAAAAGAATCGTTGGTTACTTTTCCTTTTCCTACTATTGTCTGTCTCTTATTGTTCGGGCAATAAACAAGATGCGAAAGATACTGCAAAGTTAATGGCGTTAATAGCTGCAGGAAATCCCGGTTTGAGTGGGATCTACGCGGTGATTTCTCCGATGAATCAGGCGAATGGCGGTGGAGGAAACCCAAACCCATCAGTAAAATCTTCTTCCTTGCAAAAGGGAGCGGCTGTGCAGGCAACCTTTCCTTGTCCAGCTGGTGGAATTCAAACGGTCGATGGTGATCAGACTATTGTGTCAATTGATCCTACGACCGATCATATTACCGCGAATATGGTACAAGGTTACGCAAATTGCGTACTACCTTCGATCTCTCTCGACGGTTCCAAACAAGCTGTTGTGTTCACCGTGAGCGGCGAGCTCAAGCTAGTAGCCGATTCAACGATGACAATAGTGGATATTGATCCTAATATCGCTGGAGAGGAAGAATTTCACTCTACTGGTTTATTTAGCCTGCAATCGAACAACTTTTCCGCAAATGGTTATCAGTATCCACCATTTGAATTAAGCGTTGAGGTTGTAGAACAGAGTATTAAAGTAGCCCCCGATATTAATACCGGTGTTCCTACCCTGGAAATTAAAGAAAGCGTGATTATAAAGGGTAAAATAGGAGAGGAGGTAATTGACCTGAACTTGGAGGACCAAGTTTATAAAATTCCTCTTGGCTTTAACTAGGAGATTTATTAACCCAAGAAATTTGTCGAGGAGGGGCCACCCTCCTCTTTTTTTAATGGGTTAGTCCATTCAATTTTTCTAAATTACTGATTTTTTCCTGCAGCTCCTCGAACTGAGGAGATTCTGTTTTCAATTCCGATCCCCAGTCGATCTCTCACAGTTTCTAAGGTATGGGAGGCAACTTCTTTAGCTTTTGCTGCACCTTTTTTCATGGTTTCTATTACGTATGCAGGGTCGTTCGCGATTCTTTCCCTCTCTTTTCTTTGAGGCGCGAAATATTCGAGAATGTCGTTTAATAAATTCTTTTTTAGATCACCATAACCTGTTCCAGGAGTAGTGAATTTTTCTCTTAGTTGCTGTCTGGATTTTGCATCTAAAAACAAAGAATGAATTGAATAAATGATACTTTTGTCCGGGTCCTTTGCGTCGTCGATTCCAGCAGAATCGGTGACAATACCCATTACGGATTTCTTAAGTTTCTTTTCATCATCAAAGAAGTTGATCGTATTTCCGTAAGACTTGGACATTTTTGCTCCGTCGACCCCGGGGACAATTGCGGTCTCTTCGTCGATTTCCGGTTCGGGGAGCTTAAAGGTTTCTCCGTACTGAGCATTAAATTTTTCAGCGATATCTCTCGCGTATTCTAAGTGTTGCTTCTGGTCTTTTCCTACTGGGACTTTATCGCTATTGAATGCAAGGATATCCGCAGCCATCAGAACAGGATAAATGAAAAGCCCACCACTCGGATTGATTCCCTTCGCGACTTTGTCTTTAAAAGAATGCGCCAATTGCAACTGGGAAACGGTAATGGACATTGAGAGATACCAGCTCAGTTCGGTCACTTCTGGTAAGTCGGATTGCACCCAAAAGGTGCACTTGTCCGGATCGATTCCCAAGGCCAAAAAATCACAAACCGCATCGAATGTGTTGTTACTTTGATTTTCCCGATTAGAGAATGAAGTAAGTGCGTGCAAGTCTGCTACAAAGCAGAAAAGGTCGGAGCGATTTTGGTAATCTACGAGTTTTCGAATGACTGAGAAATAATTTCCTAAATGCAATTTTCCGGAGGGTTGGACTCCAGTCAGGATCCTCATTGTTTTTCCTCTGATGATAGTAGATGCGGAGGGAGCTCGAAGGTTTTTCCAGATAATCTTTCGTATTCACCTTTCAGCGCTCTGAGTTCCACGTCTAGTTTTCTGTGCGCTGTAAGCTTGTTCACCGTAAATTTATCTTTATAAATTACTGCATAGTTAAACAAAAGCTGGGCCATATCTACGAATGCGTATTCGAGAGTTTTTCCCATCAATCTGTTTTGTGTGACTAGCGCAGAATCGTAAAATGGAATGAATCGATGGAGAATTTTGACCTCGTCGATTACCTTCTCTTTCGAAGCCAACACTCGATCATTGAGTTGTCCCTTCGTTTCGTAATCTTTTGCAAGCAGGTGATTTTCTACGAGGATATTAATCTTCTCCGCAAATTTTCCCATAAAAGCCGAGGCTTCGGTTAACATTTTGATCAGATTGACCGCGATCTGATCCTCGACTCCTCCGGTGGAATGCTGATTGAAGTTCGCAAAGGAATACTGAAAGCTCGGATATTTTTTGTTAAATGCATCTAGTTGTCTAAGCAAGCTATTGATTTCTTCGATCTCCGGTTTGAAGAGCCCGGGAGCCATGATGAGCACGTCCCTGCTATGATTTCTAGATCCGACTTTAACAGTTCCTTCCAGAATCGGAGTATAACAAGATTGGAAATCCCTCATTAAGATATAGATCAGTTTATGAGGCATTCCTTTATAGGATGCCTTGAATGCAGCGGATTGCATATTCTCCGGCATATGGTGGGCAAAGAAGTCGTCTACGATTCCATTTAGAAAATCAAAAGAGATTTTCCCGTTTTCATCGATCTTAAAGTATCTTTGCCTTAAACCCTGCAGTTCTTCCTTTTTGTTCATACGGGTTAGGATATCATCCGTCAATTTGATGAGAGTACTATCGACTTCTTTTGTGATATCCGGAGATCCCTGGAATTTCGTGTCAACGATCGGTGGAACATTCAAAGTTTCTAATATTTCTTCCCAAGTGATAACTTTTTTGTTGGATACTACATAAAACGCGCGAATTGCATCCGTTAGTTTTGGACGACCACTTTCAAGACTTAGTCCGTAATTTAAACCTGAAACGATTGAAGGCAATTTCAGTGCTAATTTTTCGTCTTTTTTGACTAACTCAGGAACATGAGTCAGTATGATTTCCTTTGCATCCTCTCTGGACAAATGCCTCGCGTAGTACATTTGCATTTTTAAAGATCGATTCAAAAAGATTTCGGGCGAAATCTCATCGATAAACAGAGAGTCCAAGGAGATAAAGTTATTAAAGAATTTATTAAAATTTAATACGATATTATAAACGATAGGTCTCCAATGTCTCCAGCCTTGTTGTTCGGAAAGTCTCAAAGCTTGCAGAGTCGTGATAATCTGATCTTCTTTTAAAGCTTTGAATAATCTTTCTACGGCTGGATGGATCTTGAGATTTCTACCCAAAAATCCGACTTCGACAGTTCCGGTTTCTTTTGCGAAACGATTGATCGCTGCGTTACCGCCGAACAAATTCGCAAAGAATCCAAACCCTTGCCCTGGATCGGTTGTCTTTCGGGTGGTTTTCGAAGGAGACTTGGTGGCCGAAGTTTTTGCCTCGGAAGGACGTTCTTCTTTACCTTCTTCCTCTGTTTTGACTCGGCTTTCTTCCCGCTTTTTAGCTTCAAACTCCTCATCAACTTTTTTCATCAAGTCGATTCGGATAAAGATATCATTCGATTTCTGAATGACTTCATCTATCTTCTGTTGGTGTTCCGGGGACCGGGTCTTTCTGTAAAGGTCCGCAAAAATTTTATGTGCGTCTGTGCGCGAACTAGCGGACAAGGTTATTCCCTCTCGTTTAGGGGATTCTCCACAATCTGCGCATTGGAAGGAGCGCCAAAGTTAAAAAGAGATGCGGAGAGTCCAACATTAGTCTGCACGCCAGAGAAAGCAATGGAAGTGTATTCACCAGTACCTCTGTGCTTCATTCTAAGAGAACGAGGAGTATTGTCTGGTCCCATTGTGACTACGATTTCTTCGTAGGTCCTGCTAGAAGATTTCAATCTAAGCGAGCCTCCGACTGGGGTTACTTCCTCATATCCAGAAAGCAATCCAAAGACTCCACCGGTCATTCCTCTTAGATCCTGTTTTCCAACAATTCCTCTAGATGGGGAATAAAACCAAAGAAATCTACCATTCGCAGCAATCACCCTTCCATCTGAGAATTTTACGTGAAGTTGGTTGGGCTTTTTGTAAGACAAGGTTCCAGAAAGTTCGTTATTGATCGTAACACTTGCCCGAAAACTAGAGATTTCTCCCATTTTTCCTAAAAGCGCGTTGAGTCGGTCCCTACCAGGATCCGCTAAAATAGAAGTGCCGCAGACCAGTAGGACTGCGGCACCCAAAAAGGATATAATACCCTTGGATAAAGCCATAATCGTTCCTACTATGGCTTCATTAGACGAAATTATCCAAGTACTTTTTTAAACTCATCGGTGAGTGCAGGAACTACTTCGAATAAATCCCCGACTACTCCGTAAGTGGCAACCTTGAAGATCGGAGCGTCTCCGTCCTTATTGATTGCTACGATATACTTGGAAGAACCCATTCCGGCGAGGTGCTGAATCGCTCCGGAAATACCGCATGCGATATAGCAATTCGGAGAAACAGTCTTTCCGGTCTGGCCCACTTGGTGGCTGTGAGCAATCCAACCTGCGTCCACTGCTGCACGGGAAGCTCCCAAAGCCGCACCTAAAACATCCGCTAAGCTTTGCAGAACTGGCCAGTTTTCTGGTCCTTTGATTCCGCGACCTCCGGAAACAATGATAGATGCTTCCGTAAGTTGTACTTTAGAACCACCGGATAAATCGGTAGATACGATTTTTACTTTTGCTTCTCCAGCGGAAGGGCTTGCGGATTCCACAGCTCCTGCTCCAGCTTTTTGAACGATTTCTTGTGAATTCGGACGCACGGTGAAGATTTGAATCGCGCTAGTCACTTTGAAGTTTCCATACGCTTTTCCGGAATAAATCGGTTTCTTTGCGATTACGCGGTCTCCGTCTACTGAAAGACCTACTGCGTCAGCAATGATTCCAGCTCCAACCTTAACAGCCACTCTAGGTGAATAATCTTTCCCTTGAGAAGTATGAGGGAGTAATACTACAGCAGGTTTTTTGTCTTTAATCACTTCGGACACTAAATTTGCCCAAGTTTCTGCGTTGTACTCGCCTGCATTTACGGTTAGAATGGTGTCAGCGCCAACTGCTCCCAAGTCTCCGGCAAATTTTTCTACACCGGATCCGATAAGAAGTGCAGTTACTTTTCCACCCAATTTATCCGCAATCTTGCGACCTGCGGAAGTGATTTCTCTGGAGATTTTCTTCAGTTCTCCGTCTTTGAGTTCGCCTATAATTAAAACGTTGCTCACTGATTCTCTCCTTAGATAACCTTAGCTTCTTCTCTGAGAGCTTTCACTAATTGTTCTGCGTAACCCTTAGCATCTGCAGCTTCCAGTTTTCTGCCAGGAATACGAGGTGGAGGAGGTTCTAAACCTACCACTTCGACTTTGCTTGCAGGATTTCCTAGGTCGGCCGGAGTTTTTGTCTCGATCGGTTTTTTCTTAGCAGCCATCAAACCTTTTAGGTTAGGATAACGAGGTTCGTTTAATCCTTTTTGAGCTGTGATTGCTACTGGAAGAGAAGTTTCTACAACCTGAGTTCCGCCTTCGATTTCTTTCGTTGCTTTTACTGAGCTTCCACTGATTTCGAGGCTAACTGCAAAAGCTACGTGAGGAATTCCTAATGCTTCAGCGACTTGAACTACAACTTGAGAGCTATCAGAATCGATGGACTGGCGTCCTCCGATAATAACGTCTGCATTTTCAGACTTAGCAAAATTAGCGATTAACTCTGCAGTGAGTGTTGTGTCGAAAGGGACATAGTTATCAACTTTAATTTGAACGGCGCGATCCGCTCCCATTGCGTATGATTGACGAAGGGATTCTTGGACGCGGTCTGGTCCTAAGGAAACAGCAATAACTTCCCCTCCATTTTTCTCGCGCAGTCTTAAACCTTCTTCGATTGCGAATTCATCATAGGGAGAGATAATCCATTTAACACCAGCTTCGTTAATAGATTTGTCTCCGACCTTGATATTCGTTTCGGTGTCAGGCACCTGCTTCACTAAAACGATGATCTTCATGAACCTGAGTTCTCCAAATAAAATAGTGCTTTAAACACGAAAATCTGCGAAAGGTCGGGTGCAAACTACTTTTTTAGCTTCTTTTAGGAAATCTACCTCAATGAAACAGAATGAACGTTCTACTCCAGAAATATACCCAAGCCAATCCAACGATTACTACGATCACGTTTGCATCGGTTTTTAAGAAAAAGGTTAATCCCCAAAAGAAGGGTAAAAGTGAAAAACAAAGAAAAAACAAAAACCAATAAACTGATCTGGATTGAAGAGGTTGATGAATGGAGTTCTGGTAAGAAGTTCTGATCCCCTCTAAGTTAAATGAGGATAATCCTCCTTTACGTGCACCTAAGAAAAAGAATACGGCGCAAAGCAAAGTGAGTATGATTGAATAGATCATTTTGTTCCATCCTAACCGGTTCTGGAATAAGAAACGTCGTTCAGGTAACGTTTTGAGTGAGAATCCGGAAAAAAGAAAATGCGGTTTTCATAACCGCTCTTACAATAGGATCGAAATAACCGTCTTCAATGTCCAGCCCGTTTTGGAAGATAAGAGACGGGGTTCGTTGCAGGTGTTCCATCAATTTGTAACGGTCCAAAGTCTGAGACAGAAAGAACAAATTGTCTTTAACAAATAAAAGGTGAAAGAGAGGAGAACCATGAAAGCAACCATGGAGAAGAAATTAGACATTTTTAATCCTACTGAGGACCATATAGCCCTTCGAGAAAATGTGGCTACCTTTGCGAAACAAAGCTTGGATTCCCAAGCCAAAAGCCACGACGACGAAGAGCGGTTCAATTTGGACCTGTTTCGTAAATTAGGATCCGAGCTAGGGATCTTCGGCGTAACGATTCCACAGGAGCACGGTGGAATGGGAATGGATCCGGTTGCAGCAGTCATTATTCACGAAGAGTTATCAGCTTACGATCCAGGATTTACACTTTCTTATTTGGCACATGAAGTTCTTTTCGTAAATAACTTCTACTTCAGCTCGAATGAAAAGCAAAGGCAGAAATACCTTTCTAAAGTTTTGAGTGGAGAATGGATTGCCGGAATGGGAATGACCGAACCCGGAGCTGGCACCGACGTACTCGGAATGACCACAGTTGCCACTCGGAAAGGAGATCGCTTTGTTCTCAACGGTATCAAGCAATTCATTACGAACGGAAATACAGGGAACGTTTTCCTGATCTATGCAAAAACACACAAGGACGCGCGCAGAACTACTTCCTTTGTAGTGGAGAGTACTTTTCCCGGATTTAGCGTAGGAAAAAAAGAAGAGAAGATGGGGATGCGATCTTCTCCGACAACTCAATTAGTTTTTGATAATATGGAAGTACCTGCAGAAAATCTTTTAGGTTCTGAAGACGGTGCTCTGACTCATATGATGCGGAATTTGGAAATAGAGCGGATCACTTTGGCGGCCCAGTCCTTGGGAATTGCAAAACGCTGCGTGGATATCATGTGCGATTATACGATCCGGCATAGAGAGGCTTTTGGTAAAAAGCTGATCGAATTCGGACAAATCCAAAGATTGGTCGCGGAATCCTATGCTGACTTTCAGGCGGCAAGGGCACTTGTTTATGAAGTAGCTTCCAAGATTCATCCGGAAAATAGAAACTCTTTGGGTGCTGCATCTGCAAAGTTGGTTTCTACGCAAATGGCGGAGCGTGTTTCTAGAAATGCGATCCAAGTTTTAGGAGGCTATGGATATTGCAGAGAGTATCCGGTAGAAAGATTGCACAGAGATGCGATTTTGCTTTCGATCGGAGGAGGCACAAACGAGGCCATGCAAAAGAATATCGCTGCGGATCTGAAAAAAATTTACGGAACTACATTTTGAGCAGAAAAGCAATCCAACTCACAGACGAACTTTACAAATATCTTCTTTCTAAGTCCTTGAGAGAAGATAAACTTCTAAGGGATTTGAGAAAAGAAACCGCTAAGCTTCCACAGGCCGGAATGCAAATCAGCCCGGATGAAGGTCAATTTTTGCACTTAATCACTAAGATTTTAGGTGCGAAGAGAATTCTGGAGATCGGAACTTTTACCGGCTATTCATCTATTTGTTTTGCATCCGCTTTGCCTAAAGACGGAGTCCTTTATGCATGTGATACCAGCGAGGAATGGACAAATATCGCAAAGAAATACTGGAAAGAGGCAGGACTAGAACAAAAGATTCGACTTAAAATCGGTCCCGCTTCAGAAACTCTAAAAGAGCTGAAAGAGAAAATTGATTCTGGAAAGGAAGAGCAGATCGATATCGTCTTTATCGATGCCGACAAGGGAAACTATAGATTGTATTATGAATTATCCCTGAGCATCTTGCGAAAGGGCGGCTTAATACTGATTGATAATGTACTATGGGATGGCAAAGTGATTGATCCGAATCACCAGGACAATGATACAATCGCGATTCGGGCTCTTAACGATGCTATTCTCGGAGATGTCCGAGTCGATCTCTCCATGCTCTCGATTGCGGATGGTCTGACGATCGCACGTAAAAATATATAAATATTCGAATCCTTTTATTTTGTAATTCAGTAGAACAAGATTCCGACGAGAACTCTGATTTTTGGAACAAAAAGTTTTTCATGACAAAAGTGTCGTACATTCTATATTCAATTTTCGTATATTGCCTCTGCTCTGTAGAAATTCCTGCGGACTCGGCCCCTAGTCAACCCGCCAAAACTCTGAGTATTGTGGCCGTGGGCGATATCATGTCGCACCAAACCCAGCTGGATTCTGCTTTTGATTCTTCTTGTTCTTGTTGGGACTTCTCAAAGGTTTTCTCGGAGATTGCACCAATGATTTCGGAAGCGGATCTTGCGGTCGGAAATCTAGAGACTACCTTGCCGGGAGAGCCCAAGTTTTATTCGGGCTATCCCCAGTTTGGATCTCCGGATTCTTTAGCGAAAACGATCAAAGACATAGGTTTCGATGTAGTATCTACTGCCAACAATCATTCCTGTGATAAGGGCAGGCACGGGATTATTAGAACGATTCAGGCGCTCGATGAAATAGGACTAAAGCATCTCGGCACTTACCAAAGCAAAAAAGAATATAAGAAAAATAGAATACTTCGAGTGGAAGTTGGGGATTTCAAACTTGCCTTCCTGAATTATACGTACGGAACGAATGGTTTGGAAATTCCTTCGGATACTATCGTAAATTTAATCGATAAAAGGCTGATTTCCAAGGATATACGTTTAGCGAAATCCTACAACCCGGATGCAATCATCGTGATGTTCCATTACGGTGCGGAATATTTGAGAGAACCGGACGATTATCAAAAAGACATTACGGATTTTGCATTTAAGTCCGGTGCCGATATCGTGCTGGGAGGTCATCCTCATACAGTTCAAAAATTCGGGAAGAAAGTAGTCAGAGACAGATTTAAAGACAAGAAGGAAAGATTTTTCGTATATTCTCTAGGGAACTTTGTCTCTGGTCAGGATCGGCGCTATGTGGATGGAGGTATGGTCCTAAAATTCAAACTCGTAAAGAAAGGAAATTCCACCAAGGTAGAAGATGCGGGTTACGAACCAATCTGGGTTCATATCGATAAGACACAAGAGAAGGCAGAATTCAGGGTAATTCCGATTAAGAAATACTTAAAGAACGACCAAGAGCGAAAATTGCCGGAAGAATTATTCCAACGAATGAAAGAGTTTTACGAAGACACGATCCAAGTACTGGGCCCACCAATAGAATAACTTTTTATCGTGTAGGAGCTCCTACATAGATTCAAATTAGAACTTGCGTAAAAAGCGAATCAATGCTATGAGGCCAATCGATCGGCGCGGTGAAAGGCGCTTTGTATTGCCTCGCGGGTACCACCGCACCGGCCCCCACCCAAAGAAGGGTGGGGACACCCTCAAGCAAACGCAAACGGCAGGAAAACGCAGCCTACATAGCTTTGGCTCAGATCCTTCTCCAAAATAGATTCCAGATAAAACTCCTTAGAATCCGGTTCCGGACGGGAGCTAATCTGGTCGGTGAGTGCGAATGCTTCCACTGCACGGTATACCAAAGGACTTTTGTCGATTTCACAGGACTGGGTGGTTTGTAGTTCATCAAGAATTTGGTTCACAGGTGCCTCCGTTCGGATTTCTTTCTCCCAATAAAGTTCAGTCTTGACTAGAACCTAGGGAATATGAGATTATCCTTTATATACTAAATTTCTTTAGTGCTAAATATCTTAATAACTAAGATAATTATCGTCTAAGATATATGTCAACCTTTTCTGTCGAAAAAATGTCTCGGGAAGAGATTTTACAAACGCTGCACTGGACCATGAGGGAACTAGGGAGCATTTCTGTTCTGATTAGTCAGGCGGTGGCCGATATAGTCGGGATCAATAGTTCGGATATGGAATCCGCCGACTTTTTGAATATCCATGGGCCAATGTGTGCGGGGAAACTCGCAGAACGTACGGGTCTGACCTCTGGTGCGGTTACTGGAATGATCGATCGCTTAGAAAAGGCGAACCTGGCCAAAAGAGTAGCCGATCCGAAGGATCGACGAAAGGTGCTGATCATGCCTCTGCCCGATCGTGGCCAAGAAATTGGATGCCATTTTGAATCCTTTGGAATGGCTGTTCAGAACACACTTTCCCAATTTTCCGACGAAGACCTCATCAAATTCCTGAATATCTGCAAGGCTTTAGTGGCAGTCTCCGGTGAAGAGTTAAAGAAACTCCGAACCAAAGAAGAAAAGCATCATAAACCTGAAGAAAAGAAATTCACTCCAAAAACCTAAAAAAAATACTTTAATATTAAATAGTTTATTGTCTAAGTATTTGAGGTAAACATGAACCAATTATTTTCATCCTTATCAATAGGCGCACATTCTTTGAAAAATCGCATCGTAATGAGCCCCATGACTCGGTCTAGAGCGATTTCCAATCTGCCAAACGAACTGATGGCAGAGTACTATTCACAAAGGGCAGATGCAGGTTTAATTATAACCGAGGGAACTTCTCCCTCTCCGAATGGATTAGGCTACGCAAGGATCCCAGGAATCTTCTCTGAGGAACAGGTTTCTGGATGGAGAAAAGTCACTGAAGCAGTTCACAAAAAGGGTGGAAAAATCTTTGTTCAAATTATGCATACAGGGCGTGTGGGACATCCTCTGAATTTGCCGAAAGGAGCCGAGATAATCGCACCTTCAGCAATTACACTCAAGGGTGAAATCTGGACAGATGCCCAAGGAAACCAACCCTACGGAACGCCTAGGGAAATGCAAAAGGCAGATATTGAAAAGGCGATTCAAGAATATGCGGTTGCCGCTGAGAATGCACTTTCTGCCGGATTTGATGGCGTGGAGCTTCACGGAGCCAACGGTTATCTGATCGATCAATTCCTGAATCCTGGTACGAATCACAGATCCGACGAATACGGTGGAAGCATTGAAAACCGAAATCGTTTTGCGGTCGAAGTAGCTCGAGAAGTTGCTAAAAGGATCGGACCGGAAAAGGTCGGAATCAGAATCTCTCCTTTTGGGGTATTCAATAGTTTAGAAATTTATGATGGAATCGAAGAGCAATATTCCACTTTAGCCAAGGAGTTGGGAACTCTGAAGCTGGCATACGTTCACATCGTTGACCATTCCTCTATGGGAGCTCCGAAACCTGAAGAAAATACGGTTCGCAGGATCCGCGAAGAATATAAGAAGGCAAATCCGAACGGTCTCTACATTCTTTCGGGTGGATACGATGTTCTTAGGTCCGATTCAGATCTGAAAGGCGGAAGAGGTGATTTGATCGCCTTCGGACGAAACTTTATTTCCAATCCAGACTTGGTGGATAGATTGAGAAAAGGCCAAACTTTGGAAAATCCGAATCCGGATACATTTTATACACCAGGACCGAAAGGCTATACCGACTATAAAGTGTTAGCCGAGAATTCGCACCAAAACGGTGTGCTTTCCGAGCAACTCGTAAACTAGCGAGTCAACTTAACAAGCATCTCCTCCTCCGTGGAGGAGGAGATGTAAAGTTCCGTTTCTCAGCTCAAACAGGCTGTGTATTGAGGCGTCGTAGCCTATATCAGTAAAAATCAAAACTGGTGTAGGGTCTTCCGATCTGTAAACGATTCCATTCAAGTGATACGAGCCGCCGTACATTCCGATTTCTTCCGTAAGTTTATCAGAATATTCGAATGCAATTAATACTTTTTCGGGCCCTGATTTGCGAGCCAATAAATACAAGTATTTTCTCTCTGCGTTATTCTTAACGTAAGCGATTCTTCCAGAAATGAAAGTTTCCTTTTTGGGGGTTTTGAATTCGTATACTTCCTGTATTTGCACTTTTAGCCATTCTGCTTCGGAAAATCCTTTTGCCTTCCATACAGTTCCGGCTAAAGTTTTATAAAGTTCGAAATCCGTGGAATTTGCTGTAGTTAATTCCTGTAAGGCGATAGACTTTAGCCCAAGCTCCGGAGAATAAACGACATAGATATTTTTTGAATCCAAGGATTTGCTGGGCTTTACCTTCAACGCTGGTAATTCTTGGCATCCGTAAGTAGTAGCTGCATCTCCTAGAAAGTCAGGTCCATTCTCTCCAGTAACAAGTGCTACCGAAGGCAATGTTTCTTTGACCCCGCTTCTGAATTTATAATCAAATTCGTATTCTTCCTTGGCTACTTGCCAACCGCCTGGGCCGTAAAAGGCGAGAGGCACAAAAATTGGGAGTTCCTTAGGATCGTATGCAGCCGACACAAAACCTAAAAGTCTATATGTGTCGAGTGTATCAGGGGGAGTTGAGCCTAAATACTTTCTAGAGACAAACCCGGTTCTGCCGTCCTCCGTTTTTATCTTCACCCATTCGGAGGGCTCTTCTTTTACGATATGAACTTTGGCGCCTTTTGTTAGACCGAACAGCACCTTACCAGTCTCGGGGGCTTCCCTGACATTCAAACTTCCCGAAGTGATCAGAACATAACGTACAGCACTTTTATCTTCCGGGAAAACCGGAAGTAAAAGAAAGAGAGTTAGTATAGCGATCAACTTATGACTGCGAAAGAACATCTATGAATCATATTCCTTGCGAAATAAGAACTCAGCAAACATTTTTCTGAAGTGGATTTCGTTTAATAAGGAGCTTTTTGCTTTGGAGAAAATACAGGTTATCTGCGGATCTTAAGAAATCAAAACCATTCTCAAGATCGGTTGAGATCGCGGAAAAACGCTGACTCAGGAATTAGAGATTAATCCTGAATTAGGCGTTCGATGGTTTTTTCGGAAAGCTGTTTCATGCGGACATCTTTTGCAGATAAATCTTCCAGAGATTTTCTGAATTGGTCCTGGCCTTTCAGCATTCCAACAGATAGAACATTCTCGGATTCAACTTCGTATTTTCGAATCTCTCCGGTTAGTTTCTCTTTATTCGCGGTGATTTTTTTCTCTACTGCTTGAAGATCCATGTTTGGATTTTCAGCGAGTTCTCTAAATAAGGGAGTTTCTCCAAATAGAATATTGATTAACTCGGATTTAGGAGTGTTTCCTTCACCGAGAATTCCTAACTTCATCTGCTCTTTGGATAATTCTGCCTGAAGTCCTGCGAGCGATTCTTGGATCTTGAGATACCTAGAAGTCAAACTCGAAGAGAATTCTGTCTTATCTACGGCGTTCTTTGCTGTTTCCGAAGGGGCTTCCGTTTTCCCTGGAACGGCGGATCTTTTGTCTCTGAGCAGTTTTTCTGCTGATGATACTAGATTCGTCAGTTGAACGTCCATGTTCTTTACCCTCCTTTTCGGATTTACCGGACCAAAGTGGAGGATAACTGGAATCTACTTCCTCTCTTTCCCCACCCGGCTTTTATGTCGCATCTATCCGGCTACTCCGCAGGCTTATCTGTACTCAATATCGGAAAAAGTCCTCAGAACCAATGAATTTTTTTTCCGATGTATCAGCTTTTTGGGAAAAAAATCCGAAAGAGAATCTGTGGAAAGCACCTTAATCGCCCGCGGCGACGGCTATTATTTGAGCTCAGAAAAATCGTATTTGGATAGAAGCACGATACATTCTTTCCTTTCGAATTCGTACTGGGCAAAGGGAATCCGAAAAGAATTAGTCGATGTTCTCATTGAGAATTCTCCGGCGTGCTTCGGAGTCTACCGGGGCGAGCCAGGAAGCGAGGGCGCCTCTCAAGTCGCTTATGCGAGAGTGGTAACCGACTTGGTAAGGTTTTCTTATTTGGCAGATGTGTTTGTTCTGCCCGAGCATCGCGGAAACGGGTTAGCAAGATGGCTCGTCGAAACGATTATAAACCTCCCAAAATTAAGAGGGACTAGATTTTTGCTTTTTACCAACGATGCGCATAAGGTGTATTCTAAGGTCGGATTCGTCCCGCTTAGGGATAGTTGGAAGGGAATGGAAAGATTGATGAACCAAGATCTAATCTCAATCGATTACAATTTGTAACTTTCGCGTAGTTATATCAGATCTTTCGATCAAAAAAGAAAAACCACTATCAAATCCGTTTTCTGCTTTCCTAATATTCTATTTCCGAAACCCCTGTTTTGCGGGGGAGAGGAGCATGGCTAAAGTTTTAGGAATCGGCGGAGTTTTTTACAAATCGAATAACAAAAGTGATCTACTAGCTTGGTACAAAAAACACTTAGGAATAGCGTTTGAAGATGAAAACGTACCGGCCTTCACTTTGGAAAAATATCCTAACGGATCGGTAGTCGTGCTCGGACTTTTCGAGAAAAGTACGAAATACTTTGAGCCCTCTACAAAAGAATTTATGATCAACTTCGTCGTGGACGATCTGGTACAGTTGATGGAGAAACTAAAGTCAGAAGGAATCGAACCCACTGCTCCGATGTTAGAAGAACCTTACGGAAAGTTCTGTTGGATCATGGACCCTGACGGAAACAAAATCGAATTGTGGGAGCCGATTCCTTAATCGTCTAGTTTCAGTTCAAGAGTTTACAAACTTGGGCCTTCTTCGTTCTAGTACAGCGTGCAAACCTTCATCGAAGTTTCCACTCACAAAAGGCACGAACTCCTGAATCAGTTTTTCCGAAGGATTGCTTAACTCCCGTACTAGATCGGCGCGAATACTTTTCTTGATCGATTCCATGCTCGCTTGCGGGAGTTCCAACATACTTAAGATTGCTTCTTCGGACTTTTTGTTCATATCGGCGGTCGGAAATATTTGATCCACTAATCCGATCGCTTTTGCTTCTTCGGGTTTGTATGCTTTTGCCAACATCGCGACGTCTCTCAATTTGGATTTTCCAACGACTGTCTCAATGATATTCAATAGAGTCCGGGGGATCGTAAGGCCCACAAGAACCTCTGAAAAGCAGTATCGAAATTTTCCGTCCCCCATGAATCTGAAGTCGGTTAATATTCCGAGAACAGCTCCGCCTGCCATTGCATGCCCATTGATCACGGACACTTCGATCTTTTGAAAAGAGTACATTACTCTTATAAGATCGAAGAGCTTTGAGAATACTTTTACTCTCTCATCGATGGATCGATCCAACATATAACTTGCTCCTAATCCGTTGGAAAAAAACTTTTCCTGCTTGGATCCGATCATGACAGCCCTGATTGTTTTGATTTCGGCCAGATGTAAGTGAGCTTGGATTAACTCCTCGAGTATCTCTTCAGTCATTTCATTGGAAGGAGCATGGTTTAACCATATCCAAGCCAGTGGCCCTTTCTCTTCGATTTTGATATTCTTAAAAGTAGGCATTTGTGTTTTCCCCTGTTCTATTACTGTTCTTTTTTTGATTCCTTATATTTAGGCTCAGTGGCTTTGTTGCTCACTGATAAATGAATTATATAGGATGAATATCGAGACAACAATAGTTTCAAATTTTCTAAATGACTTAGAGGATTTTTTTGAGTTAATTGAACGATGTTTTGTTGTTAAAATAATTTGCTTTGCAAATGAAAATAAATAGGATCCTTTTTTTATGACTGGTTTCTAAATAGTGAACATAGATTTGTTTTGATCCAAACTCGAAAGGAAAAGTAAAAAGATGAATAGTAAAATTTTGAAAAAGCTATCTGGAAAGCATGTGGTAATCACAGGAGCATCTTCCGGAATTGGAGCTGCACTCGCTTTAGAATTCGCAAAGTATAATACGAAGCTGACTCTGATCGCTAGACGAGCGAATCTTTTGGAGGACCTCGCAAAAAAAGCCAAAGTTCCGTGCAATATAGTTCCACTTGATCTATCAGATCTAAAGAAGGCGACAAGCTGTATCGCAGACATAGAGTCCAAATTCGGACCGATTGATATCTTCGTAAATAATGCAGGCATGGAGAATACTGGTCCAACTTTAGAGTCATCTATCGATGAATCATTGCAATTGCTCCGATTAAACCTCGAGACTCCTCTTGTACTAACTCGTTTGCTTTTACCTAAATTGATTCAGTCAAAAGGAAATCTGATCAACGTATCCTCGGTTGCGGGATTTGTGCCATCTCCAATGCAATCCTGGTACTCAGCTTCCAAAGCTGGGTTAGGCGCATTTTCCGAATCGGTTCGTGCGGAGCTCAAAAATACCGGAGTTTCAATCCTCACTGTGTATCCGGGTCCTGTGACTACTCCTATGTCTGAACACGCGTATACTGCGTTGGGAGGTAAAAGAGGAGTCCTGAAATTACTCCCCGAGGGAAAACCAGAAATCTTGGCTAAGAAAATAATAAGCTCCATGTTAAAAGGAAAGCCAAGACTTATATATCCTGGTTCGTACATGTCTTCTTGGTGGTTGCCTGCATTATCCAGAAAAATGGTCGATAAGATGGCTCCAAAATTATTTAGCGCTCAGTTAAAAACTGCTCCTTGACTTTTCGTTCGTTCGTGAATCCGATCGGAAAAAAGTTTTTTCGATCGGATTCGTTTTACATTAAGGGATAAAGGATATTCCAATAAGTTAATTTAACGGACAGTTATTCGCGAAAAATTTTTGCGATTGTCTATTAAATTTGCAGCTTCGTTCGGAGATTTTTGGAAAAATCTTTCAAGGAACCGTTGACTAAATCTAGCGAGAACTTCAATTTGATCAGAGTCGATGGGCTTATGGCTGTTGTCCAAAAGCTTGAAAGACAAAAACCAATTAACGATAAAGAATAAACGACGGAGTCTCTTGTTTATGAATTTTCAATATAAAAAAACTCGAATTTTCCTGGTTGTATGTTTCATCTTGAGCATATTACCTTTTTCTACGATATTTGCCGAAGAAGACGCACACTACATTCAGCCGGATGATTTTTTCATTACAAAAGAGGAATTTAAAGTTCAGCCTTGGATTCATGTGTACATAGCGAAACAAACAACTCCTCCTAGTGCTAAAACCAAGAACGAAGGTGAATTTTTGCAAGTGGTCGACGGCAAAAAGGTTTGGACAAAATTCTATTACTCGACTCACAAAGCTGTGGAATCAGAACTGAAAATTGGTACGGTTGTGATCATGGCGGATTTGAGTGCTGAGGACGGATATCGTCCTCCGAATGATAAGGAAGAAGCTCGTACATGCGGTTGGTTTATCGCAAAAATCACGGATGTTTCTGATTTATACAAAGGGGTCGTCACCGTTTCCGGCGGTTACAAAATCTTGGTAGATTCGCTTCGAGTTGGAAATACCACCTCAGCTAAACCAAAGTCAGCCCAATAAAAGTTGTATCATTAACCGATTTTCAGAATTCGGGAATTCATTGTATTTGCACAAGGGATTCCCGAACTGATTTCTCCCTTAGAAACTTTGAATTCCCCTGAGAATTTCAACTAGATATATTAAGAAAATATACTGTACTTTTGCAAAGAATCTGAGAGATTATATTCGCATTCTGCGGTAGATTCCGTACAAAACACTCATGAAAATTCCGGGTGTGACCCAAACTGCCAACCAAGCGGGAACTACTCCATTTTCACCGATGGATACAAAAGCGGAACTCATCACAAAATAGACCAAGATCACGATCAAAGTTACTCCTAAAGAAGCGACTCCTGCTACTCTCTTGGTAAAATATCCTGCCACACATCCGACCAAGGTGACGATCACAGCTAAAAAAGGATTTGCGAATAGTGAATGACGCTCTACTTCTACATCGCCGTACGCGAGTCCCTTCTTTAAACGATTTTCCTTTTCCTCCGCCAATTCGAACAAATTCATCTCTTTGACAGAACCTTTTGGAATTTTAAAGTAATCAGGTTTTTCAGGAAAGTAATATTCTTTTTCGGGATAAGTAGTAAATGACTCTACTTCAAGATCAGAATTGAACTTAGTTTCCTCTACCTTGGTGAGCTTCCAGATATCTCTGTTAGGATCATATTTAGCTTTTAGGGAAGACACAACATAATCAGGTACTTGGTCCGGGGTCAATTTTACGTAATTAAATCCGCCGTTAATCTCGTCTTTTACGGGATCATAAAAGTAAATATAGTAAAAGCCTTCCTTTCCTTTAAAATGAAACTGGTACACCATGTTGCTCAAAGTACCGGTACCTGCTGTGATCATCTTGTGTTCTTCGCGAGCAAGTTTGTTGAAAGGTCTTACCAGCACCTGAGTTACTACGAAAACGATGAACCATAAAGAAAATCCAAAGAACACAATCGGCGCAACGATACGGTGAAAGGAAACTCCCGCAGACATCATCGCCACTAACTCCTTGTTAGCCGAAAACTGTCCTATTGTAAATGACACCGCAAATAGCAATGACATGTTGATCGAATAAGTAGTGATAATGTCCGGCAAACTGTACAAAAGATAAAGCCAGACGTGAAACTTTGGAGCCTTCGTGGAAGATATGTTCTTAAGATTATCGTTTACCGTTGTCAAAAAGATCAAAGCAGTAATCATTAGGCAGGTGCCTAGGAAGGTTTTAAAAAACTCGGAAAATACGTACTTGTCCAGAATTCTGGGTGGGAAGAACTCCTCCTTGGTTCCGGAAATAAAACTCTCCAGTGACGATTTGGAAAACTTGGGAATCTTGAATTCCATCTATCTCAGTATCCAGAATTTAGCATAGGCTGGTTTCCTTCACTATCTTTTGTGCCTGGATTAATTTCGGTTGACGATTCTCGGCTTGGTTAGAGAATTCCGAGGTTACTGGAGGAACTCATGAAAACTCGTATTTTACCTGCGGCTTTGCTGTTTGCACTTATTTCGGCTTCTTCTCTCTATGCGGAAAAATCTACCGAAGACCATATTAAGGCTCTTTCGTCCGGCTCCGACGTGGAAAAAGTCGAAGCTGCAGAGTATCTCGGTGATAAAAAAGAGAAATCTGCAATTCCAGAACTTATCAATTTATTAAATCGTGCGAATGACCCGAAGGTTGCCGTTCCTGTGCTCGTGGCTTTAGGGCTAATCGCCGAGCCCGGTGATACTACAATTGCACTGAAAAATAAAATCATCAGCTCGGAGAACGGAGACATAGTTTATGTTGCTCTTGCCGGCTTATTGAATATTACTACGAAGAGCGAAAAGTTGGAAGATGCTACTAAGGAAGCATTAGAGTTTGCAGATAAAAACCGTCGCGGAGACGAATTTGTTGCCGACTTGCTCAACGTGATCACCAAAAAAATTAAAGGCTGATCTTTTCGGATTGGGATGCTCAGCCCAGAAGAGCTTAGTCGATACTCACGAAATATCCTTCTGGATGAGGTAAAAAGAGCCGGACAAGAACGGCTCAAAGCCTCCAAGGTAACGATTGTAGGAGCCGGCGGACTAGGGTCGCCGGCTTTGTTGTATTTGGCGGCTTCCGGAGTCGGAACTCTTCGCATCATTGACTCTGATATTTTAGATACCACAAATCTGCAAAGGCAGGTTATCTATAAGCACGCAGATATAGGAAAGCCAAAGGCTTTGGTAGCTGCGGAGCGCGCTCGAGAACTAAATCCATTTATCATTGTAGAAGGAATACAATCTAGATTAGATTTAGATAATGCTGAGAAGATCCTATCCGGATCTGATTTAGTCCTGGAAGGTTCTGACAATTTCGAAACCAAATTCTTAGTAAATGATATTTGCGTAAAATTGAAGATCCCATTCATCACAGCAGGTATTTTGAGATTCGATGGAACCGTCATGGGTGTCAGACCGGGAATGGATGCTTGCTTTCGATGTATCTACGAATCTTTGCCGCCTCCGGATTCTATTCCTTCCTGTTCGGAAGCAGGTGTGATCGGATCGATGGCAGGAATTGTAGGAACAATTCAATCTACCGAAGCAGTTAAATTTCTTTTGGGAATGACCGAAACCGGCGACAATGCTTTGTTCGGTAAAATGCTCCAGGTAGAATCGAAATCGGAAGATTTTAGGAAAGTGTCATTGCTACGCAGAAAAGATTGCCCTGTCTGCTCTGTTTTAGGCTAGCAGGTTCCTCTGCGATCGACTATTACTTGCCGATTTACTTCATTCTGTTTTATTACTCTTCATAAAATCAAACGTGTAAGCCGCTCCGAAATATAGTGCGGAAACTTTTGCCTCCGGTGCAACCATTTGAGTCAGGCCATTGATCAGCTTTGCCTGAAGTAGTAAGACGACTGGGTCTGGGGTACTATTGTCGTTAAAGGCTGCCACAGTGTTTACCGCCTTATACTGGTAAGTTGCAGCGCTGATCCCTGCCCAGAAAGAGATGCCGTATTTCCATTGGTATAATAGTCTTAAGTTGACGGAAGTTCCGGTGATCTTCCAATCATTGGAGACTCCGTATTTATTTCTATACCCGTTAGATAAATTAAGAGAATAGTCTCCTCTTTCTCCCCGAGAACTTGCGTTCAAGTTATAGGATAGCACTTCAATTCTGCCTTCGAATTTCTCTGCAAATTTCATTTCGAAAGCAAGTCCTGCGCTGGTTCCTCTCATCGTTTCCGAAAAGGAATTATCCTTTCTTAGAATCAAATCGAATCCTCCAGGAGCCGCAGGTGATAATAGCACAGAATTTTTATCCACAGTGTTCGTGATGATTCTTTGAATTCCTACAATCGGTCGAATATCAAATTTCTTATTCGGATAAACGGAATAAGAAATCTGTCCATAAACTTGTTTGTATTTTTCGGGATAAGTTCCTGTGGTAAAAGTGTTCTGGATTACCAAAGGGCTATCGCTCAATCTCAGGGTTCCGGGATAACTAGACGTAGTGCTGGACTCAAAGTAGGAACCTCCGGTTTCTACTACCAAACGATTCCACGCATATCTAAGATGTATTGTTCTGGAAAACTTTCCTTTTCTAACTGGAGCGGTGTGCAAAGGACCCGCTGAAAAATCATTCAGAAAAGTTCCAACGTTCTCAATATTATCGTAATATTGAGGTGCTCCAGATATGTAATGACCAGGTCCGAATCCTAGCAGCAGCTGGATATAATGCCGCTTCGCTTCTTCCATTTCCTTGGCTCGTTTTGATTTTGCTTCCTCTGCAGCAGCTTTTTTCTTTTCATCCTCTGCAAGTTTTGCCGCCTTTTCTTTTTCTTCGTCTGCAAGTTTAGAAGCCTTCTCTTGCTCTTCTTTTTGTTTCTTGGCTTTCTCTTCCTCTGCCTTTAGATCCTGAGCAGACAACTCTTTAAAAGAAACTTTCAAGATTGCTGTTTTCTTAATTTCTTGTTCTGTTCCGTCCGGCATTCGAACGATGATTACAGTTGGTGTTTGTTTGATGACTTCTCCTTTCAGTACTTTTCCATTTCGAAGGTAAACGGTTTGTTCTGCAAATAAAGGGGAGAAAGAAAATGAAAGTAGAAAGGATAGGATAAAAATAAAACCAAATCTTGGCGATCTATGCATAATTAGTAGGGCCTTCCGGGATTATGAGTGAAAGCATATCGCATTACAATCCTTTTCCGAAGGGAAGAGAGACTTAATTCTTGGGCTTCCTGAGTAGGGCTATGGGACAAAGTTCATTTCCCTGGAAATTAATTTCCATTGAATTTCTAAGAGAACGCTGGAAAACTTAGAAATCTTACGGAATATTTTTGGAGCGTACGTTATATATAAAATTCTGTTTCAGTGCGTCTTGTTCTGTTTAGAGAATGTTACATTCCGAAAATGAAATGTTTCAGAATCAAATTCAGCGGTTTACGAGTTGTCCTCGAATTTGCTCGATCAAGATTTCTTTATTTTCTAGGCTCGGAGAGATTTTGAGAAACAAAAACTTTTCCGGAAATTTTGGAGCAGCCAAAGTTTGCAGTTTTACTGCATCCTTTTCGGTGCAGACCAGATAATCGATCTCTCCAATATTTTTTCGGAGCTCTTCCAGATCCTTCGCGCGATACGAATAATGATCCAAGTAAGGTTTTCGAGTGAGCTCCTTCGGATGCAGTGATGCTATATCTTCGAAGAACGGATTAGGATTTCCTAATCCTGTAAATGCTAAAACTTTTTTATTCTTAATTGTGTCGAGTGCAACTGATTTGGATTCGGACCAGACACACTTGAGATCGACCGGAGTCATGGAAAATTTTAGAACCTGATTCGGTCTGTATTTTTTTATCCAAGAAATCAAATCGCCATCATATTGCTGAGAATATTTGGAAGCGATGATCATATCGGCTCGTGCGGAGGAATTATAGGATTCCCGCAACCTACCTGCAGGCAGCAAGAAATTGTCTTTTTTGATTCGAGTGCAATCCAAGAGAACAATATCCAAATCTCTGTGGATTTTATGAGTCTGAAATCCGTCGTCTAGAAGTACGAAAACAGCCTTACTATCATCCGACAATATTTCTTTTCTATACTTGAGATAGGAGGACTGCCGATCTCTCCCGATGTAAATTTCAGCAAAAGGAAGATTTCGCTTCAGTAGCAAAGGTTCGTCTCCAACTTCTTCCGGCAAGGACTGGGTAGTAACTCGAGTTGAATTTGCTGTTTTGGATCCGTAACCTCTACTCAAAATCAGAATTGGAGTATCTGAAAAAAAAATTTTAAGAAGATTCGCTAATTCTAAAGTGAAAGGAGTTTTTCCGGTTCCGCCGACGCTGAAATTTCCAACGCTGATTACGATCGCATTTGAAAGGGTACTTTTTTTCTTTCGAAGTCGATCGAGTAGAAAAAGGAGTCTGTAAACAAAACTTAATATATATAAAATAGGAAAGAAGAGATAATAAAATATTTTTCGAATCAAGGAGTCTTACACCGAACTTTCCGAAAACTGCATTTCGTAGAGTTTTTTGTATTTTCCGTCCAATTTGATCAATTCCTGATGACTTCCTGATTCTACGATCTGACCGTTTTCCATCGCAAAAATCGTGTCAGCGATTTGCACCGTAGACAATCTATGCGCGATAATCACTACGGTTCTGTTTTTATAAAGAGATTCCAAGGCTTCCTGCACGACTCTTTCGGATTCAGTGTCTAAAGCGGATGTAGCCTCATCTAAGATCAATATTTCGGGATTACAAAGCAAAGCCCTTGCGATTGAAATTCTTTGTCTTTGGCCTCCTGAAAGCATGACTCCGCGTTCTCCTACGAGAGTGTCGAATCCATCATCAAAAGATAATATGAATTCGGAAGCAAAGGCTAGGTCCGAAGCTTCTCGCAATTTTTCCTCGGAAACTTGACCGCTCCCGTAGCAAATGTTCTCGCGAATAGTTCCGTTAAATAGAAATACCTGTTGGTTTACGATGGATATTTTCTTACGTAAGGAAGATAAGTCCAAATCCCTAAGGTCGATTCCGTCCCAAGTAATCTTTCCTTCTGTCGGGTCGATTAGTCTTGGAATCATGTCTACCAAAGTGGATTTTCCAGCTCCGGAAGCTCCGACTAGTGCGATTGTCGCCCCTCTAGGAATTGTTAAATTAAGATCCTGTAATGTAGGATTTTTTGCGTTGGGATATGTATAGCTTACACGGTCAAAGACCAATTCCTTGGATAGCTTCTTAATAAACTGAGGATTTTGCGGCTGTACAATATCTGTCTGGCTGTCGAGTAACTCAAATACTCTTTGACCAGCTGCGACCGCACTTTGGATCGAATTGGAAAGTACTCCCATTTGTTTGAAAGGTCGCATCAAGAAAATCAGTGTTAGAAAGAAAACCATGAAGTCCCCAAGAGAGAACTTTCCACCCGAAATCTTTCCGCCTTCCATCAAGTAAGCTCCGAAGCTCAAGAAGATGACCGCTACGATCGAACTGGATAACTCCACTAGGGAAGGACCAACCTGGTGGTAAAAATGTCCTTTGAACGTTTTGTCCGAAAGGTCGTTATTGATGTTCCAGAATCTTAGCGCCTCTGCCTTTTCCATAGAAAACGCGCGGATCACTCGTATTCCAGAGATCACTTCTTGCAAGTGACCGTTTAACGCAGAAAGGCGCTCTTGTTGGTTTTTCGTCGCCTTTCGGATTCGATCTGCAAAAGACGAAACTGGGCCCAATATTAAGGGAACTACTATGAAGACAGCGAGGAACATTTCCCAGCTTAAAATCAACAGAAGCAACAGGTGTACTACGATGTAAAAGAAATCGGTGATGGCATCTTTCAAATCGGAACTAACTAATTTCGCAAGAACCTCTACGTCATTGATGATTCTGCTCATAAAGATTCCGGTCTTTTCTTGAACGAAATGATTTAGCGGCAAATCTTGGGCCTTCGAGTAGAGCTCGAATCTAAGATCTCTGACTGCTAAATATCCTGCGGAATTGATGCAGTAGACAGCGCCGGCCAAAAAGATCAGTTTTGCCAGATAGATTGGAAAAACGACCATGCAGAAGAGTAGAACAAGTTGGTCTTGTGGGAGCGATCGGAAAAAGTCGTTCGCCTTTATCTTATATTCTGCGAAGGCTACCTCGATTTCATCCACAGTATTCAAGGATTCGTGCGCGGCTTTTTTTTCTAAGAGCGCCTTATCCTTTTTGGTAAGAGTGATTTCGAAATTTGTTTTCTCCCCGGTGCCTAATGAATCGAACACAGGGATTAAACTGGTGAGAGATGCAGCATTTAACACAGATACAAGGAAAGATAGTACGATCCCTGTGATTAATCTGTATTTATACTTGAAGGAATACTTCAAAAGGCGCCTATAGACGTTCATAGGTCCGAAATGCGATTTACTCCTCTTACCTTGTCTCTGGCTTTACTTCTTTTGTCCCTTCTTTTTTGCTCTTGTGAGGGGAGTGAGCGTAGCCCGAATGAACTTATTATCTCATTACCATCGGATCCCATTTCTCTCGATCCGATTCTATCTACGGATCTTTCTTCTAGAATCGTAATTAAGTATCTGTATCCAAGTCTGTTCAGATACGACGAATCTGGGAAAATTGTTCCTTCTCTTGCGGAAAGTTATTCCTTGCTTCCTGGATCGCACCCGAACACGAGAACTCTTAGAATCAAGCTGGTTCCTCGTAAGATTTCAAGAGATAAGCTGCTAAATTCTCAGTTAGTAATCGATTCTCTCGACAGATTGCGTTCTGAATCTGGTCCTAAACAAAGTTCTTATTCGTTTATCAAAGGTGGAAGGGTAGTGGATCAGTCTACACTCGATGTATTTTTTTCGGGCGGTCTGCGTAATGCCTTGGAAAAGTTGGCCCTTCCGCAAGCGAGTATATATTGTCCTGAGAAAGTCGAATGCGGAGACTACTCGCTAGTTGAGTGGAAGAGAAATAACTATATTAGAATTTCGAAAAATGAATTCCAATCGGATGGAAAAGCCTCAGTAATTCTGTTCCGTGTACTTCCGCAGGCGAGCACGGGAGTTTTTTTGTATGCGAAAGACCAGCTCGATCTGATGAGATTGCCCAATTTTCTATTAGGAAATCGGAATGTGCGCAGGGACAGAATCCTGGCTAGAAAAGGTTCCGGAGTTCAGTATGTGGCGATACGCGAGGGAGATCCATGTTTTGACAGAAATTTTCGCTACGCTTTGAATTACGCAGTGGACAAACGAGAAATAATAAAAGTTCTTTTGGACGATAACGCGGAAGTCGCATCGGGTCCTTTTCCATCCTCGGTTGCGAGTGATCTTTTTTCCAGGAAACAAGAAGAGATATTTGCTTACAATAGGGAACTCGCGAAAGAATATCTTGCTAAGTCAGCTTGCTATCCGAGCATTTTGAAGAGAGAACTGGAATTTAGAATGAGAGCAGACGAAGAGAACCAGGCGAACGGTGCAGCAATCGTTCAATACCTGAGGGAGATCGGTTTGCAAATCAAGATCCTGCCAATGGAAAAGGCGGAGCTGTACAAGGAAAACGGAGAGAGGAAAGGAGATTTGACTCTGTTATTCTGGTACGCCGATTTTCCGGGCGCTTGGAACTTTATAGATCCTTTATTTGCCTCTGATCGCTTTGGTAATGCGGGAAATCGTGCCTTCTACTCGAATCACAAAATGGATCTACTGCTTCAATCTGCGAGGAACTCCGACAAATTGGATTTGGGAGATTCAGAAAGAAGTTCCTGGCAAATACTCAAGGAGGACGCCCCTTGGATCTTTCTTTGGTCTCCGTACGAATTATATCTGGTCGGGGACAGACTTTGGAATTCCCTCGAATCTAAATCTAATCTTCCGTCTGACCTTCCTTAGGTTGTTCGGGTAATTCCAACTCTACCGAATCATCTCCGGAAAGGCCTTCACCGTTTTCGGAGCCATTTGCTCCTGACTTTGCGGATTCGTTGGAAGTAACTACGATTGGTCCGGTAGGTTGGTCTCCAACATAGTAGTACTGTCCTTTCAAAGGGTTTTTACATTCTGATTCCGATAGGATGCTTCCATCGTCTCCGCAAATATCTACTTTCACATAATCCCCGTTAAACGGAGGAATCAAGGTATCTCCGAATCCTATGGTTCTTGCCACGTAAGATACATATCTAAACCAAATCGAGCCGGAAATTCCGGAACCTGATCCTTGAAAAGGAGCTCCTATATCGTTCCCGACCCAGACGGTAGTCACTAATTTAGGGTTTACACCCGCAAACCAAGCGTCTCGAACTCCTTTTCTGCTTCCCCATTTTTTTCGTGCTTCCTTAGGAGATTGCACAGTTCCGGTTTTTCCCCCCATCGGGAAACGATCTCCATCCTTGAGACCGATCTTCATAGTTCCTTCTTCTGACAGAACTGCCTCCAACAAATTTAGCACCATGGCGCATGCAACCGGGTCCAGGATTTGATCCTTTTCTTGCATATCGATCGGAGCAGAAGAATAAAATTCACTCCCTTCATAATCCGTAATTCTCAAGATCTGAATCGGACGAACTCTTTTTCCGAGATTTGCAATCGTTGCATAAATCGTAGCGAGCTCTTCAGGTGTAAGTTCTCCTGAGCCCAGTGCCAAAGAAAGATTCGGTTGAAATCTTCGGTCGAGCTCTGACTTGTCTAGTCCTAGAATATCGCCTAACGTGGATAAGAAGTCTCCGACTCCGATTTCGTGGAGAAGTTTAACTGCTACTGTGTTTACGGATTGTGCAAATGCAACTCTCGCCTGCATTTCTCCTCGGTATCCTTTATACCAATTTTTCGGAGAATATCCTCGGATTTTTATCGCTTCGTCTATTACGATGGAGGTCGGGTTGATAATCCTTTTTTGAAATGCCAAAAGATAAACGAGCCCTTTGATCACCGAACCCGGCTGTCTGACTGCAGAAACAGCTCTATTTAGTCGAAATATATTAGAAATTTTGTAACTACCGACCATTGCCTCGACATAACCGTTTGTAGGATTTATCGAAATCAAGCTACCATTCATATTTTGAATGATCTTATTTTGTAGTGTCGCCTCTTCGTTCTTTCCCGCCTTTAAGAAAACAGCTTTGTCGTCCGTGAGTTTTTTGCGAACTCCTTCGATTCCTTCTCTGAGAGATCTTTCTGCGGCTTCTTGTTTATCGTAATCTAGAGTAGTGTAGACGTTTAATCCTCTACTTTCGAGGTCGATTTCTGAGAAATTTTCCATTACGAATTGCCTGACTCCGAAATTAAAATCGGGGGCAAGGTTGACCGTAAAATCTTTGTCGAATCCGTATTTTCCGATTTCGGAAGTAACTGTGATCTGTTCGTCTTCCTCTTTAGTTTCTTCTACTTTATAAGAAGTTCTGAATTTTCTAATGTTCGCCTCTACCTTTCTTTCGAAATCCCTTTCCACTGAGGAGCTCTTAGGATTCAGATCCTTGTGATCTGCCATTAGATAAAGTACCATCTTTTGTCTTTTTAAGGCAATTTTTGGATTTCGAACCGCATTATAGACTGAGGGCGCTGGAATTGTTCCGACGAGCATCGCAGCCTCTGCAGGGGTAAGTTCTGAGGCAGGCTTATTGAAATAGTATCTCGAAGCCTCTTCTACGCCGGTATTGCTCTCTCCCAAGAAGATTCGATTCAGGTACATTGCCAGAATCGCGTCCTTGCTAAATCTACTTTCCAGGTAGAAAGTGCAATAAAACTCAGTCAGTTTGTTGAATATGTTTCTCGCGCCAAGATCGAGAGTCAATTTAGCAAGTTGTTGCGTGATCGTAGATCCGCCCTGTTTTTGAAAGGTGGTAAGGTTGACGATGATCGCGCGTAATAGAGCGGTGTAGTTGATCCCATGGTGAGAATAGAAGTCTTGGTCCTCTGAACTGAGCAGCGCCCAAACAATGTTTGAGTGTTCTTTGAGGTTATCAGTTCGTATTGGTTTGAATTTTCTTCTGGAAAACTCACCGATAAGCTTTCCGTTTTTATCCAATATACGAATCGGTTTGATTTCATTAGGATCAAAGACGTTGGTTACTTCTCTTTCGAATGCCTCTAGATTCTTTGATACTTCATCCTGTTTCGTCAACCAGACCACGTAGGATCCGCCGACAAGAAAGGATCCTATGATCAAACCAGCGATCGATCCGTACTTTAAAATCGACCTCCAATTTTTCTTTATAGTTTCCCAAAAGGAGAATAAGATCTTTAGCAATCGTTCTTTATTCATGGCGCTCTCTTTGTCTGAAGTTTTTTCTTAAAAGTTCCGTTAGGGAAAGGATTTTTTTGGCAGAAACGCATTCTTTCTGATTTACGATCCGATGATTGAAATACGCGAATTTTTGAAATCGATGGATAGAGAAGTTAACACCAGATTCTCGGGCACTAACCGAATCATTCAGTGGTTTCGAAATAATTTCTTTCAATCGGAATCGCCTGATACTTTATCCCATTTGTACTTAAACACGGACCCTCACAATTCGTGGGCAAACCTGGGATATTGGAAAAATACAGCAGAATACTCCTCAGCTTGCCGTGAGTTAGCCAGACAATTGGGATCCGATGCCGGTTTGGATTCGTGGCATAAGGTTCTGGATCTCGGATTTGGGTGTGGGGACCAAATCCTTGTTTGGTGCAAAGATTTCGGTGTATCTTCAGAAAATATCACTGCGATTAATTCCTCGAAGTTGCAGTACCATTTTGCAGAGAAAAAACTAACCGAACTCGGCCTTTCCGCGTATCTTATCTGCTCAGATTTAAGAACTCTTTCTAAAATGCAAAGTTCCGAAAGAGATAGAATTCTTTGTTTAGATAGTGCTTATTTTTTTCCTGATCAGCAAAAGGCATATAAGGAATGCTTTCGGATCTTAAGACCAGGTGGAATTTTGGCGTCCGCGCAGCTGATCTATAACGACCAAAAGCTTTCTGTTTGGAAAAGTTTGCTAAGGATCTTAATTTGTATTATAGCGAGAATTCCCTCTAAAAGCCGAATGACCTCTGAGGAATTAAGTTCCATGCTCAAAGCGGAGGGCTACTCTATACAAAAACTAGAACGAATTGAAAAGGAAGTGTTTAGCGGATTCAGCAATTTTTTGAAAATCAACCTGCCTCTTTTAAAAGGAAAGATTCCTCCAGGCCTAGCAAATCGTTATTCTAGTTTTGGAGAGTTTTTGGGGTCAGAGCTATGCGCTGAGTTTTTTCAATTCGTAGTATTTTGTGCAAAAAAGGATTAGAATTAGTTTTATTAAAATCGCATAATATGCAGAATTTCTAAACTAAAACAGAGTGATTCAACCACTTTTGCACATCTAGGGCAGTTGCTACCCCCGCCTCTAGGAGTGGAATCCCGTATCTTGCATACGATCCGCAGAGCCAAATCTTACGGTTCGGCTGTTCTTGCAATTCGTGAAACTCTGTCAGAGCTCTTTTGCATTCTAGGTTGATCACAGGCCTTTCGAATCTGGAGCGGCTAATCAGGGAACCTTGCCGGATCTCGCGGGTGGGGTTCCAGGTTTGGAAAATCTCTCTCTTTCCGATGGAAGAAAGTAGTTTATTCAATCGTAATGTAGCAGATGCACTATCTTTTGCTGCAGATAAGGAGAAACATAGCGGTGCCCAATTCCTTTTTTTGGCGGGCATAAAACTTTCGTCGGTATGAGTGACTACTTCAGAAGATTCGTATCGAATCGAGCGAAGGATCTCCTTTTCCCTTCTAAATTCGTCGGGTAGCATTGTGATTGCTTGGTTGGCGGGTGCCGCTAGGACAATTCTGTCAAAAGATTCTTCTCCGTCTCCGTAGAGTACTCTCACTTTGTCTCCGGAAAGTACGAGTCTCTTAGGATCAGAGTTCAACCGAACCTCTCTGGCTCTTTTACTCAGCCGAGTGGTCACATCTGTAGTTCCCTTTGCATGGGAAAAAAATCTTAAAAAGCGAAAACCTTTTGAGTGATAATCAATGACTGCCTCTGCGGGATAATTTCCCGCGCTTTCAAGGGAACAAGTATTGATGGTCGCGAACATAGGCAAGAGGTATTCTAAAGCGAATTTTTCGGAATACTGAAACCTTCTCAGGAATTCCAAAATAGTCAGTTGTTCTCCCTTCAACTGGTCTAGCTGTTCCGCCGACTTACTATAGAATCGAATTGCATCGAAGAATATTCTCCTAGAGTCTGAAGAGGTAAAACATTCCGGCTGCGCCAAAGGAAAAAAGTTCCCTCCGATTCCGATCGTCGAAAAACCGAAGTAAGTTTTACCATCGTCATAACTGAGCGAAAAAGAGTAATCGATCGGTTTGATTTCGATTCCGGCTTCTTTATAAAGTTCTAATAAACAAGGGTAGTAATTTTTTTTGAATGCTCTAAAGGGAACGTCTACACGAACGGTAGAGCTTTCGGTCTCGATATTTGTGCCTTGTGCATCCATTCCTACCAATGGCTGCCTTTCGATTAGTGTCACATTGTGCTCTTTGCCCAAATACCAACAGGCGCTTAGTCCCGCGATTCCACTGCCGATGACCGCGATTTTCATCAATTACTTAGAAAACAAAATTCAAGCGGTTGTTCAAGGGTTTTTATCTTTTTCGTAGTTTTCCGCGAGTAAACCCTAAAAAAATGGAAGTAAACCACTATTCGGAGATTTTAAGAACCACTCTTCGATTCTTTTGCCTGCCCTCCGGCGAATCATTTTCTGTAATTGGTACCGAATCTCCGAATCCTTTGGTCATGATTCTAGTTTCTTCGATTTTATGTTTTGCCTTTAGGTATTCTAGAACTGCCTTCGCTCTGTTTTCGGAAAGTGTCTGATTGTCGCTTTTTTTCCCGATATTGTCTGTGTGTCCTTCTACCAAAATTTTTAGATTCGGTTTGGATTTAAGCAGTGCACCGATCCTATCTAGTTCCGGTTCGGAATCTTTGGAGAGCTCGTATTTATTGGATTCGAAGAAAAGATTATTCAATTGAATTTGTCTTCCGATAGAAACCGTCGGCAATCGAAACTCAACCTGTATTTTTTCCTGAGTTTTCTCCGTTCCACTTAAATCCACATTCAAAGAAACTGGAAGATAGCCTTCTTTCTCCGCGTAAAATCCGTATTTTTCTCCGTAAGGAAGGATCAGACTGAACTCGCCGGTTTTTGGATCGCTCTTGGAACTTCCTCTTTTTTCTAGACGTGTTAAGGATTCGTAATGTATTTCCGCAGACAAAGGACTTCCTTCCTCGTCCAAGACCTTTCCGTTAATAACTACGACAGGGTTTGGCCTGAATTCTTTTGGAAGGTAGGTCATAAATAAGTGACCTTCTTTACTGGCGTATGCCCATTCTCCGTTGGCGGGTATCGAAAAAAAGTTCACATCGCGCAAGTTCTTCGAGACTTCTACCGGAGGAGTCCAGTTTTTCCAACCTTCCCCGATTCTTTTTGTAACATAAATAGATAATCCGTTCTTACCATCACTCGAATAATACAAGGTTCTGCTATCGCTCGCCAGGAAGGGAGCCATTTCTTCCTTTTCCGTATTGATCGTGTCCCCCAGATTTTCGCCTAACAAGTACGTGCCGGACTCATTCTGAACACTCACGTACAAATCCAGTTTTCCTCTAGAGTCCTCGTGCTGCGCAGAATAAATCAGTATGGTTCCACTCGATGATAAAGTGCAACCGCCGAAGACTTCTTGACTAGGGCTTTCCTTTTTTCTGTACAAATTATAAAATCTTGGAAAATCGATCATCTTCGGATTGGACCAGGAATTATTTTCTTTGTAACTTTTATAGAGTGGAACTTGCTTGGAGTCGTTGATTCCAAAGGATCCAAATAGAAATAATTCATTTCCGCCGGGGAGGGCGGAGATAAGAGCGCTCGGCAGATCGTTATTCAGAGGTGGATCCATTTCTCTGCCGTCTTTCCAAAACCCGTTCCTATCTTTTTCGGCAATCCAGATTTTCTGAGTTCCTGATCTGCCTTTTCGCACAAAGACAGTCCAGAATAACGATCGACCATCGGGAGATACAGTCGGGTTGAAAGCGAAGAGGCCCCGATTTACATAGTCCGGAATTTTTTTGAGAGTCCATGGATCGATTCCTTTGGAGTCCGCAAAAGGATAGATATCGTAACGAACAGGTTCGCAGTTCGGTCCTTTCATTTCGCATAACATTCGGACCGTTTGGTTTTGAAGTCTGGAAAGTTCAGAGCTCAAGTCGTTGGAAAGAACTTGCACGAACTCGTCTCCAACATGGATCATCCTTCCAAATTGTAGGACCTTCCCCTCCAATATTCTTTCTTCTGCAAACATGCCAGTCGAAAAGAAAAGAATAGAAATGATCGAGAGAATCCTAGATGATAAGGTCATATAAGTAGCTTCGGAGGTTTTTCCGGAGTCCTTGACGAGGGATTTAGTTGGCAAGCTTTGGCGGCTTGGAAACTCTGGATCTATTCCCCCCTTTTCGGAATGTCCCTTAACAGGCAGGTAGTTTGATATGATTAGCGTCTCAGGATTGTCCCTCAATTTCGGTAAGAAAATACTCTTCGAGAACGTTACCCTAAAATACAAGGCAGGTTGCCGTTACGGTCTAATTGGTGCAAACGGATCCGGAAAGTCCACATTTATGAAGATTTTAGCGGACTTGGAGCAACCTGCGGCCGGAGCAGTCTCGATCGATGTGGGAGTAAAAGTCGGATACTTAAAACAGGATCACTACGAGTACGAAAACGAGACGGTTCTAAACACCGTCATGATGGGAAATAAGGAACTCTGGGAGGTCGCGAAAGAGAGGGACGCGATTTATTCTAAACCAGAAATGTCGGACGAGGATGGGATCCGAGTTTCTGAATTAGAGGAAGCGTTCGGAGAAATGGGCGGATATGAAGCCGAGAGTATTGCAGGCGAGCTTTTGGAAGGTTTAGGAATTCCTACAACGATACACAGCCAAACTCTTTCCTTTTTGACTGGTGGATTTAAACTCCGGGTTTTGCTGGCTCAGGTTCTATTTCAAAAACCTGATGTTTTGCTTTTGGACGAACCTACCAACCACCTTGACATCAAAACCATTCACTGGTTGGAAATGTTCCTTACCAATTACAAAGGCGTCGTCATCGTAATCTCCCACGACAGACATTTTATCAATTCGATCGCGACTCATATCGTAGACTTGGATTATCAGACCATGACCGTGTATCCTGGAAATTATGACGAGTACATGGAAGCTTCTCAAGCTGCGAGAGAAAGGATGAGTGCAGATAACAAGCGCAAGAAAGAGAAGATCGCAGAGTTGCAAGAGTTTGTGAGCCGATTCAGCGCGAATGCCGCGAAATCAAAGCAGGCGACTTCTCGTCAAAAAATGATCGAGAAGATCAAGGATGATATGGTTGAGATTCGTCCTTCTTCCAGACAATTTCCTTATATCATTTTCAAAATGAAAAGGCCTCTCGGAAAAGATGTAATCCTTGCTGATAGCATCAGTAAATCCTATGAGGAAAAGAGTATATTCAAAGATTTTACTATTAATATTACGAAAGGTGAAAAGATCGCTATCATCGGAACAAACGGTGTAGGAAAGACTACACTTTTAAAAACCCTGATGAAGCAGATAGATCCAAACTCCGGGGCAGTTGTGTTCGGAGAATCTGTAGAAGCTTCCGTATTTCCGCAAGATCATAGAGAAGGGATCGGACAAGACGCTGATACTTTGGTAGATTGGTTGTACAGACATGCTCCTGCCGGAACGGAAATGGAAGAAATCCGCGCAATTCTAGGAAGAATGTTATTCAGCGGTGATATGGCCAAAAAACCGACAAACGTACTTTCCGGCGGCGAAAAATCCAGAATCATCATCGGCAGAATGATACTCGAACAAGATAATCTTCTAGCGCTGGACGAACCTACCAATCACTTGGACTTGGAATCGATCGAATCCTTGAACTACGCACTTACGAAATTTGAAGGAACTGTAGTATTCGTTTCCCATGACCGAGAATTTGTTTCTTCACTCGCGACCCGAATCTTAGAAGTTACAACGGAAGGGATCCGAGATTTCAAAGGAACCTATGAAGAGTTCCTAGAAAGGGAAGGCGCAGAATTCTATAAAAGATTGGCAGGCGGTCCTGTCTTAGCCGAAGCAAAGTAGAAGTTTGAATGAGAAGCTTGTTCTAAGGGAACAAACTTCTCACGCATCTTACCCGGAGAGCCGTGGTTTTAATTTGGCTTGGTGCCACCGCCACAGTGCCAAAGTCGATTCCGATATTCTTTGCTGCATCCGAAGGATCACTGGTTGAAGTAGAATAGAGAACTGCTCCGGTGTTAGGGAAGGTCACATCGTCGATAAAAGGACCGCTGGCTCCTGAAAATACTTTACCCATATCTAATATACTGATCAGCTCGTTTCTGGTTGGAACTCTCCAGCCTGTACCTTTGCCCTGGCAAGCGAGTAGGGCTGCTCCCCAATTCATCGGATTCGCTGTCCCAACGCTACAAGAAGAAGTAGATAACCCTTGCGGGCAACGGTCCCACTCTAAACCGGTTCTATAGTCAATTACGGTGTCCGCGCTCGTAGTTTCGTACATAGGTGGCTGAGAGTAGCTGTAGGCTCCTCTTACGCAATGAGCTGAATTGTTCGCAGATCCCGGAACCGCGTTAAATTTGAAAGACGCGGATTGAAGTTTCACTGAATTCGAACCTAAGGTCTGGCTAGTCCAGAGATTGTTTTCGAAATTCGGGAGTTCGGTCGTAAACGAAAACGAAGGATCGTTCAGATTCGCAATGCTCAGAAATTCTGCGGCAGAGGGGAGTCTCCAGTCGCTGAATCCTGCGTATACTAAATTGTCGCAAGCATTGAATGAATTCGTCTTATTCATGCCGGAAGGACCTCCTGCGGGGCAGCTAGAAGTGCTCAAGCCGTTCCCGGCATTATCCAATCTGCAACGAAGCCATACGAGTCCGCTTACGGATTCAGGCATTGTGAACTGATTTGCCACTGGTTGTTGGAGCCCTGGCCAGATTCTAGCCTTATGTGTAGTCGCAGAAACAGCAGCGTCCTGGCCGGGAAAGGTCGGATCAGAACAAGAGATCGTAGCCCCGCTTGCGTTATAGCAAGTGGACTGTTCCGTAGTAAGCACTTTTGCGCCAAATCTCATGACCTTGACTTCGTAGGTGCCCGTGTCGCTTCCGTTGACTACTTGTATCTGAACTGTAGTAGGTCCTAAGGAAACTGGAACCGGCGATGGAGGAAATCCGGAACCCTGAGGAGTTCCATTTACAGTGACTGAGACACTTCCTTGGGGTGCGGTTCCAGTGAGTGTGATGTCAGTGGAACCCTCCGGCAATGCGACCGAATAACTTGGAACAGCGGGTGAAAAGGCGGGATTTAAACTCAAACTAGAAACGTCCAGAGCCGAAAGCTGAACGTTCGATGGAACTGGAGGAAGAGGGGAAGTACCTGGATCCACGTGCTTGCATCCACCTAACATGCACTCCAAAAGTTTTGTTTCTGCGAACTCTTTTGTCGAAGGGTCTCCAGGATTGTAAGTAAAAGGCTTACAAAATGAATGCATTGCTAGGAGCAAAATCAGTAGTAAAATCGATGTTTGGCGGCCATACTTTCTTTTCGACATACCTTTTTCCCCTGAATACTGTTAGATAAGATGCCACAAAGTAGAATTATTGAGCGAACGCTACAAGAAGATTCGGAAAATTTGGCAGTCCAGAAGGAAGGAAAGTTCGCTGCAAAATTTTGTCAAAAATACGTACATTTGACAATTTGCAAAAAACCGAAAAAAATCTATTTTAGAAATTTATTAAGTAGTGAACTAGTTTGTCTAGCGCGATTTTACGATGTGATACTTCGTTTTTTCGAGATTCGGGCACTTGCGAGAATCTAGCTTGAAAGGGTGGATAATAAAAAATCGGGTCGTAGCCGAATCCATGCCCGGTCTGATCGTAATCTTCCGCAATCTTTCCCTTACACTCTCCCTCAAAGGAAACTTCTAAGTCTGGACCAACCAAAGCCATGACGCAAACATACTTTGCGCTTCGATCTTCTTTTCCTTGGATTTCATGCAAGAGTAGCCTTGCTCTGCCCTCGTCGTTCAAACCGTCTCCACCATAGATAGCCGAATTGACTCCGGGCTTTCCTTCTAGAGCATCTACGCAAATTCCTGAGTCGTCCGCTAAGGACAAGAGTCCAGATTGTTTGTGCAAATCTTTTGCTTTAATGAATGCGTTTTCTTGAAACGTAGACCCAGTTTCATCAGGACCAAAACTAATTCTAAGCTCCTTAGGTGTTTTTACCTCGAAGCCCAATGGTTCAAGTATGGCCTTGATTTCTCTTACTTTATGAGGGTTGTTGGTGGCTAATGCTAAAGATTTCAATTGCCGAGTTTGAACTCGTCAAATGCGTCTTCAATTGTAGGAACAACTTTGAAAACTTTATCCAGCATCGTAATTTCGAATAGCTGGAGCAAATCTTCGTCGTTTACAACGATGATAATATCGCCTTCCGCGGAATTGAATTTCTTCTTATAGGAAACCAAAATTCCGAGCGCGGTAGAGCAAATATGGTTCACCTCTGTTAGATCAATAATGACCTTTGGGGAAGGGGAGAAATTGTGATCACTTAAGTTACGGTCCAGTTCCTCGCTATCGGATTGGAGGATGGATCCGGAGATCTTGATGATATGAATGTCGTCTTGAACCGTAATTTCCATTGGGGGTACCGAGACCTTGTGTGCCGATTGGATTTTTTTATAGCAAGCAAAAAACGGTCTTTTGCGGTCATTTGGGGCCTTATTCTTGCAAAATTAGAAAAATGGAATCCGATTCCTGCAAGCCCTGGGAGAAAATGTGACTCTATCAGACATAAGGGTAGGTTAATTGCGGATGGGCCCCGCCCATCGTGGGTGGGGGGATGGTGGAGGGTACACACCGGCACCTAAACAGCGCGATATCCGAAGTTTCGTTTTTTTTCAAGCCGTAATTTCTGTGGAGGCTTTTGTAGGAGCTCCTACAAATTTCAAAAATTCCTATCTTCTTGGTACCTAAATGTTGGATCCAGTCAGAAATATAACGAGCGCTATATATAAAAATCTCCAAATATAAGAGGGATGTAAGACTTCTGTTTTTCAAAAAATGGACCGGAACCTACTATAAGCCCTGGAAAATCATTTTAGGTGAAATTGATGAAGAAAATTGAGATGCTCCTTTTTGCAGCCATCTTTCTGTTTGCGGGCAGTTCGTTGTTCGCGAGCAGAGGTGCGGTTGTAGAAAACCCCATCGACGTATTTGAAAAGTCGTCAGAAGCAAAAGGTCTTTCTTTGCAAAGACAGATTCAAGTAGAAACGAATCTTCCTGTTCATAGGGCGTTGTTTTACGGAACTCACAATTCGTATAACAGCAAAGCATATGCAGGACCGTTCTTTTCTTATGCGTTTCCGAACCAACAGTATTCGATCGGTGATCAATTACGACTTGGCGCAAGATTCATAGAGTTGGATGTACACTACACTTTGGGTGCACACTTCAAAAAAGAATTCTTGCTCTGTCATGCACAAGCAAATGGTGTAGGTTGCAATGTATTCGATCGCCCGGTTCAAAAAGGGTTGGAAGAGATTCGAAACTGGGTAACTAAATCAGAAAATCGTAATGAAGTTCTAATTCTTTATATAGAAGACTATATAGATAATAGAACAGACGAATTTCTGGGAATTCTAAAATCCTACTTGGATCCCTACCTTTATCGCTATAACGGTTCCTGCGGAGACATTCCGAGTCCAGCAGACATGCCTAAGCTGAAAGATATGGTGAATTCAAATCAAAGAATTCTTCTCATGAGCAACGGCTGCTATGGTGGTTCTTGGAATAGTTACTTTAAGAAGACTTTCTTTGGTCCATACACTGCGCATCCTAAAGAATTCAAAGGATACCCAGATTGTAATTGGAGCAGAAGTAATTTCGAGCAGAGTATGACTCGAATCTACAACGATAGCACGAATTACTTTGGAATTTTTGACGGCGCTAAGGAAACCGGAGTATTCACAAAAGATAATATTTCTCAAATGTTGTCGTGCGAAGTAAATGTATTCGGAATTGATCAGTTTAATCCTGATTTTGCAAAAATGGGACTTTGGTCCTGGGCAAGTGCGGAACCGAACAATGCCGGCGGTAATGAAGATTGTGTACAATCTTGGGGAGACGGGCGTTGGAATGATAATAATTGCTCGGCTTCATTAAGATACGCTTGCAAAAGCGGATCAAATAACTGGGTGATCACCTCTTCTTCCGGTCCATGGTCAAATGGAAAGTCCGTTTGTGGTGCTCTTGGAGCATCTTTCTCGGTTCCTTTGACTCCGTACGAAAATCGCAAATTACAAGAAGCTAAAGCTTCTGCTGGGACCAACGATGTCTGGGTCGATTTGACCGACCAATACAACGAAGGTTACTGGGAAAGAGGTCGTTAAAAAGATACTCTTTTAACCTCGGAATCCATCCTCACTAACAACCGATCTAGGGATATGCCGCTTCCCCAGGGTCGGTTTTTTTTTGCCTCATAATCGCACTGTTTCTTTCGAAAACTGATGGAAATCTGTGGCAAATTTGCAGGTTCTTCTTGCTTCTTTTTGGCAGTTCTGCTTAATATAGGATCCCAAACGGTCCGTCCAGATTTCTAAAATCCGAGCGAGATAGGATTTTGGATTCTCTGGTTTCGGGACAGTCAACAAAGATTACGTTTCTATGAAGTACCAGTCCTACAGAGTGCTCGTCGCTGAAGACGATGAAACGACCGCTGAACTTCTTCAGCGATTCTTGGAGCAATACAATTTCGAAGTCGACCATGTTGTGGATGGAATGGCTGCCGAACTAAAGCTCAGAAAAGAAGTGTATGACTTAATCTTGCTTGATAACCGAATGCCGGTCATGACTGGGCTTCGACTGGTAAACAGAATTCCGGACAGAAACCGGCAGACTCCGATTATCTTTCTTACTGCTAGTAACGAGAAAGAAGATATAGTTAACGCTGCGTCCAGTAAACAACTTGCAGCTTATATAATTAAGCCATTTCAGCCGGACCAGCTTTTAGATCGTATTTGCAAAGCTATCGGCATCCAATCCAATCAATTGGTCAATAAGAGATCCTTTCCGTTCACTGTCGAACTTGCTCAGAAGGTTTCCTACGGAGTAGGAGCAAAGCTGAACGGATGTCCTTATAACAAGAACGCAGAAAGGATCGTGCAGGAAGTGGCTTTCGTTTTAAAAGAGCTTCCGGAGCCCAGAAAATTTTTCTTAGAGATTGGCCCTCAGTTTTACTTTCGAAAAAATGCAAAAGAAATCCTTTCTTCAGTCGTTACGCGCCTTGCGTCTAAATATGAAATTCCCGAAGAAGATATCCTGGTGATTGATCAACCCTGATTTTTTTTGGAACCGCTTCCTCAGTTTCTGGTCCCAGATTCAGTAACGAGGAAATAACCAATGTTTCGAAAGATCGCAAAAATTTCAGCTGTCGCTCTAGTACTTGGACTAGCGGTGGCAGTAACACAAGGATGTCACCACAGATGGCATTCTCCGGAAAAAAGGGCGGAATACATCGTCAAAAAACTAAAATCCGAACTAGACTTGACTGACGCGCAGTCTGCTACTCTTGACAAGATCAAGGACGAAGTCCTGGCAAAACGCAAGGAACTCCAACTGGGTGGCCCAATGCTTCCAAAAGAGGCCATTGAGGAATTAAGGGGCGCTACACTGAATGTAGATAAGTGGAACAAGGTCGGCGAGGAAAGAGAAAAAAAGATGAGCACAATGAGAGTCTTCTTTCTTAAAAAAGCAGTCGAATTTCATGCAGTACTCACTCCGGAACAAAGGAACAAGCTTGCAGATCTTGTGATAAAATTCCAGAGTAGATTTGATAGGGCTGACGGTTAAGGGATAGAATCCCTACGGAGGAATGATGGGAGAAGAAGAGTTTTCCCGATTCGTAGAAGATACAAGAGAGATCGTCTTATCGGCGATCTCTCGTAATTTGTCTGAGCGATTTGCATATGCGATCGATGACGTCGCTCAAGAAACGTATCTTAGAGCTTACAAGGCTTTGCAGAAAGGTCAGTTTAGGGGAGAATCCAAACTGACCACTTGGTTATACACAATTGCTAGAAACGAATCTCTTAGAATGAATGAGAATCTAGCAAGGGAAGAAGCGAAGGCGGAACGTGCCGGCAGAAGATCCGTCGAAGCAAGGCAAGAAGAATTCTCCCATTCTCAGGATGACAATAGCCTGGAACATTTGCCTAGCTGGGAAAAAGCAAAGACCTGGTTGTTAAAAATCCCTGAATCGTATCGTACTGTCTTGCAGTACTATTTATCCGGATTTTCAGAAAGAGAAATCGCGGAAACTTTAGGTGTTCCAGCTGGCACGGTAAAATCTAGGGCAGCAAGAGGAAGGGAAATGCTTCGCAGAATTTATCATGCAGAGCGAAGGGACGGAGGCGCGATATGGAGCGAGCCGTGAATAAAAACCTTAACTTACAAGAAGAAGTTCAGAAGAGAAAATCGGATCCGCAATGGTCCAAACATCTAGCGAGCTGCGTAATACAAAAATACTGTGCAGAATCCGGGTCTAGAAAATTCGGATCAGGAACTGTTTCAAGGTTTTTGGCAGCGGCTGCAATTCTTCTGCTCACTTTGGGTCTCGGTTGGACCACGATGAACGTTTTGAATTCTCAGGAAGATGAAATTGTTTACGGGATCTCTTCTATTTTGGAAGGCGAACCTTACTTAAGCAGCTTAGAAGAATAGTTCAAAATTTTTTTTCGCAATCTGTGTTCTCTGGGAACCGAATCGTTGAAATCCTGGAGGATACAGAATGAAAAATCTTTCTCTCACGGTCTTGGACGGAAATTTAACCGCAGACCCTCAACTCAAGAAAACGCCGAACGGAAAGTCGGTCGCTCAGTTTACACTTGCAGTCAATCATTTCACTCGTTCGGAAAATGAAGACGGAGATGTTTCTTACTTTGATATAGAGACTTGGGACAAAAGTGCAGAAGCTTGCTCCGAGTATTTAAAGAAAGGTCGAAAAGTCACAGTAGTCGGATACCTGAAGCAAGACAGATGGAAGAACCAGGAGGGACAAAGTCGCTCGAAAGTGAAGATAATCGCGGATGATGTTCGCTTTGACGGGTTCGATAAAAGGGAAAAGGAAGCAGCATAAAAACTCTTCGGTCGACATCTAAATAGTTCAAAAAATTTCCTTTCATACAATTGGCCAAGGCAATGCGAGTTTACTTCACAATTCGTAACACATCGATTCGCCTTGGTCATCGTTTGCCGGGGATTTTCCCCGGCTATATTCTTGCAAATCTCTGGTTTCATTCTGAGGTAACCTTGACACGGTTCGGATGGTCCAAGTTATTGTAAGGGGAACTATGATTACGGCGATATGCGCACCTTCCTCGAATGAAATGCTCTCTTCGTTAACCAGAATTACGAATGAGGAATTGGATGGATTTCGAAGAGGATTGCCTTCAGGAACCACCGAATTGGTAGATTGCGACGCGGATACTTTTCTATTTTTAAATCCATCGTTCCGCAGTTCCTCTTTGGTTTCGTATCCAATCGATTCGAGTTTGGAAGAGTCCTTAAAGTTCAAAGACGGATTGATTCCTGTAGTTACAGTGGATGCAAAGAATCAAATCTTAATGCAGGCATTCTCGAATCTAGAAAGTCTTCGGATGACCTTAAAAAATAAGAGAGGTACCTACTTTAGCAGATCCAGAAATTCGCTCTGGCTAAAAGGCGATACTTCTGGTCACATCCAAAATGTACTAGAAATTTTGGTCTCCGAAGATAAGACATTTCTAGTGTATCGAGTGGAACAAGTAGGTGCTGCCTGCCACGAGGGATATTACTCCTGCTTTTTTAGAGAAAAGACTGGCAATGGAGAATATAAGACACTTTCTATACCGTTTTTCGGAAAGGAAAATACGAAGAACACGCTTTAAATGGATTTCGATTTTTTTAACTTTTGTCGATATGTCCAGAGGGACTTTTCAGTATGAATTCTAAGAAAAAATTCCTCCTACTTTCCGGTATAGTACTGGGGGGACTCGCACTAATTGCACTCGTAACATTCTTTATTGTGGATGAACTGAAGGGCGGGGCTGTAGGCGCAGGCCAAGTAAAAGTGGATATTTCTATCGAACCGGGGGACACACCTTCGGAGGTAACGGATGTATTGTCGAAGAACGGTCTGATCAAATCTTCGAAATATTTTCTATTCTTGATCAAGGCGACTCGGTCGGCGAACAAAATCAAGGTCGGCTTGTATGAGATCAATGACGGAATGGATTCTCGTAAAATCCTGCAAGTGATTACCGAAGGAAAGGTTAAGCTGGTACATTTTACAGTTCCCGAGGGATACAACAACCGGCAAATTGGGGACCTTCTAGTTCAGAAAAATCTGGTAAAAAGTAGAGCTGATTTTTTAAACGCAGCAAATAAGACGGAAATATTGAGAGAATTTAATATACCTGCCGGAACTTCGGAAGGTTATCTTTTCCCCGAGACTTATAGCGTTCCGGTAAATTATCCCTCGGATAAGATTGCGAGAATGATGATCAAACGGTTCTTTGCAAAGCTAGAAAAGATTCCGAATTCTAAGGATCTGACTCCCAAAAAACTTCATGAAATCGTAGTTCTTGCTTCGGTTGTGGAGAGAGAGGCGAAGAAAAACGAGGAAAGACCGTTAATGGCAGGTGTGTTTCTGAATCGTTTAAAGCAGGATATTCCATTGGAGTCTTGCGCCACGATTCAATATTTGTTCGACAAACCTCATCCTCGCATCTTTGAAAAAGATCTTAAGATTGTTTCTCCATATAACACTTATTTAAATAAAGGATATCCACCTGGGCCGATTTCGAATCCGGGACTTCCTGCGCTCGAGGCCGCCTTTATGCCGGCGCAAACAGATTATCTGTTCTTTCTGTTAAAGCCGGACGGTTTCCATTACTTTTCTAAAACATTCAAGGAACACGCGGAAGCAAAGAAAAAGTACATAGATGTGCTTTACGAGTAGGAGAATCCGATGCCGGCGCAATTGAACGAAATCGAAACAGTCGCGAATCAGTTAAAAGAAGTCCAAAAAGCTCTCGATGTTTTCAAACAAAAACAGCTAAAGCGAGAATCTGTGGATGAAGCGGCTTTAACCTTTGTAGAGAAAGCTTCCTTGGTGTTAGATAGAGCGGAAAAAGGTGTCATTCACTTGACAGAAGATCAAAAAAGAAGAATTCGAAATAATCTATTAAAAATTCGTAATTCGTTGGTCACTTATCAAAAATGATATCCGGTCGATGTCTCTGCGGGTTCGTTCGTTATGAATACTATGGAATACTCGAAGGGGCTAACTATTGTCATTGTCCGGATTGCAGACGAACTACTGGAAGCGCATTTAATGTAGGAGTTCGGGCGCAGATAAAATTGCTCAGAATCGTATCAGGACAACCGAAAGGATTTACGAAAGTTGCAGATAGCGGAAACAAAATTACCCGAGAATTTTGCCCCGAATGCGGATCTCCCTTATTTACAAAATCGCCCGCTCATCCCGATCTCGTTTTTATCAAGGCGGGTACTTTAGATAATCCGAATCTGGTCAAACCTACGCACCAAATCTGGACGAGTTTAGCAGTTCCCTGGGCGAATATAGATCCGTCTCTTCCTTCTTATTCTAAAAATAAAATGGGTTCAGAAAAGAGCACAAACTAGAAATACAAGAGACTTCTTTTCAAGTAATTCTGTCTCATTCTCTCGACTTCCTCTCAAATCGATTTAGCGATTGAGCTTCTCCAAATGAATTGGGAAGCCCAAGGGATGGATTTCCCAAAAACCGAATGACATCCTTCAACTAGGCCAATTTATAGTAATTTATACCCACAAAACACCGTAGAACGATTCTGAATCTTTTCTGGATTTGGATAAACGGTGAATGAATAAAGCATATCGCTTGGCAGGTTGAAACGATGATTGCAGTAAATTCCCCGACGGACGCGTCGAAAGCAAAAAAGGCACTTTCTAATTCAGCTGGAGTGATTGAACAGATCACTAAATCCTTAGCAGCAAAATGCAGCTCCAACGGAAAAGTCTCCGTGGCCAAAATGGATCAGAACCAGTTGGTGCAATACCAACTCGCGTGGATGACTTCGGAGCAAAGGATCGCAGAAAATTTCATCGAATACGCATGGAATGAATCTCTCGGGACAGGAGATTTAGAAAGATTGATGGCGTTTGCATTTGCGGCGGAAGCAGTCGGTCATATCCGCTCGGAAATTAGCTCGAGACCTTCTGAATACGGAATTACTTCTCAGGAATTAGTCTCCAAACTTTTCGACGAAGAAACGAACAAGTTCATTGAAGAAGCCACTGCGATCCAAAATTATAATCAGATTTCGGAGCTCATCGTCTCCCAAGGACATTTTGGCGCTTACGGTCTTAGTGAAGACCACGAAATGTTCCGCCAAACATTCAAACAATTTGCAGAAGAAGTTGTGGCTCCAAAAGCAGAGCACGTTCACAGAGATGATGATATTGTTCCTGAAGAAATTATCCAGGGACTCAGAGACATGGGATGCTTCGGTCTGTGTATTCCGGAATCCTATGGCGGATTACAGCCAGACGGAAAAGCGGACAATATTTCTATGCTCGTAGTTACCGAAGAACTTTCTAGAGGCTCTCTCGGAATTGCAGGATCCTTGATCACTCGTCCGGAAATTTTATCCAAAGCCTTATTGAAAGGTGGAACGGACGCCCAAAAGGAGAAGTGGTTACCATTGATCGCAAGCGGCGAGAAAATGGGAGGGATCATGGTTACGGAACCGAACTACGGGTCGGACGTAGCCGGAGTTTCCGTCACCGCAAAACAGGTGCAGGGCGGTTGGGTGATTAATGGAGTCAAGACCTGGTGTACATTTGCCGGGTATGCAAACCTACTTTTGATCCTCTGCAGAACCGAATCAGATCCTGAGCTGAAGCACAAAGGACTATCTATACTTTTAGCGGAAAAACCTACCTTCTTAGGTCATGAGTTTGATTACAAACAGGATGGGGGAGGGCGGATCTCTGGTAAGGCGATCGGAACAATCGGTTACCGAGGAATGCACTCCTTTGAAGTATCTTTCGAGGATTACTTTGTACCAGAAGAGAATCTAATCGGTGGTGAGTCCGGTCGTGGAAAAGGCTTCTACTATCAAATGGAGGGTTTCTCCGGTGGAAGAATTCAGACTGCCGCGAGAGCAAATGGTGTGATGCAAGCTGCTATGGAAGCGGCCCTCCGTTATGCCCAAGAAAGACATGTATTCCAAAAACCGATTTTCGAGTACAACATGACCAAGTGGAAAATCGCACGCATGGCTATGATCGTGCAAGCTTCCCGTCAGTACACAAACACCGTGGCAAAACTTTTGGATAATCACCAAGGTCAGATGGAAGCAACCCTGATCAAATTTTATGCTTCTAAGGTGGCCGAATGGGTTTCCAGAGAAGCGATGCAAATCCACGGTGGAATGGGATATGCAGAAGAATACGCGGTTTCCAGATACTTTGTAGACGCGAGAGTATTTTCCATCTTCGAAGGCGCGGAAGAAGTCATGGCGCTTCGGGTAATTGCCAAATCTCTGCTGGATCAGTACGCATCCTAACTCCTAAAATTGTTTCGACCTAAAACGGTCGAATCCAAATGAATACAGAGGAAGGCGGGAATTTTTTCCCGCCTTTTTTTCTTTTTTCCGTTTGACTATAACGTTATCAAAACTACGAATCATGCTTCGGGGGGTTCATGTCCGAATTAAACTTTTATCTAGTTCCCGTTGACGAACCGAGGAGAAAGGGGAGGGGAGTAGGGCAGGAAATCATCGATTATCTTTCCAAAACTGGAATTTTAAACGGAATCTATGGGGACGATCCCGGAGCTTTCAGTGCGGGGGAAAAATCAGCCGATCTTTTCAACGGTTACGAAGGCGATGCTCCTGCGTTTGAGTACATGGTTCTTTACGATAAATCCGAGGCCCAATTTGTTCCCGAAAACTATTCGGGAGGATTCGGATCCCGTTGCTCCAAATGCGAAGAGGATATGGACGATGTTCTGATCGACTTTCTAAACGATTGGGCGGACGATCCTACGGACGCATCTTTGGAAAGCTTGGTATGCGAAAACTGCGGAGCAAAAAATATGCTCACAAACTTAAAAGCGAATGTGGCGACCGCGGTCACCAATTTCTATCTGAATTTCAAAATCGTAGATAGCTTTGACTTGAATTCTAAAATTCTATCCGGTCTGGAAAAGATTGTCGGAGCCAAACTTAAAATTATCGAAGAAAGGTTATAACCTACCCGCAATAGGCTGAGCTTTACTTTGAGTTCGCACCTTTTCTACTTGGGAGACATCTCTGACGGCTCCTGTGTGAGCAGATGTAGTCAAAGCAGCGTAAGCCCTTAAAGCTGCCGAAACAAATCGGTTCCTTTCCCTGGGCTTCCAAGCGTTTTCTCCTCGGGAAACCATTTCTTCTCTTCTATGTTCCAATTCCGATTCCGAAACCTTTAGCTCGATTTTCCGATTTGGAATATCGATCTCTATAAGATCGCCTTCCTCTATAAGCGCAATGATTCCGCCTTCTGCCGCTTCCGGGGAAACATGGCCTATGGACAATCCGGACGTTCCTCCGGAAAACCTTCCATCTGTCAGTAGTGCGCAGGATTTACCGAGTCCTTTGGACTTTAAATAGGAAGTAGGGTAGAGCATTTCCTGCATTCCGGGTCCGCCCTTTGGTCCTTCATAACGGATCACTACCACATCTCCGGCTTGAATTTCTCCGTGTAAGATTTTCTCGACTGCCTCTTCCTGGCTTTCCATGATTCGAGCGGGACCGCTGAATTTCCAAATGGATTCGTCTACTCCTGCAGTCTTGACGATGCAGCCGAATGGAGCTAGATTTCCGAATAGGACCGCCAATCCTCCGTCTTGAGAATAAGCATATTCTTTACTTCGAATACAGCCTTCTTTACGATCCAGATCCAATTCAGGCCAGCGCATAGACTGAGAAAAAGCCACAGTCGTAGGAATTCCCCCGGGTGCCGCGCTGAATAATTCCCTGGCCCTGGATCCATTTTTCTGCAAAACAATATCCCATTCTTCTAATGCAGTGCCTAGAGTCCGGCTATGAACTGTGGGAACATCTCGATTGATTAATCCCGCTCTGTCTAGTTCAGCAAGAATGCCGATGACCCCACCTGCTCTATGTACATCTTCCATATGATATTTTTGAGTAGCAGGGGCGACCTTACAGATGCAAGGAACTCTTCTGGAAATTCTATCAATATCTTTTAAGGTAAAATCAATTCCGGCTTCATTTGCAGCAGCTAATATGTGTAAGACGGTATTCGTTGAACCTCCCATCGCAACATCTAAGCTCATTGCATTTTCGAATGCTTCGAAGCTTGCAATGTTTCTTGGAAGTACTGATTCGTCTTCCTTTTCATAATATCTTTTGGCTAATTCTACAATTAACCTTCCGGCTGTAAGAAACAGTTCCTTGCGATCCGAATGTGTTGCGAGAGTAGACCCGTTTCCTGGAAGAGAAAGCCCGAGCGCTTCGGTTAAACAATTCATGGAATTTGCCGTGAACATTCCGGAACAAGAGCCGCAGGTCGGACACGCTGACCTTTCTACAGCTGCCACTTCCTCGTCGGAAATATTCGGATTTGCGGCGTCTACCATCGCGTCGACCAGGTCCAACTTTCTGTCGTGGCCGTTCCAGTTTACCTTGCCTGCTTCCATCGGACCACCGGAAACGAATACAGTCGGTATATTCAAACGCAATGAGGCCATTAACATGCCTGGTGTGATTTTATCGCAGTTCGAGATACAAATGAGTGCGTCTGCAGTATGTGCGTTGACCATGTATTCCACCGAATCGGCGATCAGATCTCTACTCGGTAACGAATATAACATTCCGGAATGCCCCATTGCGATTCCGTCATCTACTGCAATTGTATTGAATTCTTTTGCGACTCCGCCGGCTTTTTCTACCTCTCGTGCAACCAGCTGCCCCAAATCCTTCAGGTGAACATGGCCAGGAACGAATTGGGTAAAAGAATTTGCGATCGCAATAATTGGTTTCCCGAAATCGGATTCTTTCATTCCGGTCGCGCGCCAAAGTGCTCTTGCTCCCGCCATATTGCGGCCATTTGTAGAAGTGCGTGATCTGTACTGGGGCATAATTAACGGCTACACTGCTATAGGTTTAGACGTCGAGTGTTTAAAATCGAATTTCTTATAGTTGCCTAGATTTCTCATCTAGGCATCAATATTGCATCTTAAATCGTTCGAATGAAAGAAGAATTAGAAAAATCATTAGGACCTTGGCTGCTCTGGGGTCTAGGCGTGGGGTACGTCATTTCTGGGATGTACTTTGGTTGGAATTTGGGACTTCCTGTGGGAGGAACCCTTGGCTTAGGAGTTTCTACACTCGTAGTTATCCTACTTTATGTAACATTTACTCTCAGTTATACAGAGTTGGCCTGCATGATTCCAAAAGCCGGGGGCGCCTTTGACTATGGTAGAGAGGCTCTAGGAGATCGATGGGCCTACTTGGTAGGCACTTCTCAATTGGTAGAATTCTTGTTTGCACCTCCGGCAATCTCTGCCGCAATCGGAGCCTACTTTTCCTTTTTTCTAAATGGCACAAATCCGGTTTGGATTTCGATTATTGTGTACTTGCTGTTTACAACATTGAATATCGTAGGAGTTAAGACAGCTGCTGTATTTGAACTTGGAATCACAATCTTAGCAGTACTAGAATTACTAATTTTTTCAGGATTAACTCTGCCTCACTTTTCCTGGGAGCGTTTTGCTATCGATCCATTGCCCAACGGCTGGTCCGGAGCTCTTGCGTCTTTGCCTTTTGCCATCTGGTTTTTCCTAGCAATCGAAGGTATTGCAAACGTTGCAGAGGAGACAAAAAACCCTCAGAGGAATGTCCTTTTAGGATTTGGGTCTGCTTTGGTTACATTAGTTTTTCTTTGTATACTCATATTTTTTTCATCCATTGGAGTGGATGGTTGGGAAGCGATTGTATATTCAGGAAATGGAATAGATACTTCGGATTCCCCGCTTCCTTTGGCTCTGCGCAAAATTTATGGGCAGGATTCTTGGGCGTTTCATTTACTAGTTACGATCGGACTTTTTGGATTAGTAGCATCGTTTCATGGAATCATCCTGGCCGGTGGAAGAGCAACTTTCGAATTTGGGAGAGCAGGATTCGTACCAAAATTCCTGGGACGAGTTCACCCTAAATTTCATACGCCCGCTTGGGCACTTCTTGCAAATACAGCAATTGGAATCTTTTCTCTTTTTATCGCAGAAACTTCTGAATTAATTACGCTTTCTGCAATCGGTGCAGTTACATTGTATTTCTGCTCGATGATCAGTTTCCTTGTTTTAAGATCAAAAGCACCGGAGAAAGAGAGACCGTTCAAAGTTCCGGGTGCCCCATTTGTTCCGATTGTAGCAATGACTCTCTCTTTTCTGATTCTATTGATTATTGCCTGGCAGCACCCTAAATTGTTCGGAGTTTTTCTTTTGATTTTGGCGAGCGGAGTGCTATGGGCGGGAAAAGTTCTATTTCTTCCAAAAATACCGGGATAAGATATTTTTATGAGCTACAAAACGATTCTAGGTTCCAAAACTTACAGCTTTCCAGATTTGAAAACATTGATGGCAAAGGCAACACCAGAAAGATCTGGTGACTCATTGGCCGGAATCGCCGCTTCAAGCCAAGAAGAAAGGGTCGCGGCACAGATGGCTCTTGCCGATCTACATCTATCAGAATTTTTGAATGTACATCTGATTCCGGGTGAAACCGACGAGGTCACGCGTCTTATTTTAGATTCTCACGATTACGAGTCCTTTAAACCGATTGCTCATCTGACTGTCGGGGGCTTTCGGGACTTTTTATTAAACGAAGAAGTCGATTCTGCAGTACTGAAATCTTTGAAATGGGGACTTATACCCGAAATGGTGGCTGCGGTTTCTAAAATCATGTCCAACCAGGATTTGATTTTGGTCGGTAAAAAGTGCAGTGTAGTCACCCGGTTTAGAAATACGATCGGTCTGCCTGGTAGATTGTCGGTCAGATTACAACCGAATCATCCTACGGACGATCCAAAGGGAATCGCTGCGAGTATTTTGGACGGACTCCTGTTAGGAAGCGGGGATGCAGTGATCGGAATTAATCCAGCCACTGATAATGTTCCAACAGTCATTGCTCTTTTGGAGATGCTAGATTCCATTATTGTAAAATACTCAATTCCTACTCAGTCTTGTGTTCTTTGTCATGTGACCACGTCTATGGAAGCGATGAGGAGAGGAGCACCGGTCGATTTGGTCTTTCAGTCTATCGGTGGAACCGAAGCTCTCAATAAAAGTTTTGGGGTCAATCTTTCTATTCTCCAGGAATCCCAGGAAATGGCTTTGGCGTTGAAGAGGGGGAGCGTCGGAGAAAATGTTATGTACTTTGAAACAGGACAAGGTAGCGCGCTTTCTGCAGGCGCGCACCACGGAATCGACCAGCAAACCTTGGAAGTGCGTGCGTACGCGGTAGCCAGGAGATTTTCTCCGCTCCTAGTTAACACAGTCGTCGGATTTATTGGTCCGGAATATTTATACAACGGAAAGCAGATCTTGAGGGCCGGTCTAGAAGATCATTTCTGCGGAAAGCTACTTGGATTGCCGATGGGCGTAGATGTTTGTTATACGAATCATGCAGATGCCGATCAGGACGATATGGATACCTTACTGACTCTGCTTGGGGTAGCGGGTTGTAATTACATTATGGGTGTTCCTGGTGCGGACGATGTAATGCTGTCATATCAAAGTACTTCCTTTCACGATGCATTGTACCTGCGACAAGTGTTAGGTTTAAGGCCGACTCCTGAATTTGAAGAATGGTTGGTCAAGATCGGTTTGCTTTCAGAACTCAGAGGCCTTATTCCGAAAGAAAATAGCAGTCTTAACTTATTGGAAGGATTGCTAACGGAGAAGGCCTGATGCTGAACTGGGAGAATTGGAAAAGATTCAGTAGTGCGAGAATCGGTTTAGGAAGATCCGGAGGTTCGGTAACTACTTCCGATTTACTGAAGTTTCGTCTAGACCATGCAAAGGCTCGAGACGCAGTCTTGGTTGAGCCGAATTTCGAGAATCTAAGGTCTCAGGCAGAAAATCTTGGATCTAAATTTGGGATTCAGACTTCATTTGTAAGTAGTTTGGCAAGAGATAGAAAGGAGTTCCTGCTTCGACCAGATTTGGGAAGAAGGCTTTCCTCTTCCTCCCGAGATGAACTTAAGGGAATATCAGGAAAATGCGATATTCTAATATGCGCAGTTGACGGGCTTTCTGCGACGGCTTTAGAAACGAATCTGATCCCGTTTATGCAATTGCTTTTGGAGTCGTTTGACTCTAAACCCTGGAAGTTAGGGCCAATCGTTTTGGCTCGTTTGGGTCGAGTAGCGCTCGGGGACGAGATCGGAGAAGTCTTAAACGCGAAAGCCGTGGTTGTAATCATCGGTGAGCGTCCGGGGCTTAGTTCTTCGGACAGCCTCGGAGTCTATCTAACCTACGGACCTAAGATAGGAATGACCGATGAACTCCGGAATTGCATTTCAAATATACGCCCCGGGGGTTTGGAATTATCTCAAGCAGTTTTAAAAACTAATTATCTGTTGAGCGAAGCCTTCGCGAAGAAAATTTCTGGGGTCGCTCTCAAGGACGAAATGTTGCCAGAATTTCTTCTGGAAAAAGGTCCTAAAACTTCGGAAAGAAGAGAATTGAAAAAGGAATAACTGTCTATAGTAAGGGAAGGCGATGCGGCCTGCTTGGAGCGTGTGTACTTTTTAGTGTGAATCCCCACCCTTCTGGGCGGGGGCCGGTGCGGTGGAAGTAAAACCCCAAAAGCAAATCCTGGACGGGCGTTTATCACAGACTCGTTTTTGGGTCAAGAGTTTTTTGAAGACACAGTTTGTAGGAGCTCCTACAGTTTTATCGAATCATGATAGAAATAGATCTGAAATATATATTAAAAAGTTTTGATAGTCTAGGTGCGGGTTATGTATAGAACGAATATCGAATTTGTCGTTTCTGCGACAAACAGTGATAAGCCGATGTACGGAATCTTATCTTTGGTAATAGATACTGTGGATTCCATGAAATCGGATCTCACGAATTTCTCGGCAACGGAAGAGGAGAAAAAGCTTTTTAGGTCTGCGATGAAGGATATAGTATCCGGCCTAATCAAATTGGATCATCTTGTGGATCGTGTGAAAGAAGGAGTAGCCGACTAAAATTATTGCGTCTTTAAAAGGTCGGTTTGCTCTAGGGAAAGTCACGCCGCGGTTCACCCGGTCGTTTTCAATACTTAGATTGCGAAGTCTTGAAACCAAACTCCGTCTTTTAACAATTTTTCTCCCGCTTCTAACCGAATCGGAAACTGAAAAATAGGACCATCCATTACGACAGTGTGATATTCACCGTTTTCTCCCGAAGGATCTATTCCAGAATCGACCAAGTCTGAAATAGTTTGCTGATTTAACTCCGCGCCCAAGAATTTCTTATCTAAGACTCCATCCCTTACTGCTACAATTTTTGCCTTAAATCCGGATGAAAGAAACTCATCCAAAAGTTCTTTTCGGGGTCTTTTCCAGAGAGGATGAACCGCTTCTACATTAGCTTTTTCGCAAGCATTCCACACCCACTGTCTATTTTCTTCAACATCGATATCTCCAAAGACGCCGAACTGAATTCCTCGTTGCTGTACTTCTTTGACAGAAGAAATGAAATTCTCCTCGTAGTGGGCCCAACTTGTAAGAGTTGCCCTAAGTGGAACTCCCAAAGATTCTGCCTGTTTTAACAATACATCAATATGAAGTCCGTGAGATCTGGATCTATCTCCGGATTCGATCATCATGCTAATTAGGAGTTTCGGAACTCCTCCGCCGAGTATGGCTTTGTAAAGTGCTAGACAGGAATCTTTCCCGCCGCTCCAGGACGAAAAAAAGGGCTCATTCTTTATTGAGGGAATTCTTTCAGGGGTATGTTTCATGGAAAAATAATATTTAAACTTTCTTATACGAATCGAGTTTGTCTGACTAATCTTTTTTTAGAAATAATCGGATCCCTTTCGCGATGGATTGTAAGGTCCGAGCCATCAAGCTTTCTAACTTAGTGTGGAGGAAGAGCTCCATAATCAACTTACGTAATGCGATATCGAAGGTAAGGTTGTAATCCCTCCAGTCCACTCCAAAACGAAATGGGTAGCTTTCACTAACTTCCGCTTCACCTGTTGAAGTGTGGACCAGAGTTCCTTCAAAGTCGGTATGATTTTCATCTAAATGTCTGAATTCCAAAGAGAGGTGCACATTTTTCTTGAATAGGGGGATAGGGATGATTTCTAATCCGGCCAATTCTCCCCAAGTGATTCCTGATAATGACAAATAACCTCTATCTCCAGAACGCAATAGTCCGACTCTTAGTAAACCTTCTCTTCCTAATCTGCAGGTTCCGATTTTACTTCTAAACAGGATTTCCAGGGGAGAACCTATGTCCAGTACTGAATTCTCGATTCGAATATCCCTGATCTGGATCGTAAAGGTCGGAGTCAAGGTTCGATCTTCTATATCGATGCTCGTATGTCCTACTTTCTCAAAACGCACCTGCATTCTTCCTCGCTTAGGAAGGTAGGCAGTCTTTTTTCTGGAATCGATTCTGTTCGTGTAGTCCATATGAAAGGACCGAACATTGACACCTTTGAGCACCAGCTTCCCTTTGAGTAATCTGGAAAAAGAGATCCGAAAGTTTAGAAAGCTTCCTTTCGCGTGGACAATGTCCGTACCAAGTTCTCCAGGAAAATGGACTAAAAAAGTTCTGGCCCAGACCCAAAGTCCGGGAAGCAAAACCCCCGGAGAAAGCCACTTAAATTTGAAAATTCTAAATCCGAATATATTGACGATGAGCTGAAGAAACGGCCCTGAAAGTAGGAACTGTACACCGATATAGGTGTAGATTAAAACCAATAAGACGGAGGACATTCACTTGTGAAGAGCGGGGAAACGCCCTAATCTTCTTTTGAAGTGACTGTGTATTTCTGATCGATGTTTTTTCGATCCATGGAGGAAATCTCGAGCTCGCTTGCGAGATCGTCTAAGAACTCCTTTTCTTTCTCGCTAAAGGTTCCATCCATAGAAACGATGCAGACTGCATCTTCATAGAAGTTTGCGGCAAGCACCGGATTGCCTTCTGCAAATTCGGAAATCATTTTAATCGGGAGAGGAGAATCGAAGATTTCAGAAAGCTCATCGATGATTTCCGGCTTTTGGTCTTGGTGACTGTAAAAGATGCAATCCTTGTCGAACATGGCTTTGACCATTTGAACTACTAGGTTTCCTTCTTTTTTGTGAAAGACTCCGTCCGCATGACAAGAATAAGACCAAAGGCTTACTAATACTTTTGCATAGTTCATTTTCAGCTGAAATATTTCTGTTTCAGGATCCAAGCTCTCCTGGAACTTCTCATAAAATTCGTGGCCTGGTAGGACCTTGCTTGCCAAGGATGAAACTCTCTCCATGTTTTCCTTCCCACCGAGGTTGCGACCCGGTTTTTCTGAGTATTTTATCCGACGTCAGCGTTTTGCAATGAAAATCCATGTTGCGTTCGCAGGAAATTTTCAGATCCTGACTGAGTGAGAATCAAAGGCAACCGCAGAATCTTAGTTACGTCTGCGTTACCGTACGCAAATGGTCCGATTCACCTCGGACATGTTTTAGAAGCGATTCAAACAGACGTGTACGTGCGTTTTCAAAAAGCATCTGGGAATGAATGCTATTTTTTCTGTGCCGATGACACTCATGGTACGCCTATCATGTTGGCTGCCCGAAAAGAGGGTATACCGCCCGAAGAGCTGATTGCTCGTGTTCGCAAAGAGCACTACCGTGACCTCAGCGGCTTTCTAGTTGAATACGATAATTATTATACCACAAATTCAGACGAAAACAGAATTCTTTCTGAAGAAATTTACCTATCTCTCAAAGAAAAGGGCCATATTACCGACCGGGAAATAGAACAGGCGTACTGCAATAACGACAAAATGTTCCTGCCGGATCGTTTTATTAAAGGGACTTGTCCGAACTGCGGTTCTACCGATCAGTATGGCGACAGTTGTGAGGTTTGCGGAGCAACCTATTCACCTAAAGACTTAAAAGATTCCAAGTGCGCTCTCTGCGGAACTCCTCCAGTTACGAAAAATTCAAAACACATATTCTTTAAGTTAGGCGACTTTTCAAAATTGCTATCCGACTGGGTTTCCGAAGAAGGCCATGTCGCGGAAGGAGTCAGCAAAAAACTCAAGGAATGGTTCAGCGCAGGATTGCAGGATTGGGATATATCAAGGGACGGACCGTACTTTGGTTTTGAAATTCCGGGAGAAGAGAACAAATACTTCTATGTTTGGCTAGATGCTCCAATCGGGTACATGGCTTCTAGTTTACATTATTTTAAAGGAGATCGAAAGGAGTTCGACTCTTTTTGGAAGAACAGCAACTCCGAGATAGTGCATTTTATCGGAAAGGATATCCTGTACTTTCATACTTTATTTTGGCCAGCAACCTTGGAAGGTGGAGGTTATCGCCCCCCTTCACTGGTGCACGTTCATGGATTTATCACAGTTAACGGGGAAAAAATGTCTAAGTCTCGCGGTACTTTCATCCGTGCAGAAGATTATTTGAAGTATCTAGACCCCGAACACTTGCGTTTTTATTTGGCCGGAAAGCTCGGCCCTGGAATGGACGATTTGGATCTGTCTTTTGATGACTATACCGCAAAGGTAAATTCGGACCTAGTAGGAAATTTCGTAAACTTAGTTTCGAGAGTATCTACATCTATATTAGATAAACTTGATAGAAAACTAGGAAAGTTGAATCCAGACGGAAAGGATCTGCTGAACATTCTGAAGAATTCCGAATCCAGTATTCGGGAATCCTACGAGTCTCGTAACTACGCGAAAGTTATGCGTGAATGCGCAAGGCTCGGGGACATCGCGAATAAATATGTGAACGATCTCGCGCCTTGGATTCAGATTAAGGAATCACCAGAAAAAGCCAGAGATACTGTGACTGTGGCTTTGAATGCGGCAAGAATTCTTTCTATCTATCTCTATCCGATTTTGCCAAAAATTTCGAAGCAGGTCTATCGAATATTAGGAATTGATCATGATCCTAATTTCGCTGATATAAATAAAGATATTGAAAATACAAAAGTACTTCCTTATGAAATGATCACTAAGAGGGTAGAAGAAAAGGCGATCCAAACTATGTTGCAAGAGAATCAGGCAAGTCAGGCTCCTTTAAAGGAAGAAACCAAAGCAAAGTCAAATTCTGAAGGCCAAACTAAGACCGAGGGAGTTGCGAGCATCTCCGAGATTTCTATCGAGGAACTGGCAAAAGTTGATTTAAGAGTCGGGAAAATTTTAGAAGCAGGTCCAGTCGAAGGCGCCGAAAAATTGGTCCAGGTCAAATTGGATCTAGGAGATCTGGGTCAAAAGAATGTGTTTGCAGGGATTAAAGTGGCTTATCAGCCGGAAGCACTTGTAGGTCTAAAAGTTGTGGCAGTCGCGAATCTCAAGCCCCGCAAAATGAAATTCGGAATTTCAGAAGCGATGTTACTCGCGGCTGGAGAGGGTGAAAGTTTGACTCTATTCGTTCCCCAAAAGGACGCTATGCCCGGAGATCGTCTAAAATAAGAGGTTGAGAAGGGGCCTATGCCCTTAGAGCTAGAAATTAACTACAGTTTTCAAAGGCTACTGGAAAAGAGCCGTTCCGTATCCGGTAGGCTGGTCGCGCGCCAACTAACATTCATTATAGATTCGTTTCTCCGGACCCGATACGAAAAGATCTCAGGCATTTTGGGTAAGGGAGATCAGCTCGCTTTGGTTGCATTAGGCGGCTACGGGCGAATGGAGTTTGCACCGTATTCGGATGTAGACTTGCTCTATCTACATAACGGGATATCCGAGACGAAACTGTATGAGATCATTTCCTCGATCAATACATACCTGTACAATTCTGGAATGCAAGTAGGTCATACTTGTAGGACTATTAAAGAATCCTTTAAATACTTGGACGATATGTCCAGTTTTCACGCGGTTTTGGACAGCCGTTTCTTAATAGGCTCTTCAGCACTGTACCAAAAATACCAAACCGAATTCCTGGCAAAGATTCCGATCAAGTACATAGATCGATACAACCAGGCCAAGGAAGCCCAACTCTCCGAAAGATTTTTGAGAGAGGATAGGCCGATACTTTTATCTGAACCGAATTTGAAATTGGATCTGTGCGGTCTAAGAGACATTCAATACGCATATTGGATGGAAAAATCTCTCAGACAAATCCCTTCCTTGGGTGGCCTGGCAATTCTTCCGGTATTTCAAAGAGGGGAAGTACAACTCTTACAAGAAGCGTACGACTTCTTGTTACGAGTTAGGATTGCCTTACATGTTGTCACAGGCCGAAAGTTGGATCGCCTGGATCTGAATCTGCAACCCGAAGTCGCCGAATATTTAGGCTTTGGGAGCAAGGACGAACTACAGACGATAGAAAGGTTTATGAATGTTTTATATGGACACCAAAAAAACTGCTTCTTTGTTCTAAGGACCTATCTCGATTCGATTATCGAGAGGAGGAAGTCTGGCCAGGGAGAACCAATCGCTTCCGAAGGAATTTCCTTTTATAAGATTGAGAATTTGGTGTTTCCTCCAGTAGAAGGGAACTTGTTTGCCGATCCTCACACCTTATACAGGGATGTGATTCGGACTTTTAGGATGATCCAAGAAACAGGGCTGCTGGTTTCCGGAACTTTATTAAACGAAATCCGATTTGCTTCTAACTTTCTAAACGACGACTTTCGATATTCGGCCGAAGTGAATGGAGAATTTTTAAGAATACTCCGAGACAGAAGAGACAGGGGAAGAGTGCTCAAGTTGATGCACGAATGTCAGGTGCTCGGCGCCATTATGCCGGAATTTGGTGCTTGCACAAACTTTCCTTTGTTTAGCTATCATCACGAATTTACTGTTGACGAGCATACACTTTTGATTTTGCACGAACTCGATAGACTGGATCGCGGAGAATTTGAAGATCCAGAAATATTAGAAGTTTATAAAGAATGCTCCAAGACTGAAATTTTGGCTCTCGCGGTTCTTTTGCACGATGCCGGAAAAGTAAAAGAAGGAGATCACTCTGAATATGGTGCTGAGCTGGCTGTCGCGGTCGGAGACAGGTTAGGCCTTTCGGATGAAGATACTGACTTATTCCGATTCCTTGTAGAAAAGCATATCCTAATGTCTGAACTCTCCTCTAAGCGAGACATTTCGGATCCCGGACTGATTCAGAATTTTGCAAGTACTGTAGGAACCGTTGACAGACTTAGGTTGCTTTATGTGCTTACGATTATCGATACAAAATCCGTAGGCAATAACGTACTTACGAACTGGAAAAAATCGATTCTAAATCATCTTTTCATGAATACGATGGATTACTTCCGTTCGATGGATGGGCCGAAGGACGATGGCGAAGCCGATTCCAAAAGATCAGCTTGGAAGAAAAACGTTGAATCCTATCTGATAGAAAGAGAAGGGCAAGAGCCACATGTGGCTATCGCGGCTTCCGAATTCGCAAATCAAGTGATTCCACCGAATTACTTAAACACAGTTTCGAATCGGAGAATATTAAAACATTTTAAAATGATTGTCACTTTGGGACAGGCCGAAGATTCCAAGTTGTCCTTTGATTCTGAACGGGATCCCGCGTTTGTCACTGTAGAAGTCGTAAGTAAAAATATTCCGGAAATTTTACTCGATCTATGTTGTTCAGTTTCTTCCGAAGGTTTGAATCTAGTTGGAATGAAGAGTTATGCTTTTGCAGAATATCAGATCCACGTTCTCCAGATTACGGATTCCTCAGGTAGCGGTAATTTTTCTGCGGATAGGCTTTTGAAAATAGAGAGCAAACTGCAAAAAATGGCGAAGGGAGAACTGCAAAGAGACAGCATTGCTTTCGCTAGAACTGAATGGAATCCAAGGAAGGCCATTCCGGAAAGCATGATCAATCGTTCCGTACGTTTTTCTAATGTGGACCTTTCGGACACTACGATTATGGAAGTTCGTATGCCGGATATGGTTGGTCTTCTATACCGCATTCTAAGAAAAGTTTTCGAATTTGACCTTAAGGTTTCTTACCTCCGAGTCTCTACATCCGCTGATTATGCCTATGATTCCTTTTATATTCAAACAAAGGATGGAGAACAGGTTACAGATTCGAATCTATTGTCAACTCTGGAGTCCCGAATCCTAGGAATTCAGGCCACGGAAAGCGTGACAGGCGAGCTCGTGTTTTAAAAATGGTTCACGAAGAGGGTTTGATGGCCTTCTTTCTCATTCCATTAGAAAAACGGAAACCAGGCATTGGAAAAGAAGGCGAAACCTAAGACCACCGTCAAAAAAAAATCAAATCCGGATTGGTGGAAAGAAGCAGTTGTATACCAAATTTATCCCAGAAGTTTTCGGGATTCCAATGGAGACGGAATCGGAGACTTGGAAGGTATCATTCAAAAATTGGATTACCTGAATGATGGAACTCCGAATTCTCTGGGAGTTGATGCAATCTGGTTATCCCCGATCTATCCATCTCCAATGTTCGACTTTGGTTACGATATTTCGGACTACGAAAACATAGATCCTGTTTTCGGTAATATAGATACCTTTAAAAAACTACTAAAGGAAGCGCATAAAAGAAAGATCCGGGTGATCATGGATCTTGTTGTAAACCACACTTCTCATCTTCATCCATGGTTTTTGGAGTCCAAATCTTCTAAAAGCAACCCCAAGAGAAATTGGTACATTTGGAAAGAACCTGTGAATGGTGGACCTCCAAATAACTGGATGGGTACTTTTGGAGGAAGGGCGTGGACTTTAGATGAAGAAACCGGGCAATATTATTATCATTCTTTTTTATCCCAGCAACCGGATTTGAATTGGAGAAATCCGGAAGTGGAAAAAGCAGTATTCCAGATGATTAAGAAATGGCTCGATCTAGGAGTGGACGGCTTTCGCCTAGACGTAGTCAACTTATACATTAAGGATTCTGAATTTAGAAGCAACCCTCGCAAGCGTTGGCTAGCTCGGCCATTCGATAGACAGGACCACGTTTACGATAGAGACAGGCCCGAGATGCATGGAATACTCAAGGATCTACGTAGGGTTCTGGATTCTTACGGCGATCGTATGTCCGTGGGAGAGGTGATGATGGAACCTCCTGGAACCAGCTCGCTTCCGGCGTCTTATTACGGTGAAAAAGGCGATGAATTGCACATGGCTTTTAACTTCGCTTTCTTTCACACTCCATGGAAAGCAGAGAAATTCAGAGACGTAATCAAAGAATGGGAAAAGTGCCTGAGAGATAAAGGGTGGCCAAATTATACATTAAGTAATCATGATTTTCGCCGCCATATTTCTCGTTACCGAAACGGTCTGGAAACGAATGCTCGTGCAAAGATCGCAGCGCTAATGCTCTTAACTTTGCGCGGAACTCCCTTTTTATATTACGGGGAAGAACTCGGGATGATGGATGAAAGAGTTCCGAAAAAGAGAATTCAAGATCCAGTTGGAATCAGGTATTGGCCTCTTTATCCGAGCAGAGACAATTGTAGGCTGCCGATGTGCTGGTCGGGAGATGTTTACGGAGGATTTGGATCCGCTGATCCTTGGTTGCCTGTATATTCTCAGTACGGTTCCGTGAATGTAGAAACACAATCTCGAACGATCAATAGTTTGTTGAATTTTTATCGAAAATTGATTTGGATCCGAAAGAAAAATGAAATTCTACGAAAAGGCAGTCTGGCTCTGGATTACGATTCTCCTCCTGGCGTATTGCAGTACACCAGAGAATATGAGAAAAAGAAATGTTTGGTCATTTTAAATTTCGAGAATGAATCCAAGAAGATCGTAGCTAACGCGAATCGAACTGCACAAGTAGTTATATCGACACATCGCAAGCCGGAAAAAATGGAAATACCGGTTGTGTTCGAAATCGCTCCGTACGAAGGTCTTGTGCTTCAGTATTGAACTTGATTCCGTACATCTATATGCAAAAAGTTTGAACACTGTTTAGACAGTGCTTCATGAGCTTTTTATACCTATTCCGATTCCCTAAAAATGCTGGGCATAATTTTAGCTACCTGATATAAACAAAATTCTAAGCGGTTTCAATAATTGCTAAGGAGAAATACATGCAAGTTCCACAAGGACTAGCATCCAATCCAGGATTAGCGCCATACGACGTTTCAAACTATAAAGGGAATCGAGGAAAAAATTTTTACGATGCAGACAAGGTGCTGCAGAGAGTCTTAGAAAGATATTCTGCGGAATATTCCTCTGAGCATAAGAGAGCCATGTTGGATCACGTTAGAGGTTATGGTGAGCTTGTGGGAGGAATTCTAGACGAGCTGACGGAGGCGAGTCATAAAGAAGGAAAGTATGGAGAGGTTGTTAAATTCGACAGAACTGGGAATCGAATTGACGAAATCGTTTACTGCAACGAGCAAAAGCTTTCTCGAAAAATTTCCTACGAATACGGAATTGTAAATTTAGATTTTCATGATGAATGGAAATATCCTTTTACGGATCTTCATAGATCTGCCTTGGCTTATCTTGCCAATCAAAATGGAGAGGCTGGAGTCAATTGTCCTCTTGCGATGACTGAGGGAATGATCCAAGTTTTACAAGCGATCGGAACCGAAGAGCAAAAGCGAAAGTATTTGCCTTTAGTCGCTGGTAAAGGATCTAATTCCCATTTTATGGCTGGTCAGTACGTGACCGAAAGAGTCGGCGGAAGTAATGTGGGGGCAAATCGGACAATTGCCAGAAAGGGGCAAAATGGAAAGTGGATCCTAAACGGTGAGAAATGGTTTTGCTCGAATCCAGGAGATCTTTGGGTAACTACCGCCAAGATTGAGGGTTCAGAAACAATCGGCCTTTTTCTAGTCCCTCGGGTTAAGGAAGATGGTACGCTAAACGGACATCATATATTAAGGAAAAAGGATATAATCGGATCTAGAGGAAAGCTAACTGTCGAAATCGTTTATGATAACCTTGAGGCTGAAGCCTTAGGACGCCCTTCTCATGGAATTGCAAACTTGATACGATATGTAATTCGAACAAGCAGAGTTCACGTAGCTTTGGCAGCCGCTGGCATGTCTAGAAGAGCGTTCATGGAGGCTTTTGAATACTCCAAGTTTCGGACTGCCTATGGCAAAAAAATTAGAGATTTTGGTGCATACGCCAGGGAATTGGCGGAATTAAAAATTCTTTATGCATCTATTGTGCTGCCATTGTTCAGAGGAATCGCTTGGTCAGGGTCTTCCATTTTGGCAGAGCAGTTGGCAACTCCTCTTTTAAAATACAAATCCTCTTCCTTGTCTACTCAGATCACTCACAGAGCAATTTTAGCTCTTGGAGGTTCGGGGATCGTTGGGGATTATACCTGTTTGCCTAGACTTCATAACGATTGTATAATTAATGAGACCTGGGAAGGAACTCATTTAATTATTACAGACCATGCGTTAGGTGCGATGAATCGGAAAAAGATTCGTGACTCCTTTGTTTTACTTACAAGCGAACAGTTTAATCGTGCGAGTAAGTTTCCTGAGTTGCGCCAAGCATCGGAGGTGGGTAACTGGTTGTTATCAAAATGGACTAACTTGCTCGAAAACCAAACGAGAGAATGGAAAGAAGCTTTTCGAGTGGATCTATCGGATCTTGCCTATGGCGCATTAGCGCTAGCAGAGTTTTTGGAACAATCGCTCTACGATAGGGATTCTGGATCAAAAACTTCTATCTTCGATAATTTTGCAAAAGGGTATGTGAATCATCTTTACAGAACCATTCCAGGGATTCCTGGCGATTTCGATTCTACCTCTTTGGATTTGGAGGAAGTAAATCAAATTATAGAGTGGTAATTCTATATTATATTTTTGTATAATTCAAATTTGCTTGGAAAGAGTCTACGTTGACAGGCATAGATCTTCAGAACCTGCGTCCTTTCGATCAGACGCAGGGCGATCGGCTTCGGTCAGGCCAAATGCTGGCCGAAAATTTTCTCCATCTGTGTAGCAGGAATTGCACCGGAAATCCTTTCTGCAACCTTTCCGTTCTTAAATAGAATCAGCGTAGGAATTCCCTGGATTCCATAGTTCCCTGCGATTTCCGGTTTTTCATCTGTATTTACCTTCACAACAGTAACTTGGCCCTTATGAGACTGAGCGAACTTTTCTAGTTCTGGGGCGACCATTTTACAGGGTCCGCACCAAGGAGCCCAGAAGTCCACAAGTATTGGCTTATCGTGAGATTTAATCAGTTCTTCGAAAGATGTCGGTAGTGCATTGTCCATATGTTGATTAGACATGAATACTCTAGGGGGTATATCGGATTTGCGCTTTTTTTATCTTTTTTGTTTGGATTTGATCTGTAAAGTTCCAGCCTCTAAAGAACACCGGCTGTGAAAAATAGTGAACAACTTGTCATTTACAGGATTAATTCTTGTATTTCTTCGTTGAATCGATTCTTTGCCAGTAGATGAAACGCTTGCGACTGTTCGCGGAATTTCATCTGCTTAAGGTGGGATTATGAAGGAAATCAAAGGAAAAACAGCATTAGTTACTGGAGCATCGGAAGGGATCGGAAAAGCAATCGCATACAGACTTGCAAAGGAAGGATGCAAAGTCATTTTGTTAGCAAGAAGCAAAGAGAAGCTTCAGGCAGCGGTGAACGAAATAAAGAGTGAAGGCTACCAAGCTGAACTTCTTGTCTGCGACTTAACGAATATTGAAAAAGCGGTTTCTACGGTAAGCGATTTCATAATAAAGAATCCGATTGATATTTTGGTGAATAATGCTGGAACCGGAACTTTCAAGCCAATGGATTTATCCAGTCTAGAAGAGGTTTTGATTTCTACAAAGGTTCCCTTAGCTGCTAGCATTGCGATGATTCATACGATTCTTCCTTCGATGATAAAAAGAGGAAGCGGTCATATTCTCAATCTAACAAGCCCAGCCGGTTACATTCCATTTGCTTACATGACTCCATACGTGGCTTCGCGGCATGCAATCGTAGGATTGTCCCTTTCTTTGAGGGAGGAACTTTTGAAAAAAGGCATAGAAGTTTCTCTTATCTGCCCGGGACAAGTGGATACAGGATATTTTCAGAGAAACGATGCCGACGTTCGCTATTTTCCTAGAATCGAACAGATCATACCGACACTCACAGTGGAAAGGGTAGCAGACAAGGCGATCGCTGCGATTCGGAAAAACAAGCGGGAAGTTATTTTTCCCTGGATTCTTTGGTTTATGCTTCGCTTCTATCAGACTTTACCAAGATTCACGCATCTGTTTTTGAAATCCTTAGGCTTAATGAGTCCGAGACGAAAAGTTTGAGGTATAAGTTAGTAAGAAATCGAAAAATTTTTCATTGTTGTTTCGGAGAATAAGATTTTGATCCCGATTCTGACTTATAAATGAAAAGTTAAGAGGTGCTTTGTTTGCTAGCGAAAAATCAAATCTATTTGTTAGGGCTCTTATTTCTTTTGCCTGGCATATCTTTAAGAGCTCAGACGATTCACTCAAAATTCGGTCGTGCTTGGTTTTTGCCGCAGTACCCACTCTCTCAAATTGAGAATCCGGAAATTCCTTCTTCACCTCTTCGAGGAGGTGATAAGGAGGAAGGGAACTCATCGACTGTCGAGAGCAAGCCCGGCTCTATGATTAGTCCCATAACGCCTCCACCGACTCACGCACCGAAATATTTTTCCTTAAATCCTGGAGTAACTTTAGAAAGCGTTACTGTAGATATTTCTGGTCGCGGTAACAATGCCACCATGACCCAAGCAGGTCCTGGTAAATCAACTTGGATGTTAGATATAAAATCCAAGGATTTTCAAATCGGAGAATGGTATGGAATTCATTTGTTACTTCACAATTCCAGCTTTGATCTAAACAATCAATTCGTTCCAAAGCCTCCGAGTGGACCTTCCACTTCGGATTCCGGAGGCAGTAGCAGCGGAAGTACTTCCAATACCAGTCCGACTGGTTCCGGAGACAGAGTTAAAGCAGATTTAAATACAAGAATGGAAGGCGTATATTCGATGGCCATTCCCATATTCTATTTAGGTAAATCTAATTCTGATTCGTTTCGCTTCGGATTAGGAGTAGGCCCGAGTCAAGTTCGCCTAAATGGGAATGTGGATTTTTCAAATCCGCTTGTTAATTTGGCAATCGGTCTAGGTGATTCTTCAAATCGTACATTATTCTTAAATAATATTTCTGCAATTCAGTTCGGTTTAGGAAATGTAAACCCAAGCACAGGAGATCCAGTCGTTACTTATTTACTCGCGAACTTAAGTACGGGAAACAATCTTGAGTTATTGGGATTGTACTTGGCCTCCAAAGGACTTCTTCATCCAGATCCTTTTGCATTGGGAGTGCTTGCAATGAATCCCGGACTCTACACTCCGTTGGAAGCACTTACGATCGGAAGTTTAGCCCGGACTCAGGTGAGCTTTTCGGCCAGTACGTTTACTTCATTCTTATTTTTCTTTGAGACACCTAGAATCTTCGATATTGTGAGATTTCGATTAGCTTTTGGCGGACCTATCTTTCATCAAAACGGGTACACTTATGAATTTAGAACTTTTCACCTAGCGCTCTATGTGCCGGTCGAGTTTTAGTATTTCAGGGAGATTAACGTAAAATCAAATCTGTTTTTTGATTCGAGTTCCGTTGCTTCGTTTATCCGAGTAGGCTTCTTAGGGCTCCTTCTAAATTCGGATAGCGAAACTTATATCCAAATTCCATAATATGCTTCGGAATCACTCTCTGTCCATGAGTGGCGACGAACGCGCCTTCGCCTAACACGGTGTTGAGTATAAAAGAAGGTACTTTAAAAATGGAAGGCCTGTTCAAAATTTTGCCTAAAGCTTTACTAAAATCATAATTGCTAACTGCTTCAGGTGAAGCTAGATTAAAAGCTCCTTTTGCTTCTTCCCGCTTTAGTAGATAAAGTATAATAGAAAGTTGGTCTTCGATGTGGATCCATGACATGACTTGGTTTCCGGTCCCGAGTGGACCTCCTGCGAACAAACGAAAAGCCGGAAGCATCGCTGACAAAGCCCCGCCCTCTGTAGTAAGTACAATTCCAGTCCGAAGTAAAACGGTTCTGATTCCGATCGATTCTGCCTTTCGAGCTTCGGATTCCCAGTCTTGACAAAGCGTGGCCAGCCAATCGCTTCCTGCAGGACTGGACTCCGAAAAAGGAGGAGTAGCAGATTCAAATCCACCGTAGTAACCGATTCCGGACGCATTCATTAAAGTTTTTGGACCTTTGCTTCCCAGTTCTGCTAAGACGTCCACTAGTTCTCGTGTATAGTCTACTCTCGAAGATCGGATTACTTCCTTATATTCGGGGGTCCATCGAGCACCTACGACTGGAGCTCCTACTAAATTGATAAGGACCTTGACACCTTCTAAATCAATTTTACTAGGAATGCTTCCCAATCGGACATCCCATTCGGACATACGCATCAATCTAGACGGTAACTTGCCACTTCTACTAAAGATTCTGACGTCATAACCTTCTGCGCGGAGGCGCAATGCAAGAAGTGATCCGATTAATCCTGTACCGCCTGTAATTCCAATAAGCATGCAATTATCCGTCCAAAATTGTTTCTAAAAGGTTACTAAAAAATTTTTTGCTTAAGTGACTTTCTTGAGCATTCTTTCTTAAGGGATCAGTTCCGACAAGAAGAAAGGAAATCTAAGTTGCACCGATTTGGTATAATGCAATTCTGCACTAAGTTCCAGTATGAAATATTTCTCAATTTCCAAACTGATTTCATTTTTGTTTCTTTCCTTTTTGATCCTAGCAAATCTATACCTCGCTATAACTACCAGGGAAAAAATGCAGGTGTATCAGTCTAACCCTCCTTTTCTGAGGTTTGATTTTACAGATTCTTATTTGGAGGATAGAAGTTCGCAAATCTTTCATCTAGTGGATGGAAAATTGGATTCTACCTGGAAAAAACTTAGGAACTCACCGCAACAGGCTGATTTTGATTTAGAACTTCGGCTGACTCATACGTTGCAGGAAAAAATATATGTCCCCAGGAAATGGAAGGCGGTTCAAGTGATTGCCTGTTCCAAGAATGCACCCCCGCTGGAACTTTCCCTTATTTTGCGGGAATCCATCAATGTGGATAAGGAATCTAGGTTACCCAAGGATCAAATCGTAAAGAGAGTAACTTTAGATTTTCGGAATTCAGAAAAAGAAACAATTCAGATTACAGAAAATTTCACCAATGTTCCACAAACAGATTATCCAAAAGGAATATTTATTTGGTCGGTCCAGGGATCTTTTGAGCAAGTAGGGCCTGAAGTTTGTCTTAGAGAAATCCAATTAGTTGAATGAGCCGGAGAAAGCTTCGGTGGAGAAGGCGAGTGAAAAAGCAATAGTTTTTCAACTATAGATGTAGGAGCTCCTACAGGGGATTCAATAAAATAAGAGGCTTGAAAAAGACCGATTTTTGTGGAATATGGCCGAAGTCCACCACACCGGCCCCCGCCCAGGAAGGGCGGGGAGACCCAAATCACAATTTGCATTTCCAATAGTCGCGCGACTAAAAGAAGCGATGTCTATTAACATCTATTGATATCAGACTACATTCAAAACGATCTTTCCAGTAGTGCTACGATTTTCTAACAGAGAATGTGCCTCTCCGATTTTATCCCAAGGTAATTCCTTGCTGATAACAGTTTTTAGTTTCTTGCTTTTGAACAAGGACAAAAGATTATTCATCTCCTGATTGAATAGCTCCGTGTTTTCTTTAGCAACGCGGAGCATATTAACTCCATAAAAGCCCTTACTGTTGAGCATAAGATCTATCATCGAAAGAGTGAGCATGCTGATCAACTGAGGAACAATTGAGAACATTTTTCCAAAGCTTCTATCCGAAAATGCAGAAGCTCCAAAGCCCACAACTCTTCCGTGTGGTTTAATCAAAGAGAGGTCCTTCTTAAAAAAGGCGCCACCGACAGAATCCAAAACTATGTCGATCTTTTCACCTTTCGTAATTCTTAATATTTCCTTAACGTAGTCGTGTGATGTATAGTTAATCGGATGGTCTACACCGCTCTTCTTTAGTAGCTTTAATTTTTCGGCTGATCCCGCCGTTCCGAATATCTCAGCGCCGACGAGCTTGGCCAACTGAATCGCGGCCAATCCGACCCCGCCAGCGGCAGCGTGAATTAGTATTTTACTCCCTTTTAATAGGGTTCCTGTTTCGTGTAACGAATGCCAGGCGGTCACAAAGTTAACCGGTATAGAAGCGCCTTGTGCGAAGGTCATACCTGCCGGCAGAGGAAAGCAAGTCATCTCGCTAGCAATTGCAAGTTCTGCGTAGCCGGAGAATAAAGTCAGAGCTAATACCTTCTGCCCAGGCTTAAATTTCTTTACACCACTCCCGACCGACTTGACGATTCCGGCGACTTCATAACCCGGAACAAAGGGCATTTTAGGCGCATCATTGTACTGGCCTTTTCTCGCGACTATATCCGCAAAGTTTAGGCCGAACGATTTGACTTGGATTAATACTTCTCCCTTTTGGGGTTTAGGATCCGGCCAATTCTCAATTTTAAGTTCAGATGCTTTACAAGGTTTTCTAATTGGTATTGCACGCATTATGGTTCCTTCCTCTTGAAATATTCAACAAAGCTTATTGAATATTCCTTTTTTCTATTTCAATGATTCAGAAAATTCACAACCATCTTGCATATCGATGTTTGCTGCAATCAATAAAGTGATTTCAAGTGCGATTCGTATATTTTCTAATCCAAAACCCGCGGAACTCGATTTTATTCAAGTCGCTTAACAATATAGGAATCAACCGTTTCTCAATTCTGCGAGCACGGATGGCAGGGTATTTACTCCCCAATGTTCAAAGTATTTGCCATTTCGAAGTCTTACGATATCAATAACGTCTATCCGTACATTCTTGTTTGTAGGCGGAATCCCCATGATTTCTCCCTTATGGGTTCCGAGGATTGCCTTTCTTGTTGTTACTTTGTCGCCTTCAGCAATCTGATCATAGATTTCTACTCGAAGATCCGGAAAAGCCGGTCTCAATATATTGTTAAAAGTATTGAACATTCCTTCCGGTCCGTTAGATCCTTCTGGGGCAGTTCGATTGACAAAATCAGGATCGAAAATCTCCCGAAATGTCTGGGAGTTTCCGTCTTCAATAACTTCCTTGTTAAAGCGAATTACAATTTTCTTATTTTCTAACAGTTGATCCATAGCTTAAGTCTGAAATTCGTCCCTAAACTTACAAGTCAAATCTATAAATGGGACATATTAAGAAACTAACAATACTTGTGTATGACCAGTAATAGGTAGACAAAATCCCGATTTTTCTTTTTAAATAGAGCGGTTCTTGGGATAGAAAAGCGGCCACTGCAGGTATTTTATATATATATAATATATTTGGTGCGAATTATTTTCCTATGCCAACTTGGCGAACGTTTATGGATCATTCTGACACAAACAGTAAATTTGTTAAACCGGGCTTGTCAGAGGAGCTGGATAGAGAAATTCAAAGACGTATACTGGCGGAGGAGGAACTAGAGGAAAGTAAAGAGCAGTTTCGCCAGCTGACAGATGCTATTCGAGAAGTCTTTTGGATGGTAGATCCGGAGCAGACGCAGATATTTTATATTAGTTTAGGCTACGAGGAGATTTGGGGTAGGTCACGTGAAAGCTTGACTCAGAATCCACGCTCATGGCTCGATTCAATTCACCCGGAAGACAAAGAAAGAGTAAGGCAGAGCTCATTTGATAAACTCGTTACTGGTAATTACAGCGAGGAATACCGAATTATAAGACCAGACGGATCGATACGATGGATACGAGATAGGGGCTTTCCAATTCGAAATTCAAAAGGAGAAATCTTTAGATTTGCCGGTTTGGCTGAAGATATCACTGCGAATAAAGAAAAGGAGCAGAAGTTAAAGGAAAACGAAATCTACAGAAGAGAAATGGAACTCCAGCTAATCCATGCCCAGAAATTGGAGGGGCTGGGGACGCTCGCGAGCGGTATTGCCCACGATTTTAACAATATTCTTACGATTATAACCGGACACATTTCCGTCTTAGAGAACTTCCGATCAGATTATGATAGGTTTTCCAAGAGCATGCAAGCCCTGAAAATAGCTACTCAGAGAGGGATCTCCTTAACTCGACAGCTACTTACTTTTGCCAGAAAAAGCGACTTTAGCCTGGGGCCGACTCAGGTGAACGATATTGCATTAGAAATTTATGAAACTTTAAGTGAAACCTTTCCAAAAAACATAAAAATCGTAACGGATCTCCAAGAAGATCTTCCATTTGTTTTGGCTGATGCCAGTCAAATCCATCAAGTTTTATTGAACCTTTGCGTAAACTCTAAAGACGCTATGCCGAGCGGTGGAAAATTGTGTATTCGGACCCATTCAACTCCATTCGAGAATATCCATGACAAGCTCTTACGAAAAATCGCAGACGAGTTTGTAGTAATAGAAATTGAAGATTCTGGTTTTGGAATAGATGAATCGATTCAGCAGAAAATATTCGATCCATTCTTTACCACAAAGGACATAGGCAAAGGAAGCGGATTAGGTTTGTCTCTTGCTTATAGTATTATCAGTAATCACCAAGGAAGAATCAATGTAGCCTCCGAACCGGGAAAAGGTACGATCTTTTCGATCTACTTGCCTGCACCTGAAATCCTTTCTAAAATAAATACGGAAGAAGAGCAAATCGCGAGAAGAATTCCGAGAGGAACAGAAACTATATTATTAATTGAAGATGAAGAAATGGTTCTGGATTTGCTGAGCTCGAATCTAGAGGAAAGCGGCTACACGGTTTTAAAAGCTAAAGACGGAGCCGAAGGCATTACGATGTTTTCTCAGCACCAAAAAGAAATTTCCATTATTATCACAGATCTAGGCTTACCGACAATCGACGGAAGGGAAGTCGCTAAGTTGGTCAAAGCGATTCATCCGAAAATGAAACTTATCCTTACCAGTGGTTCCTTTGAGCCGGGAATTATTTCCGAAATGAGGGCGCTTGGAGTGCTTACCTGCGTGCAAAAGCCCTTCCAAATGGATGAAATGTTGATTAGCATTCGGAATGCTTTGGATGCATGAAAGCTGTATGTCTGGAATTTGAGGGAGGATGGGTGAACGACGGGGCTCGCCGTTACGCAGTCGTCCGTCGTGGCCGACTAAGCTCCACGGCGTCTCGATCTTGCCTCGACACATCGTGTGTCTCGGACGCGATCCTTTACGCTCCCTATGGGTCGCTATGATCGCTTTCAAGATCTCGCTTCGAGCCCCTGAATGAAATTGTGTTTGGAATGATTAGATTTGGAATTTGAGGGAGGAAGATGGGTGAACGACGGGGCTCGAACCCGCGACAGCCAGAACCACAATCTGGAGCTCTACCAACTGAGCTACGCTCACCGTATTTGACCCGAGAGGGATTCGAACCCCCGACCGACTGCTTAGAAGGCAGTTGCTCTATCCAGCTGAGCTACCGAGTCGATCCCTCGATCTCGGGATGACTGGATTTGAACCAGCGACCCTCTGTACCCAAAACAGATGCGCTACCACTGCGCTACATCCCGAATTCGGATTCCATGTTTTCCACGGAGGCCGCATTGTCAAGCTCCTTGTTCGCTGCTTTGAGAGAGATTTTTCAGATGTTCTAGAATCGTATCGTTGGAACTCGCACCCTGAAGAGCTTTCAAAAAGGCTTTTCGTGCCTCTTCGGTTTTTCCCAATTTAGCAAGAAGCACTCCGAACGAATCCAAATAGGCAGGATTCTCCGGGGAAAGCTGAAGCGCCTTTCTTAAACTATCGATCGCGATTTTGAGTTCCTCATTGTTCGGGGATCTATCGTTCAAAAGCAGGTATCCTAAAGAATTCAGGCTGTTCTTGTGTTCGGGCTGTAGTCTCAAAATTCTCATATGAGTTTCTATGGCAGCACCGACCTCGCCAGATTTTTCTTGAGCACTGGCTTTCAAAGATAACAGCATAATATCGTCGACCGCGAGCTTTAATCTTTCTTCGGTTTTTTCCAGCGCTTCTTTATACTTTCCAATCTCGATCAGAGAATAGATCTCCATTCTGAAAACATTGTCTCGCTCATAAAAACGCGGAAACTCCAAGAGTAATTCCTCCAGAACGGATACACACTTGTTGTGGTTCCCTGTTCTAGAGCAACAGACCGCAAAGTTGTACAACAATTCTGGATCCTTTCCTTTTTCGGAAATCTCACGGTCGATCAAAGTGATCGCAAACGTATAATTCTCCTTTAGAATTTCGGAATATATCCTTCTTTTTGGAGGAATGCTGGAACTTTTCGGAGGCTTTGATTCCTTTTTATCCAAAGCTTGGCCCTTGCTTATTTTATTTTACTCGGTGAGATAGTGACTGTTTTAGCTTCTGGAGAGAAACATGAGAAGTCTGATCCAGGCTCAATGGAGTCAGTGGTATTTTGCCCGAATAATACGCAGTGAAGTCGGTCCCTTCTTCATGATGGTACCCGAGAATAGAACCGCCCAAAGAAAAATCGGAAATTCCTCCGATGATCGAGCTTGTAGAATATGTATCTGTATAGGTTCTAACTCCTAGTCTAGCAATTTCTATTTTAGAAATTTCAGGTTTGATATTAGGAGGAACGTTGAAGTTATAAACGGTTCCCGGGTTTAACTTATCCGCAAAGGTCTTAATGAATTCTTTAATCAGTTGTGCTTCCGGATAATAATCATAACCGCTTTGCATGTTTCCGGAACTGATTGCAATCGACAATTTTTTATGAATCGCACCATGTCTTGCCGCCCCAACAGTCCCGGAGTAATGAACGTCGTAGCCCATATTGACCCCGCGATTGATTCCGGATAAGACCAGATCCACTTCGGGAAAAATATTACCGTGCAAACCGATATTCACACAGTCAACAGGATAGCCATCCACAATGTAATGGTTATCATTTACTTTCTCGACCCTAAGTGTATCATAAATACTTAAAGCCATGGAAGTGGCAGATCTTTCTTTTAAAGGAGCAATCAGAAAGGTTTTATGTTCCGGTCCAAGAATTTTTTCTAAAGCGAGGATTCCTTGGGACGAAATTCCGTCGTCGTTGGTGATAAGTATATTCATAGTTAAAGTTGCGAACTTACCGATCGATCTATTGAAACACTGCGCTGAAAGAAGACACTAAACTGAAATACATGGTCAGAGGAAAAAAGAAAGTCACTATAAAAGTTCCTAAATTAAAAAACACAGCATCTTTCCATTTTAGATCGTATAAGTACATGGTTCCTCGAATCAACACTGCGGTGAAGAATCCATAGTGTACCGTATACAACGTGAATATTCCAAATCCACCTGAAAGTCCTAACTGCGAGAGTAGGACTGACCAAGCAGCAGCGGTGAGGAACACTACGATGGATAGCTTTACGAAAACGAACGTGATCTTCGAGTGCCCTTTTCTATCCCTCTGTTGCGCAAAGCCATCGATCACGAAAGCAAGCAAATAGGGGAGAAGGCTAAAGAAAAGAAAATGACCGATCGCACCCGATATCAGAAATCCAAAACTTCTGTTTGTGTAAGGTGGAGAAATCAGTACGAATGCAGCACCCATACTTATAGATGAGATGAGCGTTATCAAGCTTGCTAAAATTTTTAACGACCTTGGCTCCCAAGTAGAAAGAAGAGATTCCGCGCGGAAGGGCTCGAATAGTATACAGTCGATCAGATCGATACTTCTTACAAAAAAAATCTTAAGCATAATTGCTCACCAACGGATAGACTCTGGATACAATACTAAAACCGGAGAACGTCTTAATTCGTTTAATAACGCTTTCTCGGAGGAAAAGCCGTTCATCTTGGATTGCAAGAGTTGAAAAAACCGATCCAAAGGATTGTGCTCTTCTTCGTATAAAGGAAGTGTTCCATCGTAGTTGCAAAGCTTTGATAATTCAGAAAGGGCTTCTCTTCTGCCTCCGATATCATCGACTAATTTGTTTCTGAAAGCATCGTGTCCGGAATAGATTCTTCCTTCCGCAAGTGCTTGAACGAATTTTACGGTTTGGTTTCTGCCTTTGGAAACATCTTCGATGAATTCTTCATAGGTGTCGGATAACATTTTCTGAATCATATCATCTTCTTCCGCAGTATTGTCCCTAAAAAGGGAAAGAGAATCCTTGTACTTTCCTTCCTTAAAGGTTCTTACTTTGACGCCGTATCGATCCAATAGTCCTTTTATATTCGGAGCGATCGCGATCACTCCGATCGAACCAGTAATCGTACCGCCTAACGCATAAATTTTATCCGCAGCTGCGGCGATATAGTAGCCCCCGGATGCTGCGATATCTTTCATGGACACCACGATTTTGATATTTTTGTCCTTTCTCAGGTGCATCAATTCTCGATAGATTTCCTGAGATGCTCCTACAGATCCCCCGGGTGAGTTGATTTCGATTAAGACTCCTACAATATTCGGATCTTCTTCAATCGATCTAAGTTGTTCCAGGATTGTATCTGCTCCTGTGCTCTCAAAAGTAGAATGTCCGGAGTGAATTTCTCCGTCGATTTTGACCAGGGCGGCACCAGTCCTAGAAGTACCCAATCCTGGACGACCTTCTAATCTAGTGAGTCTGGACGGAGTGACATTCGATACAAGATTGATTAGTCCGACGAACAACGAAAGAACTGCAACTACGAAAGTGACTGCTAAAGCTATACGATTTCGATCCACAGTAAAAGGGGAATCCTTTAGGCTCCGGCTGTCAATGAATTAGCAGGGGAAGAAACTCTGTTTACGATTTGAAAGATAAATTCCTCCGAAATTTTTTCCCCCGTAATCAAAAATCGAAAATAGATCGGACCCAAAAGCATAGATATTGTCTCCGAGTCGTTCCTTAAATTCCCACGGTCTAAAATCTCGATCAGTAAGGACCTACGCTCTGTATCCAATTCTCGCACTAGGCGTTTGAGTTGCGGTTGAGAAGGCAATTCAGAAACCAGCCTTCGGATCGCTTTTCCTGCGAAAGAATTTTCCAACATGTTTGCAGTATTGCCCAATAAAATGCACAAATCTTTGATCGGATCCCCGGTATTCGGCGCTTTCGGATTTGTCTGTTGAAAAGCCATTCGAATCGCGTCTACGACCAGCTCAGATTTTCCTTTCCATCTTCGATAGATCGCAGCCTTTCCGGTTTTTGAGACAAGTGCAACGTCGTCTAGAGTCATACCAGAAAATCCTTTAGATGCTAGAATTGCAGGCACGGCCTTCAAAATCGCACTCTCAGTATCCGAAGAAAAAGGCCGACCTCTCTTCTTAATTTTTACTGTTTTCGAAGGCAACGTAAGCGTCCTCGATTCCGAAAAGCGTATCTTTCAGCAGGAAATAAGGATGCCCGAAAACAATCGTGTCCCTCAATTCCTCCCAAAGAAAGTGATACTTTTCAATATCATTATATTCGCAAAGTGCGATATCTGTATATCCGTGTCCGATAGCGTCCGAATCCAGCCACCGTACGCTTACATCTGGATACTTGGATAAGATCGTTCGTAACGGGGTCATAATTTCATTCCGAGTTTTACGATCTAGAGCCAACCAAGCAGGCTGGGCTTCGAGCAAAACCATGCTCACATAGCGCAGAGATTTTTTCATGAATTCCAATAATTACGGAACTTGTTAGTATCGTAAATATAAAATTACCGTATCGGAGGAAAAACCGGAAAGAAAATACGCAACGCTTGTCTGGGTCTCCTGTTTTATGTCCGTCTTCCGGATGCTATTGACTTTCTTTTAAAATGCAGTTAAAGTTAGTACCTTCTGCAAGAGGCACCGGCTATGGACCGTTCTGACTTTCTTGGAACCTGGATTATGGACCCGAAGGGAACCAAATACGAATTTGGCCCGATTCCAATGGGCGGGGAGTATAGTGTTCAGGCAGAAGATAACGCCTATATCGTAAGCATGCAGTATCTTGACGAGGATCAGCAAAGTCAAGAGATCGTATATCATCTGGTGGAAGGAGAAAATAATTTCAACGGATTAAGAGTAATCCTGGAATTCAAGGCTCCGGATCGCATGGTTACCGATATTTTTTCGGAAGAAGGAAAACTTTTGAGCTCTTCTATTAGAGAAATTGAATCGTTGGACGGACGTAAGTCTCTTCGTGTTACTCAGAGCGGTTTCAAATCCGATGGAAGCGGCTATAACAACGTCTTAATTTTTAGAAAACAGATATAAGGATTTTTGTTTCGTATGGTGAAACGAGCTCTTTTGGTGGTAGCGCTCCTGGTGGGAGCTGCAAGCTTGTACAAGTATCTTTCCTCTAACTGTATCGAGGGTAATTGCGAATCAGGGTATGGAATTAAGGCTCGTCCCGGTTCTTATAGATATGAAGGAGATTTTAAGAGCGGTTTAGCACATGGAAAGGGCTCTTTGATTTTGGAATCAGGAGAATCTTACGAAGGAGAATGGGCTTTTGGTAGGAAAGAAGGAAAAGGCACATATCGTTATATAGACGGTTCTTCTTATATAGGAAGTTGGTCCAACAATATGAGGAATGGCGAAGGAACTTTGTTCGATTCTGACGGTAAAGTTTCCTATCAAGGAAAGTGGAAAGACGGAAATCAAATGAATTCATATTGAATCGTATCCGATTTGATATGATCCCGCAATCGTGGGAATTAATACTTTCTGCGTATCAAAACTCAAAAGAATCATAAAAATAAAATAAATAATAGAGTAATATTATTCGATAGTAGAACATAAAATAAGTGGAATATATTCGATTTATTGAATAATAGCTTGAATCTTTTAAAACACGCTTGTATATGAAATTGTCCCTTATGAACCCAATTGCCTCCTTAGAATTTCCGGCCAAATTGTTACCGGATTGTCTGCCTACGAAGATTCCATATGCATTTCTGGAGTCGGGAATGGGTGAGGCGTGGTTAGATCGTTCGGATAACCAGCTAACGGGAGCTATACGAGCCGGTGATTTTTTACTATTTGTAGGCGATTTCCAAACAGAGTTCTTGGAAGGAGTGCTGCAAAATTGTCAGTCAAAAGAGCTGCATATTTTACCTTCCGATTCCGATTGGTGGAGAGAGCTAAGCGGAAGCGGTAGATTTAAAACCGAAATTTATTTTAGAGAGAGTTTCGACTGGTATAGTTTGGATCAATGGATGTTTCGTGCGGCTCAAAGAAAATACTCCAAGGGTATAGAAATCCGCCCGATCGATCCTAATTTTGCAAGTTTTCTATTGGAACAAGAATGGTCCCGCGATCAAATTTCTAATTTTGAATCGGCTCGCAGTTTTTGCCAATATGGAGTCGGCTTTGTAGTCATTGAAGGATTGCAACCGATTGCTTCTATTGCATCTTATCTAGTCTATAAGAACGGAGTAGAAGTTCAGGTAGACACTCACCCTCAATATAGAGGCCAAGGACTTGCAAAAGCCTTGGGAATCCGGATGTTCCAATGGGGCCTGGAACAAGGAAAGTTCGTCCATTGGGATGCGATTTCAGGTGAATCTGCAGGTATTGCCCGAACCTTGGGATTAAGGGAAAGCAGAAAATACGAATGCATGAAACTTTCAAAGCAATCGTAAACTGTCTTGTAATACCAAGTTCGCTTTGATCCTCTAGTCAAATTGGAGCACTGCTCTATTTTTGAGTGAATTTAACTCGAATCTAAGGCAGAATCTTTTGAAAGCTCATGTCTATTTTTGACGCTCATTTTCATATTATAGATCCCAGGTTTCCTTTGGTCCCAAACCACGGTTACCTTCCGGACCCATTTCCGATTTCGGATTACCAACCTTGGGTTCAAAAATTGGGAATCAATGGAGGGGTAGTCGTTTCCGGATCCTTTCAGGCATTTGATCAGACGTACTTAATCGATGCGCTTAAAACATTAGGAAAAAATTATGTAGGTGTGACTCAGATTTCCGTTCACACTGCCGATTCTGAAATCTTCGAGCTTGCGAAAGCAGGAGTCAAAGGAATTCGATTTAATGTCAAGCGTGGTGGCTCCGAATCTTTGGCAAGAATCAGGGAGCTTGCCAATCGGGTCTATGACCTTGTAGGCTGGCACGCAGAACTGTACATAGATGCGAAAGAAATCGATGAATTCTTGTTTAAGCTCTTTATTTCCTTACCTAAAATCTCTATTGATCACCTAGGTCTTTCGAAGGAAGGACTTCCCACCATGATAAAACTAGCCGAAAACGGAGTGAAAATCAAGGCGACCGGTTTCGGTCGTGTGGATTTTGACGTTCCGATCGCGTTACGAATGTTTGCAAAAGCGGACCCGACTTCACTGATGTTCGGAACCGATTTGCCGAGTACTCGATCCAGAATACCTTTTTCAGAAAAGGACTTAGAAACCATCCAAGAAGTATTCGAAGGTGAACTCTTGGATGATGTCCTAGGAAACAATGCTCGGAAATTCTACGGAGTAGAATCTTAATCCGTCTATTTCTTTTGAAAAATCTTTCCGGCTATGGATCGAACGATGAATCTGGGAAAAATCTTCGTGGAAAGAAAGTGCAGATAATTCATCGTTCCGGGAATTGCTTTCGATTTTCCTAATAGAACGGCTTCGAATCCTATCCTCGCGACCTCGCTTGGTTCCATCGCAATTCTGTACGCCAAGGTCCCGAGAGATTTTTTTCCTTCTTCCGCGTGTATTCCCGCTCTCGATAAAAAATTTGTGCGAGTAGTTCCTGGAAAAAGTATGCTTACTTCTACTCCAAATGGAGATAGCTCCTCTGCCAAGGCTTCCGAAAAACTTACCACATAGCTTTTGCTCGCTGCATATGCTGCCATAAAAGGCAAGGGTTGGAATGAGGCGGTAGAAGCGACATTCAAGATAGAACCTCCACCTCTTTCCTTCATTTTTTTTCCGAAGATGGAACAGAGTTCTGTTAGGGAGATTACGTTTAGGTTTAGCATGGATTGAATTTCTGCAAGACTGAGCTCGACCGTTTCTCCCCATAATCCAAAACCTGCGTTATTCACAAGAATGTCCACGTTTGCGTCGAGCGATTTTGTCCACGCATAAAGTTTTTGACCGCTTCCTTTGGAGGTCAGGTCTAACTCTAACGTTTCTATCTTTTGGTTTTTGGAGATCTTAGTAAGTTCCTTTTTGGTTTCTGTTAGTTCGGACTTGTCCAGGCTAACAATCAATAGTCGATATCCGGCTTTGAGAAATAATTTGGAAAATTCCTTTCCGATTCCGGAAGAACCACCGGTGATCAGTACGGTTGGAGTTGAATCAGAAGTATTTTTTTTCGAATGTACAGGTTTACTTTTTTTGCGTATCATATTTTTGAAATATTCTTAGAATCTCTTGTCATGAAAAAGAACGTTTGGAAAGAAAGGTTTCCTTGAATCGGACTTAATTCAAGTCGAAAATCGGTTTTTTCCTTATACACTCCGATTGTCCTTCGCCTAAGAGATCTAATGTGATGCAGTCAAATCGTAACGAACAATTTGTACTGGATTTTGAATCGATGGAACCAAGAAGGACAGGTACTAAGAATGGTCCTGGATTTCTATCTTGACTCCCCTTTTCTGGAAAATTACCCTCGTTTGTGTCTTTTTCTGAAGTTGCTCGAATGGAGTTTTCCGAGAACGCAAAGAAACCCTGACCGTAGTCGGTTGTAATTCTGGTAACTTTGGAAAGGAAAAGGGCGGACCCATGAATGAACTATTTTCCAAGATAAATGAGTACCTTAAAAAAATAGAATCAAACGGAAAAGAAATCACTACGGAACGAAAAGAGATTCTAAAGTCGTTGGCATTTAAAGTTCAAGAATCTTTGCACGATAAAGGAAAAGCAAACCTGGTCTTTGTATGCACTCATAATTCTAGAAGAAGCCAATTGGCCCAAGCTTTGGGAGCTTGTATCCCTCAGTTCTATGATATCCCCGGAGTAAAATCTTTTTCTGGTGGAACCGAAGTAACTGAAATTTACCCAACCGTAATCTCTTGTCTAGAAAATGTAGGATACAGAATCGAAAACGAAGGACCTCCTCGAAATCCAAAATACTCTTTTCGTTGGGCGGAAGGAGGTCCTGCACTCATGGGCTTTTCCAAAAAGATTTCCGATGCAACGAATCCAAACTCTGAATTTATCGCAGTAATGGTTTGCTCCGACGCGGATTCTAGCTGTCCTTATGTTCCTGGAGCTGAATCTAGAGTCAGCCTTCCATATAACGATCCTAAGAAATCAGACGGTACATCGGACGAGGAGCAAAAATATTCTGAAACTAGGGATCTCATTTCAAAAGAATTGTCTTTCGTATTTAAGCTAGTAAAAGAAAATCTATAAGGGAAGTCTTGAATTGATGCAGTTAAGCGAAAATATGGAGTGGGCAATTTCCTGGAGTTCTGGAAAGGACTCGGCGTTTGCATTTTGGGTCGCGGAAAAAATGTACGGAAAAAAACCCAAATTTCTGCTAACTAGCATCAACCAAGAACGATCCAGAGTATCGATGCACGGAGTACGCGAAGAACTCTTGGATCTCCAAGGTGATAGAGCAGGAGTTCCTCTATTGAAAGTTAGATTGCCTGAACCCTGTCCTATGGAAGTCTACGAAGCAGAGATGGATATTGCATGTGCGCAACTAAAGGAAAGTGGAGTAGAGATCTTGGTATTCGGAGATCTTTTTCTCCAGGACATTCGGGACTATAGAGAAAAGAAACTGGCCAATTCGGGGATTCGTCCGGTGTTCCCGATTTGGGGTCGGGACACAAAACAACTCGCTTTAGACATGATCGCCAATGGATTTAAGGCCAAAATAAGCACTCTGAATCCTAAAATACTTTCTCCTGATTTAGTCGGTCTGGATTTCGACTTGGATTTTTTACAAAAGCTTCCGGCTACTGTAGATCCCTGTGGCGAAAACGGAGAATTCCATACGATCGTCTATGATGCGCCTTTTTTCTCTCGCCCGATTCCGATCCGACTAGGTGAGATCGTAGAGCGAAGCGGCTTCACTTATGCCGACTTATTAACCGCGAGCTGAACAAATATAAGCTTCTTCTCGCGCAATTTTTACTCTCTTCCGCCATATTGCTGATTCTCTGGCCTTTGGCCTAGGCATTCAACATGTAACCTATTAGTAATCGAAAATTTCTTTTATCACTGAATTCCCTGTGATTCAGCGTGCGTGCCGGGTCTTTGTAAAATAGTCCTAGTGAATTCGTAATTAAATTGTAATAAAAATTGTTTAGATTCGGTTACAACGATTACAAATCCGTTACGGGCAATTTTTCGAAACGGTAGGAATTCATCGGTTTAAAAATGAAAAGAATCAAAGCAAAGGGAAGGAAAAGGACGGTACTTCTTGTCGGAATTTTGGCTTTCCAAACACAGATATTAAGGGGACAAGAGAAAAGTCCAGAGCCTACAAAACAAGAGGAAAAGGCTCATCGAGTACAGGAACTATATGAGGATGAAGCCACGGGCCAAATTTACAGAAAGCCCGGTCCGAATCGGAAAAAAATCATATTAGAAAATCAGAATTTTACAACCAGCCTTCCAGAAGCTCCGCTTCCGAACGGGATCGCGAATAGACCCCAGGATCCGAATACGGAGAGATTAACTATTACAGGTCGAGTGCAATTCCGTGGTATTTCCGGACAAGCCGGCTCCGTTTATGCGAATGGTCGTGACGACTTCTCCGTAGTTGATTGGAACTTTCGAAGACTTCGTTTGGGATTTATCTATGAAGGGGACAAATGGTGGGGGGGTATGGCCAACCTACGTTTGGAGAACGCAATTAGCAGTCAGTTCCTCCGTACGAAAAAAGACGCCGCAGGAAACGTAAAAGATGTATCTCTCGGGAACGCAAGAGGGTATATCCAAGAAGCAGCTATTTGGTTGAACATCCCGTGGATGAAATCAAGACTTTTCTTCGGCGCGATTAACGTTCCGTTTCAAAGGGAATATATAGCCACTTCTGCAAACTTGATTAACGTGGAACGCTCTATGGCCACACTCGTACTTCCTCAATTCGATGCAGGTGTTAACCTTTTGCTCCATCCGCTAAAAGAGATCAATGAGAAGTGGGAAAGGATGCTCACAGTTCAGCTTATGGTTGCGAATGGGCATGGTGGTCCAGGAGACTACGGATTCGGAAGAAGAGTGGACTTAGCCGAAGATAGACCAAATGTTCCAAAGCTGACTTCACCTGCCTATTACGGAAGAATGCAGTGGAATGTTTTTGGAGGATTGGATAAAAACGGAAAGGATATCGGATGGATAGAGGGAGAGGAAATCTTTCAAAAAGACACTAAGCTCTCTTTAGGTGCAGCCTTTGCAGATCATAGAAACATAAAAGTTCCATCGCCGTTTAACCCTGATTATTATCCAGCAGGGGTTGCGCAGCCAGGACTACTCGCATATCAAACCACACCGGATGGAGGCGATCCGGGAGCTTCTTACATTCAGCCGGCAAATAAAACTAGTCCGGGAAAACCGAAGCTAGGTTTGATCGGGCACACCTATGATTTTACCTTTACTTCCCACGGGTTTTATGCGAACGGAGCTTACTCTGTTTTTTCCGGATCTGCAGCTCCGGACAAGTTGAAAGGATATCACCTCTCTTTGGGTTACGTGTTCCATTTGGGCGGAGGAAAATTCATTATGCCGACAGCAAGATATGACTACCTCCAAGGAGATCTAAATTGGAATAAGAGTTTGGATCCCGGCGAGGTGTTTCGTTCCTACTGGATCGGCTTGAATCTGTTTGGTGACAAACACGTTTTCAAAGCCCAGATCTTCTATCAAATCTTTAGAGATAAGTTGATTCCGGATCGGGTTACCGGACAACCAACGGATGTTCGAGATAATGTGGTTTATTTTCAACTTCAAGCCAATTTCTGGACCGGTACTATGACGCCGGAAAGATTTGCGAGGCTAGAATAGGAGATCTATATGAAGTTATTTAAAATTATATTATTCTGCGCGCTCTTCTCATCCTGCAAGGGACCAGTTCCAGAGGAAGATTATCGGAATGTGTTAGGGCTGCTCTCTACGAGTCCCAGCGGTCATAAATCAGTAGTCCGTATAGATGTAGCATCGAACCTTACTTATAGCGGTATCTGCTTGGACAAGTTTGTGACCTTGACGCCCGAAGCGTATGTCTACTTGCATCCGGATTATGGATTAGATAATTCCATGAGAAAATCGGCGCTTAGTACAAAGTCCTGTGCGGATTTAGGATTTAGCGGAGCTGGATCTGTAATTATAGAAGCGAGTGGAGTTCAGTATAACTCGTATCTATGCGATCCGAATGCAGTTCTTTGCGCGAGCACCGCGATTCAGGCTGCAGGATTCTAGTTACTAGTTTTTTAGTCGAAAAGAGAACAGGCTGGGAAAAGATACAAATATTCCCAGCCGATAATCGGCAAAAAGAGTAAGCTCGCATGAATGTGCTCCAGATGGTTCTGCCGTTTTTGTTTTTTATTACGATCTTTCTATTCTCCATCCGCGAAAAGAAAAAGAAGATAGAATTTAAGGAAAGTGAATTTCGTAGAACCTTTCCTTCTTTCTTAAAAGGTAAATTCGATACAAAAACGGATCTAAAAACCTTAATCGCAAAATTAGAATCCGCAGGTTATACGGTAAAAAAGGTCGGGGAGAAATTGTGGTTTCAAAACGCATCTTCTCAAGAAAAATTCAGAAGCTGGCTCTGGTCTTACGGAGTGATCGATAAAGCATTCGATTCATCTTTTACATATAAGGTTTCCGTAAATTTGGGGGCAGTATTGACCGTGCCCGCTGTACTCGGTGTGGTGACATTTTCCGGACTGACGATCCAGTCTAGTATTCCACCGGAGAGGACCTCCATCATGCCATATTTCTTTTTAGCATTTGCCTTCTTTTTTGCGATTTCTACTTTCGTATCGCAACTCATAAAGGAGAAAAAAAGATTCCGGGAAAAACTCGGAATCTAATAGGTTCGATTGCGAATGTTTGAGTCCGGTGCAGCGATTAAATTGGCGATTGTTGTATTAGCAATCTCATCCATGTTCGGTCTAGGTTTGAAAATAAACCGGAAGGAACTCGGATCCTTAAAAGAATCTGGTCCTATTGTCCTAGGAGCTTTTTTACTTAACTTTCTGATTTTACCGGTCATTGCCATCTTCTTAGGAAAATGGTTTGCTCTCTCTTATCCTATCGCGCTTGGAATTTTTCTTTGCGCGTCTTCTCCGGGAGGAGCCTCCGGAGGTCTGTTCGTTCTAAAAGCGAATGGTAATCCTGCCATCGGAGGTTTGCTCATCGCAACACTTAACGCAGCAAATACTTTTATCACTCCGTTCCTATTTGCTCAATATACGGGAGGTGGGAAAATAGAGATCAATGTCTTAGGATATTTGCTCGGAGTCAGTTTAGTAGTCCAAGGCTTGCCTTTACTCTCTGGCCTGATCAGCAGACTGTATTTACCGAAACTGTCGGAGAAAGTTTTGCCCTGGGTAGAAAAGCTTAGCACGGTTGCCTTAGTCATTTCGATCTTGTTGCTCGCATTTGCGCATGCTTCGGATGCATTGCTCTTAGGCTGGAATTCATGGGTTGTCGCTGCGCTCTTGATCGTAATCGCTTTATCTGCAGGTACACTTTTTATTCGAGAAGCGCGTTCTGTACAAGCTTCTGTTTCTATGGTAACCGGGGTCCGAAGTTTGTCCCTTGCACTTTTGATCGCGGAACTTTATGTCAATCAACCTGAAACCTTACTTACGATTCTGATGTACGGACTATTGATGTATATTTTAACTTGGACTGTTTCCTTGAAATGGAAAGACGTCAAAGCAAAGTAAAAATCCGGATATAAATGTGTATCAATCTTCAAAGTCGTAGAGATCGGGAAAATATCCGATCCGTACTGGAATTTTACCGAACGAGGGGTTAAATCGAACGAGAAGGTTTTCTTTTTTGACTGCAGCAACAGGCGCTTCTAAGAAAATCTGCGAATCTCCGACCCAAAGATATTCTGGTAAGAATCTAGCAAAACGAAAGTTATTCGAAATATCGATTTCGTTTAAAGACTGTTTCTTTGCTTGCGCCTCGCCTTGCTCGTTTCCTTCGACTGCGAACATGATTCCGTAAGCAATCATGACTACTCCGACCAATATTCCTTTTCCATTACTGGTGTTCGCAGAAATATAAGCGATACCGGCCCCTAAGGCGGAGATCATAGAACCTATTGCGATTGCACTTGCGGTTTTTAGCCCCGCAATCGTTTCTTCTTTTTTTGCAGAAGAAAGAAATTTATGAAAGTAACGAGAATCTTTCAGAGTTTCCTGTATCGCATTATCTCGTATTAAACGTCTCTGGTACCAGTCTGCGGTAGAAGGACCCAAAAACAATTGGCCCTTTCTACCGGTTGAATCCTGCCAATTTAGATCCGTCCGTTTTCCAAAGAATTCAAAGCTCAGATTTTTCAAGCCGGTGATCAGATTTGGATTCATTCCAGTGCTTGAGTATGGTTCAGGTCCGGGGCCACCAAACAGTACTAATAGCTCGGCAGGAGGATTTGTAGAACCTGACAATTGTTTCAGCCAGGAAGATTTCTGGGAAAGCTTGAGTGCAGCCTTGAATTCTGCCTTCGCTTCATTCCAATTTCCACAAGTAGTAAGAAGAGTGGCCAGCAAGATCCTAAGAGTGGCGTCGTCAAATTGACCCTCTGCGTTTGGTTCACTATTGAGTAAATTTCCTGCATAGGTTGCTTCTATTTTGGCGGAATTCAAATCACTGGATTTTGCATAAAACAAACCGAGCAGAATATGCATGTAGATTATTTCTGCTTCAGAAGCGTAATAGCCTTCGGGTGATTCCATATAAAAGAATGATTTCGAATCTCGGTTACTAGTAAAACGAAGTTTTGTTTTGCTGCGCTCAGCTTGTCGCTTCAAGTCAGAAAAATCCATATCGCCTGAGAAAAAGCGTAATGTAGATTTTTCTAAAGTAGTAATGAAGGAACCTCTCTCACCAGAAGGAAACTCTGCGAGGGCTGCCTTTGGGTTCGGCTCTCGCCATTTCAATTGAGAAGAATGGTAGTCCTCCCGGATTAGGAGCTCGCCGCAGGAAAGATAGAAACCAAGAATGAGGACCAGAGTAATTTTGGAACCAATACCGGCACAAAAATTTACTCCGAAGGGACGCATCTTATCTTCCTTTATCCCCCCTCCGGAGAAACGCAGGGATATCGTAATCCTCTTGCCTCGCGCTCGCTTTGTTTTTGAGATTCCGATACGTATCTTGGTCTAAACCTCTTTCAGGTTCTCGCCGCAAAGATTTCGATTCTTCCTCTTGCTCTATATCAGGAATTCCTACAACTTTTCGGAAACTATTTACCTTTGCTTCCGGTTGTCTTAACCCGGAGGATAAAGAGTTCGGTCTTTTATTAAAGCCGGTTGCAATTACTGTGACTCGGATTCTATTTTGCAACTGAGGGTCTTCTGTCAGGCCAACAATGATATTCGCGTTCGGATCCACTTGAGAGGTGATGATTTGAGAGACTTCGTTCCAATCAGAAATCGTAAGATCGGATCCGCCGGTTACATTGATCAGTAGGGAAGTCGCACCCATAATTGATCTCGAATCGAGTAGAACATTGTCGATCGCATAACCTACAGCTTCCAAAACCTTGCTTTCTCCGGAACCTTCTCCGACGCCCATAACCGCATCGCCGGTGTCCTTCATAATCGCTTTTACATCTGCAAAATCTACGTTAATGATTCCCGGATTGTTTACGATGTCGCTGATTCCTCTGACAGCGTTCAGTAATATATCATCTATGACTCTGAAAGCTTGATCGATCGGAGTATTCCGATCCACTACCTGAAAAATCGATTCATTATTTACTAATATTAGAGTATCTACATAGTTTCTAAGTTGGTCGACTCCTCTCTTTGCGAATTCCATTCTTCTTCTGCCTTCAAAAGAGAAGGGGATCGTAACAACTCCTACGACCAAACATTTTGCTTCCTTTGCGATCTTGGCTACAATTGGAGCAGCTCCGGTTCCGGTTCCGCCACCCATCCCTGCGGTCACAAAGACTAAATCAGCACCTTGGATCACGGACAGTATCCTATCCTTGTCTTCCTCCGCGGCTTTGGTTCCCAACTCGGGATCTCCCCCAGCGCCCATTCCTCTCGTTACCTTCGAGCCTAGGTTGATCTTATTTTCTATGGGAGATTTCTTAAGAACCTGTTCATCAGTATTCATGATGACGTATTCCACACCGGTCATACTCGAATTCGCCATCCGAGAAACGGCGTTCATTCCGCCGCCGCCGATTCCTAGTACTTTAATAATTGCAGGGCTTGTCTTTTCCTCATCTTCAAAACGTAACATTTTTTACCTTCCTAACACCCTTTCGTAAATTAAGGAATTCTTATAAATTCTCTTCTATCCAACGACGTACTTTTCTTCCCCAGGATTCAGTGCGGTCCTGGGACTTTTGTTCCATGTCGGTTAATCTGGACGCATATTTAACCAGACCCACTGCTGTGGAAAATTCGGGAGAGGAAACTCTTTCGGACAAACCGGACAAACCCGCTGGCCTTGCGCGAGTTACTGTCAGCTTGAATACATCCTCTGCGAGGACTTCTATCCCGTCCAATAGGCTCCCGCCTCCGGTTAAAATGACTCCACCCGCCAAAAAGGATTTTTTTCCGGATTTAACTAGTTCAGCGTCCAGCATTTCGAAGATTTCCCTCATTCGAGGTTCGATCACGTTGACCAACTCTTCTCTTAAGACTGTACGGGCCGGTCTTCCGCTAATCGGCGGAACTTCTACCGTCTCCGTCGGATCTATTTCGTCTAACGCGCATTGGCCATATCTCTTCTTCAAAAGCTCCGCGGTTTCGATTGTAGTCTTCAGGCCGATGGACAAATCCGAAGTAACATTGTACCCTCCGAACGGAACGATCGCTGAATAAGAGATACCGCCATCGATATAAATAATCAGATCGCAAATTCCGGCTCCGATATCTATTACGGCTGTACCTAAATCTTTTTCGCCAGTGGTCAGTACCGCTTCCGAAGATGCCAGACTAGAAAGAACTCTTGCTCCTTCGGCTAAGCCTGCCGCTTCAATACATTTATCTAAATTATGAAGTGCTGTTATACCTGCGGTGACGATATGAACTTCGGCTTCTAAACGGACTCCGGTCATGCCAATCGGATCCTTAATAGAGGATTGGTCGTCCACCGAAAATTCCTTGGACAATACATGGATAATTTCCTGATCAGCCGGGACACGAATCGATTGAGCTGCCTCGATCACTCTGACCACGTCGGGCTCTGTGACGACTCGGTCTCTGTTTGTAATCGCAACTACTCCTTTAGAGTTGTCTGCCCTGACTGTTTTGCCAGTTAAGTTTACGATTACCGAACCAATTTCCTGACCGCACATAAGTTCCGCTTCGCTGACGGCTTCGATGATCGAACGAGTTGTTCCCTCTATGTTTACGATAGAACCGTTCTTAATTCCGGAGGAAGGAAAGGATCCTGTGCCGATAATTTCCGTCTCATATTCAGAGACAGGACGTCCTACGACCACTTTCGTGACCGAGGTACCTAAATCCAATGCTGCGATGATCGTATTGGAGTTTTCCATATCTTAGTGGTAGACCGCGTCTTCGCCCCGAATGTCGACTAACTTCGGTTGAATATTTTCTTTTTCTAAAAACGCTAGAACAGCGTAAAGCTTTCGAACTTGTTCCGTTTGAAATAAGGTTCCAACTTGGACTCGGATCGGCTTTGGAATATCGGTATAAACGAAAATTTCTCCGTCTTCGTGTAATGCAATTTCTGAGATTCTAGATTTGAGTGCAGGGTATGCTCTGAATGCATTCTCCACAGACGTGTGAAGGTCTTGAAAGGATGCACCTACTACTTTTCCGTTCTCGCGATGAAATGTACCGGATAATATCGTGAGACCCTTTGTTCTAACATCATCTTTTGATAATACATGAAATTCTGAATCAATTTCAAACAAGGAACCATCGGAGTTTACGATGTAGGTAGGTTTTCTCTCTGTGATCTCGACTAGCAATTGATCTTCAGACTTTTTTTCTAGATGAGCTGATTTGATTCTGGGGTGCGAAGACAATTTGGCTTCCATGAGACTCAGATCGTAGTTTTCGAAGGAGGTCCCCGGTTGGATTCCCATGGTCTGAATGATTTCTTCCGTCTTTAATGTTTCGTGTCCGGTTAGGATAAGCTTATTTAGTTCCTGAGGAGTTTTTCCCCTTTGGAAAGCAAATCCTATGGCTCCAAGCAATAGAAACAAAGCCGCCAGAAGCCACCAACTGGTTCTTTTTTGCAGAAATTCCTTTAGAAAGTCAATTAGATTATGTCTCATACAGCTTTCTTCAGTTCTTTTTGTACCTATTTTATAGGTATCGGGATCTTTGAAAGGAATCTCCTAGTTTTTAAAAAGGCAATCTAACGGTTTTAGTTGTCATACTAACTGGGCCGATGGAAGATTGAAAGGGCCCTTTTGAAATGAGATTTAGCCGACCTTCTCCGATTTATATTGGCTTTGTTTTCTTTATAAGCTTCGGACTCATCATGTACCAGGCGATCATAGAGAGAGCCGGTACCAAGGATATGTATCCTTATACTCTAAAAATCTATTACCCAAAGTCGGAGGGAATCCGACCGGGAACTCCGGTCAGTATTCTCGGAGTAGAAAAGGGGCTAGTCCGGGATTTGGACGTAGTTCCGATCGAAGATGTTCCTGATAAAAAATTCCTAGATGTACACCGAAAAAAGGCGGTAGAGATTACGATTCGACTCTCCGATCCGATCACTCTATATTCAAATTACGGAATTTACTTTCGGACTGCTACCGTGCTTTCTGGAAGAACGATCGATATAGACCCGGGGAGTGCGGAGGAAAATCCGAACGAAGCTTTTTTTAACCCTACTTTTAAGGAAGGGCAAGATATCGTTCCGGACTTTTCACCTTCTGCTCGGTACTATGACGACTTTTTTGCGGCCTCCACCGGTATCATTAGAGAGAACCGGGATGATATTCGTCTGAGCTTTAAGAATATGCAAGAGATCTCCGCTAAATTGGGTGGAGAAAAAGGATCCGTTCCTCGCCTTATTAATTCTTATGAGCTCTATGACAGACTCTCCGAAACCGTCTACGATATGCGTCTTTTTGGCGACGACGCAAGAAGATACATGGAAGGATACCGAAAGCTAGAAAGAAACAGCACGATTCCATTTTCGATCAACTTGTATCGCAGGACGACGTTGATCGGAAACGTGTCCAACGACTTCTATTTCAATAAGTTATAATATACTTTTAGCTATAGTTATTTCACAAGCACGCAGGAAATTAGTGCGTGGCTTCCGCAACCTTTCGTGGCATAGTAGATGCCGGAGCTTGCCGGAGAATTCGCTAACCCGACGTTTCCGTTTTGAGGGGCTCCTCCTTGCGAGTCAAAACCGTACGTCCAGTCAATTCCAGGAGTAACGAAGGAACTACATTTAGACCCGGTGGTGTTCCAGGTGCTGGTCAATCCAGTCCACATATCTGTAGCAGTATAGTACATCGGTTTGAATGTAGTATTAAACGGAAATTTTCCCTGAGAATCCGTTCTATCGAAAATCAACTGCCACTCTAATAGGTTTTCTTCAAACTTGTAGTACTTTGTGTTCGGAAGAATTACCCATTCGTCTCCGCCAATTCCCCTTGTCACCGGAGCGCCGTTTTTCTGGTATCTTCCTACAAGGAAGGCTTTGTATTGTGTGTTCTGTCCCGGGAAGTGCGCAGGTTTCTCAGAAGCGCAGATTGCATCGGCTCCTGGGATTCCGCCTAGATTCCCGTCAAAACCTAATGCAAATGCCCCGTTCGGATTTTTTGCGATAAAAAGGCAGCGATCATTGTCTTGGACTATCAGCGCTACTTTTTCTACAGTATTCGTTTGGTGGAAGGAGAGAGTGAGTTCTGCGCTTGTATCTGCGCATCCTATATCTTCCGGAACTGTAATAGAAATTTCGGAAAAGTTAGTACCGACAGAAAAGGTTAATTCATTTTGGGAGAGTGTGACATTCGCAGAGTTTACGCTGATGCTCGCGGTTGCATCTAACGGAAATTCTGTGGACGATATGATCTTTACTAGAACTGAACCTCCTTCGCTAGGATTTCCTTGCACGGAGAAATTTTGATTCTGAGCTTGTTGTATAATGGAGGCTGTGCTATCCATAGCCAGGCCAAGTGCGCTCTTGCTCGAATCGATTTCGAGTGGCTTGGCCTCGTTACAATTCTGAATGATTCCAAAGATACACGCAAGAATCCAAATGCCAAACGTTTCAGAAAATTTTCTTCGTTTTTGTAAGTTGGGGATATCACTAAGAATAGATAGATTACTTCGTTTCACGTTCTGTTCTCCTAGACTGGTCCGATGCGAAATTCAAATCGGGGATAGGCGCAGGTTCTCAAAATTTCCGGGTTCTATAAGAATAACGGATGAATTAGGAAAAAGTTGCTCTTGGGGTAGATTGCTGATTCCCTGGAACAGGTGCGCTGTTCCTCCTGGTGCGAGTTCAAGCCTTAACACGACTTGCTTGTTCTGCAAAAATCGGGCAGTAGATTTATCCGGATTGCCGATTCTTTAAGTATGAAAGTTGCAGTCGTTCATGACTGGTTAAACGGAATGAGAGGCGGGGAAGTGGTTCTGAATTCCCTTCTAAAAGTATTTCCGGATGCCGACCTGTTTACTTTATTCTATTCTCCCGGAAAACTGAATTCTAGGATCGAAAATCGAAAGATCGTTACTGCTTTTACGAATCGATTGCCATTCCAATCCAAGTACAGATGGTACTTGCCGATTTTCCCCACAGCGATCGAGTCCTTGGATTTGAAGGGATACGATTTAGTAATTTCTTCTTCTCATTGTGTAGCAAAAGGAGTGATCCCTGAACCGGACGCGATTCATATCAGCTATATTCATTCTCCTATGAGATATGTATGGGACTTGTACTATGACTACTTTCCGAATAAGAAAGGATTCAAGTTCTTCGCATTTCAGACGGTTTCAAACTATCTCAGAATGTGGGATTCAACCTCCTCCAATCGAGTGGATCATTTTATTGCGAATTCCGCCTTTGTGGGTCGCAGGATCCAGAAGTTTTATAGAAGAAGCTCGGATGTAATTTATCCGCCCTGCCTTCCGAAAGGTTTTAAGGTGAAAAGAGAAGAAAAGCAGGATTTCGACCTGATTGTCTCTGCATTTGCTCCTTACAAACGAATCGATCTAGCAATTGAAGCGTATCGAAAGAACGGAAGGCAGCTTAAGATTTTGGGAAGCGGGCAGGAGTATAAATCCTTGTCTCAAAACCTTCCAAAAAATGTGGAGATTCTACCGCATAGGCCTCGCCAGGAAGTGGATGAGTACATGTCTAAAGCAAGAGTATTCATCTTTCCAGGTATGGAGGATTTCGGGATAGCTCCGGTGGAAGCTCAGGGTCATGGGACTCCTGTTCTGGCCTTCGGAAAGGGGGGTGCCTTGGAAACTGTCGTAGCGGGTAAGACGGGTCTATTTTTTTCAGAACAATCCGTGGAATCATTGAACCAGAACTTGCAGAAAATCCTGGAAATAGATTGGAAGGAAAAGGATTTTCAGCGCTCCGTGGATCGTTTTACAGAGGAAAAATTCATTATCCAAATCGAAAAGACGGTCGAGACTATAACCAAGAACCCGAAAGGTAGGAAGGGAACTTGATCACCCTGCATCGATTAAAGGGAACGGAATTTGTACTAAACGCTTCCCATATTGAATGTATCGAAGCCAACCCAGATACTACGATCACTCTATCGAATGATCGGAAGTATGTGGTTCGAGAAAGCGTACCCGAGGTCTTGGCTAAAATCGTAGAGTTTAAGAAAAGAGTACTTATGTTTCCAATTGGTTCCGACCCAGACCAATTTAAGAAGGTGGAGTAGGCGATTATGGATATAGCATCGTTAATCGGGTTAGGAACAGGATTCTTTCTCGTAGCATTCGGGATGGTGGTCGCGGGGTTGAACCCGATAGACATTATCGATATACCATCCGTTCTCATTACGTTCGGAGGGGCAACTGCAAGTACGATTACAGCGATGCCTTGGGAATCCACTTTGGCGATCGGTAAAGTTACCAGAAAAGCTTTTCAGGTGGAAAAGAACGATCTAGTAGAATTGATCAAAACATTGGTTTCTTTTTCTGAAAAAGCAAGGAGAGAAGGTCTCCTCGCTTTGGAGGATGATGTAAACGAATTGCCGGATGAGTTCCTGCGTAAAGGGATTACTCTGGTTGTGGATGGAACTGACCCAGAACTAGTTCGGAATATTATGGAAACCGAAATGGGGAATATCGCCCAAAGGCACGCACAAGGAAAAGCTTGGTGGGAAAACTGGGGATCTCTTGCGCCTGCATTCGGGATGATCGGAACTCTGATCGGTTTGGTACAGATGCTTAAAAACCTTGGTTCCGGGGACCCCACCGCGATCGGAACCGGGATGGCGGCCGCTTTGATTACCACACTGTATGGATCGCTTGGAGCAAACATCGTCGCGATTCCATTCATGAAAAAATTAATGCGCAGATCCGAAGACGAACTTCTCGTGAAGCAAATTATGATCGAAGGAACTTTATCCATACAATCCGGAGACAACCCGAGGATTGTAAAAGATAAGTTAGCTAGCTTCCTGCCTCCATCTGAACGCGGCGTACTGAAGGAAGAAAACGACTAACCCTGACTTCAGTGTAGGACAATAATACTATGGCGAACCAAAAATGTCCAGAATGCATACAGGCAATTCCAGAGTACATGTTGACTTATGGAGACATGGTGACTCTGCTGCTCTGCTTCTTCATCATGTTGTACAAAACCGGTAAAACGAATGCGATCGAAATGCAGATCATTCTGTCTGCATTCAAGACAACTACCGGTTTCTTTGACGGTGGCCAAACTCTTTCTAAAGGTAAGTTAGAAGAGATGGGGATGAATATTGAAAGTCTTCCATCTATGACCACCGGTAAAGCACTGTCTAAATCAAAGAAGACTGCTACGGAATTGTTTAAGCCAGAGATCGAAGCCGGAAAAGTCCGGGTTTCCGAAGACGAAAGAGGTCTGATTATCAGTCTGGTCGGTGCGGATTACTTTAATCCTGGATCTGCGATTCTGAATGAGCCAATTAAAGTAACGTTAAAGAAAGCCAGCGGCCTAATTAAGAGTTTAGAAAGGTTTATTCGAGTCGAAGGGCATTGCGATCAAGATTCGGTGATTCCGGGTGTAAGTCCAAGTAGAGAAGAAAGGGCATATTTAAATAACTGGGATCTTGCGGGAGCAAGAGCGATTAACGCAACGGATTATCTGATTGGAGTAGGCAAATTGGATCCGAGCTGGTTTCAGGCTGTAAGCTACGGCTCTTATCGTCCGATGGTTCTCGAGAATGCGGGGACTCCAGAAGCAAAAGCACTGAATCGTAGAATTGATATTGTTATTTTGACCGACAGGTCAACGAAGCGGGGTCCGCATGAATCGAATTACGGACTTCCAAAAAGCCGACTTCCAGGGTCGGAATCATCCAGCGAGACTGGATATTAAACGAAATCAAGGAGGGACTTATGGGTGATCCGGAAATAGATGAGGAAGAAGGGGCGGCCCCCGCGGGGGATGCCGGTGCTGCATCGTCCCCACTCATCAAATGGCTAATATACATCGCAGGAGCGGTGTTCGGAATCATTCTAGTCGTATTAGTTTCTATGTTTGTTTCTAGGCAAACTGCTACCAGTGCGTTTAGAGAGATGAAGAACGTAGCACTGGTAAAACCGCCTCCACCGCTAGTGACTTTTGCATTCTTAGACGAGTTTAGGATCAACACCGCAGACAAGGGAGAAGCTCATTTCGTGAAAATGAAACTTGCTTTCGGTGTAGGTAGAGATGATACCAAAATTACGAATGAACTTGCAGAACGGATCGCGCAAATGAGAGACCTTGTGAACTTGATCGTTGGTCGAAAGACAAAGGATGATCTGATCGATGTGGAAGACCAACTTGATCTAAGGGAAGAGATTAAGGCTCAGATCAACCATATTCTCTCAGAAGGTAAAATCCAGGAAGTCTACTTTACAGAGTTTATTGTAAACTAATGCCTGGTACAAAGATACTGGGCGTGATCCCTGCTCGTTTTGCGAGTACTCGATTTCCAGGTAAGCCTTTGACGATGATAGGTCATTACCCGATGATTGTCTGGACATATCAGAATTCTTTAAAGTCTTCTTTGCTAGATGACTTGGTTGTTGCTACTGATGACGAGAGAATCCTTAACGAAGTCATCAAACACGGTGGAAAAGCTGTGATGACTTCCTCGGAACATCCTTCGGGCACCGATCGAATTCGCGAGGCAGCCCTTGCTTTCAAGGATGCTTCTATCATTGTGAATATCCAAGGAGACGAACCTGGCATTGAAGCTGATCTGATCGATGGAGTTGCTAGGCTCAAAGCCGAACACAAAAATTGGGAAATGAGCACGGCCGCAGTTCGAATGAATTCTGCGGAAATTGGGGATCCGAATCGGGTTAAGGTTGTGATGGATCGTAACGGTAGAGCTCTCTATTTTTCTAGGTCGGCGATTCCTAGCCAATTCAAGAAAGATGTTCCCTGCTATCGACATCTCGGAATTTACGCTTACGATCGCGATTTTTTACTCGGTTATCCGGACTTACCGAACAGTCCATTGGAAGAATCCGAATCTTTGGAGCAACTAAGAGCTTTGGAGGCAGGATTTTCCATTGGAGTATATATCGCAGCGAGTGCTGCACTGAGCGTAGATGTTCCGAACGATCTAGAGCCGGTGATTGCGGAATTTCGAAAAAAAGGTCTGATCTAGTTCTCAGTAAGGGTTCCATTTGCGAATCCGATTCTTAAGATGAATAACCGCTTACCTATCTTCGCATTCAGCAATAGATGCACTGCATTGCGAAAAGTTACCAAACCGTATTGTGTAGCAGTATTTCTTTATTCGGTAATAGTTCCTGAATTCTTTTTCCATATATTTTGCGAAAAGCATCTAAGTTTACTTTATAGATTTTGTCATAGTAAAACATTCTTTCTTCGGAATTCATTTTACCATAAATTTCTCGATCTCTATACGCTGATCTAGGAACATAAAGTATTGCCGGCAAGTTTATGATGACAGTCCTTAGGCGAGAGCAGTGGTTCAATCCTTTGAGTCGCTCCAAGTCTTTTTCAATGTTAGTCCTGTATTTTTTCTTTAGCTCCTCTGACCATTCAGAAGGTTCAGACTTTAACGAAACGAGCTGCATATGAAATGTACTTAGATCCTGGATTTTCTTTAAGCACTGATCCTTCTTCAGGTTCTTAAGTTCATAATTATACTTTGCAAAGCCATTATTGGTATTCTCCGGCCCTATATAATTGGGAGTTTTATTTTTTGGAGAGCAGTCTGGGGTAAAACTGTATTTTTCATAATAGGTTGCGGTTCCAGAAAATATTTTCTGCAATTTTTCTCCGTAAATATTGTTAAACACATCCAACTCCTGAAGGAATACCGAACAGGCAGAATCTGTATTATTGGAACGTAATACAAGAATTCGAAGTGAAGTTGCGCATTCAGCTAATTTGTAAAAGTTAGCAATTTTTTCATTAATATCTAAAGTGCTTGTATTGGTGGACCACCCATCGATTGTTAATCCGGTAATTTGATTTATATTCTTTTCCGAACAAATGCCACCGAACTTGTCGCTTGATACAAAAATGTCAGTATACTCTAACAAAGATCTTTGTGCAGATTCGGAATGCAATAATGCAGTGAAACAATAAATTGCTATTAAAAAAGGCCAGGCCCTTTTGAATTTCATCATGCCTTTGTCCCCCTCATTATTTTTGCGAAGCTAGAATCTCTCAAATATGCGCCGGAGATTTGACCATTGAGCTCTCAGCCCATTCTTCTGCAAAAAAAGATTTCGAATCAGAGTTCGTGAGAGGTGAGTTACTAGGCAAGTTATTTCTTCTCGTCGAATGACTTGCGCGGGAAAGATTCGCTTCTACTTTTGTTCCTTGTGGGAAATCAATTAAGCTTTCTTTATGCGTATTCGTTCCGGTGCTGTTTGGATATTCAGTAAGAGTGGTGTGTGGCTTCCGGTTTTTGGTATGGGGGTTAGGCCCCGCCCTTCCTGGGCGGGGGCCGGTGTGGTGGAAGTACGCCACACCGCATAACTTAAACGCGATAAAAAATCAATCACTTTTTAAGCAAGTTTCCGTAGGAGCTCCTACGGAAACTGTCTAAAATCATAAAATGGGAATATTAATGAATTCTAATGCGATTCCGTTTTTGATGAACTTGGATTCATCATGGGGGATTCCTTGAGCATGAATGTCAAACCGACATTCAATATGGCAAGAATTAAGAAGATCTTCATGAACTCTAGCATACCAAATATATTCATCCCGACAATGAATGCGATTCCAGACACTTGACCGATTAACAAAAGTAGGCCTTGGGAAGAGGATTCAGGTGCAGGAGAGGTCACTTCTGCGCAATACTGGAATCCGACAGGTGCACCTACTCCGAGAAGAAAGAATCCGATTAGGAAAGAGCCTATTAGGAGAATATTAAAGTTATTTGAAAAAGTCAAAATTGCGATTCCAGGGATAAAACCGGCCATTGCCAGGATCATGAAAGGGTGTCTTTTTTGAATCTTATCCGAAAGAGGGGGCAAGATCACTCCACCCAAAATTCCCGAAATTAACATCACCCCGCCGACCAATCCTGATTGGTCAATATTTAATCCCTTTAACTCGCATATCTGGTCGATGCAAGTGCTAAGAGCATTAAATATTCCTAATCCTATGAAGAAAAGCAGAATCATTTTTTGCATGTCTTTCAGTTTCAGGATATGCCTTAATCCTTCAAGGACACTAATTCTTGCATCTTCACCGTGTGTGCTAGGAGAGGTAGGAGGTTTCTCTCTTACCAAAAGGAAGAATATAACTGCTCCTATGCTTGAGGCAATTCCGTAGGTCATAATCGCGCTAGGAATGTTCAAGCCAGAAGAAGTCTGGATCAAAATTGGGGTGCAAATCATCACGATAATAATTCCGACAAATTGTGCCAAAGTTCCGAGTGCTACTGCGGTAGCTCGTTCATTGATTGGAAACCAAAGAACGCTGACCTTAGTTGCGGCATTGATAATGAAGGGTTGTGCAACTGCCAATCCAAATTGACAAGCGATCATGATCGAATAGTCGCTTGCATAAGCACCTTTAATAAGTCCGATAATCCCAGTAAGTGCAGCCCCAAATCCGACTCCCTTGCGAATGCCGTAGGTATCGATTACATAAGAAGCCGGAATGGCCATCACTATAAATACGGCCAAGAACACCATTGAGAGAAGATCAATCTGAAACGCGCTGACGTTGTAGAATAGTTTCGCTTCTCTTGCTATCGGTGCGAAGGTGAGCCATTGTATACAAATAATTGCGGTAATAACAGCATATCCGAAAAGAACTGCCCATCGATATCCATAAACCTGGATGTTTGACTCTGTGTGTCCATTTGTGCCGTTTTGCACTGGGTACGATTTTATTAAGTTACCTTTTCTTTTTTGGCTCATATGTTTTTTATGACCAACGTTATTCGCAACCGAATCCTGAGCAGCTTTTTTAACAACCATGCGTTCCATTCTCTCTAAGGCACAGTGTGCCACGGTATCGATAGAAAAGGAACTTTTTTATTCAAAATCGATAAGAAAGATGTTTAGAAAGAGAATCGATGCTACTTAACAAAATATCTTTGATAATAGAATTTATGCTTAGTATAAGGGAAATATAAGTATTTAGTAATCTACTTTTTCCTTGGCTGCATTTTTATTTAAACAGTCGTTATTTCTTATAGCTTACTAAGATAAAAGTGAAACAAGCTTGCTTTTGTTCCTTCACTTTAGGGACGAAAGGAATTTTAGAGAAAATTAAAGTTCTTTGGGAATTTTCTGATTTTGCAATCTTAGGAATCGATTGAAAAATCAAATATCGAAATTTGCGATTATATCCAGGAAGAAAGCTGCGAGTGATTTGCTCGGTGCTTCGCGCAAATTCTATTTCAAATATATGAAACTAGGAGGCTGAGGAAGCAAAGGGTAATAATAAAGCTGAAAGCCATTAGATTTCGGAATCTATCCGATGTAGGACTTCCCACATCCGCACAGAAAGCCATTGACATTTGCCTGGAAATGCGCTATGCGAGCGCAGTGCTTTCCCACGATCCCACCCCCCACCCTAAAGAGGGTGGGGGAACCAACCTCCCCCCTTGAAAAAGGATTGCCTGGGTCGCGCCTCACATTTATCGTGAGTGAGCGCTCACTCATAGAGAGTGAAATCCAGTAGATGTGGCAAATTGCCCTTAGGGAGCTACAGAGAATGAGTTCGCCCGTGCATGTAATCGCGTATGATATAGGAACCACCGGAACAAAAACTTGTCTTTTTGAAATATCGGACCGGATTCGTTTGGTTTACGCGTCGCTTGCGGAATACGGACTTTTTTTGTTGGACCATGGTGGGGTGGAACAAAACCCGGAGGAGTGGTGGAATGCAATTAAATCCACCACTCAAAGCGTATTAAGAGAATCTAATGTATCTGCATCCTCTATCAAGGGAATATCGTTTTGCTCTCAAATGCAGGGATTAGTTCTAGTTGATAAAAATCTTAACCATATTCGACCCGCCATGAGTTACATGGATCAGAGAGCTAGAGGGGAAATGAAAAAGGGAATCGAGCATGGCCTGAAAATCGAAGGGCTAAACGCTAGAAAGCTATTAAAATCCCTTTATATTACTGGAGCTGTGGCCGCAAGCGTAAAGGATCCACTGTGGAAATACAAATGGGTCGAACGTAACGAACCGTCCAATTTTTCCAAAATTTATAAATGGTTGGATGTAAAGGAATATCTGATCGGAAGACTGACCGGTAGAGCTGTGATGACGGAAGACTCGGCGTTTGCGACTTTTCTGTTTGATTCTCGTCCTAAAAAAGGAAACTGGCACAAAGGCTTGTGCAAATCCTTTGGGGTGAAAATAGAACATTTACCTGAGATAGTATCTTCCACTGATCGAGTCGGAGGTATTACTGCTGCTGCGGCCAAGGAACTCGGTCTGGAGGAAGGCACAGCGGTTTTTGGTGGAGGGGGAGACGCCTCCCTAATTGGAATTGGTGCCGGAGCGGTCGAAGAAGGAGATACTCATATTTATGCAGGCACTTCCGGCTGGGTTTCAACAGTAACAAGAAAACGTAAAGTAGATATCTCTTCAAGAATTGCTTCTATTGTGGGAGCGAGACACGGCTACTATAATTATTTTGGCGAACAAGAAACTTCGGGAAAGTGTCTGCAATGGGTAAAAGATCACCTCGCCTTAGATGAGATCGATGTTTATCTTGAAAAGAAACATGTTACAGATGGACCTGAGGCGGTTCACGCTAGCCTATTTGAATTTATGTTCGATGCAATTAAGGATACTCCCGCTGGATCTAATGGCGTAATTTTCACTCCATGGTTACACGGAAGTAGATGTCCTTTTGAAGATCCTTTGGCACGAGGAATATTTTTTAATATAGGTTTGGGAACGGGAAAGCGTATGCTTATTCGTGCTGTAATAGAAGGGATAGTCTTCCAAAAAAAATGGATTCTTGAATTGGCCAATCGAAAAGTGAAAGCATCTTCTAAAATCCGATTCGTTGGTGGGGTTGCGAGATCCCCTTTGATTTGCCAAATACTAGCAGATGTAACCGGTCACGAAATTGAGACGATCGACCATCCTCAAAACGCCGGAGCAACTGGAGCTGCAGCCATCGCCGCATTAGGGTTAGGTGAAATAAAAAAATTCGAGCAGATTAAGGACTTAGTCCCTGTGAAAGATCGTTGGATACCAAATCCTCAGAATCGCAAAGTTTACGACAGGAATTACTCCGTTTTCAAAAAACTATATGCGGCAAATAAGGAGCATTTTGCCGCACTGAATAGCTGAGCTTTAGCTTTTGCGAAGTTTAGTGATGATCCTTTTTCACAGTTGAGGCGATTGGATGAGCTGAGCTTCCTGCGGTATCTGCAGGAGTGTTTACGATTACGGGTAAACCATCCCTACCTGAAGGAACTAACATCAGTTTCGTATTTGGATTCTCGAACGCTTTAAGCTGAATGTAAGATTTAGTCAGCTCTGAAGAAATGACTCTTTGAGCTTTGGCTTGTCCTTCGGCCTCGATTAATACTGCCTTGGCCTTTGCTTCAGCTTTGATGATCGTGATCTCTGCATCCCTTTTTGCAATATTGATCTCGAATTTCATCTGCTCCTGTTCCTGTTCCTTAGTCAGTTTACTTTCAATAGCTGCGAGAATAGGACGGCTGTACTCTATATCATCGATAATTACATCATCGATTTCAATATGTTTGCCTTTTAGTTTCTCCGCAAGAGAGGTTTTGATATCTTGCGATACCCTTGGAGTCTCTTTTGAAATTCTAATCATGCTATATAAAGATAATGCATTTCTTACTGAAGTTCTGAATTGAGGCCTGACAACTTTTTCGTAATAATCTGTGCCGATTTCTCTTTGAAGAAAGTATATTTCTGACGGCATCGGACGAAGTATTACAGCGGCAGAAACATCTATCGTCAGATCGTCTCTAGTCAATACATCTACCTTCTCTTTGTAAGAAATCCACTGTAGATTATAAACGTATATATCGTTCCAAGGTGCGTACCCGAACAATGCATTTGTAAGTACTTCCTTTTGTAGCCCGTCGGAAAACGGATACCATCTTAAACCGGCTTCACCCGGTTTTATGCTAGTAAAGCAGTTTACTGATAGGATATTGACAACAATAACGAAGCAATAAAGAAGGACTCGACGAAACATGGACCTGATTTGAAGGAAATTGTGGCTGTTAGTCATATGGAGCTCCTCGGGATAAGTCCCCTTGAAAATTGGACCAATAGAAACTTTAAATTGATCCTTATAACATTGTTTCGAGAGAGAATACAATAGAAAAAGGTTGATTTGCTCCATGGACACTACTTATTCAGGAAGTAGCGGTATGTCTAATCCAAGCTTAGAGCAGGTACCTTCGATTCGCACGAGATATAGCGCTGTTGTATCATCCGTTTTGTCCGATAAGAATATTTCTAAATCTAAGATTTTGTTAAAAGAAATCCGATTACTTATTTCGGGTCGCAAGGTGATTAGCAAGCAATTGTTTTATTACTCTCGAGGATTTCAAAAGCTTGCGTTATCCAAGGGAGATGAAGTGGAGTTTAACGCTCGGATCAAACCGGATAAGCGTGGGTTGTCTTCCGAAGGGTACAGATTGAATTATCCTACAAAGATATTTAGAAAAGATTACGAATCAGAAAGTCTATTCTCGAAATCCTAATCTACTAAGACGTTTGACATCCTTGTTGAGAACCCAAATCTGACCCAGGAGGCCCGATTTGGAAGCCATTACTTTTGTTTTAGATTTCTTTTTACATTTAGAAACTCACTTGGATGGGATGATCCAGTCATATGGCGCTTGGACTTATTTAATACTCTTTCTGATCATATTTTGCGAAACTGGGCTGGTTGTGACTCCTTTCTTACCTGGCGATAGTCTCTTGTTTGCAGTGGGAGCTTTTGCATCAAGAGGATCTCTCGACTTAACGACGGTGATAGTATTGCTCGTGATTGCTGCAATCTTAGGAGATGCAGTAAACTACTTCATAGGAAATGTCGCAGGAGAACAGATTTTAGCGAAGGAAAAAATCCGCTTTTTGAACAAACAACATTTGGAAAAAGCGCATCGATTTTATGAAACTTACGGTGGTAAGACGATCATTATTGCTAGATTCATTCCGATCATTCGTACCTTCGCTCCTTTTGTTGCAGGGATCGGAACGATGACTTATGCTAAGTTCGCTCTGTATAATGTTCTCGGCGCGCTTTTTTGGATTCTTATTTTTACGATAGGTGGATTTCAGTTTGGCAATCTACCTTTTGTGCAAAGAAATTTTAAGTTGGTAATCTTGGCGATTATCGTCTTGTCCGTGATGCCAGCGGTGATTGAGTTTATTAAAGAGAAACGAAAAGGTAGAATTTAAATCTCAAAATAAAGCTAGGGATTCGAACAATCTCGAATCCTTCCGACATCGCTTATCATCGGTACTTTTTCAAACTTCTTGAAAAGGGGGGGCTCGATTTTTCTATCAAAGGAAGTATCTCCCCCGGAACCTGCAGGACTAATTCCTACAGGGCCGAAATTTGTCGGCGGAAAAAAACAAAGGGGAAATTCGGAAGCTTTACTCAAAGAATGAAAATCATTTTCTGCTTTGGAAACTTTGTCTTCCATTCTTAAATAGAGAGTTTTTGAATTAACTGACCATCTGATTCTATAATTCGGTACTTCCTTCCAGGAATTTAAACTTATGGAGGTAAGCGTCTTTCTGTCCTTAACATTCCAAAAAACTAATCTAGGAGAAAGTATTTCTAGACTCGGATCAACTTTTCCTAAAATTAATGCAGCTAATTCTGCATCAGGCGCCGGAACAAATTGTAAAACTGTTTCACCAGCAAGTAAAATCGAACTTAGATCCTGGTCGATGGAGAGTTCAGGAGACCATATAGCGGGGAAGCGAGATTTTCCAGCATATTCGTCATTTTTACCCTGTATCCAGAATAGCAAAGAGCTTGCGGAATGAAAATATACTGAGCCAGGCAGTGTCCAGGATGAGACTTCCTTAGTAAAAATTGGAGGTGAGCCGTCGCCCTTTGCTTTGTCGTTTATTAAATAAATACGAAACTTTGTACCATAATTTCGCTTATGAGTCGTTCCTGTTAAAGGATTCCAAGCATCTCTTTCTTCGTAGATTACTTCGGTTTGAACCACATGATTTCCGTTTTCAGACCAGCCTCGTTCGATTGCTAGGCTAGCAGGTCTCCACTGGAGATACGAGCAATTAATAAGAATGAAATTTAGGAATAAAAGATAGTAGGATTTGGAATTCATAAGGTATTTGAAACTTACCTTGGAGTGAAACTCGCTGCGAAACATTTAGATTTTCTAATGAAGCGCAGCGAGTCTTTTGGCTAGAATTTTATCTCCAGCCCTCGTTTTTCAATTCACTGTGGTTCAAGTATAGTCCAGAAACTGGAACGGATGGAGCTCTTGTATGACCTTGAAACTGGGTATAAGTAACGTTCGAATTGAACGGCCAAATACCCTCGCTCTGAGTCAAAGAAGTTTGGCATTTATCCAAACCGCCTGCTTTGTTGTACGCGCAGGAAGAATGGAATGCCACAGCATAATCATCCTCTCCAGGTAGAATTGCGGATGCACCGAACATTCCTTTGTAACCTGGAACTTGATATACCGTAACACCAGCGGTATTGTTATGGTTGTATGCGCCACGAGCTGTGCTTACAATTAGGCTTTTATCCATTGCACTTCCACCAAAACCAAACGTAATACCGTTTAGTGCGGAAGCAAGTTCCGACCCACCGGAAGCTGAAGCTAAAGCAGTCACTTTAGTCAGATGAAAACCATTATTGGAAGCACTGGATCCTAAATTAGCGAACCAATACTCGATTGCGTAACAACCTGCGCTATGACATACGATCTTGCAGGTATTTGTACCTTTGCAATATGCAGTCAAACCGCTTGTGATGTTGGTCTGTGCTCTGGCCGTGCCGTAAGTTCTAGGGTCAGAAGTTCCATCGTATCCGATGAATATCTTAGCACCAGAAACAGAATTTGGTGCAGAGCCCCAGTAGTTATTCACGTCAGTAGTTCCCACGCCGTTGTGGTTGCTGTCAGACTTTCCATGGATGAAGACAGTATATGTCTCAGCCGATAGAGAGCCGGCAAATACCAGCGCGAAAACCCATCCCAATATCATACTCTTTGCTTTTTTCATTTTCACTATTCTCCGATCTTTGGAGCAAATCCCTAGCCGAGCGCTTGGAATCTGCTCGCCTACTATTTTGACGGAGCCGGAGTTCTGAGTCAAGCGAATGGGTTCTTTTTTCGCATAACAATTAGGATAATATGATTTTCGATGCTTTTGTGTTATGCGAAGCATCCTTTATTAATATCAATTGTTATGAAATAGTATTTTTCTCAGATTCGGATAACGTTTTTCGTTAAACACACTCTAAAACTATAATAAACCAAATTTGTATCGGGATGAAATAGCTTTAAACTGGTTTGGTTTGAAGAAAAACTAGAGCGAATGGATTATTCGTCACTTCTGAAAAATTGTGAACGATTGTTTACTTGCGTCTTCTTAAAGTTTTTTGTGAGAGAAAGGTTACAAAAACGCCGCCCAAAATTTTTTTTCCGGACGGCATTTTTGAAAATAGTTTAGAAAAACAGAATGTATTTTTCTAAACCGGGACGAACAGAGTGTCGGTTATCTCCTTATCTCCATCCTTCTCCTTTTAACTCGGTGTGATTTAAATACAACCCGCTTGTGCTGACCGATGGTGCTCTAGTGTGTCCTTGGAATTGTGTGTAGGTCACATTATAATTGAAAGGCCAAATTCCTTCACTTTGAGTCACCGACGACTGGCATACATTCAATCCCCCTGCTTGGTTGTATGCGCAAGAAGAGTGATATGCGACTGCAAAGTCATCTTCTCCTGGTAGAATCGCGGATGCACCGAAAAGACCTTTTGACCCAGGTACTTGGTAGATAGTCACGCCAGAACCGTTGTTATGGTTGTAAGCTCCTCTAGCAGTTGATACGATCAAGCTTTGGTCCATTGCAGATCCGCCGAATCCAAAGGTGACAGCATTCAATGCAGACGCTAATTCGGATCCTCCGGAGGCCGATGCCAAGGCGGTTACCTTAGTCAAATTATAACCTCTAGAAGCAACTGTTCCGCCCAAGTTTGCAAACCAATATTCGATCGCATAACAACCAGCGCTGTGACAAGCGATCTTGCAAGAGTTTGCTCCTGTGCAATAAGTCGTTAATCCGCTTGTAATGTTGGTCTGTGCTCTTTCTGGTCCGTAATTTCTTGGATCAGAAGTTCCATCATACCCGATAAATATTTTAGCGCCAGATACGGAATCCGGAGCGCTACCCCAGTAGTTGTTTACATCTTGGGTTCCGATACCGCTATGATTCAGATCGGATTTACCGTGTATAAAGATAGTGTATGTTTGTGCAGATAATGAACCTGCCAAAAACATTACAACCACCCAGCCCATCATAATTGGTTTCCAAAGATTCTTCTTCACTTGTTTTTCTCCGTACCCGGAAGCAATGTTCTTTTTTCAGGAACGATTCCGCGTAACGGTGTTCAATAACTCATTAAAAAAAATAGTCAATCGAAAGTGCTGTTTTATCGCATAACATACGATATGAAACGAATTTGGATAAAAATGGCAATAATAAGTTGAATTGATACATTGATGGAATTGTGAAATAAATTGATTACTAAGGTAATGTATATTAGAAAAACATACTAAACTAAAGGTCGTAGAAAATTAAAATTATACCATTCGGATTAGGACTCTTGATTTGAAAAAATAAATCTCTTGGTGTAGTTGGGGAGCAGTCCTACTGGAGAAATACTGAGAAAAAAATCGAATTTTTTTTCTAAATCTATATCCGGGATTCAGTTAGGTGAGGGAAATTTCACTTGTTCTCCTTGCGATTCTTTGAAAAAAGGTAGCCGATTTGTTAGTACGCGGGTTGGTAAAATCGTGAAAGAGAGAAAACTTTGGATCTACGCAGGAATCTTTTTAGCTGTTCTTTTAATATCTTTTTTGTTATACGACGAAGCCGAAGACCAAGGATGGTTTTTATCCGAAAAGGAGAAAAGGGAAAAAGGAGAGTTCATGGCAAAGGGTTATCCGCCTGGAGGAGTCGGATTTGACACCGAAGACGGAAATTATCTGGAAAGCATAGACAAGACGATTACGCCAGAGATCATACTTAAAGATTATATGGAATGGGCTGAATATCCTCCCAACTCCAGGCCTTTAACAAAGTATAACCCCGATTTATTGCAGCCGGATTTTATTGGGATGGTTGCAATTCCGATGGTGGATCGACCCGAGGATAAAACGCCAAATGGGTACTCTTGCAAACTACAACCTTTGCACTGGGCCGCGATAGGTACAAGAGATCCGATTTATATAACCTTAGAATGTTTTGATACAAAGATGCAGCGTGCCAACTTGGATGTCCGTTCCGTAAAGTTCTGGCGTGAGTTTGACGGTCAAAAGTTCGGCTCGGTCTTACCGGATTATAATGATAAGGGAATCGACGGAGATGTGAAATCGAGCGACAACCTGTATACCTTTAGTTGGAGACCTAGTCCTAAGGACTGGGGTGATATGTATCTAGAAGCCGAGTTCGTGTATGGAAAGGAAAAGAAAGAGGGAAAACTTTTGACTTCCTTTTTTTCTTCGCCGAATCAACCCGCGGAGTGGAGCGGTTACTTTTCGGATTCTCCGAGCGATGGTTCCTTAGTAATAAAAGCTGGATTAAATATTTTTAAAGCAGGCAATTATCATCTCGAGGCAAACCTCGTTCATCCGGGATCCGGTAGCCCGATAGCTTGGGCGTCATTTGACGGAAAGCTACAGGGCGGACGGCAAGAAGTGGAATTTCTATTTTTTGGAAAACTACTCAAGGATGCAGGCTTTGACGGACCTTATTCCATACAGCAATTAAGAGGACACAGAGTGAATCTGCCTATCGATCCGGAATGGTTTAAACAAGGTGAAGCCGGGATGAAGAAGATATTAGCTGCAAAATCGACCGAACCTGATAAAGAATTGATCGCTCCTTTCAAGGATTCTTATGCCACTAGAACTTACGATCTGAATACTTTTTCGTCAAAGGCTTGGCAGTCTCCCGAAAAAGAACAGAAAATTCAGTCTTTAAGGGAACTTCCTCAGTGAATTGATATTAGTCGAATAAGCCCGGAAGTATTTCTTCTTTTGAATACTTGCGAATCTGATATTCTTCCGGGACCTTAAACAAGTCTGTTCTCAAAGGATGCCTATTGTTTAATCCTAATCTTTGGATTGCTGCTCGGAATCTATTCTGAAGCAGGTCCGAGTAATTACCTGAGCCTATCATTCTCTTGCCGAAAGCGGAGTCATAGAGCTTTCCTCCACGGGCCTCAGAAATCACTTTTAGAATTTTATCTTTCTTTAATGGATAATGTGTATCAAGCCAATCTACGAATAGAGGAGCTACTTCGTGAGGTAGCCTCAGTAAGACCATTCCTGCGGAGGCTGCCCCAGATTCTTTAGCTTTGGAAAGAATCGATTCCATTTCAAAATCGTTCAGAAAGGGAATTGCTGGAGCAAACATTACTCCAACCGGAATTTTTGATTGGGAAAGTTTTTCTAAAGTCTCAATTCTTTTGGCCGGAGCTGGGGTTCTCGGTTCCAATTTTGACCAGAGTTCGTTGTTTAAAGTCGTGATCGATACGAATACTTTCACTAAATCTAATTTAGCCATCTCGGCTAGAATATCGATGTCCCTCTGAATTAAGGAGGATTTTGTCACTATTCCTACCGGATGTTTGAACTTTAATAGAGTTTCCAGAACCTGTCTTGTGTTTTGGTGGATTCTCTCTCCTGGCTGATATGGATCGGTCGCCGCACCTAGACTAATTGCACGAATGGGAGCTTTAAGTTTTTTTAAATCCTCTACGAGTAGATTCTTAATATTCTTTTTTACAAAAATTTTAGATTCAAAATCCAATCCCGGAGAAAGATCCACGTAAGCATGGTTCGGACGAGCGTAGCAATAAATGCAGCCGTGCTCACAGCCTCGGTACGGATTGATTGATGTGGAAAAAGGGAGATCGGGAGATTGGTTGCTCGTTAAAATTGTTTTTGCGGATTCAAAGAAAAACTGGGTTGTTACCTTGTGTGGTAAGATTCCGTCGGTCTCGTCCTCGGTCCAGGATTCTCTTTTTGTTTTTTCGAACCTACCTTCTATTTTGGAATCTGTTCCTCTTCTGGATCGACCTGTTCCTGGATTCTCGCTCATAAAGTTAACCTTACTTAGGATTTTGAACTGTTACTAAACAAAAGTAAAGCATAAAAATGAGTAGTTATTTAGGCTTTTTTATTAAGCGAACTTATTTGGTTTTTCGAGGTCTATAGGATAGGGGGGTATTCTATAGTGGCTGCTCGCAAAAAAATCCAGAATGATCCAAAAATAAAAGAGGATCTGGAAAACCGGCTAAAAAGAATCGAAGGACAGATTCGAGGAGTTTCTGCAATGGTTACTCGGGACGAATACTGCGACGATATTCTGAATCAGATTTCTTCCGTACAGGCAGCGCTCAATGGAGTGAGCAAACTTCTGTTTGCACATCATTTGAGGACTTGTGTAGCTGATAAAATTCGCAAAAACGACGAGTCTATTTTTTTAGAACTCGATTCCACCCTGAACAAGATGGTTAGGTAAATAGAATTATGAAAACAAAATATTCCATAAATGGTATGAGCTGCGGTCATTGTGTCAAAACGATTGATGCGCTGTTAAAACAAGAAGGAATTTCGGGAGCGGCGAATTTGGAAGGAAAATTCGTAGAACTTGAATCGATCGACGATGTTTCCAGATTGGATAAATTGAAGGATCTCCTAAAAGAAGAGGGATACGAATTGGGAGGACCGATCGGTTGAAATCTGCATGGAAATGATTAAGCCAACTGAATCAAGTAATACGCAAGATTCTACTGTTACCTTGGATCTCTACGGAATGACTTGCGCGAACTGTGCGCTCAGAATCGAAAAAGGATTAAATAAATTGAATGGAGTGGAGGATGCCAGGGTGAATTTTGCGATGGAGACTGCCTACGTAAAATTTAATACTGAGCTTCAAACTAAGGACCTGATTGAGAAGGTGAAATCCTTAGGATATAATGCTTCAGAGCACCTCAGTTCGAGCACTCCAAAAGTAATTGAGGAGCACGTTAAAGAAAAAAACAGACTACGATTCCGGTTTATTTCCTCGGCGATTTTGGCCTTTCCTCTTTTTTACACGATGGCTTCGCACTTTTCCATTTTATCTTTTCTTCCGGTTCCGGAGTATCTAATGCACCCTTGGGTACAGTTTCTGTTTGCTGCTCCCGTGCAATTTTGGATCGGATTTCCTTTTTACAAGGGTGCATTTAGAGCATTGAAGAATGGATCAGCTAACATGGATGTGTTGGTCGCGCTAGGCACGAGCGCTGCGTTTGGCTATAGCTTCGTTTACAGTCTGACTCTTGGCTTGTCTTTGGAGGATCCTTGGTTTTTAAACCAGAGTCAATCGCATCAAGGACATGGAATGTATCCCTCTTTGTATTACGAAACCTCTGCAGTGCTTTTGGCTTTTCTTCTAGCAGGAAAATGGATGGAGGCAATTGCCCGGGGAAAAAGTTCTCAGGCGATCCAGGCACTTTTGGGATTAAGACCTGACACAGTTCGTATAAAAAAAGATTCAGAATGGATAGAAGTACCTTTGGAGTTTTTGAAAGAAGGTGACTTGATTCAAATTCGCCCTGGCGAACGGATCCCGACGGACGGAATTGTCTTAGACGGTTCGAGTTCAGTCGATGAATCTATGTTAACCGGTGAGAGCCTGCCTGTGCAGAAAGTTTCTTCTAGTAAACTATTCGGTGGAACGATGAATGGAAAAGGTGGACTGATCGAAAGGGCGGACAAGGTCGGTCAAGATACGGTGCTTTCCTCTATTATTAAAACGGTAGAGGAGGCGCAAGCGAGCAGGGCCCCATTGCAAAGAATCGCAGATAAGATTTCGGCTATATTTGTACCTTCAGTAGTTGTCATTGCGGTGCTGGATTTTCTGATTTGGAGTTTTTTTATAGATTTCGGTAATTTGTCGGGTGCACTGGAAAAATCAATTGCTGTTCTCGTGATCGCTTGTCCTTGTGCTCTAGGCCTAGCGACACCTGTATCCCTGTTAGTCGGAACTGGAAAAGGGGCTACCATGGGGATTCTATTCAGAAATGCGGAATCTCTCGAGACGGTATCCTCTCTTGAGGTGCTCGCCTTCGATAAGACTGGGACTCTGACTGAAGGTAAGCCCCGACTGACCGCAATTTCCGTACAAGGTGACGAAGAGAATAATTTTTTGAGAAAGGTAGCTTCTGTTGAATCTTCCTCCGAACATCCGTTAGGTGCCGCGATCGTCGCAGAAGCCTTGGCGAAAAGTCTAGTTATAGGAACTCCTACAAAGGTAGTTTCGGAACCCGGAGGTGGGATCCGTGCCAATTTGGAAGAAGATTCGATCGTAATCGGTAAAAAGGAATTTTTGGAAGCGCAAGGCGTTTCTATTCCTAAGAATTTGGCAGATATTGTGAATCAATGGGAGCTCTCTGCAAAAACGGTAGTTTGGGCAGCAATCGAAGGTGGAAAGAAAGCACTCGGAATTTTAGCATTGGAAGATTCTCTAAAATCTTCTTCGATTCGAGCGGTTCAAAAATTGAGAGAACTTGGATTGGAACTAGTTTTGTTAACCGGAGATCATCTAAAGACAGCCGAAGCTGTCGCCGCAGAAACAGGTATACAGAAAATCGAAGCTTCTCTGAATCCAAACGGCAAGGCGGCAATTATCCAAGCGATGCAAATAGGCGGCAAGAAGGTTGGGATGGCGGGAGATGGAATGAACGATGCACCAGCGCTCGCAGTTGCTCAGGTGGGATTTGCAATGGGTAACGGGACAGATATTGCGATGGAGAGTGCCGGAGTGGTTCTTGTTAAGGGAGATCTATTGCGCATTTGGGACTCGATCAGATTGAGCAGAGCAACTGTCAGGAATATTAGACAAAATTTATTTTGGGCCTTGGCTTACAATGCTATCGGAATTCCGATCGCTGCCCTGGGCTATTTGGCTCCTTGGTTGGCAGGAGCCGCAATGGCTTTGAGTTCAGTTTCGGTTGTCACGAATGCGCTAAGGTTAAGAAATTTCCGATAAACAAATTCTTTCAGTTAGATTTGGCTCGATCCATCTCTTCCACTGCGAGTTTGCTCCACTCTTGGTAAGAAGGAAGGGATTGGATCGTGCTCATGTATTTTTTTCCTATTTCAGAAGAAATTGGAATATTATAAGAAGTGAATCTAGAAACGATCGGCGCATAAAAAGCGTCGGCTACACAGAATTCTTTTCCAAACAGGAATGGTCCTCCGAATTCTTTTATACATTCTTCCCAAATTTCCACTATTCGGTGAACGTCCTTTTCTACGGCTTCCGATACAGGAGGATTAAATCTTCCGGTAAAGTTAAAAATGCAGTTCTGTCTCAAGCTAAGGAATCCAGAATGCATTTCTGCAGTAATAGACCTGGCTTTTGCCCTTGCCACGCTGTCCTGGGGCCAGAGGTGTTTTTCTGGAAAGGCTTCAGCAACGTATTCAGCAATACTGAGACTATCCCAAACACTTATAACTCCATCAATCAGTACCGGAACCTTGCCTGCCCTAGAATACCTTTGAATTTCTTTCGGAAAGGATTCATGTTGAACCGTAAGAATGGTTTCTGAAAAAGGAATCCCAAACTGCTTAAGCAGTATCCAAGGTCTTAGAGACCAGGAAGAATAGTTCTTAGTACCTAACACTAATTTGAATTCGGACATGCCTACGTAAATTTGCGATTGGATTCGGTATGGCAAGCGGTTCTTTATGTGTATTTTAATAATCCACACCGTCTAAAGTGCTTTTTCATGGGCGAAAAGATATCGCACATGCTTTGATTTATTTTTTGGATTGAATGCAATGTGTTCAATTCTTTTAGGAATTCAAACGAACTTAATATACTTTTGACATACTTACCTGTGACCCAAAGCCATACTTATTAAAGGAACCAAACGATTCTCTCTGATTCTGAACACTTCACTTAACGGATAATGATTTCAACGTACTTAAGTGTTGGATTTTATCTAAATTTTTTGTCGGACTATTAATAACAGCCTTTTGGTAGCAAGAGGCTTTGCAGAGGATTCGGTATTTGGAAGATATACAGGAGCAAGCGCTTCAGCACAAGGACATACCGGACATTCTCCTCATCTGTGATTCACAGGGAGAGATTTATTATATTAGTGATAAGGGTAAATTGTCACTAGGTCTGCCTCAGGGTGTTCAGATAAATGATAAATCTTTCTACGAGTTGTTCTCCGGTTTAAATAAAGATAATTTTGACAAGGACATACTTCCAAGCGCGGTTAGCAACGGCGAATGGAGAGGGGAAATCCAAGTAAAAAAGAAGAACGGAGAAGAAGTTTCAGCCTTATTGATTCTTCGCCCCATGTCTGATTCTAATCAGAAATTTCTTTTCTTTATTTTCTTAAAGCCTTCAGGGGTTCCGAAAGAATACGATAAGAACCAAATCTTTTATAACGTGTTTAGAAATTCGGAAAATGCGATGTTCATTACAGACACCGACGGTAAGATCATAGCAGCAAATCGCGAATTCGAGTCGATCTCGGGCTTGCAAGAAAGGGAACTTCTAGGCAAGACTCCGAAAATTTTCGAGTCAGGTAATATCTCCAAAGAATTTTATTCTCTCTTTCTGGATAGAATGTTCCAAGGAAAAGAATATAAAGGGTTGTTCCAGAATGGAAATCACAATGGGAAAGTTGTGGAATGGGAGCAAGTTATACAACCTATAAAAGATTCTTCCGGGAAAGTTACGAATTTCTTAAGCATGGTTCTAAACCGTAATTCTCAAGAGGAACTCCACAAAAAAGATCTGAATGGTCATTCGTTAGGTAACGATTTGCTCAGTCACTCTTCGGGTGATAAAGACAGAGATGAAATTGTAAAAGTAATCCGTTCAAGAACCAAGTTGACTAGAAAGGAAACCGAAATCTGTGCTTCTATCGCGATAGGCACTGATAAAGTCAAAATTAGTGAAGAACTCGGAATTCATTCAGGAACGATGAAAAATCACCTTAAGTCGATTTATCGCAAGACAATCGATAGGGAAAGAGAAATCCCCGGACCAGAAAGGGATAAACTCCAAAGACTCACGATTTATCTTTTCCGGTTGTTAAGAGAAGAGTAGGGAATACCGGTCTTTAGTTTTCTTCTTAAGGACCTTTTCCCCAGGTCTTTTCAATGAAATCTTCTCTGCCGGATCCTTTGCGGTATGCTTTATAGTGGTCCGGATTTTTTAAATAGTAGTTCTGATGGTATTCCTCGGCGGGATAAAAATTTTCTGCGGGCAATATTTCCGTTACGATCGGTTTGGAAAATTTTCCAGAAGAGATTAATTTCTTTTTAGAAGCTTCAGCGAGTTTTCTCTGAGATTCACCTTTGTAAAAAATCGCAGTACGGTACTGTCTTCCTCGATCCGCAAATTGCCCCCCATCGTCGGTCGGATCTATCTGTTTCCAAAATACTTCTAACAACTTTTCGTAGGAAATCATCTTTGGATTGTAGGTCACCTGGATCGACTCTCTGTGGGAGGTCCTTCCGTAGCTAACGTCTTCATAAGTAGGATTCTTTTCCTTTCCGCCAGAATACCCGGAGATGACTGATTGGACTCCTGGTAGTTTTTCGAAGGGAGGTTCCATGCACCAAAAGCAGCCGCCGGCAAAAATTGCTGTTTCGGTTTTGACGTTATCTTTCGCAAAACTACCGTTAGTTGCTATTGCAACCAAAAATAAATAGATCAATAATGTGGAACTTTTAAGCAGCTTTCGATTCAACGGAAATTCCATCCAATTCACCTCCAAAAAAAGTTTTTTGTCCTGGCAATTTTACTAGTCGTAAATTTTCTGATTCTTACATCATAATTGTTCGTTCGATTTTTGGAGCGGTTACTGATTGTTTGGGAAATTTTTATAGGAATTAAAGTTCTTTGAGCTTATCTAACCGAATCACGGCAAAGTTTCCTGTATTTGCGAAACTTGATTTTTCAGGTGGATTGCGGAATCTATTTAAGGATTCACTTTCCGGGATTGCCGTTTTTATTTTGGCGCTCCCTTTGAGTTTAGGTATCGCTCATGCCTCGGGCGTACCATTATTCTCCGGAATTATCAGTGCAGTAATCGGCGGAATTCTGGTCGGCGTATTAAGCAAATCTAATTTAAGCGTCTCCGGACCAGCGGCCGGTTTGACTGCGGTAGTTCTTTCCGGAATCAGCGATTTAGGCAGCTTTCAGGCTTTTTTATGCGCTTTGGTATTGGCAGGTCTGATCCAGATTTTTTTGGGCGTACTTCGAGCCGGAACTCTCTCTGCATATTTTCCGTCTTCCGTTGTGAATGGAATGATGGCGGCAATCGGAGTCATTTTGATTATCAAGCAATTGCCTCACCTGATCGGATACGATATCGAAGAATTCGGTGTGGAAGAATTCGGACTGACCGCTCAGGATTTGAACGAATCCTATTCCGATCCGCACGAGCGAACAGAGTCGAACAGTTTTACCGTTTTGATCCACTCGCTTAGTAACTTGAGATTGAACGTACTTTGGATAGGATTGATTTCGTTGTCGGTAATTGTCCTATGGGAATGGTACGGTCCTAAAAAGCTGAAGCAGATTCCGTCTTCACTTCTCGGAGTAATTTGCGGGTTAATGGCCAACTCTTTATTCGGAGATTTCTTGTCCGGTGGGAGCCTAAGCAAAGATCACTTGGTGCAGCTCCCGAATTTGAATTCGGGAACAGATTTGATGAATTACTTTATTTTTCCAAAATTGGAAGAATTAGGAAATTATAAAGTATGGTTGCTGGGGGTTACTGTTGCCTTTGTTGCTTCGATAGAGACCTTGCTTGGAATCGAAGCAGTGGATCGAATGGATCCCGCACATAGAAAGACTCCAACGTCCAGAGAGCTGATCGCTCAGGGATCAGGGAATCTGGTTTGCGGGTTAACCGGTGGTTTGCCGTTGACTAGCGTGATCGTAAGGAGTTCGGTCAATATTTCTTCTGGGGCAAGAACAAAACTTTCTACGATAATCCATGGAGTTTTGATTTTTCTGGGAGTTGTCTTCTTTGTTAATGTTTTGAATGCAATTCCTCTATCTTCCTTGGCAGCTGTTCTAATTTTTAACGGATTCAAACTTGCGGCTCCGAAAAATTTCAAGGCGATGTACAAAAAAGGAATCTACCAATTTGTTCCTTTTCTCGTAACGATTGTCGCTATTCTGCTTTCTGACCTACTGATCGGCGTAGTCACCGGGATCGCTACCTCCTTGATCTTTGTTTTGAAGGAAGACCACCAAACTGCGATTGTCAGGGTTGAGAATTTTGGAAAGTTCAGAAGGATCGTCTTGGGTGAGAATTTAGGATTCTTTCACAAGGCAAGAATTCAAACGGTTTTAGACGAACTCCCCGAAGGAATTATTTTAGAAATTGATGGGACTCGAACACTTCATTTGGATCAGGATATCGCCGAGCTGATTCACGAATTTAGGCGAAATGCGGAACGAAAAAACATCAAAGTCGTTCTCGGAGGTATTCCGAATATGAAAAATGATATCGCTTCTCTTCAATCTGAAATGGAAGAAAAGTACACAAGATTACTAAAAAATAATAGAGATTGGGTAAAAGAAAGAACCGACATCGATCCCGATTTCTTTTCGCGGCAGGCTGACGGCCAAACACCGCAAGTCCTTTTTATCGGTTGCAGTGACTCAAGAGTTCCTGTGAACGTCATCACGAAAACGGATCCTGGCGAGATCTTTGTAACAAGGAATATTGCAAATGTAGTCTCGGTAGACGATATGAGCTTGTTCAGTGTTTTGCAGTTCGGCATCGAGGTATTAAACGTAAAACATATAATTGTCTGCGGTCATTATGGATGCGGCGGCGCCAAGGCTGCCCTTTTGGGGAGATCGACGGGCCTGATCGACAATTGGATTACTCATATCAAGGACGTTTATTTAAAACATAGAATCGAATTGGACGGACTTTCGGAAGAGCAGAGAGAAAGGAGATTGATCGAACTGAATGTGATCGAACAAGTGATCAATCTGTACAAGACGAGTTTGATCCAAAGTGCTTTAAAGAAATATGGTTTTCCAAAAATTCATGGATGGGTGTACGACGTATGCACAGGCTTGGTAAAAGAAATCGACTATAAGCAGCGTCTGAAAGAGGAATTAGACGGAGTGTACGGATACGAAATGTGACTCTTGTCGAATCTGATGCAGTGCAGAATCCACACAAAACCTAAACAAAACCGTCCGGATATCCGGACGAGTATTGGCTTGATGGTAAAAGTTGATTTTTTCATTTTAGATTAACTCAACAATCAGAACATTTAGTTATTCTATTTTCTTTTGGTCGTTTTACGGCGGCTTCTTTTACCTGGGTCGAAAATCGGCCTAGCTCCATTTAGAACTTCGAGAGGAGAGTAACCATAAAGGACTCCGTTTGGTCGGGAATTAAATTCAGGGACAGCCTGCTGTAGAATTTTGTTCACGTCATTGAATGAAAATGGTTTACTTGGGAAAAGGAACTCGTATTTCATTTTCTTGTTTATGGCTTCGATCATACTATTTGAAAACGTAATATCAGCTTGGGCAATCATCTTGCGAATGGAAACGTCGGGTTGAGCTAAGAAACCGTTTACGGCGCCTTCATTCTCTGATCCGTTATCGCATAGTAGTATAAGTTGTTTATTGAATAAGTTAAATTTCCGACAGACTTCCTTGAGATTCATCATAGTAACTTTGGAATTGTATTCTAATGAAGCCTTGGATTACTCTTTCTGCATAGATTGATCGGGGACAAGGCGCATGAAATTCGTTTTTCCATTTATAAAATCTTTGGGTGGAAATTTTCAAGAACGGACAGGAGCGTTTTATACCGAGCAATGGAGAGATTTTTTGGATAATGGAAACGATTTTTTGTTTCTGCTTGTTCCATATTAGCCTAGTTACGTAAAAGTAGACACCTTTTTCGCTCAAAAGGAGAAGAGGGTAAAGATGAGTAAACGAGGTAAATACTCTCCGGAGTTTAAAGAACAGGCCGTAAGACGGACTTTGACAGGCTCATTTACAATAAAAGAAGTTTCCCAGTCATTAGGAGTCAGCTATTTTGTGCTTAGACAATGGAAGGCTGAATACATGAAGAAGTCGGAAGATCAAAATCCTCCGACAGATAAGCAGCTCAAAGAGAGCGAAGAACTAAAAAGGCTTCGGAAAGAAAATCTTAAGCTTAAGGAAGAAGTAGCTATCCTAAAAAAGTTTGCAGCCATGCTTTCACGGGAACAAAATCCCGATTAGAGTTTATGGAAACTCACCGGACGGAATTTCGAGTCAAGAGCATGGCGGAAGTGTTGGAGGTATCTCGGACTTATTATTATAAGTTTCTAAAACGTTGTAAAACTGAAATGGATAATCTTGATCCGGTCGTCGTGGATTTTATTCGCAAAACGTGGCTCAAAAGTAAAAGGAATTATGGCTTAGTTAGGATCTTGCGTGAAGTTAAAAAAGCCTCTTTTCCTTATGGAGCCAGGAGAGTTCGGAAAGTGATGAAATTCTGCAATATTCGAGGGAAACAAGAGAAACGGTTTAGGATATTCACGACTAATTCTGATCATTCAGAACGTATTGCACCGGACTTAGTAAAGCGTGATTTTAATGCAGTTTCTAAGAATAGGCGATGGGTATCGGATGTAACGTTCATAAGATGTCTCTCGGGCTGGTTTTATCTTTGCGTGATCATAGACTTGTATTCGAGAAAAGTGGCTGGTTGGTCTCTCAGTGACAAGAATGACTCTCGGCTCGTGACGAATACACTTGCGAAGGCGATCGAACTTAGAAATCCGGCAAAGGGCTTAATATTCCATTCGGACCGAGGATCTAATTACTGTTCTCGTGAAGTTCGTGAGCTGTTGTCTTTAAATAAAATTAGGAGAAGTAATAGTAGAAAGGGGAATTGTTGGGACAACGCAGTCGCAGAGTCTTTCTTTAGTTCCCTTAAAAGAGAATTGGAATATAATACTTTCCATAATATCGCAGAGGCCACTTCAGTGTTCTTCGATCATATAGAAGTATTTTATAATAGACAAAGGTCTCATTCATTTTTAGGGTTTATGAGTCCTGCGGAATTTGAAGAACGAATTGCTTAAAAAGTGTCTCCTAAAACGTAACTAGGTTAAAGTCCGCCGAGTATAGGAACAGAAACTGATTCTTGCACTTGTATTCAAGTTATAGGAACATTTCTACAGATACACCGAAAAGTTCCGCTAACTTTTTAGCCGTTTCTTTCCCAATAGAACGACTTCCCGATTCCATCGCCGATATGTGAGATCTTGGAATCCCACCGATTCTTTTACCAAGTTCTGTTTGAGTGAATCCAGCCATAGACCTATATGTTTTCATGTGATTTCCCGGGGTAAAAAGCTTTTTATTTTTTTGAAAGAACTCTCCTTTTCTAAACGAGACAGGGTTATCCTTCTCGATCTTTACTTTCTTTCCGAATTCTTCCTTTAATACATCAAGAAGTTTTTCTGGAATTTCACCTATGACTCTCACTTCAGTAAGGGGCGTTTTCACGACTACCAACATAATACACCTCAATCACTATTGACCCTTTCACATATTCCCAGCAAGCGACCCAGCTATATGATAAATGACAGTGATATTTATTTTTCCCTAAGGGAGAGAAGTTTGGCCAATTTTTCTAATCGGTCCTGAAACTTCGAGTTCTCGCAATAGAGTAGCATACTTTCTCTTTTTCAGAGCTGGAAGTTCAAGGGCTCCTTTAGGTCACTTCCTCTTCTCTAAAACTTTAAAAGGCATTTATAATAATAGAATGTTACCAAATTTGATAACAAAGTCAATGCGAATTCTTGAGCAATTTGGAAACGGGAACAGCTTCCCTCGTCCTCCGCCAGCACCTCCTGTGCTGAGCTCCGGAGCGCTCCGCCATCCTGGCTCCGCTCTCAGGAAGGCTTGGTTCCCGTTTCCTGTCTTATTCTCGGCGGTGGCTGCTCTTAGTGTTTCGTTTCCTATCTTATTCTCGGCGGTGGCTGCTTTTAGTGTTTGGTTTCCTGTCTTATTCTCGGCGGTGGCTGCTCTTAGTGTTTCGTTTCCTGTCTTATTCTTGGCGGTGGCTGCTCTTTGTGTTTCGTTTCCTGTGTTTTCTCGGCGAGGGCTGCTTTTAGTGTTCGGTTTCTTGTGTATTGGTCAGTGGGCTTGCTTGGTGTTTTGGGAAAGTTTTTCTTTCCTGGCAATTCATCCCTTAATTGATAGTGATTGTTCTGTTAGGTGGAATTTAAGGCACCTTCCTGAAAAAAAGTACTTGTCCGTTATGATCTGGCCAGAGCTCCTACCGTTAAGCCAATTTATTTCATCACTTTGACATAATTTTGGAGTTTTGCTCTTTTTGTGATTTTTGCGCGTATTTTTCATTTCGGCGAGAGTAACTGGAAAGCTTTCTTTGGGGTTTTCCTTTGTGCGTCCGCCTTAATCCTTCCTTTTACTCAATTTCTTTCCTTATTGAAAGGGGTTGATTCCAGGGGTGGAAACTTTGAGGTGGCAAGCGGTTCTGCTCTGGTTTCTTCTCATTGGGAATTCCTAGAAGATTTTCACCAAGCGGAGACTTTTGAATTTCCAAGTTTGGATAGTGGATCTGTCGATTTTCGTGCAGAGGTTGCTATTTTCCAATCGGACTCTTCTCAACTTTTAACTGAGAGTAGTGTGGCGGAAGCGCACGGTGTAATTTTTGCTCCCTTTGAAAATGATTGGGAAGATCCCATTATCGCCGCGATTCGTTTGGGGATCGTGGAATCTAATTTACAATTTTATTATGGATTCGGCTTGGACTTGATGCAAATGAGGCCCGAGGATCCGTTTTCTCAATTCGGTGGAACTCTGGTGGTCTTGCCGGGCTTTATTTTGGACCGTTCCGGCAATTCTTTGAAAGAGAAAAAGTCTTCCAACTCGAAGTTTACTTTCTCTGTTTTTAGGGGCGATTCTTCGCCTAACGCTATTTTTGCGCTTCATGTAAATGATGTGCACCTGAATCGAAAACTGACGCGTTATTATGCACGCCGTACTCATGGCGATCCAGATCTTAGAGGTACTATACTACTATGAAATTTCCTTCCTTAACTTTTTTCCAAAAGATCTCTTCTCTAAATCTAACACGAAATCTAAGACAAAATTTAACGCGTATCCTAACGCACAATTTAAAGCGTAACCTAACGCAGAATCCAACACGAAGGCAGGCGAAGGTTGTCTCTCAAATTCAGAGCGTCGCTTGTTCCGGCGCTTTGTCCGTCGCTTTGCTCTGTATCTCCACAGCGGATCGTTCGTGGAAGGGTTTTGCGGACAGAAAAAACCGGAGAAGACTTTTTAGAAAGGTGCGGGCTATAGGCCAAGTTGGTGCGAAGTTCGGGCTTTTGGCTTTTATGATTCTGGACATTGCGCTTTCTCCTTTGGCTGCAGATCCTAGTTTATTTCGAGATCTTTGGAAGAACGGTTCGGACGGTAAATTAGAAAGGCAGTACAAAAAAGCGGATTCCGAAAAGCAAGAATCCGATTGGGACCAGGATGTAAACCAGGGAAAGCAGCTTTTAAAAGCGGACTGGGAAGCGAATGCGGACAGCGAAATCGAAAAGCAACTTTTGGGTGTTGCTCTCTCGGATAAAGACTCTGTTAGAGAACAATTACAAAAAGATAAAGTGCTCGTTCTGGGAGAATGGGAAACTGACGTTCAAAGAGAGATAGATACAAGAAAGGGCGAATGGAAGGCAAAAGTTTCCAGCGGTAGCTTGGAGGACTTGCTCGACGGAATCGATAAGGTTGCAATTTACCAAGCGATTGTAAGTGCGGAGAATGCTTCTAAAGCAGGCACGTCGGCTACAGAAAGGGTGAGTCTTTTTGATACATCTATAAAGGGTGCTTTGGGCGCGTATCGTTCCAACTGGGAAACTAAGTTAGATGATCGGATTGGCGGTTTGTCTGGCTCTGTTAGTTTTGGGAGTGCAGTTGAGAAGGATTCCTTTGAGAAGTCACTTTTAGATATCAAGAAATATATTCAGGCGGAATATTCCTACGAAGAATCTTCGGTTTTGAGTGCGTATCGTGCTCAGTTTGTTTCTAAAGAAAATGAAAGCGAAGATTTGCAGAATAGAATCGCTCAGGAAACGGATCCTTCTCAGCTAGCGATTCTTTTGATCGCACGTGCAAAGAAAACGATCGACGAAAAATATTCTGGGATTTTGCCACCGGACGGTGGCGTTCTTACTCCTCCTGTTAGCGTAGTTGAGGGAGAAGATTACCAGTCGAAGTTTTTGAAAGCTTTGCAAGACGGGCAAGCTCAGTGGCAAAAGTCGATCGATGACTTGGTACTCGGAAAGCTTAAGTATGACAAGGCAGTAGAGCGCCAGTGGAAAAACGGAGAAGAAAACTGGGCCGAAGCGTTTAATCAGCTGTTAGCTGCCAGAGAAAGTTGGACTTCTACGATCAAGGCCCAGATCCAAAAAGGATTGGAGGCTTGGGACAAATCCGCAGCAGATTTGCAAGCAAACAGACAAAAAGCTTTGGGTGAACTTGATCGCACCTTGGAAACAAATCGTGAACAGTGGCAGTCTCATGTGAGAGGTGTAGAAAGCGTTGTTGGCGGTGGAGCAGATACTCTCAGTACAATTGTTGCAAACAAGCAATTCTTTAAAGAAGCATTAGATAGAGCGAATGTTCCAGGCTCCGGGTATGGTACGAAAATCAAAACAGAGTACCAAGACCAATTGAACTATTGGACTAGTTTAGAGACTAGGATTAGAAACCTAGTCGCGAGCTCTCAAAATCAGATTCACAACGAGGACATTCGTGGAACTTCCGTCGGCAAAGGTTTGTTGTATAACGCGGGCGGTTCCGACGCTTTTATTTATTCCAGCGCAGAACTAGAATTAAAGATTGCTAAAGAAGAGCTAAAGGTTTTACAGCAGAAAAAGGATCGAGCACAACAAGTGTATGACTATGCGATCCAAAATGTAGCAGGAAAGTCTCAGGCTCAACTTACTTCTGAGGTAGAGGCTGCAAAGAGCGCTTTCCAAACACAAGAAGCTGCTTATTTGAAGCTACTCGCGGATTTGAATGGTGGTGGAGACATTAGTTCTTCTTCTACAGGTTTGGATTCTACTTCGAGTACTGTAGGAGGTACTGCGACTGCAACTGGAAGCGGGATCTTGGCGAACTTGGAAGTTGCAAATCGACTTCTGGAAGAAAAGCGTAAGAAAGTAGAGGAAGCTCGTTCTCTCATGGAAGAGAGAAGGTTAAGTTTTGATTCGGTCACGAAAATGCAGGTTTTGGTGAATAACCCCGAGTTACTCGGAAAAATCGGTGAATTAAAAACGGATCCTGGTACAAACAAAGTAGATAGCGGATTAAGATACGAGATTTATCAGGCGAACGAAGAGTTAGAAAGGCAAAGAGAGATATTACGCCAGCAAGAAGCTGAGATGTACAAACTTTCTTATGAAAGACAAAATGCACTCAGAACAGAGGCGTTCTATAATGAAAGTTTAAAGAAGATTTTAGAATTCGAGAAATTAAAAGAAAATAAAGTACTCCTAGGGAATTTGATCGGAGGAGACGGCACTCTTTCTCAAAAAATAGATTCATTGTTGTCCGGATCGAATTTGAACGTTTTGTATGGAAACGATCTTTCTGTACAGATCCGTGCGAATCTGACCAACCTGCAAAAGGGTTTAGTCAATGTAAACAAGCCGGTTACTGATTCTGTAGATGTATTTCAAACGCAGGTGAGCGCACTACACAACGCATCGAATGAATTCCAAAGCGAGGAACTGGGCCAAAAGAAAGCGGACTTAGTGAAGTATTTGGACAGAATGAAGTCTCTTAGAAGTTCTTTGCTTGGAGCGAACACTTTCGATACTTCTTATATAGATAAGGATCAGATCAATCAGGGGATAGCTTATCTAGAAGATCTGGTTTCTCATTGGGATTCTAATATTGGTACTTTGAAAGACGGCTTGGAAGATTTGTCCGAAGATAGCCAGGACTTTTTGGATTATGCTACTGCGAATGCTAGTAAGAAGGGGAATGTAGAATATTCGAATGAGATGCTTTCTTTGGGAGGAGTACTTCAGAAGAGTGCAATGAAAGTAGGTGGGTTTCAAACCTATCTAACAGAAATTCAGAATACTACATCGTATTTGGATGCGGTATTTCTGGATTCTTTTCAGATCGCAGACGCAACGATCGATTCTAGTTTGACTGGAGATGCTAGAAATAACGCGAAGGGAACACTTTCGGGTCTTAGGTCGAGCTATACTACCGGGAGCAAAGAATGGACTCCGGTTTTGACCCTGGCATCGGCTCCATTTGGTTCTTTAGATTCAGTATTTTCTAATTTTGGTCAGTCGATCCAGTCTTTTCGTTCTAGTTTGGAAAATAGAAGTGGGATCGGACAGAAGGTTTCCTCCGAGCTTTTATCTTTGTATGACGGTTTGAATATAGAGTACGAAGGAAGAAAAGCAGAGCTACAGTTCTTGCTCGATCCGAACGGTAGTTCCGATTCGTTAAACGAAGTAGTAAAATCCGCCCAAAACAAGAGAAATCTAGAAGGCGCACAAATTAACGAGAAGGCTCTATCGATTTTTGAAAGTTATATTTCAGGTTTGGATCCAGAAGACAGAAATGTAGATAATATCTATCTCAAAATTCTAAAGGATAGCGACGACAGATTTACGAATTTGCAACTGGGACCGAATGCATTACAAGAACGTAAAGCGATGGAGCTGGTATTAGACTTTGTAAGAGCGAACAGAAGCTCTTTAGACAGGTCTTTGCAAGCAGGCGATTATAATACGTTCGTGGACAGTATTTCTAAACAACTAACAACTGCGGAAAAAATAACAGAGTTCTACGAGGACGGAGGGGATTTAACAGAGGCAGAGAGAAATGCCATCCGAGAGAACGGAAGTCTGGATGAAAAAAGGGAATTAAACGAATATTATACATTTGGAAGTACATTCTTTTTCGGGAAAGCGACAAATCAAGTGGCTGCTTTAGGCGCGATCGTACAGAGATTGGAAAGCTTTGCGGGAAATGTCCGCTCCGGAGGAATTTTAAGCGCCATCCAAGAAGATTATTATAGAACCCAGGAAAACAAGTCTTCCGGATTGTTAAACGAAATACACAAAAAAGTCGGCGGATTATCGGGTCTGACCGCATCGGATCTATTGCAGGATTCTTTTTCTTTGGGAACGAGTACGGACCATGATACGGAAGCGGAAACACTCCGAAAAAATCTTCTCAATGATTTGATCAGCGGCAAAACGAGCGAATCAGAATTTTTGGCTGCATTAGAAGATCTGGACAAACTCGGGAATATATTTGGCGCACAGGAAAGATTGAAGGTATACGCAGAAGCTTCCAACTACGGAGAAGAATGGAATGTAAGAAGTGGGGATTTGACGACTGCAATGTCGAATTTGACCCCGCTCCTTGCGAGCGTAAACGACGCGCCACAATCACTACTTGGATTTATGACCAGTGATTTGAGAGATTGGTATTCTTCTAGAGTGACTGATGTCACAAACTTTTACAACCTGAAAGATTTAACGAATCCATTGGATGTTAGCCAACCTGCTTACCCGGGAGTGGATTTTACCGGACTGGAAAGTTATATTAACAATATTGGACCGAAGCTAGCGCAGTGGGACGCTCAAAAGACCGGATTAGAAACAGCGCGCCAGAACTATCTAACAGAGAACACGAAACTATCCGGACTTACGCAAGCAAGCCCTGAGTATTTTGCGCAGTTGGAGATTGTATCACAAAAGTTGAATGAACTAAATGCTGCGTATCAGTCAGCAAAAATCTACTTTATGGATATTTCTTCTGAGTCGATTTCCGTTTACCAACAAGGAAAGTCTATTCTGACGAGTATGAAGACAAGCCTTGGACTACCGAACAAGTTTCTAGTAAACGATGCATCACTTGCAGTAATGCCTGAGGGAGTTCGAAACGATTATAACAACAACGGAGGATTGTATAGCTTTCAGTACTATTCGAGTTCCCAAGGAGAGCCAACAGATCGACTGATCGAATACGAAGCGTTATTTACGAGAGATACATTCGGAGTATATAATGTACAAGATAGCTATTTGCCGGTGGGAGCAAGAGGGAGCCTGCTCAGCGGGGCTGATTTAGGCCTTGGCATATTACAGAAAGCTAAAACAGACAAGGATGCACTTGCAGGACAAATAGCAACATTTCGCACAGGATTAGAAGGCAGGATCCAAGTGTACTTGGGAGGAGAGCCAAAAAATCAGATCTCACAGGAGCAACTGGTAGGATATGTAAACCAACTAAGAACCTTCTTTGTAGAAAAACAATCCAAGGGAGAGGAAGTAAACACTGCTGTATTGGAATCACTTGAAAACGTGGGAGCATTTACAGATGAAATCGCAAAACTGAAATTTTTCCAAGGTGTCCCCTCCGCAGACAGAACAGAGGCGGCCACGTTACAAAAGTGGAATGAAGCAAAGGCAAATACTTCCGGCATAAAAGAAGCACAATTGCTCTTTAGGGACCTGAAGGCTACGCTCGAAAATCTGGACAAAATCGGACAGCCAATGTATACGGCAATGGACCAGATAGAGAGTTCATTAGCAAAATATGAAGTGCTAAAAACCAAACTTGCTAGCGGTACCTATGAATTGAGTAGCGAAATCAGAAGCGGAATGGAATCACTCAGAGAATACGCCTGGAGTGCACATAAAGGAAATCTGACACAGGCGTATTTGGCATCGAGCCAAGAGAATATATCCTTGGATACGTTTCTGGCAGAAGTCAAGGCCGGAAAGTATGTATTGACCGGACAAAACGGATCGAGAGTAGAAAGAAACTCTAAATTCTTAGGACAAAATCTAACAGATGCACAAATAGCAGACTTGAAGGATAGTCTCAAGCCATACGCAGACCAAGTGAAGATCGCAAATTCCAATTTGGGTGCGAATATCGACGCGATACTCACTGTAACAGACCCACAGATTAGAGAAGCACTAAAAACGCAAGCATTGGCACTGAACTATGACAGAATCCAGACATCCTTGGCGCAAGGAACATTAGTCAATGTGAATGCACTCCAACCGGAGTTGAAAGAGTACGGAATCGTATCGAACTACCTGGCTTTTTTAAGTTCCAACAAGAACTGGAATGGAAACAATGAAGCCGACAGAATCGCTGCTAGAAATGAGTACTTGCTACGAATCGGAAAGGAAAATTCGGAAGACACAATCTTAGCCGATTATCTTGCCAATTACAATAACAGAAATACTGCATATTATTTAAAAACGGAAGCATTACAACAAAGAGACGCGTTGACTGCGTATTACAACGACGCAACAGCTAACACGCTCAAGCCGGACGACCTGGTTGCACTTACCAATTGGCTCAAGGATAAAAAATACGAACCAAGTTTGGTCACTTCACTTAACAAATCAGTCAGAATGGAAACCATTCTATCTGGATACGTAGGAGAAACAGAAGAAGAGTATTTTGCGTATCTGGGCACCAAACTGAGCGGAGGAATTACAGATTCAGAAAAACAGGGACTGATACTAGCGAAAGCAGGGTTGTACGATCCATTTGGAACTCTGAATCCGTTTCAAGAAGTGTCCGCGGAGCAATTCCTAAAGAGTTTTAGTTATAAAACAGGATTTTCTACCTTTGTAAATAAACTAGGAGAAGAAGATGTTACGTTTACCAAAAAAGCAATCGAACTGAATCGAAACGAGCAAAACAGCAAGTTTGCGTATGATATCGTAAAGAAAAACGCACTCGTAGAATCTTATTTAAGTTATATAAACATAGGACCAAAGGGCCAATTAGAACCGAGCGACGACCAGAAGATCACGGATCGATTACGAGAGTTGGAGTTGCAAGCAGAACAAAGACTGGGGAACTTTTTGGGCCTGGTGGAGGGATACAAGAGCGTAGCATTTGACCCAACTAAGGAAGAAGCAAACCCATCGATACGAAGAGCACTCAAAGACTTTGATAACTCAGGATACGAAATCAGAGATGAGGTGTACGCCAAAAACGCATCGGGAGACTACAGCTTCAAAGGCGGATTGGATAATTTATATGGAATCATAGAGAACTACGTAGATAATAATCTACCGGGAAGATCGGCAGTAAACGATCCGTATGCGGAGACGTCACAAGCAAAAGGAAATATGACAGGATCAGCGGAAAGTATGATCACCGCAGGAAAGAGTATTGGAATCCTAACAGGGATAGCTAACACATACGTAGACTCCAGCGGAAAAGCACTGAAAGGAACAGCACTACAAAACGCACTAGTCACCGACTTACAAAAAGTAAAAAACAATTACCAACAAGCACTGACAGACTTTGAGACAGCGCAGACAGAGTTTACCAACCAAAAAGTGGTAGTAGATGGGATACAGGCAAACTATACAGCCAAACAAACACAAGTGACAACGGCATACAATGCCTTGCAAGATTCGTCCAAGGAACTCAATAGCAAAACAGCGCTGTACGATTTTGCACAGATGGTGGCGTATTCGCAACACACTAGCGAAGAAGGAAGCGATCCGAGTAGCATTCGTAGTCCAACAGAGATCGTAAAGCAACGATTAGACGCCTCGAACCTAGAAGTCACAAACAAACTGAAGGAAATCGAGGAAATCCAAACCAGAATCGCGAACCAAACCACATTAGCAAACTTGAATGCGGATCCAAAAGTAGCAGAAAACAAACAAGCTACCGAAGACTGGGCCGAGAGAGCACTACGATTTAGCCAAGCAGAGACAAAGATTAAGGATCGGATGGAGGATTTGAAAAAGCAGATAGCGAATGAGAGGCAAAGTTTGCAGGGGCAGCTCGATATGTTTCTTGTTCCACCAAGGACAGAAATTAAATCGAATGGACTCATTGGACGTATTGATATTAATGCAGCTACCTACAGGGTGATAGAAGACGATCTTCGTAGCGAATATAATATCGTGGAAGGAATATTAAACGGTAAAATAGGGATGTGGGATTTTATCAATGGCGGAAGAGGAGACTATGGGTCGACCTTTGGGGGAGGGCTTTCGAATAAATATCCTCAGTATGATATTTTGGGCTTTGTGAACGGACGGAGAAAAGGAGGACCAGCTGCGGACAGGATGATCGATGCTCAAAATGCATTCGACGGAGTATGGTTTGCTTGGCCGGACGACAAGGCTAATTCTACAGCACGTTTAAGGTTAGAATCGAGTAGTTATTCGCAATATGCATCGAAGATGGATGCAAAGTTAGGCGAGATTACAAGTGCTGAAGCAATCATTATCGCGATCATGGGCTGGGGGAATCCGCTTGTAGGTGCGGAGGCAATTCGTAGAAATGAAGAATGGATCCGAGCCAAAACTGATCTGCAAAACTCCATCGACAATGCGACGGTTTCGGCAACTAGACTCAAAGATTTGCAGGCAGAGCTGAATTATTATACCGACATCTCTAGTGCGGAACAATTGCGGTCCGTATTACTTGGAACTGGAAATAGTTCAGGTAAGTATAAGCTAAACACTGGACTACAAACGAGTGATGCGGACTTCTTAACCGGTACAGGAACTTTGACTGAGGGCAGCCTGCAATGGACTGCTGGAAAAGAAGGACTTAATCTAGATAAAATTGCAGGTAAGAACGGAGATCCAGTAGCACAAGATCGATATATCCACGATGCATACGGACTACTCGTAAGAAATAATACAAGCTATACTCCAGGCGGAAGAACGGCTATAGCAACCAGTTCTACCTCAACGAGCGGTGACGGAGTAAAAACGGCCTTTATGGTGTCGGGAGATGAGTTTGTATCTGCCTTGGCAGTACTATCTCGCTCTCAGTACGAAGTGGAAAGAGACGAATACTTTGCCGCACAAGAAGCAAGCGTCGGTCCAGGAGGACAGAAGGCAGACAGAAGAGAAATTCTGGACGATAGAGAACAGTTTTTCTCCCAACTCATCAACAAGTTAAGCAATGGGAATGGGCAAAACATAGAGTTTGAAATGTACCAAACCGTAATTTCGGATTACATGGGCAAAGGGAAAATCGTGGACCAACTCTTTGAACTAAGTCTTGAACAACAGAGAAAAGCACAGATCGCTTCCTGGGATGCAAAAGAAAAGGATTTCCATTCCAGAAAACAAGAATGGGTACAAAACATCCAGTACTTGCAAGATACAGGAAATGCCAGATTCAATGACCTAACCGGTGTCATACTAAAACAGTGGGATGAATGGAGGGTCGACTTCCGAAAAGAAGCCAAAGTAGGAGAAGAAGCCCACCTAAGGGAAATAGAAAAAGAGCTGAAAGAGAAGACGCGCTGGGAAACAGATTTTCTTTCCACAATGAAAGACCAGGATGATAGCACCGTACTCCGAGATGCATATAACCGAATCCAAGGAATGGTAGAAAGCTTTGGTGGAACATTGCCAACCGGAGTATCTATTAATCTCAATGCAAATACAATCTTGAATTCGGTATTAGCGGATAGTCCGACTAAGTTCGACGAACGAACGATTAGTCAAGGAGCAACACAAGACGTACAGTTCTTTATCAACCAATTGCAAACGACCAAACTGGATGATAAAAACGTAAAAGCATTTGAACAACTCAGAAATGAGATGGACGAACATTCTCAAAAGATGGTGGTACTTCAGACACTAGATTCTCTCTACTCTATACCAAAAGCGTACGAAGAAACGATCAAAAGTGCCAACGAGGACTTACACAAACAACTCAAAACGCAACTTGGGCAAGATGGATTTATGCCAACGGGTAACCTGTATATCCGGCAAACAGTAGGACCAGACGGAAACCCACAAGCACAGGTGCTACCAGACTACACAGACTATGTGTACAACTCACCAGACCAACTACCAAAAGTAAAAGATAGTAACGGAAAAGAATGGGACCTAAGTAACTACAGCGCATTAAGCGCCAAAGGAGGACCCACATCCTCTGAATTACAGACGATGGTGAAATTGGCACAAACTCAGATGGATTTGGACTTTAAAAAAGTATACGACCCGGAAAATCCATCTAACAGAGAAATAGCGATAGCGGCATTAGACCCAATCGCAGTCGCAAAGGTAGCCCAAGCAGCTCAAGCAGGACTAAGACAACTGTTCACAGACCCACAAAAAGCATTAGAATATACGAATGCAGATGAACGTGGCAAGCGCGCAATGGAAGAGAGCGCCATGAACTCCGGATACCTAGTAGGGCTAACAGAGGGAGGAAAGTTCGGAGACCATCATTTTAGCCAATTCTATACCATCCTGAAACTCAAAGAAAAATATAATGAAATGAAACAAGAAGGAGAATCGCTCAAGGGAGATGGATTCTCGAATGCCATGGGAAGTGTGATGGAGGCGAGCACCTTTGGCTTGTTAGACGGTAAAATGATCAGTAAAACACTGCACGATAACAAAGAAATCGTGGATGCAGTGACTGCGGTTGCAGCCGTGATAGCAGCACCATTTACTGGTGGTGCATCGTTTATCGCTTATGCGGCTTATAAATCAGTCCAAGGAGCGTATGAAGGTGGAGTGCTCGGTGCAGTAGCAGGAGCAGCAAACTTTGGAAATGCTTATTTGCAAGGTTTCTCGGCGGGAGCGCTTTCTTACGGAATGTCTTACAGTTACGAAGATGGCTTTCAAGCGAGTGTCGGAGGAGGACTGGGTAAAGCTGGACTAGGCCTTGGAGGAAGTTTATCCTACAGTGCGAATACAGGAGCCATATCCGGAAGTGTAGGAGTTCAAATGCGCATGGACCCAAACGCACGGATCACGGGTAACTTAGGAGTGAATTTTGACAATAGCGGGATCACAGGAGTCAATACCGGCTTCGGTGTGGGCCTGGGAACGAATTCTGCGGGTAAACCGATGGCCTCACTAAACGTAGGACTTAGCTATGATAAAAATACCGGTTTTGGACAGAATATAGGGATCTCCCAAAGTGTGAACAAAGCGGTCTCGCAAGGTGGAATCGATTACAGCCACACAGCCTTTGGAGGAGATACTTGGACTGCAAGCACTCCCGCTGTACTTGGAACGAACGTAAGCTATTCGTATAACAACTTGACGAAGAGTGCTAGTGCAACCTTGAATTCAAATGGAGCGACAGCACTGACCTATGATTTAGCGAGTGGAACTGCCACGTATAACCAGAGTTTCTTCGGAGATGTTGGTAAGAATAGAGCGATGTCTACCGGAGGTATGTCGAATCAAGAGTATACCGAGTATGAGGTAGAACAGTTAAAAGCTCGAGCCCAATCTGCGGGTCTCTGGGAAGGGACGAAGAATCTATTCAGCGGAACTATGGATGCAGTTTCATCTTTTGGAACCTCAATGCTAGAAAGCTTAATAGAAGCCGGTAAAGTTGGAAGCGAATACATTAGATCATTATGGAATGGGGATTCTTCCGGGGACCGTGTTTCTTGGATGCTGCCCGTTGGGAAGGCTGAACCTAACGGATACGGTCTCGGAGAAGCAACACCAAAGGTTTATGATCCATCCAAAGGTGAAACTGGATGGAAACTGGCATACGGAGCTGATGGAAAAGCTACAGTCGGTTATACTCAAGAATTGAAAAATGGCGTAGTCAACGAAGTATCCGAAAGGGTCGTCAACGGCGAAACATTAACCTATGTGAATAATAAGTTAATGAGAAATGGCGATGCTATGGTCATGGACGCAGACGGATCATTACGAGTAATCAAGAAAGAAGAACTCGGAAAGTATGTTAAAGACCATGGAATCACCGACGCCGTTGTGAGCACAAATGGAATCGGAAACTCCGGTGTAGACGCTGCCCAAATGTTCCAATCGATAGCAAGGCATGTAAACATTCTGGATGCAAACCAGGGGGGTCAAACTGGCGAAGTGATTCATATATTCCGGGATAGGCAAGTGAGTAACGTGGTAACACCGAATCTGAATGATAAGACAGTTTCTTCTTCTTTGACGACCTTGATCAACAATGGAGCATTTGAAACAGGAGGTACGATCTTGGGGCACAGTGCAGGTGGACGCACGATCGAGAATGGGATCAGGGATGCGGATGCCAGAGCTACGATCCAAGCCGATGTAATAACCCTTGGCGGAGCGAATAGTAATGCAATTAATGCAAAGGTGAAATCTTGGACGGATATCATGCACAAACAGGACTTAGTCACTGGAAAAACATGGGGCACGAAAACTTACGATACGAGTGTAGATAACTATAAGGCTATCAATACGAATTACCAAGATGCGAACAATAAAGATTGGAAAACTCATAGCTACATGGGGACATATCGCGAGGAATTCCTGCTTTATTACGATAGGAACAGGTGAGCAGGATGAATCGTTATAACTTGTCGCTTACTTTAGGCTTAGTGCTCACTACTCTCTGCGTGGATGCCGAAACGAAAAAGCACGGAGATTTCGCTTATAATGAATTTGTGTATATTCCAATTGAGAAAATTATACGTTTGAAATTGGGAGAAGAAACGTTTGAAAGAATAGAGTCTTCCTTCGGAAAAAAAATTTATGCCGAAACGATTTATGGAGACTATACATTGCCGATTAAAATCGAGGGAAATTATTATCCTGTAGATCGCATTGTTAGCTATTTTGGAACTCTCTCTAATAAGTCTGAAAAAGACGATGGCAAAAATATCATCCGTAAGATCCAGACGGATGAAAGGCAAACCGTGAGTTTGTTTTTTTATAGAAATCAACTTATTGATTTTTCGGTGTATCAGGAAGTGAGAATTGGGCCAAAGGGAAAGAATATAGTACTAGGTAAGAATGCAACGAAAGACGTTTTAGAAAAACATAGAAAAAGAAAAGGTCATATCGGATGGCTTTGGCCAGAAGCTTATTGTGATGGAAAATACTATTACACGAAGAGTGGGCAATTGGAAAAGCTCAAGGAAGATTATTGGGTAGCTCATGCGGAACCTTGTGCCTGGGAATCACCTGACTTTGAGAATGAGCTTAAAAAAGACGGCTATTACGAGCGGAAAAAGGAAATGGACTCAGGGGATTTTTCTTACTTAAAGAAGGTGCAGGCAAAAGCGAAAAAGTGGGTAGAAGTTCCAGGGACTTGAACCTCTCTCCTCCTTCCTCCCTTTTTATCTTAGCGGGTATTTTCGTATTCGTTTCCTGCCTTACAGATCCGGTTTGGAAATTGCGGGATGAAGAGAGACAATCCAGAATTCCGAGGTCGGAGGCATCGAGCCGTTTCTATGCGGCCGTGGTCTTGAAAAGTGGAAGTTGCCCTTCTGCATACCAGGCAGGAATCCAATACGGTGGCGTGATGACCATGGGGGAGGTGGACTGCACGGACGAAACCTTTTTGGAGTCGGTGAAGGAGCTTAGAAGTTGTGAGTCAAGATACAGCTTCATAGACGGCGGATCTTTAAACACCTGCTTGGAAGAAGTTTTTTTAACCCCTTGCGAATCTTTCAGCTATTCAGCTTCGAATTCGGTCCCGTTACTTTATTTTCCGGTATGTTCGGAAGTTTTTAAAACGAATCCATTGCGAGATTACTTGTAGGTAAGCGCCTAATCAAACACACCTTTTCCTAATCCGCAAAACGTGGTAATCTATCCCCGATGAAAAAACGGATATTGATTGGGAAAAGGAATTTGAAGACTTTTCAAAAAGCGGCCTTTCTCAGCCGCAATATTGCAGAGAAAAGCAGATCAAGTATTCGACGTTTCGCTACCATTGGGAAAGACGATCTAAAAATCAGAACAAAGACAGCTTCGTGGAAGTTCCTAGCTCAGTCGTAAATGGTATCTCTCCTTCAGGGTCTGAGTTTTTGACTCTAAAAATAGATTCCTCGGGCAAGGCTTCGCTACAAGTGAACCTCCAGTTTAGTCTTGATCTATGAAGCTAAATCCTGGTAATAGAAAGGTATATTTACGACCTGGAGTCACCGATTTAAGGAAATCGATTAATACACTTGCTATCATCGTAGAAGGCAAGATGAAAAAGGATCTATATTCGGAGAGCCTATTTCTATTTTGTAATCGTAAGAAAGATAAACTCAAAATGCTCTACTGGGACAAGAGCGGATTTTGCCTTTGGCAAAAGAGATTGGAGGAGAGTAAATTTCCTTGGCCGAACTCGGAGGAAGAGGTTCGAAAAATCTCCGTAGAGAGACTTCATTGGCTCTTGAACGGTATTGATTTCTTTAAAGAACATAAGAAATTAAAATATAAGAAAGTAAGCTGAAACAGGTTGACTAATTTTTGAGTAAGAATGAAATCTAAACGCCGTGTCTTTGGATATAAATGCATTGCCGAATGATTTAGAAGAACTCAAGAAAATTATTATATTCCAAAGGCAAAAAGAAGCGGAGCACCTCGACCAAATTGAACGTTTAAAGATCCAGTTATTCGGCAGAAGGACTGAGAAATGGAGTCAAATCGAAATAGAGCAGGGGTCTTTATTTAATGAAATAGAAAGTTCTCTTCAAGAAGATTCGCCGGATCCGAAGGAAGTAAGTCTTTTCACTCCAGTCAAAAGCCACACGAGAAAGAAGACGGGAAGACAGCCATTTCCCGACTACTTTCCCAGAATCGAAATTTTACACGATATTCCAAAGACCGAAAAATCTTGCTCTTGCGGGTATGAGCTTACTCGTATTGGAGAAGAAAAGTCGGAGAAGCTGGACATTATTCCTGCTAAAGTCCAGGTAGAAGTACATATTCGTCCTAAGTATGCATGCAAGCATTGCGAAGGGACTTCCAATGAAAGTCTTCCAGTTGTCAAAATAGCTTCGGTTCCAAATCAGATTGCCGAGAAGAGTATGCTTTCTTCTGGATTCTTAGCCTACACACTTACTCAAAAGTTTGCGGATGCTCTTCCATTCTACAGACAAGTAGGAATTCTTCAGAGATCCGGAGTAGATATCTCTAGAACGACTTTGTCAAATACCGCAATCCAAGTTTATGAAAAGATTTCTCCAATGATCGAAGATGTAAGAGAGGAGCTTTTCAAGTCAAAGTATTTGCAAATTGACGAGACTGTGCTCCAAGTATTGAACGAGCCTGGGAAATCTAACATTTCTAAATCATACATGTGGGTGATTCGAGGATTTATCCGAGAAAGGCCAGTAGTATTATATCACTACGAACCGAGTCGCAGTGCCAAATTTTTAGAGGAATGGATTTCAGATTTCGAAGGAATTATCCAAACAGACGGTTTTGAATCTTATGATTCTTTATTAAAAGTAAAACCAAAGATTCTTCATGCCGGATGCTGGAATCATGCTCGAAGGCGATTCTTCGAAATTCTAAAGATAGATTCCAAGAACGCTCAAGCTGAATGGATCGTAAAAGAAATCGGTAAGCTCTACGCAATCGAGTCGAAGGCTAAAGAAGCAAATCTAAATTCGGAAGAGCATCTTAGACTTCGACAATCCGAATCTATGTTGGTCGTTAATGAGATCCGTTCCTGGATGAATAAACGCATCATAGAAGTTGCTCCAAAATCTTCGATGGGCAAGGCTCTTAGTTATCTCGCAGGTCAGTGGGAGAAACTTCTTATCTTTTTGGATCATCCGGAATTGCAATTAGATACGAATCTGGTCGAGAATGATATTCGTCCTTTCGTAGTAGGAAGAAAGAATTGGCTCTTCTCTGGTTGCCCAGGTGGAGCTACTGCCAGTGCAGGATTCTATTCTTTAGTGCAAAATGCGAAGATTTCTGGAGCGGATCCTTACGCATACTTACGAGATTTATTTAAGTCTTGGGAAATGGAGCCGAGGAATCTTTCCCGTCAGGATTTACCGCAATTCGCGGTGACATGTGTTTGATTAGGCGCTTATGTAAGTTCTTTCCAGAAAGCAGCGAAGCCAATTGAAACGACATCCTCACAAGAAGGAGGATGTCGTTCCTTAGAATTATCAAGCACCTGGCGAATTACTGGCCGATACTTCCTAATGCGCGCAAGAAAAATTTTGCATACTTAAAGATATGTATTTGTATTCGGATTTTGAAATGCTAAGCAATTGCCATCCCTTAAGGTTAAATAAAGAAATTTTACTACTGCTTAGCAGTTGATCGCAGCGCTAATGATTTGGCAGGTGCTAGTCCCGCCTGGTCTCACATTAGAAGCATCTGTAGAATTACCGCAAATTGGTGTCTCGATCTGACCACTATCTATAGCGCGTATCGAATACACTGCATTAGCTGGAACTTGAACAGTGGTAGTATTACTTGCATCTGTCATTGTGAAGGGGGCAACTATAACTGTACCTGTGCAACCTTGACCAGAATAAACGGTTACCGAAATGGAGGCCGAATTATTAACAGAAGTAGTTGATTTAAAAATCTCAATGCTATGAGGCAGTGCGCCGGTAAGTGCTACAAAAAGGGCGGTATTGTCCGTTTTTTTCTCATCCCCACAGCTCCAAAGAAGGGCGGCTAAGATAGGCAATAGAAGTAAGGTTTTTTTCATAGAAATAGATACCTGAATATCGTTGAATTAATATATAAATAATCCAATAGGGACGTGAGTCGAGCCATATTTTGTTATAAAAGAGCGAAGTAACATGGCCGAAAGACTCGAAAGAAATCAAAAAAAGGGCTCAGAATCTGAACCCTATTAATGGTCTTTGGAATGTTGAATGTTCTTAATTTCTTCAGAAACTGAATTCATAGTACATTACATTACCTTGTTATAATAAAAGAATAAATTATAAAGAGTCTCGGAAACTTGTTTCCGAAGAAAAGCCAAACCCGGGTTCCAAAATAATCAATAGCAAGATCTTTTTAAGAACCTTCGAATCCAATACTAATGATAGGCAAAAGTATCTACACTATTCTCGTTACGAAGAATAAACAGTAGCGAAAAGGAAAGAAAAGATCGTTCCATATTAACAAAAGAGTTAAGAAGAGCATGAAGCGAGATATTAGAAATCTATTTATTTGAATAGTCTTATGTGGCTTGATAGGAAAGATAAGAAACGAATTGATAAATAAAGTGGCAGGAACTAATGAGGAGTTAGCAACAACTGGTATATAAAAAAGAAATAACCAAAACTAATTTGACTGAAAGTAAGTATGACTCTAAACTATACAAATCAAATCTGTAATATATAGATTTGTAATTCTTAACTAGGAATGGTTCCAGCTGCACCGGCGGTGCAGCTGGATGCAGTAAACTGTAAGAGATCGCTCATTGACAACGATTCTTTAAGAAAGCGAGAGCAGACTTTAGGAAGAAATAAAGCGCCAGGGATCGTAGCGGAAATACGGCGATGCACCATGATTAAAACGATTGAGTCGTGCATAAAGGAAGCGTAATGGTGCTTCGCTGATTGAGCGTAGAGCCCGGTCCGGTGAAGCCGGAGGCGACAAGCAAGAATCGCCGAGAATTAGACAGGAAACGAGAAACGCATTCACGAAGAGTGAGCCAGGAAGGCTCACGTCCCGTAGCTCGTCACAGGAAGTGACGGCGGAGGGCGAGGGAAGCGGTTCTTGTTTCCGAATGAGCTCAAGAGAACAGTGGGATGAATGGAGGGTCGACTTCCGAAAAGAAGCCAAAGTAGGAGAAGAAGCCCACCTAAGGGAAATAGAAAAAGCGCTGAAAGAGAAGACGCGCTGGGAAACAGATTTTCTATCTACGATGAAAGATCAGGATGATAGCACCGTACTCCGAGATGCATATAACCAAATCCAAGGAATGGTAGAAAGCTTTGGTGGAACATTGCCAACCGGAGTTTCCGTAAATCTCAACGCCAACACTATACTGAATTCCGTCCTTGCAAATAGTCCGAGCAAGTTCGACGAACGAACAATCAGCCAAGGCGCAACCCAAGACGTACAGTTCTTTATCAACCAATTGCAAACAACGAAGCTAGATGAAAAGAACGTAAAAGCATTTGAACAACTCAGAAACGAGATGGACGAACACTCGCAAAAGATGGTGGTACTTCAGACACTAGATTCTCTCTACTCTATACCAAAAGCCTACGAAGAAACAATTAAGAGTGCCAACGAAGACCTGCACAAACAACTAAGAACAGTGCAGAATCCGCGCAAAACCTTAAAAACAAGGTGCGGAAATCCGGCCACCATTAAAGAGGGATAAACAGTGCTGCATACTCTATACATTAAGATTACTTAACACTCATGGCAATGGTTGTTTTGATTCACTTGCACTCGCTTTGTAGCGGCGTCTTTGATTTGAGTAGAGAATCTGAACTTGTCGGGTATGGCTCCGGCTAAAACTTCGTTGGGAGTAAAACCGAAAAGAACACCGTTAGGCCTGGAATTAAATTCAGGAACAGCTTTCTCTAAAGTTTTTTGGACGTCCTGGATCGAGAATGGTTTGCTTGGAAATAAAAATTCGTATTTCATTTTCTTGTTCACTGCTTCGATCATACTATTTGAAAAAATAATATCGACCTGCGCAGTCAACTTACGAATAGAAACTCCAGGCTCTAAAAGGAAGTTGTTTACTGCTCCAGCGTTTTCGGATCCGTCGTCACATAAAAGGTGTAGCGGTTTGTAGAAAAGATCAAATTTATGACAGACTTCTTTGAGGTTCAACATGGTGTTTTTCGAATTCCATTGTAGGGAAGTTTTCCATCCTAGAATTGCTCGAGAAAAATTATCCATTATAAAATGGATATATACTCTTGAGCCATCCAAAGTCCTTAAGAGCGTTGTGTCCATATGGAGAAGCTGTAAAGAAGAATTCGCTCGAATGCCTATCTTATGTTTTTGCTTTCGAATTATTTTCCTAAAAGGAAAGAGGATTCTTACGTATTTGTAAAAAGTGCTAATGCTGAAAAACGCGTTTTCGTCGTTCAATATTTTGTAAAAAATGGAGCGAAGCGGCCAATTTCCAAATTGAGGATTTTTTACATAGGAGGAGATGGTTTTCTGTTCTTCTGAACTGAGTTGTCTCTGATTCTTTTTTCGGCAAAGAGCCAACGGTGACAAATTACAAGGCACTTCGTTTTTCCATCTGTAATATCTTTGGAGAGAGATTTTCATAAGCTGACAGGAGCGTTTTACTCCGAAGGCCGGTGAGATGCTCTGTATGATGGAGATGATTTTTTGTTTTTGTTCGTTCCATATTCTTCTCTTGCCGCGAAGATTTTCTACCAGAGATGCATAGAATGAATAAACACGAAAAATTGATCGTAAGACTTTCTTAAAGTTTTGACTATCCATCATCTTTTGAAACAGCTCGGCTTGTCCGCAGTTTGGATCTTCGTCGAATCCTACAATTTTGGACAGGTTTCTCTTTTTCCAGTCCTGCTGAGTAGATTTAGGAATAGCTTTTCTTTCTCTTGGAGTGAGGAGGTTTAGCTGCGTTTTAAAAATCAGTGTAGTATGGTAGCTGTTTTTAGACTTTTTCATATTCCTCCTTTTCTTAAGTGGGGCCTTTGAAATGAAAAGCCAGGAGGGAGTCTTGAGCAAATTAAATATTAGAAAATTAGTTTGTAATATTTAATTTTTTTAATCACTTCGGGTGGTGCAATGGGGAGGCGATTATTTTTAATTGAAATGTTTAATGCTTCAGTGAATTTACAAAACATTAGTATATTATTATATAATAAAATTACAGAATTGAAAATCTATATAATTTATTTTCATTTATCATCTTTTGTTTTTTTGCGAAAGGTGAGATAAATTGACTAGTTCTGACAAAAGCAGGCAACTTTATTTTTGAAGATGCGGAAAGAGTGGTTGCGTTAACGGAGGGGAAGCCCTGTGTTTAAGCGAACTTGCAGGCCTTGGTCGTTTAGACGCAAAAGCCTTAAAAATACTCCTTGACTTGGTAATACTATTGTATATACTTTATTGTTACGGAGGTTTTTATGATTAAAAAACTCATACAACACGGTAATAGTTCAGCTCTTATAATCGAAAAGCCTATCCTTGAGCTCCTAAATATTACTTCAGCCTCGCAAAAACTAACGTAACAGAGAATTTTTCGATTAATTTTTATTCAGAATGATTGACCGAGGATATAAGAACTTCTTCCTGTAGAAGGCACGGGGGTGTCCTTTTCTAAGGCTAAATGGGTTCTGTGATGATTATAAAAATGAATGAATTCATCTAAATTTCTTAATAAATGGTATTCATTTATTGGAATGAAGAAGTCTAGAAATTCGTTTCTACAAGTTTTAATCCATCGTTCCGCATCGCAGTTTTGCCAAGGAGAGCGTGGGGCTGTTTTTTTATGTTTGATACCTAATCTTTCTAAATAGGTTGTAAATCGTCTTCCGAAGAGAGGATCATTATCCGAAAGAAAATAGCGAAAGTCTTTACCGCAGCGTTTCCTTATAGCAAATTTCAGAACTTTTCTCATCCATTTTGTGGTGGGATTCGTGTGGATATCGAAATGAAGAATCTTTCTTGTTCCAATATGCAAAAAGAAAACGACCCGAAAAATCTGACGAAAATTCGCAGAATAGACTGTAACAGTATCCGAGACAATCATTGCATCCGCATGTAGGCCATAAAACTGTTTCCATTGAATTCTCTTTTAGAAGAAGCTGGGGCCACCGGTTTTTCGATGACTGTCAGGTGAATACTATCTCAGCACAGAAACTGCAGTAACTGTTTTTATTTTTTTGAAAGAACTCTCCTTTTCTAAACGAGACAGGGTTATCCTTCTCGATCTTTACTTTCTTTCCGAATTCTTCCTTTAATACATCAAGAAGTTTTTCTGGAATTTCACCTATGACTCTCACTTCAGTAAGGGGCGTTTTCACGACTACCAACATAATACACCTCAATCACTATTGACCCTTTCACATATTCCCAGCAAGCGACCCAGCTATATGATAAATGACAGTGATATTTATTTTTCCCTAAGGGAGAGAAGTTTGGCCAATTTTTCTAATCGGTCCTGAAACTTCGAGTTCTCGCAATAGAGTAGCATACTTTCTCTTTTCCAGAGCTGGAAGTTCAAGGGCTCCTTTAGGTCACTTCCTCTTCTCTATAACTTTAAGAGGCATTTATAATAATAGAATGTTACCAAATTTGATAACAGTGTCAATATGAATTCTGATTCTATTTGATAGATTTGAGGCGTGAATCTATTAAGAGGACCGAGACGTTCAGAAAATTTCGTGATTTTCTTCATTCATTGGTAACAGCTTCTTAAAGTATGAAGGACCGGGATAAAATAGAAAAAAGAAGCAAGGTCGAGCCGGGTTCCGGGCTTCGCAGGAAAGAAGCTCCCGGCGAGGGGGTAGCGGAAGGCGCGAATAACGCGACTGTAGCGAGGGGGAGTCATCCTCCATTCGACTTGTTAGTAGCTAATCACTAACAAGTGAAGCTTGGCAGAGCTTAGGGATTAAAAAAACGAGTTATTGTTAGGTGTTTATTGTAAAAGTCACGGAATTAGATACATTTTATAAATGGAAGAATAAAGGTCTGATTCACAGATTAAAGGTGAAAATGATCTGACGCCGCTGGTTGGTAAAGCAACTCCTGAACTCTCAGATACTTTTCTCCTCCTGCGAAAGGCCATCGGACCACTTCACCTACTCTTATCCCAATCAAAGCGGTTCCATGAGGTGATAACACTGAAATTTTTCCCTCTTTTGGCTCAAAGTCCTCCGGATAGACCAAAGTGAATTGATAGGCCTTTGCATCTCCTATGTCTTTCAGCACAAATTTAGAGTTCATCGTTATGAGGTCTTGTGGCACTTCTTTTGGATCGATCTTCTTTGCTTTAGAAAGTTCCTTCTTGAGTAATTGAAGTGTGGGTTGGTGCGAAGCTTCCGGCTTTTCAGGACTTTCTATTTTAGAAAGAATCCTTTGGTGATCTTGCTTAGATACGATTCTCTTTCCATTCATAGGCGTTCACCTCGCAAAAGATGGGTAAAAATTAGATCCGAAATCTATACTCATAGCAAATACGCTCAAGCCGTTTTTCAAAATTTGGTTTTTTCGAATTCTTCTGTTCTTTCTATGAGACATAGTGGACTGTAAGAATGAGATTTGTGTCGTAGCTGTGGCGTTTTTTCTAAGAAAGTAAGTTAGGAAAATTAGATTATTGTAATATACTTTTTTGGTCGGAACTCCTTCTGGGATAACCGGGAGTTTGTCCTCGTGCAATGTGAATTTTTTCCTTCTCACATTCGATACTTTGCCGAGAATAATACTATACAAAAGAATAGATATCATATAAGCAGGAATCCAAGTCATGCTGTTTACTTTGATTTCACTTTCCAAAGACCGACCGATTCGTCTGTTGAGATGGTTGTTCAAAATCACCAAAAGAAAAATTCAACCGGTCATCATCCTGCCCAAGGGTAGTCTGGGTATGGAGGAAGCTCTCAAGTTGGGTCGGGTCCTGAGGGAAGTCTCAGATCTAGAACATCCAATCATTCTCGGTTTTGCAGAATCGCTCACGCAAGCCGACGCTTTTTGCAAACAAATTTCGGACGGCAAGTTGGGAATGACCTCCCCCAGAATTTTGCCGGTCTTAGTGAATGCGACTCGCATGGGCTTGGACGGAGAAGGAAGAGATTTTTCCCAGCAATTGGAGGGTCTTCTGGAAAAATGGAATAATAACTTTGGTCTAACCTGCTTTTTGGAGTTCGGAAGAGACTCTTCTCGTATTTCCGAGGCCAGCTCTAGAACATCTCTCTTTACTCATTCCAACTTCGTATTCGAGCTGGGGACTCAAGGACTTCGTCGTCTAAAGAGAGAAGGAGCCTTGGCCGTGGAATGGAGGGAAAAATTCGGCTGGCTACCTTCTTTGTTTTTCCACGACTAGGTAGAGACATTTCTTTATTTTAATTGAAGTTTTTTCGATCCTAGTCTTGACTGATAAAAATTTTGCCCCCGCCAAATTGGGGAAGAGCAGGTTGATCTTGCATGATCGAAAGACGCACGAACAAGTTCGGGGAGAACGGGATTTTCGCCTCGGCGCCCATAGCTAAGGGTACTCTATTATTCAGCTATAGCGAGTGGATCGAGGACGAAGAGTTCGGCTGGAGCGTACTATCAGTACCTGAAGTCGAAGCCCTACCCGAATCCGAGAGGGAAATCTTCATGAAATACGGATATGACGTGGATTTTGGACTGATGACCGGTCCGAGTGGATCCGAATTCGTCGTAAACAACTCCAATTTCATGAATCATTCTTGTAACCCAAACATGTGGTACGACCAAAACGATAATATCATAGCAAAGAGGGACATCGAAGTAGGAGAGGAGCTTACCATTGATTACGCAAATTTCGTGGTAAACTTTGACCAGACCTTCGAGTGTCGTTGTGGTGCTCAGTCTTGTCGAAAATTCATCCGTAAGGATGATTGGAAGTTGCTGCTGCCAGACTATAATTTAAACTTTCCGGCCTTTATGCATAAGGAGATCCGAAAGTTTTTAATCAAGGTTCCAGCTTAGCTTTCTTTGGAAAAATGAGCCCGGGGTCCACCCCGGGCTTTTCTTTTTCTAGAGAATCCTATTTTCGGATTCTCGATTGTCTTCTCCACAGGATGTTAGCGAAGGCAGCCACATCCGTCTCTCCTTCCTCCCAGAGTCCTGGATCGCTCGTTTTTCTCGCATTCTCGACCGTATAAAACGCACCAGGAGCCGTTTCTCCTACTAGAGCTAGGGCCACTGGAACATCTTTTCTGCGGAGCAGGGAAAGGATCACTTTTACCGGTCCCCTGGAGCCCGTAGCTTCCAAGCAGGTTGTCCTAAATCCGGCTTTCGTTAAGTTTCTAACGATTTCTTCCCCTTTATTTGGAACGATGATCCGAATCAGAGAAAGGCCTATGGCTAACTTTTCTTCCACGATCATCCCGAGATAGGTTCCCGTAGCAAATCCACCAGCGTAAGCTACGTAACAGAGCACGTTGTTTAGATTTTTCATAATTTGGGTAATTACGATCAACCAGAGCAAAACTTCCAGAAATCCAAGGCCTGCTGCCAGAAGCTTTCTTTCCTTTGAAATCAGGATGATTCGAACCGTACCGATGCTAACGTCGGTTACCCTTGCTAGATAAATGCCGATTGGCAGAACAATATAATCGAAGACCCAGCTAGGCATGTAAATCTCTTAGACTGGGTCCAATAATACGACGGAGCGTTATTTCTTACAATAAATCTCTACGGTCTTTCTGGTGTAGACTCCGCCGATCAGAATATGGATCACAGAGTCCCAGACTCCCGTAGTCATGACCACCTCTGGATAATTCGCCCCACCGGGACAAGAAATCTCTTGTGCAGGAGAACTTGGGTAAATTCCGAATACATAACTTCCCTGATTCAGCTTCTCCTCCGGTGGAGAATGTTTCTCAGTGTTTGCAACAGGAATCACCGGCTCCTTATAAATCACCGCAGTACTGTGGCAATTTAGGACTAGGAAGATCAGAATCGAACCTAAGATTGTGCTTTTGCGGATCAAGGATAACATTCTACCTCCACAGTCTGAGGAGAATACACTCCCAGACTTACCTGTTCCCATATTGCGTTCGTAGTAGAAGTGTACTGGTGGACCAATTTAGGTCCATCCGGACAGTACTGTGAGGTGTCTAGCACCTGAATTCCAGGATAGAGTCCAAAAAAGTAATAGTCTTGTTTAATTTTGTGTACCGATCCGGAACTGGATTGCTGGTTCGTATCTCTGGCATCCAAGGCTCTCCTGCATTCCCTAGAACTAGGATAGATTCTGCAAGCTTCTGGTGGAAGTTGCGGATAACGCACCCACGCATGCCTGCATCCTTCTGATAGGATTGCTACCAAGATTAGAAATCCGAAGATTCCTAAAATCTTTGCTCTCTTTTTTGCTGCTGGATTCATAACGATTACTCCCGGTTCTTTTTGTTTCTTCTCCTGCCTATTCATTTTGTTGCCTATATACACGAACTGGAACTCCATTCTTACCCGCGCTTACGTACAGATAATTCACACCACCCACTGGAACAGAAGTAGCAGAGAAGATCTGTTTGATATTCGTAGCGTCTCCCAGTCCGTTTCCTCCGATTTTTGTCCAGGAAGAAGAAGAGGATCCTGGGTTGGTGTCACCAGTCCTCCAAACCTGGATTCCGGTAGTCGGGTTATCGAATCCTACATACAGGTATGCGCCGTTCTTGACCACCATGGTGATCGTTCTGTTGGTATCTTCCCCAAAGTTGGTGTTTCCGGTTCCGTCATCTCCAACCACAGACCAGTCACCTGCGTCGCATGTATCCGTGCCTCCGCTCGTTTCTGGTACGCATTTCCAAAGCTGAGCCCTTCGGTTTGTATCAGTTCCGTCTGTACAGCCTGCAATTGTAGTAATGCCTGTTCGGAAGGTAGTCGCAGTGGACTGGGTTACTTGGCAGGTAGTCCTTGTCACATACAAGTTTCCGTTGTACTGAGCAAACATTGAGAATGCTTTATCTCCTGGAATCAAATCGAAGAACTTCGTGAGTTCCAAAGAGTAGCGATTTGAAGTTCCGGGGGAAGAGTTGTACCATTTAGCATTTGTCCTTGGTCCCACTTCCGTCCAGTTTGTGCAGGTGTTTATCGCCGAACAAGCCGTAGTTGGATCTGCGCCTGTGGAGCGGATAATCGATCCGTTGTGATCTAGTTTATGGTGTCCGCCGTTTGCAGCATAAATAAAGTTCCGGAACACAAAGATGGAATCTACCCCAATATAGTAACCCCAGTTCGGACTTGTGTTATCCGTACCAGCTGATCCTCCTCCAAAGAACGACAAGAAGTCGATTCTCACTCTTCTTCCTTTGGTTCCGTCGTTAGCGTCGCAGCTAGTGCCAATCGTACAATTCCCAGTTCCGGAATCCGCAGAATTGAAAGTAACGAATCCGAAGTCAGGTGCGTTGGATTCTCCGGTATTCTCTTTCGCAAATCCTACAAATACTCGGTTATTTAGTACTCCGATGGAAGAAGTTCCAGCGGTCACGGTTCCAGTGATCGTTCCCAAATCGATGTATTTGAAATCTAAGCTGGAATCTATATCGGAGCTATAATACAGATAATCGAAATTTTGACCAGAACGAGCGGCCGCGATGAATATATTCGGAGTGCTGCCTAACATTCCAGTCGCGAACACTCCTCTTCCATCCTCGTTATCCGGCCCGCATCCAGTAGAAAGGTTCGCGTTGTTTTGAGTACAACCTGAGTGTCCCAAAGTAACATAAGGTGGCACAGTAATAGAACCGTCTCGAGTGGTTGCAGTGTTTCCGCTCGTTCCAGAGTTAGAATTATCAGTGTCTTTTGCAAAGGTGAATTGAATCGACTCAGGAGAAGATCCGTCATACTGGAATCTTGTAGCCGCATTACCCAGAACATTCGGACCGATATAGATCTTACCGTTGTAATCAGTTAGATATCCAAAGGAGGAATTATCTGCGAACGGATCCGTGCTGATCGGCCCATCATTGAAATTCACTGGGGAACTTCCGCAGCCTAAGAATGTAGCCCTATCTCTTGGAGATGATTGCACATTTTCAGAATCCGCCGAATCCCGGAGAGATCCAAAGGTGGAGTTATCAAATCCGTCTCCGTCCAGACCGTTTGCAACTGTGACTTGGTACTGGGCACCTGATTGCAGCAAGCTATGAGACAAACACACCTTAGAAGTATCCGCAGCCGCTCCACCGCAAACAGTTCCATCCAAAATTCTTGCCTGGGTAATATCTCCCAAATTCGAAGTTCCAGAGAGTTTGAATCTCTTGGCACACTGGATCGCAGAAGTACATTCCGCAGAGCCATCGACGTTATTTCCGACCTTCACAGGTTTAGAGAAGTTAACGATTACTTGAGATGTGGACGAACAAGAAGCAGAGCTTACTTTTAGCTGTTCCAATCCCACAAAATCAGCGTTATTCGGACAACCCAAGGAGTTCGGGCTTGGAGCCAAATCTTGGATGCCGATCTTATTTACGACCAACGTATAATTCGTTCCTGAATTTTGAGAAGATCCTAAAGTCAGAGTGTACACGGAACCGGTTCCACTAACGGAGGACACCGAAATCGCGGAACTAGAAGAGAAGTTACTATTGTTCGAGCAAGTACCGGTCATTCCCGAAGTAAGAACAACTTTATAATTCGAAGCAGTGGTTGCTTGGGTAGAATTCACCGGTTCCGAGAAAGTTACTTTGATTGTTGTCGGAGTTAAAGACACGACGTTTGTAACTGTCGGAGCAGTCGTATCCAGGGTCGCTACCGTCAATACGGTACTTCCAGTAATGGATCCAAAAGTCGCGGTGATCGTACTTGTTCCCGCGATCACACCTGTAGCTCGACCCTGGGTTCCGGGAGCATTACTGATCGTAGCGACTCCGTTACTGCTCGGAGACCAAGTTACCTGAGTAGTCAAATCATTGGTGGTAGAATCGGTGTAGGTACCAGTTGCGCTAAAGTCTTGGGTCTGGCTTGTAAAGATCGATGGGTTGGTTGGTGAAACTGCAATTGAGACCAACTCTTTCGCCGTCACTTGTAGTTGAGTGCTTCCTGTTACTGTTCCCAATTGAGCAGAGATTGTAGTGGTTCCGACCGCTTTGGAACTAGCAACTCCTCTGGTTGGATCTGCATTGCTGATTTCCGCAGTTGCGGTGCTACTAGAATCCCAAGTGACTTGAGTAGTAATATCGAGAGTGTTATTATCCGAATAGGTTCCCATTGCAGTATAAGGTTTTGTTAAACCTTTGGCAACACTCGCGTTGATCGGAGTCACTTGAATGCTGTCTAATTCTGCTGCGGTGACTGTTACAAGAGTACTCGGACTCTCTACGGATCCTAGCTTCGCTTTGATTTGAGCAGTGCCTAGTACTAAAGCAGTTAATTTTCCTTTCGTGCCAGGATCATTGCTAATCTGAGCATTCGTAGTGTCCGTAGATGACCAAGTAACTTGATCAGTGATAGTCGGAGTACTTCCGTCGGTGTAGTGGCCCGTTGCGGTAAAGTTTTGATTTCTGCCTTTGGCGATACTTAGAGTAGGAGAAGGTGCAATCGTGATGTCCAAAAGCTCTTCTGTTGTAACCGTAAGTACACTAATAGGAGAAGTGACTGAGCCTAAAGTAGCTGTGATGTTCGTAGCACCTACGATCTTGGTTGTAGCAATTCCTTCAGAGCCGCCTGCGTTGCTGATTTCCGCTACGCTTTGATTCGAGGAATTCCAAGTAACTAGAGTAGTCAAAGTCTGAGTGGAAGTATCCGAATAGGTTCCGGTTGCAGAGAAGGTTTTTGTTAAACCTTTCGCTACACTTGGATTCGTAGGATCTACTTGTATCGAAACTAGAATCGGAGCGGCTACTATGATATCCGCAAAGCCGCTGTTTGCTCCGAGTGTAGCTGTTATCCTTGCAGTGCCAGTGCTTCCGTTATTAGGAGAATTAACTCTTTTCTTAGGTCCGGCAGTTAAGACTCCTAATTGTAAAATAGAAGAACTCGAGGTGTTCCAAGATACTTGGTCCGAAACGTTTTGATTTGTGCCATCCGAAAAAATTGCGGTCGCGGTCACTAACGTATTGGTTCCTTTTGGAATTGAAGAATCATCCGCATGTACTTCTATTGAATCGATTACCGCAGCTGTGACAGTGAATGTGACACTAGCGGAAATTCCACCGATCTCTGCTTGGACGCTAGTACTTCCTACCTTTTTTGCGGTAGCGCGACCGTGCAGACCTGCACCGTTTGCTACATCTACAACCAAGTCGTCACCGCTCGACCAAGTAACTTGGTCGGTAATAGGTGTGGTAGTACCGTCGGACATATTTCCGGTAGCGATCATATTTTCGATTCTACCTTTCGCAATGCTTGGTGCAGCGGGAGTAATCGTGATCGTTTCCAATACTGCCGGAGTTACGGTTACATTAGTTTGATTGCTGACCGTGCCCAGAGTTGCAATTACCTCGGTTCCACCTTCGGACTGAGTAGACAAGAATCCAGAAGTAGAGATTGTCGCGATTCCACCATTTCCAGTACTCCATGTTACAGAACCAGTAATATCCACATTTGAGTTGTCACTATAAGTTCCGGTCGCGGTGTACTGTTGTTTTTTCCCCAATGGAAGCGATTTGTTTGTCGGAGTGACTGCGAGCGAAACCAAAGTAGCTGTACTGACGGTAATAGGTAAGAGTGCGGTGAAGCCGTGGTACTTTGCACGTATTTGAGTAGAGCCTGCATCAACTGCAGTTACCAATCCATTTGAATCGACTGTGGCTTTACTCGAATCCAGAGTGTCCCATTGAGCTGCTGGATCCGTAGTCAGATTCTGGTTTGTCCCATCCGCAAAATTCCCGGTGAGAGTACATTGCCTAGTAATTCCTTTGGGAAGGTTCCCTGTCTCTGCGCAGGTAAGATTCGTACCGATCAAAGGAGCAGGTGTGACAGTCAGTGTAAACTGTGCAGTCTTCCCCTGGAATTCGATTTTTACTTTCGCAACACCTACTGCTTTTCCCTTCGCATTTGCCTTGGAAACAAATTCGATGATATTTGCGTCTGAGGAAGACCAACTTGCTTCAGTTGTAATGTCTTGATTTGTGCCGTCGGAATAAATGGCTGTTGCTTTGAGAGAAAGAGTCGTAGTTTTCGCAAAGCTATCTGCAGTGGAAGAAATCTCTATTCTTGAAAGTTCTGGCGGATTGTCTCCACCCGGTAAAAACATTAAGGACTTACCGCCTCCTTTTTTGCCCGCTGCAAGTCCGGCGGCGACCGTGAAGAGAGGCCAAGCCATACAGTTTTGTAAAGTTCCTAATAAGATGATGGAGCAAATAACTTTTTTTACGGAATAAACAGAATGAATGCGCGTGATCATAGAGGAACTCTTTTTGTGAAAATGATAGCTGATTAGCGATCAATATATCGGAAGACTCTCGTTTGTCAATGGGGATTAAATATTAATAAATTGACATACACTTTCGTCGTGATGAGAGAGAAAACGTAAGTCGCATTTAAGAAAAAAATAATGTAAAAGGATTATTTCGAACCAAATACGAATTATCGCTTATAGTCAGTTTGGTGTTAGTCGAAGTAGTAGTTTCAAAACTACTACCTTTGTTCATCTCTTACAGGATGGCTCTGCGATGTGCAACGGACTGCAGTGCAATTGTAATCCAAATCTTTGCTTAAGTTTAAAGCACTCAAAACAAAGAAGAAACGCTAATGCAAAAAGTCTAAGTCAGTTTTCAAGAAATGAAATTTGTGTGATTGGGAAAGAGATCTGAGGCTCTGGAGATATTTACTATTTTTTGCAATACACTTCTACAGTCTTCGTAGTATAAACTCCGCCGATCAGTACATGCATTAGAGCGTCGCGAAAACTAGTGATCATTTTCACTTCGGGAGTTCCGCTGGGACAAGAAATATCGGGAGCCGATTCCGAAGGGTAAATTCCTACAAGATAGCTGCCTTGTCTAAAGGTGCGATCAGGCGAAAAAGTCTGCTCCTTTGAAACAGAATCAGGAGTTCCGGATTCTTTGTGCACAACAACTGTGGTATGGCAATTCAGTGTCAATATGAGGCAAGAGAATAGTGCTAGTGTTTTACTTAAGGATAACATTCTACCTCCAAGGTTTGCGGAGAATAGATTCCGAGGCTAAGTTGTTCATACAATCCATCGGAAAAAGAAGTGTACTGATGCACTACCTTAGGCCCTTCGGGGCAATAATTCGCAGTATCCAGGACCCTCGCTGCAGGATAGAAACCCATTAAGTAATAGGTTTGTTGCACCTTGTGCACTTGTCCTTTTTGTTCCGTGATCGAATTCCTAAGTTCTAATGCTTTTTTGCACTCTCTGGAACTAGGATAAATCTTACAAGACTCAGGCGGGGCCTGAGCGTATCTAACCCATGCGTGTCTGCAGTTACCGAAAAACATTACTAGAAAAATCGGTAGTGCGAAGATTGCATGCTTCTTACTATTCCGCAATTTCCTCTCCCCAAGATAATAAGACGAAAGGATCTCCTCTGCCGTTTCTTTGGATCGATGAAAATACTCGATAAGAGATCGGTTCTATACCTGGACTATGTTCCTTCGTGAGTACAATCGCATAGTCTCCTTTGCGGATCGGGTTGATCTCCGTTTCACAAAAGATCATTCCTTGCATTGGCTTTTGAATACATGGGAATCTCTCATCCATCCACCAGCTCTTCTTTACTAGATAAGCGACCAAACCTGAGTGATCCGTGGAGATCTCCATTCTAAACTTGATATTCTCTGCGACTTTCAGCCTGAATCTATATTCGAGGCTATTCTCGCTTAGTTTACCGTCGATACTTGCTTGGTAAGGAGAGAATTCTGCCTGGGGAACTTTTTGAAACTGCAAAGGTTCCGAAATAGAAGCCTGCTTACAATGAAAAAGCAGGAACAAAATGAATCCACAGATTGAAACTAGGAAGGTTCTTGTTAAAAAAATTGGCCGAATCTTTCCACGGAAATCGGATCCTTTCCGAGATGAAAATGGCTGGTCTGCTGGATCCAATTTTTTTGAGTCAAGTTCGCTTTGTTTATCTTTTGGTGCCACGCAATACTTTCCTTATAAGACGATGTATTCTTCGGCAGTATTTCAAAAAATATTAACTTTGATTCTAAGGATTTTAATGCCGAAATCGTGCCTTACATTCTGACATTGTTAAGAGACAAAAGAAAATATTGAACGTTAGTCGTTGTTGCCCTGACAACAGTTAAATCTATTTTATTGCCCGAGCAATATTCTGGTTTATTAGCAAAAAAGGCTTTGGTCCGATGTTCTCAAATTTGAACCAGCCACTAAACTCGGATTAACTCTAATTCTACACCAAACGCCCAAATAATTTGTTTGCCTAAATACAGGAGTGACCGCTTTACTAAAACTATGATGCCCGTACTTTTTATTGGTCATGGCTCCCCGATGAATGCGACTCAAAAAAATTCTTATACAAAGAATTTGGAAAACCTTGTGTCGAAGTTGAAAGAGCCAAAAGCGATTCTTGTCATTTCTGCGCATTGGCAGAGTCGCGGGACCTTCGTAACTTCGGCAAAAGCGCCGGAGCAGATTTATGACTTTTATGGATTTCCTAAAGAGCTTTATGAGATAGAGTACCACCCTCCGGGCAATCCTGAGTTGGCAAAAGAAATTGCAGAATTCCTAAAGCACGATGGTGCCTTGACCACGGAAGAATGGGGACTGGATCACGGAGCTTGGGCTGTCTTGCTACATATTTATCCGAAAGCAGAGATTCCTGTTTTGCAACTGAGCATGGATATAAATCTGAGCCCTGAAGAAAAAATGGAAATCGGAAGCAAATTGCACGAACTCAGAAAGAAGGATGTATTGATTTTAGGTAGCGGAAATATAGTCCATAATCTGAGATTGGCCGACTTTCATCACCCGGAAATTCCTCCTTACGAATGGGCAATCGAGTTTGACAGATATGTTCGGGAAGCTTTAATTGAAAGAAATGATTTAGCTATTTTAGAATATTCTAAAGTAGGAGAGGCTGCAAAATTATCCGTACCTACGACCGAACACTTCGATCCTATTTTTTACGTTTTGGGGTCAATGGGAAGGGACGAAAAAATCGAATTCATACACGAAGGGTTCGAGCATAAATCGATTTCGATGAGAAGCTTTATGAGCATTTAACTCTGAGGCATTTTTAGATAGCTTAGTCTTCCGGAAGGATCCAATCTTTATGCAAAAATCCTTCTTCTACCTTCATTAAGTCCCTCTTTGGATCGATAAAAATCCTGCTTCTTTTTCCGTTCAAGGAAACGGTAACATCTGCGAAAACGGCAACCGAATCGCCGGTTCTTTCCATTTCGAGTTTTCCGATATAGTGAGCGAATTGCAGGATCAGATCCGGCTGTGTGCTCATCATTGTTTTTTGCATTTCGGACAGATACGTTTCCGGAAGAACGAACTGTTGTTCGCCTGTTCTTAGGTTTAAAACTCTAAACGATGCAATTCCATTTTTTTGGATCAGCATGATATGCCATGCAAATCGAAATCCCTGTTCGGTCCAAAGATGATTTCCAGGGTAAAGAAAGTGACGGACCGGAAGAAATAACTGAAGCGATACGTAGGAAATCCAAAATCCTGCAGCTAATCTCGGTGGGAAAGAAAGCAGATGCGGGAGGCGAGAACTCAGATTATGGCCCCAAGCATTCAGATTTTCGAATACACTTAAAATCTTAAGTATTAGTTTTCCAAAACGGTATCTAATTCTAAACGGAAGTTTTTCCCAGACAAAATAAAATAAATTCCTTGGTCCACCGTAAGGGAATAGCACTCTTCTTTTTAAGAAATTTCGCAGTTTCAAGGGCCAAGAAGGGGATAGAAATAAGGTGGCATTGCAAATCATCACCCAAGGGAACATTCCGATTGGGAAGAGTCTCCAAGTGATCAAATGAAAGATCAGAACCAGGCTATATCCGAAAAGCTTAAACCGTTTACTTAAAAGTAAAAAGGGGACAAATAGATCAAAAAACAAACCGAGATAACTGAATAAATATCCGGCAATTGGCATTGAAAAGAAGCTACCCAAAATCGGAAAATCAGTGTTTCGCAGGAGCCAAATCCTGAGTGGTTGAGCTTGAAATAACCAGTCCGGAACAATCTTTGCTAAACCTCCGAAAAAATATACGCATCCGATTTGGAATCTCAGAATCCAAAGTCCCCAGGTAGGAATTCTTGGAACTGTCCATCTACCTTGACGAAACGATTCCAAAAAGTGAGAGACAGATAGACTTTTATCCGCAGGTATCCAGAAAAGGATCCAGAGAAGAAGCGCGATCAAGTAGTAGTGGTTTAAATATACTGTTACATCTATTAAATTAAAATAAACAAACCCGAAGAAATAAATTACGATACAAGCTCGATAAAGAACTCCAAGAGCGATTCCGATCGAACACAAAGCTAATAAAAAGAACAGTGGATAGAGTAACCAAGCCGGTAAAACATGTACCCAGGAGAATCCAAAAAACTTAAAGTGAAACGATGGATTCAAAAAGTATTTCGGCAACCATCCGTAGACAAGATATCTAAGAGTGAGAATCAGTAATAGAATTCCGAAAACGAATCTATAAATTCCTACCGACCAGGCAGGAGAAGTTCCCTTTAGATGTAGCTTTGATTTTTGGATAAAAGATTTTATTGCTTCGATCATCGGTCTGGCTCCGGCGCGGTTTGTCGGAAAAAGCCTTGTCCTAAATGTTTCCAACTGCCATCGGATTCCATTTTTGAAAATTGGGCAAGCATTCTGGAAACCCCTTCAAATTCATTGGGAAGTTGTTCGTTAAAATGAAATATGTTAGTGCCGAAATCGGATTCTAAAAATGTAAACTGATTTGCTCCATCTAACAACAGTTTTCTTCCTCCAGCATTCGAGATCTGATCCGGATGATCGAAAATGTAGACTTCTCGATTTTGTTCGATTGCATTTGCAGCCGAAGAAAGCGCCCCACTTTTTTCAGGGGCTTCGAGCACTAGAAGGCGATCGCTTATTCCGGTGATAATTCTGTTTCTTCGCGGAAAGGCATACTTTCTTACTAAGAAGCCAGGAGGATATTCGGTAAGGATCGCAGTTTTAGAACCTTGCTTAAGCTTTTTGTAAAGTAATTTGTTAGAGGGAGGATATTCCATTTCCGGCCCGGTTCCCATCACGCCAATAACCGCAAGATCGCTTTCCAGGGCCGCTTGCATCACAGCTGCGTCCACCCCTGCCGCCAGTCCAGAAACAACTCCGTCATACCCACAAGCTTTCAAATCTTTTGGAAGAATTTTGGAGGCTGCAATTGTGATAGGAGAGGGCTTTCTTGTTCCGACCACGGAAATATGACAGCCTTTCAAAACTTCTGAGTTCCCGATGCAAAATAGATTGGCTGGAGGATCGTAGATTTCCTTTAACAGGCTTGGGTAATGAGGATGGTAAAAATCGATGACCTTGGCATTCCACTTTATAAGTTCCGATTTGACCAGATTTGAAAATGCATCGGCTTCCTTCTTGGTTTTTTCGGAAAGCAAAGGGACGATTTTTCTCAAGACTTCCTGGCACGAATTGGAATCCTTCAAAAGCTTAGAGCGAGTCAATACTGAGAATATTTTGGGAAAGGAAAGAGATAAAAAGTCTTGGATAAAATCCTCCCAAAGAAAGAAAAATAGCCGAATAAAGTTCTTATTTTTCGAGTTGGTCTATTTGTCTCAAATTTTCTAGAACATTCTTGTAAGAGTCATTTTCTTCTAATTCTTCCTTCACAAATCCGTCTTTTTTTAAACTTTCGATTGTAGATTTGATTTGGAGGTACTCCTGTTTTGCTTCCTGGACTTTTCCCAACCTAAAATAAAAGTTTGCTAATGTAAATTTTGTCGGAACGTTGCGAGGTTCTTTTTTTAGAATCGATTCCAAAATTACGAATGCCTTGTCTTGGTCGTGAAATCCAGCATTGATTCCTTCCCATGAAGAGTCAGACATGGAGGAGTCGAAATAAATCAATGCAAGCTGGAAGGGGAATCTAGAATCTCTCGGATCTTGTCGGGACAATGCCTGAAAAATTTCGATTGCAGATTGTCTTCGCACTGGTTCCCAGCCTCGATCCTTGGAGGCGTTTGCATAAGCCAACCCAGTTTCGAATAGAAGTTGTTGGTCCACAGGCATTTGGATCAAAGCTCGATCAAAATATGGAAGTGCAGATTCAAAGAAGTGCACATCTGCGCCGATCACTTCTACCTTCTTTCCTTCCGAGTTTTCGTGAATTGCTTTATTATAATATTTTGTGGCAAGATCATAGTCTCCAATCTTCATATATCCTTGCGCGATTTTCCAGCTCAGGGCGCCGGCCGATCTTGTCTTGCTTGCAAGAGCTCGAATCTTTTTTTCCAGTTCCACGATTTCTGCTTCGTCCATGGAAAGTCTCTCTTTCCACGCTTCCAAATCTTCTACAGTGGGTGGCTTATCTCCCTTTTTAAGATTGAACTTGCTAATGTTTTTGCAGTCACCGTAGATCAAGATGGTCATTAGAAGAACTAGAAACCTACGCATTAATAGGACCCTCGAGGATGAAATGAATTTTTGAAGTATACGGTTCTCCCGAGATAACGGTTCGTCGACGGAAATTAAAAGTATTTTGGAAAAAATGATTCGAAGAGGGGTACTTTTTAGTGAAAAGTCCCCGCCCTTCCTGGGCGGGGGCCGGTGCGGTGGAAGTCCGCCCCTTACCAAAAACTTGCTTTGTTTGCAAGTGAAATTTGGTTAAGATGTAGGACCTCCTACAGGAATCTCTCTAATCGTTATCTTTAGAAATTCCGGAGATAATCAATGCTGCTCCGATTAAAGCAACGTCTTTTAGCAAGGTAACTTCGGCATAAGGAACCTTATTGATTACGTTAGGCACGTGAATCGTCGCGACAAAGATTCCGATCAGAATTGCCAAAAGCAATGTTGCCAGTTTTGTTTTCTTATTTATAAAAATACTAACCGCCGCAGCAATCAGTGCAAGCCCGGTAACATAGACCCAAATTACTCCGCCTGGAATAAAAGCTGGAACCATACCGGCCATTTTTTCTCCATTTGCCAAGTGGCTGAGACCGAAAATGAGCATTACAGCTCCGTAAATGTACTTACCGATGTTCTTTACCATTTAAATCCTCCTCAAAACAATAGCGACGTGCAATAACGACTGATGATTGTGGCTTCGATTTTAGAGCTTCGCAAGGAGAAAAAGAATTGCCTGATAGAAAAAAAAATTTACTTCCGATGGGATGGAGAATTGCGACAGGAAAAGATCTAGAGTTACTTTTTGAAATGGAAAAGATTTGTTTTCCTCAGACTCATTGGACGATACAGAACATTCAGGATCACCTAACAGACAAATCCGCTTGGGTTTTTCCGGGATTAGGTTATTTGCTTTTTATAGAAATCGAATCGGAAAGGGAACTTTTGCGAATCGGAATTCTGCCGCATAAACGAAGATTAGGCGAAGCAGAAAAGGCTCTAACGGCGATGTGCAATGGAGCGAAAAAAACATTTCTGGAGGTCGAGTCTTCGAATGTTTCCGCTAGAAATTTATATGCGAAAGTCGGACTAAAAGAAATCGGAGTGAGAAAATCCTACTACGGACCTGGAAAAGACGCGGTTCTTATGGAATATTCCACAGAATAATCTGTTACGTCGAAAATCTAATTTTCCTCCCGGAGAATTCACTGAGTACTTAAACTTTTTGTAATAGAACCACACAGCTCGCTCCGACTCCTTCGCTTCTGCCTAGGGCGCCCATTTTTTCCGTAGTCGTAGCTTTGATAGAAACTGAATCTGGATTTTTTCCTACAAGTTTTGCCAAAGATTTTTGGATCGTTTCCCTATGCGGCGCGATCTTTGGCTTTTCCCCCAAAATCGTGCAGTCTAGGTTTAGTATGCTATAACCTCTTTCCTTCATGAGATCCAGAGACTTTTGTAGAATCAGCTTAGAATCTAGGTTTTTATATTTCGGATCTGTATCCGGAAAGTATTGTCCGATATCTCCCAATCCAAGAGCCCCTAGGATCGCATCGGCTAATGCATGTAATATGATATCGGCGTCGGAATGTCCTACCAATGCATATTCCGAATCGATGATCGCTCCCCCCAGAATTAGGGGGCGATTCGGGTTGTTTTCCAACCTATGAAAATCTAATCCTTGTCCAATTCGAAACATTCTTTCGTTTTTATAGTTTAAGTATTTTAATTATCTTTAAATTATTTTTATTTAAAGGAAAGATCCAGCATTCTTTGGACTGCAAGTCTGCCTTTTTCGATAATTTCAGGTTTGAGTTTGACTTCGAACTGTTCATATACGAGCGCGTCTCTGATTTTTTCCAGAGTGATTTTTTTCATATGAGGGCAGGTCCTGCAGGAAGATACAAATGTTCTATCCGGAAATTCGGTTCTGAGATTGTCTCCCATTGAGCATTCCGTAACCAGGAAAATATTCTTTGCGCCAGAATCCTTGATGTATTTCGACATTTGAGAAGTGGATCCGGAATAATCAGAGACCGCGACTACATCCTTGTTACATTCCGGGTGAGAAATCACCGCTACTTCAGGCCATTGCCTGCGAACGGAAAGTATGTCTTCCTCAGTATACATTTCATGGACCATACATCTTCCCGGAAAAGAAATGATTTTTTTATTCGTTTGATTCTGCACATTCCCCGCGAGGTACTCATCGGGTAGGAAAATCACTGTATCGGAGTCTAAAGAATTTACTATCTGGGCTGCGTTAGCAGAAGTACAGCAGATGTCCGTCTCAGCTTTGACCTCAGCAGTGCAATTGACATAGGTCACGACCGGAACCCCTGGATACTGTGCTTTTAGTTTTTTCACATCTTCGCGCGTGATACTTTCCGCCAAAGAGCAACCAGCTTTCAAATCTGCGATGAGTACTTTCTTTTCCGGAGACATTAATTTGGCAGTCTCCGCCATAAAGTGAACTCCATTAAATAAAATAATATCTGCGTCTGTTTCTGCTGCGACCTTACTCAGATACAAAGAGTCTCCAGTGATATCTGAAACACCGAAAAATACGTCAGGTGTCATGTAATTATGGCCGAGTAAAATCGCATTTTTTTCCTTTTTGAGTCGATTGATTTCCTCAATTAAAGGAAGCTTTTCATCGATTTCGTGACTAAGATAAGTGGATTCTAGGGATTTTTTGATTTCTTCAAGAGTTTTCATTTGGACTCCTCAGAGAATTGCGCACTTTCAATCGCTACAAGGGGTTTAGTTTGGTGCATTAATTCCGTCAAAATCGATCTATATAATTAGACCGTAATTCTCAATTTGCCGAAATTGGAAAGCGATCAGCCTTCCGTCATTTCTCAGGATGGATTTTTCGGTGCAATTCAATTCAGATCCGAAAGTTTGAAAAGGAAATCTAATCCAGGGCGAAAAAGAAGCTTCGACAAAAAAGAAACTAGTTTTGTTCCCTGATTATGTGCCCTTTTCCCCATTCCGGGCGATTTCGCAGGGTTATTTTCAAAATAAATTGACAGAAAACCAATTCTTAGCACAAATACATACTTATCCCAAAAATCATCCATAAAGGATTGGTACTAAACCAAATGAATAAAATCGCTTCTTTGCTAGTTGCAGGAGTGCTCTTCATTTCTTTCGTTAATTGCGACCCGACAATCGATGTCGAATACCCTGTTTTCGAAAAATCTAAAGAAGGACGTGCTCTTCAAAAATTCCTCGGAACAATTCGTAACGTTGGTCTCGCTGTCGAAAAACCCCAAAAGAGCCTCTGGGAGGCAGTTTTTGGTCCTGGATCCAGCTTTATTGATCAAATGCCTGCAAAAGTTTTCGAGGCATTCGATAAGGAATCCTATTACAAATTGATCGACCTCAGCAAGCGTGCGGACGCGATGAATGAAGCAACTCTTTCATTATCAGGAATTACTAAAAACAAAGCTAAGATCGGAAATTTGATCGGTGCGGAGGCAATTCTTTATATCGGTTACCAAAAACCATATACTGAGTGTGGTTCTGAAATGATGATGGATTACGGTGCAGCAGCGATGAAACTCGGTGGTGCAATTGCTTCTATGGCTTCTGGAAGAAACGTAGATACTTCCGGATCCGGACCCGTCCAAAAACAAACTGCAATTCGCTATATGCTCATTCCTTTGGATGCTACTTTGATCAAAGTAGAAACCGGAGAAGTGAAAAAAGCTGTGGTTTCCAACCCTGCGAAAGTAGATGGTGGTGTGGGAAATCTAAACTGCCCATCGGTTCTGGATTCTTTTGGAAAAGGTCTAGATGAAGCAGCTGCTTACATCAGAGAAAGACTTTCTCCGAAAGTTAAGACCGAGAAAATCAAAGTTTTCGTAAAAGATGAAGATGAAGAAGTTTCTGAGCTTTTGAAAGAGGGTCTCGAAGAGATCGCTGGAGAAACTCCTAGCTTTAAAAAAGCAAAAGAAGTTTGGGAAAAAGCTGATAAGAAAGCGAGCGGTAAGTCTTGGGGAGCAAAAGCAAACTTAGCTACTTACTATTTCTCTCAAGGTGATTTTGAGAAATCTATTAAGCTTTACGAAGAAGCTATGAAAATGTCTGGAGCCGATAAGAGTTACTTAAGAGAGCTTCGTAAACGCGTGGAAGCTACTGCAGCAGTTGATGAATCTGCTTCTAACCAGTAATCTGGGCTTTCACTTTCACACAAACAGGAAAAGCGGACGGATATCGTCCGCTTTTCTTTTTTGCTTTCTACTTTTGAACTCCAATTGCACTCGAACCACTCCTACTCCGGAAGAGTGTGTGGATGCACAGGTTCATATCGTTAAGCTGATCGCCGATGACCAAAGCATGGACAAACAAGTGCAAGCGCTTATGCTGCGTAGCATACTAAAGCCGGAAATGAATGAAGCAATCGTTAAGAATTGCGTTCTGGAAAAAACTCTAAAACAGGTCAAATGCGAATTAGAGGCCACAAAGTTTACAGAATTAAAGAAATGTAAAAAAGAATTCGGTAAACCAGATCTACCTCCTACTTAAATCTTGCGGCCCTTCGGAGAAATATCTTCGAAAGGTCGTTTTACATTTCGTAATTCAATTTACTCGTAAAATTTACCGGAAGATCGAAACTTAAATTAAAGCTTAAAACCTCTGCTTGCTGATAGTTTTCACCAAGAATATTGAATATTCTTTTATTAAGCGGATCTTTATGAATCCTATAGAAAGTAAGAGAAGTAAGACCAAGTCGAAGAGAGTAGGTTCGGACATCTGAATCAATTCCTCTCCGTCCAAGTACGGTTTCGAGGAGAGAACTTCCTTTTGTTTGCGTCTTAGCGCTTCCTTCTGTGCATCGTCTTCGAGGGCAAGATATGCAGTATGCGGGCTAAGAATTTTTGTGGAGAAACTTTCTGCTACGACCCTTTTCCACTGATAAGTATTCGGATTCATAGATGCGAGTTTCCACAGGCTTTCCAAAGAGATTGCCTGTTGGAATTCTGATTCGGCACCATCTTGAATTTCCTCCGCACCCGATTCTTTTTTTGGAATCGGATACACTCCGGGCGCATTTAGTAAAAATCCGTTGTTCTGTAGATCTCCGAATATGCGGACTACACTTCTGGATTTGGAGATCTCGCTTTTTAGATCTCCGGAAATCAATTTCCCTGCTGCGTAATCGCTTTCCAAGGAGAGAAGATACGTTTCCGTTTTTTGGGTTTTGCTATCTGCAATCGCGTAATAAAATCTCGGGCTTTCCGGAAACAGAAAAGAAATATCCGATAGGTTCTTTTCCCAAACCAGCAATTCATGATTTTTGCCGTAGAAGCTATTTTGGTTTGTTACGACGATCGGAACAGGATACGTCGTAAAATCTCTTTCTAAGTAGTGTTTTACGAAGATACTCCTTAATGTCCTTTCTAACAGAAAACCGCCTTTGTAAGCTGGAATATTTATAAAAGCATTCTCCTTGTTCCTTTCTTCGACTTCATAATTGGCCCACAAGATGACAGAACTTTTGTCGGCGTACTTGTTTACAAATTCTTGATATACTTTTTCGGATTCCGAAGAGTATTTAGAGTTATCCAGGATAAAATAATATTTGGGAGTGCGTTTGATTTCTGGAAGTTTTGCAAAGTATTTTTCCGAAACGAACACGCTTGATAGAGATTGAATTGTTATGTCATTCCCTTCCAGATGAATCTCCTTACCATCTATGGAAAAATTCACCGGACGAGAATGTAATATCGTAAATCCAGTTTTTCGAATTTCACCCTTTGAATAAGGGAAGACTCTTAATTCTAGGCGGTTGGGTGATACATAATGAAGTATTCCCGGGTCCTTGCGGAAATTGCGAATTTGATTATAGATCCATAATGCAGATTTTCTTTCGGACAATATCCCTTGCTCTTTATGAGAGCCTATAAATAGATAATAGTCGCTAATAAATGCTCCATCTGCTAGCGTAAATTGGGTAATATAGTCACCCTGTGCCCATCCTTGCCCGTATTTGGTCGTCAGCTCTATCGTGCTTTTGTAATAATGGTCGAAGTTTTCGGTTTTGGCGGATACGGAGATTAATTTTGCGTTATCCTCCGGGGGGAGATAGGAGTCGCAACGAGCCGCCAGACAACTGGAGTTTTTTCTGCGTATCGGCTGCTTTCCCGAATAAGCAGCATACAATGTTTCTATTTTCTCATCGGAAAGCACCAAGTTATCTAGAACTGTTCGGTTGTACCAGGAATCCAGGTAGGGAGTAGAATTTGAACCGCTTAGGAAGTTGAATCTATTCCCCTCCTTTATTGTTTGGATATGATCAAGTATTCCTTCGAGCGAGGAGATAAAGTACGGAGACTTTGTATCTCTAAAATCAGGTTCGTATAAGTATTCCAGCGCAGAATGCAAGATATAACGATCGATTCTCAATTTCGCATAATAAAATGCGGGCAAAATCGAAACAGAAATCAGAGCAAAAATAACCGTATTGGAAATTCCGATTTTTTCGCGAAAGTAAGAGAGATCAACACTTAGAACTTGAGTATGAAAAAAAGCTAATACAAATGGAGCGAACATCAAAAGCCCAACCCCGAATAAAAAGAGACCAAAAAATGCAAAAGGTAAGTAAGGGAGAAATACTAAAGCAAAATATAGAGTGTAGGGAACTAACAAGAATCTTCCAAAGGTAAGAGCACTTCTCCATTTTCGATCATTTGGAGAAGGTAGGATGATTAGGATTCCATTTAGAACCGCCAAGATATACCATAGCGGATGTTTATAGTCTCCAAAGATGTGTTCGTTCGTGCGAAATCCGGGCAGGTCAAGCAGTTTGGATTGGTTGTTTAATAATAAACCCAGGATAGGGAATATGATACAAAATAGAACGACTATGGTCGTTTTGATCGATCTTGGAATTTCCGATTTTCTCCAAATCAATAATAAAGAGCGGAAAAGAAAAAATAGGAACAAAAAGAACCCGATCACGAATCCGGAGGAAATAACAACCGAATGCAAGAATATAAAATTTTCATTATGTACATAATCACCGGTTTGTGGATCGAACGAATATTTATTTCTAAGGAATTCTAAGAACAAATACCCGATGTACAGAAAGATCGGTATCAGAACGGTCGAAAGTAGATTGAGCCAGATCCTTTGTTTTTTTTGTTCGGGGGTTAGGATGATGATGCCGACCAAAACCGCGTACAATAATCCGGGAATCAAAAAGGTGAGCGGATATATAAAGGCTTCGGATCCTGTGCTCATCCAAGCCGGTACTTCTCTAGGATACAGACGGTAGTCATTGGTCAGGAACAACCAGAGCAAAAAAGTATGGAGCAAGAGTACGATCGGGGAAACTAAGGCATGAACCGAAAAGTTTCCGTAGAACTTGGTGGAGATCGCATAACAAATCGATAGTGTTAAATATCCTCCTAACAGTAAAAATAAGATATGCCAATCCGATAAGGACTCTTCTGGCAATATGGATTGAAAGAGCGAAAAATCTCTCCAGCACAATAAGAGATAAATAGAAACTGGCAGGATAGTACTGAGTACATACCATTCGATTCTGCGAACCTTTTGACTTTCATTCATTGCGGAATGCTCTCCTTTCTTTTGAATCCGATTATACAAAGATAGAAACCAATCAGTATGCTGAGGTATACGAAACTACCGTGCATCGTATGAAACACGGGATCGTTTGCGAACGATTGAAGGAAAATGGCTCCGGTAATTCGAATGGAATTTGCAATAATCGTAATGGGATAAGCTATCGCACAGAATATCCACCAGTCCTCGGATTTTCTAAATAGAATCGGAAGAATTGCAGAGAGAACCAGGAAGTTCATCCCGCTACAGGATTTATCAATGAGAATATTTCCGGTCCAATCGATATAGCCCAAAGTTGTGTCCTGGGCAAACCTACGGGAAGACATAAGCTCCGTTAAAAAAACGGTCGGGGATAAGATAAAATCGAGATCTGCCGTTCGGGCGTCTCTGGTAAAAAATTTCAGAAACACAAGGCTTACAATTGCTAAAAGTCTCGAAACAAGTCCAAGCATCGCGAAAGAAAGATTGGCACAATAATGAAGTCGATCAATTCAAATTCAGGATTACCGAATGCTGGAGCAACCAGCTTTTGAATTTAGGTAATCAGTTCTGTCCGAGGTGCATGAAGCAAGACATGGCGGGATGCGTTTCCGATTCCGATTGTTCCTTCAAACCTCTAATTTTTCAAGGTTGCTCGCTTGGCCAGTATTGCAAAATCTTGACTTAGAACTAGGTTTCTTATGCCCAAGTTGAAGCTAGTGCAACTTCCAGTCCCTCCTCCTTCCGTATTTGCGGCTACCGGTAATGTGCCTTTAGCAGCGGGAAGCCTCGCTGTCTCTGCGCGGACCCATGGTTTGGAAAAACGCGGTTTAGAAATCGAAGTAATGGATCCGACCATAACGGATCTGGAAGGAGATTCGCAACTCGCAGATAGAATCGCAAAAGAAGAACCGGAATTTGTTGGGTTTTCTCTCTATCTTTGGAATTCGGAACGTAGTCTTCATCTTGCTAGAGAAGTCAAAAAAAGATCTCCAGGTACGAAAATTCTGATCGGAGGTCCGGAAGTGAATCCGGACAATCCATTTGTACTTTCTGAAACAGGTTATGATATTGCTGTCTCAGGAGAAGCAGAGCAGACATTTGCCCTACTTATAGATACCCTTTTAAAAAAAGAAGACCCTAGGCTGATTTCGAATCTTTCCGTCAGGGGAAAGGACGGGAAGATGAGTGCATTTTCGCAAGAAGAGAATGCTTCCTTTCCTTTGACGAGTTATGCTTCTCCTTATCTTGAAGGCTTTGTGCCGGTGGACCCTTTTAGATCCACATATTTAGAAACAGTTAGAGGATGTAGATCCCAATGTACATATTGCTTTTATCCTAAGAGCAGCAATGTGCTTCGTCTATTAGATATTCCTGAAACGATTCGGTTGCTTGCTAGTTTGAAGGACCAAGGCGCTAGGGAGCTTGTGTTTCTGGATCCGACTTTCAACCATAGACCCGGATTTGAGGAATTTCTAGACGCAATTATCGAAATAAATTCTGACAGACAAATGACCATGTTTGCCGAACTCAGATCAGAAGGAATTACAGAAAGATTAGCCGATAAACTTGCGTTAGCCGGGTTTAATCGAGTCGAAATCGGAATGCAGTCGATCAATAAGGAAACTTTAAAGCGGGTGAAGCGATACGGTAGCCCGGAGAAAGTTGCGGAAGCAGCAAAAATGTTAACCGACAGGGGGGTCGAACTGCTTTTGGATTTGATCATTGGACTTCCGGGAGATTCGCCAGAGGATGTACTAAGGGGAATCGATTTCTTTTTCGAAAGAGGACTAGGAGAATGGGTGCAAGTCTTTCCGCTTTCTGTTCTCCCAGGGACCGCAATGAGAAAGGATTCGGATCGCGAAGGATTGGTGTATCTTTCCAAGCCACCTTACAGAGTCATCAGGACTCCTAGTTTTAGTCCGGAAGATTTGACTGAAACTTTGTTTCGTTCCGAGGATCGCTTGAATCGCAGATTGGATGAAAGTCCTCGTCCGTATCTAGTGGATCCAATACCCGGAATGATCGACGTCTTTACTTTTGGTACGCGTGGCAAGAGCGACAAAAATGGAATCGAAGATTTTTCCAGATCTGGTGCTCGCCACGTCTCTGTTTGGTGGAAAGGCGAACAATTGGAATCCAGTCGAAAAGAGTTTTTTTCTAGATTGAAACTTAGATTGAATAGAGACCCGTTTGCGGTTACTGATTTAGTTTTATATCCTAGCGAGCCGTTTGCACTTTCCTTAATCACGGAATTGATAGATGAATTCTCGAAAGTTCCACCTTCTTACTTATCCCGGACCTTGGCTCATAGGGGAGAGAATATGCTCCACAGAATCGTCCTGGTTCTGAATGCAGAGAGCGACTTTCCTTTGGAATGGATCGAAGAGGTCCGAGAGTATTTGCCAGTATTCAAAGAGATGAACTGGGCCGAAGCCGTCAGATTCGCCGAAGGCTTGGGCGAGGAATTCCCCAGCGCAAGAATTGTGTCCGACGAATTTCATCCAGATGCTTGGAAGATACTTTCTGAAACCGCAGATCCGGAATCGGTCACTTTCTCCAACCGAGAATTGGAAAAGCGTTGGTGTTTTGAAGTTTTGGGATACTCTGAAAAGTGATCGTGTAAGGTCCGAAATTTTCAGCATTCGATTTCTGGAATGCAATTATGCAAATCAAATGGAGGCTCGATTTCCATGAGCCATGACAAAGCGGCCGTATTGAAAGAACTTCGAACTCTTCCCGGAGTGGGGAAGTCCATCTCGGAGGATCTTTGGAATCTTGGAATTCGAAGCAGAAAGGAGCTCGCTGCAAAAGATCCGGAAGTGCTCTATGAGGAACTTTGCAAATTGTTTGGAACTCATGTGGATCGGTGCATGCTGTATGTTTTCAGATGTGCAGTCTATGTTTCTGGATCTAAAAACCCGGACTCTGAAAAATCAAAATGGTGGAATTGGAAGGATTAAAAGTAAAAGATCTTAACCTCGGTTTTTAATCTTCGCCACACAAGCGTTCGCTGATTTGATCCCATCGATTGCGGCGGAGATAATGCCCCCTGCGTAGCCTGCTCCTTCTCCACACGGATATAATCCTTCGATTCTCGTATGCTCTAATGTTTCTGAATCTCTGGGAATTCGGACTGGAGAAGAAGTCCTAGTTTCAGGTGCATGCACTACCGCCTCATTTGTCAGATATCCTCTCATGGATTTATCGAACTCTTTGAATCCTTCCTTTAAGGAATCGTAAATTAGTTTCGGCAAAACCGATTGTAAATCTACGGAAGTGATTCCTGGGGTGTACGAAGTTTTAGGTAAGTCAGAAGACTGCTTTCCATTTACAAAATCCGCGAGCCTTTGTGCCGGAGCGGCTTGAGTTTTTCCACCCGCTATCCAGGCAGTTCTCTCGATTTGCTTTTGGTATTCCATTGCTGCCAAGACTCCGTGCTTCGAAAAAGTCCGGAAATCTTCTGGTCGTAATTCTACTACGATTCCGGAATTCGCGGACGGCCTTGCTCTTTTAGAGGAAGACCATCCGTTCGTAACGATTTCCTCTGGCCTAGTGGCGCAAGCTGCGATGACCCCACCCGGACACATGCAAAAAGAGTAAACTCCTCTTCCTTGGACCTGTTTTACTATGCTATAAGGAGAAGGGGGTAAAAATGGGCCTCTTTCTTCGCAGCTATACTGTATGGAATCGATTAAAGATTGTTGGTGCTCTACTCTCACTCCCATCGCGAGAGGCTTTAGCTCGATCTCGATTCCTTTTTTATAAAGTAATTCGAATATATCTCTGGCCGAATGTCCAGTTGCCAAAATCACATTTTCTGCAAGGAATTTGTTCCCGTTCTGAGTTACGACTCCGCAGATTTTATTTCCATCTAACAAAAAATCGGTGACTCGACTGTTAAAATGTACTTCTCCTCCTTGCGCGATAATTCTCTCCCTTATACTTCGCACTATATTCGGAAGTTTGTTGGTTCCGATATGTGGATGCGCTTCTATTAAGATATCCTTATTTGCTCCAAAGCCTACTAGCCTTTCCAGAACGAGTCGGACGTTCCCTCTCTTTTTAGATCTAGTATAAAGTTTACCGTCAGAATAGGTTCCCGCTCCACCTTCTCCAAAGCAATAATTGGAATCTTCGTTGACGACGTGTCGGACATTAATCGCTTGCAGATCTAATACTCTGGATTTTACATCCTTGCCCCTTTCGATAACTACGGGCTTGAAACCTGATTCAATCAGTTGAAGCGCCGCGAACAATCCTGCTGGTCCGGCGCCAACGATTAGAATTTCCTTGCGGTTGCTAACGTTCGGATAATCCGGAAGTTGCACCTTCTCTTCTACAAAGTCTTCCTGAACGTAGATCCTAACTTTCAGATTTACGCTTACTTTCTTTTGTCTCGCATCGATCGACCGATTCAGTATTTCGATATGACGGATTTCGCTCTCGGAGATTTTGCTAGATTTAGAAATATATGATTTTAGCTCGGGTTCCTGCCCCGCTACTTCTGGTGAAACTCTGAGTTCCAATTCTTGTATCATGATTTTTTACTGATTTCGAAAAATTCTTCTTCGATCGCAGGATGATTCCTGATCAATTCCAGAGCTTGGGAGATCAATTTCTTTCCGATCGGGGTGTGATTCCAGACATTCAAGCCGGACGGATGAGGAAGAGGAATCCAGTCTAGTTCTACTCCGTGAAAATTCTTTCTGAATTTTTTTCCGATCACTTCTTCTAATTTATATTTTTTTAATTCGATTAATTGATCGATCGCCAATTTGCCGATCGGAATCACTAACTCTGGCTTGTTGTGCTTGATTTCAAAGTCCAAGTATCTTGAACAATTTTCGATTTCCTTGGCGTCCGGTTTGCGATCTCCGTTTTTTGCCTTGCCCGGAAAACATCTGCAAACTGCGGACATGTTGACTGTGGATCTAAAAATTTCTTCCTCTATTCCGATCGACGCAAACCACTTGAACAAAGTTTTGCCGGCTGTATATGCAAAAGGTTTTCCGAATCTTTCTTCATGAATTCCAGGAGCTTGTCCTATGCTGAGAATCCGAGATCCTTCGATGCAACCATGGACAGGACCACCTTCCATTTTAGGACAAAGTTTGCATTTTAATAATTTTTGAATATGCGTTTGGAATTCTTTGGAGTGAGTCATCCCTACGGATTTACAGGAGAGATTTGGTTAAGGTGCCAGCAGCTTCCAAGCTTCTTCGGAAGTGCTTCCTACTCTAATTAAACTTTTGAGTTTAGTTAGTTCTAGGATTTTGTTTACTTGGGAAGAAGGTGAAAATACAGCGATTCCACCTCTGCCGGCTTTTACCAGTCTGGAGTGAGTGGCCATAAAAACCCCTAAACCGGAAGAGTCTATATACTTCACATTTTCCATATTCACTAGGATATAATAAAATCCTCTGTCCAAGAGATGGAAAAATTTCTCCTTCATGATCTGTGCAGAGTACAGATTGATTTCTCCATAGATTCTGACCACTACCGCTTCTCTAGGTAATCCTTTCGGGATATGATCTTTATCCAGTACGACACCTAGCTCCGGCGCGTTGTGATCGAATTCGGAACTATCTAAGTCAAGGGGAGATTCCAACATACATTCCTTGGTATAACGAACAGCATGTAACTAGCGCAAAGATTTTTCGACTGTTTTTTCAATCGATAGACACTTCTTCTCTGGCTCCACCGGAGATCGAAATTCTATAAAGCGCGGGTTGGATTCCGAATATTTGAAAATAGGATTTTTGGATATTCTGCCAAACGGTCTCAGACCGACCGATCTTGTCCAAAACAAGTATGCATCCGCCAAATCCGCCTCCTATCATTCTTGCCCCGGTCACTTTTTGGCTCTTTAATAGATCCACTAAGGAATCGGTTTGCGGACAGGAAACCTCAAACTCTTCAGACAAGGATCTGTGGCAATCGAAGAGTAGCTTTCCTAAGGATTCAAGATCTCCTGATTTTAGATTTTGAATCACTAACTCGGTCCGTCTTCTTTCGCCTTGTACGTGCTTTGCTCTTTTGGCTTCCTCGGCGCTTAATTCCGAATTAGTTAACCAGTTCGGATCAGAGTCGTACAGAGATTTTAGATTAGGATGAGATTTTTGGAGTTTGAGGGTCGCGGATTCCACGCTCGATCTCCTTTGGTTGTAGGCGCTGTCTTTTAAGCTATGCTTTACCTTTGAATCTATTAAGTAGAATTCATGTCCGTTTAAATCGAGTGGTTGATATGTGAATTCGAGAGTATCAGTGTCCAGTGAAATACAAGTATTTTCTCTAGCCACCGATATAACGAACTGGTCCATAATTCCGCACTGCACTCCGACAAATCTGTTCTCCGCTGCTTGGCCAAGTAGAGCTAATTCAGTTTTTGTAAAATTCCATTGGAAAATTTCGGATAACGCAAAGGCTACGACTACTTCCAAGGCAGCAGAGGAAGAAAGCCCGGCTCCTTGCGGTATGTTTCCGGAAAATGCAGCATCGAATCCCGAAACATTTTTGCCAATCCGTTTGGCCTCTGAAATGATCCCTAAAATATAGTTTGCCCATGGATATTCCGAGCTGTACTCGATCCGATCCGTTTGCAGAGTTTCATTCATATCTATGGAATAAAATCGAAATGTCGAACTTTCGTTTCTTCGGATCGCTAGGTTGATTTTTAAATTGATCGCTGCCGGAAGTACGATCCCTCCTGCGTAGTCCACGTGTTCTCCGATGATATTGATTCGTCCGGGTGCCGAAAAGTAACGAGGCTGCTTTTCTACTGAACTTTCTCCGAATGCAAAATCTAGTTTTTGAGAAAGTTCCCGGAACGATGCTGAATGCATTCAAACTGGGTAATCTATATCATTGATTCCATCAAGGATTTTACAAATTCGTAGTATTTCTGTTTGATGATTTTCCTTGATCTCTCTTGTTCTCCGCTTAGTCTGTCTCGGAATTCCCACTTTGGAGGGATTATGGCATTTTCGGTAAAACTGAATGATCGATTCGCTCGAGAATATGTGGACACGAATCTAGAAAAAAACCTGTACGAGGAGTCCGAGCTCGCGCTTGAGACTTTGGTTTCCAAAAATGGAAAAGGAAAAGATTTTTTAGGTTGGGTGGAATTACCGAATCATATCCAGAAAACCGAAATAGAAAGGATCGAGCAGGAATCTGCGAGATTGAAGTCTCAATCAGAAGCGGTAGTGATCGTTGGAATCGGAGGGTCCTATTTAGGTGCAAAGGCAGTGATCGACTCTTGCAAAAGTCATTTCGAATCACATAAAAAAGGTTCTCCTGAAATATTATACGCAGGGCAACATTTGGACTCAAAGTATTTGTCCCAGCTTCTTTCTTATTTAGAACACAAAGATTTTTCCGTGAACGTTATTTCTAAGTCGGGAACTACGACGGAACCTGCGATTGCGTTTCGAAATTTGTGGGAGCTCCTCAAGAAGAAATACGGAGAAAAAGCCAAGGATAGAGTCATCGCGACCACTGACTCCACAAAGGGTGCATTACGGAAAATGTCGGAGCAACTTGGGTTTGTCACTTTTTCGATTCCGGATGATATAGGAGGAAGATATTCCGTCCTTACTCCCGTGGGCTTGCTTCCGGTTTCTCTCGCGGGTATAGACATTTCGCAGTTTCTAAAAGGGTTTCAAGAAGGATGCGAAGCGCTCCTAAAAGAAAAAGATCCCCGGAATAATGTAGCGTGTAAATATGCAGTATTAAGAAATCATTTCTATCGAAATGGAAGATTGCTGGAAGTGCTCGCAAATTTTTCTTCGAACCTAGATACGTTTACTGAATGGTGGAAACAGCTTTATGGTGAGAGCGAAGGTAAAGACGGAAAAGGAATCTTCCCTGCCGGAGTTCATTTAACAACCGATTTGCATTCTATGGGTCAATATCTGCAGGATGGAGAGAGGAAAATTTTTGAAACGATGCTACACCCAGATAGAACCAATTCCAATTTGAAAGTACCTTTTGATCCGCAGGATTTGGATGGAATTAATTTCGTCGCGGGAAGGGACATCTCCGAAATCAACAGAGAAGCTATGATCGGTACACTCGCCGCACACTCTGAAGGAGGAGTCCCTTGTTTAGAAATTTCTTTCTCAGAGATAGGACCAAAGGGCATAGGCCATTTGATGTATTTCTTTCAATTTGCTTGCGGGATCTCCGGATACATGTTAGGTGTAAATCCGTTTGATCAACCTGGGGTGGAGGCATATAAGCAAAACATGTTTGCACTTTTGGGAAAACCAGGCTTGGAAGAATTAAGAAATCGATTGAAAGATAAAGGTCTTTGAGTCCGTCATAATCCGTATTACGGATTCTTCTAATAATTTAAAAGTTTCCTGAAAAGCTTGACAAGGGGCCTTTTGGGTTCTGGATAGGGATGTATGGTTGTAAAAGGTAAGGGCATTCGATCGATCGCTTCGGTTCTAGCTCTTTCTACTCTTGCATTTTTCCTACATTCATCTTTTTACAGCCCTTATCCCGGGAAGAAATCCCAACCAAAACAAATCATCACTGGGATCGAAACCGAATACCAAGAAGACAGCAATTTGGCAGAAGCTTCCGAATCTACGGAGCTCTTGTTTCAATTCCTGTCCTTGGAAAAAATACTTAGACCAGGTTTCGTTGGTTTTTACCCTTCCCACCAGGATAGGTTTCAATATCAGTTCTGTAAATTATTGGCGCAGTATCTGCTGAATATCCCTCCTCCTTCCACCGTCTAACACATCCTTAACAATTTTAGTTATTAAGCGACTCTAGTCAAATAGGGGTTCTGAATGATCCTTTTCCAGACCATTGCCTCGTTATTCTTGGCAATACCTTTACTATTTCTTGACCCCGGCAAATTGATGCCTGGCCAGTCACAGTTTCCGCTGCTCGTCGGACTCGGTCTGCAATTCGTTTGCGGGTCTATATTGATTCACTATGTTTATGGATATGAATATAGGAATCGTGGCTGGATACTTTTCGGTTATTTAATATTCTTCGGAGGACTTGCCGGTTCCTACCTGTCCGGCAAGTCTCATTGGTTGTGGATTTTTTGGGAAACCGCTACCTATGGTACACTCGGAATTCACTCCGGGCACAATCTCGGGCATAAATCAGTAAAATCTACTGTGGCATTGTTTATCGCGAGCGGGCTCAGTATGCTTTGTCTTGCAGTTTGGGTGTACCTACCTACGGGAACTACCGGCACTTTATTTCTGATCGTCGGTTTACTTGTGAAAGCCGCTTTCTTTGGATTTCACTTTTGGCTTCCGGAAGCCAACGGAGGAGCTCCAGCACATTTAGCTGCAGCCTTTTCCGGATTAATGGATAACTTACCTTTGCTCCTATTTGCAACTAACGTAACCCCGGTTTGGGCTGATCTCGGCCTAGGGAAATTTCTCATTCCCTTGGCCGGGATCGGGGTTTTTTTTAGCGGTATTGTTTCCTTTTTTCATAGGGATGCAAAGAAGGCGCTCGCATATTCCACTGTGGAAAATCTGAACTTTCTCTGGCTTTGTCTCTTTTTGGCTTCGGAATGGACCACCAGTTCAGATCCTACGCTCGCTTCGATTGGAAACGGCTTTAAGATTCTATTCTATATCGGAATGGTTCACCATAGTGTTTCCAAATTGTACCAATTTCTTGCATTCGGTTATCTTTGCAGATTGGGCGGAAGCACCAGGCTGGATAAACTTCGTGGTGTCGGAAGATTAAGTGGATTGCCTTCTCTATTGCTCGGGATGGGAACATTCAGTTTTGCTTTAGTCCCTGGAAGTCTCGGCTTCTTGACAGAAGTCACCTTCTTCTATCTTTTGGCTCAGGTTACGGATCTGGGAGGTGCTCAAGCCGCGGCATACCTACCTGGCTTTGTGGTACTATTAATCGGAATGGTCGTGGGCGGGTTGGCACACGTAAGAATTTATTTGCCTACCGTGCTCTCGATGCCCTCTCCTGCTTTGAGAGCTTGGGTAGAAAAGCACGGCTCTCACACGGTTCCGACTACAGTAAAAACAGCATTGCTATCCTTGCTAATTCTTTTGTTAATCTTGCCTGTTCTACTTACCGCGTACTTGACTTGGGGAGTCCAAACGACCCACACGGGTTGGTTCAAAATTCTGTTCGTAATGTCTTTATTATTTCAGTCTCTCTTCCTTTACATATTCTTAAAGCGTTCGCACAGGATACAAAAAAGGAGTACTTGGGACTGTGGTAGCGAACACAAGGGAGAGGAAGTTTCTATTCCTTCGCACATATTCTCTGAGCCGTTGTATTCCTCTCTCGGAAGGTTTTTCGTAAATCGGGAAGGTTTGGCGAGAGTGGATTCTCTCTTTCATAAATATTCGGATAAAGTAATGGACGTAGGAAAATATTGGAGGTCCTGGACAAGCTCCGGCGAAGTTTCGAACTATTTAGCATTTTCCTCTATTATCCTTTTATTATCCATTGTCTTGATGGCGATGCAGAAGTTCTGGAGGTAATTCTTGGATTTTAACGAAATCATACATCGACTTTCCAATATCGGGCTAATGGATATCGCAAACTTTTTCGTGCTGATTCTAATATTCCTTGGATTACCGCCGATAGCCCCGGGTATAATTCGAAAAATAAGAGCCAGGGCTCAGAACAGAAAGGGGCCCAGGCTGTTGCAGTCACTTTTTGACGTAATGAGATTGGGTTCAAAGAAACCTGTCGACGGAGTAAACTCCGGTATTTTTGCAGAGATTTCTCCTACGATCGCCTTGGTATCGAGTTTGATCCTGTATTCCATTTCGGTTTTCGAATGGGCTCCCTTCTTGTTGATTCCATTTTTCCTAGCGCTCCAGAGAATCACGCTGATGACTTTTGCGATGGAAACGGGGACCTCCTTCGGTGGCCTTGGAAGTTCCCGGGAGATATTGCTCTCCGTCGCTGCGGAGCCCATCATCATTTTGATGATCATCGTGGCTCAGTCAAAGTTGCAAATGCCGTTATCACAAGGTTCGATCATCATCGGCCTGGCATTTTTTGCGGCCTCTTCGGTAGCGATTCTCGCAGAAGTTAAAAAACCGCCGTTTGATGATCCCAGAACTCACTTGGAATTGACGATGGTGCACGAGGCTATGCTTTTGGAAGCTTCCGGTCGTACATTCGCTTTTTTTGAAGTAGCCGGATTCCATAAATTCTGCGCCTTAGTTGTCTTTCTGATTCGTTTATCAATCGAACATTCTCAACTTCATTCTTGGGCGCCACTATATCAAAACTTGTTGGTATTGTTTGGAAGTCTCTTTTATTTTGGAGTCCTCGGATACTGGGAATCTATGAGTGTTCGTAGAAAATGGACTTGGGTGCCCGAAACTCTAGGCTTAACATTCCTGTTTATCCTGATTTTGGGAACATTATTAAAACTGAATATATAGGGAGCGAATGATTATGAATCGTGCTGATATGCTTTTTGACATAGTCTATTTGCTTCTGCTCTTGACCGGTGTGGTCATTCTCATCGAGAACAGGTTGAAGCGAGTGCTGCAGATTTTAACTCTGCAAGGGATGCTTCTTGCCATTTCTGTTTTGCAAGTTCACAAAATCACGGAATACCATACTTGGATATTAATCGGACTAATCCTAATTTTTAAGATTCTCTTGTCCCCGATCGTTTTGTATTGGGTTTCTAATAGAATGCGCGTTAGAGAAGGAACTCACCCGAGGGTTGGCTCTACCGCAACTTTGTTCTTTTTGATCACAGGCATTCTATTCGCCGTTGGAATTACAGAGGGCCTTGAAAAACTCCCCGAGGGAATCCATCGTATCGACGTAGTTTATGTACTTCTTCTGATCTATGTGGGAATTCTTACTTTCATAGTCAGAACTCATTGGATTGCACTAGTTGCAGGATTTGTAATTTTCGAGAATGGAACCTTCTTGCTGACACTACTGTTGCACGGCGGTCTTCCTTTCGGAGTCGAGTTGGGAGCCTTCGTCGACGCATTACTCGTAATCGTTTCTGCCGCCGCTATTCGAATTAGGACGGATCCGCGGAAACACGCTCAATTGGTACCCCCTGTTCAAGATGGAGAAATTGTAGATGACTTATGAAATTCTAATCTACGTTGCGTTAGCTGTAGGTGGGTTACTGTCCCTGAGTTTTCTTATTGCTCATACCAAAAATCAGGAAAACAGCATCGTATGGACCTTAGTAATGCTGATGTTTTGCGCAGTATTGCTGTTTTCGTTAAGAGTTACTGATCTGACTTTTCAGTGGGTCTTGATAGAAACGAGCACCTTATTTGGCGCCTTGCTAGTCGCATCCAATGGATCTAGCAAGTCCGTCGAAGCCGCTTGGAAATTCCTGCTTTTGAACTCTTACGGATTGGGTATTGCCTTCATTGGATTGATCCTCATTTCTTTTGGAAATCAAAATGCAATATCCATGGATTCGACTGTACTATTGGCTACTATCGGTGCGCATGATAACTTTATAGTGCAAATCGGACTCTGGCTCGCGATCTTTGGCTATTCCGCGAAATTAGGTTTGTTTCCGAATCTGTTTTGGGTTGGAGATACATATGCCGAAAGTTCCAGCCAAATTTCTGGTTTGATCGCAGCATTTATTCCGGTTGCGGTAAGTTTTGCTCTACGTCCTCTCTTGGAGATGGATGCAATGCTTTCTCCGAAATTCATAAAACCGTCTAACGTATTTTTGATTTCGGGGATTATTACGATTTTGTATAGCATTTGGACCGTTTATCAATTGCAAGATGTTCGAAGGATGACCGCAAAGGTAGCCCTTTTTCATAGCGGTGCGATCGCGGTCTTCTTATGGTTTCGTCCTTCTAATGAAATATTCTTTTTTCTGCAAGCAGTCAATCTTGCCCTAAAAGGGTTCTTATTTTCGTCATTGGGTATTTTGAGGATGGACGGTGGGCACAGATTTTTGGACCAAATACTGGGAGGGAGAGGGATTCATAGGTTTACGACATTTCTCATGCTTGCTGCGGTATGCGCGGCATTCACTTTGCCCATCTCGCCGGTCTTCTTTACGGACCTTTTATTAGTAAAGCTTGGGTTGGATAACGGATACTTCTGGCCTTTAGTGGTTCCGGGACTAGGTCTGATTTTCTTTGCGGTCATATTCGGTAGGTTGCTTCCTTTATTAAATTTACCTCATAGAAAAGTCTATAAAGATATTCGCAATAACGTGAATATTCGATTCGTTATCACGACTGTGCTTTTGTTCATACTGATTGCCCTAGGTTTCCTAGGATTCTGGGGATTGACGCAAGGAGGTTGGATTCATGGCTGATCGAAAAAGTAAGATTGCTACAGGATTATTTTATCCTGCTCAGGGCACAGATTATTACGTATTTAAGATCTCCCAGAGCAATCTCTTTATGGAGACCCAAAAGAAAGGTGTTTCGGATCTGCTAAATATGCTGATGGATCGAAAGTATCCTCTTTGGTTATTGAGACACTCTTTGGGTACTTCTGAGCTACCCGAAGATTATACTGACCGGGATGCAAGAGAATACTTGTCTCTGAAAAGAGAAGCTTATGTATCTAGACTTTATAAACAAGGAACTTTGAGAGGATTGAAATATTCCGGGCTTAAGATTCCGATTTTGGAGGGATGTTACAGCCACGCGGTCGGACCGATTCATGCCGGAGTGATTGAGCCTGGACATTTTAGGTTCGTAGTCAATGGAGAACAGATCCAAAACTTGGAGATCCGACTCGGTTTTCAAAAACGAGGAATATTATCTAAACTTGTTGGATGCGATCCGATAAGAGCCATGGCGATTGCGGAAACCATCTCAGGTGATTCAACAGTCGCGTACTCCTATGCCTTCTCCAAAGCTTTCGAGTCGGCATTCCAATGGAAGGTTTCTCCGGATGTGGAGCTCTGGAGGATGGTCCTGCTCGAGGTAGAAAGGATTGCGGTTCACATCGGTGATATGGGAGCTATCGCTGGGGACATTGGCTATTATCCATTACTCGGAGTTTGTTCAACAGATAGGGGAGTTCCTCTAGGTTTCATGGAGACACTGGTAGGAAATCGCATGGGCAAGGGTGCGCTTTATCCAGGAGAAGTCAGGGCAAATCCTAAGTTGGTAGCCTCGGATCTAAAAGACATCAAGAAAAAGTTGGTCGCTCTATTACGAAAGATTGAAATTCACTTCGGTAAAGCCGCCAGGGATTCCACGATCAGAGAAAGGTTGCAGAACTGCGGAATATTAAGAACTACGCAAGCATATACAAACGGTGTCATCGGTATGGCATGTCGTGCGACAGGAATGAAACTGGATCTAAGATACGGCCAGCCTCTTTATTCGCACGCAAAGGAACCTTTACAATTGGATCATGATCCTGCTTCGTTTCACGGAGACGCATGGTCTCGGTTCTATCTTCGGTTCCTGGAATTTCAGGCAAGTTCTCATTGGCTGCTACAGGTAATCGAAACATTGAATTTGGATGCGTCCGGCAAAGGTGCTTTTAGGGTATTAAAAGAAAAGCCAGAGGTAAAAGGATCAGGACCTTTTTACGCGGGTGTAGAGGGATGGAGAGGTTCGAATTTGGTCGCGCTCTTGCTCAATCAAAACGGAACAATAAAGGAAGCGTATATACGCGACCCGAGCGTTCTGAACTGGCACGCACTAGAAATCGCGATTCGAGGTGAGCTTGTCGGTGACTTTCCTCTGAACAACAAATCCTTCAATTTGAGCTATGTTGGGGTGGATCTTTAATGGCAATTTATGAAATCGTAAACTTTTTCAAAAAGCCGGCTACTTTAAACTACAAAAAGCCGACACCTGTTCACGGAAAGGCGAGAGGCGTTCCGGTTCCGGTAAAAAACGGATCTTGTGAAGGTTGCAGTGAGTGCGTTAGTTATTGCCCTACAAAAGCGATAGCTCTCAACGGTTCCCAATCGAAGTCCAAACTCGTTTTCGACTACGGAGCTTGTTTGCAATGCGGGCTCTGTGTGGAGATTTGCCCGAATGCTATATTAGAGAATTCTGGATTGATTTACGCTTTTACGTTAGATAGAGAAGAGCTTGTAGTGGAATATGAAAACGGTGTAATACAGGAAAATCCGAGCAAGCCGCTGCGTACGAATCCTTTCGAAGTACAAGAAACGAAGCAGGAAAGATTAGAACGAAGAGAAGAATTCAAAAAATTAACTCACAGAAAAGGATTAAATTATCGTGAAGTAGCTGCTTGCGGCAATAACACGGTAGAGGCGGAGTTGAATGCGAGCTTTAACAACGTATTCGATTCTGAATCTGAGGGAGTCCGCTCTGTGGCATCACCGAAGCACGCGGATGTGTTGCTGTATTCCGGTCCAGTGAGTGACGGAATGAGGGGTCCGCTCGCAAAAGCCTGGGACACTATGCCGGATCCGAAGGCTTTAGTCGCTTGTGGTACCGAAGCGATCTCGGGAGGTTCTTTTGAGCGGGGAATTGTCCCTAGGGAGCCTGACCTTTATATTCCAGGAGATCCCCCGAGGCCGGACACGATTTTGCAGGGTCTGCGGCTATTGATGGGTAGGTTGGATTATTCTTTTCGCAAGGAATTGCAGAAGGTGATCGAGCTCCGCAAGAAAAAGAATTAACTCTTAGGAAAAAAAGCGGACATAGGAGTTCCAACGTCCGATCATTAAAAAGGGATTCTTCCCCATCAAGCGGATGAATCTCGAATTCGGAAAATGGAACCAACTCATCCAAGCAATGGATGCAGGAAAGCGAATCATACTCCACGGAGTTGTGCTTACTTCCTGCTATCAATCCAACTTGGAAAACTACCTCAGATTCTGTCTTGATTATTACAAAAAGACGGACCTTCTTCCTCCCGCATTATCTTTGTTATTCGCATTAATGGATCGCTCCCATAGGGAGAATTGTAGGAACTTCTTTTTCCTGCAAAACGGTTGGGACGCGGCTGATGGAAGCGACCTATCCGGAAAGGAAGATCAGTTCATTTCTCAATGGGATTTTTCTTCCCCGAATAAATTTAGAGCTGAATTAAAAGAAAAAGGTTTTTTCTTGAGAACTACGATATTTCACGGTCCTGGTTCTATCTCTATTGAAATTGCAAATAATGCAATAATTCCCGACGAATCCGAGGAGGATTTAACCGAGTATTTGTCCAGAGCAAAGAGTTACCTGGATGTGTCCGAATATTTTGAAGACTATCCTTTTGACGAAGAGGGAAAAGAGTTAGGCATTGCACTTGCCTTTTTACAATTTCGTGATATTGGAATTCACCCTAGCTTAATTCGATTTGAAACTTCTGGAGGCGAGCATGTTTTCAGAGTCGAACTTCCGTTCGATGAGGGATTCGAGTCGATTCGCGAAAAACTACTGCACGACGAGGACATTCGACCTTTTCCCGATTTTCACGAGAAGGAAACGGAACCATCTTGGAAGACTTCCAAATGCAACTATTGCGGCAGAGTAGTAGACGATAGAATATTTTTCCCGAAAGTTCCGGAAGATGTGAACTTAAAACACGCAGAGCATTTATCTAGAGACCTAGGAATTTGCGCCTGGTGTCTTTCCAGTTATATCTAGATAGGCGGTCCACTCTGGTCCGTACTGGATTCCAAAATCAGTATCCTTGTGAAGCAAATAAGGTTCCTTTTCTCCGAGATCTATGAATTCACCGGGGAAAACCTTTCCACCTAACTTAGATTTGGCGGACAGTTCGCGGAATATGTCGGCCAGATCGTAGCTTCGGTTCACCTCTAAGTCGGAAAGGATCGAGGCTCTGATCCAAGCAAGACCCAGATAGAAATATTTCCCTGTTTGCAAAAAATTGACTTTTCCATCCGAAAGCGAGAGCCCAGTGTAATTGTCTTTATTCGATAAAAGGCCGAGATACAAAATGCAGTCGAATTTTTCTCTTTCTTCGTCGCTAGGCCAAGGATTGAAATCCTTCTCAGGCAATAAGATAAAATCCGGATTGATGATCAAATATTCATCGTTCAGAGAGCCGAATCTTTCGATTGCAGTCCTGAGTCCGCCAGCGGTTCCTAATATCTCCGGAATTTCCTCAGAAACATGAATCGGAAAGAGAGAGAACTTTTCAAACTCTCCAGAGAATTTTTCTTTCAAATGATGAACGTTGACGGTCGCTTCTGTCATTCCCCACTTGTTAGCTAGAAACAGAGAATAGTATATTAAAGGAACATGATGTACTAAAAGTAAAGGCTTGGGGGTGTCATTAGTGAGTTCGCGCATTCTGGTTCCAAATCCGGCGCAAGGTAAGAACACTTTCTTTTTCAAAACTGTTTCAGCTCTCTACCAAACTCATAAAGTCTTTGTCATTCATTAACTCCTTTCGAAGCAAATGAAAGAATACGAAAAGATGGTCAGGAAATAATCCTACCTGAACGATTTCGAGCAAATTTTCCAGGCAATTTAAAAGGCTGATTCTATACTTATCAAAACCTTTATCAGTAACCAGCATAAAGTAGGAACCTAACGCTTTGTAAGACCTTTGTAAGCATTGCAAATAAAAGCACTCTTTTGCTTTGGGAAGGTTAGGGTCAAGGAATCGTTGGAAATGCAAATACAATCCTTGGCGCATCGAAAATGGTATAGGACGGTACGCGTCGTAGAGAAGGCTAGCCAGATCGTAAAAAGGAGTTCCCATTCTTGCGTCCTGAAAATCGATCAAAGTAAGTTTTCCCTCATCGGATAAAAGTATATTTCTAGAATGGTAGTCTCGATGGCAAAAGACTTTGACCGGATATTGTCCCAGATACGCCGAGGCTTCTTCCATAAATATTTTTACTTCGGGCCTGAGGACGATTTCTATATTAAATCTCTTGGAGAACCGATCGAACGCAGAAAGAGTAAACTGATTTTCATAATTTAACTTTTCGTAATCGAACAATCTATTTATTACTGGCTCCTCTGGTTGGAGCTCCTGCATGCGAGCGATTGTCTGTATCAAGTCCATTAGATAATCACGATATTGCGAATCGTCGGAGACAGAAGTTAGGTCTTTTTCTCCGGCATCGGAAAGTAGCATTAAGTGATTCGATTCGTCTGTCTTAATGATTTGCGGTACAGATATGTGGTTTTTTTGGAGAAACTTGGAGACTTCCACATAGTCGTGCTGGTACTGCACATCCTTGCTTAAGATAAGTTTCCGTTTTGGATAATAAATTCTGAAGTAACGCCTAGCGGATGCTTCTGGAGTAAGCGCTTCAATTCTGTTCGGAACTTCGCCGTCCAGAGTGACAAATTTTTGTTCTATTTCTCCTAGTGAAAAAGACATCGCCGAGACTAGTTCGGCAGCTTATCCGGAAAGACCAAGCGGAATTCAGTTCCCTTGTCCAACTCTGAGTCGATTTCGATTCGGATTCCGAATAGATCGGCAATTTCCTTGGCGACAAACATCCCGAGTCCGGTTCCCTGCCCGGTTTTTTTCGTAGTAAAATAAGGCTGAAAGATTTTTTTCTGAACCTCTGGACTCATTCCGACACCGTTATCTTTGATTTTGAGTACGGGGTGATGGTTCCTTTCGGTTAAGGAAATCTGAATATTTCCTTTGTTCTGGGTAGCGTCCGCGGAGTTTAGAACGATATTTGATAGTAGCAGACTGAGTTGATCTGAATTTGAATAAACCTGAACCTTTTCCCTGGGTTTTTCGAAGGTTATTTCACAGTTTTTTAATCTAGATGCTTTTCTAAAAACTTCTATTACTGACTCGATTACTTCGTTTAGGTCTAGTACTTCCCTATCTTTTCCGATATCTCCCGGTTTTCCTAGCTGAAGTAGGTTGAAAGTAAGATTTTTCAGTTTAGTGATCTGGTTCCAGGTCACTTGAATAGCTTTATCCTTCAGGGCTTCATCTGAATCGGGTAATCTTGCTACTTCGATGAATCCTTGGATTGCAGTTAAGGCATTATTGATTTCGTGACCGATACTCGAGGCGATCGTTGTAAGGAAGGCTCTTCTTTCTGCATCAATCAATTTTTCTGAAATCAAAAGCTTTTGAGTAATGTCTCTTGCAATTCCAGTGTAGTAGGCCCTTCCTCCGATCATATAACGACAAACTGATATATCGAAAGTGCGGACCTCTCCTTTTTTATTCATGAGTTCCGCGTTATGTAATCTCGCGATCTGGCGGTCATGCTTTCTGGCGATCAGAGAATTTACTTTCTCAGTATAAGCTTCTCTCTTTGGCTCAGGTATTAGAATGGAAACATCTTGTCCGATGATCTCGTTCTCCCTGTAGTGAAAATGTCTGCAGGTGGATTCATTGACCCAGCGTATGATCAGAGATTCGTCCAAGGTGATAACGCAATCTCCAGTTGACTCCAGGATTAATGAATTTCTAAAATTTAAATCTTTAAACTGCTGAGCGAGATGAGTTTTCTCTCTTACAGTCTGCATGATCCTTCTGGATTTGCGGTCTTTATCTTCTTTTTCTTTTCTAGCATTTTCCAAAACGACGAGCAGGTTTTGTCGAGTGACTGGCTTGGAAATATAATCGAAAGCTCTTGTTCTTAAAGCTTCTTCCGCAGTTTCTAATTGCGGGTTACCGGTGATAAGAATCACTGGAATGTTTGAGTTGTATTTCTTAATTTCTTTTGTGACTTCGATTCCGTCTTTGCCACCCATTAGAATATCTGAAATCACGATATCTACTGAATTTTCGTGAACGATTCTCATCGCTGAATCGAAATCTTCCGCTACGAATACGGAATAGCCTTCTCTTGAGATTACGCGTTCGAGAGCAGTTCGTATTTCTGCTTCGTCATCTATTACAAGAACACTCGGTTGATCGGCAGCCATAATTTCCAATTTTATTGTACGAGTACTTTTCCTACGGGAATGCGGATTGTGATCTTGGTTCCGTAACCGGGATTTGTCTCCAGTTGAATCGTCCCACCATGATTTGCAACGATCCTTTGAGAGATGGTAAGCCCCAAACCTGTTCCTTGTCTTCCCCTTCTTGTAGTAAAAAGCGGAAGAAATGCTTTTTCTGCGACTTCGGAGTTCATGCCTGGACCATTATCCTGGATGGTAAAGCTGACAGTTTCTCCATTCAAATACAATTCCTTTCTTACCGAGACTTGAATAAAAGGGAATGCAGGTTTATGTTCCATCTCTGAAATCGCATTTACGGCATTTACTAGACAGTTAATCAGCACCTGTTCTATTTCCTGCCAAGCAACATAGATTTGAGGAAGTTCGGGACTAGTCGTCCTTTTTAATTCGATGCCTTGTTTTCTGCAACTGACCTCTATCAATTCGCAAGCCCTTAGTAGAATAAAATAGGGAGAAACTAATTCTTTCTTTTGAGGAGTGCTTCTTCCTAGATCTAGCAAACCCTTGATCAGATCTCTGATTCGAATTGCCGCGCCTTCGATTCGCTTGTATACTTTCTTTCGTTCTGCTGGATCAGGGTCTTCGTGATCCAAAAGATCTTCCAAATAAAGCAAGCTAGATTGAAGCGGATTGTTCACTTCATGAGCAATTCCGGCAGCAATTTCTCCGATCGATAAGAATTTTGCAGTCTCGTATAATTGACGATCCAAGAGCTTGGTTTGCGTCACATCGGAAAAGACGAGCATTGCAGCAATATGGTGTTCTTGGTATTTCTTAAGTGGTAGAAATTTTACAGAGAAAAAACTATCTTCGTCTCCTAACAGCGCCATAGAGAAATCTAAATACGTTGCTCTTTGGGTTCTCACGCATTCTCCCAATTTCTCGAGGATCCCTTTTTTCGTGTCTTCCGGAAATAGTTCGGGAAAAGGATCTCCCGGTTCCACATTTAAGAATTGAAATAAGTAAAATTTTAGAATGGGAGCTACTTCGAGCACTTTTCCGTCCGGAGCAAGTATTACGATTCCGTTATTCATTGATGCGAAGAGATTTCGCAATTTAAGCTCTGAGGCCCGAATCAGTTCTTCGTTCTTTTTTTGTTCGGTAATATCCAAGAGAAGTAATATAGTGCCGATTCTATTTCCATAATCATCCTTTAACGAAGAAGAAGCCAATAAAAAAGGAACTTGCTTTGCTCCGGAAAAAGAAAGTTTGATTTCGGCTCTAGATCCTAAAAGAATTTTATCCATTGCTTCTGGATCTAGATCTAAAAGATCTCTCACTTGGGAACCGGTGATTTCCTCTCGGTTCATGTGCAATAGTCCGGCGATATTTTTGTTCGCGTAAGTAATGAATCCTTCGTCATCCGTGGAAAGTAGAGGCACCTCTAGAGAATTGAGTAGAGCACTCTGGAACTGGAGCAATTTTGCGGTCTCTCTTTTTTGTCTCTCGATTCGGAGATTTTGAAGAGAAGACAATAAGTCCTCAAGAATTTCGTAATATAGATAATTCTCTCCGGAATCAAAGGACATGTTTTCTTTAGAAAGGATTTCTACGCCCCCGACGATTTTTCCCTCTTCCTTTACGATCAAACTTAAAGAACGTCTAAAATCGTGATCTCCAAGTTCCTCTTCCCATCTCGGAAAATTGCCGCTCCCGAATTCGTGTATAACAAACTGCTCCTTCTCGGAAATCAGGCTTCTGAGAGGGCAAGCGATAGATTTGTCGTTCCAGGCAGCTTCGATTTTTTCTCTCCACTTGGTGCTCAGATCAGATTGAGTCAGTACTTTTTCGGATCCGTCTTTTCTCACGTAAAAGCACCAGACCAGACTATAGTGAGGATTTTCCTTAAGAGTATCGCAGATTTTTTGAAACAGGGTCGATTCTGAATTCATTCGGATCGATCTCAGATTCAATTTTAATAAGCGAAGTGTTCTTAGTATACTTTGAAGATAGTAGAGTCTTAGTTCCGCTTCGCGCAGTTCTGACCTGCGGTAGATATGAAAGATTAAAGGCGAGTTTTGGACTCCACCTAAGGTGTTGATCGCAAATTCTGCGAGCAGCTTTGTGCCGTCTTTTCTTCTCAGATTCCATAGGAGGGAAATGCCGAGTTCCTCCGGACCAGGAGATATATCAAGAATTCTCTCCGGTCTGGAAAGTAGATGGTGGAGCGATAGATTCTCCAGTTCTTCCTTAGAATATCCCAAAATTTGTCGAGCTGTGGGATTTGATTTTAGAATTCTATAAGTATGAGGTTCTAGTGCGAGCATACCTTCGTGAGAAGGAAAAAACGCAGTCTCCAGAATTTGAAGGAGGTCCTTATTCTGCATGAATCGGAGAGATTTTTTCTTCTCTCTTGTATATGTCGATACTTATTCAAAACGCGCAGGTCCTTTCAAAAATTGGTACGTTCTCCGATTCTTAGATGATCTGCCTCAAGCTTCTAGTTAGATGTGCAAATATGAAGCAGATCTACCAACTATTTCTCTGGAAGTATACAAGGCAGAAAATTAGATTTATGGAGAAGGAGTTGGGCTTCCATAAGTTTTTTCACGATCTAGGTGGCCATAAGATCTTCTATTTAAAACGATCGTCCAACTCAAATGCAGCTAAACGTAAAACTCTGTTCTTGATTCCCGGTCTTTTAGATTCGGCCTCCGGATTTCGGAAACTATGTCCGACTCTTCGCAAGGATTATGACTTGTATCTCGTGGATGTTCCCGGATTCGGTTGGAGCAAATTGCCCGCAGTTCGTTATCTCTACCAAGTGGATATTTTTGCCCATTTAGTATACTCACTGATCCGGTCTTTGGATTTAAAAGATGTAGTTCTGGGAGGGCACTCGATGGGCGCACTTATCGCAATGCATATTGCATTAAGAGATAAGGAAGTGGAAGAACGGATTCAAAAATTAGTACTGTTAGCGCCTGGAGGAATTCCACATCCAAGACGAGACGAGATGAGGGCTCTCTTGTTTCCTCAAACCTCCAAAGAGATCGAGAAATTACTGGCAGCGCTTTATTATGAATCTGCTCCTAGTTTGGGCGGCTTTGCCAAGAAGGCATTACTATCAGTCTGGAATAATACAGCTCACCATTATCTGACAATTAATACACTAGACAGAGAGAAAGAGATATTTCCAGGGAAAAGATTATCCGACATCAAATTAAAAACTCTCATTATTTCCGGAGAAGACGATCCGATTACGGAACCGAAAATGATTCGAAAGCTTTCATCGTATTTAAAGAAAAGTAAGATATCCTGGATCAAAGGAGCAAAGCACGCTCTTCATGTGGAAAAGGCAAGTGAAGTCTCCGAGATTATGAATCAGTGGTTGTAATGATTCTAAATTAAGAATTGTTGATTTTTGCAGCACAAGTTGTTTTGCGAAGCATAGAATTTTTTGCTCAGAGTTTGGATTCGGTTAAATAACATTTAAAATATTTTCAGTATTAATAAACGAATTACGTGCAAAATATTTAACGCTCGATTGTAGTCATGTAAATCAATCGTTGTATCTAAGGATACGTCCTTAGGTATAAAAGTTAAGTTTGGAACAAGTTCCTAGGAATCGTGCTTTTCCCTTTGTTTATATAAGGTTATGATATGGATATGTCTATGAACATGGAGACCAATCGTCGTGAAACCGATTGGTCTGAAGCAGTCGGAAAACTGGCGCAAGTAGTTAATACCTATCAACATATTGGAACCACTGCAGATCAGGTATTTATCGCTAGTGAATCACTATGGGCGAATTGGGGAGATTTTAATCCGACGGGGCCGGATTGGCTGCAGGGATTCGAAGAAGCGATGGACGAAGTTGAGATGCGTTATGCAGCCGAATCGTTTCTAAAAGTAAGAAGTCTGTTAAAAGAAAGGTATGATCTTATCTCCGAGAGTTTTAATTCCGGAGACGATATGGTTCTTGGTGAGTTGATTTTAGAGCTCGCGGACGGAATTTATAGTCTGATCGAAGGACCGGAAACTCCGGACAAAACTTCGGATTCAATCGTAATCGAAGGAGAAAAGCTTTTAGAAACTTTGCTCGAAGCCAACGGTCTGATGTTCCCGCAAGACGAAGATCTTCAGTCGATCGATCTGAACTTGATTTCGGATCCTGGTGAAAGAGAAATATTAAGAGAACTGATTAGTTCTTTTGAAGCAATCACGGATCCTAATGAAAGATCCTACGGAGAAACTTTATATCTGTTGCTTTCTAGAATTTTTATCGTTCACTGGAGTTTCTACAGATCCAAGTTTTGACGCATTTCGATGCATTCGCATTTCCTTGTGCAACCTGACTTCTTCTCTTAAATCTTCTGCCTCTGGAAAAGATATACCGGAATGGGAAAGCATAAACGTTTCCAGTTTCTTTCTCCATTTTTCCGTATCTTTCTCACCCTTTAGCTTCGGCACGTAAAACGGTTCAGAAAATTTGAATGTAACTTTTGCGAAAGGTTTTGGAATTCGGACCCTGTCCCAGCTTTTCAAAGTCCAGTACCGATCTATCTGAGCGGTATAGGAAATGATTGGATACCCGGTCAAGGAACCTAAGGTTACGACTCCTAATTTTAGTTCGAGCGCTGGACCCGTTGGACCATCCGGTGTAATCAAAGAAACGCTGCCAGACATGGCTTCCTTGACCAGCGCTTTCAATCCTGCAGCTCCTCCTCGTTTACTCGAACCTCTTTTTGTATGTATTTTAAAAGAATCTAATATTTTGACCAACATCTCCGCGTCTTCGGATTGAGAGGCAAGCGGTACAATTTTCAGTTTGAACTTTTTTTGGAGGGAATATGCGATCACATAGATCATCGTAAAGATCTCGTAATGCCACAACGCTACAAGAAAGCCCTTGCGGGCCTTAAGAAACTCTGCGGTCTTTTGTGGCGGATCTTCCAATTTCCAGCGAATGGAAAAATAAATGAGTTTCAAAAGATAATATACGATTCGGGTGATCAAATAGGATTTCACTTCAATTTCCCTTTTTCGTTTTTGCTAGGAGGGGATAGATCAAGCACCAAATCGAGCTTAAGGTCAGTCCTAGACTTTCTCGGAATGTTTCCGAATCAAAGTCTGCGATCGGATTGACCAAAAATGTTGTTATCCCCCAAGCCAAAAAAACTGCTGCTAAAGATAAGGAAAATATTCTGAGCCTGCGTTCCCATACAGGCGATCGGAATAGCGAAACCCAGGAAGAGGCATATAAAAACGAAACGCTGAGATAAGCAGGCATCCAAAGATAAGGATCCGGATCGTTATACTGCAAAGCGGCGAATACGATCCAACTCAGTACGGTGAATCCTTTGAAAAATTCTTTCGGCATGGCAGCAAGTCGAAGACTCAAGGAAGTATTTTACCCGGATTTAATATGTTTTTTGGATCTAGAGACTGTTTAATCTTTCGCATGATTTCTATTTCTGCGCTGGATCTAGAAAAATGCAAAAATTCTTTTTTCAAAAGTCCGATTCCGTGTTCTGCACTAATAGATCCGTGGTGCTTTTGCAAAAGTGCAAACATGTGAGGATCCACTTCCTTGCATTTAGCAAAGAAGTCCTTATCTGCAAGATTGGAAGGCTTTATCATGTTCAAGTGTAGATTTCCGTCTCCGATATGTCCGAACAACGCGACTTCAAAATCAGGATACTCTTTTCCCAATAAGGCCATCAGGTCTTCCAAAAACGGATTCATGTTTCTAAGAGGAAGAGAGATATCGTTTTTGTGAACCGTATAATCCAACGAAATAGATTCGCTAATTCCTTCGCGATACTTCCAGAATGTTTCGGCCTGTCTGGAATTTTGCGCTAGGCTTCCATCGGTTACGTATCCTTTCTCAAGGATCGTTTCCAGGAATCCGAAGAGTTTTTCCTCGTCGGAAGTTTCCCCAATTTCAAATTCCATTAAAACATAATAAGGACTAGACTCCGAAAATGGATCAGGAACGTGCAAGTGATCTATTACCTTATCCAGGCAATACCTGGTCAGAAATTCGAAGGCAAGTAGAGGGACCCGAACATTGTGAGTTTCTTTAAATAATTCTAATATAGAAGGATAATCCGGAACCGCAGTAAATAGAACCCTGTGGTCCAAAGGTTTTTTGGTTAATTTCAGAGTGCATTCGGTGATAATGCCGAGTGTACCTTCGGAGCCGATAAACAGTTGTTTAAGATCGTATCCTGTATTGTTCTTTAGAATTTCACCGTTGAATTCCAAAATTTCTCCGGTTCCGGTGACCACGGTAAGACCTAGAACCCATTGGCGAATCAGACCATAATGGACTACGCGAACTCCGCCGGCATTGGTTGCTATATTTCCTCCGATATGAGAAGACCCAGTTGCTGAAAAATCCACTGGAAAATAAAACCCGCGTTCTTCTACTTCCTTATGCAAGTTCTTTGTGATCATTCCTGCCTGGACTTTGATGGAAGCAAAGAAAGGATCAAAGTCCAGAACTTGATCCATTTTGGAAAGGGATACAACAATCTCCCTCTCTTTTGCTACGGCTCCTCCTGCGTATCCGGTTCTTCCTCCGGAAGGAACTACTTTCATATCAGTTTCATAAGCAAATTTTAATATTTCCGAAACTTCTTTGGTGTTTCTAGGAAAAGCCAGGATATCGAAATCAGGAGAATATGTTTTTGTACGATCCAATCCGTAGGAAAGGAAGGTCGCCGAGTCCATTTTATCTTCGTCTCGAAAGAATACTTTTTCTTCTCCGAGTATTGATTTTAAGCGAGTCCGTTTTTCTTCCGTCAAGTTGCTCATCGTTCAGGTTATTCCGCAAAGTTCATTCTTTCGATTTGAGAGTCCACTGCTTTGTCGTCCGGAGTACGGACTTTCTTCATGTACTGTCCGTTCGGGTGCAAAAATCTCGCCTTTACATTATCCCTCAGCTGGACGTCTAAAATTTTCTTAATTCTGTCTTTGTTCTTGGCATCCAAAATGGGAAACAGGACTTCGATCCTTCTTTCAAAATTTCTAGGCATACAATCCGCAGAAGCTAGGAAAATACTTTCTTCGCCTCCGGATTCAAAGAAGTAGATTCTGGTATGTTCCAAAAATCTGCCTACGATGGATTGCACGGTGATATTTTCCGAAATTCCGGGCAGGCCTGGTTTGAGACAACAGATTCCTCTGATGATCAATTCTACTTTTACACCCGCCTGACTCGCGTTATACATTGCGAGAATCAGATGCGGATCCACTAAACTGTTCATCTTGAAAATAATTCTAGCAGGTTTGCCAGCCTTTGCATTCTCAGTTTCGTTTTCGATCAGACCTAAAAATACTGACTTTAGATTGTGTGGAGAAGCTGCCAGTTTGTGCAGCCTAGGCATTTTTGCGTAGCTAGTGATCGTATTAAAGATTGTTGATACGTCTTCGGCGATTTCCTTATTCACCGTAAAAAAGCTCAGGTCAGTGTAGTACTTAGAAGTCGTAGAATTGTAGTTTCCAGTTCCGAGGTGAACATAGCGCATGAGGTGCTCCTCTTCTTTGCGCACAATCAACAGCATCTTGCAGTGGATTTTTAGTCCGACGACTCCGTACACCACGTGAACTCCGCGTTCTTCCAGTTTCTGGGCCCATTTGATGTTTCTTTCTTCGTCAAATCTTGCTTTGAGTTCGACGAGCACTGTCACTTGCTTTCCGTTTTCTGCTGCCTGACCTAAATATTGGATGATCGGAGAATCCCCGCTTGTTCTATATAAGGTCATTTTGATTCCTAGAACTTTCGGATCTTCGCTAGCATTTTGTAGGAGGTCCTCTATCGGAGCAAAAGATTGGTAAGGGTGATGCAAAAGTCGGTCTTTCTTTTTGATCGCTTCAAAGATCTTCTCCGGAGAATCATACTTCAAAGTGAGCTTTTGCTGAAAGAAAGGATATTTGAACTTGGAAGTATGTTCCAGTCCGTAAAAGAACATCGTATCGTTCAGATTCAGCAGAGAAGGAACAGGAAATATTTCGTGATCCTGTAATTCCAACAGATCCTTAAGAGTGCTTTTTACGAAAGGAGAAGTTCCCTCGTAAATATCCATTCTGACAGCGTCTCCCCAAATCCGATTTCGAATCTCCTTTTTCATGGTGATCAGAAGGTCTTTGACTGAAGCTTCTTCATCGATAGAAATGTCTGCATCTCGAATGATTCTGAAAGGATAAATTTCTTTTACCGCCATTCCGTAGAAAAGATCGTCTACATGCAGTTTGATGATTTCTTCTAAAGGAAAGAATCTTCTCTGTTTTCCTTCTGAAGGTAATTGCAAAAATCGAGGAAGCACCGAAGGAACTTGCACGACCGCAAAGAGATCTTTTTTCATACCAGTCTTTTCATCATCCGTGCTTAGAATGATGGCCAGATTCAAGGATCGATTTAGAATATGAGGAAACGGGTGAGCAGGGTCAATCGCCAAAGGAGTCAAAATCGGAGAAACATCTTCTGTGTAGTATTGGCGGATGTACTCTATTTCAGATTTATTTAATTCTTTTGGATTTTGAATCAGATGGATTCCGTTTTCTTTGAGCTGGTCTAGAGTCAAAGAAAGTATCCTGTATTGTTCTACTACAAAGTCGCCCACCTTCTTGGAAATCTCTCCGAGGATCTCTGACGCTCTTTGGCCGTTTAGACTTTTTTCGTCGTTTCCTTCTTGGAGCATATTTCTAAGTCCAGCGACGCGGACCATATAAAACTCGTCTAGATTGCTTTCAGTAATGCAGAGAAATTTCAGTCGCTCTAGGAGTGGATTTTCCAGGTCTCTCGCTTCTTCCAAGACGCGAGTGTTGAAGTCCAACCAAGAGAGTTCCCGATCGAAAAAAATATCAGGATTTCCGAGATGAATAGGGCCCAGGGATCCGTTTGCGGGAGCTGGAACTGCCGGTAAGGCCGACTCGACTGTTTTCGTTTTCGGGGGCACTGTAGATTCCTTCTTTCTTCTTGGTTTAGAATTGCTAGGCGGAGTGTCAAGCTGCCTGAAAATTCCGGAAACCCTGGAAAAGAGCTAGATTCCATGATCTCTTACTTTTTTGACGGTATCAGGATGTGCATTTTCCTCCGAATCTTAGGGAAAAGGAAAACGATTGACCAGGTCCTAAGACACAGGAGACCTGAACCATGATCGATTTGGAATACTGCAAAGCAATGGCGAGTTATAACCGCTGGCAGAATGAATCCTTATTGGCAAATTGTTCCAAATTGGAAGAAGAAGAGCTAAGACGAGATCGAGGACTCTTTTTTAAGTCTATTTTCGGAACTTGGAATCATTTACTATTTATCGATTATGTCTGGATGGATCGGTTTTTTCAAAGACCACTTCGGTTTTCGGATCCGAAACAATCGATTTTTTCAAATCTGGGAGATCTGCAGGAAAAAAGGGGACTCTTGGATCTGGAAATTCTTTCCTGGTCCAAATATCTGGATGCAGATTGGTTGTCGAATGATCTTAGATTTCAGAGCGTTATGTACAACAAGGAGATGATTCTTCCTTGTTGGCTTGCAGTGACTCAGTTCTTCAACCACCAAACCCACCATAGAAGTCAAATTTCTACTGCACTGTTCCAGGCTGGAGTTGACTACGGAGTTACCGATATCCCTGCCATTCCGGAAGCATATAAAGAAAAGGAGAATGTCAATCTTTGAAACGGGCATTTTATAATTTTGTAAACAAATATGCGGTGGAGAATTTGGCCGGATATTTTGTGGTATTGACCGGAGTCATCAGCGCGTACAGCCTTTGGAGAGAACCAGGTTTTGCACAAATCAATGCAATGACGGTCGGAAAGGGGGATTGGCTCAGCGTACTATTTTATATTTTTCGCGTAGATTCTTCTTTTTTCGGCAACCCTTGGCTTGGTCTGATTTTATATCTCTACTTCTTCTTTTTCTTAGGAAGGATGCTAGAGGAAGACTTGGGAGTTCCAAAGTTCAATCTGTATATTTTGGTCGGAATCCTGCAAACTACGTTAGGTGCAATTGCTTCCGTTTATTATCCGTTAGCCATAGACGAGAGTCTATTTTATTCTAGCGTGTTTCTTGCTGTCGCTTATCGATATCCGGAATACCAAATTTATATACTCCTGGTATTTCCCATCCGCATCAAGTGGCTTGGGCTTTTGTCCGCGGCGATTCTTTTGATCTCTAGAATTTATTCCGTTAGTGTACTCGGTTCCTTTTTACCTTTCTTGGGAATGATCCTGGGGCTTTCTAACCTGCTCTTGTTCTACGGAAGAGATTTCGTTTTGGATCTGCGGGGAAACATGCGAAAGCAAGTTAGAATGACCAAGTACGAAGGGAGTTCCGCGATTCACAGATGCACAATTTGTGGAATCACTGAAAACGAAAACAGACAAATGGACTTTCGATATTGTGTGGAATGCGGTGATCACGAATACTGTTCTGATCATCTTTCCAATCACGAGCATATCTGATCTTAAAAACCGTTTGACCCTTTTCGAATTCAGGGAGTATTCTGGGATCGGAAAGGTAAAACGATGATCCAAAATAACTATTTTAACGACGTACCAGATCTAAAACTTCATTTTGATCATTTAATCCACTGGAAGGAAATTATAGATTCGTACGAGAACGGATTTTCGGACGCAGCCAAATTTAAAGCAGGGGATGATCGGTACGCTACAGCCCCTTCTAACTACGAAGAAGCATTAGACTACTATCGAACTCTGGTCGAATCAGTAGGGGAATTTGCAGGCAAGGAGATTGCTCCTCACGTGGCGGACTTGGACAGAGAAGGTCTCAAGTTCGAGAATGGCAAAGTAATCTTTCCGGAAAAATTATTAGAGATCGTTCGAAAAGCAAGAGATGCTGGACTGCAACCGACAGGTTTTTCCAGAAAATACGGAGGCTTGGGTATCCCTTGGACTGTTCGTGCCTTCATTACGGAAATGTTATATAGAGCGGATGCTTCTATTTGTATCGCGATCGGTTGCGTTAACCTGGCCGAGATTATCGAGAGAAACGGAAGTGATGAATTAAAGGATGCCTGGCTTCCGCGGTTTGCTGCGGGCGAATTCGCTTGTGCTATGGGATTAACCGAACCGGATCATGGATCCGATCTGCCCGGACTGAGGACCAGAGCAACTCACAAAGAAGGGAATACTTACTTATTAAATGGAACCAAAAGGTTCATCACTCAAGGATGCGGAACTGGCGAAATCCCAGCGGTTCTATTGTTATTAGCAAGAACCGGAGACCAAGGTAGCGGAGCAAGAGGACTGTCATTCTTCTTGGTACAATCGAAGGACGTACAAATCGCCGGAATCGAGAAAAAAATGGGCCTCCATTGTTCTCCTACCTGCGAAGTAGTTTTAGAGAACACCCCCGGAATTCTGATCGGTCAAGAGGGCCATGGACTGATCCGGCATACGATGGGAATGTTAAACGGTGCAAGAATGGGAATCGCGCAGCAAGGTACTGGAATTTCACAAGCAGCACTTGCAGAAACTTTAAAGTATACAAGCGAGAGAACCCAATTTAGCAGACCCTTAAACGAAATTCCTGCTGTTCGCAAAATTCTTCGCAGAATGGAAAGAGAGACAATGGCGATGCGCTGCCTGATGCTCGAGGGCGCGAGAACCATGGACATGTACTATTGGAGGGGAGAGCACCTAAGAGCTAAAGGTGCGAACGATCGTGATCTAAAATCAGATATCGTTTTGAAATACTGGGAAAAGCTAGCAGGCCTGCTCACTCCTATTTCGAAATTCTACTGTTCTGAAATGTGTGTAAGAATTGCCGGTGACGGAGTGCAGCTGCACGGAGGTGTCGGATTCACGGAGGATTATGATATCTCCAGAATCTATCGTGATTCTCGTATTACGACAATATACGACGGAACTTCTCAAATTCAAGTAAACGCTGCCATCGGAAGCGTAGTGAGCGGAATGTCTTCCCATGGTTTTTTAAAGGAGTACGTGGAGAACGAATGGAAGAAATTCGAAACACAAGACTTAGGTGTACTCCCTGAAGTTTGGGACTGTTACAAGGAAATTATCTCTCTTTATAAGGAGCTCCCTAGTTCCGAATCCAGAGAAGAGTCCGCAGATGAAATCATCTGGGCGAGCGCAAGATTGCTCGCTGGACTATTATTCTTCCGATCTACTTTAAGAACTCCTAATGAACTCAAGCGCGAGAGATTAAATTACGTTCATGAATACAATCTGGACAGTTTCGGAATTTTGGAAGGGTTAAAAGCAAAATTAAAGCTTTGCGTAGCCGAATCCAAACCGGTTCTTCTTTAAGAATGGATTCTGACGGGACTCTCTGAAAATGATTAGCTTCTATCTTAAGGGATTCACATGAAATGTTTTTATAATATGAGCCAGGATGCTGTTGGGACTTGTCGCAGTTGCGGCAAGGGTCTGTCATTAGAATACGCTGTAGATCTGGGAAAAGGACTCGCATGCAAAGGAAAATGCGAGGAAGATGTTCGATTGCTAATCGATTTGATCGAGAGAAATTTGCGTCTGATTACTCCTTCGGAAACGCTTATCTTAGCAAATAAAAAGTCCGGCTACATAGGCGGGGGATTTTTGATGATTAGCGGGGCAATTTTCATCATCTTCGGGTCAATTTCGGAAATGAATATCTTTCTTATTTCACTAGGTGCAGTCTTTTTTGCGTATGGAGTCTTTGCATTTTTTCAACGCTGGTCCATCAATCGGAAAATGAGAAAGTAAACTTTGCAGCTTCTTTCACTCCCAAATACGAAAAAGTGAATCGGACAAATTTGAAAATCAGGTTCACTGTACTTAGCGGATTTCTTATCTTCGGTGCTCTGATTCTTTTTACCTTGTACCAAGCTTTGAATACTGGAAAGATTTGGTTCGTATATCCTTCCGAGAAGCAATATCCAATTCGAGGGATCGATGTGTCCAATCATCAGGGTAAGATCAACTGGGCAATCGTTCCTAAAACCGAAGTATCTTTTGTATATATAAAAGCTACAGAAGGTGGAGACTTCCAAGATAAATCGTTTCGTGCGAATTGGCGCCAAGCGAAAAATGTAGGATTTCCTACTGGTGCCTATCATTTCTTTACTTTGTGTAGATCTGGACTTGAACAGGCGCAGAACTTTATACGAACGGTTCCGAAAGAAGCGAATTCTCTTCCGCCGGTTTTAGATCTAGAGTTTACAGGAAATTGTTCGGAAAGACCGCAAATCGATGATGTTCAAAAAGAGATCAAAGATTATCTAAAGAAAGTAGATTTTCATTACGGAACAAAGACTGTTCTGTACCTGACTTATGAGTTTAAAGATAAATACTTAGGGAAAGATTTTGAGGACTACCCGGTTTGGATCAGAGATATATTCAAACATCCTAATACTTTTTCAGATCTGAAATGGGTTCTCTGGCAATTTAATAGTCGAGGCGCCATATCTGGAGTTACCGGGCCGGTGGATATAAATGTGCTCAATCCGGACTCGAGTGATTCAGAAATTTACAAGTAGGCGCTTGTTACCACTCGATAGGGCGTTTGACTTTCCCTTAGCAGTGCTTCAGTTGTTTAAAGCAGCTTTCAATCATATCTTGATATTTAGAACTTCACAAAACATTACAAACGATTAGTGTTGACATTGATGGTTTAAATGCTTATGGTTGATTCGTGAGTTCAAATTTGTTAAATCGGATTACGTTAAACTCAGAAGTATGTCACGGAAAACCAACTATTCGGAACCAGAGATACACTGTTGAGCTAATACTTGATCTCTTATCTTCTGGAATGAGTGAAGAAGAAATTATTTCTGATTATCCTGCAATTGAAAAAGAAGATATCTTAGCTTGTCTTGAGTATGCTTTAAATTTAGTAAAAGTTAAATCGATATACAAAGCTTCTGCATGAAGTTCCTTATTGATGCCCAACTTCCTTATAGCTTAATTAATATATTCAATGAAAAAAATTTTGAAGTACTTCATACCGAGCATCTCCCGTTCGGAAATAAAACTTCCGATTCCGATATAATTTCGTATTGTGATTCAAATGATTTAGTTTTGGTTACTAAGGACTCAGATTTCTTAGATTCTTATCTAATAAAAAAGAAACCGCGTAAGCTTTTAATAGTAACTACTGGGAATATAAAGAACAAAGAGCTCTTCTCTCTATTTAATCAATTTTTATCCAAAATTGTGGAAGAATTTCAGGATAGTGGTTGGTTAGAATTATCCAACGAAGGTCTGGTCGTTCACCAGGATTAAATAGAAGTTGTTTAAAAAACTGCTGAAGTTAGCAGCAAGATCGCAAGTGCAACTTTCCTAAGCGCCTTAATTTAAAGCCTGTTCTAGCACATCCAAAAATAGATCCTCCTCTGAATACGAGGCCAGAGGACCCCACAGGAAAAAGATCCAACCGAACCAGTTCTTAATCGTAGGAGTTCCTAGTTGAACTGGGTTAATTCGATTTTCTCCTTGGGCTTTTGTAATTTCCAAATGTAGGGACTCTCGAAAAAATCCGGGAAAGATCAAGAGACTAAAAGAAGAAGCGTACAAAGACCAATGGATTTTTTTATCTATTCCTAAAATTTTGATTTCTAAAATGTTTTCAGAATGATCGCGAGAATCTGATTCCACTTTAGGCTTTGGATTTTCTCCATCAAAAAGGGAGCATCGGATAGTCTTAATACAATAAGTTTCTAATATCTTAGGAAGTTTTAGAAAAAAACCCCGTTTTCTCTCGGAATAAAATTCGGGATCGAAAAGAGTTTTCTCGTAAGAAAGTAGCTGGATCGGAATCCAGGCTATTTTATATTTTTTGCAAGTTTCCTTGCTCGGTTGATTTGGAATCCTTTCGTGACCGTTCTGAGGAACGGGATTTTCCAAGCAAATTTTTCCACGAACCAGAACCCTAAGTTGCGTGGATGAATGGCTCGGTTCGCTTGATACTTGTCGTTCTTTGGGATAATCAATTGATCTGTAAAAACATCCCAATGAAAAGCAAACTAATCCAAGAATTAAAGTCTTCAAACTGTAAAAGGATTTCTGATGCTTCAAATGATCTCTTTCTATGAAATCCTAGCTTATTTTTTCTTTTTAGGTTTCTCTTCAACTTTAGATGTTTCGGCTGTCTCCGTGACAGATGGCGTGACGCCTGAATTTAGGTATTGTTCCCGGATTTCCTTAAATTCGTTTTCTTTATAATTTCTAAGTGCTTCTTTGACCTTAGAAAGATTTTCTTTCTGGGTCTTGGTGAATTTGAAGGGCCGCGATTTCGCATAATCATCGTTGGTAAAATCAATCGTAAATATTCCGGCGATCAGGTCCGCAATTTCTAGTAAGTGAACTTCAGTTTCTAAACCGATCAGCCCCACACCTAATTTGCTTCCTACGCTCCAATAATCACGGTAATCCTGGTAAACAGGACTTTGCGGACCGTGTACAGTGAACGAGTCGTAAGCGTCCTTTTCCTCTGCGGTTCCAGTTTTTCTACCGGAAATACCGATCGGAACGTATGGACCCAATCCAATCTCCGCGGATTGTTCTTCCATGAATCCAAGATTTCTTTTTTGAAACCAGCCTACTTGTACGGTGTCACCTGCATATGCAGTAACCTGGATACCTCTCGTAATCCAGGCACTCGCACCGATCTGAGGTCCTATCTTAATATTTAAACTAAAAATATCCAGAAAGTCCAAGATTCTGTCGGGAAGGTACCATGCCATTCTTTCTAAAATGCCCGTGTCATCAAAGACTCTATCAGATTTATTCGTGCTTAGATGAGATTTCGATATTACGTTTTCTTTAAGTTTTTCTGGAAGTTTGTTCAGAGAAGCTGCAATCCTTTGGTCTTCCGGATAGAGTTTGTATACATACTTCAGGATTTCAGAAGCTTCTTCCAGATTTCCTTCTTGAATAAACCGGTCTGCGTCACCTAAAAGCTGTGTTGCAGAGTTATTTACTTCTCGATACTCCGGAAGAGAAGTACATTGATAAGCTATTGAAGAAATCAGAATGATAAATGAAAATGAAAATCGGTTCAAGGTCGCTCTCCCTTTTAATTCCTGCATTTGAATTTTAATATTTATACCCAAACTCGATTCCGATTTGGGATCTTACATCCTTCGAACTCGGATAAGGGCCCAAACCGGATTGGGTCAATAGAAAAAGAGCAGTAGTTGTGTCTCCCGATAGGAAAAGACTGACCCCTGGTGGTGATTTAATATCTGCACTCGTTACGGTATGAACTGCTTGGGACATCATATAAGAAAATCGGATATATGCTGATTCGCCCAAGAGGTAGGAATAACCGAACGCGTATCTGGCACCCGAGGCCTCGGTCTTAACCATACCGTCGATTTTTCCTGTGGATGGTAGAACAAGTCCTCCAACTGAAAAGATTGACAAAGTCTTTTCCAAATATGCAGCGGAACTTGCAAAACTCTTAAAATACTCGAAACCGAAATCTATCTTATTTTTATTCAAGAATGTCATGCTGTAATTAAAACCTAACAACGCATTGCCGTACGATTCTGAATATTCGATGGATTTTTTGGTCATAAAATCGATCCCGCTGGTTGGTCCAGAAAAGGAATCGTACCCGTTTTCGATATTTCGGTTTGAAATCATTTTAACAAAGTTTCCAGTGGACTCGAATCCTACTCGAAGTGCAAGATTCTCTAAAAGAGGATTCTTAGTCTGATTAAAAATGTAAAAGTCTCCCGAATAACTAATTCTCGCAGTGGAAAGTTTGTTATTTGAGTATATGAATGCGGTGTCGGAATGCGTCACGATCGGAGAACCGCCGAAAGTAATAGTGGAATCATACGTATTGGGAACTGGAGCTTCTCCGGAGGTAAGTGCGGCGTAGGAGAGAAGGTAATTACTTTTGAACAATCTAGTATGTCGAATATTTGTTTCCCATTCGATGCCCTGGCCTTTGAACTGCATCGAGGGTGCAAAAGTAATATCATTTACTCCGCTTAGGCGATTGTTCAAAAATAAGCCGTTCCCCATACTTAGGGCGTTCTTCGCTGTCGCAGAATCTATTCTTAGATCAATCGCCCGAATGGACATCGAACTCTTTTTTCCGCTCAAAAAGCTATCCTGTGCGGAAAGACTTGTGGCAAAAAGAGCCAGTAAGAGATACGGCACTTTATTTTTTCGCAATTTGATGCTCCTGGGATGTAAAGGGTGAAATCAGACCTGATTCGCGCTACAAAAATTATTAAGCGAAATAGTTTGGATTGTTAACCGAAATAGATAAAATTCTTTAGATTCAGTTTCCGCCGACTTGCAACGCTTTGATGATAAAACGGTTTTCGGACAAAGCAATTTTGATTAATAAAATTCGGACACCGTCTTTAAACAGTTCTGAATAGGTCACGGATAGTTGGCTTTCGTTCTTGGAAACATAACTATAGTAATTGTTCGGTTGATTTATAGTTTTGCAAATATCTCTGATGACAGAGGAACGCAGAGAATTATTAATATTATTAAAACCTGAAATCTTCAAATTTTGGATCAGGTCATCGTAGACAAACTCTTGAGAAAACAGCGAATTTAAAGATGTTTGATCCTCTTTTTCTTTTGCTGAGCAAAGGTTTTCATTATAGTATTTCTTGGCATTATTGTACAAGAGAGACGATTCCTCTTTGGAGAAAAATTGTTCCTGGTCGCTGCATCCGAACGTCAGCAAAAATAGAATCATTACACTATTAAGCAAACGGAATACAGCACTTGGTGTTTGGCTTTTCTGCTTCACGTTATAGGATCCCCTTTCTTTCTGGAATTTTCAAAGAATGTTGTTATATTCCTACCGATTTGTACCTAAAAATCGATTTTTACAGTCTATAAAACCGGAAAAAATCCGAGAAAATCTTATCATTTTTGGGAAATGGCCGATGGTACAAAAGGGGGAAGAGTATGCCTGCGTTTTCCATTCCGGGCCTAAGTTCGGGCCAGGATACAAACCAAATCGTCAAAAAGCTGGTAGAGTTGGAAGCAAAGCCAATCCGCCGCTTGGAACGCCAAAATACATATAACAATGCTCAGGTGAAAGCCTGGAACCAGTTAAAAACTCTTACCACCGATCTGCAGAACAAGACCAGAGAACTTATTTCTTTTACCGCGCCGTTCGCTACCAAATCCATCGTTTCCGAGCCGGAGGGAGTTGTCACCGGAGATGCTGCGAGATCGGCAGTCGGCGGTAAACGTAAAATCGATATTAAAGAATTAGCAACCTTTCACCAAGTTTCCGGGAGTCCGATTGACTCGGAGAGAAAAATTCATTCAGGAAGTTTTAAGATCATCTCCGGAGAAAACGAAAAAGAAATCGAATTCAATGGCGGGACGATACAAGATCTTGCGCAGACGATTCGAACTGCAGCCGCGGGTCTGGTGCAATCTACAATCGTAAAAGTAGACCAAGACAAATACGTATTATCTTTAATTGCGAGTCAGTCTGGAAAAGAAAACAAGCTCAAGTTCAACGATCCAAACGGAGTATTGAAAGCCGCCTATTTAGTTGGTGGAATGCTTCCGGAAGAGCCACCCAAAGTATTTGGAATTCGTTGGGAAGCTAGTCAGACTACGAGCTTTCAAGCAGACAAGTACGGAATTGATAAGAGTGCGAGACCTGTTTTCATACCTGCGGATCCTGAGAAAAAAGAACCCGCAAAAGTAAAAATCGGAGCAAAGCAAGCTTTTCAATTTACGATCGATACGAAGGAAGCAAAGAAGGGAGCAAGGTTAGAAGCCACACTCTCCGAACCCTTGGAAGAAAACGATACGATTCAGCTCGGAATCGTTTACGAAGAGGACGAGCAAGATAAAATTTTTCTGGAAAAGGCCTATCACAAAGATGGAAAGCTCAGAGTTGCATTGAAATCTTCTCTGGATGATAAGAAAATCCATCGAATCATTGTAGTCAATTCTACGGAAAAAGAAAGAGAACTATCACAAATTCGTTATGTAATTCCTGCGGAGTTTATGGGCGCAAAGCCAGCTCAGACTATCGTGGAAGCAAAAGATGCTCTTTTTACTGTTGACGGTATCGAAGTCCATAGGCCCAAGAACGAGGGATTGACCGACGTACTCGACGGGGTTCAGCTGAACTTGCACAAAAAAAGCGAAGGTCCCGTGACCGTGGATATCAGCGTGGATTCGGAGAAAGGGATCCAGATGATAAAGGAATTCATCGAAGCATATAATAATGTCATAAAATACTCTTCTGAAGCGACTTCTGTTGAAAAGAGCTCAGAAATCTCTGATTCCAAGAATGAAGATCCGGATATCACGAGATCCTATTGGGAAGGAAAGTCCAAGTCCGGTTTGCTATCCGGAGAAAACTCAGTCGTAAGACTCATTGCCGGAATGAAGACCACTGTCAGTTCTTCTTACCCCGCATTAACGAATTCTGAAATTAGAATGCTAGCGGATATCGGAATCTCTACGGGACCGGTCGGCTCCAAGTGGACCGATATTAAAGAAGGGTTCCTCGTTCTAGATGAAAAAAAGCTGATGCAAAGATTAGCCGAAAATCCGGACGCGGTTAGGCATCTATTCGCTCAGGATACCAACTCGGACGCTAGGATGGATACTGGTGTAGGAGTGAATCTTATCGATCACCTAAAACCATACACTCAGTTTTCCGGAGGCCTAGTCACTGGAAAGATCAAGTTGTTGGAAGAGCAAGTTGCTGAGAATAATAAGAAGATTAAGAATTTTGAAGCTCATTTAGGAAGCTATGAGAAGAAACTGAAAGATAAGTTTCTTTACATGGAACAAGGCGTAGGCAGGAACAAGGCCGTCGGAAACTACCTGAACAACAACTTGATGAAGGGTCAGGGTGGAGATGACGGTAAATAATGAAAATGATCGCATACTCATCGGAGGTAATTTAGGTGGAAATATTTGTTAACGACCAGAAGTTACAAAGCGCCATTGAAAACGAGAAAAGCCTAGGGGAGATTTTCGAGGCTGTCGGCAAATGGGTCGAGGCTAACGGTAAATTCCTTTTGTCCTGTACGGTAGACGGAAAAGAATTCCTATCTACCATGAATGGAATCGGAATCGATACAGTTTCTAAAATGGAATTTTTCGTAGGCGAAGAGTTGGATATCCTCATTAGTTCTTTGGGAGAACTGGATTCCTATGTGGATAAAATTGGGACCACTCTCTTGGGAAGAGATAGCCTTACGGAAAAAGAATCCAGAGAACTTTCCGACGGAGTCAAGTGGATCGATACTGTTTTGAGATCCGCGGGAAACTTGCTGAAACTAAAATTCGAACAGATTAAACCAATGGGCACCGGAAACAATGTAGAAGAAATACTTTTTTCATTGGCTCGGCAATCTGCCAAGTTGGATGGAGTGCTTCCGATCGAGGAATTCCTCGAAAATCTAAGAGATCTAAAATTGTTTATAATGGATCTGGTAGCGCGGGCTTCGGTTTTAGATCTGGATCTTCCCACTCTCAGGGATATTCTCGAGACTTTCATCAAAGCAGTTCCTGCGTTGAAAGAAGGTTTTATTAAGGTAAATGAAAACTATCAGTCAGGAAGAGACGAGGTAGCTACTCACTTGCTCACACAAGCGGTTTCCCAGATTAACGTATTGCTCACTTCGTTTATCACTTTAAAGCAAAAGCTTCCTGGCTTGGATTATTCTACTGTAGAAATTAATGGGAAGTCCTTCGAGCAGAAGACAAACGAACTGAACGATTCTCTCGCTGCTATTGCTTTGGCACTAGAAGAAAAGGACATCATTCGGGCAGGGGATATTATCGAATACGAACTTCCTGCCGCTTTGGACGAGTTCTTACCTTATCTAGAAGAAGTGAAGGAAAGGGCAAATTCTCTTTCGGTTTAATAAAAGCTTTCGATCGAGAAGTTGAAAACTTCTAGTCTTTCACTTCTAAACAGAAAAGAGTCACGTCGTCTGACATGACTCCTGAACCGAAGGATTCAGAAAAAAGTACTAAGGCTCGGATTAAACTTTCCGAATCTCGGTTAGAAAGCTTTTTAATCTCTTCGATTAGGGCTTTATTTCCCAAAGGGACTCCATTGGTTCCCGTGACTTCAAAAAGACCATCAGAATAGAAAATAATTCTATCTCCGGGTTCTAATACGATTTCGTATTCGTTTAGTATTGGAGTTCCTACAGCCAATAAAACTCCGCCTTTCCCTTCGATTTCAGTTACTTTATTTTTTCTTAATAAAAGGCCGCAATGATGGCCGGCATAGCTGTAGAGCAATCTTCTTTTTTTGTATTCGTACTTTAAATAAACAGCAGAAATAAAGTGCTGAGTCACGACCGATGACAATAGTTCGTTGGTGAATAATAGCCCTTCTTTTGGCCGGGTTCCTTTTTGGGAAATGACGCTGAATCCAATGGACGCCATGGCAGCCACCATAGCAGAAGAAATTCCGTGTCCCGAAACATCCGCAAATAGAACATCGATGGATTCCTTCTCGGTGCTTTCGCAATTAAGCACATCTCCTCCGACGCGATCGTAGGGTCGAAAATAAGAGTAGATTCTAAATTCGTCTGAACTCGGAAAATCTCTAGTAGTGATCGTGCTCTGAATCTCTTTCGCAAAGTCTAGGTCTTTTAAAATTCTAGAATATAGAATACGGATTTTCTCTGAGGCGATTTTCATTTCCGTAATATCGCGAAAAACAAAAACATCTCCTTCGTCCTTGCCGGCGAGAGGGATTACGGATTTAGACACTTCCAAATAGAGCGCCATAGGAGACTTTAGATCCAAAAGATTTTCGTCAGTATCTAAGCTCCTTTTCTTAACTTTCGAGTCTCCAATTTTCCTCCTAAAGTCCTGCTTTATAATCTGATCCGAAGTAAATCCTTCTAAATAATCGGATAAATTCAGCTTTTCGGGAGAACCGGTCCCAGGTGGAAAGCCGAGCATTTGTCTCGCGCTCTGGTTCCAATAAAGTAATTCTCTCTCTTTTGAAAGTAATACGACGCCTTCTCTTATTTTAGAATAAAGCTGCAGCGCGATTCGTTCTAACCGGATTTCCAAAAAACCGTATTTCGAAATTGCGATAAAAGTACAGACTGATTGGATCACGCTAGCGCTCCCGCTTAACGGAGGATATATTAAGGTTCCTTGTTGAAAGACGCGAGGCAAAACTGTTGTTATAAATCCGAATAAAGTAGTGAGTAAAGTACCTCCGGCGAGCAAGTAGCACTGCTTTCTAAATCCGGGTTCAAATTTTTTAGATTCAAAGAGCAATAGAAATACGGAATAAGATGTTGTGCCTAAGAATAGGACCGACTGGCTTACGATATACAATGGTCCCGGGATCAAAGTATCTCCCCAGTATTTTCGCACGAACCCTGCGATTACCAAGTCGGTCAGAAGGGAAAGAACGTAAGTAGCAATTGCAAAAACCCTAAATAAGTTTAATAGAATATTGCTACGTTTTCCCAGAAAAACGAAAGAGAACTCCAGAAATAGAGGCCCGCAGAAAATCCAGCTAAATGATGTGATCCTGATTAGCCACATCATCCATGATTCGGGCAAAAAGGACCAGTAAAGAACCAGGGAAAAGATCCAGAGACTAAGATCTGCGGAATAAATCAGATAAACATTTACGACTTTGTGTCTTCCCTTCAATGCTAATACGTAAGTAAATAAATATAGATTTAGAAAAAGTGCAAGTAGCGGAATCACTAAATACGGATTCATGCAGGGCGAATCTCCATTGCCAGCATTGCTAAATCGTCGTTCGTTTTTCCGTTTCCAAACTCTAGAGATTTATGAATTGCCGCCTCTAACATGGTCGGAGTGTCTTTGTGAACAATTGTTTGCAACCAGTTATAAAACGCACTGTATCCCAGAATATCGCCTTCTTGGTCTCTCACTTCAAAGAATCCGTCCGAATAAAAGATGACCCGATCGGAAGGCTTCACTTGCGCAGAATAATTATTTAAGTACGTCTCTTCGATCGCTAATAAGATTCTTCCTTCTCCTTGCAATGGAATCAGTTTACCATCGCGAAGTATTAATATCGGGTGATGTCCTGCGTAGGAATAATCTATACGATTTTCCTCAGGATAGTAGCTGACATAGATCGCGGATATATGATGATGAAGCACCATCTTGCTTAAAATAGAATGAATTTCTTCGAGGCTCTCTTTCGGAGAAAGTGACTTTTGTGAAACTACTTGGAATGTGATCGAAAGCATCCCGCCTACCATTGCAGAAGCGATTCCGTGACCGGAAACATCTGCAAAAAGAATATCTACTCTTCCTGACGGATGTTCGATGACCCTAAGCATATCTCCTCCCACTTTGTCGATCGGTTGGAAGAAAGAATACAGTTTGAATCTATCTCTTTCCGGAAATTTTTGAGTAATGATTGATGACTGAGTTACTCTCGCGATTTCCAGGTCTGTTACGATTTGCGAATATAGTTGGACTATTTTTTCCTGATTCGATTTTCTCTCTGTGACATCGTGAAGCAAATACAAGATGCCCGATTCTGACTCGCTGATCCGAATTCTGGACTTGGTCAATTCTATAAATTCCGGTTGGGTCTTTCCCGCAAGAGCATATTCTTTCGGAAGTACATCTGCTTCGCTGTAATTCAAAAAGTGTTCCCCTGGATGAAAGTGGCTCGCTTTGGCCAGATAAGACGGAATCAGGGAAATCGCTGCTTGGTTTGCATAAAAAAATTCCCCGTCTTCCTTAGTCAGAATGATCCCATCTTGAATATCGCGGAAAAGTTCGATTGCGATTCTCTCCATGCTAATATTCAAAAATCCGAATCTAGTGATCGCGATGAATATAAAGAATGTTTGAATCGTTACTGCAACCGGAGTCAGAGGTGGGAATAGATATCGACCGTTCTGGTCCAAATTGAGCAGTTCGGTGTACATGCTTAACGAAAAGGCGATTACGGTTCCGACAATCCAAAAGTCTAGCTGGCTTTTTATGTGTTCCTGTTTAGTTCTAAATCTTTCGCGAATGAGTAAGAACAGACCTGTATAAGCAGGAGCACTTACCGCCAAAAGACTCATAGGAACAAAGAACCAGCCGGGATCCAATTCATAGCCCCAGTCATATAGTACGGAGCCTTTGATCACCCAATCCGTTACCGTGGTAACAAGTATAGAAAAAAGGATAACGAATCTGAAGAATGGTAGGAGTACTTTTGATTTTCGGTTAAGAAATCGAAAAACCACCTCTAGATAAAGTAATCCAGCCGGAATCCAAGTAAAACAAGTGAGCTTGAAAATAGGGGTCATCCACTCGGCAGGGAGCATCCCCCAATAAAGAATATAGGCCAGAAGCCAAAGATCCAGGAAAAAGGCAAATCTTAAGAAATCCGCGATTACAGCGCTTCTAAATCTTCGAGCAAATACGTAAGTGACTAAAAGCGTATTCGTAATCAGGGCGGTAATTGGTAAAAATAAATAATGATTCATTGCCTGATTTGCTTCGAGGCATCGTACCTCGGTACGAATTGCGAATCAATCTCTAATCTGGGTAGTTTTTGGTACGAAATGCAGAAATTTACCAAAGTCAAAAGGTTTGAAATTTCAAGATTTCTTTAAGTTTGAACCCTAAAAAATAGCTTGCGTTAGGCGATATTGAAAGCCAATTTTATAATTTCTGTAGGTTCGTAACATGGAATCCGACAGAAAAAAGCTGATATCTGAAACCCGAACCGATGGGAAAGATTTTGACCCAGAATACTCCTCCCCCTATTTATTGAACTTAGATATCACTTTACCTATTACAAGAATTTGCGTTCTTTCTGTTAGAGAAATCACGATTTATCCCGTAGGGTATTGCCTTTCTTGTAAGAAAGAGACCCCAATCTACTGGTTAAAGTCAAAAGGTAGACTTAGAGATTGGGCAAATTTTATGGAGGAAGTTCGAGAGATTTCCTGCACTCAAAAAGGCTGCGGCTGCAAATTCAAACCTTCATTTACATTCGAAACTCAAAAGCCATTTCCGTTTCGGAGCAAGACGGACATTCTCTTGCTTTTGGTCGACTGGTTCCAAAAGACTTCAGGAAATAAATTTGATTTCAGCGAGGTGGAAAAGGAAGCCGACGGATTTCGTGTATTTTGGACTCCTTTCCATAGGATATTATCCGGTTGGACTGAATTGATTCCATTCGAACTTTTCATTAATGTACTTCGCTATACTCCACCTGAGGATTTAGAAGGAGTTCTGCTCGGTAGAGATGGAGTTCCTTTTCTTGGCGGCTATCTTTTTGCGAACAAGATTTTGGAAGGATGAATCTTGAGTAAGTTTGGAAACGGAAACCGAATCCCTATCCTGCGCCGGCACCTCCTGTGCCGAGCTCCGGAACGCTTTCGCCATCCTGGCTTCGCTTTCGGGATTTCGGCTTTCCGTTTCCTGTTTATTTCTCGGCGTTGGTTGCATTTAGTGTTCGGTTTCTTTTCTAGTGATAGGGTTGGTTTCCGTTTCTTGTCTATTTCTCGGGGATGGTTGCTTGTAGTGTTCGGTTTCTTGGTGATTTGGAAGCGAGGTCCCTGCCAAGAGCTAAGCGCGGCTACAAAAACATCAAACAGTCTTCTCTACAACTGTACCGGCGCTGTAGCTGATCATAGAACGGTTAAATATTGTTCATTGACAACGATTCTTTAAGAAAGCGAGAGTGGACTTTAGGAAGAAATAAAACCGCCAGGGATACAAAGGGCTTTAGTCCAACACAGAATTGTAATGAATGAGCAAACCTGGATGCGCAGAATGTGTTGGATGAGCGCTTAGCGAAACCGGAGTCGCCCGTCCGGCAAAGCCGGAGGCGGCAAGCTATGAGCAATTCCTCGCAGAGAATTAGACAGGAAACGGGAAACGCATTCACGAAGAGTGAGCCAGGAAGGCTCACGTCCCGGAGCTCGACACATGGATGTGTCGGCGTAGGGCGAGGGAAGCGGTTCACGTTTCCAACTGAGCTCAAGAAAATAATCACAGCTCCGAAAGTATTTTTCTCGAAACTTCCTCGTCTTGCTTTAGTTGGCTAACCAAGGCTTCAACGCCAGGAAATTTGACTTCGGAGCGAATTCTATCAGTAAATAATACACGGACTGTTTTTCCGTAAAGATTATCAGAAAAATCGAATATATGACTTTCGAGACTGATCGCGTTGTTTCCAAAGGTCGGGTTGTTCCCGATGTTGATCATCGAAGGATAATATTTGCCTTCGATTTCGGTTTTTCCCGCATAGACTCCGATCGCAGGCAAAATCAACTCGTTAGAAACTTCTAAGTTTGCAGTAGGGAATCCAATTTTGCGACCTCTCTCTTTTCCGTGGATCACTTTTCCTGTCACAGAGAATTCCCGGCCTAAACACTCCTCCGCTTCTTTTACGTTTCCATCGCGTAATAAAGATCTAATATAGGAACTAGAGAGCTTTATGTTTCCCAAATATACCGGATCCAGTTTTTCCAGTCGATAATGATACTTTGAGGAATACTGTTCGAGTAGTTCGAAATTCCCTCTTCTTCCTTTTCCAAAGCAGTGATTATAACCGATCAAAATCGCTTTTGCTTTGAGTTCTTCTACCAGTATTTTTCTGATAAAATCTTCGGCTTCCATTTGCGCGAGTTCCATCGTGAATGGAGCCACTACCAGGCTATCGATACCGAAAGACTCGATTAACGCTTCTTTGTCGCTTTGACTGGTGAGGGAGCCTAGATCTTTGTCTTTTCCCAATACCAGAGCAGGATTTGGGTAATAGGTTACTACGCAGGAGGGGAGGTCCATCTCGATGGAAATTTCTCGGGTTCTTTCCAGGAGAGCCTGATGACCCAAGTGAATTCCATCGAAATTTCCCAAAGTAACTACATTTGGGGATTCAATGGAGTCCTGAAGATGTTCTAATCGTCGGAGAATTTTCAAAGTCTTTGCTCCGGATCTTGTCGATACTTTAGTAGGATGTCTAAGCTTAGACTCATCTGCCTTCTGCTTTTATTCTCGACCACTAGCTACCAAGGTCTTGGAGCCGACGAAAATCGGAAAACCAAAAATTACGAGAATTTCTCCCTCCCGATGGGAGGAGAGAAGTACATTTCGGAAGATTATCGTACGTACCCGGAACTATCAGTATGGGCTTTACACAACGGAATGAAGTTAGCGCCAGATCGCAAAGATGCTGCTCCGGGAGCCGGAACCGGGATTCTCTTCGACAATCAGTGTAGAATGATTCCGGTAGATGGTTTGGAGGTCCTACTAGTGGCGGATCCGGACAGGAAGGATCTACTCTATATATATCTCGATCTCACGTTGTATCAGATCAGCAGCTCCTCCTCCGCATTGCAGAAAAGAGAACTCAGAATTTTTGTAAACGGAATCGAAAAAGAAAGAGTACGTTTCCCGAATCAAAATTTGTACCAGAAATCCATCTATTCCAGGTCTCCGCCAGTCAGGATCGAAGTGGATCCTGCCGAATTAGTCAACGGAAGGATGATTGTAAAATTGGAACCGGATCCGGGCGATACGGGAAGATTTTGGGGAATCTGGGATATTTTTTATTCGTATAACAAAGAGGATTAATTCCACTATCATACAATAAGAAATACGCAGTTCGTTTCGGCTGCGAATAGCTTCTGGTTTATGTCTTGCGCTTTGCCGCGGGGATAGTTAGGGATACTGACTCAGGTAATCATGTTCCGAAAGAGTTTGAAAGTAGGAAGTTAGACCCGCAACTTTAAATACTTTTTCGATCGCCGGCTTCATATTTGCGATATAAAATTTTCCGTTCAGTTCTTGGACATAGTTTAGCTGTTTGATCAGCATTCCGATTCCGGAAGAGTCGATATAGTTCAGTTTTTCCAGATTGATCACGACATGATTGTTATTTCGATCGATGTTCTGTTCGAAAAAATTTTTCAGGTCGATGGAAGTATAGATATCCAAACTTCCTGATAAGGAGATCACGTTTGTGTCTCCGGATTTTCGCTGACTGATTTCCATATTTGTACCCTTCCTTTTTCGTACAATCCGGCCGGAATTCAACGAATTTTTCAGAAAATTCCGGGGTTTTTGAGAGAAAGGACGACATTAATTAAAGAAACAAGTACGGTGAACTTGAATTCATGAAGAAAATGTACGTCTCTGCCATTCTGATTCTGCTATTCTGCTCCATATTGACCGCTCAAGATTTCGATGCAGATGGCAATATGAAGATCCTACCGTACGAACCAACGCAAGCCAGAGAAATTGAGCTTCTGACTCAGGACATCCGGGATTACCACAGGCGCATCGAAGGTTTACTACCGTTTCTCAATAGACGTAAAAAAATCATTAATAACGAATATTTCCAATTTGTCCCTGCAATGGAAAATTTTAATTTCCCAGTCCGCGACAGATATCTAATAGACAGGAAGTTTTATTTAAAGACCGCCGGAGGAAATAAAGAGCTGAAATTAGAAGGGATTCGATTTATTACTCGCAAATCCCTTGTAACCAAGCTCAGACCTTTTTCGGAAGAAGTAGGAGAGCTAAAAAACGAAAGCGTGGCTGCTTCGGACCCGAACTCCCTAGTCTTGACCGTACAAAGAAAAACGGATGCGGGAGTACAGGAAGAAGTATACAATCTCGCAATCATGAGGTTTCCGAACCAAAGAGTGAAATTGGTTAGAACCTATCGAGACAGCCTCATGGAAGTCGTTAGATCGATTGAAAAGTATGTACAGGGAACCTTGCAAGCGGACAAAAGGGATGTCGACACCATGTTGGATGGTATCGAGTCCGGTGGTACTTTCCAAGAGTACAATTCTCGCAAATAATCGATCTATACTTACGCTCGTTCCTGCTCTAGGTTTTGAGGAAGTATGAACCGGAATTTCGTGGACCATTATAGGATTCTAGGAATTCCTCCGGGAGCCGAACTAGAACTGATCAAGGCTAGGTTTCGAAAGCTAGCAAAAGTATTTCATCCCGATAACCCTGGTACAGGATCTTCAGAAATATTTTTGAAAATCATTCGATCGTATCAGGTTCTAATTCAACCCGAAGAAAGAAAGAGATTCGATCACGAATTTTTTGAATTTCAAAAAGCAAGTCAGGCTTCGCCTTCTAAAAATTACTTCAAGATCCCTGCCTCTAGAATCGTCTTTTCGACACAAGCGGTCGAATTCGCAAAACGTGGTCTGTTAAAGGCAGGCCTCCGGAATAGAGATCGAAGGAAATATTCCGGAATTTTTCACGATATCCGAATCAGAGTGACAGAGCAAGAGCTGGCAGGTAGAATTAGGGCAGAGATTCCTTTGGTGGTTCGTGTACTTTGTCCGAATTGCCGAGGCTCGGATTTGTACTGCGATTCTTGCGGGGGAAAGGGAACATATAAAAGTTTCCGCTATTTGAGATTTGGAGCCGAACCTGGGACTTTGGTTCCGGGAAAGATCTATACGATTGATTTATCTGGGTTTAGACCCGACCCTTTTACTCATTTCAAGAAGCAATCTTTGAAAGTAAAAATTGAACTTTGCACAGTCCCGGAAAAATAGGCATATGCAGAAGATTTTAAAGTTCAGACCGATCTATAAAGAGAAAGTATGGGGAGGTCGCAAGTTAGAATCTGTACTGGGAAGGAACTTACCACCGGGAGAGATAGGGGAATCCTGGGAAGTCTCCGATTACGGAAACGATTTGTCTTTGGTTGAGAATGGTACTTTAGCAGGAAAGACCTTGCGCGAGATTTATCTTTCAGATACCGAGGCAGTTCTAGGAAAGCCCTTTGTCGGACAGTCGTTTCCATTGCTGGTAAAGTTGATCGATGCAAAAGATAAGCTTTCTGTGCAAGTACACCCCGATGACGCATACGCAGAAAAATACGATCCGGAAAGTTCGGGAAAGAAAGAAGCCTGGACAGTACTGCAAGCCGACCAAGGAGCTAGCTTGGTTTGCGGATTTTCCAAGAAAACTAGTCGGGATGAATTTTCAAAATTTGTCTCCGAGAACCGTGCAGAGGAACTCCTGCAAGAAATCCAAGTCAAAGAAATGGATTCTTTTTTATTGAACCCTGGACGAATTCACGCAATCGGTCGGGGAATTCTATTGATGGAAGTACAACAGTCTTCCGATTCTACGTATCGAGTTTATGATTACGGTAGACCAAGGGAGCTGCATCTGCAAAAGGCATTGGATGTCTTGGATTATTCGGGACCGAACCATCACGATTCTCTGATTCCGCAAAAGATCTCTTGGGCGAGCGAAGGTTCCCGTCAACTTCTGACCGCAAATGATAAATTTAGAATGGAAATATTAGAAATTCCTGTTGCACAGGAAGTAATGCTACCTGCGTTTTCAATCGAGCCAGTGTTTCATATTCTACTAGTATTGTCCGGTTCGTGTTCCCTGGATGGTGAATTGGAATTGAAAACGGGGGACACAGTATTGATTACTGCGGCGGGGATGAAAGCAGGGATTCGATGTAAATCACTAAGCCAAAACTTGCAACTTTCTTGGTCAGGGCCTGGATCGGATTGGATTCACTACAGTTAATTCTATGCAAGAGCCACCGATCTTTCCAGAAGAACCCGCGATTTGGGTCAGCGAGCAAGAACTTAAAAAGCAAAAGCAGATCGCTAAAGATTTGAGAAAGACTCCTTGGTGGAAAAAAAAGAAAGCTGACGGAATTTGCTATTACTGCGGCAAGAAATTTCCGCCCGAGGAGCTAACCATGGATCATTTGATCCCGCTTGCAAAGGGTGGTAAGTCTATCAAAGCAAACCTTGTTCCTGCATGCAAAGAATGTAATAATGCAAAAAAGAACAAACTTCCTTTCGAAGAGTTTTAAAAACATAGACAAATAGACTTCCTTTGATGTATTCTTATCCGCGCTAGAAGAACGGCGGGTTTCCGATTAATTTTGTAGGAAAACTAAAGTTTCTATGTGGGGAGAAAAATATGTCTGAGAGTAAAGATCGATTTATCCTAACCGAAAAAAGGGATCATATTTATCTAATCGGGTTCAACAGGCCGGACGCTCGTAACGCGATGAACACCCAAATGTTAATCCAATTGAGCGAAGCGTATACCGAGTTCGAGAACGATGATAATTTAAGATGCGCTGTCGTTTATGCGAATGGGATGCACTTTACTTTGGGTCTGGAACTTGACGATGTGGCGAACACATTACGAAAAAATAAACATCACTTATACAAAAAAGACCATGTTGACCCTTGGGGAACCGGAGGAACAGATAGGATTCGCACTAAGCCGGTTGTTTGCGCGGTTCACGGTTTTTGCTTTACCCTTGGAATAGAATTACTGCTCGCTTCGGATATCAGAATCGCAGCAGAAAAAACCCGTTTCGCACAGGTGGAAGTGCAGAGGGGAATTATGCCTTTTGGCGGAGCGACATTCAGATTCGTGCAATCTGCAGGTTGGGGAAATGCAATGAAATATATTTTGACCGGAGATGATTTTTCAACCGATGAAGCTTTTAGAATGGGATTAGTCCAGGAAGTGGTTCCGAAAAATCAGTTGCTCGATCGTGCGATAGAACTTGCGACAAAAGTTAGCGAGCAAGCTCCACTTGCGATAAAAGCCGCTCTGGCATCTTCTCGAAAATATGTGCAAGAGGGAGAAATCGCAGCCGCGAGGGATCTGCTTCCGGTTACCTTGAAACTAATGGAGACTGAGGATGCCGCCGAAGGTGTGAAATCGTTCTTAGAAAAGAGGAAGGCGAAATATATCGGAAAATGAGCTAGCAATATATTATATATTTCTTAAGAATCTGTCCCAGTCGTAGATTAGGCAAGGTTTTCGGAGATAAAGATCGAAGCCTGCTGATTTGAAATCCTTTTCGGAATTCGGAAAAGATTGAGCTGTCCATGCGACTAATTGAGGAATGCTTCCTCCTTTTTGTCTCAATATTCTGACAACTTCAGTTCCGGTCATTTCGGGCATATTGATATCAAGAAGAGCTATATCGAATTTGGCCTCTTGTAGTTTATGCAAGGCTTCCCTTCCGTCCGAGGCAGTTTCTACGATCATTCCCAATTTTTCTAAAGTGTCCTTTCCGACAGATCTGGAAAAAGATTGGTCTTCTGCCAAAAGAATTCTCATCGGACGTAAAGGTTCCGGAGCGGAATCGGCTTCACCGACCGCCAGAGCCAAATCTTCCTCTTCTTGCGGAAATGGTATTTTGAAGGAAAACCGGGAACCTTCTCCCAATTTGCTTTCAACTTGGATACTCCCTCCCAATAACTCTACTAGTTTCTTCGAGATTGTGAGTCCTAAGCCGCTTCCTCCGTATTTTCTAGAAACTGATGAATCTGCTTGTACGAAAGGTTCAAAAAGAGAGGACATTTTCTCTGGAGCAATTCCTATCCCGGTATCTTCTACAAAAAATTCTAATATTCTGGAATTGGAATCTTCTCCAACGAATTTAACTCCAACGGAAATCTTATCTCCGGAATTGGAAAACTTGACAGCGTTGCTTAGCAAGTTGAGGAGTACCTGTTGGATTCGGTTCTCGTCTCCCGAAAAAATTCCGGGGTGTCGATTTGAATATTGGATCTCCAGTTTGATCCTTTTTTCGTCGGCTCTCGCCCGAATGACTCTCACCGCCTTTTGGATCACGCCGTAGGGATCAAACGGGATCTCTTCCAATTGGAATCGATTGTTTTCGATTTTGGAGAGGTCCAACAATTGGTTCACTAAATGTAATAAATTTTCTCCGGACAGCTTAATGATATCCAGATATTCTTTTTGTTCTTCGTTTAATGGGGTTTCGGATAACAAATTTGCGGTTCCCATAAGTCCGTTCAGAGGAGTTCGAACTTCGTGGCTCATGGTTGCAAGAAACTCATACCTGTATCTTGCTTCTTCCTCTGCGCGTTCTTTGGCTTCACGCAGTTCTTTCGTCCGAGATTCTACATTTCTTTCGAGTAGGATTCTGACTTGATTTAGATTTCTGTTCGTGCTCTTGAGCTCTTTACTTACGTTTTCCGACTGATTGTAAGCTCGGGAGAAGGAAAGAGTAATCGCGAAACTTTGCATAAAAATAAAGATGAAAAATGCAGGAAGAATAATGCTCGCAGTCTGTATTAAATATTGGTTAAATAACAAATCGTTAATTGCAGCGAGCAAGATAACGCAAATGCCGACTAGAAAAATAAGAGCGCCTTCTCTTTTTCTTAAAACAGCAAGAATAGATCCGCCGAGCACATAGATGCAGCCGAGTACCAAAAAAACCTCAAAGGGCAGGAGCAACTTGGTATAAACTTGCATTGGTGAAATAACCGCAATCCCCACAAAGAAAACCAAGAATGTCAGAGCTACAGGTATGGTGAACCGATGGAACTCTTTTCGGTAATTGGCCGCCGCGTAAATATACAAGAGGGATCCGAAAGTATAGGTAGAAATGTATTCTACTCTCAGGGACAGGGCGGAGGAAATCTCCGGGAACAAAGTATCTAAGGATCGATTGTTGATGAACAGGACTCGAATAGCAGCTGCAAAACAAAAGATCGCAAAGTAGAGAGGCGCTTTGGATTTTCTTCGAGTTAGAAATATTCCGAAATGGTATAATGATAAAACAAACACTGAAGAGGCTATGCTGATTTCAAGCGTCACATCTCGGTAGATATTACTGAAAATGATTTCGGAACTTCCGATTTGCAGGCCGTTCCAGATTCCGTAGTCGATTTGTCCGATATCTTCGATCTCCAGAACCAATTCCAAAATCGGCCCGCGCAGGGGAATGGTTTTCACCACCGCACCTAAAAATAGAGAAAAGTCGGTGTTATTCGAGTCGCTTTTTTGCACATTGGCGAGAAGCTTCCCGTCAATATAAATTCTGTACGTTGTATCTTGATACGGAAGGCGGATCGACAAATCTTTTGCATTGTTTGGGAGGTAAATTTTGAGTCTTAGACTTCCTCTCTTTGATGCATTAGAGTTATATAATGGATAGGCAGTCCTATATTTTGAATCCCAATCTCTTGGAATGAAGACAAATTTATAGACGGTCGAATCCGCGAGTGAATCCGAAATCAGAAATTCATTTGGATGAAACTCCCATTCTCCAGAAAGCTGAATTGTACTTTGAGAATAATCCCAGCTTTTCAGATCCAGTTCACCTTGGGTCGCAAGTAACTTGGACCGAAAACCTTGCTTGCAAGATAAAAGACAAATGAGAGATATACAAAAAAGAATTTTTCTCATAAGAGCACTAAATTCAAAGGTGTCTGATAGTGTTCAGCATCCTCATTTTTTGGGCTTTGTCTACACTTTCCGACCCACCGATTTGACGTGAAATTTGGTTCTGTCGCACGGACTTCTAGCCGATCTTACAGGTAGCGACTCTGCAGTATAAAAATGGAAGCGTTAGATCCAGAATCAGCGGAAAGAGGTTTCGAAGAATTCAGCGAAGAATCTCTTTATCTGTTAGACGAAGATGGGAATTCCCACACTTTTCTGATCGGAGAGGCTGTAGAAATTGATGAGAGCCAGTATTTTCTGCTCATCCCGACTTCGGAAGAAGACAGGGAGCTCGTCAATTTGGATGTAGGCTTTTTAAAAGGTGAGGAAAGTTTCGGATATTTTGCTGTCCGTTTGGAAGCGGACGAGTACGGAGAAGATCGGTTAGTCGAAGTGCTAGACCCTCGCGAACTTGAAGATCTCTTGAATGAATTGAACGCAGATGTTGTTTAACCGAATGGATTTCGAATTCGGAGTATTCGCGATCGCGAGTCTCATCATATTGAGCATTGTACTCATTCGGATTTCTACAAAGGTAGGAGTTCCATCTCTGATTCTCTTCTTAACAATCGGAATGTTAGCGGGTTCCGACGGAATTCTCGGAATTGAATTTTCGGACGCGGATTTTACTAGAAAGTTCGGATCGATTGCTCTTGCTTACATACTTTTTTCCGGGGGCTTGGAGACAAACTGGTCCAAGATTCGCCCGATACTTTGGAGAGGACTTGCGCTCGGAAATTTGGGCGTTTTTTTGACCTGCGTAATTCTGGGTCTTTTTTCGGTCTACGTCCTCGGTTTCGATCCAGTGATCGGATTTCTTTTGGGAGCCGTCGTGTCCTCGACCGATGCTGCAGCAGTATTCAATGTATTAAGAACTCGTAATACAGGAATGAAGAAAGGCCTGACCTCCCTTTTGGAATTGGAATCAGGGAGTAACGATCCTCTGGCGGTTTTACTGACAGTTAGCATCCTTGACTTTGTCGGCACAAGCGCTCCGAATATTCCCAAACTAATCACGAATCTTTTGCTCCAGTTCGTCGTTGGAACCGCGTCGGGGCTTGTACTAGGTTACATCATCTACAGAGGAATCAATCGGATTAAGTTGGATTATGAAGGATTGTATCCGGTCTTACTTTCCGCTTCGGTAGTATTTATTTATTCTTTTACAAGTATCATTAGCGGCAATCCGTTTATTGCAGTCTATATTGCTGGGTTAATTATAGGAAACCAATCCTTCGTGCACAAACGAAGTAATCTTCGATTTATGGATGGGATTGCCTGGCTCATGCAGATCTCGATGTTTCTTGCACTGGGGTTGCTCGTTTTTCCGTCTAGGATTCCCCCGGTCATCGGAATCGGAATCGCATTTTCGATTTTTCTAATATTTGTAGCGAGACCACTTGCGACTTTTATTTCGCTATTAGGATCCGGGATGGATTGGAAGGAAAAAACTTTGATTTCCTGGGTCGGGTTGAGGGGCGCAGCGCCGATTATTCTTGCGACCTTTCCTTATGCGAAAGGCCTGCCGGAATCCGAAATGATTTTTCACATCGTATTTTTTATAGTTCTGACCTCCTTGCTTTTGCAAGGAACTACGGTTCCGTGGATGGTTAAGACTTTGGGTTTAGAAGCTCCGTTGGAACAGAGAGCTTCTTATCCTTTCGAATTTGAAAACAAGGAACAAAGCGATACACAATTGTTGGAGTTCATCGTACCATACGGATCCGCTTCCGTTGGTAAATTCGTGTACGAGCTCGGCTTTCCTGAGAACTCTTTGATTACGATGATTTACCGCGGAGATACTCATATCGTACCGACAGGAAAAACGAAATTAGAGGATGGAGATGTGATTCTGGTGCTTACGCAGGTGAACGCTGAAGGCGCGATCCGAGAAATCTTGTCCAGAATGAGGGCGAGCGATAAATGAAATTGTCTTACGGCAGATAATTAATGATGACTTCGGTCGGCCCAGTTAATTTCGCCGAGGCAATATCGAAGGTTAGCATCATCAATTTTTGCGCACCCAAAAGGCCTTTTTCTAAATAGAGGAACTGGGCCTTGGTGGGAAGAGTCCCAAGCTTACTATTAGAAAGTAATTTTCCATTTTCAAATGCATTTATATCGAAGATAGGACCAAAAGTCGCAGGAGGAGAGTCTAGAGAATTTGATAGCGAACTAAGGAATACTAGATGTGTTCCGCAACCGTTGTTACCGCAGAAATCTGCCAGGAAAGTAATAACATCGCTAGATCCATCTCCCGACATCTTAAATTTGCGAGGATCCGCATAACCTAGAGAAATTGGCCTTTCCGCTCCGGCAAAAAGTGAACCCGGAAAGTACGTGCCGCCGAAATAAAAATCCAATGTATAGTTCGGAGCTCCCGAAGTTAGCACAGGTGCAACAAATGTAGTAGCTAACTCCTCAAGACCCATGATTTCGTGTCCGAGGGCTCCGGCAGGAGGTCCACTCGCCGGATTCAAAATAGAACTAGCTGTTGCACCGGACCAAAATCCGCAGGCAATTGTACCTCCCGCCATGTACACTCGATCGCAAGGATTGTTAGCGTCTCGAAAGGGTGTAGGAACTCCTCCCACTGAAAATGTAATTTCATTTACAGTCGTAAATGGATCTGCACCGAAATACAGCGCATACGGCGCTGTGCTTAAGTTTCCAGTAAGGAAGTATCGATTTCCGGATCCATCTGAGAAGTGAAAAACCTTTGTAATGAATTCGCCGGTGTTCGGAAGGACCGGAGAGTAGGAAGTCGTAATAATCACAGGAGTAGTCGCAGGATTCAATGTACCACTCGAAGTAAATTTCATATGGTTCACGTGGTCGGCTGCGCTTCCTTCGTCCATTTCATCATATTGAGTAAAGTAGTAATTGGTTCCGGTGGCTCCATTTAACACCGAAACCGTCCTCGGAGTGGAGATCAGTCTCGCGAACTGCTGACCTTGCACTGGATAACCGGTAAATGCGATACCGTCCTGAGTCTGCACCAAATACAGTGAGGTAAGTCCACCGGTTTCCCTCATAATGGAAAAATAGGTTTCTCCACCGTTATTGAATGGATCCGATAGATTGGATACGCTATCTACTGAATATGCAACTCCGAGTAGATAGAGCATTTCGTTTAATAATCCTGGGAAAGTAGAAACGTCTCTCTGTACTCTTTCGGCTCTGAGGCAAAATAGTGAAGAGGAGAACGCGATACAAATAACTGCAATAAATCTTAGCCTTCTCACTTCCCCCCCCTAGGTATTAAAGAAAAAGTATAACTTACTTCTCCAGAAAAATCCGCTCCTTTTATGCACTTAGGCAGATAAAATACGGATGCTTGTCTCACGCCCCTTGCAACTTTTCCTTAAGAAAAAGGCCTGGTGGAATCCGAAATGATTTATCGCGGAGATGCTCATATCGTACTACCAGGAAAAACGAAATTAGAGGATGGAGATGTAAACCCGGTTTTACTCCAATAAGTTCCGAAGGTGAGAACCGAAACGTTACGTCCCGATTGAAAGGAAAATGGAAAGTTTAAAAACTTATATATTACAAATAATTAATGATTACTTCTACAGGCCCGGTCAACTTCCCACTGGCTATATCATACTTCAGCATCATCAATTTTTGCGCACCCAAAAGGCCCTTTTCTATGTAAAGAAACTGGACATTGGTGGGAAGAACACCAAGTTTACTATTAGATAGCACGATTCCGTTTTCCATCGCACTTACGTCCAAAATTGGACCAAAACTAGTAGGTGGATTCATAATTTGGCTTTCACTCGGTGCGCTTACAAAGACGAGATGTGTTCCGCAACCTGCCGCATCGCAAAAATCGGCAAGAAATACGATCGCATTGTTAGAGCCATCACCGACTAACCTAAATTTGCGAGGATTTGTGTATCCAAGTGAAATCGGCCTAGCAGTCCCGGCAAAAAGGCTACTCGGATAGTACGTTCCTCCAAAGTAAAAATCCAGGGAGTAGTTTGGAGGACCGGAAACTTGTGCTGGAGATACAAAATTTGTACGGACCTCCTCATTTGCCATGAGTCCATTTCCGAGTGCACCACCCGGAGTGCTACCAGCGGCACCTAAGCTACCAGTACCCGCCGCCCCCGACCAGAAACCGCAGGCAATGGTTCCTCCGACCAAGTACACTCTTTCGCAAGGATTGTTTGCGTCACGAAAGGCAAGTCCTCCAAAAGTGATCTTGGACGGTGCAGTAACGAAATCCGAAGAAAAATACAATTCATAAGGGTTCGTACTTAAGTTTCCCGTTAAGTAGTAACGATTCGAGGATCCATCAACGTAATGAAAAACTTTAGTAATAATTTCGCCCGTACCTAAAGTAGGAGACATGGGCACAGGCAAGATTACAGGAGTAGTCGCCGGGTTTAAAGTTCCGCTCGAGGTAAACGAGTAGTGATTCGCGTGATCCGCTGAATTGCCTGAATCGTCCATTTCATCGTATTGAGTAAAATAATAAACGTATCCACCTGCACCTACCGCCCCTGTCATCACGGAAACAGTTCTAGGTGTTCCGAGCAGTCGCGCAAATTGTTGTCCGCTGACCGGGTATCCGGTAAACGTAACGCCGTCCTGGGTCTGCACTAAATAGAGAGTTGATGTAGTTCCTGACTGTCGCATGATGGAAAAGTAGGTTTCTCCACCATTGTTAAACGGATCAGAAAGATTACTCACGCTATCTACTGAGTATGCGATTCCCATAAGATAGAGCATATCGTTGATTAGCCCGGGTGCCGTAGAAACGTCTCGAGAGACACGATCTGCTCTTAAGCAAGAAATGGAGAAATAGAAAAAGATACAAAGTATAGCACCATAATTTCCGAGCTTTCTCATCGATGCTCACCAGTAATTAAGGGGAAAGTATAACCGATCTCTCCGAAATATTCCGCTCCATTTATAGACTTAGGTAAATAAAATGTTGAGGCGGATCGCATACCGGCTTGAAAGTTCCACCCTACGTGTTCCGCTGCTTCTAGCTCGATTCCTTTTATGTATGCGTGACCTAACTGTCCGATATACCACAATGTTAATAGACCGGCTACAATATTGAAGTTTTGGACCTTCGAATGATACTCCTGGAAATTCTTTTTATCGTCATCCAAAAGTGAATACGTGAACGGATCTAGGTCAGATATAGATAATCGCACGATATCCATTCCGGAATTGTTTTGGTACTTTTTCTTTGCCTGGTCTTGGTCGTAGTAAGCATACACAGCGACTGCAGCCAAGGACCAAAAAACGATTGCATCTATCTTTGCTTCTTTTTTATAACCGCCGTGGTACTGTCCCCAGCCGGGAAATACCGCAGATCTCCAAGTCAGGTCCCAGCGAGGCTTTAAAGGTTTTTTCGGTTCTTCAATTTTTGGAGGAGGAACTTCTTCTTTTTTTTGCTCCAGCTCTTGTTTTTCCTTTAACTTTCGTTCTTCTTCTTCGTGGATTTTCTTCGCCTCTATTTCGGAGATGTCTTTAAATACTACCTTTAAGATTTGGGTCTTTCTGTATTCCACAACTTGGTTCGATTCATCTTGTACGGTAATTGTTTTCTCAGACTGTTTGATCACTTTTCCTTTAAACGATTTACCATTTCTTAATATGATTGTTTCGCCGAACAACGACGTAGAGGTAATTAATAGAATAATATATAGAAGAGCAGTTTGATTGGCTTTAATTCGCAAAAGTAATTTATTTCCTGAATACATTAGATAGCTCGATCCGCCGAATACAGACAATGCGATCGATCCAGAAATTATTTCAATAGGAAAACGACCCGTTGAAATATTTTTATTTCAAATAGCTCCTATCTTAAGTAGAAGACTTTTCGATGTCGAACTTATGGGGAGATCCGATTTTCAAAGGCTTCGATTATGGATCGAATTTATGGCAAATATGTGATCGGAACTGGTTGAGCCGGAGTTACTGTCAATCCGTCGTAGGTTATCTTCATTAACTGACGAGACCCCAAAAATTCTTTTTGCATGTACAAAAAATGAACCTTATTACCACCAGTGGTGGTAAACAGAGCCATCCCCCTTTCGCTATCGCCATCCCCGAAAGGAGCAGAAGCCATCGGTTGTCCTGAAGTACTTGTTTCTCCTGTAGCATTGATAAAGACTACGTGAGTTCCGCAACCAGACGAGTCACAAAAATCAGCAAGAAACACAATCGCTGCAAAGCCGGCGCCACCCGTTCCCACCATCTTGAATCTTCTAGGATTCGAGAACCCGAGAGAGAAAGGTCTAGTCCCCGCAAAAATATTGCCTGGCGGGAATGTGGTGCCGAAACGAAAGTCCAAAGTAAAATTCGGAGCACCCGAAGTTTGGATCGGCCAAACAAAGTTTCCAGGAACACTTTCATTCAACATTAATTCGTTTATAAAAGTTCCAGCAGGAGCTGAGCCAGGTGTTAGAGGTGAAATCTGAGAAGCTCCTGAAAATACACCGCAAGCAACTGTTCCTCCGCCAAAATACACCGTATTACAGGCGTTAGCATCTCGAAATGTTTGGCTGCCTAAGAGTACTGGAGAATTACTTACAAAGTCCGGACTGAAGAACAATCGATACGGTTGCATTGTAGAAGTAGCCGTCAAAAAGTATCTGCTACTCCCGCCCGCCAAAAAAGGAAATATCCGATATACAAATTCTCCAGAAGGCAAAGTAGGATTGGTCGGAGAAGGAGAAAGTGAAGGAGTAGTGCTCGAACTTAAAGAAGTGACACCGACAGGAGTAATGTAGTTGGATAATCTTCCGTTTGCGATATTCGATCCTGAACTATTTAGCTGATCGAACTGAGAAAAATAAAAAGTAATGAAACTAGGGTCGAAGATTGCACCGGCCATATAACCAACTGTTCCCGTGCCTCCGACACTCCTGGCGTACTTCATACCATTCACTGGATAGCCAGTAAATGTGACACCATCCTTAGTTTGAACAATATAGACGCTCGTTTCCGAACCAAGTCCTCGCATTATAGAAAAATAACTTTCTCCATTGATAAGGAAAGGGGGAGAAAGACTGGATACGCTTTCGATAGAATTTGCGATTGTGAGAAGGTATAGAATGTCGTTTATCAATCCGGAGGAAGTAGAAACGTCTCTAGAATTTCTTTCGGCTTTGAGACAAGCGGTGTGGAAGAAAAAGAGGATCGCGCAAAATGATAAAAATAAAACGGCTCTCTTCATTTTACATCTCATACTTTAAAGGACTAACTTTACGATCTCAAGATCCTTCTAGGTACTTGCAAGTGAAAAAGAAGCGCGATCTAAAGGACTGCTTAGCTATAAATAACTTTTTAATCCAAGAAAGGAGACATTCTTTCCTGTAAGATTCTTCGATTGTCTCCGGTTTGTAGAGCGATGATGCCGCGAATGATCGCTTGTCTTCTGTTATTCTGATATCTTGCCCAAGTCTTGATTCTGTTTGCCAAGGGAAAGAAAAGCAAATTCGCAAAAGCGATTCCATAGAAAGTTGCAATAAATGCAGTAGCGATTCCTTCTCCTAAAGCTCTAGTCCCGGCGCCTAGATTTTCCAAAACGCTAACGAGTCCCATAACCGTACCAATGATTCCTATCGTAGGAGAAAAACCGCCTGCAGTTTCTAGTATTTTAGAAGAACGTAATTCTTTTTCCTCTAGGCCTGCTGCGGCTTCGAATAGAATTTCTTCGACAGCTCGAGGATCCGTGCCGTCTACAATCAATTGCACTCCTCTTCTTAAAAATGCATCCGGAACACTTGCCAATCTATCTTCGAGAGAAAGCAGTCCGTCTTTTCTGGCTCTTTCGGAGAAATCCAAAAATAACTCGGTTAACTGAATTGATTTGCGCGGAAAAATCGAGTCTTGCATGTGCAAAATTAAGTTTGCAAATTCATCCATGGAATAACTCGCAAAAGTTGCGCCTGCGGTTCCTCCAATGATAAGAACTAGAGCGGAAAGCTTGATAAAAGAGAATAGGTGAGCGTCTTCCAATAAGATCGCAAGTAGGACAGAGGCGAATGCAGCAACAAGTCCTAAGATTGTGGATCGCATTGGAGCAAGCTTAGAAATGTCGGAACGAGTAGCAAGAAGAATCTAACAGGAAGAAAAGCCGGAGGACGGTGTGCCCGTCCCCTCGGGGAAGTGAAAATTCGCAGTGGAGGATTCCCAACCAGGGAGGTCGAGGTCCATCCGCGTACAAATATCGGTCTCAGATCCTTCTACCTTAGAGGAACTTAGGATTTTTCTTTAGAAATTCAGAAAATTCGAAGAGTGCCAGGAGGGAAAAATCAATGTGCCGTTTCCATGTTGCGGTGCAAAACCCATTGACTTTTTACCCCCTTCCGTAAGCTTTGACCCAAATGCTTACAGCGGTTACAGTCTTATTTTTGCTAATTTACGGCCTTAATATCTTGGGCTTATTCTTTTTTGGGATACATACATATATCATGGTGTATCTGTTTCGAAAATACCATAAACGCTGCGATACAGATCCTGCCAAAGACCTATCCTTAACAGACAAAAACCTGCCCAAAGTAACCGTGCAACTGCCAATCTTTAACGAGTTCTACGTTGTAGACAGATTGATAGACGCGACTGTAGCAATCAAATATCCAAAAGACAAGTTGGAGATCCAGGTTCTGGATGATTCTACCGACGAAACCGTAGAAAAAGCAGCCTCACTCGTTGCGAAATACAAAGCGAAAGGATTTCAGATCTCTCATTTGCATCGCACGAACAGAATAGGACACAAAGCGGGCGCACTTGACGAGGGCATGAAGGTATGCAAAGGTGATTTTATTGCGATCTTCGATGCGGACTTTATTCCTGATCCTGATTTCTTATTAAAAACGATGGCATATTTTGACGATCCGCAAATCGGATTGGTCCAAGCACGCTGGGGTCATATTAACGCAGATTATAATATTCTTACAAAGGCCCAGAGCTTTGGAATTGATGGGCACTTCATGATCGAGCAGGTAGCTCGGAATGGAGCAAATCTTTGGATGAACTTCAACGGAACCGCAGGAGTTTGGAGAAAAGAAACCATTGTTGATTCAGGTGGATGGGAACACGATACTCTAACCGAGGATTTCGATCTATCCTATCGAGCAGAATTAAGGGGTTGGAAATTCCGTTATTTCAAGGATGTGGTATGCCCTGCAGAAATCCCTGCAATGATGTCTGCATACAAATCACAGCAATTCCGCTGGTGCAAAGGATCCATCCAAACTGCGGTCAAACTTTTGCCTAGAATTTGGGATGCAAGTCTCCCTTGGAGAATTAAGGCAGAGGCGATTACTCACTTATTGAATTACTCTGTTGCACCTTTGATGGTGATGAATATTCTGTTCAGCGCTCCTCTCTTATTAATGAAATACTGGGCCGGAATCGATTTCTATGGCTTGCCATTGGAAGTTTTGACCGGAACTGCGGCAGTGCTTTCGATTGGATCTGTAGGACCGCTATTCTTCTACGCATATTCTCAGCGCACTCTATACAAAGATTGGAAAAGCCGTCTTCGTTACCTTCCGATCATGGTCATGATCGGTACCGGGGTTTCCGTAGTAAATACCCGTGCTTGGTTAGAAGCGATTATGGGAATCCAGTCCTCCTTTAAGAGAACACCGAAACTTCGAATCGAAAAGAATTCGGACTCTTTGAAAGAAAGAATGAAATATACAGTGCCTCTAGACTTCCATGTAGTCCTAGAATTCTTGCTCGGGCTCTATTGCCTGTTTTCCGTATTCTTATCCTTCTTTGTAGGAAAACCTTATATTGTAGGGTTCTTGATGGTTTACGGAATCGGATTCTTCTTTGTATCCTTCCAATCCTTCCGTGAAGCGGTTTGGAAGCTAAAAGCTGCCGAAACCGCGTCTACCGAGGAAGTTCCCCAGGAAGCCTAATCGGCAGTCCAATACTAGTAGGAGAAACGGGTTGACGGCTCGCTTCTCCGGCAAAATCTGTCAAATACCCCAGGAAACAGGATAACCGATGAGTGAAAAAGTCTATTGCGCCAACTGCCTCCACTGCGTAACCGTTAGGCAGTACGAATCTGAGGCAGACAAATACATCCTCCGGGTCAAGTGCACCAAAAAGAAATGGTCTAAGCGCTCCGGTGAAGAGAAACTCTATAAATACTTCACCGTTGCACGCCGTATGCAAACGGATTGCGAGTTTTATGAGCCAATGGGAGAGGTCCTTCCTTATATCAAAAATCTTAAGAAAGAACTTCCCATCAAAGACGAAATCTACATGGTTAAGTCCCCTAATTAAAGGGCTTTGTTCGGAAAACCCTTTCTTCTCCAACCAGGGATCGTTCCAAATGCGGGAAATCGCAAAACGGTCCTGGATGAACCTTATACACTTTTCCCAGACGGCGGGGCTCTGCTATTAAAAGAGTTTCCCGCGCGTGTTCGGGCGGGTGATCCATTATTCAAGCGAGAATCTGGAGTAGTACTTTCCCCGGTCAACGGAGTCGCTTCCTTGCAGCAGTCGGATTCAGAAACCAGAATTCGGATTGTGCAAGACGGAGTGTTTTATCAGTCAAAGGAGCTCCAACCTAGGTCCTGGAAACTGGGAGAAGCTTTAGATGCAATGGACGCTTACGGTCTCGTCTCCTTAGATATAAAAGATCGACCGCTTTCCTCTCTATTTCGAAAATTACAAAAACCTAAATTTATAGTACTGGCGCCATTTACCAGAACTCAAGATATCGATTATCTGAAAATCCTTAAAGAAAACCGTGCTTCTCATTTAGCGTTCTTGGATGCACTTAAGGTTTGGTTTCCAGAGAGCGAAGTTCGCGATTATATTTTGGACCTAAAATCCCCGATTAAGAAATACATGCATCCTTGGGGCATTCCGGAATACTTTCTCTTCAAGACCGAAAAGCTCCCTTTTGCCGAATTTAATGAAGTATTATATTTGGGTCCTGAAACTCTCCATCATTTGTACCGGGCACTCTACGGGGACTTTCCTTTTATCGAACGGGACATTACTCTTTATTTTGTAGAAAAGAACGGTACATTAAAAAAAGCGAATGCTCCGCTGCGCTTAAGAAACGGACAGAATCTAAAATTTCTTTTCGATGAGTACGGATCAAAATATTCAGCATTTACTTTGAATTCCTTTTACGATTACTATCCCGTCCGTTCCGTCAAAGATGGATTTTTCTGGGACGTTCGACTCTATCATTCTTTGATTCTACTCGCGAATCATGATCGCGAAAAAAAAGAATTTCCCTGTGTTGAATGTGGTGAATGTTCTTTGAATTGTCCGACTAGATCCAATCCGATGGCCTTGGTGGGATATTTAGGAGAGTTTAACTCCGACTATTGTATGCAATGCGGTATTTGTACTTTCCTGTGTCCGTCTTCGATATCTCTTAGGGATAAAATTCGGGAAGCTAAAGGTGAAATCGTTGGGAACTAATTCAGTATTAAGTACTGGGTACGGCTTCTTTCGCAAGAAAGACCTACTATTTCCGGACATCGTTTTTATTATACTTTCAGTTCTAGTAATTTTTATTGGGTTTGGTGGCAGCTACTTTTTACTAGTACCTTTCTTTTGTTCGATCGCAGTCGGCTTCGTTGCATATTTTTTACTTTTAGAAAAGAAAACGTACCCGTTGTACTGGGCCCTACATTCACTCACTTTTATTCTGGTGATTCCTAGGGATCCTAGATATACTGTGCATTCCATTATCGCGATTGCACTTGGATTTGTACTTTGGTTCCAATGGGAAAGAAAGTTGAATGTAAGATCTCCGATCGCCTTATTTCAACTTTTAGTATTTCTAATATTCTATACAGTTTTGCCCGGGATTAGTGAATGGAAATCCGGAGTCTCTCCAGGATACAGAATCGACCAATATGCGGACTGGTTTACAAAAGGATATTATTTGGAAGAGTCTCTCCCTGGGTTTCGCTATTCTATACTTGAAGCAGCGAGCGGTTACTCGGTCCTTTTTTTATTGCCGCTGTTATTGAAGCAGCCTTTAGCACTGCTTTTGCCAGTCGGTCTTTCTGTGATTGAGATCGCTTGGTTGCAAATCGGCGGAGTTCCGCCTCGAGATTTTTTTCAGGGCCCGGGCTTGTCTAGCGTAATATTCTTCTCTATGTTGTTGGGACTTCCAGGGCGTAACCTCGGTAAAGTTTTGCCTGTATCTTTTTTAACTCTTTTTCTTTTAGTCCCTTTTATTTTTTGGGTACCACTGGATTTTGTACCTCCATTTGTGTGGATCCCTTCGTATTTTTTCATTGAATCCATTTTAATTCGTATTTTTCTAGGGGATAGGGTAGAGAAGCATGAATCAGCTCCTGACTTTACTCAAGCCTGAAACAGTAGTTTTTGAGATCAAGGGCTCCTCAAAAGAGGAAGTCATCGGACAACTTCTAGATAAGGCTGTGTCGGCAAAACTGATCGAACCGGATGTAAGAGAACCGGTTTACGAATCTTTACTTGCTCGAGAAAAGTCCATGTCAACGGGAATCGGCAGTGGCGTTGCGATTCCGCATTGTTCCGTGAACTTAGTAGATGAACTGAAATGCGTAATGGGCCTTTCAGCAAAAGGGATCGAATTCGACGCGATCGATCATCTTCCAGTGCATATTTTTATTCTATTAATCGTGCCTAAATCCAAATTTCAGGAACACATTAAGACTCTCGCACAAATAGCAAAAACTTTGAACGTAAAAGAAGACAGAGAAAAATTAATCCAGGCCAAGGATTTCGACGAGATTCGTAAAACGTTTTCTAACTGAAGGAACTCCGACTTGCTGGAAGAGACAAGACGTTTTCTCATCTTCGTATTGATACTTTCGGCGATGTCAGTACTCCTTTCCGAAATTCGGTCTGTCAATCGTGGCTTCTTATTTGCAGATTCGGGAATGAGTCAGGAAGACAGGCAAAAACTTTCGCAAAGAGAAGACCTGACCGATCGCTATCTTAGATTCGTAAAAGGAATGGTCACTTTCGATTTGGGTCTCACCGAATCCGGAGAACTAGTCTTGGCGCATTTGGCTTCCAGATTTTGGCCTACATTTCATTTGGCGTCTTTTGCGATTATTGGCAGTGTCCTTGGTTCTTTGATCTTGGCATTCTTTTCGCTTAGCACAGTGAATGTTGCTCCACAAAAATTTCTTAATATACTCAGCCAGTTGATTCTTTCCACACCGGTTTTCGTCGTCGCGATACTACTGTTAGTCGTTTTCTTTTTGATTCTAGGTTGGTTGCCGCCGGGCGGATACGAATCCTGGAATATTTCCTTTGTAATACTTCCCGGCATCGCGTTAGGATCCAGAGTTTGGGCGAGGTTGTATAGATTTACTTTTAGATTGGCGGAGACAGAATTAGAAGGCGAATACGTGAGGGTGCTTCGCGCGAGAGGATATTCTGAACAAAGAATCTTGTACAGACACATACTTTTGAAGATTCTGCCCGTGTTACTTGTATTGATCCTGTTGGACTTCAGCTCTTTGCTTTCGGGTGCCATCGTGGTAGAAGAGATATTCTTTTTTCCCGGGATCGGAAAATCGATGTATCACGCAATACGCACCATGGACTCATCTCTATTGGCTGCATTATTGTTTTATAGTGGATTGATTTTTTACTTAATGGGCAGAATTTCCGAAAAAGTTCGGGATCGATTGTTAGGCTGGGAAGAGGAAGCAAAGTGATAAAAGATCGGTTTCGTTTTCCTAAATTCTCTTTTCGCACTTCAATCACTGCGATTTTCTTGTTTCTGATTCTTTTGGGAATCGTGATTAATGAAAGTCCTACGAACGTGAAACTGTCAGATTCATTTTTGTCGCCCGGTTGGCAATCTCCCTTGGGTAAAGATCGACTAGGAAGAGACGTGTGGGCAATGGTGAGCTACGGAAGCTTTGCTACTTTTCTATTCGCGTTCCCCGCTAGACTTCTGACTCTTTTTTTCGCTTCGGTCATGGGGTTATTTTCCTATTTGTCCCCATTTGCTCAAAAGAATATCATTTCTCCGTTATCCGGAGTTTTTATAGCTCTTCCTTCTTTGTTATTGGCTCTACTGGTGATCCAAGGCTTCGGAATCGGAACATTTTCCTTGTTCATAGCGATTCTGTTAGGTGATTGGGCGCCTGCCTATGAAACCCTTCGTGCAAAATTCGAGGAAGTCAAGAACAGTGGATATGTTTTGGCGGCATCTTGTTTCGGTGCGAGCAATGCTTATATATTTCGTGCTCATATTTTACCTCAGGGATTTCAAATATTCTTAATATTGTTAACGACTGGTTTGCCTTCGGTAATAATGACTATGGCGATCTTTGGATTCTTGGGAATTTCTGTCGGTGGAGAAATTTTTGGTCCGGGGTTGGGCGAACAAATCTCTTTTTCAAAGGATTATGTGGAGGGGGCCCCCTGGGCATTACTTTCGCCCATACTCGGAATACTCGGTCTAGTTTACATTTCGGGCGGAAGGAAGTCCTGATATGCATATCCGACTTGGTGCTGTGTTCGCGCTTTTTTCCATCTTACCTTGCACCGTGAATCTCTATGCGATCGATGATCTATTTCGATTCAGAGAATCTTCTACAAAGGAGAAGATTCAGTTCGAAACAGAAAGGAAGCTCTGTTTTTTTCCGCTTCGGAATTTGGGCGGCGAGTCGAATATCGACTATTTTTCCTCGGGATATGCGTCTGTGTTTTATTCAAATCTCAAATCGATAGTACAGATCTATGACGAAGAAATGTTACCGGTCGTGGTGCAACATCCTTTTGGAAAAAATTCCAATCAGCCTGGAGGAGATTCGGGAAAGAAAAACAAGGATACTAGTTGGAACTCTGAAAAATTAGAAAAACTAAAAAAAGGAGAATTGCACCTTCCTGTATCCAAGGACCCCAGATATATCTCTTTACGATCCGAACCTTATGAAAAAGAAATTGCTCCCGACGACGGAGTGATCATCAACGTTGCTAAAAAAAATGGATGTTTTTACTCGGTTTATGGGGAATACGAAAAAAAAGCAGCCGAGGAAATGAGAATCAGAATTTTGCTGCTTTCTTTAAAAGAAGGATCGAAAAAAGAATTTTCTCATACAACGAGTGTTAGGCGATCCTATCAGGAACTAAATCCTTTGATCGATCAACTCAGAAAATTCCTGCTCGGACGTGAAACATACAGACTGCAATTAAAAGTTTCTAATACAACGGGCGCACTGGTTTTTTTGGACGGAAACTATATAGGAAAAACTCCTTTAGTCCGTAACGACTTACTTCCGGGAATTCACGAGTTACGGGTTTCTAAGGAAGGTTTCGAAGAATGGAAAGACCAACTGGACATGAGAGTTTCTTCGAAAGAAATACAGCTGGAACTTTTGAAAGAAAAGAGGGAGGGTCTTCTTTCTGTAGAAACTGATCCGTCCGGAGTCAAGGTTTACTTAGGAATGGAGTATCTCGGCGAAACTCCATTGCAAAAAGTTCCGGTTCGGACTGGTTGGAATCGAATACGATTTTCCAAAGAAGGATATATCGATTCCTTTCAAGGAGTCGAAATCAAAAAAGATTCTCCTATAGAAGTAAAAGCTAAGTTGAAGGAAGGCGATTCCAGTGCCTACTACGCCAATAAAAAATATCTATTTCTGGATCACACCTACGACGACTTTGCGATCTACTCTTTGTACGGAACTCTGCTCTTTTATGCGGGCTATTATTATTTTAATTTAAAAGCGGATTCTGTTCTGGAAGGAACGAGGCCACAAGTCACTTTGACAAACTTTGCGGCGGTGCAAGCCTTGCAGCAGAGCTCTCCGGATTTGAACACGTTTGCCACCGCATTTTTCTACCAAGATAACTTAGTGCAGCACGCTAGAGATAAGGCTAACCACTATCGATCGATTTCCGGAAAATTTGGCCGTCATCAAAAATTACATGGTGGAATCATGTTGTACGGAATCGCGGCGATGATTGCGCTTACGATTACTTTTTATGCTTTGGGCTTGGATTCTGAAACTGTCGATATAGGGATTCGCCCAGTGCGATCTCCTATTTATACCAATATCTTAGAGAATCAGTTTGAAACGGAGACCTACGCAAGATTTCTTCTCAGATTTTGAATTGCAAATGGAATGTTCGCTGTTGCGGAATCCCGATTTAGAATATGCAAAAAAACTAATGGTTAGACAAGTTTTTTACTGATTCCAGAACATACTTATATAGTCGAAAGCTACCTAAGGCGATGATTCCCTTTCCTTCGGAATTTTTCGGGTTGTTTATCACGGATTCAATTTCGGCTATAGAAATGGACTGGATTCCCTCATTCTTGGGCAAGCGAAATTCTCCATCCTTTAAAAAGAATGCGTTCGTCTTATCGGTAAATTCTTGAATCAGATTTGCCATCTCTTCTCCGTCCTTATCCCTCAAGAAGCCCGCAAGGACCGAAAATTTTTTCTCTGCATATTTCGATCGAATCGCTTGGAGAGTAATGTTGATCGCATCCGGGTTATGCGCAGGATCAAAAATAACCAAGGGGGATTTTGAGAGTACTTCGAGGCGACCTGGAGGGAGTAAAGAGTTGAATTTGTCTGGTTCTAGTTCTAAGTTTTGATCTTCCGATCGAGTGTCAAAATTTTGTAGGTCTTGCAGCTTATGCCTTGCATCGACCAAACTTCCCAAAGAAAGAGATTTCGAGATTTCTAATATACAATATTTTACGATTTCTTCGGAAAGTTTCCGGTTGTATTCTAAGTAGTTTTCTCCGGACTTTAAGGCTGGATAAACCTTGAGCTCGATCCCTTTGTCTCTTGTGGAATTCTCTAAGACTTTCCTCAGTTCGGGCCCGGGATCCATCGAATGCATGGATCTTGTGTTCTTTCCCGCAATTCCTATCTTTTCCAAAAGTATTTTTTCTTTTGTGTCGCCTAAAATGGAAGTGTGATCTTTTCCGATCGCACAAAGAACTACTAGGTCAGGTTCTGCTAATTTTGTAGCATCTAATCTTCCTCCTAAACCTGCCTCAAAGATCTGAATCTCCAAGTCATTTTGTTCAAAGGCAACCAATGCACCTAATGTGAACCATTCGAACCAAGATAATTGTGCGAGATCTTTGGGATCGCAGCGGGAGAATATTTCTTCCGATATTTTTTTTAAGAGCGAATCGGAAATGGGTCGTAAATCGGGGCTTACTCGGATCCTTTCTCTGGGATCCAATAGATGAGGAGAAGTATATAATCCAGTACGAAAACCTAATTTACAAAAAGATTGTGCGATAAAATGGGAAACTGATCCTTTCCCGTTAGTTCCTACTACGCTGATCCTCAGCCTTGGTCTGCGCCGATTTCGCCAGCCAAATCGATCGAGCAAATCGGAGAACGGTTCCAAGGAATATCCGGTAAAGACGTTAAAGTTCCTAGTTTTCTCTAGGTTGTTCAGACTGCCGGCAAACTCTAAAAAGTCGGTGGTCATGTTGTTTCGGAAACACCGAGCGCGGCGACCAGTCTTTTTCTTCCCGCCTCTATATTAGATTCCGATAATGTAATTCCGGTGAAAAGCTTAAATTGTTCGACCGCTTGGTACAATAGCATTTCTGATCCTAGGATGATTCGAGCTTCGGATTTTTCCGCAACTTTTACGAGTTCTGTTCTGAGCGGATTGTATACTATGTCGAACAACGCCTGGTCTTTCGCAAATTCGACTTCTTTGATGATTGGTCCGGGATCTTTTCCTTTCATTCCGAGAGGAGTAGTATGAATTACCAGGGAATATTCTTTAAAATTTTCTTTTACTTTGCCTAAATCCTCATAAGTAGAAGAGTTTTTGCGGATTTGGTTCAAAAGTTCTACGATTTCTGTTCCTCTGGCTTGGTTTCTAGAAGATATCGTTATGGATTTGACGCTTTCTTCCTCTAACAAGGAATATGCGATCCCTCTTGCGCTGCCTCCACTTCCGAGAATCAAGATATGTCCTTGCAAGCAATCGGGTGTTTTTTCCCGAATCGCCCTGACAGCTCCCATGCCATCCGTATTAAATGCACGCACCTGATTGTTCTGAATGACTAGGGTATTGCTCGCCCTCATTGCTTTGGAGGTAGGATCCGCAATGTCTGCCAGCTTATAGGCTGCTTCCTTGTGAGGAATCGTCACAGAGAAACCTAAGAACTTGAATTTGGAAAGAGTTAGCAGTTCACTCTTACTGATTTTCTCGATCGGGAATACTAAATATGCATTTTCTAACTCTAAATCCTGGTACCAGGAATTGTGAAGTAGAGGAGAAAGGGTGTGTGAAAGGGGATTCCCTAAAATTCCGAAGTAGTAAGATGTGTCATTGAAGATTTTCAAGAAAGGGCTGCCCGTTTTTTCGTTAAAATTCTCGACTTTATCCCAAAACTCGAAAAAGCTGTAAACTAGATGGGAGTACTGGTTTCCTTCTACAATTTTCTTCCTTTATTAGGCTCTCAACCTTTTTTAATCATTGGAGCGTTTTCAGTTGGTTGGTGGACACCGATCACAAATGCTTTATTTGTTGTAGGAATCAGCGCCGGTCTCGCTTGGTTTTTCTATTACTATAAGCGTAAGGATCTTTTGGGTGGATTTTGGGTTGCCTTCCTAGTTTCTCTACTCGGTTCTTTGATTATTTTGTCCATTTTCCAGGACATCATTCGTGACACAGTGTTCTGGTTGATCTCTCCGAAGGTTGGAATCTATCAACTTTCGAACGTAAACTTGATCGCTGTTCTGTTAGGCGGCTATTTAGCACTCTATATAATGAATCGGATCAATCATAACAAAGAACGTAGAGATTAAGAATTCGTTTTCTTTTCGTCTCTGATTCGATCTTTCTCTGTCAGGCTCATCTCGAATACTTTCGCATATTTAAGAAAGTTATAATAAAACCCCATAATCGCGAGAACCAATCCTCTTCTTCCGTCTAAGAAGCCGAATCGGACCAAATACATCCAAGCAAATTTGTAAAAAGCTTTTCCCAGAGACACAAAGAGTCCGATTCTTTTTCCTTTTGCGAACTTCTCTTGGGCGGAAAGATCGGAGTAGCGATTGATGAAGTTCAAATGATCGGATAAATTTTGATAAGAATAATGAAATAGTGGGTTCTCTAACTTTTTCCCTTTTCCGGTTAATGTGACCGATTCGTGGACCTTTCCACCTTCGAATTTTCCCTTTTCCTTGCGAAACAAACGAACCTTATAATTAGGATACCAGCCTCCGTGCCGAATCCAGCGCCCCATGTACATTGTGAGTCTTGGAATTAAAAAACCGTCTTCTTCGGGTTCCCTACCACCGAAATACTCATAAATCTCTTCGGCGAGTTTTGGAGAGACCTCTTCGTCTGCATCTATCGTTAGGATCCAGTTATTTCTTGCGAGAGAAACTACATAGTTCTTTTGTGCGACGTAGTCGTCGAATTTGCGATACTCGACTAGAGCGCCTAATTTTTCTGCTAGTTCTTTGGTTCTATCCGTGGATCCCGAATCCAGGACGATGACCTCGCTGACAAACGAAAGTGAGGAAATGCAGCGAGCGATCGTATCTTCTTCGTTCAGAGTAATGATGCAAGCGGAGATGGAAAGAGGCATTTAGTTTCGAATAAAATCCTGGTCTCTCACAGATTGAAAGGATTCGGTAAGAGGGATTTCCAACCTGGCGATGGTGGCATCTTTTCTGATTCCGATTCGAAAGTGGGAGGGATCTATTCCTTCTCCTTTCAGCATAATCAAAATGAGTGCGAGCCCCAATCCTGCCCCTTCCGTAGTGTCGATCTTGTCTGCGTTATCTAGGTAAAACTGGGCGATATCTCTGTACTGCATACCTTTTTCTAATTTTTCCCTGATCGACTTTTCTTCTTCGGGAAGGATTTCTATATTATTTAAGACCTCGATTCGGATTCCGTCAGCGCTGTAATCAAAGCTGATCAAACAGTAGTAACCTCGTTGTTTTGATTTCTTTCCGTAGATTTCAGACATGGACTCGGAAAAAATTTCTCTGTATTCCGAAACTCCTTTGGAGTATTGCGCTGGATCGTTTAGGTTGTACCCTTTTTCCTCAAAGTAGATTCTTTTTTGGTTTGCTTTACAGGCATTGATCGCCAACTCTTTCACGATAGTGTAGACAGTGGTAGCGAGAGTTGGAGTGGTCACCTTATCCAAGATGAGCTCGATCGCTTCCTGAAGGTGTTCCTCCACGGATTTGGTCATCCTGTGGGTTTTGAGGGAAAGAATCTTACCGTTCTCGACTGTAAGCCGGATATTATCGGAGATATCCCGGATTTCCTGTCCCATGGTCTTAAATTTTCCGGAAATCGTTTTGTTTGTCAAGAGACTCATTCCATCGCAATTAAAAAAGCAGCCTCGTTCTTCGATCTTATGGTTTGGAGTCTTGGTGTGTGCCTATCTATTTGTTCTGAACCAGGAAAGTTTTTCACAAACCTGGAGTTGGAAGGGCGCCTATGTTCTAAAACAAGGTTCTTCCGGGTACCAAGGTCCGGTAGAAATTGTTGTGAAAGACGGACTGGTGCAAAAAATACTTCCTTCGGAATCTTCTCAAGCTCCTGTCTTTATTCTTCCTGGATTTTGCGATGCATATGTAACTCTCGGTTCCAATTCATTAGGTGGCCAAAGAGACAAAAAAGAAACCGAAGAGGCTCTCAATTCTTTACTGCAACATGGGTTTACTTTTGTGCAAAGTGTTGCAGATGGATCCTGGCTGGAGGAATTCGCAAAGAACCAAAGTAAAAACGGAAATTTTCCTCAGATTAAAGTAACTCCTCCTATTTTAATTTCAGATTCGGAAGAATTGCGTAACCAATCTGGAAAACTTTCCGGATACCAGGTTTTGAAAAGTGAAGAGGAAGCTATGGATGCTATCTCTTCCAAATCCAAAAAGAATCTTCATTTATTTTTGAGATACACGCAAGGTGATTCGTTTCAAATTGATGGAAAGCTTTTGTACAGGATGAAGGCAAAGTCGGAAAATCTAGGAATAGAATTATCAGTTTCTACTTTCGGAGAGGAGTTTGCAAACTGGGAGGCTCTTTCTTCCGGCGTAAAAATACTGTACCATCCGATTCCTGAAACTGAGTTTCTTGCTCCAGTAACTCGGCATCTTTTTCAAGCTCACTGGGGACCAATGCTCGGAGTTTACTACAATCAGAAGTTGGTGGGAACTCCAGAATTTAAGCAAGAGTGGTCTAGACTATTATCGTGGAGCCCGAGCTTTAAAGAGAAAGCGCTTCCCGAAGACTGGATTTCTTCTTTGACAGGTTTGTCAGAAAAGGAAAGGTCTGAGGCAGAGAAGGAGTACAATTCCTACCTTGCGTTTCTAAAAGCCCGAAAAAATCTGTCTCCTAGGATCTTGCTGGCTTCCGGAGCAGGCTATTACCTAACGTTTCCGGGAATTGGGGGTTGGAAGGAGCTTTCTATTTTATCCGAGATATTCGGACCCGAAGAAGCTCTGAGAACAGCTTCGGAGACAACCTGCTCTTTTTTGGGAGCTCCTCACGAGGGCAGAATTCGAACTGGAGGAAAGGCCCATCTGCTGATTTTTCAGGAAGATCCGTTGAAAGGATTGGAAAAACTTTCTTCATTAAGGACAATCATAACTGAAAAGAAAAGAACCGAATTGAAGCGATCGAAACAGCAAGGTAAACCGAAGTAATTGATTAGCTCGCGAAAAGATAGGGGGGATGTAATATGAAAGATTCTCAAAAAGAATTGTTTGAAAAACTTTTGGAGGAAAGCTTCCGCAAAAAGGCCGCACTCGAAACCGGAGCAAAAGTAACTGCAGTTGTAACTAGCGCAAAATCGGATTACGTTTTTATAAAAGCAAAAGAAACCGGAGTAACCGGAATTATTGCCTCCGAGGAATTTTCTGAACTTCCAAAATCCGGAGAACAAGTAGAAGCTTATTTTTTGAGGGAATCCGCAGGAGATCAGTACTTCACGACTTGCTTAATAGGAGATACGATCGATAAAGACTTAATCTCCATCGCTTTTCAGTCAGAGATTCCGATTCTAGGTCATATCGTTGCAGAAAACGAAGCTGGCGTCGAAGTTCGGTTAGGCGACGGTGTCGGTTTTTGCCCGTTCTCACAGTTGGACCAAGAACTGCGCAAACAGGGGAGCGCGGTAGGGAAAAAAATTCGATTTCTAGTTCAAGATATCGGACCCAAAGGGAAAATTATACTTTCTCAAAAGAAGATCGCTGACAAAGAAAGAGACGCCAAACTTAGCGTACTAAAAAGCGAACTAAAAGTTGGAATGTTCGTAACTTGCAAAGTAAAGTCCGTGCACAACTTCGGACTGATCGTGGAAGCAGACGGACTGACCGCTTTGGTCCCTACTTCGGAAGCTACTTTCAAAAAGAATGTGGACCTTGCCAAGGAATTTCACCCGGGTCAAGTTTTGCGGGCAAAAGTGCTGAAACTAGATTGGGTGGAGAATAAGCATAGCTTTACGATCAAAGATTTTATCAACGATCCATGGGCGCAAAATATCCCGTTAAAAGAAGGTGATATCGTATCTTGCACGGTGGAAAGCATCAAGCCGTTCGGGATCTTTGTAAAGATCAATGAAAACTTTTCCGGTTTGGTTCCTAATCGCGAAACAGGAATTTCTAGTCGAGTTCCTTTGAACCAACACTTTAAACCTGGAGATTCGATTCGAGCCTTTGTGATGGAAGTGAATCTTGCAAAAAAACAGATTTCACTTTCTATCCTAAAAGCAAAGGAGATCGAAGACAGAATGGGATACAGCGGGTTCCTGACCGAGGAAACTTCTTCTACGTCGTCCTTCGGTGCGATCCTCGCCAAATCTCTCAGTCAAGGCAAAAAGAAGTAGAGAAAAAGGTTGGCTCTTCGAATCGCACTCTTTCAACCTGAAATACCGCCAAACACCGGCAATATTGCTCGGTTATGTGTAGCGATTGCTGCCGAACTACATATCGTAGGACCTGCATCCTTTGACCTTTCCGAAAAAGCAGCCAGAAGGGCTGGCCTAGATTACTGGAACCAAGTGAATCTGAGTAAACATTCGGATTGGGAGGAATTCTTAGAGAATTCTTCCTCGGATTCTCGTATCTTTTTGGTTTCTACAAAGGGTAAACTATCGTACACTTCGCAGAGATATCGAGAAAACGATACGTTTCTTTTTGGAAGTGAGACCTCAGGTTTACCTGAAAAAATTCTTTCCTCCGTTGATCCATCCTTTGTAATACGGATCCCGATGGAAGACGATTGCAGGTGTCTCAACCTTAGTAACGCGGTGGCAGTGGTTGCCTACGAAGCGCTTCGTCAAATTAAGTCTTGGTAAAATCAAAGGAGAGGTTCAGTCGAACCCTCTTGGTCCCAGAGGAGAGTTGCAAGTAAGGTGCGAATAGAAATTTGTAATTCGAAAATGCAGAGTTCGGTAGAAAAATACGAATTTCCGAAAAGAGAAATACGACGGGAGACTCGCAAAAATCGGATTTACTTTCTCCTAAAAAGAAGATCCTATGGAGAAATATGGGAATGACCTTTTCCCTAGGAGAAATCGAGTCCCAAGTACAGGAACTCCTAGCCTGCGGTCTAGTCGGAACTTCCCAGGATTTCTATGCGTGGATTCGCATGGGAATTCTTAGAAAATTTCGAGAAGAACCGAAAATTCCGCCTGATTGGATTCCTAAGATCCTCGAAACATTAAAAGAATCCAAAACCATAATACACGGGAAATATAATTCTAGAGAATTCGGATTACCTACCAATTCGGAACTTTTAAATAAGCCTACTCTCAAAGAAGAATATGTAATTTTAGGCAAAACCGAATTCCAACCAATGCAATACGTTCGGAGTAGATTGGAAGCTTTCTTAAGAGGCAATCGAATCAAAGAAGATACGATCGTAGATTTGACAATAGGTTCTATCGAGGCAGTAGAGAATGCTGTAAAATATGGAGACGGTTCCATTGTAGAGGTCGGTTATTGGATAGAAAACGGTTCTCTCTTTAAAATCCAAATGGTGAATAATCTTCGCGAGTTCAGCATTGATGAAGATATCGAGAGAGGAAAGTTCTCTTCTACAGCGACCTTGATGAGGGGCATGATGGTTATGCAAAAGCTGTTCGATAAGCTCGACTTGGAAATCTTAGAAGAGCGTAAACAAGCACTGTTTCGAGCAGAAAAAAAAGTATAACAAATCTTACTTACTAATAGCCGGAAAACATCCGGGAGAATCTAATATTAAACGAAGATGGCTGCTGTATTCAAACTACATTCACCATACCATGCGGCGGGCGATCAGGTCCAGGCCATCGATAAAATTGTTCACGCTTACCAACACGGAGAGGAGAAAGTAACTCTTGTCGGTGTAACCGGATCCGGTAAGACATTTACCATGGCGGAAGTGATCGCGAACTTGGGTCTTCCAACCTTGGTTCTATCGCATAACAAGACTCTTGCGGCGCAATTGTTTAGAGAGTTTAAGGAATTTTTTCCCGAGAATGCCGTAGAATATTTCGTTTCGTATTACGATTATTATCAACCAGAGGCGTATGTTCCTTCTTCGGATACTTTTATAGAAAAAGACAGTTCGCTTAACGAAGAAATCGATAAACTCAGACTTAGAGCAACTTCTTCTCTGTTAGAGAGGGATGATGTGATTATAGTTAGTTCGGTGTCCTGCATTTACGGCCTGGGTTCGCCAGAAGAATATACGAATTCGGTCGTCGCGGTCAAAAAGGGAGATCACCTAGATCGAGACCAGGTAATACGTAAGTTATTGCATATCCAGTATCTTAGAAATGATACCGATTTCTCGAGAGGAAATTTCAGAGTCAGGGGAGATTCAATCGAACTTTACCCTTCGTATCACACGGATGGAATCAGAATCGAATTTTTTGGAGATGAAATCGATGGTATCAGTCGGATTCATCCGGTCACCGGACAAATTATTTCGAAGCTCGAGCGCTGTTTTATATATCCGGCAAAACACTTTATCACTTCTATTCCTAAGGTAAAGGAAGCGATCCTAGCAATTCGAAGCGAACTTGTCGAACAAGAAGACAAATTCAAAAAAGAGAATAAGTTTTTAGAAGCTCAGCGCATCGTATCTCGAACCAACTACGATATGGAAATGTTGGATGAAATGGGATACTGTAATGGAATCGAGAACTATTCCAGGCATCTGACAGGAAGAAAGCAAGGTGAAAGGCCGGCTTGTCTGATCGATTATTTCCGAGGTGAGTTTTTGCTGATTGTGGACGAATCACATGTCACCATTCCTCAGGTTGGTGGAATGTTCGCTGGAGATAAGGCGCGGAAGCAAACTCTTGTAGATTTTGGATTTAGACTTCCTAGCGCTTTGGACAATCGACCTTTGAATTTTCAGGAGTTCGAGACACTCACGCCAAAAACATTGTACGTATCCGCAACGCCTGCAGAATATGAATTCGAAAAAAGTAAAGTAGTTGTAGAACAGATCATTCGCCCGACCGGGCTTTTGGATCCGGTCGTAGAAGTTAGGCCGACCAAAAACCAGATCGAAGACCTTCTTGTAGAAATCAGGCAGAGAATTGAAAAGCAAGAACGAGTATTGGTGACTACTCTTACGAAAAAAATGGCCGAGGATTTAAGCGATTATTACAAGGAGCTTGGTCTGAAGGTCTCGTATCTACATTCAGAGGTGGATACACTTGAGAGAGTTGAGATTATCCGCGATCTTAGAAAGGGAATATACGACGTGCTCGTCGGGATTAATTTGTTAAGAGAAGGCTTGGATATTCCGGAAGTCTCGTTGGTTGCAATATTAGACGCGGATAAAGAAGGCTTTTTAAGAAATTTCAAGAGTTTGATCCAAACCATCGGAAGAGCAGCGAGAAATGTCAACGGAACTGCGATCTTGTACGCGGATCATATGACAGATTCAATGAAAAAAGCGATCGAGGAGACTCACAGAAGAAGGACGATACAGGAAGATCATAACTTGAAATACAGAATTGCTCCGATGACGATTAAAAAAGAAGTCGCTGATATCATTGAAAGGGAAACCAGAGAGTTAACCGCCGAAGAGGAAGCGATGGAGCAGATCAACAAGAAGTTCCAGCAAAAGAATTTCAACTCTAAAGATGAACTCAAAGAAAAGATCCGCGAAGAAATGCTCAAGGCGGCAAAAGAATTGGACTTCGAGAGGGCTGCAATGCTCAGAGATAAAATGCTTTCTCTAAAGTGAAATTGGAGTAAGAATTAGATATGTTTACTCTTCTATTGATCGTGGCAAACGTCGCGATTAGCCTTTATGCTCTCTACCAAGATCAAAGTTTATTGGATCGGTTCATGCTTCGGCCATACCGAGAGGATAGAAAGAGAGAATATTATACTTTAATTACGAGCGCTTTTTTGCATGCAGATCCGGCGCACCTCGCCTTCAACATGATCACTCTGTATTTTTTTGGGACTGCAGTAGAAAGGCAAGTAGGACCAATCCTTTTTGGTGTAATCTATCTGCTCTCGGTACTTTCTGGAAGTGTAGTCTCTCAGCTAAAATATAAAGATGATCCGAACTATGCGACCTTGGGCGCTTCCGGAGGAGTTTCGGGCGTTCTATTTGCGGCAGTTCTCTTTTTTCCTGGAATGAGCCTCTACATGTTTCCGATTCCGTTCGCGATACCAGGTCCAATATACGCAGTGTTATATATCGGTTATACTTATTACGCTTCAAGGAGCAGAAACGACGGGATCAATCACGATGCTCACTTGTTTGGGGCACTTGCTGGTCTAGCTTGCGCCTTGTGGATAGCTCCGGAATCATTCAGCGCATTCATTTCCTATTTTTTGAAATTATTGTAATCTTTTTCGAAAATTTCCCGAAATCCGACTGAGGACAATGGGAAAATGAAATCAATATATTCCAATATTATAATGTAGCCAAGTCCCAATTTTGTAGGAGCTCCTACAGATCTTTCAACTATAAAGCACTTGACAAATCGTGCAATATCTGATATGCGACTTGGAATCGGCGCTCCGGGTACCCACCACCGGCCCCCACCCTAAAAAGGGCGGGGCCCTTTCCGCAAAAAAAGTTAACCACCCCGCGCGATCTTTTCTTTGATAAAAGCTTTAAACTTATCAGATCCAAAGCTAGCTTCCATTTTTATAATTTCAGGAGCAAGATATGGATGTTTTTTCATAATAAATTCTTCAATTGCAGAATACTTGTCGGCCTTGGCTTTCAAGAGGATCTTATTTTCAGAATCTATCGTGAGCTTGCCTTCCCACTGATAAAGCAAAGAAACTTCTGGAAAGATCGTCCCACTGATGATGATTCCAAGTTGGAGCATTTCTTCAATATGCTCTTCTGCCAAATCTCGGTCTGCAAGAGTCGTAAAAACTAAAATTTCCTGTGATTCTGCCATTGTAATTCCTCTGAAAGTGAGGAAATATATTCTTGCATTTCATTTGTCTACACTTTCTTCCAACTTTTTAATGATCTATGGTTGGTTAAGTTAGGCGTATTCTTTCCAAAGAAGGAAAACTGAGATTAAGGAATATTTCTCTCGCTTGATTTGGAATACGGATAAGGTAGATTCACTCCAGGGCAAGCGCTAGCGCATTTATCTAAGCAGACTCGCCTTTTCAAGTCAGCGTCAACTGAAGTGAAAACAGTAATCAAGTTAGGAACAGGATATTCTTTCCAGCAATCTTCACTGCATTTGAGAAACTGGTTCGAGCAATTTTTTTCATACGCGTATCCCGAAGAATCTGATGTGGCCTCGACGCGTAACGAATTTGCTTCAGCCGACTTTTTGCCTTGGCGAGCGTTTTTAGCACTTTCTGCTTTTGTAAGATTTGCTGAATCTTTGGTCGGAATCATTTCCTCAGCCAAGGTTGTTCTCTCGCGCAACTGAGACTTTTTATCAGTCCAATTGATCGCGAATGCGCAATTTAGAAACACAAGAGGAATTGACAGAAACGAATAACTTACTAATCTCAAGTTGAATCTGGTATCCGTAAATTTGTAGCACTCAATATAGAGAATAGGTTAACGGGAAAGGCCAGTGCGAACAATCGAAATCAACCAAATTTGCTTAAAAAATACGGAAAAAAGCTTAATAATAATTTTATAGATCCGCGTCCAATAAATGCACGGGTGACCGCCGCGCCAATTCTCTTAGATAGAATTAGTAGCATGCCCTTTAGCAGCAATCAGGGAAACTTGCAGATGTTATTTCTCTATAAGATATCTCGGATACTTTTTGTTCTACTGTTTTTATTTTTTGGAAACTGTAGTGCTCTCCAAATGGGATGGGTAAAGCTTCCAGAGGGATTCAATTGGGAAATTTCAGATACCGAATATAGAACTTCAGCGGACGCCTTCTCCGTAGTTTATCCTGAAGAGGTAGGTTTAGACTCCAAGCCTCTAGTGGAACTTTCCAAAAAGATGAGAAAAGAGAAATGGGAAGTTCGTTCCTTCTTAATCGTGAAAGAGGGAAAATTAGTTTGGGAACGATACGCCGGTGGTACTACAAGAAATCATAATCATAGCATGTATTCGGTTACCAAGTCTGTCCTTTCACTTTTACTAGGGATATGCTTTACAGAATCCTGCGGAGTAGAACTAGACGAAAGCATTGCAAAAGCTGAATATAAGCTTCCTGGGTTGCTTCCGGCTCAGTTAGAAGGAAAGGAATCTATTCGATTGAAGGATGTCCTACGAATGACCTCTGGAATGGGATGGGATTCCTTTCCGAAAAAAGAAGAAATCAGAACAGATTCCGATCCTCTTGCTGTCGCCTGGGAACCTCCACTTTCGCATCCTCCCGGAACAAAATTCGAATATTCTAATGGAGATTCTCAGCTAGCCGCAGGATATTTAGAGGCAAAGACCGGCAATGGCTTGTACGAATATGCAAAGAAAACTGTATTTTCGAGATTGAATATACAGGGTGAGGAATGGAACACCGCTACTTCGGGAAGACAAACTGCTGGTTTCGGTTTGCGCCTCAGAGCAATCGATATGGCCAAAATCGGACAGCTCTATCTAGATGGAGGAAGATGGAACGGACGCCAATTGGTTCGCCCCGAGTGGATTGCCTGGACTTTTGAACCAGGAACAGATCCTCGTTATGGTTTGCATTGGTGGTTGCATGAATTTGAAGGATCTCCTGCCTATATGGCCACTGGCAAGGGTGGTCAGTTCATCTACCTTGTGCCAAGTAAGAAAATCGTAATCGTATTAACTTCTGCTATTTGGGACAAGTCATCCGAGGTTCTGCTTAAGGAAGTTCTGGATGCCTTGAGTGCTTCTTTGCACTCGAACGATAAGATAGTTTCGAGAGAAAAGGAAGAAGCATTGCGTCGCGAATTGAAGCTAGCGCTTTCTAGTTCCTTGGATCCGAAATTGAGCAAAGGACTCGATGAAGTTCGATTGGCGATTCAATCTAACTCAAAAGTTTCAACTCCATAATTGCACTTGGTCTCCTTAGAATCGCGGTTTTTCATTGCCCTTGGAACAGTGTTTGAAAGGTTGTAGGTAAATGTCGATAAAATTTGAACGTTATCTATTCTTAGATGTAGGCGACACCTTGATGTCTCTGAATAGACCTGCAGGCGAGATCTATTTCGAAGTACTTTCAAAATTCGGCATCACTCAAAAGCCCAAGCTAAACCTAGAGAAGGCATTTCGTTTAGCTTACGCAGAGATGACTCGAAATCCATTACCAGATTTTCAGGATAAGTTTCACGTCCACCAGGACGGAAGCAAAGGGTGGTGGCGCGATCTCCTCAGTATTTTTCTAGAAAAGATTGGGTCAGATGTTTCTCCTGATTCTATCGCAGAATCTATATTCGAAAAATTTGATGATCCAAGACTTTGGGATTTAGATCCCGGGTTTCGTGAAGTTTTAGAATTTACCCAACAGAATCAGTTCGGGTTAGGAATTATTTCTAATTGGGACCACAGATTACGAGATTTGTTGAAAAGCGTAGGGGTAGCTCAGTACTTTAATCCGATTTTTGTTTCTGCGGAATTCGGTTATGAAAAACCATCACCACGAATCTTTGAAGCGGCAGAAAGAGCAGTAGGTCTTGACCCGAAAAATCTAATATACTGCGGAGATAAGGTGGAATTTGATATTGTTCCAACAAGAGAACGTGGCTGGACCGCATTTCAGAAACACGCAGAAGGAGAAATTTCTAGCCTGTCCGAATTGCCGCGTTTGTTAGAGCCCACTTTAAAAATCTGAGTTCTTGTATTTGCAATCTTCTCCTACCGAAACAAAAAACGCGAAAATCTACCTTAGAGTTAAAAGGATTCCTACTGTGTCTTCGGCTGACTTACGATCTTTGTGACGATATCCGAGCGAAGAGCCTGGGCTTGCTCTCGAGCTCGTTTCACTTTTAAAGTAACTTCTTTAGGCGCGGACCGAGGGTGTCCGGAGCGAAATGGAGGTTCCGGATCGTATTCCAACATAAGCTGAATTTCCTTCGCTTCTTCCTCTCCGCGTAATTCAGCGACGATAGAAAGTGCGAAGTCTATGCCTGCCGTAACCCCTCCACCTGTGATTCTATTTCGGTCTCTTACGATTCTTTCCTCAATAACTTGAATCAAAGGGAATAGTTTAAGAATATCTAATGAAAGCCAGTGGGTCGTGGCTCGAAAACCGTTTAGCAATCCTGCTGCAGCTAACACTAACGAGCCGGTGCAAACCGAAGTTATGAACTTAGTCTTCGGGGCGCGCCCTTGCAGCCAAGAAAGAACTTTTTGGTTTTGCAATAGGTTGTTTGTTCCTACGCCTCCCGGAACAAAGATTAAATCAAAGGCTGGAGCTTCTTCCAAAGAATAGTCCGCTTGAAATATGAGTCCTTTTTCCGAACGGATCAAATCCTTTGTTTCGGAAACTAGGAATACCTTTGCAGAGCTCATTCGAGTAAATACTTCATGCGGACCGGTAAGGTCCAATTGGGTCATATTAGGAAAAATGAGCATTCCGATCGCAAAATTAGACATATGGTTACCGCAGTTCCGGGGTCTAAAAAATCAATCTGGATTTTCCGATTTCGTCCATAAACCAAAATCTAAAATGGAACAAACTAAAATAATTTTCCTTTATATAGATATCTAGTTCCAAATTTTCAAGGTTTCTATCCCGATTTGGTATATACTGATATAGAAAGTAAACTAATACTATCTTGGGCAAAACAATCTATACCGACGAATATCGTCATTTTCAAAAGCTACTAAAGCAGGCCAGGAGGGAAGCAGAATTAACCCAGGTGGACGTTGCGGAGGCTTTAGGGCAGGCACAATCTTACGTTTCGAAGATTGAAGCAGGAGATCGTAGAATTGATGTGATAGAATTCTGGAATTTGGCCAAGCTCTACGGAAAGCCGGTCGATTTTTTCTTTCGATTTGAAGAGGAACCTCAATCTAAAACAAAGCGCAAATCTTTGAAAGCAGCAACTCCTAAAAAGGGAAAGTGATTCGTTTTAGGATTTCGTTTGCACGTGAAGAGATAAGGATTCTGCAGTGCGGCGTAAGGATTTATCTTTAGTAAATAAACTGGATCTGGAGATAACGCAACTAGCCAATAGATGCGCATCGATCCAGCCGATTCCGCTGGAAGCAAGTGAGCGAATTTCTGCAAATTGGAATACTTCCTTGTGCGTGGCAATTTTGCTTTCCGGAAGTTGCCGTAAGTTATTCAAGAAATCACTTTTGTTCTGAATTCTTCCCAAGCTCAATTCACCGATTACAAAAGGGTGCTGTAACACTAGGCCCTGTTTTAACAGCTCTATTAGCTCCAAATCTGGTGTCCTGAGGTGGTCAATCCAGACCGATGTATCCACAAGAACTTTCACTCTTGCATTTTCCTTCTTTCTGGAGCGCTAGCATTCGATTCTGACCCTCCCAGTAATGCAAGTCTTTCGGCTGCCTTCTCCCGAATCAGAGCTTTTAAGCCTTCTTGTACTAGTCTGGTCTTTTCCTCAATTCCGGTATATTGTTGAGCACTCGCGAGTAGCTCATCTGGTATGTAGAGTGTAGTCTTCATATGTCTAGAATAGATGGCATTATATGGCTTAATCTGATAGCTTTCAAGTGGTTTTCCCATTTTCTTACCTCTTTTTTCTTCATTTTCTGGAAATTCTCATGTGCTTCATTTTTTTTTTCAAAAATGGAAGACATCCGTTTTTCTGGATGGGAAAGTTTTTGGTTCAAAAGTTGCTAGGGGATCGGTTTTCGGAGCTAACCGATCTGAGTGTCTAGCACAAATAATGCCAGTTATACTAGCGTCTAAGAAAAACTTTTGAACATACAGGTGAATCACCCCCATTCGGGCGCGAAAACCTTGACCTACGACCCAGGGTAAAAATAATGTGTATTTCTAGCTTCCCTACCAGGGGGCAAAGATCGAAGCACGCCCTCTTAGCTCAGCGGTAGAGCACTTCCATGGTAAGGAAGGGGTCACCAGTTCAAGCCTGGTAGAGGGCTGGTTTATAGAAACAGGCCTGTAGTTTAATGGTAGAACAAGGATCTCCAAAGTCCTTGGTGGGAGTTCGATTCTCTCCAGGCCTGGAGAGAAAGTTCCAAAAGAGGAACAAACCTTATCTTTAGGAAGGAAAAGAGTGAAGTTGAGCGTTTTCATACAAGAGTGCAGAGAAGAGCTGAAAAAAGTCCAGTGGCCAAATCGCCAGGAAGTTGTACAGTCTACTTTTGTGGTACTCGCAACCGTACTATTTTTCTCAACATTTCTTTTCCTTTCTGACATGGCATTTGTCCGGATACTCACCGGATTTTGGAATCTGTGAGAATTAAGGAGCTAGGGAATACCGAGGTAGGAGCAATGGGCGATTTGAAATGGTATGCGCTTCAGACCTATTCCGGTCATGAGAATAAGGTCCAAAAAAACTTGGAGAAGCTTGTTCTACAGCGTAAGCTGGAAGAAAAGATAGCCCAGATCAGAATCCCGACCATGGATGTGGCCGAGATGAAGAACGGGAAAAAGAAAGTCTCCAAAAAAAAACTGATGCCCGGTTACGTCCTGATCGAGATGGAGATGGACGATGACCTCCGTTTCATGATTCAAAGTCTTCCTTCTGTTTCCACGTTTGTGGGATCCAAAGATGGAGGACCAGAACCTTTATCCGTAGAAGAAGTGAAAAATCTTTTTGCGGAATCTGGTGATGTGAAGAGCGAAGAGCCGATGACTCCTCGCATTCTATTTAAAGTGGGAGATAGTCTCAAGATTATCGACGGACCATTTGCCAACTTCACCGGAGTTGTAGATGAAATCTTTCCTGATAAAGGAAGGCTTAGAGTGAAAGTGGAGATTTTCGGACGCTCCACGCCTGTGGAATTAGATTATTTACAGGTAAAAACCGAACCTTGACCGGTGGGATATACCGGGAGAAACAAATTAAGGTGTTTCGCCAATGGCAGCAAAAAAAGTAGTTAAGCAGATTAAGCTCCAAGTGGAAGCCGGAAAGGCCAACCCTGCACCTCCTGTAGGTCCAGCTTTAGGTCAAGCCGGTTTGAACATTATGGAGTTTTGCAAACAGTTCAACGAGAGGACCAAGTCCCAAATCGGATATAAACTTCCCGTTGTAATCACCGTATTCTCCGACCGGAGTTTTACGTTTATCACCAAGGCTCCTCCTGCAGCTCTTCTAGTAAAGAAAGCGATCGGGATAGAGACCGGATCTCCAACACCTCACACCACCAAGGTGGGGAAGATTACCCGTAAACAGCTGGAAGAAATCGCCAAAACTAAAATGGCGGATCTGAACGCGAACGATGTAGATGCGGCAGTTGCGATTATCGCAGGGACTTGTCGTTCTATGGGCGTTACTGTAGAAGGTTAATAGAAGGAGAGCATAATGAATCGCGGAAAAAAATACCGTGCTGCGAAAGATAAAATCGACAGCACCAAGGTGTATCCAGTCGACAAAGCCGTGGAATTAGCAAAAGCTTCTTCTTACAGCAAGTTCGATGGAACGATCGAAATCGCAACTAAAGTAAATTATAAATCACTCCAGAATGTTCGCGGGACCATCTCTTTACCGCACGGAACCGGAAAGAAAGTTCGAGTATTAGTCTTTTGTAAAGGAGACAAGCAGAACGACGCAAAGGCTGCCGGTGCGGAATTTGTGGGAGATATGGACTTGATCGAAAAAGTCGCCGGCGGATGGACTGACTTCGATGCTTGCGTGGCTACTCCTGACATGATGAAGGATGTGGGAAAATTAGGCCCTATTCTAGGTCGCAAGGGACTTATGCCCAAGCCAAAGGCAGGCACTGTTACGAATGACGTAGTGAAAGCAATTACCGAGCTAAAATCAGGTCGTATCGAATATCGTCCTGACAAAGGCGGAGTTGTTCACCTCGGAGTTGGTAAGGTCAGCTTTGACCAAGCAAAACTCGTGGAGAATATTCGCACTGTCGTACAAACCCTTCTCCGGGACAAACCCTCGGACGCAAAAGGTGACTATCTCAAGACCTTCTCTGTGGCACCGACCATGGGTGTGGGAATTAAGGTAGATGTTAAGGAGCTCGTGAACTCTTCCGTGTAAGGAAGGGGGAGCAGGGAGAAATATCAGATGCCCAGCCAGGACAAATACGAAAAAGTTGCCCTACTCAAGGGAAAATTAGAAGCAAACAGCGATTTTATTTTAGCAAGCTACAGCGGACTTACCGTTGAGGAGATCACAGGACTGAGAGCGAAACTTCGTAAAGAAGGTTCGGAAATGAAAGTTGTTAAGAACAACTTATTCCTACTCGCCCTGAAAGAATCCGCAAAGCACAAGGATAAGAACATCGCTTTTGGACCAGAATACCAAGGCCCGCTTGCTGCAATCTTCGCAGATGCAAACCTTCCTTCCATTGCAAAGATCTGTAAAGAATTTGCAAAGACTAACAAGAATCTAGTCTTAAAGGCAGGTTATATGGACGGTGGCGTTCTCGATGCAAACGGTGTCGAGGCCATTGCAGGCTTGCCAAGCAAAGAGCAACTCTTGGCTCAGATTGCTGGCGGTATTAACGGTCCTGCAAGAAGCATTGCTTCTGGAATCAACCAGATCATTGCAAGTCTTGCACGTGCGATTCAAGCAGTCGCAGAGAAGAACAACCAATAGAAGAACCTATTTAGAAGAATAAAGGACGAAACGGAATCAAAGGAGCACCTAATGTCTACTGAAACGTTATTAGAGCAAATCGGAAAGCTGACTCTCGTAGAGGCGGCCGACCTCGTTAAGAAAATGGAAGAGAAGTTCGGAATTTCCGCAGCAGCTCCAGTCGCAGTTGCGGCGGCAGCACCTGCGGGCGGCGGAGCAGCAGCAGCTGAAGAGCCTGCTTCTTTCAATGTAATCCTCAAAGGCTTTGGCGATAAGAAAATCGAAGTCATCAAAGTTGTTCGTGAAATAACTGGACTCGGCTTGAAAGAAGCGAAAGATCTAGTAGAAGCGGGCGGAAAGTCAGTGAAAGAAGGGGTTGCTAAAGCAGAAGCTGAAGACCTGAAAAAGAAACTAGAAGCGGTCGGCGCCCAAATCGAACTCAAGGCTGTTTGATCGGTCCCGAGGCTCTGTCTCCTCGAAACCAACAATCAATCCTTTCATTTAGGCAAGGAGGTCTAGGCCTCCTTGCCCGATTGCTTTTTATCGCAATTATTCATTATTTTTTCCCACAAGGGGGCATCCGATGTACGGTCAAGTAGAGAGAAAACGGGTAAATTTTGGAAAGATTACGAATCTTGATTACCTTCCAAACTTGATTCAAATTCAGAAGAAGTCCTTTGATTGGTTTCTCCAATCAGAAGTAAAGGACCCCACCAAACGTAAGAACCAAGGTTTGGAAGCAGTTTTTCGCGAAACATTCCCTATCGAAAGTCCCAACAACGATATGGTAATGGAATACAGCCATTATGTTCTAGGAGATCCTAAAAAGTCTCCTCAAGAATGTAAGGATACGGACGCAACTTTTGCGCTTCCGTTAAAAGCAGTAATTCGCTTAATCATTAAAGAAACCGGAGAGATCAGAGAGCAGATTGTTTATATGGGTGACCTGCCTGTCATGACAGAGCAAGGAACCTTTATCATCAATGGAGCAGAAAGAGTGGTCGTGAGCCAGCTGCACCGTTCTCCAGGAATCTTTTTCTCTTATGATACTGAGAAAGATACCTATTCCGCAAGAGTGATTCCTTATCGCGGATCTTGGTTAGAGTTCGAGATGGACAACAAAGGGATCCTAGTTGCGAAGATCGACCGTAAGAAAAAGTTCCCAGCTACATTACTAGTTAAGTCTCTAGGACACGGAACAAACGAGGAAGTCCTACGTTTATTCTATCGTTCTACGAAACTGAAAATCACCGGAGCTACTTCTAGAGAGCTAAAAAGAATCATCGGTAGAAGGGTGATCGCAGATGTGATCAACATGGAAACCGGAGAAGTAATGCTCGAAGCCGGATCCAAAGTTAACGAAGACAATATTTCCATCTTGAAAGAGATGAAAGTCAAAGAAGTTGAACTCGTGGAGTTCCCGCGTGAAAAGGACAATCCGGTTCTTGTGAACTGTTTGGAAAAAGATGGAGTCAACGATTACGAAGACGCAGTTCTGAAATTCCATTCGATTATGCGCCAAGGCGAACCTTCTACGATCGAAAACGCAGAAGCAGAGTTGAATCGTTTATTCTTTTCTCCAAAGACCTTTGATCTGGGTGATGTAGGTCGTTACAAAATCAACAGCAAGTTTGAATTTAACAACCCGAAAGAATTCACCAGCGTTCACGAGAGAGTTCTTCGTCCTGCTGATATTATTGAAACGGTTCGTTATCTCCTGAACCTGATTTCTGAAACCGAAAACTATTACCCGGATGATATCGACCACCTCGGAAATCGTAGGATTCGTTCTGTAGGTGAGCTGATTGCTAACCAGCTAAAAGTAGGTTTTACACGGGTTGAACGCGTCATCAAAGAAAGAATGACCGTTCAAGAAGTAGGAACTCAAACACCTCAGCTACTGATTTCCATCAAACCGATTACTGCGGTCATCAACGAGTTCTTCGGATCCAGCCAGTTATCTCAGTTCATGGATCAGACGAACCCACTTGCAGAGCTCACTCACAAACGTCGTCTCAACGCTCTCGGACCGGGAGGTCTCTCTCGAGACAGAGCGGGCTTCGAGGTTCGCGACGTTCACTACAGCCACTACGGTCGTATGTGTCCGATTGAAACTCCGGAAGGTCCAAACATCGGATTGATTCTGTCCATGTCTTCGTATGCTCGAGTCAACGACTATGGATTCTTGGAAACTCCTTATCGAGTTGTCAAAAATGGAAAAGTTGCGAATCAGATAGAGTATCTTACCGCAGACAAGGAAGAGTATCATTTTATCGCTCAGTCTTCTTCTGCAGTGGATGAAAAAGGCGAGTTCAAAAACAAGCTGATCTCAACTCGTCACCGTTCCGACTTCCCTTTCAGAAATCCGAACGAAATCCAGTACATGGACCTTGCTCCTATGCAAGTGGTTTCTGTTTCTACTGCGCTGATTCCGTTCTTGGAACATGACGACGCGAACCGTGCGCTCATGGGTTCCAACATGCAACGTCAGGCAGTTCCTCTTTTGAAACAAGAGGCTCCGTTTGTGGGAACTGGTATGGAGACCCGCGCTGCATACGATTCTAGAATTTGCTTAATCGCAAAACAAGACGGAGTAGTTAAGTACGTAGACGCAGAGAAGATCGTCGCAGAAAGAAAAGGCGGCAAAGAAACTGATACTTACGATCTTACAAAGTTCAAAAAGACCAACCAAGGAACTTGTTTTAACCAAACTCCAGTAGTTGGAGTGGTCCACTCTGAAATCGATGGAAAAGTTTCCAAGGTCGGTAAGGATAAAATCGAAGTTACAGCGGACAACGGACAAATTAGAGAGTACGTTCTCCAGATCGGGTCCAAGCAATACCAACCGCTTGTTGCAAACGGCGAAGAAGTTCGTAGAGGAAGTACGATCGCTGGACAAATCATCGTTGGAGAGAGATTAGACGAGCACGGAAATATTCTGCAAAAAGGAACGATCCTTGCGGACGGACCAGCAGTAGATACCGGTACTCTCGCACTCGGAAGAAACGTTCTCGTAGGATTTATGCCTTGGGAAGGTTACAACTTCGAAGACGCGATCTTAATCTCCGAAAAAGTAGTGAAGGAAGATATCTTCACTTCTATTCACATCGAAGAGTTCGAAATCCAAGCTAGAGAAACTAAACTTGGACAAGAGCAGATCACTCGAGATATTCCAAATTTATCCGACAAAGCATTCCGGGATCTGGATGAGACAGGTGTGATTCGAATCGGAGCAGAAGTAAAACCAGGCGATATCCTGGTGGGTATGGTGACTCCAAAAGGAGAAACAGACCTCACTCCTGAATATAAACTTTTACATTCCATCTTCGGAGAAAAGGCAAAGGAAGTTAGAGATTCTTCACTTCGTATGCCAAACGGCTTCGAGGGAACAGTCATCGATATCAAGAGATTCTCTCGTGAGAAAGGCGACGAGTTGCCTGCCGGCGTAGAAGAAATGGTCAAAGTTTTTGTGGCTCGCAAGCGTAAGCTTTTGGTCGGAGATAAAATGGCCGGTCGCCACGGAAACAAAGGTGTGGTCGCTCGCATCATGGCTGAAGAAGATATGCCTTACATGGAAGACGGTACTCCGATGGATATCGTACTCAATCCGTTAGGTGTTCCTTCGCGGATGAACCTCGGGCAGATTTTCGAAACACAACTCGGCTTGGCCGCAAGCAGACTCGGAATCAATTTTGAAACACCGGTCTTCGATGGTGCGACAGAAGCAGACGTTGAGAAATATTGCAAGGAAGCAAACCTTCCATTGAGTTCTAAATTTAAACTGTATGATGGAAGAACCGGAATGCCGTTCATGAACGAAGTATTCTGCGGATACATCTACATGTTGAAACTGGCTCACCTTGTGGACGACAAAATTCACGCTCGTTCCACAGGACCTTACTCTCTGGTTACTCAGCAACCACTGGGAGGAAAGGCTCAGTTCGGTGGTCAGCGTTTGGGAGAAATGGAAGTTTGGGCACTGGAAGCATACGGAGCATCCCATACATTACAAGAATTACTCACGATCAAGTCCGACGATATGCTCGGAAGGGCTCGGATCTACGAGGCAATCGTTAAAGGAATTCATTCCATCAAACCTGGAATTCCGGAGTCCTTTAACGTATTGGTACAGGAACTCAGAGGACTTGCGTTGGATATCGTCATCACCGACTCGGAAGGTAACCAAGTGGATATCTCCGATTACGAAGATGAATATTCCAAAAGTAAGAAGAAGATTAAATTCGAGACCATCGAAAACGCTTAAGGGAACCGCAGCATGAGATCCAACAACGACTTCGAATCAATTACGATAAGACTGGCTTCACCGGAAAGAATCAAAGAATGGTCCTACGGCGAAGTCAAGAAACCAGAAACCATCAACTACCGGACTTTAAAGCCGGAGAGAGACGGTCTATTCTGCGAAAAGATCTTTGGGACTACGAAAGACTGGGAATGCTATTGCGGTAAGTTCAAGTCTATCCGTTACAAAGGCGTGGTCTGCGACAAATGTGGTGTGGAAGTAACTCACTCCAAGGTCCGTAGAGAGAGAATGGGTCATATCGAGTTAGCGGCTCCTGTATCACATATCTGGTACTATCGCTCAGTTCCATCTCGTATGGGTCTGCTCTTGGACATGACCATCAATCAACTCAAGAGCGTTCTATACTTTGAAAAGTATGTGATCATAGATCCGGCGGACACGGGAAGAAATCGCGGAGAGCTAATCGACGAGGAAGAATACCACGCGTATCTAGACGAGTACGGAGATAAGTTCGTAGCTGGAATCGGAGCGGATGCGATTAAGGAATTACTTTCTCGCATCGACGTGGATGCAGAAGCGCGCATTATCCGTCAGAAAATCCAAGATAAAGAAAAAATTTCTGATAAGAGAATTCTGAAGCGTCTTGAAGTTTTAGAGGCGTTCCGTGATTCAGGAAACCGCCCTGAGTGGATGGTTCTAGATGTGGTTCCGGTCATTCCTCCCGAACTTCGCCCTATGGTGCAGTTGGAAGGTGGACGCTTTGCGACTTCTGACTTGAACGACTTGTATCGCCGAGTCATTAACAGGAACAATCGTCTCAAAAGACTACTAGCACTAAAGGCTCCTGAAATCATCGTTCGTAACGAAAAGAGAATGTTGCAGGAAGCTGTGGACGCTCTCTTCGACAACAGCCGCCGCAAGCGGACTGTAAAAGGAAAAGGAAATCGTCCTCTAAAATCGATCTCCGACATGCTCAAAGGAAAGCAAGGTCGTTTCCGTCAAAACCTACTCGGTAAGCGGGTCGACTATTCCGGTCGTTCGGTAATCGTTGTCGGTCCGGAGTTGAAGTACCATGAGATGGGACTTCCTAAAAAAATGGCTCTGGAGCTATTTAAGCCTTTTATAATGAAAAGACTTGTGGATCTGGACCTCGCTCCGAACATCAAGTCTGCTAAGAAAAAAGTAGAAGCAGAAGAAAAAGAAGTCTTCGACGTTCTCGAGACTGTCGTAAAAGAGCACCCAGTTCTTCTGAACCGTGCTCCGACTCTCCATAGACTCGGAATCCAAGCCTTCTTACCTGTTTTGGTCGAAGGGAAAGCGATCAAGCTGCATCCGTTAGTATGTCACGCGTTCAACGCAGACTTTGACGGGGACCAGATGGCGATCCACGTTCCTCTGACTCCCAAAGCCCAGTTGGAAACTTGGATGCTCATGCTTTCTCCTCACAATATTCTGAACCCTGCAAACGGGCATCCGATTTGCGGACCAACTCAGGATATCGTATTAGGAATTTATTATCTAACTTCGGAATTGCCTTCGGCACCTGGAACGAACCTCAAATCTTTCGCGAACTTAGAAGAAGTGATGTATGCGATTGATCGCGGAGTGATCGAGTACCGGACTAAGATTTCCGTGTTACACCAAGGTAAAATCCTGGAAACAACTCCGGGAAGATTGATCTTTAACACGGTTCTTCCGGAAGGTTATGCATACGTAAACCGTCCACTCTCCGATAAAGAAACGAACAGAATCATCGCAGATGTTTATGAAAAATTCGGCGCTGCTCAGACTGTTCTAATGTTGGACGATATCAAAAAACTTGGGTATCGTTATGCGACAATCTTCAGCCCTACGATCTCTATCGAAGACATTCGTGTTTCTCCTGGTAAAGTAACCCTGGTAAGTGACGCGAACAAGGAAGTGGAGAGAGCTGACGGCGAATACCGGAAAGGTATCATCACTAACGAAGAACGTAAGAAAAAAGTAATCGAGATCTGGACTAAGACAAACGACCTGATCACCGATTCAATGTTCAAAGAGTTAGAGAAAGATAAAGGTGGATACAATCCGGTCTTTATCATGGCGGCTTCCGGGGCACGCGGGTCTAAGCAACAGATTCGTCAGCTCGCAGGGATGCGGGGATTGATGGCAAAACCATCCGGAGAAATCATCGAACTCGCGATCCGTTCTAACTTCCGCGAAGGATTGAGCGTTCTAGAATTCTTTATCTCAACTCACGGAGCTCGTAAAGGTCTTGCGGACACCGCCTTGAAAACTGCGGACGCAGGTTACCTGACCCGTCGTTTGGTGGACATCTCTCAAGACGTAATCGTCGCAGAAGATGATTGTGAGACCGAAGAATCCATCACTCTTGGAACAGTAAAAGAAGGTGAGAACATTATCGTTTCCTTAAGTGATCGTGTGTTCGGCCGATTCACTGCAGAAGACATCGTGGATCCTGTATCTGAGCAAATCGTTTATCCTAAGAACACTTTGATTACCAGAGAAGTGGGACAAAAACTCGAGAACCTTGGTTACGAAAGAATTAAGGTTCGTTCTCCTCTGACTTGCGAAGCTCGCTGGGGAATTTGTGCGCGTTGTTACGGTATGGACATGGCTCGTCTGATCCAAGTGGAGATAGGTGAAGCTGTAGGAACTATCGCAGCTCAGTCGATCGGGCAACCGGGAACTCAGCTGACAATGCGTACCTTCCACATCGGTGGTGCTGCTTCTGCGAAAGTTCAGGAGAAGGAACACAAAGTCGGTTATAAAGCTATCGTTAACAATATCAACGGGCGCACGATCGTAAACGATAAAGGTCAGACGATCTTTACTCGTCGCGGTTCTATTGTGGTTCAGAGATTGATTCAACAATATAACGCGGCTGATCTGACCAACTTAAGAGTTGAGACTGGCCAGAAAGTAGATAAGGGCGAGTTAGTAGCTACCTTTGTTTCTGGCGAGAACGTAACTTCTGAAGCTCCAGGTACTGTTAAGATCGAGAACGGTCTGTTCCGTATTCTCGGCGATGAGGCAGTTGTTCCGGTCAAAACGGGAACTGCGATCAAGGTAAAAGTTGCGGATGTAACCGAAGCCAACCAACCTTTAGCTGAATTTGACCCTTATAACGAAGTCGGAGTTTCCGAGTTCGAAGGAGTTGCTCAGTGGGTGGATCTGGAAGTAGGAAAGAACGTACGACGCGACGAGGACGTAAAAACATCCAACGTTATCTACAAAGTCATCGAGCAACGTAGGGAAAAACTAGTACCAAGAATCGTAATCGTATCCGGTGGTTCTAGAGAAGAATATGTGGTTCCGGTGGATGCTATTCTTAGCGTTCCGAATGGAGACAAAGTCAAAGCGGGCGATATTCTCTTTAAGATTCCTACCTTGGCGGAAAAAACCAGGGATATTACCGGAGGACTTCCTCGTGTAGACGAGTTGTTCGAAGCAAGACGTCCGAAAGACGCGACTACTCTGGCAGAAGTGGATGGAAAGATCGAAGATAGCGGAGAAGTCGTGAAAGAAAAGCGCGTTCTCTATATCACTCCTGACAATCCTGACCAAGATAGAGTAAAAGTTACGATTCCAATCGGAAAGCAGCTTCGCGTTCGTCACGGTGACTACGTAAAACGAGGAGACCAGTTAGACGATGGTAACCTTGATCCTCACGATATCTTGAGAGTAAAGGGAGTGACCGCACTTCAGGTCTATCTCGTCCAAGAGGTCCAAGAGGTTTACAGACTGCAAGGGGTTCACATCAACGATAAGCATATCGAAGTTGTGGTCCGCCAAATGATGAGAAAAGTTCTGATTACAGACTCTGGGGATACTTCGTTTGTAAGCCAGCAGCAAGTGGATCGATTTACCTTTATGGAAGAAAACAAGAGAGTCATCGCTGAAGGTGGATCTCCTGCGCAATCGGTTCCGATTCTGCTCGGTCTGACAAAAGCATCCTTGAATACTGAGTCGTTCTTCTCGGCAGCTTCCTTCCAAGAGACTACTAAGGTTCTGACAGACGCTGCAATCAAAGGAAAAACGGACAACCTAATGGGACTTAAAGAGAATGTGATTATCGGTCACATGATCCCAGCAGGTACCGGAATGAGGAAGTATCGCGACGTAGCGGTCTTCAAGGAAACATACGGGGACTTGGATCGTCCTCTGGAAGTCGAAGAAGAGGAACTACCTCCTGCGATACCGGAAGACACCGAGAACTAAGAGAAAACTTTACAAACTGCGCGGTTTTAGGAATTTGGTAAAATAGTCCGAAAACCGCGGAAATAAAAGAAGGGATTCATGCCTACAATAAGCCAGCTTATCCGCCACGGTAGAAAGAGACAGAAAAACAAATCTAAGTCTCCTGCCTTAAAGAGCAGCCCCCAAAGAAGAGGGGTGTGTACGAGGGTGACAACATTCACTCCGAAAAAACCAAACTCTGCTATGAGAAAAGTAGCAAGGGTTCGTTTAACAACTGGAATAGAAGTAACCGCTTACATTCCGGGTGAAGGACATAACCTGCAAGAGCACAACGTTGTTCTGATCCGCGGAGGAAGGGTAAAAGACCTTCCAGGGGTTCGTTATCATATTATCCGTGGTACCTTGGATACTCTGGGTATCGACAAACGTCGTAAAGGCCGTTCCAAGTATGGAACTAAGAAGCCTAAGGCGTAATAGGAGTTAGAGATGTCTAGAAGAAGAGGAAAGGTAGAACCACGCAAGATCCAACCGGATCCAGTTTATGGAGACGCACAAATTGCGAAATTCATCAACTGTCTGATGGTAGACGGAAAGAAGTCAGTCGCCGAGAAATTATTCTTTGATGCTTTAGAAATTATTCAAAAGAAAACCGGAAACGATCCTTACACTACGTTTAAAGAAGCTCTTGAGAATGTAAAACCTCAAGTAGAAGTAAAATCACGTAGAGTGGGTGGGGTTACTTACCAAGTTCCAATCGAAGTTCGTCCAGAGCGTCGCTTGGCTCTCGGAATCCGCTGGTTGATCCGCTATTCTCGTGAGAGAAACGAGAAGAGCATGGCAAACAAGTTGGCTGCCGAGTTCATCGAAGCGCAAAAAGGAACCGGATCTGCGATTAAGAAGAAGGAAGACATCCGTAAGATGGCAGACGCAAACAAAGCGTTCAGCCACTATCGCTGGTAATTCCGAAAGTATTATTGTAGTCAGAGAACTTTTTACGGTTCTCTTTCGAATCCTAAAATTGATCTTAAGGAGAGAAGAAATTCTCTCCTTTTTTATTTCTAATATAGAAGTCTAAAAGCTTTTGAAGTTCCAGCGGGCGCTTCTGAAAGTTGTTCGAATTTAAAACCGTTCTTGGAAGCTTCCTGAAAAACGGAATCTGTCACTAGGATTTCTCCAGCCTCTGCAGTATCTTCACCTAGTTTGCTTGCTGAGTTTACTTCGGAACCGAATACATCCGAATCTCCGATTTTTAAAACTTTCCCGTATCCAAGTCCGACACAGAGCAGAATTTTTTCTTCAGGTATCTTATCCTTATTGTAAGTCAGCAGTTCCTTTTGCATTCGAATTGCCGACTGAATTCCTTTGCCTACATTTCTGAAAATGACCAGCAAACTATCTCCTTCCGATTTCAGAAGAATTCCGTCGTGGTCTTCTATGACCGGGATTAGGATTCTTTCTGATTCGTGAATAGTTTGCAAAAAATGAATGATCCCGAACTTTTCTACGCCTCTCGAAAATCCGGAAAGATCCGTGAACATGACACACCATTCTTCTCCGAAAAGGTCCCATATTCGCTTATCAACATTTTCTTTATTTGCTCCGGGTTGTAATCTGTCCTGGATTAATTTTTCAAGACGGTCTTCGGATGCACTGGTCGCGATGGTTCGTTTATAGCCCATAAGTTTGCTATTCTTATCCTTTGCCCGAGCTCTCGTCTATAAAATATTGGAAAAGAAGCGGATTAGTGTTCCACGATGAACTTCTAAAAGTTACAGATTTGCTTTCGCTCTTTCTTCAGCGATGCGTATAAGGTCTAGTAGCCTTAACTCGATTAATTTTTGCGCCTCTCTTAGAAGAGCTTTTCCGTCCGTTTGGTCCACGATCAAAGTGAACCGGACCAAACTTCCGACTGTGTGAGTAAAAAACAAAGCGAATGGTTTTACTTCGCTTTTCTTTAAAGCAGGAATGGCCTTAAGAATTACGTCGCTAAAAAGGTCGGCGTTGCGATAGCTGTCGTCTGCATCCAGTTTGACGAGTTTTGGATCCGCTTGTATGCCTGCCCAAATATTGGATAAAGCGGGATCCTCTACAAAAAAGTTTACGAATACTTTAAGTGATTTAGGGACAGCCTCGAATAAAGCTTCTAGGTCATTGATTTCGCTGATTTCATTTCGGAGAGCAGTGTGAATCGACTCGAAGTAGTCGGTCATGATTCTCATCAACAGAGAGCTTTTATCCGGAAAGTATTGATAGACCGAGCTAATTGGAATCCCGGCATTAGTAGCTATCTCTCTCATACTGACCGCATCGTTCCCAAATTGGCCGATTAAATCGCGGGCAGTATTTAGGATAAGATCTACCCGTTCTCTACTTCGAGTTTGACTCGGCTTCCTTCTTATAATCGGCTTATTCATGCTCAAATAGAATCCATTCTGAGTTTGGTTATCTGGCAACTTTTTTTCTTTTGGTCAAGATCGGGTCCTATTTTCAGTTGACTAATATCAATAATATGAACAATGCTCATGAAAATGTGTTCATTGATCATATATTGTTAATCGAAGAGTAAGGAGAAAAACCATGGCAAAAAAATCCCAAGAGACCGCAATTAAGGACAAATCCGATCACTATTGTATTATCGGAGCCGGTCCTGCCGGGTTGGCGATGGCAAGGTCCTTTCTATTGAAAGGAGTTCCTTTTGATGTGTTTGAAAAGCATTCCGATGTGGGTGGAATCTGGGACCCAAAAAACCAAGGTTCTCCGATTTATAAGTCTGCGCACTTTATCTCTTCAAAAACTCTATCCGGGTATTTTGATTTTCCAATGCCGGAGGAGTATCCGGACTATCCTTCCAATCAGTTGATCCTGCAATACCATAAATCTTTTGCAAAGACATACCACTTGTACGACCACGTTACTTTCAATATGCCGATTCAGAATATAGTCAAAGAGGAGAAAGGCTGGATCGTGACTTTAAAAAATGGCGAAAAGATTCAGTACAAAGGGGTCGTGTGCGCTACTGGAATTACCTGGGATCCAAATCAGCCTACTCTTCCGGGTCGTTTTAATGGAGAGCAGATGCACTCGGTTAAGTATGATGACCCAAGCATCTTTAAAGGAAAGAAAGTTTTAATTATCGGTGCAGGTAATTCGGGTTGCGATATTGCTTGCGATGCGGCTACGACCGCGGATAACGCATTTATCAGCGTGCGCAGAGGATATTACTTTATTCCGAAACATATTTTCGGTGTACCTGCTGACGTTTTCGGCGAAGGATCAACCTGGATGCCCGCTTGGATGTCCACGCCGATCTTTGAATTCCTATTAAACAAAATTGTGATGGGAGATCTTAGAAAAGTAGGTTTGCCAAAACCCGACCACCATATTTTGGAAACACATCCGATCGCGAACGATCAACTTATTCATAATTTAAGACATGGTAATATTCAGGCAAAACCGGATGTCACACGCTTGGACGGAGACTTTGTGGAATTCAAAGACGGAAGCCGAGAAAAAGTTGATCTGATCGTTTATGCTACCGGTTACAATTGGTCAATTCCGTACATGGATAAGTCTTACTTCATTTGGAGAGGAGGTAGGCCAGATCTTTATTTGTCTCTCTTTAGCAGAGATCACGAGGATCTTTATGCTCTTGGGTACATGGAAACTGATGGCGGGGCATACAAAATGTACGATGAGATGGCAGATTTAATTTCTTCTTATGTTGCCTCGAAAAGAAACGGAAGCAAATCCGAAAAGAAATTCAAGCAGCTCATCGAAAAAGATCATCCGGTTTTGAACGGAGGAGTGAAATACCTGAAGATCGATCGAAACGCAGTTTACGTCAATAAGCATGCGTACCTCGGATACTTAAAGAAGCTGAGAAGAAACATCGGATGGTCTCCGCTAAAACCGGGCATGTACGAATCTCTCAAAAATTCTAGGAAGTCGAGCCAACAAGAGAAATCGAATTTTAGTTCTGAAGCAAGTCCTGGCATGGAAAGACAAGCACAGGAAGTTGCAGGCTAAGTTCGCTTTAACTTGACATCCTTTAACTCTACGGTATACAGATGCACCAGTGTACCGTTCCATTTTAGTTGGCCAAGATAGCTCTGTCCAAAGTAGAAAAGCTTTAGATTTTGCTCTATGGGTGGCAAGGGTTACGTCCGCGAGATTAACTCTTGCACACCTCTACGCTCGCAAACTTCCTCAACCCCCGGCTGCATCTGAGAAGCACGAGAAGGACGTCCTAGAAAAGCGCCTTCGTGAATGTAAAAAGATAACTAAAAATGTGGAGTCTAGGTTCATTACCGGGTGGGGTGCTTCAGCTTTGGTCAAAGAATCAAATTGGTACGATTTAGTTGTTCTTGGGAAAAGAGGTTTAAACTTCCAAAAAAGCGGCGCAAAGATCGGCTCGTTGTCAAGAGCATTCCTTCTATCGAGTCCGTCTCCGGTTTTACTTGCGGATGATTCTTTGGAACTTCCAGAATCTATATTAGTATTATTTGATGGAACTTCCGATGCGTGCAAGGCTTTGCGAACCGCTGTAATGCTTTCTGAGGAAAGGAAACTGGAATTGCACATTGCTACCGTAAACAGATTTTTCCAGCGGAGACCCGAAATTGAAAGGGCAATGAAATATGCCTCTGATTTTGGAATTAAAGCAAAATCTCATCGCTTGAAATCTGGACGCAGACATTTGAAAAATCTAATCGAATCTTTGCAGATCCATCTTACTTTTTTGCCCGCGCTCGCCGAACAAGGATTTGCGACGAATCTAGCGATTTTCTTGGCAAGTGAGACATCATCTTCGATTTTTGTACCAGAAGGAAAGGTCCCTCCTATTTACTAGAATGAACGCAATTTACTGGATCATTCCCGCGGGGATACTCGGGGTACTCGCAAGATATTATACTAGCTTGGCTGTCCTCAGAATTTGGACTCTAGATTTCCCATTTGCTACTTTCTTGGTCAATATAGTCGGTGCTTTCTTGATCGGAATTGTATTCGGTACGGAGGGAGACAAGACGATTCTGCCGGCCCACCTTCGTGCAGGAATTACGGTGGGCTTTTTGGGCGGTTTTACTACCTTTTCCACTTTTTGTTTGGAGATAGTTCGCCTCTTGGAATCCGGAAACTTTCTTCTCGCGATCGGTTACTTTTTTCTATCGAACTTGTTTGGAGTTTTGTTTTGTTTGGCGGGAGTCGCCTTGGGGAGATTTCTGTTTTTTTAGGCTTAGATATACTTCACTAGATAGTAACAATTGTATCCTTTTGGATAATCTTCGATAGTTCCGAACACTTTGTATCCTTCCTTTAAATAAAAATCTGGAGCTTGGAAAGTAAAAGTATTTCCGTATACTACAGTGCAGTCAAATTTTTTGGCTGCTTCTTCGGCCTTGCGTAATAGGATCTTTCCTAACCCTTGCTTTCTGAATTTCTCGTGAACCCATAAGCATTGCAAATTCATTCCGCGAAAATACATGATTGCAAGTAATCCACCCACAATCTGATCCCCGTCCTTTGCCAAAATGCTAATATAATCAAAGGGTTCTAACCGTGGATCCTTGTGCTTCGACGTGCTAAATTCTCTGAGTTGACCCCAAAGGAATTCCTGCAATTCGTCGGAAGGGTTTCTGATTTGTTCGAATTCTAAATCCAAATTATAATCTCTTAATGTTCGGAATTCATTTCGTACAAGATTTGTAAACCTCGTAATGTCAAGAGCGGCTCGATTCGATCGAACAACCCTGGATGCGCGGCATCGATCGTTGTGACCAGGCCGCCGGTTCCGATTACTTTGTAATCGCTTCCGTATTTAGATTTGATTTCTCGAATGATTCCCTCCAATAGTCCTGTCCAACCGTAGAAGAAACCCGCTTGAATCGATTCAACTGTTGAGTCCCCGAGTATTTTGGATGGAGCCTGAAATACAATCGGAGGTAGCTGGGCGGTATTTCTAGTAAGTGCATCCATAGACACTTTGAGCCCCGGTGCAATGACACCGCCTATGTAAGACGGTGTATCGTCGACTACGCAAAATGTAGTCGCAGTCCCGAGATCTATAATTATGGATTTTCCGGGATGATCTATGATTGCCGCTGTTGCGTTCACTAATCGGTCAGCCCCTATTTCAAAGGGTCTCGCATACTTGATTTTAAAGGGCAATTTCATTTGGTAGTGAACTTGCACAGGATTGATTTCGAACCAATCATGCATCATTCTTTCCAAGATCGGATTCAATGTGGGAACTACAGAAGAATATATCCCGCCCTTGATCGAAGAGCTTGCGATTTCAAATTCTCTTAAAAAGCCTCGGAGAAATAAGCCCCATTCATCCGAAGTTCTGTCCCTTCTAGTGACGGTTCTTTTATGAAAGATCGGTTCTTTGGCCCCATCCCGAAAAATTCCGAAAACTGTGTTCGTATTTCCTATATCGACAACGAGAATCATTTCTACTCCAAGGATCTGAATTCATCCGGTGTGTCAATAAATTCGATGACCTTTCCATTTGGAGACCGAACTAACATTCTGCCTGCAGAATCGATTCCTAAAAGCTGTCCGCTCTTTTGTTCTCTCATTTCCGTATAAAAGACTTTTTGGTCTTTCCAAAGCAGGTGCTCGTTGATAAACGAAAGTTCTTCCGTAGGTTCCGAGTCTCTTTGTATGGCCAATGCGGCGTCGTTTATCAACGGTATCAGAGTTTCTAATAGAGCGTGTTTCTTATTTGCGTTCGCTGGATCTGCTGTTACGAATCCTGCGTCCGGTAAATTCTCTGGGATTTCTTTAGGATCTCCCAAAAGGTTGATTCCAATTCCAACGATCCAGTCCCAGTGAGAACCTTCTTGTTCTGTTTCGATTAATATTCCGCAGACTTTTTTGTCTCTTACGAATATGTCGTTTGGCCATTTGATTTTCAGTTCATTCACAGAGATCGAATTTTTGTAGGTAGAAAGTAAGGCCTTTGCGACCGCAGAGCCTACCATGATGGAAAATAGGTTGGGGGAAGGTACATCTCCAGTCGATCTGAGTTTTCCGGAAAATATGATGGATTCCTTCCCTAAAATTGTCCAGGTTCTACCCTTTCTACCCTTTCCAGAACTTTGAGAATCGGCTAATATCCAGGTACCCGGTGAAAATTCCTTTTGTTTGACTAGAGAATTGGTAGAATTCGCTTCTTTTAGGAAAATCCCCTTATCGAAATCTAGAAGTTGAAAAGACATGCCAAACTTCTAATTTGAAACGGATTCGGTCTCAAGAAAAAATCAGGCACTTGAAGAATTTTCAGCGGTCGAATTCACTAGGCTAGGTCTCACTTGCTTTCAGAAGTTTCCATACGAAATCCGATTTTTTCCTGGATGATGATGACAGCCCTAATTCTTCTCGGCGGGATTGGCTTTTCCAGGATGGGTCTTTCTCAAATGCCCGACGTAGATTTCCCAATCGTGAACGTCGGTTTATTTTTGGAAGGCGCAAATGCTCGCGTTATGGAGACAGATGTTGTTGATCCGATCGAAGAGGCTCTGCTTACAGTCGAGGGAGTAGTAGAAGTTCGCTCTGTTTCCGCCGACAATTCTGCAAATGTCACTGTAGAGCTCGAGCTCAGCAGAAATGTGGATGTCGCGCTTCAGGAAATTCAGACCAAGATCGCCCAAGTTTCCAACAAATTACCGGACGCCTTGGACCCGCCGGTTTTGACTAAGGCGAATCCGGATGATACTCCCATTATTTGGGTCGCTTTGACTGCGGAAGGAAAATCCGAAAAGGAAAAGATGATCTATGTGAAGGACTTCCTAAAAGATAAATTCCAAAAGGTACAGGGAGTCGGGGAAATCTATCTAGGAGGTTATGTAGACAGAACGATCAACGTATACTTGGATCCGATACTGCTTACAAGATATGAAATTACTGTAAATGATATCATCAGTACTCTCCAAGAGCAAAATATAGAAGTTCCGTCCGGCAGGTTGCAAAACAAAGACTCCGAAATTTCCTTACGCGCTGTCGGCGATGTTCCTACTGTAGAACAATTTCGTAATATATTTCTAAACTCCAGAAGTGGAGTACCCTTATTCCGACCTATTCGCTTAAAGGAAATAGCTGAAGTTGAAGACGGCCTGGACGAGGTAAGAAGAATTTCCAGATACAATTCTATTTCTGCAGTTGGCTTAGGAATTAAGAAAGTCAAAGGATCGAACGCAGTAGAAGTCGCGGATCGAGTCAAAGCAAAGGTCTTAGAGTTAGGTCCGCAGTTGGCTCCTGGATATCAGCTCAATATTACCACGGATAATACTCAATACATTCGAGATTCAGTAAACGAGTTGAATTTCACATTGGTTCTTTCCGCTCTTCTCACGGGGCTTGTGTGTAGGTTCTTTTTAGGAAATTGGAAAAGCACCGGAAACGTGTTACTTGCGATTCCGACTTCCATTATCGGGACATTCCTTTTTCTTTACTTTTCTGGATTTACACTCAATACATTCACTCTCCTCGGGCTTGCTTTGGCGACAGGTATCGTTGTCGACGATGCCATAATGGTATTAGAAAATATTAATAGACACAGGGATCTCGGAAAATCTTGGATGCAAGCTGCATTGGACGGTTCTTCCGAAATCAGGTTTGCTGCCTTGTCTGCTACTCTTGCAATTGTGGCGATCTTTCTCCCGGTCGCATTCATGTCGGGCATCATTGGAAAGTATTTTCTAGAATTCGGTATCACGATTTCGGTTGCTGTGGTTCTTTCTTTGTTTGAGGCACTCAGCTTTACATCGATGCGGGCATCTAGATTTAGATCAGGAACTCAATCTTTTTTGCCGGGGAAATCGGCATCAGGTGCATTTGTCCCGAACTTTGTAAAAGCGGCGCTGAACTATTCTCCGTTTCGGTGGATTGACCCTTGGATGGAAAACTTCATGGATTGGTCCGCCAGATTCTATTCAAGAATTTTGAATATAGTCTTAGAGCATCCGCGCAAAATACTCTTGGCATCTACGTTGTTCTTTTGCGTTTCTCTCGGATTCTTTTTCCTTTTGCGAAAGGAGTTTATTCCACCGCAAGATATGGGCAAGTTCTTGTTAAGGGCAAAACTTCCGATCGGTTCTTCGATTTATAAAACCGACGATGAAATGAAGAAGGTAGAAAAATATCTTTCCAAAAGGCCGGAGTTAGAAAAGCAGTTCGTCGCGATTGGTGGTTTTGGGGGAGGGGAGCCTAGTTCTGCTATGTTCTTTATCACGATGAAGGATTTTGGAAAAAGACCAGGTAACCCGGCGACAGGCAATGAATATACTCAGAGTGATGTATTCAAAGAGTTGCGATCTGAATTGCCAAAAATTGTACCTGAAGCCAAATTCTCGATCCAGGATTTTTCACAGAGAGGTTTTTCTGCAGGAAGAGGGTACCCCGTGGAACTTGTGCTTACAGGTCCAAATTGGGAACAGCTTGCCCTTACTTCTGAAAGGATAGAAAAAAAACTGCATGATAGCGGAGTGCTGTTAGATGTAGACTCAGACTATGTTACTGGGCAAACTGAGATCAGACTGATACCAAATCGAATCGCGGCAGCTTCTCGCGGTGTGAGCATGGCGAATATCGGAAATACGATCGGACCTCTGATGGGTGGAAAGAAAGTGAGCAGGTTTACCGAGAACGGGCGCAGTTACGACGTAAGGGTAAAAATTCGAAAAGAGCAGGGGGCAAAGGCAGACATTATCCCGAATATATCGGTTCGGAATACGTATAACGAAATTGTTCGGTTAAGAGAAGTACTGAATTTGGAAGAATCATCTAGTCTCCAGAATATCACGAGAGTGGACAGGCAAAGAACAATCAAACTTTTCGGGAATCCAGCGCCAGAGCTTGGACAGAATAAGGCCACCGAAGAATCGATCAAGCTCGCCAAAGAAATCCTACCCCCTGGATACAGAATCGATGTGACCGGATCTGCAAAGACTGCCAAAGAATCTTCCGAAAGCCTTGTCTTTGCTCTAGTGTTGGGGATCGTCCTGTCTTATATGATTCTCGCTAGTCAGTTCAATAGTTTAAGACAGCCTTTGTACATCTTGCTTTCGATGCCATTCAGCTTTTCCGGTGCGTTGATCGCCTTATACCTGTTCGGTCAGTCGTTTAATATGTACAGTTTTATCGGGTTGATTCTGTTACTCGGACTAGTCAAAAAGAACTCTATTTTGTTAGTAGAATTCGTAAATCACATCCGATCTTCCGGAAAGAACATCTCGGAATCGATTAGGGAAGGTTGCCCGATTCGTTTGAGGCCTGTATTGATGACTTCTTTTAGCACGATCGCCGCCGCAATTCCTCCAGCCCTCGCGCTGGGGCCGGGGGCCGAGACTCGAATTCCGATGGCAGTCACTGTTCTCGGCGGAATGACTTTATCCACTTTAATTACTCTTGTAGTGGTTCCTGCTGCATACTATATTATGGAAAAGGAATAGACATGTCTTTTCTGAAACCTATTACAAGGTCTTTCATTTACCTTGCGAGGATTTCTATCCTGCTTTTTGCGATATCTCTGTGCCGATGTTCTTCTGCTCCGGAGATTCGGCTGAACGACGGAATTGTAGAAGAGAGCATGAAGGATATTACAGGAATTACGACGGACGACGTATCGAGGGTTTCCCATAAGGAAGAGTTGAGTCTGGATGATCTGTATATTTTGGCGGTGGAAAGAACGGAAAGGCTGGCCATCAAAAACGAAGCAATGGAACAAGCCTCAGCACAAAAATCGAAAGCAATAGCCGGCTTTCTTCCTACTTTGTCCTATGTTTATAACAAATTCTACTCAGTTCCGGGACATACTCCTCAGCCGACTCTTACGGAAAATATTCGAAAGTACAATGCGTATCAAAGCGGAGATGCGACTGCCTTTTTGCCTTCGTCCTCTTCTTATAGCGCACTGCCTCCAACAGTCGGTGCTGGATCTAGGTTACTCCTGAGCATTCCTTTAACGAACGGGATATCCGCTTACAACGATTATCGAGCCGCAAAAATGTTAATCGAAGAAAGAAAATTGGAAGCAAAACATGAAGCGGGCAGATTGTATCTGGAAATCGCTCAAGGATATTTTAATTTTCTTCAATTAGCAGAGAGTGTTAAAAGCTCAGAAGAATCGTTTAGACTTCAGACCGAGATCGTAAAAGAAAGAAGAAGATTATATTCTCTAGGAAGAATCATGAGGAGCGAATTGCTCTCCTCGGAAACCGACTTGTCCAATTCAGAAGCTACTCTTACGGATACCAAATTTCAGTTGGAACAGGTTCGCTCTGCGTTGGCTCTTATGGTCGGTTTAAAAGAAGAAGTTCGACTAGCCGATTTCAAGGTAATTCTTCCGCCCGTGCCTATGTCTATAGATCCAGACGGATTTATTTCCAAGCGATTCGATGTCTTATCTGCGGGGAAGAGCGTTAAGGTCGCGGAGGCTAACCAAGATAAGGCGAAAGTAGGTTTTCTCCCAAATATCGCGGTGAATAATTACTATTCTTTTCCGGTCCACGGGCAAGCTCGCAACAAAGACGTCATAGTTCAGTTGGCGGTTACGGTCCCTTTGACTCCCTTATCGGCGGCTGCCGACATAAAGATGGCGGAGTCTGCTAGTAAGCAGGCAAAGCTGCAGGAATCTCTTATTCGAAGAACTGCTACTCAAGAAATCCGTAATGCATTTGAAAGTTTTCAAAATTCGGAAAAGTTGTTAAGAATCTACGAAAAAGCTTTCCAACTCGCAAAGCAGACCTCTGGGAGCCAAGCTGCTAATTATCAATCAGGAAGATCCAGTAAAATCGAAGCGATCCTTTCTAAATTAGCGATGATCAATTCGGAAACAATTTATAAAAGAATGATTCACCAACATACTTTGAATCGGATCGCGCTCGGCGTGTCCATCGGGGAGATCCCCCAGATCCCTTCCGAAAAGAAAGGATCTGGCGAATGAAAACTTTTTCTAGGAAACTGTCGCGGCTTGCTTAGAAGCTCTTTCAAGTTTCAAGGAATTTGCTTCAGCGATTGCTAAACTATCAACCAAGTAGTCCTCGGTCATGGATTTGCGTTTTTCTTTTTCCGGCCCAGTAACAGACGTAAGGGACCTCTCCAGTAGTAAGCTGCAAATCAATCTAGCCGCGATTTCTACGGTTTCGAAAGCGAGAGAGTCCTTCTTTATACTGTCTGAAATCGATTTGTAAGCATGAACGCTCGAGTCCAGGGTTTTCCACAGATGAAGAAGATCCTGAGATGGCTGGAATTTAGCCAACTCCTCTTCCACATAATGTCTTAAGTTTCCGGTCGGAGACATACCCGAAACCACTCCTCCGATCGCTGCTACTATTTGAAGTTGGGTAGTGCCCTCGTAGATAGTCGTGATCCTGCTATCTCGGAAGATTTTTCCGACATCATAGTCTTCGGTGTAACCGCTTCCGCCGTGGATCTGAACTGCATCAGAAGAAATCGATACACATCCCTCCGAAGCATAATATTTACTTAATGGAGTAAATAAGTCCGCTAATTTTTCCCAGTGGCGCAATTCTTGGTTAGAACTCACATCCTTTTCACTTTTGCCTTCTTCCTTGAGCATTCTTTCTTTTTTCCAGTGATAGAGTTCGATCGTTCTCGCTGCCTCTTGGATCAGGCATCGGGTGGCGCAAACTTCTCTTTCCATACGATCCAGGATCTTTTTGACAGCGGGAATTTTGGAGATCGGTTTTCCAAATTGGATTCTTTCAGAAGCATATTTTTGGGCTTCGGATAATGCCGCTTGGGAAATTCCTAAAGACTGAGCGGCAATCGTCAATCGGGCAGCGTTCATCATTCCCATCGAATATTTGACAAGACCATAACCAACTTTTCCAATCAGATGTCCGGCAGATTTGTCAAAGACCACTTCGCACGTAGGAGAACAGTGCAGTCCTAATTTGTGCTCTACTCCGGCGATATGTACGTCCTTTCCTTCTACTAGAAAAAAGGAGAGTCCCCTTGCTCCGCTTTCCGGAGATCCTGTTCTCGCAAGAGTCAGGATGATCGAAGGAGATCCTATATAACCGCACGCGTGAGTGATAAAACGTTTTGTACCGGTAATCTTCCATGAACCATCAGCTTCTTGGACTGCCTTGGTTTGCACATTCGGAAGGTCGGAGCCGTAATTTGGTTCCGTCAAAGCCATTGCTGCGCTATACTTACCCGCGGCAATTTCCGGAAGCCATTTCTCGCACATTTCTTCGGAAGCATACCTTTCCATAATCTCAACTATATTAATATTTCCGTATGTTAGGCAAAAGGCAGCGTCTGCACGAGCAGAGAGCTCGCACATAATAGATTGAACCGCAACCGGCAATCCCAGTCCGCCGTACTTGCGACTGATTCCGATCGGCATGAGACCCGATTCTTTCAACGTAGTATAACATTCTTCTTGAGCTTTCGGGAAGATTACTTTTCCGTTGTCGTACTTTAATCCTATCTTATCCATCTCCTTACTTCTGGGAGCAACAAAGTCTCCCATGATTTCACCCAAAGATTCTAAAATAGAATGATAGTAACTCTTTGCCTCTTCCACGCTAGAGGGAGCGAAGGAGTATCTTTCGTTTCCTGTGGATTTGTACTTTGCCGCGTCTAAAAAGTCGCCTTCGTATGCATGAACAACTTCGTTCCAGTCGATCAACTGATCGAAATGAAGCTGAAGGTCATGATTGTCCTGAAAATAATTACTCTGAATCATTGGCCGCTCCGGTGAAAAAGAAATCTAATGTACATTAGTTGAACTCTCGTTAGAGCGAATGTCAAGTCTTCGATAGGAGCTAGCGCTTGTACGTTTCGGTTGTATTGCAAACAACTTGTTTGAATCATGGAGCAGTTTTTGGAAAAATTACGTAACTTATACTGCGTTCTATCGAACAAACTAAGTGAGGTAAGAGGAATGGGCCAGGGAGTTGCCGGTAAGGCGATTGTAGTCTATAGTATTTTATTGTTCTTAGTAGCAGGGGGCTGTTCTCCCCAATTTGGGGATCCTAATCAAAAATCAAAAGGAGGAAAAATGAAGTACGAAGTACAAAAAACTGAAGAAGAATGGAGAAAAATCCTGTCGGAAGAGCAGTATCAGATACTCAGAGATAAGGGAACCGAAAGAGCCTTTACCGGTGAGTACTATCATAACAAGGAAAAAGGGACATATCTTTGTGCTGCATGCGGAGCTGAGTTATTTAAGTCCGATGCAAAATATGAATCTGGTTCCGGTTGGCCTTCTTTTTATCAGCCTGCAAATAATAAGAACGTTGCATCGGAAACGGATAACAGTCATGGAATGACGAGGGTGGAAGTGCATTGTTCCAGGTGCGGAGGACATTTGGGTCACGTTTTTCCAGACGGACCTGCACCTACTGGAAAGAGATATTGCATCAATTCAGTCTCTCTCAAATTCAAGAAAGAAGCAAAGTAATCAGTAAGTAAACCATCCTTATAAAATTCCGGTTGCAGCCCCTGGCAACCGGGAGAATCTCTCCAAGGCGGACGACAGAGTCTGTGGTCCTAATTGCATGAGAAAAGATTATCTTACTTACCTTCCCGAAAACAAGCCGATACGTCCGTTCTTAGTACAGAGAATTGCAGAATTCTATTATAGATTGTTTTACTTAGCTTGCAACTTGTTAGGCATCTTTATCAAAGTCCCGGATCATATCGAGGGTTTCAAGAGACCAATCGTCTTAGTTACCGGATTTTTGGGACGACCATTAACATGGAATAATATGCGAAAACACCTGATAGAACTGGGCCACCCGGTTTATACCGTAGACCTTGGTTTTCAGGTAGGCAATATTCGTAAAAAAAGCAAACAACTCGAGCAGTTCCTGATCGAGCGAAAGATTAAGGATTGCTATCTAGTTTGCCATTCCATGGGTGGATTGATTGCTGCTGGACTTACCTACAAGGGAAGGGATAGAGTCAGAAAAGTATATCTAGTCGGATCTCCGATTCACGGAACTAGATTGGCTTATATTGGTCCGATGTTTATCGCGTGTTGGCAAATGATGCCGGGGTCCAAGATCGTCAAAGAGGTCATCGAGACTTATTCAAAATATCATAATGTACAAGCCGTCTTCACTAAAGGTGAAGAAATCGTTCTTCCATGGCAGTCTTCCCGCTTGGGAAACCACGACGACGTAGAAGTTCCAGAATACGGACATATAAATTTAGTTCTTGGGCCTTTGGGAATTGAGTGTATCGGCTCATTGGTGACATCGGAAGAAAAGAAAGATCCGCTTCCGATCAAAGTCAAACCTGAGGTAAAAGAAGCGGTCGTTTCCGAAAAATCCGCGAAGGTTATAGCAAAAGCAAAACAACCGGTAAAAGCCATGGCAAAGCAGAAAGCTTCGGCAGCTCCGAAAAAATCTTCTTCCAAGTCTCAAAAGCAAGGCTCGCCGAAAAAACAATCTGCGAGCAAAGCTAACCCAAAACGCGCAAAGAAGAAAAGCCGTTAACGAAAAACAAAAAAATTTAGACCGCTAAAGGAAAAACTAGCGATCGATTCAGAATTATATAAAGCTTATTTGGTAAGATAGTTTTCGAATATTTCGCGCAAGCTATCTTCCATTTCCTTAATATAGCGAAGATCTTTCGTAACTCTCCAAAGAGTGATCGCTCCGTGATAAGCCATGAGCACTCTTCTGGCAACATAGTGTATGTCCATGCTTCTGGAGAGCTGTCCGGACGCTACGGCCCTGGAAAGATAATTACGAATCATGCGAGTCCACTTGTCAGCGATCCCTTTCAGAAATTCAGTATATTCTGGATCTGAATCCATCACTTGGTTTGCAAAACCTGCAAACGGATCCCCGTGAAATTCTCCCTGTCTGATTTGCCTTTCTTTTAGAATCACCCAGGCACGCAGGAATTCCTGCACTTCCGGGTAGCGTTCCATCAGGTTGTTCAAGTCAGAAAGAGTTTTCTCCTCCTGTCTGGCTAAGTAGGCGATTCCCAATTCTTTTTTTGAGGGAAAATGATCGTACAAACTCGCCGCTACAGATCCGGACTCTTGGATGATCTGTCTCATTCCGGTGTTTGAGAACCCTTGTTTATAGAAAAGGTCGGTGGCTGTATCTAAAATACGTTCCCGGACGCTTGCACCGGAGTCTCTTTTTTTCCTTTGGGCGGTCATTTCTTTAAGTCGTAACTAATTGCATTATCCCCTGAATTAGGCATTCCGTCAATAGAATTTGAGATTAGTGCAAAAAAATACAGAACGAACGTTCTGTATTTTTCTTGCTCCGAATCTGGAGGGGTCTAATCTAGTGTCAGGGAGAGGTTCCAATGCCAAAAGTAGGACAGGAAAACTTTCGAACTAGATTTTCGGATCTGGATACCCAAAGGCACGTTACGAGTAGAACATACGAAGAAGCTTGCTTAGGAGATCGTTACCGAATTTTAGAAGAAGCCGGTTTTAACTGGAAGCAAATGCTTTCGGATTCGATTTCTCTGAAGACTCAAGCATCCGATATACGGTTCTTGGCCCAGCAAATGGAGAATTCTGATCTAGAAGTCAGAACCAATGTTCGCTCCGGAGAAGGTGGATTCTTGTTATTCCAACAGGACTTACTCGATTCCACGGGAAAAGTCGCAGCAGAAATTAGAACTCTGGCTCGCACAGAAAAAGCTGGAATCCTTTTCGAAGCAATTCCCGCCACCGAAAGTGCGGAGGCTTTGATCTCTTCTTTCGAACCGATCCTGCCTTTTTCCGGAAGTTGTGAACGAACCGGCGCCGAGAGGGATTTGTTTTTCTGTGAGAGAAATCCTTTTGGAGACTACAATCCATCTCACTATTGGAGAATCTTAGAAGAAGGAAGATGGAACTTTACCGCTGAGTCAGGCTTATCCTTGGATCACCTGATTGCGATGGATACGACCTATTTTTATATGGGCGGAAAGATACGTTATGCGAAACCTCTCATAGCGGGACGCAAGGTTGTAGTAAAAACCTGGATCCGCAATTTTGAAAAAATTTGGTGTAGAATGCGCCAGGAAATCACGGACTCGATCACTCAGGAAGTGTTAGCAGAGTCACTCGATGATTTGTTGGTTGTTTCGATCAGTAAGACTAGGCCGAAAAGAGTTACCGAAGAAATGCTGAAAGACGCGATCAAAAACACTGAATATCCCGAAGGATGGCAACTGGAGGGAGACGAATGAACTATTTTATTAGATTAGGAATGGAATTAAATCTAACATCTGGAGAGAAAAGATGAAACTTGAGAAAAAATTGGCGTTATGTACGCCACGTAGAACTCCCTTTGCGCAAATCGCGAAGGCGTTGGGACCTTATCCTGGCCACCATTTAGGTCGTATAGTAGCTGAAGATATTCTTGCGAAGAGCGGACTAAAGAAAGAGCAGATCGACGGAGTGGTTGTCGGAGAGGGATTTTCGAACGCACCAAACTCGGCTAGAGTCATTGCAAACCTAATTGGCCTGAAGGATGAAATTCCTGCGATCACGGTTGCTAACAATTGTGTGTCGGGAATGGAAGCTGTGGCTGAGGCTGCACGTCGTATTACATTAGGTGAAGGCGAACTCTTCCTTGCAATCGGCGAAGAGTCCCAGACTTCTATGCCTTTTATTGTTAAGAATGCAAGATTAAATAAGAAAGCAGGATCCCTGGATAAACTGAAGAAGTTACTCCCGGACAACTTGCCTGAAGGCGTGGAGCTCAGAGACACTCTGGAAGACGGTTTGGGAGACGGAGAAACCTCTTACGGAATGCAAGTGACTGCGGAAATCGTTGCACAAAACTACGCCCTTTCTAGAGAGATTTGCGACAAGCTGGCTTTTGAATCTTTCAAACGCGCATTAGAGGCTTCTAAAGCAGGAAAATATGCTCCTTACATCATTCCAATGAAAGATGAAGACGGAACAGAGCTTGCGATTGACGAAGCAGTTGGATTGAGAGAAGGGTTGGTAGAAAATCCAAGCCGTATGGGCCGCGCGATGTTGCTCTTTGACAATCCACAGATGAAATTTGATGAGTTTAAAACCAAATATTCTAAAGATCTGAAAAAGAGTCACGGTCCGACCGTGTCTATCTTCAATGCGAGCCCTCGTTCTGATGGTGCTGCTGGTATAATTGTTACTACAGTAGAGAAGGCAAAAGAACTGGGTCTAAAAATTGAAGCAGTAGTTTCCGGTTGGAAAATGAGAGGGGTTCATCCAAACAATATGGGAATCGGCCAAGCATATGCTACCGAAGGACTTCTCAAAGACACCGGACTTAAAATCGAGGATATCGACTACGTAGAAATTCATGAGGCGTTTGCAGCCACTGCGGTTGGAGCCCTCGAGCAGATTAAAATGGATACCGGTTGGGATTGGGAAAAGAAATTCGATGAGAAGAAAATCAATCCGAACGGCGGGTCCATTGCAATCGGACATCCTTTCGGAGCTACCGGAATCAGACTTGTCGCAAATGCGATTATGGATCTGAAGGAAGACAAAAGTGCGAAACGAGTCGTGATTACTGCATGTGCTCACGGTGGAATCGCGGGGTCTATGCTCATTGAAAGATACGAAGGTTAATTTAGACATCTAGAATTTAACCTTAAAAAATAACTCACAACTAAAGGGCCTCGGATCTTCCGAGGCTTTTTTATAACTGGAGATCCTGCGAGAATTCATATATTAAAATTATTGAATATAGTTTGCAGGAGTTTCAACCAATCCGCGGGAAAATAAGGGCTTGCGAGAAAGCCATTTTACGAATTAGGGAAGATCCGCCAGGCTACTTACCCGCCGTTTCTTTTTCTGAATAGCCGATTTTTCCTGCTTTGTTGTCACTCTAGGGACATGGGGCGACTTATACGCTGATCCTTGCGAATTGTGTCAAAAGAAAGTGCAGTACATTATGATTGTCTTATGTAGTTTTTTTCTCACTTATATTTTGATTATAATTTAGAGTTTGATGACGAATCGTTTCTTGATCATTCGATGGACTCTCGCAGTGATCAAAAGTCTCTTTGCAAGCAGTTTTTAAATAACGCTTGACTAAGAAAAAAACTCGAGTAACCAGTTAGTCCGTGTTTGTCGGAGGCGAAAAATGTTTCGTTTGAATTTCAGAATGATTCCAATCTTGTGCTTAATGCTTTTATTAAGCACTTGTAGTGATAATGGTAATGGTAGCCCAAAGGGTTTACTCGGTTCTAATGATAAAGATGTAAACAGTCTTTCTTCCTTAGTTGGAAACAATGCTCTCGCACTTACTTCTGGTGCGGACGATGTATATATGGTTGGGGCAGCTAAAAAAGATATCACTGGCCCGTTTGTGCAATCAAGCACAGGTTATAATAGCCCTGGCGACGAAATGCATGGCCTTGCAATGAGATTGCATTCAAGAGCTTTCGTAATCGAAAAACCAGGAACTGGAGATCAGGTCGCGATTGTAACTCTCGAACAGATACATATGTATCAAAGTATTAAGATTGGAGTTGTCAAAAAACTAGCCGCTGATGGTTACGGAAACATTTTCAAGACCGAAAATATCCTACTTTCTGCTACGCACACACATTCGGCTCCATCGAATCATTCGTGGTACACTCTATTCAATTTATTTAATGGTGTCGTGGGTTTCGACCGTTTACACTATAATATCGTGGTAAACGGAGTCGTTGATTCTATTAAAGCAGCTTACGCAAACAAAAAGCCTGCAAAAATTAAATTTGCGAGCGGAAATATCCCCGGTGGAATCAACAATCGTTCTTCCATTGCATACTGGAAGAACTTCGACGCTACTCAATATGCAAAGAACGTCGAAGAAACCATGTACCTTCTGCGCTTTGACGGAACGGATGGTTCCGAAATCGGCTTAATCAACTGGCTTGGTGTTCATGGTACTTCTTTGGGAATTAAGAACGACAGAGTCCACGGAGATAACAAGGGTTGGGCTGCTTACGAAGTGGAAAGGACCAAAGGCGGGAACTTTATCGCGGCTTTTGCTCAGGGTATTTTCGGGGACGTAAGTCCAAACAGCCCAGATCCAACGGATATTACTAAACCGTTCAAGCGTCCGAACGATTTGGATCCAAATTTGCATATGCTGGAAAATCCAATTGTGCACGGCGCGATTCAGGCGAATAAAGCTTTGGAATTGTATAATTCCGCAAGCACAGTTCTGTCTGGTGCACTGACGTATCGCCATTCGCATGTAACTTGGAATCAAAAACTTCCGGTTAATACAAGCTATATCGGCGATAAACAAATGCCTTATGACAACGCTAACGTTGCAACTACTTGTGTGGCGACCATAGGAGGAGCCTTCTTGGCAGGAGACGAAGAAGGAGCTCCTGTAGATTTTGCGAAAGAAGGAGATATCAAAAACACCTATACTTTCGAAAACGGGCAATGGGTGCGTCACAAGTATAATCTCACAGATGCGTCTGGAGCTGCTAAGATTCTTGGAGTCCTCTGGCCACTAGCCTCGGCAGTCTTACAGACAACCAAGTATGATAATTGCGATGCAGATAAGTTTACGCTGCTTCCGGTCGGAGAAGTGGATGACTTCTGGTTTCCGAATCCAAATGTTCCGTTTGTTCCTGTGGTTCTACCGTTCCAAATCGTTGCGATCGGTAACACTGCAATTGTCGCTGCACCTTTCGAGATTAGTACGCAAGCCGGAAGAAGGCTAAGGCAGAAATTGCAAACTACCTTTGCACCTGCGAATATCAGCAATATCGTAGTGGCTGGGATGTCAAACGCGTATGCACAGTATCTAACTACTCGTGAAGAATTCTCCGCACAACACTTCGAAGGTGGATTCACTGTCTATGGGCCTTGGGCTTCTGCAGCACTGAATCAAGACTTCGATAGAATTGCGAGCGACATCGTTGCTGCTCGTCCAACGAATGCTGGCCCGAATCCTCCGGATCTTTCCAACCAGCAGTTCATCCAAACTTGGGTTTCTCAGAACGGAGTAGTAACCGATGGAGGAAACTTCGGTACAGTATTGACTGACGCAAATGCAACTTATAGCAAAGCGAAAGATACTGTCGCTGTTCGATTCCAAGGTGCTCACCCTAGAACTACCGAAGAGAAGAAACTAGACGGAAGTCTTTCCCAATTTTACAATCCGGCCACCTTTACTTTCTTAGAAGTTCAAAAGAAAGATAGCAACGGGGCATGGGTAACTGTGGCGAAAGACGGGGATCCATACACTGCTTTCGATTGGAAAAGAACCGGCGGAGATTTGTCTGCTACTTCGGAAGTTACAGTAACTTGGCTAGTACGCAATGTGCAACCTGGAACTTATAGAATCGTATACAACGGTCTAAGCAAAGTTTGGTGGTTGTTCGGAACTACTTATAGCAAATTTACCGGAACATCTAGAGAATTCCTGGTTCAATAATAAAGAGTCAGGCAAATAAATATCAGAATAGTAAGAGAAGTGCGCTTTTTGCCAGAAAGCGCACTTGCGTCTTGACAAGCTACTAATTGAATTAGAACGATGATGTATGATCATCCGCGTTCTAATTCTTTTGCTTATCCTGCAGTCTAGCTTCTATTGCACTAATAATGAGGGAAAGAGCAAGAATGAAGTTCTCATGGAATCCCTCGCGATCGTTGCATATCCCTACCTAATCAATACTTGTGCGATAACTCCGGTAGTTCCTGGAGGACCAGTTCCTCAAATCACATCTGGCTACGGAGCAAGAGGAACTCATTCTGTTTCCGTAAATATTCTTCCGAATCCGGTCGCTCCCAAGAATGTCTGTGTTTATTTTCCGGCGGATCAATCAGGCCCGGCTCCTGTTTTATTTTTGTTTCACGGGTTCAGCGCTCCTTCTGCCGAGCCTTATTATCCTTTGATCGATTTTTATGTTTCAAAAGGGTACGTCGTTGTATTTCCGATCTACTTTTCGGACGACAGAGATCCATTAGAAAATTATGATATAATGTGGAATGGAATTTTGTCGGCTGTTCAGCAGTATCCCGATAAAATCGATACGACTAGAGTAGGGTTCATGGGTCATAGCTATGGAGGAGGCGCAACTCCTTATATGGCGAAGAAAGGGCTCGTAACAGAAACCTGGGGATCGAACGGGGGCTTTATATTTATGGTCGCTCCTTGGTATTCTTTTGGAATGACCGATACCGATTTAACTCAGATCCCGGCTTCGACAAAGCTTTTGGTTCAGATTTATGAAAACGATCAGGTAACTGATCACAGAATGGGAATCGATATCTTTCAACACATCACTAGTATTGCGAACACAGAAAAAGATTTTCTTTCTGTATACACTGATTCTTCCAGCGGAACTACCTTGCTAGCGGATCATTACGTTCCGATCAAGGATACAATCATCGGAATCGGGGCACTGGATGCGCTGGACTATTACGGTGTCTGGAAACCACTGGAAGCGTTGGCGGACTATACGTTTAATAACAATGCGACCGCCAAAACGATCGCGCTAGGCGATGGCGCGTCATCTCAAAAATTCATGGGCCAGTATTTGAACGGAAATCCAGTCAAAGAAATGACAGTAAGCGATAGCCCTGTTCCTTTGCAGCCGGAAAGCTATTTTTCTCAACCATTCAGCGATCCGAAGAATCCAAGATAATTCCGTATTTTATCGATTCGTAGGTTTTTATGTACAAGATTTGGGTTCGTTTCTGTTTTTTACTTTTGATTCTTTTTTCCTTCGGGAGAGAGCTCACTTCCTCGGATGCTAAATCTATTGATATAAATAAAATTGAGATCTATGAATCAGCGAGCAAAAAGCAGGTAGGCTGGGATGCTCTCTTAAATGCGGTTTCGAATTCTGATGCGCTCGTACTTGGTGAGGAGCATTTCGATGAGTACGGACATTTTTGGAAACTGATTGCGTTTCAAAGGATTTCCGAAAAATTTCCGTTGGTGCTTTCACTGGAAGCTTTGGAGAGAGATCAGCAACGAGTATTAGATGAATTTCTTCAGGATCAAATTTCAGAAATTGGTTATCTTAGCGGACTAAAGCTTTGGACAAACTATAACCAAGATTACCATCCCCTGGTAAAAGCCGCTAAGGAAAGAAAATCTCTTGTGATTGCAGGAAACTGTCCCCGCAGGTATGTAAACATGGTTTCCTTAAAAGGGATCCAATCTATTTTCGCGATTCGCTCTCCATATCTTCCGCCCAGATATTTATCTTTAATTCACAGGCAGCCTGAATACGAGACGAAACTGATAGAGGCACTGTCATCTCATGGGCACGGAGTGACTCAGGAAAATCTGAAGAATTTTGTAGATGCACAACATCTTTGGGACGCGAGCATGTCGGACTCGATTGCACAAGCGGTATATATGTCTGGTAGAAAGGTCTTTCATATAAACGGAAGGTTTCATAGTGACGAAGGAATGGGAGTCGTATATCGACTCAAACAACTGGGCCTAAAAGTGGTTACTTTCAGTTTGTTTCCGTTGGAAGAAGGAAAACAAGTCGGGGACTCTGAATATAAATTGGCAGATTTTGTTGTAATTACTCAGAGAAAGCCGGCGCAAGAATAGAATTTCGTGCTTGTAGGAGCATGAGGATTCTCCGAAGTTATAAGAGATGCTCGACACAGGAATCCGCACGCTCTCGGAGCATAAATTTGAATGTCCATCTTGCGGAACCTTATCTCGGCTTCCGGAAGGAGTTCCTACTCATTCCATATTCCGTCTCACTTGTTATCGGTGTGGAAATAAATCACTTGTTCGATTAGAACCAAAAGCCACTTCTCAGGAGGCGCCACCCCAATTCGCTCCCAAGGAAGAATCTGCTTCTTCTCTTGCTACTTCGGAAAAGAATCAATCTTCGGAAAGGTTCGATTCTTTTGGGGATCGATTTTTCCCCCAACCACCCAGGATAGAAATAGCAAAAGGCAAAACTTCTAAGCCTGAGTTTTTTCAGAAATGGGGAGCCGTTTTTGAGAGCGCGGTGGCCAAGCTTGAAAAGCAGCTGAACGGTTGGAAGGATGTCTTTCAAAAGGGAAACACTGGATCTGAAAAAACGAAGCCCTGGTTCGAAAAAGTAAAAACCAAACAAACGATCGAACAACCAAGCGAATTCAAGAGGCCGATCCAAACCTTGGCCGAAAGGCTCGTACAGAAAAGTAGAAAATTCCAATTTCCTAAAGTATCATTTAACATTTGGTATTTAGCCATTCCATTACCCATGGCATTGGTAATGCTGATTTTCTTTTGGATCGGTGTGATTCAGAGAGAAGGAGAAGTGGATGGGTTGTTGAATGTGTTTTATATCCATCAACCAACAATTATCTACGATCGTGATGGAAAGAAAGTATCCGAGATATTCGGAAAGAAAACCAGCAATCTAGAGTGGGATGCATACCCAGAAAACTTGAAACGTATGGTTATGCTCGTGGAAGATAGACACTTTTTCGACCACGGAGGAATCCATTATCCTTCGATTTTGAGGGCGTTTTTTGTAAACATTATACATTTAAGATTCAAGCAAGGTGCTTCCACGATCACCCAACAGCTTTCGAGAATTCTCTTGAACGACAGAGAAAAAAGCCTCGGTAGGAAATTGAAGGAAGCACAGTTGGCCTACGCCCTAGAATCCAAGTTAAATAAGCAGCAAATTCTTTTGCATTACATGAATAATGTATACTTAGGTCACGGTGCATTCGGATTCGCTAGCGCTTCAGAATTCTATTTTGGAAAAAAACCGAACGATCTCTCTTTGCCGGAGATGATCGTTCTGGCGTCTCTGGCTTCGGCTCCGAATCGATATTCTCCATTAAAAAATCCTGAACTATCCATGAATCGTGTGCAAAACATACTAGATTCTTTAAAGAACGATGGTGCCTTAAAAGAAGATCTGAGGCCGGTGATTAATGAATTGTATATGGTTTTTTCCACCAGATCTCCGGGAGAAACTGTATTCGGAAATCGAAGGGATGATTCTCCTTATGTAACCGAGCATGTTCGAAAATTTTTGCAAACTATGTATCCGGATACGAATATCTATGAAACCGGAGGATTTTCCGTTTACACCACGATTTCTCAGCCTGTTCAGGCGGAATTGCAAAGATTAGTAAAATCTCATGTAGAAAATGTACTGCGTTCCGGACAAGTTAGGCGGAATAGATTAGTAGATCCAGGGCGCAATGTAGAAGCGAATCCTTTTAGAAACTTAGTCTCCGATATTTCTCCGGCACTGGAATTATTCATTGATACAGATAAATTCGAGACCGGCCAAGACAGTGGACTCCAAGTTGCCGTAGTCGCGGTTGATCCAAATACTGGGGATATCCTACTTTTGCACGGAGGAACTCAGTTCAAGGCGGATAACCAGTTTCCTCGTGCCACAGGCATGTATCGTCAAACGGGTTCGACGATTAAGCCCATCCTGTATGCGGATGCGATCGATGAAGGATATATCAATCCGGCTTCGAGGATTTTGGATGCGCCCTTGATTTATAGAAATTCTAGTTCGAATTGGATGCCCGAGAATATAGGAAATCAATACGACGGAGATATTTCGGTCAGAGTCGCATTAGCAAAGTCTAAGAATACTGCGGCAGTTCAGATTGCGGAAAAATTAGGACTTAACCGAATCGAAGATGCATTCGGTCGTTTCTTCTTTCCGGAAGAAAAGATTTTGAAAAATCGCTTTCGAAAAGACTTATCTTTAGCGCTAGGTTCATTGGAACTTTCTCCCTTGGAAATGGCGTCTGCTTATTCTGCGTTTGCGAATGATGGAAAAATCGTACGACCGCATCTTATCGAAAAAATTGTAGATAGAGCGGGGAATATAGTCTTTCAAAGAAAGGACCAAGATGAGTTCGGCTTGAAGTGGCCCAAGGAGAGAAAGACGATTTCGCCGCCGACCGCGGAGATCATGGTGGATTTGCTCCACGGAAGTGCAAATCACGCTGGAGTTAGAAACACGGGCTATAAAGGCGAAGTAGCTGGAAAGACAGGTACTACAAACGAATACAGGGACGCGTGGTTCGTAGGTTTTCGGCCCGGGATTTCTATGGCAATTTGGGTAGGATATGATTCCCCAAGTTATGGCATGGGACCTTCTGCGTTAGGAGGAGTCGTGGCGGCGCCTCTTTGGGGAACGATCGCGAAGTTGTTTCAGCAAGTCGAATCTGGAGACAAGGAAGATAAGAGAAAGTATAAGTTTTCGCAGAGAGCGATTTCCGTCAGCGTGTGTCCTGAGTCCGGAAAATTACCTGGACCGGATTGTCCAACCAAGGTGAGTGAATTGTTCCATCCTTCTTATCCCCCTACAGAAGTTTGCCCTTTGAGTCACAAATCGGATGCAAAAAAAGAAATCTTCCAAAACGTATTTTGAACCTCGCTATCCAATTCTGTGGTTTTTAGTGGGCTTCTTTTTTCGAATTTTCTTAACCATAGGTATTTACTTTTTCATCACTCGAGGAGTCAGTGCAGTTTCGTATGAGGAAGCTTATGCGATGGAGAAAGATTCTCCAGTGTTTGCCATTCCTCTCTACGAAGAAGTGGTTCGCACCGCAAAACAAAACGATGTCCGCAAGACGGCCTCTACGAGACTTTATTTTCTATATGAAAAATTTCGAAAGTACGTTCCGGCCTTGCAGTACCAAATCAGAGCAGGAACTACAAAGACTAAAAAAGGGGAATGGTCTAGTATCGTTCAGAGCGTTTCCCAAGGATTGGGAGTCAGCCCGTATTCTCTAATCGGAGTTCTCTCCTCTTGTTCCAGGTCCACGCCTCCTTTGGTTGAACCCCAAGAGCAATCAGTTGATTCAGAAACGGGCAAGCCTGTTCCGTTTGTGCCCTTTGAGCCGTACCGCTCTTTGCTTAAGCCTGAAAATGCTCCCTTGGTTCGTCTTTGCTATTCGATCAAAATGAAACTCAAAGATTATGAAAGCTGGGAAAATATCTTTCAAACGATAGTTCAAAAGAATTCGATTTCAAAGGAAACTGCTCTTCCACTTTGGGTTGGATACTCCTTGCAGTCCGGTAGAGGAGTTCCTTATCGAAGAATTTATCTCTCAGGTACTTCCAAAGTTCTTACCAACGAATCAAAATCGGATATTGCATTTCTCTACGCAAAGTTTTTGCGTCATAAGGGGAGATGGGAAGCGAGCACTCGATACTTTCTCATGAGCGGGACGTACGGAAATCCGAGAAGAGCGAAATTCGAAGCAGCTAAAAATTTGCTCCTTATGGATCGAAAACAGGAAGCTTGCGATTATCCACAAGAAATTTATAACGGGTCCGAAGAACCCGAAGCTTTGTTTAGAAAAATCTGTCAGACCAAGGGAACTGATTGGGGCGCTCAATATTCTCATGCCCTTCGTATTCTTTCGAAGGATTCTCCAGATCCGTTATATTCATATATTCTGCAAGGAGGCGGTAAAGAGGCGAGGGACTACTTCGTAAAAGAGATGGGAACCTTTTTGTCAGATACGGATACCGATGGAGAGGAAGATCTCGAACCCGAGGAGATTTTAACTTTGCTTCTGCCAAATGAGGATAGGAACAAACTTCCTTTTTGGGACGCAAGAGATCGAGAAGCTAATCTAGTACTTCCGGACAGAACAAAATATATTTGTAAAGTGTTACGTAGACCTTTCTTTTCGAATCCTTCTATCCAACCGCAGTATTGCACCGAAATTTTTCCCGGGACACTGGAACAAATGCTGAACTCTGTGGAGGAAGAGGAGGAAGTGAGCTTTGCCTTTGCTGATCCAGCGTATTTGCCGATTTCTGCAAAACTATTTTGGAAAGAAGTAGAGATTATTCCCGAAAATCCGGTCGATCCTCCAGTTCAGCCGACACTTCCCGTAAAATCGAATCAGGTAGGTCCTACAGTCGCACTCGGACCATGGAATTTGGAATATTTTGTATATCGTAAAATACTAAATCGCACCTATGCGGAAATCAGACTCGGTAAAGAGTATTTTGTAGTAGCGGTCAAGCCATCGATAGTGGCTTGGCAAAAATAAAAAGTCGGATTCGTAAATCGCAATCCTCGCCCTTCGCTGATACATCCTGTATCAAGCTCTGGGACGTGGACCCTCCGTGGCCCACTCTCGGACCTTGCGAATTTCCTCATCCTGCCTTTTAGAGAAAGCGCTTTTAGTTACAGGCGTCTTTCTCGCGCCTTCGTCCATCCCTGGACTCAGGTCGCATTTGCTTACGCTCCCTATGGGTCGCTGCAAATGCTCTCGCTCGAAATCTTCGAATCCTTCTGATTTGTTATCTGAATTAGAAATTTATAATGGGCAGGGAAGGATTCGCCTCTTCGCAGTTATCCATCCTGGCTAACTGGGCTCCGAGGCGTCTTTCTCGCGTCTTCGTCCATCCATGGACTCAGGTCGCATTTGCTTACGCTCCCTATGGGTCGCTGCAAATGCTCTCGCTCGAAATCTTCGAATCCTTCTGATTTGTTATCTGAATTAGAAATTTATAATGGGCAGGGAAGGATTCGCCTCTTCGCAGTTTCCCCTCGTGGTCAACTGTGCTCCGAGGCGTCTTTCTCGCGTCCTTCGTCCATCCATGGACTCAGGTCGCATTTGCTTACGCTCCCTACGGGTCGCTACAAATGCTCTCGCTCGAAATCTTCGAATCCTTCTGATTTATTATTTGAATTAGAAATTTATAATGGGCAGGGAAGGATTCGAACCTTCGAAGGCTTGGCCAGCAGATTTACAGTCTGCCCTCGTTGACCGCTTGAGTACCTACCCGTGGTTAAGTGGGATCTGAGTCCGGAATATGGCGTAGATTTTTTTGGTAAGAATCTACGTCAGCTGCCTAGAGGAATCGAACCCCCAACCTGCTGATTACAAGTCAGCTGCTCTACCAATTGAGCTAAGGCAGCATTGGACTCGAGAACCAGTATTTCCGTCCGAATTCCTCGGTCAACCGATTAAAAAGGAATTTATCCCTCCAAGGGAATCTCGATCCTGACTCCAATGGCGCTTTTATTAGTGAACCTGGGTATGACCTGTTCGATCGTATTGTTCTATACCGGATTGTACTTTCGATTTCGAAATAACCGACTTCACAGGATCTTGAACAGCATCGGAATCGTGTTTAATTTGATCACGGCCTTTTATCTTCTTTCATTGAAGTATTTGTTCGGAGGCTTGGACGCAGCAGGGTTTGTTCCTACAGTCGATCGATGGATTATAGACGTTCATCGCGGATTTGCTGCAATCGCACTAGTTCTCATGTTACTGACCGGATGGTCAGGAGCATTTGGAAAAAAAGGATTCCATCGAAAGCTAAGATTTATTTTTCTACCATTATATACCCTGGTGTACATATCCGGGCTGTTGCTTTTTCGCTCAGCACACTAGGATCGGAAGAACCTCCATGAATGAAATTGTTGAGATCAAAAAATTTGCAAATGAGATTCGTAAGAATGTAATCAAGATGGTAACCGCTGCCAAATCTGGCCATCCCGGCGGTCCTTTGGGTTTGGCGGATATCTATGCGGTTCTCTATAAGAAAATTTTGAATCACAAGCCTTCTGATCCTGATTGGGAAGATAGGGATCGTTTGATACTTTCCAACGGACACGTTTGTGCGGTTCGATATGCTGCCATGGCTCAGTCAGGTTATTTTCCCATAGAAGATCTTATGACATTTCGTAAGATCGATTCCAAGCTTCAGGGTCATCCATCAACTCGTTATTTAAAAGGATTGGAGAGTTCTTCAGGTTCGCTTGGCCAAGGTCTATCTGTTTCTGTTGGGATTGCGCTCGGTGCTCGTTTGAATCGCAAAAATTTTAAAGTGTACGCATGTATTTCTGACGGAGAATGCGGAGAGGGAATGACTTGGGAAGCCGCTCAATCTGCGGTTCATTACAAAACTGACAATCTAATTGCATTTATGGATAAAAATGGCATCCAGATCGATGGATATACAAAAGATGTGATGAATCTGGAGCCATTGGATCAAAAGTTCAAAGCCTTCGGTTGGAATGTGATCGATGCTGATGGCCATGATGTTTCCGCAATCATTAGCGCTTTTGAAAAAGCAAAAGCTCATGTAGGATCTCCTACGATTATCCTTTTCACTACTGTCCTGGGTAAAGGTGTTTCCTTTATGGAAAACAATCCAGGGTGGCATGGTACTCCTCCAAGCGAAGAGCAAGGAAAGCAGGCTTTACAAGAATTGGATGCAGTTTCCATCTGAAAGAATATTAAACGATCGGTTTCTGCCGTTTTTTGAATGAACCGATTCTGATTTTCGAAAACAATCTTTCGTCTCGGTTATCTCGCAAAGCTATTGCGATAAATTTTGTGAACGACATAGTCCAATTATCAAGTACATCCTTTTTTTGAAGAGAGTAAACACTTCTGAATTGACTGCTTGGTTTTAAGATGGGAATCTATTGTGTATGCAATCCTCTGATTCGTCTTTCGGGACGTTGCCTTTTCCTCCGGAAAGGATCGAAGATAAATTTTACCAACTAGAGTTTTCTCGGTCGGAAGAAAAATCCGGTATCATCCGAGAGATTGCTAGCATGATTCCTTGGCAAGTTCGGATTCGCGAAGTGGTAGACGATCTAAAAGATCCAACCTTAAGAGTTTACGCTAGAGCAGTCTCCGAATCGATTCACATGGAGAGGATCTCCTACCGTTATGCTGCCTTGGCGGAGAAAGGCCATTTGAATCACTATGATGATTTGGAAGAAGGCGTATTCTTATTATCTAGTGTCGTGAACCCTGAATTATACTATCCTGATTTTCGGACGTATCTGGATCGGATCGCTTTGAGAGTAGAAGAACTTGTCGACTTAAACGAGGATCTTGCCTCGGACGATGTGAAGGTGCATTTTTTGACGAGAGTCTTATCCCAGGAGGAAGGCTTTGTCGGAAATCACGATCAGTACGAGGACCCGGATAACTCTTATTTACATAAAGTCTTCGAATCGAAGCGCGGAATTCCTATCTCATTATCCGCGATCTACTTGCTTGTGGCTCACAGATTGCAGTTGCCCTTATACGGAGTGAATATGCCGTTGCACTTCTTACTCCATTTTGAATCTTCCGAATTTCAGACGTACATTGATCCATATCACGGTGGTGTGATGCTCGATCGATCTACTTGCATTCGATTTTTGAAAGCGAACGGTTTTCAAGCTCACGATCGCTATTTTACGCGTGCTAGTACTCTAACAATGCTTAAGCGGATGTACCGAAATTTGATCCATATCTATAGAAAAAAAGAAGACCGAGATATGGAAAAGACCCTTTCAAAGCATTTGCTCGCCTTGGATAACAAACCGAAAGCTTAGGTCCTCTAATTCTTGAGATTCGTCATCAGTCGAAGACTTCTTTCCTGCTTGAGCCGAAAGCTCGCCCGTACATAGTGTCGAAACGGGGATAGAAGTGAAAGGCAAGGGATTAAAAGAATTACTAATCCGCAAATTCGATAAAAAGCTCAAAGAGATCATCGACGAAGATCTCGAAATACTTTCTGAAATCAAAGACTATACGATCCAGTCCGGTGGAAAGCGAATTCGTCCTATTCTTCATTATTGTGTATGCAAGATCTTGGGTTATCGGGGAGAAAAGTGGGCCGACGTCGGAGCGATCGCTGAACTGATCCACGCCGCGAGTTTACTCCACGATGACGTGGTGGACGAGGCGGAAACTAGAAGAGGAATTCCGAGTGTAGGAGCAAAATTCGGAAACAAGACCGCGATCTTGGCCGGAGATTATCTTCTCGCTTGCGGAATCGACCATCTAAACAGCTTGGGTTCTTCGGAGCTGATGGACCTGTTTACGAAAGTGATCAAAGATCTTTCGGTAAGCGAGCTAATCCAAATGGAATGGGAAAAGAACTCTAAAATTACCTCCGAGATTTACGATAGCGTTGTATACGGAAAGACGGCTTCTCTTTTTGGAGCTGTCTCTGAAGCCGCTGGCATACTTGTAGAACTTCCCAAGAAAAGTCGCAAGAAGCTGCATGACTTTGGGATTCGACTTGGATTCTTGTTTCAAAAGCAGGATGATGCGATAGATTATTTTCAAGCGGGCAACCAAACTGGGAAAGTGCCGCTTAAGGATTTTAAAAACGGATTGTACACATATCCCGTTTTGAAATTGCTCGAAAAATCTGACAGGAACGATAAAAAGCTAGTGCATTCTCTTTTTGGAAAAGCGGAAAGAAACGGACAGGATGAAGTTGTCGTACTTTCTCTTTTGAATAGGTATAATATTCGGAAAATGTTAAATGATGAGTTTCAGGCCGATATCGAGGAACTACTACGTTTCTTGAATGCTTACCCACCGACTGAAGAGGGTAAGCTTGTCCAAGAGCAGTTTCGAAAGCTTAGCTCGGTTTAGAGCGCTTTATCCGCATTTTTATGGATCAAAGAATTTCTCTGAAGTCCGCTAACTTAGGTTCCTGCTGGGAAAACCCCTGGAGCATTGCAGCTTACACTTCCTTGGATGGCAGCGGCAGCTCCAGTAGAAGCTGAAGTAGAGAAGCAACTGATATTATCCTGAGTAAAACAAGTCGTCGAAGAAGTCTGAGCTGTACACTTAACTCCGTCTACTGTGAAGCACTGATTGAGTTGCACGCCGCCCGTCGTAGTCGAAAAATTTCCGGTAAGATTAATATCTACGTCTAGGTATTGAAGCGCCTGAGCCTGCGCACCACCGCTGGAGCTATCATAGACTGGAACTCCTGAACCGCCCCAGAATACTTTTCCGAATTTTCCTGTAACCGCTGGAATATACTGGGAACTAGTCCCAACACTTCCGGAAAAAGAGAAACCTTGCTGAGGGTCCACAGTCCCTTGGTTTTGGTTGTTATCATAAATAAAACGTAATATAAGAATTTCTCCAGTCTTCATGTAGAGAGTACTGGTAACGAGATATCTGCTGTTTGTGGTGCTCCCTCCAGTGGTCGGTGTTGTAGTTGTTGTTCCACCGGTAGTCGAGGTTCCAGTTCCTCCCGTATATGGAGCTGCATTTCCGCAGTTAGGAGTCTTATCGTTGTCCACATCCAGGTATACCTGATAAACGTTTCCTCCCCCGGTTACTTTCATATCTACCTTATTCGGGGTGGTGTGTTGACAAGACGCCAGGGTTGCCACCCCGCAAAATGCCAATAGAGAAAAAGACTTAGCAAATAAAGATTGCAGTGTTCGAGAAAAAAGGGAACGCATAGCTCTAAATTGAATCATCGGCAAGCACCGGTCAAGAATGAAATCGAATTAGAGGACTTTCGTCCTCTGCCTTCTTTTCGACCCCAGAGCTTAAAAACCGTTCCATTCCGATTGACTCAAATTCGATTTTAATATCCTATCACCACCTATGGAAATGTTGCACCAAAGCGCCCAAGAGTATAACCCAGGCTTCCTGGAAAAATGGGGTATAGGCGTTCTAAAGAATTATGTCAAACGAGCGCCGCTAGAAAAGGATCCTTCTGGGCCTGGGTCAAAATTCTTTTCCCAAAGTGGCAAGATTATCTGGTGGTCCTTCTTTTGGGGCTTGAATATTGGATTTTGGACCACATTCGGAATTACGATCGTAGAAAAAATATTTCCGGAATCACCTGAACTTTGGTCTTTTCAATTTTACGAAAAATGGGCCTGGACGGGTGGGGCGTTAATCGTCGGGACTCTATTAGAATTTTATTTATTATACGAGCTTGGATTGTGGGCAGCGTTTCGAATCACTCAACTCGCCGGAATGCACCTTGAGGACGACCCGGATCTCTTCACTGCCAAATCGAACCTGCTTGCTAGAATGGCGCTGGAGATCCCGGATCCAGACTTAAAGCTATTAGGGATCGATCCATTAAAACTTACTGATAAACGAAGTCTACTAGTCAGAACTGTCTTATACAAGGCGAAAGTTTTGCTCTCCAACTTAGTTGCAAAAATCGTTTTAAGAAAGGTCTTGGCGCGAAATTCTCTTAGAGTTTATGCAGAGTTTATAGCCGCACCGATTACTGCAATTTGGGACGCGGTCGTACTTTGGCTCATTTTGTCGGAACTAAGGATTCGATTAATTTCCAGAGTTATCGCTGAGGATATCGTCGCTCAAATTTTCGCTAACGAACGTCGTTTAACAAAGGAAGCCAAGCTGGCATTCTTGGCCGCTGTCGGAAACTCTGTAGTGTTCACTCAAAGGTTCCATCCGAATCTAGAATATTTGTTAATCAAAATGTATAAGAATTTTGGAATACGAACCGAAGACTTTGTCTTTGACGATTTAGAAACTTTTGCAAAATTGATTGCGGGGCTCAAAAAGGAAGATAGGGAAGCTTGCCTAAAGCTATTGTGCCTTGCTTGTTCTTTTGATGGTAAGTTATCCTCCTTTGAGGCGAAGTATCTAAAAAAGATCTTGGGCCAAGATGCGGAGCAACACTTGGAATTAATCAGAGAATTATCTAGTTATATTCGCACCGGAAATTTAGAAGCTTGCAGGGAAAGGAGTAGATTGTTTTCCTAGTATTGAAGTTTCAGTATGCGCGTTCATCATTATGATTCTGTCCCAAAAATAGAAGAAATCGGAGACGGAATACTTAAAACAGAAATTCCCCAGCCATTCTATGCGCCTAACAATATATACATACTACCAGACGGTGAGCCGACGCTTATCGACTCTGGGTATATTGCGAACTTGGGAATGCTCCAAAGAGCTCTTAAACAAGTAGGTCTAAATCTAAAGAAGATAAAGCATATAATTTATACGCACAACCATTTGGATCATATGAGTGCGATGCTTACTCTCCGATTTTATACCGACGCAAAATTGTATGCAATGAAAGGTATGGCGGCTGATATCGGCAACTATCTTGAAAATATTCAGGTGTTCAATCGGGCCACAAAGAGATTAGTATATAAAGGTCACCGTTCTGCGGAAGACAGAAAGCGAGAGCTGACTAGAATCGAAGAAGGTAATTTAAATTTAATTAATACAGTCAAAGGTTCTCATAAGGTGGAGCCGAATGTACGCTTTGACATCGAGTTGGTGGAAGGGGATGTGATTCACGCAGGAGGAAGAGAGATCGGTTTTTTGCACACTCCCGGTCACAACCTTTGGCATCTAACTCCGTATTTGTTAGGGGAAGAAATCTTTTTTACAGGTGACCTGGTCCTCCAAAATATTTCCTCGATTTACGCTGAAATTGACGGCAATTTGGATGATTACCACAGATCCTTGGATAGGCTCTCTAAGATTTCGATTCGAAGACTTTTGCCGGCCCACGGATCCGAACCAGAAGACCCTCAAAAAGCGATCAAGCTGCTCTCCAAAACTCTTCAGATTCTGGAACGAGGTGTCATGAGGAGATTAAAGGAAAGAGACCAGGACCTTTCGAACTTGGTCTTGGAAGCGATGGGAGAGAAGGTAGCTAATTCAGGATATTATAATACAGCTATGGCGATTTTGCATTCATTTGTAAGAAAGTTCATCGATAAAGGTTGGGTAGAAGTGATCGAGACTGAGCCACCCTACGAAACCTACCGCTGGATCGGCGAAAAGTAAAAATGCATTCGATCAGATTTGGTTTACATTTTCCGAAATAATTTCTCCGTAAAAGGGAGTGTTTCGGATATTTAGGTTGTAACACTTAATAAAAATCAGCTCTAAGTTTTTTACGTCTTCGCGATTGTACTTGAGCAGTAGACTAAGAGCTTCCTGGTCATCGTATTGAACGTATTGCCACCAAAGCCTTACCGCATCCGATCCGTTGACCTCGAAAGGAAGATCTCTAGTAATGCCCAAGGCCTTTTCGCAGTTTTTCAGACCACCTTTGAATCCTAGCCCGTGGAGCATATGCATCAAATCGTAGTGAAGATTTCGAAACTTTTGACCGAATTCCTTTTCGAGAAATGGAATGTCGAAAGCGACTCCATTATAACTTACTAATATATGTTGAGGATCAAGATATCCCAGGAAGTCATCCATATTTCGACCTCTAAGGAATTCCTTGAACTGTTGACCGTCGTAAGAGCCTACTACAGTGACGAAGTCTTCCCTTGAAAGTCCGGAGGTTTCAATATCGAGATAAAGGATTTTTTCTCGGATTCTGGGGAACAGTCTCCATTTTTGTCTGTTCGGGAGTGCAAAGAAAAAGTAGCTCCAGTTTTTTCTTTCGAGTTCACGGCGAGAAAACTCTAGAGAATCCAAAAGAAGCTTTGGATAGGTATCTTCGGAGGATTTAGCAAGTTCAAGATAATGCCCTCTAAGATCCTCCCAAGTGAGAATTCCTTTTTCCCAGTATCTTTTCTCTTCTTGGATATCTATTCCAGGAAGGTGACAGAAAGTGTGTTCTAACAAATATTTTTTCCTCTATACTTCACTTAAGCGGGAAATTTAAAAGTTTTTATCTTTTGTTTCCGCCTTTCGGTTCTTATTTTAAGAAAACAATGTTTCTTTTTCGTAAGACGAACAGAAAACCGATCAATAAAACAGAATATAAATAAAACGGTAGATTTCCGATTTTAGCATAAAAGGTATTTCCCTCTTTTCTTTTCCGAGTGATCGGGAGTAAAAAAGATCTGCTCCCTACTTCGGAGAATTCTAAAGGTGGAGTGAGATCCCTTCCATACGGGTCTACTGCATAAGAGATTCCGCTAACCGCCGGTCTAACTAATGTCAGTCCAAATTCTATCGATCGAAATTTAGAAGCCGCCCCGTGCTGCCAAGCTTCGGTTGAAGAAGAGAACCAGGCGTCATTTGTAGGATTGACCAAAAAAGTGAAAACTTCGGATTCTGAGTTTTGAATCGAATCACTGACTAATTCTGGAAACATTGCCTCATAACAGATGAGCGGAAGTACTTGGTAATCAAAACTTCCGGATGATTCAGCTTCTGCATCGTTATAAACGAGCCCCGAAGAGATCTGCTCCGGTTTTTGGATGAGATTCAGATCGAGAACGGTAGGCGCTTTCGGAAATCGACTTCTTGTCTCTTTCCTTTGCCCTTTCAATGGAGCCGGCTCGTCACCTGGAACATACTTCGAAGTTTCTTCGAATAGGTTCCTGAGTTTCGGGAAATATTTTTCCAAAGGAATGAATTCTCCGAATGGAAGTAGTCTTCGTTTATCATAACGAATCGAGTATAGAGACTCGGAGGATATAAGAGACACTTGGTTCTTCAAGCCCTCTGAATATTGGTTTAGTTCGTTGTATACTAGATCTGCTCCAGTTTTTAGCGAAAGGTATTTTACTAAACCATGATATGTCGGAGAGTAGATGTTCTTTTCCTTGGAGGATTGATTTGGATTCGTACCGTGAAATGGAACTGCGGATTCAGGTAGAAAAATTAGATCTGGCGGTGGAGAAGTAGTCAAGGCTGCCTGTAGAGAAAGTTCCAAAATTTTGCTCATCGCGTTTCCGATAAAATCTGCGTTTTCGGCTAATTCTCGTTTTGCGGGAGAAGTGTTCGGTTGTACTAACAACCCCGAGAGTAGAAGGACTTCTTTTTCGAGTGCCGGCGTTTTTGTGGGCACGGCATACTCGGGAGCAGAATAGAGCCTAAGTGAAGCAAGTATCCAAATGAAGGTGAATATCGCGACCCCTAAGATTCCGAGAATTCTTTCCTTTTTTACAACCAGGAGTGCGGCACTTGCCCCGATCCAAAGTAAAAAGAATCCGATGCCGTATATTCCGAACCAGGATGCGCTTTGGGAGAAAGACAAACTTCCCTCAGCTAAGTTTCCCCAAAACCACGGAAACAATTGAGGCGTAATCAGATCAGTAATCGTTCCCCAAATCGGAAAGGAGGCCCAATCGAACAATAAAGATTGCCGACTTTGGATATTATTCTTATTTAGTTTATTATGAAAATCGGAAGTAATTTTCCATCCGAAGTAAAATAAAAAAAGTTTAATTTGGGAAAACAGACCGTAAACCAAAAATAGAGCCCAAGAAACGGTCTTGCCAGAACCAGAAATCGCGGAAATTGAATTTGGGATCCATAAAAAAACGATCAGATCTATTAGCTGGGATAAAATCAAAAGCCAAGCGATTTGAAATCTGAGTGGTAATTCCCTAAGTTCCAAATAGAAAAGATAAGCCAAACTAGCTGCGCTGATCCCAGCCAAAAAGAATCCGAAAGGCTCCATCGCAAGCAAAATCCCCAAGGAGATTCCGACGCAATATGTTGTAAGAAGAATCAGCTTCCGATTCTGATCGAAGCGGATCATTTAATGTTCAATTTTTTCTGTTCTTCTTCTAAGGATCTTCTTCGCGAATATTCTTCGGCTTCATCAGAGCCTAAAATTCTAGATCGGATCGCCTCGATCGCTTTGTTCTTTTCGTCGGCGCTAGCATTCGGGTTTGTGGATAGCCAGGCTTGTTCTTCTCTCATTACCTGGGTCTCTTTGTTCTTGCGATCTTCGATGTCGCGATATACTTGTTCGATACGATCCGCGCCTTCCTTGCCGAAATATTTCTCCCGAATTGCTCTCACTTGAGAATCTTTTTGAGCCTGAGCCATTTTTTCCATTTCGTTTTCTCTCAGGAACATTTCGGTTTCGTAACCATTAAACTTCGGTTCTCTCTTCGTGACCGTATTATAATAATTGCCATAGACTTGTTTGCGGAATTCATCAAATCTTTGCATACGCTTGTCGCCCGATAGATTCTTGGTTTCGTTCAAAAAATGAGACAGGGAAAACTGGTAGTCTCTTTCGGCTTCTTCCATTCCGAAAACTAGTTTGGCCTCTTCGTCCGAAAAGATATTTCTTCTCTTTCGCTTGACCAGTTCGTAAGTTTCCTGAGATTTCAGGTCGCCCGGTAATTCCATTTCTCTCATAGTGACTTCGTACTTCAGGTACTTACCGAACAACGCCACTAACTTTTCACCGTCTTTGCCCGGATACTGTTCCAACAAAAACGCTTTGACTATTTCATTGCACTGATCTGGGCCCATATCTTGCGGACAACGTCTTCTCAAGGCCCACAATTCTGAGACCATATCTAATTCGCCGCTGGCAGCATACTTCAGTATTTCCTCATATGATAACCATTCTCCGTCTTTATAGATATTTCTCGAAGTCTCCTGTATCGCTGGATGAATAATCCAATCTCCGGATTCGTTTTGACTCACCGAAAATCCGTAAGACTCGTCCTCATCTTTTCCAAAAAAACCAGACTTATTACTCTCAGACTCTGAGAATGCGAAAATCAGGAGTAATACGAGTAGAACTACTCCACCTAAGATCCATACGAGTGTCGGAAGTTGCTTTATTTTTGTCCACATACCAATTCTCTTTCCGTTTGAAGCGAGAGGCTACAATCAGGGCGCGTGTTGGCAAGAGATTTTCCCAGAAAAAGCGTTGGATGAGATAGGCTTTCATTTGAAAGTATCCCTGTGGCTTTATTATGCTATCCCGAAGGAACAGTTGGCGCTTCGGAGATATTTTCCCGCTTTAAAAAACTGCACATTGAATCCTATCCCAGCGGGAACCTGGAATTTGCAAAGTCCTTGCAACCCGAAATTCTGATCGCAAGCACAAGGCTTATCGTCGACTCCAAGGCGGTGGAAAAATTTCCGAGCGTACGGATTTTTGCCACAGTGAGCTCCGGAGTGGACCATGTAAACTTTTCGGATCTAAAGAAGGCCGGAAAAATTTTTTTAAACTCTCCCGGCTGCAATGCAGGTTCAGTTGCCGAATACTGCTGGGTTTCGCTTTTGTATTTTTTTTCGCTCGAAGAATTGAAAAGCAAGAAAGTGGGCTTGGTGGGTTTTGGAAACACTGGAAAGGCTTTTGGTAAGATCCTCTCTTACTTCGGGATAAGCTTTGTCTATCACGACCCTTATTTTAAGGAATTTTCAAGTAGTTTAGATGCAGTTTATCAATGTCCTATATTAAGTTTTCATGTTCCTTTGACAAAGTCGGGACCGTATCCGACGGAAGCTATGTTTCAGAAAAAGCATGTTACGGCGCTCAAACCGGAAACTTTAGTCTTAAATACGAGTAGGGGAGAAGTCTGGGAAAAGTTAGCTTATCAGGAAATTCTTAGCAGATCAGATATCATGAAAGTGATCGATGTGTATTCCGAAGAACCTCCTAAAAAAGAATTGGAGCTATTCCTGAATTCGACCAGATCGATTTTTACTCCTCATATTGCCGGCTACAGTCAACTTGGAAGATTAACCGGTACATATAGGCTTGCGGAAAAGCTTGCAATTCTTTACGGAGAAGAGCCGCTTCCAAAAATTCAGAAATTTATGATATTCTCCTCCGATCTTAAGACCGAGTTTTTCTTGTCCGAAGAAGACCGTCAATTAAGGGAAGCTTGGTCTAAACAGGATTGGGAATATTTTGAAAGAAGAAGGAATCATTATCCAATCAGACTGGATATGGGTTTGATAGAAGTCTGAGGGTTTATCGTACCAAGGTTTTCTCTCCTTGAAAGAGAAGATACTTGGGTCGGACTTTCGCTATAATATCATCGATTACGAATATTTCTCTAGTGCCCCTTCTCCTTTCAAAAGGAGCCTCGTAAAGAAAACCCAAAAGTTGCAATTCGGAATGCTTGTTCGTTACGAGATCATCTTGTCTTATTTTGCGGGAAACATCTATAGAGAGGGCCTTCCACCCTGAAAAGAGTAAATGTGCTACTAGGATTTTCTTAATGTCTAAGGTGGAGTCTCTGAGCAGAACGTAAAGCGAACCTCCGCCTTCGTTTGCATATATATGAAAAGTAAATTCCTTAACGAATTCGGAGGAGCTCCAAGGCTTAGGGAACAATATTTGAAAGGACTGATTTTTCTCTGCCTTTACTTCGATATACAGTGATTTGGCGGATTCCCTTTGCTGAGTGTGCAGAACGTTGGAAATGCGAACTTCCGGAAAGAATTCCGGACCGAGCTTTTCCTTTACCATTTTAGAGTCGACAGTAAAGTTCTCAAAGTCTTCGACAATCACATCTTTATAAATTCGTAAGTTACTAGTCTGATCTTGTGACTGAAGTTTGAAAGCGCAAAGAAGGGCGAGTAAAAAGAAAAGATTAGCTGGGATTCTGTATCGGTTCAAAGGATATTGCCAAAAAGAACAGGTTACAATCCCAATATCGTCAGATTATTTGTTTTGATTTAGACTCCGCTTTGTTTACTAGGTCCTCGATTTGCTGAATAATATCCACAAAATTCACCGGCTTTGTTAAAACCAGGCTCATTCCCGCCTGCTTACAAATCTTTAGAGTGTCTTCTTCTGTAGAAGCTGTGATTCCTACAATCGGAACATTTGGATCTAATGCCTTAATTTTACGGCATAGTTCTAAGCCGTCCATTTTTGGCATTCTGATATCGGTTAGCACGATATTCGGTCGAAGCTTTTGAAAAAAATCAAGCCCTTGCACACCGTCTTCTGCAGTGACTACCTCTTGGAATTTGCCAGATAAGATTTTTTTCATGGCAGTAGAAACGATAATTTCATCCTCGATATATAGTATAGAGATTTGTTTTTTATTCACTAAGGTTCCTTTTAATTATGGTGACTGCCGTTTTCTCAAAACTGTTCCGCATTTCTTAAATCTGAGGATCCTCTGAAAAAGATAAGAATCCGTAAATGCAGCATCCTGCTCTATACTGAATATTCTGCAATGGTTTATTAGAACCTCAGTTTTGTACTTTTGAGACAACAAGTTCGGTTATTAAAGTGAAAAATAGTCAGTCGAATCCCTATTCATTCCCTAAATAACGTATAGCATCTGCTACATAAGCCGAGGGAGCTCCTTCCCACTCGAATCATGCAAAGCCTGATACGGATGAATAAAATCTGTATTTACTGTCGGTGACCGGCAAAAAATTTACTACTTATTAGAAAAGAATCGTCGGAACAAAGACTTTCCTTTGTTATATATGAGTAGGGTATAGTGGAATGAATCATCGTTTCGTAATGGTTTTAGGAATTTTGGCTATTTTAAGCTGTAATAAGGCCAAGGCCCTAGATATTGATGCCTCTAAAAGTCCGCTCGGGCTGCTTTTCGATTTTGCATTGGCAAATTTCTCTCCTGGACCTCAGCTCATGGCTGTCGGAGACAACTGCTCTTATTTTTCTTCAGAGGACGGTGTGAACTGGACGGTCTTGCAAGGTGCAGAGAGTCCTTTTCCTGGCTGCAATGGAGGATCCATCTATGACGTTGCTTACGGGAATGGAACCTACGTGGCTGTTGGAACTCTTACAGCGAGTTACTCCACTCGTTCTAACAATTGCGGAATTTGGGTGAGCACTGATGGAACTACCTGGACAAGAGTCTTGTGTCCGCACGGACCAACCTCTGGTGCTTCGGCGGTGGTCGACCTTCCACTTCGTTCATTAAGTTTCGGTAATATTAATGGTGTCGGAACATTTATGGCCGCCGGCTTAAAAATCGAGATGAGTTCTGCCGGAAATATTTATGGAGTCAAAAGTTCCGACGGCTTCAACTGGGAATACACAGGAATCGTAAGCGACTATTCTATTCCGAGTATTTTTGATTTTACATGTTTTATCACTTTCTTGGACGGTACTGCAGAATGTTCGATTGAAAACGGCTCCTTTTTTGACGTGGCGAAATACAATCCGAACACTGGAGCCTGGAATTTCACTACCTACCCCGGCGGGGGAACCGGTGTGGAAGCCGCAGGTGGAATTCAGCAAATGGCCATTTTGGCAGCTACTCCTCCGCCGAATTATTCCCCTAGAACTTTTTGGATGTATCCTGCAAAGTCGGGTAGATACTTTTCTTTTGGTTTGGGAAACACAGATAGTCTAGCTATTGCTAGTCGAAGAACCCCAAGTACACCGTGGGAAACAGAAAAGTATCTTTCTCTTGGGATAAACTATAGAATTAATGCTGCTGCAGATTCGAGTTCGATGCTGCTAGGCCTGGGGGATCATTGCAATTGGGTCAAGACCACTGATGACGGCGCAAACTGGACATCATTTGCAACGATGACCGGATGCACCAGGACGGACTGGGCAGACGCAGCATATAATGCAACTTTGGATTTGTTTGTAGCGGTAGGAAAAGATGTAGGGGGCCAAATCGGAAAGGCCCACTCTCCAGCTGCTACATCGGATTGGCAAGTGACTACCACTTCTCTGTCTGGTCGAATCAACGCGATTGTTTCTAAGTAGGATCTTCCTTAAAAGGTGCCACACAAGATGGCACTTTTTCTTGTGCAAATCCCGTCAGTGGTTTCCTTCCCAGAGTCGCGGGTCTACTTCTAGTCTTTGGTAGAATCTAGAATCAGAATCGTTGAAATGCCACCACTCAGAGGAAATTTGGGAAAAGCCATGTTTTATTAAAACGCTTACGAGTACGTTCAAGTTCGAAGCAACCGAGTGTGTCAAATCCTTTCTGAGAGGAGAGGCCGCGCTAGAAAAATCATCGTACAAAGATGGCATTTCCAGTTCTTTATCCGAGGAGTCGACGAGTGTTAGATCAACTGCGCCGCCTTTTCCGTGAACAGATCCGCCTTTTCTGGGATCGGCCACATATCTAGCATCTGCAACTTTACTCCAGAGAATTTCTTGCGCGTATCCCGGTCTATATCCGTCCCAAACTTTGATCCTGTAGCCGTAGCCTGCAAATTCCAGATTCGCATTCTTGAGTTTTTCCGCGGTTTCCTTCCGAAGTAAACAGGTATGAAAAGGGTAAATCTTTTCTCCGGTAAAATTGTCTTGAGTGGAGTATTTAAGTTCGATTCGAATTGTAGGGTCTATATCTTTTAGAGCGACTAATCCTTGTACAACGAAAAGACTCGAATCATTCTGTTGGATTTTTTCCTTTTCGCAGGACAGACAAGCCAAGCAAAGAGAAATCAAAGAAATCGATTGAATGAAATTTATAGCGGAGTATTTCGTTCTATTCCCTATCATATAATCAAAAATCTTAATCCTTTTCGTGTTTTCTTACTGTAAGGATCCTTCCTGCGGATTTAAATTTTTCCTGATAATACTTTTCTTGTAAGGAGTTTACGGTGACTCCTTTTACTACAGAAGCATGGACGAACTTTTGGTCCTTGAGATACACATCTACGTGACTGATTCCGGATCCTGTAATATCAAAGAAAAGAAGATCTCCTTCTTCCAATTCCGAAATGTCAACGTTTCGAGTTTGTTGGGTCATAGAATAAGATGGACCGCCGATTTCCAAACCGAATGCGGAACCTAAGATTTTACTTCTCCGACTTCTTAGTTTCTAAGAATGCAAAAGTTTTTCAAATCAAATCTATATGCTTAGGAGAAGATTCCTAGATAAAGATCGCAGTCAAACGGATCGAACGTGCTCCAAAATTTTTTCTGACACATACTGAGGAAAAATTCTCTGGATCCAGTGGTTGCAATCTATCTTATGCTCCGTGTAGGATTCGCATATTCCAGAATGTAATGTGTAGCATTCGGGGCTTAGCGCAAAATCGCGGATTGGAATTAGGACCTGTACAGGAATTTTGATTTGTTGTATTTCAGGGAATCTTTCTCCTCTGACTAATTCTTTATATAGATTCAGAGTAGAAATAGAAGAAGATAAAATTTTCTCTCTAGTCTTGAGTCGTAGTGGATCTTTTTTTGGTACTCCACCCATGGTCATAGCAAGTTGCCATACCCGAAATGAAAATGTGCTCCAGATCCACTGAGGCAACCAAGGAATTTGAAATACGATTATATAGAAGGATCTTATCGACTGTCGAAATGCCTTCCACCAATGGATCGGGTTGAAACTAAGGAGCAATCGGAACATTGCCTTTGTAGCTAAAACAGGGTGTGGACAGCCCATCGCGGTATAGGAAGTCACCCATTTGGAATATTTTGAATCTGCGATAAAGGCCCAGCAAATCACCGCTCCCCAATCGTGAGCTACTAAGTGAACAGGTTTATTGTTTCCAATAAACTGTATTACTTTTTCTAGATCTTCCATCATTCTACGAACATTATATGCTTTCTGTTCTTTCGGCTTGGAGGACTTCCCTGATCCCCGGAGATCGCAAGCAGCCACATTGAATTTGTCGCTTAGCGCTTCCATTTGATAAGACCAAGTAGTGTGATCGTCCGGATATCCATGGACAAACAGCAGAGTGGGTCTATTCGGAGATTCGCTAGCTGTATGATTATATTTTACATAAAGCGAAAGTTCTCCGTTTGGAACGTAAGCTTCTTGGAACTCATCCCTGGAAAATCCAGGCCCCTTTTTCTTTTCGGCGGAAAATGCGAGATCGAAATTTGTAAGAGAGCTCCTTTTTTTATTAGGAGCTTTGGAGGAAACTTTTGCTGTTTTCGCATTCTTTACTTTCATCTGAGTAGATCTCTTAGGTAAATTTTTGTCCGATATGTTCTAGTTTTCTTAAAAACCCGGGAGACATTCTAGTCAAGAATCTCAGAAATTTTGCCATATTACTTGGGAACACATGCATCTTTTTCTTTTCGATTCCTCTCACCATAGCTTTCACCACTTTGTCGACCTTATCCACCAGGAATTTAGGAACGTCCTTGTTCTTTTGCACTCCAAATTGTTGAGACTTTAAGATTGCGGTATCGGAAAAGAAAGGATAGATATTCGTAGTATAGACTCCGTGTCTCCTATAACCTGAATCGAGTGCCTCGCCTAATGCGCGTATGCCGAATTTAGAAACCGAATAATATACGAGTTCTCCTGGGGCAGTAATTCCTGCGCAGGAAGAAATATTTACGATTTGTCCGTACTTTCTCTCAAGCATACCCGGTAGAAAAAGTCGGGTGAGATAAATCGGAGCCATTAGGTTTACGTCCAAGATCAGCTTCCATTTTTCATCTGGAATATCTAGCAATTGTCCTAGAAAAGCTAAGCCAGCGTTGTTGATTAGAATATCGATTTTCGGTTGGATCTTTTTGGCTTCTTTAAAGGCGTTATTGCATCCCTTTTCGGTTTGAAGATCCGCGCCGAAGCTTCCAAGAATTTTACCTTCCGCCGGTGCACCGTTGTCTAGGTAGAATTCTGGGCGCTTATCAGGAGGCTTAATGTCGGTTAATACTAGGTTTGCTCCCTTTTTCAAAAGTTGTTTGGTTAGTTCTCGGCCAAATCCTCCGCTGGCACCGGTGATCAAAATGTTTTTACCTTTCAGTTTACTCATGCTACTTCCTTATACTGGTGCTCGGGAGAAGTAAAGATTTCCCGGCTCAGGTGATAATTGTCTTCTTGCTCGGGATGAAACCGAGGATGAAAGTATTTTAAGAATGCGAAGATTCCGTGAAAGAATACTTTTTCTTTCCAAAAAATAAATTCAAAAGCGTCCCTCCGAACTTTCCAATTAAAGGTAAGACCATCCTGCCAAAGCAGCATTTCTGCACCCAAAAAAGTAAAACTCCAAAATAGAATCGAGGCCACAATCATGCCTATGACTCTTCTGAAGTATCCACCTCCCGTATCCAAATAGACGTCGTATGCGGCGGACTTGTGCTCTATTTCTTCTGCGGCATGCCATTCAAAGAGTTTTCGCATTTGAGGATCCGCTTGTTTTAGTACGCCTAACCCTAAACCTACAGTGGCTATTAAAGAAGTATAATGTTCTAAGCCGGCGGTGACGGAAAGATTGGACCTTTTCGGTGCGATCTTTTCCAAAAAGCCGAAAGCAAATTTATTGAAGAATTTAATGAAACCTTTGATTCGATAGCCTTGGTCTTCCAAATTTCTCCAAAACTTTTTATGCTCCCCTGCGTGCTGGGCTTCTTGTCCTATGAATGCTTTTGCGTTTCGCAAGACTCTGGGATCTTTGATTTTGGATAAAAAGGGCTGTACAGTTCGGATAAAGTATCTCTCTCCATCTGGAAAGATCAAAGTCCAAGCATTCAGAATATGAGTCCGGTAGGCAGAGTCACCTAACCAGTGCTTAGCGACAGGTTCAGAAAACTCGAATCTGGGTTTTCGCACCGGATAATAAACGAATTCTTTGTTTTCCAAAATTTCACTTTTGCCCATGCAGATTTTTCCTTCAGGGTCTTATTATATTTGGAATGCCAAAAAGATCGTCCGAACTTATGAATTGCGACTTATTTTTCTCCATTCTACGGGAGTCTTTCCTGTGATCCGTAAGAACTGTGCGTTAAAGGTGGATTTGGAATTGAAGCCTACCTCGTATCCTATGGATAGCACGGTTCTGGCTTCGTCGGCTAGTAGTAGTTTCTTTGCTTCCTCGATTCTGTAACCGTTTACGAATTCATTGAAGTTTCTTCCATATGTTTCATTCAATACTCGGGAGAGTTGGTGAGGAGAGATGAGTAGTTTTTGAGCTAAGTCTTGGATCTTCAAAGTCTCTTCTTGGTAAATTCTTTCCTCTTCCATGAATTCTTTCAGTCTGATCTGAACTGCGTTCAGATCGATTCCTCCTAACTGAGTCCTTTCGTATCTCCTTTGTCGTAACTCTGATTTTAGAGAGACAAAGAAGTTCGGATAGCGAGAGGAAAACAAGAAAATCGAAGCGGAACCAAGCGTAATGAAGCTCGCGCCGATTGCCAAAATCCTGTTATCCATTAAAAAGAATCCAAGCCAGGAAAACTCAACGGACGCGAATACGTTTATCAATATTAGATAAACGAATTTGGACAAATGAATTTCTACTTCTTTAAAAACCCTTCTGAATAGCATCCAGAGATATAAACAGTAGAACGTTTGATGCAAAAAACCTAATGTCAAAAGTGCGGTAAGTCCGCTTAACTTTCTTTCCGAGGCTGCGTTCTTAATAATAGAATTTCGAGCTTCTTCGGGTAAGAAAAAAGTGCTGAGTTCTAGCAAAAATACGATACATGCGGGGATGAAGTGTATTACGATCGGCACTTCTTTGCTCAAGGCGAACTGAACCATATTTCTGGACACCAAAAGTAAGGTCGGACCTATTGCCCAGATCGAAGAAAAATAAAAAGTCCAGGCCCAAGCTTTTTCGAAAGAATTCGGAAGGATTGTAAAACCCAATCTGCTTTGGACTGAGGCGAGAAGCAAGGCCAAGAGAAACATTCCCCCAGGAAATTTCGTCTCCCTTTTTTTGACCAATTCCATCAGTGCTAGCAAAATGCAAAGTCCGGTCCCGAATTGGATCCATAGATGCAAAAAAAAACCGGAAGTGTAATAAGTGAAATCGATTCCGGACATGAATGAAAAGAAAAGCCGCATACATCGGCTTTGTCCAGCAGAAAGGAATTTTCGCGTAAGCTTGTTGACGATCGCGACTATATTAAGTTTTCTATCGGTATGAGCGACTTCGTGGAACTAAAAGTGGGAGATACTGTCCACCGTTTTCCTGTGATTCATGGAACGGACGGAAAAAAGGGAATCGATCTTAGGGAACTGCACGACAAGACAGGCCTGACTTCTTACGACCCGGGTTTTTTTAATACAGCATATGCTCAGAGTCGTATTTCAAAACGAGATCCGGAAACCGGTGATCTTCTTTATCGGGGGTATGATATCGCGGAACTGGTGCATTACTCTACATTTGTAGAAACCAGCTACCTTCTTATCTATGGCGAACTTCCAACCGAAAAACAGCTGAAAGAATTTTCCACGAAGCTGTCCAAGCATTCATTGATTCATGAAGATATGATCAATCTTTTTGACGGATTTCCAGGAAGAGCTCACCCTCTTGCAGTACTTTCCGTAATGGTTTCATCTCTCTCTAGCTATTACCAAGATGAGTATGAGGAATATCTGGATCGCGGGATTGATCAGGCGGCTAGGTTGCTCGCTAAGATTAGAACGATTGCAGCGTTTTCGTACAAAAAAATGATAGGGCAACCATTCGTGTATCCTTTGGATCGTCATCCTTATTGCACGAATTTTCTTTACATGTTGTTTTCCCTACCTTCGGTCAAATACCAACCTGGAGAGGACCACGATAGAATTCTAAACCAACTCTGGATCTTGTATGCGGATCACGAGCAGAACGTTTCCAACACTACGGTTCAGCTGATCGGTTCTACGCAGGCGAATATATTCGCGTCCATTTCCTCGGCGATTAATGCTCTTTGGGGTTCCAGAGAAGGTGGAAGACAGGTTGCTACGGTCGAATTAATCGAAGCGGTAATCAAATCGAAACTTTCCGTGTCCGAGTATTTTGAAAGATTTAAGAAAGACAAGGTACACTTTCCTTCGACTGGTTTTGGGCACGACGCGTACAAAGCAAAAAGCAAAAGATCATCGATTGCTCAAAAGCTTTTCTTGGATTTTTATCGCCAAAAGAAATTGGACCCTGTTGCGGAAATCGCGATGCAAGTGGATGATCACTTGAGCAAGGATTCCTTCTTTCTAGAAAAAAACTTATATCCTAATTTAGAATTTTATAGTGCTATAATATTCCACAGTCTTGGGATACCTAAAGAGCTCTTCACCGCGATGCAGGTAATCGGCAAGCTCCCCGGCTGGTTGGCCCATTGGAGAGAGCAAAGATTGAGCGGGGATTATTCTAAAGTAAGACCGAGACAGATTTACACCGGGAACGCCCCGAGGAAGTACAAGCAAATTCTGGAAAGGTAAAAAAAAGCCGTCCTCGTGAGAGGCCGGCTCGAATAGGTTTCAATACAAATTAGTGCTAATTAATTAGACCGATTTTTGTCGGACAAAGTCTTTAAGAAGCTCACTATAGAATTTACCTCTTCTGAGGAAAGCTCTTTTCCCAGCTGCAAATGCCCCATTTTTTTCACAGCTTCCTCCAGAGTGGGGATTTTTCCATCGTGAAAATACGGACCGGTAAGAGCGACATTTCTGAGCGATGGAACTTTAAACACGAAGAGATCGGCAGGATTCTTCGTGACGTTATGTCTTCCCTTATCATTTGTGTTTTCGTACGAATTCACTTGTCCCAGTTTTCTGAAGGAATTCCCTCCGAGCAAAGGGCCATTGTGACAGGCGATGCATCCTATTGATAAGAATGTTTCTAATCCTTTTTGCTCATCCGAATTTAATGTGCGATGATTTCCATTCTGAAAATCATCAAAGCGGTCTTTGGTAATCAATGTGCGTTCGTAGGCTGCAATTGCCTCCGCGAGGTTGTCGTAAGTAATTTTCTTTTCTTCGGCAGGGAATGCTTTTCCGAATAGATCCACATATTCAGGAATTGCGGAAATTTTCTTTTCTACTTCGCTAGCAGAAGGCATAGCCATTTCGATCGGATTCAGAATCGGTCCTTTTGCTTGCGCTTGCAGATTTGGGGCTCTTCCGTCCCAGAACTGTGCAAGATGAAATCCTGCATTTAACACCGTAGGTGAATTTCTATCTCCGTTTTTGCCAAATGCGCCCGGAGAAGTAGGAAGATTATCTACTCCTGCGCTTTTTCCATTTACGTTATGACAAGAATTGCAGGCTTGCGAGTCATTTGCCGAAAGCCTTTTTTCGAAGTACAGCTTTTCTCCAAGAGCAACCCTTTCCGGAGTATCCTTTTCCGATCCGGGCATTTTTTCCGGAATCGTGCCAAAGGTCTTTTTGGAATCATCCATGAGTCGTTTGGATTTCTCCGATGGACCGCAAGCTACGGAGAGAGTGAGTAGAACGATAAGTATTGGGATTTTTTTTGTAAGATTCATCCTTGTCCCCCAGTTTAGAACGATTCTAAATGAATACGAAGAACTGCTTTCGCGCAAGAATTTTTTTGGCATATTTGAGGAATAAAAGCGCAGGAATATTTTTTCGACGGGAATTTTGAAGGAGCTCCTACACGAGATGGCCTGGAATTTTTCGTTTGAAAGAAATCAATTTTTCTGATAGCTGGGATTTGGGGCTTGGGGTCCCACGAACCACGCCCCCCACCCTAAACAGTGAAGAACCGGGAACATAGGTAACACTTTAAACCGGAGACATGGGTTACACTTTTGGTTGTTGAATTAACCTTTTT
>NZ_NPDZ01000010.1 GCF_002811875.1 Leptospira perolatii
CTGGGAGCAATCCCCTGAAGAGCCCGGGAAGATGACCCGGTTGATAGGTCACAGATGTAAGTATGGCAACATATTGAGTCGAGTGATACTAATAGCTCGTGAGGCTTGACCATATTACGAAAATACTAAAGAAAGACTTACTTCTTTCTTTAGTGGCAACGCCAAAAGCGGCATCTAACAAATGCCGCTTATGAACATCCATATACGATGATCAGAAACAACAAAGTGTGTTTCATTCGCAGTTATGATAGCCGTAAGGCCTCTGTTAATGGGTATCCCATTAACGGAGAATGTTAGGAACAATGTATTATTAAAAGCCAGGTTTAACCACCTGGCTTTTTTGTTCTCTAAGGGAGTCTATGCTTCGGACTTCCTGTTCTGTCCGGGACGGTCTTTTTGTTTTGGAATTGAGCAGAAAGATAAAAAAGTATTTTGCGAGCCTTTCATTCTAATCATGATTCTGTTATGATTTGGGCTATTCTAAGTTTTATTCTTCTCTTCCTTCTTTTAATCTTGTTTTTGAAGTTTGTACTCTTTGTTACTGTAGTTACCTTTCAATTGGCTTTTTACGCTCTCGGATTATTGCTGCTTGTATTAGGGATTCGTTATTTATGGCGAAGGCTGCAGGAGTGAGTAAAGTCAGTGCTGGCTTGTATGTGCATCGGCGGAAATTTTTCTAGAGTAAAAATCTATTTTTCGGTTTGACAAATTTTTTCTATTTGTTATTGATTGATCAATAACAAATATGCCAACTAAAGCAAAGACAAGCCGGTCTACATCTGAGGAGAGAAGGACAGATATCCTGGAGGCTGCCATTGAAGTATTTGCCAGGATCGGCTATCATAAAGTAACCACTGCGGATGTTTCCAAGGTTGCAGGAATTTCTCAGCCGTATATCTATCGTTTTTTTGAAACGAAAGAGGCTCTGTTCCTCGAGGTTGTTCAATTGATTTACGATAGGATCTTCCAGGAGTTTGAAAAGGTTCATGGAAAAAAGGAAACCTTGTTGGAAGACTTGATCCGGTCTTACGAAGATCTTATGAAAAAGTATCCGAATGAGATTTTGCTTCAGATCCAGACCTGGGGAATTGCAGAAGAGAATATTCAGAAACTGGTTAAGAAATCTATCGTTCGCTTAAAGGAACAGGTAAAAGCAAAATTTGAAAATGCGGGGATCAAAGATTCGGAAAACCAAGCTAAGGATTTTTTAGCTAGGGGATTTCTATGCAATCTGGCGTTTGCGCTACATTCCCCTGAACTTACATATCAGAGGAAGCGCTGATTTTTTTTTGTGCTAATTTGTAATTGATTAATCAATAACTACTCAAGGAGAAAGAATATGAGAGCTTTAGTATTAGGTGGAACAGGTGGGAGCGGTCAGGCGATCACTTTGGAGCTACTTTCGAGAGGGATCCATACTACGATATTAGGAAGAAGCCAACAGAAAATGGAGAATCTAGTCGAAGAATGGGGAAGGCCCAGGGGATTGGAGCTTGCCGTCGGAGATGTATTTTCACCCGAATCACTGGTCCCGATTTTCCAAAATGCTGATTTCATTTTTCAAACGGCAAACGTTGGTTATGTGGAGATGGAAGAAAAACTTTTGCCCTTGGGTGAGAGCGTGATGCAGGCAGCGGAACAGACAGGGAAGCAAGTGGTCTTCGTGGACGGAGTCTATGTTTACGGCAAGAATCCGGGTTATTCAGTCACGGAGGATTACCCGTTTTCACCCCACACTAAAAAAGGAAAACTAAAGGAAGCATTTGCAAATTTAGTTTTTTCTAATAGATGGAAGAAAGCAAAACCTTTGATTGTGAGGCTTCCAGATTATTATGGTCCTACTAGTCAGGCCGCTTATCTTGATCCTACTTTCGAAGCCTTGGCGAACGGAAAGCCTGCCCTCTTTTTCGGTCCTCTGAAACCGAAGAGAGAATATGTTTACTTACCTGACGCCGCAAAGATGATAGTGGAGATCTCCTTGAGGCCCGAATTTTACGGTCAGAATTGGAATATTCCCGGAGGAACTATTTCAGGAAAAGAAATCCTACAAATCGCTGAATCAGTTCTCAATAAATCTCGGATCTTGATACCGATCGGAAAAAGATCATTGCAGTTCCTTGGATTATTTGACCGTTTTTTGAAAGAAGTAGTAGAGATGACTTACTTGATGGAAGATCCCTTGCTACTAAGTGGCAGTAAATACGAACAAAAGATAGGACCGATTCCTAAAACTTCTTTTGCACAAGGAATTAGAAACACTCTGGAAATCTTGGTCAGAAAAAGCCAAAAAAAGGAATCCGGAAGCTAAAGCAAGTTGGCAGTTTTCTGGAGACGGTCTTGTTGCCTATGAGAGGAGGACCTTGGCGAGTACAGCGAGATTGACAGATTGTCTGGAAAATGTTAAACAAGAAGACAGGAGATTTTAGATGAAATTTTATAATTTTCTATATTACTTTTTTCTTCTTTTTATAGGTGTATCTTGTTCTTCTAATCGGCCTATTCAACTCAGAGAGCTGCCGCTTACTATCGAATCTGAGCCCTTCGAAAAAGGTCTTGCTCCTGTCCGCGGTATTCAAATGTATTATGAGGTTCACGGTAAAAAGGAAGGAGTCCCGCTTGTTCTTTTGAATGGAGGTGGCTCCACGATAGAAGTAACTTATGGTCGAATTCTTCCATTCCTCTCTCAGCACCGAAGAGTAATCGCTCTAGACGAACAAGGACATGGAAGGACAACGGACAGGAATGCTCCGGTAAGTTTTGAAACTTCGGCGGAAGATGTGGTTGCTCTTTTGAAATTTCTTAAGATGGAAAGAGTGGATATATTCGGTTTTAGTAATGGAGCGAGCGTGGCCTTGCATATTGCGATCCGAAATCCCGAATTTGTCCGCAAACTAGTATTCGCTTCTTCCTTTACGAAAAGGGAAGGTGCCGATCCAACGATTTGGAATTCTATGAAGAAGGCTACTTTCGAAAGTATGCCCCAAGCTTTGAAGGATGCCTTCCTAAAAGTAAATCCTGATCCTCAAAAGTTGAGGACCATGTATGATAAAGACGTTGCTAGGATGAGAACCTTTAAGGACCTGAATGATAGAGAGGTTAAATCTGTAGGAATTCCTACTTTGATCCTCCTCGGAGACAAAGACATTCCGAGATTGGAGCATGCGGTTGAAATGGTTCGAATGATCCCGAAAGCAAGGCTTTTGATCCTCCCGGGTGGACACGGAGATTATTTGGGCGAGGCGATCATGTCACAAGGAAAGGATCGATATCCTGAGCTGACCGCAGCTTTTGTTCAAGATTTCTTGGATTCGCCTTAAAGCTAAGATCAAGTTTGAGATGAAGTCTAAAAATAAGACCTAGACTAAGATTCGGATTTAGATTTGCCTAGGCTGCGTGCTTTGACTAGTCTATCTCTAAAAGCTTTTTCAACTTTCGAATGTTCTTATTTTCCGGGTCTATCTCTTCTGCAGTCTTCGTAAATTCGATCGCTTGGTTTTTATTACCCAAGAGTCGATTCAAGTCGGAAAGATGAACCAAATTTTGAACATTCATGGGTTGCAGCTTGTTCACCATCATTGCGGCCTCTAGGGCTTGGGTTAGATTGCCGAGACGTTTTTCAGCAATCGATAGATAATGCCAGAGCTCTGCTGTATCAGGATCGTAGCTTAAATAATGACTCAACACCTTTACAGCAAGGGGGTAGTCTTTTTCTTTAAAACTCAGAAGTCCTAGTAGCTTATTTAGTCTTTGGTTCGACGAGTCGGATGTGTACGCGTCAAGTAATACTCCGATTGCCTTTTGAACTTCTCCGTTTCTATATAACTCTTTGCCTTCTTTATAAAGAGTTTGTAAAGTGACCCTGTCTTCCTGTTCCTCTTTAATATGTATATCTTGAGGAATTCGAGGGGACCCTACTTCTTGATAACCAATTCGTAATATTGATAAGTCATCGATTACTTCTCCGATCTCACGAATATGACCTTCCATAATTTCTATGTCAGCTTCGGACTTTTCGACGACTTTCAAGAAAAGCGTTTCGTCCTCATTTATTACCCTGGTGCCGCCTTCACTAGATAAGAGTAAATCATCCCTACCATCTGAGGCTAATATTATGACATCTCCGGGATATAATTGAAACTTATGTACTTGGAAAGTATATTCGGAATCCAATCCTAACTTTCTTAGCTCTAAGCCACTTTCGATAAAGGATGCTTTTTTGTCTCGATATAGAACCGAGAATGGATGCTCTGCATTCCAGTAATACATTTCTCCGGTTTCGTCGCAAATCAACAGGACAGTTGCAGAGATGACCATACTTCCATCAAAACTTTTAAATACCGAATGCACCTCGTTATAAACTTCGGTCATCCACTGAACCGGAGTCCTGTTCAGAACTCTTCGATTTGCAGCAGAACGAGCCATGATCGAATTCATCATGACTCCCATTACGAGAGAGCCACCGGCTCCTTGCATGGATTTCCCCATTGCGTCGCCGTTCATGGCCATCGTGTACTGTTTGTAATTATCTGGTTCTCCTAATCTTAGATTTCCAGTAATACAGATGTCTCCGCCGAGATCACCCTGCTTGTTGCGGAACTCGAAGTATTTCTTTTGTTTAATAAGAAAGTTCGTGCTTACTCTTGGGGATTTGTTCGCATTATAAAACAATGGTTTGGCGAGAAGAGAAGTTAAGAAGTAATCTCCATCCTGCTGGATTTTCAGTCTTTGCACCTCTTCCATTTTCTCTTGAACTTCTCTTGTTCTTTCTACCACCTTCTCTTCAAGGTGATCGGCATAATTCTGCAATTCTTCTCTGGCGCTTCTAATCGAATCCACCATTGAGTTGAATGATAAAGATAGAAATCCCACTTCATCCATTGCCTTGATCGGAACGTTTACAGTTAGGTCTCCGTGGTTAACTTTTTCCACACCGGACAAAAGCTTGTTCAATGGAACAACAAGACTAACTCTTAACAAAAATGGAAAAGCAATCAGTATAAAAACAGTAGTTCCAAGTTGAATTATAACCAGCCACTTTGCAGTATCGTGAATCACTTGTCTGAAGTCTTTATAGCTAAATCCGACTTCATACCTGGTTTGAGCTATTTCAAAATCATAATGAAGATAATAGTTACCAGCCATCCTATACAATCTGGTCTTGAGAGGTGACTGTACTTTTTTCATTTCGTTTAACGAAATGGATTCTAATTCACTCTCGGTCTTACCTTTAAACTTTTTCTTGTTCCTTTCGATCAGTTCCCTTAGCTCTTGCTTTTTATATCTTTGCTCGCCTTCTTTTAGAATTTTCGAATTTATTTCCGAATTCTTATTAAACAATATCTCGTAAGAGTGGTCGAAAATTCCTGGTCCGGAAGGTCGAGAAATTACATATTTAACGGCAGAAGGAAAATCGGATTCTCCGTTTTCGATCGCCTTTTTAACAGAATTCATTTCTACTAAACTTTCTTTGTCTAGTGCTTTATCGAGAGAGAACAAAGTGATATAGCTTACGGCAGCCAGGGCAAGAATTACTGCGACAACTGCGCTCGAAAGTATCTTTACCATAAAGCTGGTCGGTTCCGGTGAATGGTTGAGATAGGCCATCTGAATAAAAAAGACTGATAGCACGGAGAGAACAAAGTAAGCGATTGCGTAAGTATCGTAAGTAATAAGTCCTGATTTATTTAGAACGTTATTATATGCGTTTAAGACGTTTAGAAAAATTGTGAATAAGAATGCCCGTAGAGCAAGCGCCTCTTTTCCTTTAGCGAAAATGATTTTGATAAATCCAATAGGAATACTTAAAAGAAATCGAATCGGTAACCGAAGAAAAATCGGCAAATTTTGGGCAGACTCACTCCACCTGGCTAGAATTCCGGAATAGGATGAAAAGCGTATCATTTTCCGGAAGAGAACAATTATACAAACAGCATAACAAAGTAAAATGGCTGCTCCGGCTTCTTTTCCGAAATCGAAACTAAATTGATGGGCAGTAAAAGAGAAGGTCTTCTCTCTGTTTAAAGTGTTATAGATAAAATGAATCCAGGTAACTGCTCCCAGCGCTAACGCGATTCCGAAAACTATTTTGGACTCTTTGGGGTAAATGTTCTTAGGAAATACATACACAAATTCAAGCAGACATATGATTCCGAAGATCGTAAAAACTGTGAAGTATCGATGGTAAGCGGAAATAGGATCAAAAATGGAGTAAGAAATGAAGTATCCTAAAAACATGACTCCATAACAGAGATACATTATGATAAGATAATATGTCGGGACTGTTTTGTTCTGTTTGAAAATTAAGAATCCTGCAAGAACGATGGTTAGCAGGAAAAGCGAAAAGACTCCTATCGCATGATGAGAAAATAAAATTGAATCATACATGTTATTAAAATATTCTCAATTAAAAATTCTATAAGTCAAGTTCAATCCATGGCTTCTGCGCCGAAGTGGGCCTGGGTAAAAGGACTTTGTATCAAACAACAAATTCATTGCTAAAATGATCGGCATATTCTCCCGTAATCCAGTTGATATTGGTCTTAAAAATGTTCGAAAAAAATAAGACTAAATTATGATTATTTAATTTTAAATTGAATGCATTTGTATCATTTTAAATGAGACGACGTAATCGCTTATTTTTCCTTAAATCTTTGGGATTATTTTCGGGCTTGAGGTCTGCTTAAGAGGCTAGGGCTCAATTTGGATTCTGGACTGAACGATCTGCGTTCGGTTCCTTTTGTCCTTATTCCTCAAATCAAGATTTTTAAAAGTGAGCCTCAGCTCGATTCGTATTTGCGAAAACACTGTAGCGCCTGCTTCAAAGTTAGTCGGTATGCTCTGATCGGTTTGTTCGGATTGAGAAAAGGATCTAATTTCAATAAGGGTTATTACCTACTTCTGTTATCAATTTCTGTTTTGCGTCGTCTATTTACGCGCATGCAGTCAGACGAAACCACCTGCCGAAAGAAGTGAAATAATGTCTCCAATTCCAGTTCGAAAACACTCCTGGCGCCGAGGTGCTAGGGTGGATTTTGCTCGTTTATCGATTTTCCTTGACTAAGATGTTACTGATGATTTTTTCGTAGGCGCCACTTTATGGATCAATTCTACTTTAACTTTTATTTTTTCGGATCCCTTAACGCCTGCCTCTTTTCCTTATATGTATCTCTTTTCTTTCTGACGCTTAAGGGCAGAAGTAAGGCCGCATTTCATCTAGGACTATCCACAATAGCAATGACCTTGTACCATTTCGGGTACATGCTCGCTTTCGTTTCTTACGAAACTTGGACAATTTATCATCGTTTGTTTGCAATTGTGGGACCGCTTATGGGTTTCGTGCAGTGCTTTATCTTTTTCTTCTATTTTCCTGGACCGAAGAAAGTAAACACCGGCCTGACAATCTATGGACTTTTGTATTTAGGAATCATAGCGATCAGCATCGCATACATGATCGTTTCCTTAAATTCAGTTCAAAGATTCGTAATGGGGAGCGATTATTGGGATTTTGAAACATACCAATTCTACAAGATTTTTGCGATCATTATACTCGGTTATAATCTTTCATTTATCTCATCTGCTGTTTGGAGAGCTATTGTAGAAAAGGGACCCGAAAGGCGATGGATCATCTACATCGCTTTAGCTTATTCAACTATTACAGTTGTTCCGGGAATTTTAAACGCTCTGAGCAGGGATGGTTTAATAACGAGAAAGGTATTCCAAAATGTGGTCAGCATCGCCATGGTCGCCGGTTTGTTTATGGTACTCATAGTGTATGCAAACGCGACCAAAGAGAAAACAACGATTCTAAGCAAGATAGTTGCTGTGACTCTCGCCACATTCCTTTTAGCGTTTCAATTAGTTGGCTATATTATTCTAAGCAAATATGACATCTCTTACGACCAAATCAAGGCTCAAGCTGCTCAGCTGGCTGTTTTCCAAGGACAAAAACCGGATTCGCTTTCGTACATAATTTCCTTTGATCCTAAGGAAAATAAATTTAATACTGAAAAGGGAGAAAAAGATTCTAGGTTTGATTCTGAAGACAGGCAAGAATTAAGGTTTTTTAATGTAGTTAGAAATCTTACCGGGCTTGGGTCAATGGAAGCCAAGCAACGGTGGGAAATCTCTAAAAAGCTATTATCGAACGCACCAAAAGAGTTTTATGCATACGAAGAAGGGCTTCGCCAATTTTTAGAATCAAAAGGAAACAGTAAGGTGACCGACAAGGAAGTTGCCAGCTTTTTTCGCGATTGTACTCAAAACCTGAACGTAGTCAAAAGTCGCTTCCTGAATTTACCCTCTAAAACTGATGCGCGCGCGGTTGGGAAGTTGCTCAGTTCCGACAAGATCGGTTTGTCCGGAATTTTAAGCAAAGTAAATGAGAAGGTTCAGAAGGAAATCGAATCTGGCAAATCTCCTCTGGAGATTAGGACTGCGGTGATCATTCCTCTTTCTCCGATTCGTGAAGTCGGAGAAAGGATCTACAGGGGAACTAAGTTCATGAATTCGGGAGATAAACTTCCCCAGTTTTACGTTTCCTATTTGGTTGTAAATTCCTTAGATGAAAAAATATACGAAGTCGGTTTTGACTACAGATCCCTCAGGGCGTTCATTCACGAACCATCCTTTGTTTTGGTTTCCTTTCTCTTGATCGTAATGTTTACAATCAGTTTTGGCTTTCGTTACTTCTTCCATAACGCTTTTGTAAAGCCTATGGAAGAAGTTGTTGTCGGTTTAACCGAAGTAAATTCAGGAAACTTTGAATATAGGCTTACTCCGCGAGTGGAGGATGAGATCGGCTTTATTGCTCGATCTTTTAATAGGATGGCGAGATCGATTCAGGCTGCTAGAAAAAGATTAGAGCAGTATGCTAACGGGCTGGAAGAGAAGGTGAAAGAAAGAACTAAGGAGCTTGAGCAGACCTTGGGGGAAGTTCAAGAACTTAAACGCCAACAGGATGGAGATTACTTCCTGACTTCCCTTTTGATTAAGCCTTTAGGCGCAAACAGAGCAATTCAGGAAAACGTAAAAGTAGATTTCTTGATGGAGCAAAAGAAGAAGTTTACATTTAGAAAATACCACGACGAAATCGGCGGTGACTTAAATATTTCCAATCGCATTCAGCTCCAGGGAAGATCTTACACTGTATTTTTGAACGGTGATGCAATGGGAAAATCGATGCAGGGTGCTGGAGGTGCTCTGGTCTTGGGTGCTGTCTTTGAGTCAATTATTGAAAGAACAAAGCTCGTCGAAAGCATGAAGGAACTTTCGCCGGAGCGATGGCTCAAGAACGCTTTTATCGAATTGCATAAGGTATTTGAAAGTTTTGACGGATCCATGTTGGTCTCGTCCGTAATCGGATTAGTGGATGATGAAATTGGAATATTATATTTCTTGAATGCAGAGCATCCATGGACGGTTTTGTATAGAGACGGGATCGCGAGCTTTATTGAAAATGAATTTATGTTTAGGAAATTGGGCACGACCGGAATGGAAGGAAGTATTTTTATTAAGACTTTCCAACTGGAACCCGGGGATGTTATTTTTGCCGGTTCGGACGGCAGGGACGACATTATTGTAGGAACCGATGCGGATGGTGATCGGATTATCAACGACGATGAATTGGTTTTCCTGCGAACTGTGGAAGAAGCTAAAGGGGACTTGAACGAAATATATAGAATAACTCTTAAGAAGGGTCTTTTGAGTGACGACCTTTCTCTCATTCGACTTTCATTTAAGGCCGAAGAAGGGATGGATGAGATTGAGGACGAAAAAAAAGAGAGGGTCCGAGAGTTGCTTAGGAAAGCCAGAAACTCCTCGCAAAACAAAGACATACAAGAAGCGATCAGCTATTTAGAAGAGGCGGAAGCTCTGGATAGTCGCATTCCGGAGGTAAAAAAGAACTTCGTAAAATTGTTTTTGAAATTAAAGGATTATTCCCAAGCAGTAAGGCACGCAGAAGATTATATCAGTATTAAGCCGATCGACAGCGAAATATTATACGTAGCCTCGTTTGCTGCTCGCAAGGCAGGCAAAATTCACAAGGCTTTAGATTTCGCTGAACGCTTAAAGTTAAGGGAACCGGACCACTTTAAGAATTTGTTGAATTTGAGCGAAATTTTTATCGTTCTAAAAAACTACTCTCGCGCGGCTTCCTCGATTCATGCAGCACTAAAAATCGAACCCGAAAATGAAACTGCACTAAGAATCTCTGCCATACTTAAAAAACACGCCAAAGAAAATGGAAAGGGTGTTTGACTTTCGACTTTGCTCCTAAATTCCATCGAGCAATTTATTGAAGAGATAGAGTGCAACTCAGGAAGTTTTCAAGCTATCGCTTTGTTTATCAAATTGCAGATCTTGCTAGAGCAGGTTGCAAGTAATATTGATTAGGCTATACCGGTAGCTAAAATCCAGATTCCGAATCCGTGCGTAATCGTAGAAGAAACGATTCCCCATTTCGAAGCGATAAATCCACAGATTACGCCTTCCCAAAGTGCAAATGCGAGAAGAGGAAGTCCTACAGAGCTAACTGTTGTTGCTAAGAAAATATGAAAAAAGGAAAAGCTTACGCCCGAGATAATGGACGCTCGAACCCATCCGAATTTTTCCTCTGCAATGCCTCTGATATATCCTCTAAATAAAAATTCTTCGTACAAATTTCCGACCAAAGCAAACCACAGCAGCGGTAAGTAAAGGCTCGATGAAACAATACCTCCAGCGTTCGAAGAACCTGTCCATCTGTTCAAAAACCAAATAGGTAGCGCGACTAAGATTCCGGACAGAATGCCGACAGTAATTCCGAGGATCTTGTTTCCATTAACCCATAGGATCCATTCTCTATTTTCAGAATCAAACTTCCAAAGCGAGACGACGATGGCTAAAGAAAAAAAACCTAGCAAGATTAAGATTGGAGGAGAATCCGAAAGTCGGATCCAGAAACCTCCCGCAGAACCAAAGGCCCAAAGTCGGGCCCCCGTCATCGCATCCCGGAACAAAACAAAGAGTAGGATATAGATCAAAATCCTAAGCCTTGCATCAGGTTTGATGGATATCCAAAATAGGACTGTGATCGCAAGTGCTGGTAACACTCTTAGAATATAATCACCTAAAGGTTGGAGTAGTGTTATTTCCAAATTGCAAAGATCCTATTTTATAATTTAATAAATTATTTTTTAATGTGATATCCTGTCTTAAAGATCCACCAAACAACGATTAAGCATCCTGTCAGAAAAAGAGTAATCATTGCGAGACTGATGCCCACTTGAACATCCGCAAGTTCGTAAAAACTCCATCGAAATCCGCTGACTAAATAGAGTACTGGATTGAACAAAGTCACTGTTTGCCAGAATGGAGGCAGCATATTTACAGAGTAAAAACTTCCTCCTAGAAAAACCAATGGAGTGATTATAAGTAACGGAATCAATTGTAACTTTTCGAAATTGTCTGCCCAAATTCCGATGATAAATCCGAAAAGACTAAACGAAATAGAAGTTAGGATTAGGAAGAACACCATTAAAAACGGATGTGCGATTTTGACGGGAACAAAGAAAGAAGCTGTGACCAGCATGATTGCTCCGAGGATCACTGATTTTGTTGCAGCAGCCCCTACAAAACCGAAAAGTATTTCTACCATCGAGACAGGCGCCGAAAGAATTTCGTAAATCGTTCCGGTGAATTTCGGAAAGTAAATCCCGAACGAAGCGTTGGCAATACTATGGGTTAATAACGAAAGCATAATTAATCCCGGAACAATAAACGATCCGTAGGGTACTCCGTTCACTTCTTGGATTCTGGATCCGATCGCAGAGCCAAAAACTATGAAATAAAGCGAAGTGGATATTACTGGAGAAGCGATGCTCTGTAGTAAAGTCCTCCAAGTCCTGGACATTTCGAATAAATAAATGGATTTGATTGCGTGAATGTTCATTAGGATTCCTTTACGAGTTTTACAAATATTTCTTCTAGAGAGCTTTGGGTTGTGTTTAGATCTTTAAAGTCTATTTTTGCACGACGCAAATCATCCAAAAGATTGGTTATGCCGGTTTGCTTACTTTGAGTATCGTAGGTATAAGTCAGTTTTTTTCCGTCGGAAGAAATCTCCAACTCGTGCGATTTAAGAGAAGTAGGTAGCTTACGCACAGGAGAGTTTAGATCCAGTATAAGCTGTCTTTTTCCTAACTTGCGCATTAGCTCTTTCTTATCTTCTACTAAGATAAGTTCTCCATTGTTTATTACTCCGATTCTATCGGCGATTTCCTCGGCCTCTTCGATGTAATGCGTGGTTAGGATAATTGTTACTCCAGAGTCTCGTAAAGAACGAACTATATTCCACATATCTTTTCTTAATTCTACGTCCACTCCGGCAGTAGGTTCGTCCAAAAATAATATCTTTGGTTCGTGGGCTAAAGCCTTAGCGATCAAAACTCTCCGCTTCATACCACCGGAAAGAGTCATCGTCATCTGGTCCTTTCTTTCTAGTAAAGAGAGTGATTTTAAAACTTTCTCCACATGCTCTTTGTTTGGTGCCTTTCCAAAAAGGCCACGTGTAAAAGTTACTGTTGTCCATACGGATTCGAAGGAGTGCAATGTTAGCTCCTGCGGAACTAACCCTATGATCGATCTGGTAAATCGAAAGTCTTCGATGATATCTTTGTTAGCGACAGTAACCGAACCGGAACTCGGATTTACTATCCCACAAATAATCGAGATCAAGGTAGTTTTACCCGCTCCGTTTGGGCCTAACAAGGCGATAATTTCGCCTTCTTGAATTTCCAAATTAACATTCTTTAATGCTTGAGAGCCCTTACCGTATGTCTTGGAAAGATTATTAATTGATATGATCGGTTGCTTTGAATTCTTCTTTGTAATCTTCATGTCTTAAATGTTCCGCGAACTTCAGTGGCCTTTAAAATGTCCAGCCTAAGAATCGCAGGAATGCTTGCTACCATCATTTCGATTGGTGGACCTCATCGACCGGAGTCTGTCGTTTTAAGGAGTGTATCTATGGGTAAGGGCAATAAATAATAAAAAATCGGTTTTGACCGGATCGGGCTATTTTTGCACGGATGAGGTTAGCGGGCAAATTATAAGTGTTGTATCCTCTGATCATTGTAGGAGGACGTAATGTCTCATTTATTAAGAATTGATGCAAGTGCGAGATTAGAAGGATCCGTCTCTAGAGAGTTAGCTGACGCATTTGAGGAAAAATGGAAAGCAGCTCATCCCAGGGGCAAGATCTCTTATCGCGATCTTGTCGCTTATCCAATTCCACATTTAAGCGAAATGACAATCCAAGGGTTCTACGCTCCGCCACCATTAAACGGAAAGCTGAGTAGCGCCACTGCGATTTCTGATCAGCTCATTGAAGAACTCAGATCAGTCGACACAGTTTTGATCAGTACACCAATGTACAACTTTACAGTGCCATCCGTACTGAAAGCATATATCGATCAGATCGTAAGGATTGGAAAATCGTTTTCTATGACGGATCACAGTTTTCAGGGGTTGTTAACAGGAAAGCGGGCCTTTGTGATTACAGCAAGCGGTGCTGTCTTTTCGGATTCGAAAATGGAGGAGAAGAATCACCTCGATTCCTACTTAAGCTTAATCTTTGGCTTTATCGGATTCGATCATGTTGAAATTGCGAGGGTAGAAGGAACTGCCACGTCGCCTTCTGCATTCCAAGAATCCAGAACCAGGGCTATAAAAAGTATGGACGGATTTCTTTTGAAGGATAAGAAATTAGAAAAGGCGGCCTCCTTCGTTTGAAGTCCTTAATTTCTCGGAAAAATCTGGGTGGTCGCTTTGACCACTCGGATTAAATCAGAAAGGAGTAATAAATAAAATGTTTATAGTTCCTCAACATTTATCCAACACTCCGAACGTCGAGTGTCTTGCCGCGAATCTGAATTCAGGAATCTATTACAAAGATCTTGAAAAGCCGGTAATCAGGTCCGAAGTATTCGTTTCGAGTCTTTCTCTTTCCGTAGTATTAAAGGGAGACAAAAGAATCTCTTCCTTTGAAGGGGAGGAAATCCCAATAGACGAAGGGGAGATCGTCTTGATGCCGAAGGATCTTTATATGGTAACCGATTTGTTGCCTGTACAAAATCGATTTGAGAGTTTTATTTTCTTTTTCAGCCAGGACATTGTGGATGAATTTCTAGCATCCAAGTCAGTTAGACTGCTTACCAATTCGGATCGGGAGATGCTATTTCATTTGCCATACTCTCAGTCGATCGATCTCTTTTTGACGAATCTACGATCCTTATTCAAAGGAGTAAAGCGCGGCAAAAAAGATCTTCTCAGATGGAAGTTGCTGGAGCTCCTTCAACTGGTTACGATAGAGGATAAATCTGAAACTTTCATTTCCTATTTATTATCGAACTCTGTGAAAAAGGAGAGAGACTTACAAGAATTCATGAACAAGAACTATGATAAACCTTTATCCGTGGAAGACTATGCCGATCTTACCGGAAGGAGCTTGTCCACATTTCAAAGAGAATTCAAGAAAATGTTTCATTGTCCTCCGGGTCAATGGTTGCTGGACAAGAGAATGGAAAAGGCTCGTTCTATTTTAGAAAAAGGAAATACTACAGTCACCGACGTTGCTTTTGAGATAGGATACGAGAATATTTCTCATTTTATTAAAGCTTATAAACAGAAATATAATATTTCCCCAAAGCAATTTCTTTTGCAAAGGAAAATGTCTGTATAATCGTGAATACATCCATGAATGATTATACGCCAACACTAGGGTTGCTTTAACAATCGAGAGATTTACTCCAGATTTATGTTCTGATTCGAGGGAGTTCTAAGACTCGAATGTATTATTTGTCCAAACAGAGATTAAATAAAACGAAATGCCTAAGTCCGATTAAAGATTTTTGATCTTCAAAACAAGAGTTGATTAGTCCGATTTGAAGAAAAGATCCCATGTTTACGGCTCCAATGCTCACTCCTAATTTGCCAAGGTTTGCCAAGCCGATATTGAGAGAATACTCATCAGTGCCTATATTTGCAACGGCGACCTTTAAGCCATAACCGCGGGTTTCTTTCTCTGGAGTTTTTTCGGATTTCAATTTTCCTGTTTCGTTTAATAAACCGACGTGGATGCCGACGGCCCTCTCAGCGATATTGTGCAATCCGACAGTTACGCCATAGCTCTCTTTGCTAAAATTAATGACACCAACCTTTGCCCCATAGAGAGAGTCGGATTCATTGAATCCTCCTACGCTCACTCCCGCGATTGTGTGAGATTTTCCATAGATTAAGTTTAGGTTGAGTGCTTCGACACCGTCTGCCACAGGCACTCTGACGCCGTACTCCGGATATACCCAAAAGCTACAGTTAACAATGAATAATAAAGGTAAAAGAAATGTAATTGAAAATTGCTTCGGTCTCTTTTTCATCTGAATCAATTAGCTTATCCTTTTTAAATATAAGGCAGTCAAAATTTTTTGGCTTTTCATTTTGGAATTTCCAACAGTATCTGTTTGATCAAATCGAATTCCCTCCATGGCAAAAAGTGATCTTGTTCCGAAAGTAAGATTGCTTTTGCAATAGTTCCTTCCGGAAAAACACGTTTTGCAAATTCCAAATTTTCTGGAGAAACTAGAGTATCTTTTTCCCCCTGGATGATATAAGCTTTGGCCTTTAGTTGACTCCAAGTAGGTTGTAAAGTGGCTAACTGTTCTTTGAGAGGCAGCATTTCGTCGTTACTTACAATTAGAGATTTGGGTAAAAGATTTTTTGCGACCCAACTATTCGCGAATTTGTTGTACCACTTGATCTCTTCCTGTTCGGGATCTAATGCCGCGGCTAATAAGACGATTTCAGTTACATGGGAGGGGAGCAACGTAGCAATCCTTCCTGCGATTGGTCCTCCATAGGAATGCCCAACGATCACTAAGTGCTTCCCGATTGGACGACTGAGTTTGGAAAGAAAGAAACTTACAGATGCGGATATTCTCTTTGCCTGTTCTTCCGGATCAGGAACGGACGCATCCGATTCACCATTTCTAAATCCAGGCCGATTCAAACTAATGATACAGTATGTTTTCCTTAATTCAGGATCTTTCATATACTTTAGATAATGTATCCAGTTTCCGGGAGATCCGTGAACAAATACCAAAATATTTCTACGTGTCTGTGTTCCACAATCTACTTCTACAGCCTGGATAGAGTTTGTCCCAGGTAGTGATTCCAATTCTTGAATCTGTACCTTGGCTCCAGATTGGTTGAGAGAAGCTAACGCTTCTGATTCTTCCATTCTCCATTCTTCGAAGGATACGCAGGAGCTAAATCCAACAAGTAAAATGCAAATTAATCCGATCGGATTAGAATGTTTCATAAAAAAATTTCCAAAATATGCTTAACTTTTTCCAAGATAGATCGTTCCTAATTAGTAGGAGCATTCCAAGGAGAAGTGTATGGATTTTTCGAAACTTCCCAAGGGCCATTGGAGAGGAACTTACTCTAGTCATATTTTACTCCTTGAAAATTTTCTTCGACCGATTTCAGGAAAGCCCGGCGGAGAGGCTTGCGTATATCTTGCGGGATTGATTGCGCGTAGACTAGACGATTCTTATTCCGAAGCTGCATTGACTTATCTCCTTGAAGATCCCAGCGAAATTGATGGAATCGTTCGTACTCATATTCCTTATATAGGTCAAAATGCCCCAATCGTGACCATATCTAAAATTAATGCTGAGTTCCTTTCTTTTTCCTTAGCGATGAGAGAGAATGGTAGTTTTCATCGTTTGGAAATTCTGGCACCAAAGAAATTGTTTTCTCTAGCCTCCACATTTTCTTATCGCAGTGGGAATCAAGTTCTTGGTGGAATTTTCGGTTATTTTTCATCTGAATTGGATCGCATATTAGAATTGTTAAGCGACTATCTTTGCTTTTTAGGTGAAGAACCTAGTCCCTTTCCGCCGAGTTCTTCTATTTCTTGGTCTGATCGCTTTGAAAGCGAAAAAAACGAAAGAAACGTATTCAAAGAAAAGAATCCCGGATATGATCTTTTGGAAGAACTACCGTTTGATGCGAGAGTGAAGACGAATTCCATATTAGACAATTTGAGTGGAATTAACTGACCTTTGCCTGAGGTTTATCCTGCAGTTTGGAATACAAATGCCAGAACGCTTGGTTTGGCTTTTGGTCGGTGCCTACGAGTTCTTTGCGAATTCCTTTGACTAAAAACATTTCGATCTCGCCTTTGTTCTTAGCTTTTATTAAGCCTCTCGATTCGCAGTCAAAGAAACTTGCGACTCCAGAATAAGTCTCTTTGGAAATATTCACTTCTCCAGGAAGACCCGAACTTTCCATTCTGCTAGCTGTGTTCACGGTATCGCCCCAGATATCGTACGCAAATTTTTCAGTTCCGACTACTCCCGCGACAACGCTGCCAGAATGGATTCCTAGGCGAAGCTCCCAGGACGACAATCCTTTTGCACTTCTCTCTTCTTTATGGAGTTTCATAAATTTCTGAAATTCTAAACCGCATAAAATTGCGTCCACAGCATGAGTCTTATTCGGTTCCGGGAGACCACCTGCCGCCATGTAAGCGTCTCCGATTGTCTTAATTTTTTCTAATCCGTTTTTCTTGGAAATCTTATCAAATTCTTTAAAGAATAAATCCAGTTCGTTTAATAATTCTTCGGGAGTCATTTTTTCTGCAAGCTGCGTGAATCCGGCCATATCTGTAAATAGAACCGTAACACTTTCATAGCGAACTGGCATTACTTTATCATGTCTTTTTAATTCGTCTGCTACTGATTCTGGAAGAATGTTTCGAAGCAAATTGTCCGATTTGCGCCTTTCTATGTTCAGGTTTCTCCTTAAAACGAAAATCAGAACGCCTGTTAAAATCTGAACATAAAAATAATTTCCTCCTAAATCCATATACTTTTCCATCCGGTTTTCGATCGGTACGACTAAGTTCGGGTAAAAGTATTCTATGCAGTAAAGAGCGGGAGGGAAGAGCGAATAAAGGGCATAGATAAAAACTACATTATGATCTCGTAATAAAATTGTCGCGATTACAAGAGCAGGTATAAAGTAATAATGATTTCCTCCCTGAGATCCTCCGTTCAAAAACCAGACGGACGAAAGGTAAAATAGGATCGTTAAGTTAAATGGCCAAAACAGTGAATAGTATATACTTTTCATCCTAGAAAAGTAATACATTCCCAGCATTGCCAAGCCAGATATTAAGTTTAGAGCAAGCACTCTGTAATAGTATTCTTGTTCTACTAGAAAAATGGAGCCTAAAACGTTCGATACTCCATTAATCAGAGCGACGGCATTGAACAAACGGTGTTCCAAAGAGTTCTTTTTAGGATCTCCTACAAGTATAAAAACTAGATTAAGGATTTTATCTGTCATTGCCGTTTACACTTCCTTTAACAATCCAACTTAATAGAAGTTCGAAGGATAATTGAATTGTTACATTATGGAAAGAAATTTCATAGAATTTCTAATTAGACAAATCGGAAACGATTCTGTCTCCAGCATAAAATTTCCAGAGGGACCCTAGAATGGGAAATAGGCCAGCGCCTTTTGCTCCCTTCGAAATCGCCTCTCTTCCGATTCTAAACAAAATGGCCCATTGTTTAAATAGAATTTTATATCTTTCCGTTTTTGTAAACCTAGGGTCATACAGATTCGTAGATTCGGACGTAATTCCATTCAGTTCTACGATCTTGAAACCTTTCCCTAATTTGAAGTTTTCTAAGGATTTAAAGCGAACATCATATCTACCGAAATAGAATCCTTCAAAGTTCGAGGAAATTTGGTCGATCGCGTCTTCGAGTTCGGGGGTAATCCATTCGGAGCCGTCCAGGAAAAGGGTTCCTTGGCAATGGTTCCCGGCTTCGGCGAGTCGCAACTTTTCGGAATTTCTGGGAATTTTATTCCAGTCGTCCTTCCAGCGTTCTTGAAAAACCTTGGCTTGGATTCTGAATCTAGGATGATTTGCGATTAAGTCTTCTAAAGTGCTTTTTCCATCGCCGAATATCTTAGGAAATACTTTTCGAGTAATGGAAAAGATCTTACCTCGCGGAGAAAAAGGAAATCTATAATAGAAAATTCCGGCTTCGAACGGCCCTGGATGATACTCCTGGAGTAAAAGGGGAACATTGCTTGAGGATAAGACTTCTTGAATGTCCTTTTTCGATTTGATTAAACGAACTCCTTGTCCTCTTTGTCCCGCATCAGGTTTAAGTATAATCGGAAAGGACAACTTGAGCTTTTTCATTTGCTCGACCACGCCTTTTACGCTCCGATCGTTAGCGGATTCTAAGTAAGCAAACTTTAACGAGAGTTTGGAATTTAATTTGGATAAGATTTCATACTTAGATTCTCCTACCAAACCTCCGAGCGGAATTCCTGGATTTCCCGCAGCGATGGTGCCGAATCCGAGAGAGGTTAGGGAGCTCCAACGGATTGACCTGAGACTCAAATAGGAAACCCAGGGAACGAGAGGCAGGTAGAGTCTCCAAGTGGACCAAAACTCCATCGGGTCCTGGAGCTGGAGTAATTCTTCTTCGCTTCTTGAATCTTTCAAACGAACTAAATAATGTTTATTTAATATGAATCGACTCAGACGAGTTGGTTTGAGAATTTTCGTAGTTTAGGGTGGAAAAAGCGATACCGAAACTTTTTGGAACAGCTTTCATTTTCAATTCGGACTCGAGAGCGACTCGAATCATCGCATTATGGTGAATCGTATGATCCTGGACATAGAGCAGTTCTCTTTCCCAATGAGTATCCGTGATTTCTTCGTTTTGGGAATCCGGACCGGAAAAGTAGCAGACCTTTGCTTCTCCAGCCCATGTGGCTATTTCGAGATAAGAAGCCAATTCGTACAATCTTTCCGAAGCAGAGGCGTTCGAGACCTCGTAGACTGGATTTCTTTTTCTTCTGTCGTACGAAATTACACCTGTGTGCCTACCGTTTATCAACGCTTCGGCGATTTCGATTGAATGTCGGACGTGTTTTCCGACGGAGGATCCCGAAAGTATAGAAAGGCCGGCTGAGTAGTCTTGCGGAGAGATGCCCCGAACTATATCGCCGAGTTGTAAAAGAAGGGAGGACAGCGATTTTGCTAGATTGGATTCATTGATTTGCATTATATACTGCTTCGTTCCGATCAACGAAACGGTTACGGATAGGATCGGGAACGGTAGAATTTTCTACAGTTCCCTAAAACTGGCAAGTCAGATAATATTTAATATAGAGAGAAGCGAACCGGCACATAGACTTTAACTGTGATCGGTTTGCCTTCTAAAACAGAGGGAGAATATCTTTTCTTGTAAAAACTTTGTATCGCGGATTCCTCCAAGCCGAATCCCAGAGGTTTTCCTACCGCCCGGACTCTTAACACTTCTCCGCTATCCGCAATAATTACTTCTAAAGTTGTCGTTCCAGTTACACCAGCAGACTGAGCATCCTTGGTATATTCCGGAACCATATTCGGAGTTAGATCCACGGGTGCGGTGGCACCAGAGACGATTGCATCCTGAGCTCCAGCGATTCTAGAATCTTCCTTTTTCTTAAGAGTATCTGTTACTTCGAACTCACCGTCGTCCGGAGCTTCTCCTACGTTCGGATCTTGGATGACCAGATTGTCCACGAAGGCAACCTCATCCACGAGTTTATCCAAACGATCGTAGGTGATAGGCGGAGTGTACCAAAAGAAGAGAACCAAGAGTTGGATAATCAACGAGGACGTGAGAAAGGTCTCCATCCTGTATCTATCTACGAATCTTCTTAATTTACTGTGAGGCTTAGGGCTTGTAGTGGCTACGGTCACTTTAACCCTCCGCCTTGCGTCGTTTTGGTGACGAGGGAAATCTTCAGAGCTCCGGATTCGCGTAACATTTCGAAAGCGTTGTCCAGATCCGCATAAGATAAATCCTTGTCTGCGTGCACTAACACCTTAAGGTCCGGAGTAGTCGTGAGCTTTCCTCGAACGTGATTGATCGCTTCGTTCAGGGGCATTTTGACCTGGTTGAAGTATACGCTCTTCGATGCATCTGCGCTCAGATACAAATTCGCGATTTTCTTATTGAGCTGCTCGCCGCCTGGAACGTCCGGAAGTGCTATCGGAATGTCCGGATCAGTATCCAGTACGGAAGTGACCATAAAAAATACTAACAAAAGAAAGGCGATATCTGCCATCGAACTAACAGGAATTTTTGGAGGGGCTTTCTTTTTCTTAAGTGCCATTTCTCTCTTTTTCCTTATTTCAGTCTTCTAACGGAAACTTGCTTAAATCCGCGCAATTGCACGGTGGACAAAGCGTCCAACATGTTTCCATACTTTGTATCACCGGTCGTCTTTATCAAAGCGACCTTCTCCTCGATATTCGAAATTTCAAGCTCGTTGATATCTTTTCTGAATTCAGCGAGATCCTTGTAGTCACGAGTGCCGAGTGCCTTGTTCCTCATTTTGATTGTTTCGCCAGCGACCAATATTTCGTACAAGTTCTCTCTCAAGACCAGAGTAGGTTTGGAGTTCACTCTAGGAAGTTGGATATTGAGCCCTTCCTTTACGAAAAACACCGCCGTAACCATGAAGAAAACCAAGAGAAGAAATGCTATATCCGACATCGATGACGCGGAGATTTCTTCCAGTTCCTTCTTTTTTTTGAGCTTAATCATTTTGGAATCCTTTTATAAAAGCAGAATCGGTCTTAAGCCCTTGCGTTTCGCTTTAGGAATTCCTTATATATTCTGTTGGCTGCTTCTTCTACTTCGGAAGTGAATCCGTCGATTCTAGCAGTTAGGTATTGGTGAAAGGTCATCGCTGGGATCGCGATAATCAATCCGGCTGCAGTTGTAATCAATGCTTCTTTGATACCACCAGCAACTACTTTCGCGTTTACTTGGTCCGCGTTTGCAATGGCGTCAAATGCGTTGATCATCCCGGAAACTGTTCCCAAGAATCCGATGAGAGGTGCGATCGTAGAAACCGCAGCTAAAATAACCAGTCCTCTTTCTAATAGAGTGATGACTTCAGCAGCTTCTCTCTCGATACCTTTAGAAAAAATCTCTGCGTTTCCTGCAGAAACGTCGATGCCGCCGTTTAAGATATCTGAAATTTTGTAATTCTTGTTCGCTTGGATAAATTCTTTAGCTCCATCCAATCCGTTTGCATCCAACTTTTCCGACAGATCGATGTTATAACCTTTTGGTAGGAGTTTGGATGTGGTTAGAAAATACAACCTTTCGAAGATCACAGCCATAGCAATGATAGAGGAGAGGGCCAGAGGATACATGGTCCAGCCACCTTTTTCGAATAAGTCTATGAATCCCCAGGTTCCACTTTTTTCAGGAGCGGAGGTCGGCTGAGAAGATGTCTCGGCAGAATTGGTGCCGGTGGCAGATTGTTCTGTTTTTGTAGCTTCTTGGTTTTGAGCGGTTTGAGCAATTGCGGGAATTGAAGCCATAAATACAAAACCCCCGAACAATGCGAGCGCTGCCCACTGACGGAGGGTAAGAATTTTGGAAGAGTTGCGCATGAATCGAATACTCCAGTATTTGTTTCTGAAATTACAGAATGGAACCAATTCGTTACATAAGAATTACGAAAAAGTTACGCTTTGGAGACTTGAGCTGCCATTTTCCCAAGCTAAAGCTTTACCCGCATTGCCAATTTAAGTTCCGGAAAATTACTACTTCCTATTGTTTTCTATTTGTAACGAAACCTGGAATCGAAAGTACGGGTTTTTGCACGCTGTGCAATGGGTCAAATTCTTGCAGACATGACCAGATTACTCAATTATCTGTCGTTAGGCGCGATTCCTTTGCGCGGCTTTGAAAATTACATGAATCTTGATGAAATTATCCATTTGAAAGAATACCAGAAGGAATGGGGATCGGATTACCTAATAGAACGAGAACTACTCAGATGCAGCTTTCCGGAAAACAGCATTATAGACATTCAGCATATCGGAAGCACATCCGTAAAGGGAATGTATGCAAAGCCGGTCATTGATATTATGATCGGTCTGAAGTCTTTGGAGATAGACCAAGAGACGGATCAAAAGCTTTTCAAATCAGGTTATAGAGGATTTGGCGAAGAAGGAGTTGCCGGTAAGCTCTATTACAGAAAGAGGGAATGTAAATCGATCAATCTATCGATCGTCCATTGGGAAGACGAAATTTGGGGCGATAATATTGTGATTCGTGACTACTTACAAGTCCATGAGCATGAGATTTTAAAATATTCTAATATAAAAAAAGAAATTTATCTTAAAGGCCACAAAACCTTATTGGCTTATTCAAAAGAAAAAGCCGAGTTTATGAATGATCTATTGCAAAGAGCGAAGAGTTGGGATCGAAGCTTAATGAATAGAAAAAGAAAGATTTAATTGTGAGCAGGGGAAGAAGGCCTTCCCCGTCTCAGTATTTTAGGAACTTTTAAAGCTTATACGTTGCGGAGAACGAGAAGCTCACACCGGTTCTATAGGATTGAAAGAGGTCCTTTTCTCCGGTAAGCGGATTTTTCTGATACACTCTATATCTTGTATCAAAGATATTTTGTGCAGAGGCTTTGAATTCTAAGTGGTCGTTTCTTTTGTAAGTGTAAACGATATCTGTTAGACCAACCGCTCTTTCGTAAGCGTCAGGAAGACCGTTCGCACCCACTGCGTAGAGTCTGTCTCCGAAGTAATTATAATATACTCCGATCCCGTGTTTCTTTTTCTCATCCAGTTTGAAGTCAAATTTGATATTGAATACAAGTGGGGACTGTCCTTGTAACGGACGGGAGATATTTGTCGGACTGTAGGCAGAAGCTCTGGAAGCCGGATCTAACAATCCGGATTTTGCGGCAACGAAAGTTTCCCAAGGCATTACATCTACTCTAGAGCTGATCAAGAATAAGTTTGCCTCGAATCGAACTCTTTCCAAGAGATCTTTACGAAAATCGAGTTCTACGCCTCGAATTGTAGCTTCGTTTGCGTTTAGGAAGGTAAATCTTTGAGAAATACTTCCTGCAATAGGTTGTCCTACCATTTCAATCGGGCTGGAGAGCTGTTTAAAGAATGCGCCCACTCCAACATAGTCAGTAGAGTTCAGATAGTATTCGTATCTCAAGTCATAGTTGTGAATGAAAGTACGACGTAGATCGGAGTTACCGAAGACCCGGTTTGCACCGAAGTAAGGAGTAAATCCGAACGGAGAGAGTTCTCTCAAATCAGGACGTGTCAAAGTCTGAGTCGCCGCAAACCTAATGATCTGATTGTCCTTGAATTCCCAGTTTAAGTTAAAAGAAGGGAGTTTATCTTTTGTGCGCAACTGACCAACACCGTTGTTATTCGGATCACAAATGTTATTGTTAATCAAAGAGATTCTCGCGAATTCGTCCTTTACATCGCAGCCATAATTAACGTTTGTTAGTCGATTGACATCGGTCATAAGGAAAGTCTTAACGTGCTGGAAGCTGTCCTCGTAACGGAGTCCAGTGAGTAGCTTCAGCTTAGGTTGGATAGGAATTTCGACCTGTCCGTAATACGCTTGCAGTTTTTGTGAAGCGTCGTAAGCGTTTGCCTCCGATCTCCTTTCCGAGAAGGTTGCGTTATCTTTAATGAATTGGTAAGGGTTTGAGTACACTTCACCTGGAACCGGATATTGATCGATTCCGGGGACAACTGTGTTCGGCTTTTGACCGAATTCTCTGAATCGGAAATCCTTGCTCCTTTCCATTGAGTACGAACCGAATTTAAAAGTAGATTTTAAGCCGTTCCACTGATCGAAAGGAATTTCGTAATCAAACTTGGCGGTTTTGACCGTGTCGGTAGATTCCGAAAAGAATCTAGAACCGTCTGGGTTATTTCCAAGACGAGTATAGTTTTGATTGGCTGCGGCACCATCCGGTCTTCTCCAGACTTGCTGTTGCAAGTTCGGTTGTTCACGGACTGCTTCCGCATAGTTTACTCTCCAGTCCAATTTGTGAGGACGATCCCCGATTATATTTAGCGCGTGATCTCCACCGATCGTATTATGAAGGATTCTGCTACTAGTATACGTAGTAGTCAATGCCGCGAAGTTAAAGTTATCGATATAGTCGGTTCCTTTTGCATCGCGAACTGTTGCTTCACCTTGTTGTGAATATAAGGTTTTTAGAAAGATCTGCTGACCCTTTGTAATTTCATACGCGAGGTTTAGGTTATTTCCCCAGTTGCGCTCTTCGGTATACAGATCTGCGTTTTGCTTCTGTTGGAAGTTTAGATTTGCCCCCTGGTTTGAAAGTGGGGAATAAACTCCTGCAAAATATCGATTTGAAGCTTCTTGGCGAAAACGGTAGTTTCGGTTGTAGGTAGAGCCGACTAAAATTCCGAGTCTTGATCCTGAAGTGCCGATTTTATACGTGTCTCCGAAGCTAATTGACATGTTTCTGTCAAAGGAAGCAGGGCCAGAATCCGGAGTCCACTTTTGGTTGAAGGAAGCGGTAGAGGCTTGGGTGAGTTTTGGAGGAAGTCCTCCAAAAATATTTCCCGGTTGGAAGGGGATGCTTTCCGGAACGGATTGAACAATAGAAGGTATTCTTTGGTTTTCATTTACACCGCCAAATGCATCTCCCTGGTTCATAGAAAGGAACTTTTTACCGGTTGTATTGTAGTTTCCACCTGCTCCCAAGGTTACGCTGAACTGCTTTTCTTCCGGATACTCTTGGGTTTCTATTTTTACTAGACCTCCCGAAAATTCTCCGGGTAATTCTGGTGCAAAGGTTTTAATGATACGAACGTTCTTCAAGACTCCAGCCGGAAAGATGTCGAGGGCAACGACCCTTTTGTCGGGCTCAGTGGAAGGAATCAGAGTATCGTTCAATTCGGTATTGGAATAGCGCTCTCCTAATCCTCGAACGAATACGAACTTTCCTCCTACTAAGGTAATTCCAGTTACCCTTCTGACTACTTCTCCTGCGGAGGAGTCCGGGCTTTTCTTGATCGCTTCTTTGGAAATTCCATCAGAGACGGTCGAGCCTTTCTTTTGAATCGCAAGGAGCGCGGCTTCGGCGTCGTTTAACGCTCTGCCTTTTACGTCTACTGTTTCAAGTTTTTGAATACCGAAGGTAATATTCACAACCTGTGATTTTCCGGCAGAAACGGTAACGGTTTTTTTCTGAGCAGAAAATCCCATCATCTGGAATTCGACTTCATGAGTACCCGCGGGTAACTCTAAATCGTAGTTTCCATCAAAATCTGTTTTAGCAAATTTCTTAATGGATCTTACTACGATCGTGGCACCAAAGACTGCGTCCCCAGAATCACCATCTACGATTTTTCCTCGGATTTTTCCTGCGCCTTGAGCCCAGGTCTCCGCGATACTTCCGATCAGCAGAAGTACTAAAAAAACTAATTTAACTTTCTTTAACATTTTTTCCCTTTGTCTTTTTATCCAGAGGAGTTTCTTTTTTTCTGCATCCCCTGCTGTTTATGTACTAATCACGCAGACCTTATACTTGCCCTTGTGTCCGACCACGAGGCGTATTTCTTCAATAGTTCGGACTTCCTTTCCGACTCGAATTTCAACTACTCCGATTGGGTATCCATCCAGAGCATTTAGTTTTCGGATCGGTTTTTTCCAGCGAATGGTTTCTACTTTGATTTGATTCGGCTTAATACCTTTCAAAGTGGATTTAATATGGTCTAGTGCAGCGGCTCTACGAACAGCGGTAATTTCCCAGGCTTCTTCTTCGGTCATGTTTGCCGTTAGGGTTCCTTCGTTCAACGTGTTCGGTAAAAAGATATTCAGGTATTCTTCTTTCGTAAAAATATAATGATCAGGTTTTCCGGAAGCGACTGACTTTAGGAAGCTAGCAACTGCTTCCTCTCTGCTTTCGCTTGCTTCTGAAATCTCATAAGAATCCTTGATTCTTTCTTGGTAAACTTTATGAGTTTCTTCGATTTGAAGCTGACGCTCTGTCTTTGGCTTTTTGCAGCCGGAGTAAGTTAAAGTAGAAAGTATTGCGAATGAACAAATTACAAGAATTGTTCGAATTTTTCCCGGTTTCATCTATTTATTTTAATTTCTTAATTTCTATTTTCTTAAAGTAAAGGGGGAGTTTCCTCCCCCTTTTTCACATTTCGCTTAGAAGTTCAAATTAGCGTGACCGCCAAGCAGTCCAACCTTGCCACCATTTCGGGCCGCTAGCAGGACCTCCGCCGGTGTCAGCAGTTGCCAGGCCGGTTCCAGTAGACTTAGTGGTAAAGTCAGGCTTATCACCGAATCCACAAGTAGCGCTGATTCCACCGAGTGACTCGATTGGAAGCGCAGTAATATCGTCGGCAGAAGCTCCAGTACAGGTGCTTCCTGCGATATTATCGCTTTTTGCTTGTTCACTGTGAACAGATGCTGCAATCGTGCTGGTAGTTGCAGGATATCCTGCGCTTGCATCGCAATGAACGTTCTCAGAAAATCCGTAGATAACTCCTTCTGAGAAGGTTCCCGCCATACCTTCACGGTGACGCTCTCCAAAAGAGTTCGGAGCGTTAATACCGATCAGAGTATAGTTGGATACAGTTGGATGTGAGCAATCTGTGGTTCCGCCTAAGCAAGTAGCTCCGTATCCATTATGTGCTCCGTCCATTTCCATTCCGTGCGGATCTGTAGAAACCGATCCACCGCAAGCAGTTGGATATTTTACTGCGATGAGATTGCTTAGGGTTCCAGAGAAACCTTCGTCCATGTCAAAGTCATCGTCCATGCCACCCGATCCAATCAGATATGTTCCAGTAAACGTAGAAGGAGCGATACCGCCTCCCCACCATTCATAGGAATCGTCCAAACCGCGGTGAGCTTGCACATAGTTATAAGTGGCAGAATTGACTGCGTAGTGGGAGAGCGAGTTTAACTCGTCACCAGGAGCAACCTCGTTACCCGCAAACTCAACGATCGTGTATGCTAAGTTCAGGTTTACGTTTGTCCCACCTGCTTTTGGATAGGTTTCCGGACTTACTCCTTCTGTGGTTCCCGTTCCGGTCGCGCGTGTACCGCTACCACTACCTACGAAAACGATTCCACCCCAGTCTCCGGGGAATCTGGATCCTCTCGCTTGAGAAGAGGTAAAGCAAACAGGAGCGGCTGCAGTTCCTTGTGTGGTTAAGTTTCCTCCCACGAAGAAAATAGCAGATCCTCTTGTTCCATACACTACTGATCCAGCTGGAACAGTCAATGTTGCTCCACTTTTCACATAAACAACTCCGTCCAGAATTGTGGAAGGTCCGAGTGTTTTGTTAGAAGTAATTGTTCCAGAGAGAACCTCAGGAGCGGGAGCGTTGAAGCCATCGCATACGGTTTCTCCTGCAGTCGGATTCGGGTTGAAATACTGTCCCTTGATTGCTGCTAAAACAGACTTGATTTGGATATTTACTGTAGTAGCACTTCCACCGTGTCCAGAAGCATCTGCTGTAATTTCAGGGCTTATTGCTACACTCGAAACAGTTACTTGGCTTAGAGAACCAGGATTGCTTTCGTCTACATTGATCGCTAAGCTAAAAGTTGCAACGTCAGTATTGTAGTTTGCTACACTATCGCAAGTCGCGTTACAAGCACCAGCAACCGTAGTACTATCAATCGTAATGATCTTTCCGGTGTAAGTACCAGAAGGAACTCCCAAAAGATTGACAGAAACTCCGAAATCACCTGCGTCTTTGTTTGACTTGTTGCTGGATGGTGCTAAAGCTACGGTAAAATCTGTAGCAACTACTTCTCCAGTTTCGGTATTCGTTAGTGTTACGTACATCGGTTTGTTTGTAACCAGATCCACACCGTTTGCCAAAGCAATAGTATTGCTGGTTACTGTTGTTGATGTAGTATCAAGATTTCCGGTTTTAGTAACTTTCCCTGCAATGAATACGTTCGCTTCGAACTGGTTTGCGAGAACCAGGGCTGCGAGTACTGCGTTGTTATTTCCGCCACCTTTTCCTCCATCACAATTTCCCAACACTGCGGTTAGGGCAACTGCGGTAGAAAGAACGGAAAGGCGTTTCATATGCCTTTTCATATTGAATTTCCTTCCTCCAACTTCGTCTAAAGTTTTCATCCGAAATGGTTTTTATTGGTTATACTATGTCCTGCGTCCGTTACGTACTGATTACGTAACCGTTACCTTTTACTCAAGGAAGTAGAAGAAATAGTAGTGCCATTCCTCCCATAATTCCGTAGTCTATATATCTTTGCTTAGCAGGGTAGTCCTCTTCTTCCTTTTGCTTCCAGGCTACATCCTTCTTTTCTACGGTAACGATAGTGCGATCGAATCCTCTCTTTGTTCCGTCCTCGTATTCCACGATAACGCCTTGTTCTGTTTCCGAGGTTTTCACGTTTTCGATTACTTCGTTGGTTTTGTTATTTCTAACTGTATCCGCAAAAGATAATGCAGGTAGAAAGAGTAATGCGATGCATACGAGTGCTTTTCTTGTAATCATAATGTAAAATTTCCTATTAAGCCTAGGTCCGTTCTTCCTTCTGATTTTATACTTCGCAATCCGAATAAGGAAGGAAGTGTTACAAATCTGTTAAAATGAACGGTAGGAATTTTTGTATTCCCTGGGGAAATTCGAGTGAATCACCTTAGTTTGAGGAGATTATTACAAATTGAAGCGGATGAATAGAAACGTAATATATTCGCGAAATTTAATGAATCAAAACTTAAGAGTAAAAAAACGTTATCTCCTAACGAACCGAAAATTGCGCGAGGTTGAGTAGTGAGGTAGGTTTGCTAAAATAAAACCCCTGTGCTTCGTCGCAGCCTATATCTCTAATTTTATTGAGCTGTTCTTCGGTTTCTACACCTTCTGCGATTAGCCTAAATCCAAGGCTTTTGCCAAGGGCTACAATGGTTTTCGAAATGGACAAAGAGTTGGGATCCGTTACTATTCTTTCTACAAAGCTATGATCTATCTTTAAAGAACGGATTGGTAGCTGAGATAAGTGTGAGAGGCTTGAATAGCCGGTTCCGAAATCGTCCAGTGCGATAGAAATTCCCCAGGAACGCAATTCTTCCAGAATATCCAAGGTCCGATTCAAGTTAGAAATCAGCGCGGATTCGGTGATTTCTAGTTCCAATTCGCCGATTCTGTTTCCGTAGGTTTCGACGCATTTCAAAATCTTTTTCGGCAACTTTCTATCTTCCAGTTGTTTCGGTGCTATGTTTATTGCCATTCGTATAGAAGGATGTCCAAGTTTTTTCCATTCTTGCAAATCACGCATTGCCGTTTCCAGAACCCACAGCCCTAACTCTTGGATTAGTCCTGTTTCCTCGGCTATCGCTAAAAAGGAATTGGGAGCGAGCAGACCCAGGGTTGGATGAAGCCATCGAATCAGCGCTTCCACAGAAACAATCTTACCGTCCTGCAAACTGACTCTAGGTTGGTATTGAAGATAGAATTCTGAATTACTAATGGCTCTTTCTAAGTGCTTTCCGATCAGATATTTCTCTTCCATTTTGTTCCTTAGCTCCGGAGAAAGCAGGGAAGGCGAATGGAATATAGAACCTTTACTTTGAGAAATTTGTGCTTCAGATTTTTGTAATAGAACTTCTGCACTTTTCGCGTCAAACGGATACACTGCCATCCCGGCGCGACTAGAGGCAGTAATGATTGTAGAATCCAAGTTAAAGGCTTGATTTTCGATTTTTTCGATTTCGTCGGACCAATTCTCCAGTTCGAAATGATGAGACTGTTCGGAAGGAGGGATAAAAAAGGAAAGTTGGTCTTCTTCGGTTCGAGAGAGTATGGTATTTGCAGGCAACTTTGCTCGTAAAAGGTTCGAGATATTCTTTATAAAGAATTCCTTATGTTTAGATCCCAATCCTTCCGGATTCCAGTTTAAGAATTTAATACAAAATACAGGGATATAGAGTGAAGATTTTTTCTCTCTAATTTCTGAAATCGAGTGAGAAAGTTTTTCGATAAACAAATTGCGATTCGGTAGACCGGTTTCAGAATCGTAGTTTTCCAAATGCTTGCTAATTCCTTCGTTGATGCGCATCAATAAGGAAATGTTGAAATTCAACTGACCGAGTTCGTCTTCGGTGGTAGAAGGAAGTTCAGCGACGATCGAGTTTTTTAAATATTTGTCCAGTGTCTCGTTTGCTTTTGAAACCGAGGAAAGCATTCTTCGAATTAGAACGAAGGTACTCGAGTAGCAGAAGAAAAGAGCGATGAGCGGATAGATCAGGACAAACGCCGACTCGAATATAGTTTTTCCCGAGAAAGGATAAACATAAATGATCACTAAGGCAGACGGAATCAACGCCCCAAGTACGATTGCAGTCACTACTTTTGAGTACAATGTTCTCAGTACTTTGGACTTATGAAGGAACGGATGGTTTTTTGGTTCCAATTCGTCCATTTGTGTCTGAGTGAATAGACGAATCGATTTTTGATCTCTTTGCGTTCGCATAACAGTTTTAAATTTAATAGAAACAATTCTCTGGAAATTATTTGCGCCACTTCATTGTTAAACGAAATGCCTTGTGACTAAGACAAAAGACTTAGAGTGCGCTTTGTTTTGTATACATCTATCGTACACATTGTAGCCGAATTTTATCGGTAGCAGTTCAGTCTGAGTGCCACTTGGCTTCGAGTCGTAGTGCAACTCCGGATGTGTTATCGAGGCTATCCGTGAATTTCTTTTGAGACATAGGAAGTTGGATTCGATAGGATTTAGAATAAAAACTGAATAAATTTTGTGTCAATTCCAAGGAAATTTCTTGCTAGGACCAGATTCCTCATGCTATTCCAAGCTGGCCTGATCTGGTAGGAACTCTTCCCAATACATTCGAATCACGAAAAAGATTCCTTTGGAAAGGAGTGGTTGTGTAATTCCTACGCTTATCAGGAAAATCTGTAGCGTTCGTTCCATTTGCAAGTTTTGGAAAAAAGTTTCTCCTGGAGTACTTTTTTCTCTTGCAGAATTCGGACTGTCTTTGAATATAAATCAAACGTTCGAAATAAAAACGATGCTTCGAAATCGGAGAAATGGCCGTGCCGAAAATCGTAGATCATGAGAAAGTGAAGGAGGAATTGCTGCGTCCTTGTCTTAGGCTATTCGCAGAGAAAGGGTATGCAGCGGTTACCATGAGAGAAATTTCCCGGGAACTTTGCGTTTCCACTGGAACACTGTATCACTACTTTCCGACGAAGGAGTTCCTGTTTGAAGAAGTGGCTAGATTTGTGGTCCAGGAGGATGTGAGGGAACTCCGAGAATTTCAGGCAGAAATGCGGAATACAAACTCGCTGGAGCAACTGAAATCACTCTTTGAATTCGCCGAAAATAGAGAAGAGCATTTTAGAGATATGATTTTGCTTGCTTGCGATGTTTACCGGCATGATTCCTTGAAAGACGAGTCCAGAATTTTGGAAGAATGCTCTAAGATTTATCGGGAATCGATCCGAGCGCATCTTGGAATTGGAAGCAAAGATCTGGAAAATATGTTTTTCGGAATTTTGATCGGTACAGTATTTCAAAGGATGCTTGAAACCAGAATTGTGGATTTCAGGAGTACGTTCCACATTCTGCATTCTCTTTGGCCTCTTATGACCAATATCAATCTTTTCGAACCTTCGAGTAAAGCGGAGAACTAGGAAGAGAAAGTTTTCCCCGACTTCGCCTTTGCGATCGAAGAAGGAGAATGATGAGATGAGTAAGTTAAAAAAATATAGTTTCCTAATCGCATTTCTTGTGCCTGCGGTAGCAGTCCTTGGATACTATTTAGGCGGAAATTTTAATTTTCTGACGGTCGGTATTGTGTTTGGTATATTACCGATTCTTGATGTATTTATAGGAGCGGATTCTTCGAATCCAGACGAGTCCTTAGTAGGAGCTCTTCAGAATGAATTTTACTTTAGATTCGTTACTTATGTATGGGCATGGGTTCAGCTTGGCCTGATACTTTGGGCTTTATGGCAGGTTCAGACGAACAGCTTAGGTTGGCTGGAATGGGTAGCCTTCGGACTCTCTATCGGCATTACCACTGGTGGAATCGGAATCACAGTTGCACATGAACTCGGTCACAAAAACAGCAAAATAGAGCAGTTCTATTCGAAATGCATCTTAGTAACTGTCTGCTACATGCATTTTTTCATAGAGCACAATAGAGGACATCATGTAAATGTCTCTACCTTCGAAGATCCCGCGACGAGCAGAAAAGGGGAATCCTTTTTTCGATTTTATCCAAGGACCTTATTGGGAAGCCTTTCTAATTCATGGAATTTGGAAAAGAAAAGGCTCGCAAAGCAAGGTTTAGGTGTTTGGACATTTAAAAATGAATTCTTACTTTCTTTATTGTTTCCCGCTCTATTCATAGGTTCTATTTTAAGTTTTTTTACTACTCTCACAGGTCAGTTTAAGTGGGAGGTCCTTCTTTTCTTTTTGTTTCAGAGTTGGATTGCGTTCACTTTGTTGGAGCTAGTAAATTATATCGAGCATTATGGGCTTAAAAGAAGGGAAGTCTCTCCCGGAAAATTCGAAAAGGTTCTTCCGATCCATTCTTGGAATCAAAACTTTGCTTTGTCTAATGCGTTTCTTTTTCAGTTACAGAGACATTCCGATCATCACGCAAACGCAGGAAGGCGTTATTCCGCATTGCGGCATTTTGAAGAAAGCCCGCAGCTTCCATTTGGATATGAGATCATGGTTCTGATTGCTTTGATTCCCGCTCTTTGGTTCAAAGTAATGGATAGCAGGCTGGAAGCCTGGGAAAAGAGTAACTACAGTTTGTAGGAGCTCCTACAAAGATCTGGCTCGGATTTTCCACTTGATAAAAAGGAGGTTTTATGGTATTGGGATCCCGCGGGTTTCCCACGAGCCACTCCCCCCACCCAATACAGGGCGGGGGCTCCCCACTTCTTTTTCGGAACCAGTATTCCTTCTTGGCGCTACGAAATAGATCCGAGAATCCGAAGGATGCGCTTCAATTCGTCTCTTTGCTGCATTAGATCTTTCTTAAGTAGTCCCGGCAGTTTTTCCTGTTCTTTTAGAAAGCTTTCCGTTTTCTGTAATAGTTTTTCATTGGGCTGGAACATTGGAAAAAGCAAATGTCCAAAGGCAGAAGAAAAGTGAGGATCTCTGGATTTGTATACCTGAACCACTTCGGAAAAGAAGCGGTCAACATAGGAGGAAAGAAGTTCTTTTTGGTGGTCCCATTGAAATCCTCTCATTCCAAACCTAAGCATGTCGGTAGAATCTTTTTCTCCCGGATTTTGAAAACGTCTCCAAGCCTCCTCTTTGACCGTTTTATCCGGTGCAGAAACTCGAGCGAAAAATCCTTTCTTGATTCCTAAATCTGATTTGTCTCGTTTTTCTTCTTCGGCAATCAGCTGAGAGCTTTCCGTGTCCCCGTAGGCAGAGAGTCTCGCGATAATGGTCCAGCGTCTCTCTTGGTCTATATGAAGCCCCTCTATATTCTGTTTTCCTAATAGAAGGTCTTTGAGGTATCCTAATTGCTCTTTTTCTCTCGAAGTGTTTTCCAGAATTCGAAACCAGAGAATCAGCTCTTGCTCTCCATTGCCTGTTTTTTTCAGGTTTTCCTTCGCAACCGAATTCAACTTTGTTGACCACTTTTGTTTTTCTGTCTCCGGAAGATAATTGGAGATGATAGAAAGAGCCTTGGAAAGTATATGGCTGTTCCGAACGGATAAGTCTTGCTCTTTTAACCCTTGCTCGAATACTAAATCGAGAAAGACCAGGGGAGAAATCTCCGCGTCTCTCACCATTTGCCATAAACTACCCCAAACGATTCTCCTTGCAAAACGATCTGGAAGTGTATGTAACGATTTTCTTAATAATGGAATCGTACTTTTCTGAAGATATGTTTTGGCATAAGCGTAATCTTCTGTGTTTAACAGTAAGAGATCCTTTTCGCCTATTTTGATATCTTCCTCGAGTAATGTTTCCCCGCCTTTTATGACCAGGCGCTTTCTCCAGACCTCTTTTAGATTGCCTTCTACTTCTGAATAAAGTGTTGTCTGTAAGGCATGCGTTCTTAGAAGTCCGTTTTGATCCGACCCGTTTTGCCGGATAAAAAGCTTTCTGTTCTTTTGAGAGGTAAGGAGAGTATTCACTCCGGTCGTTTCGAGCCATTCCTGGCTCCAGCCCCTCACGTCGATTCCGCTTACTTCGGACATGCAATTTAGAAAATCGGAAAGTACAGTATTCTTTTCTGCATGCCTACCGAAATAGATATTCATTGCTTCCCTGAATTTCTCTTCCCCCACGTAATACATGAGTTGCCTCAGCACAGATGCGCCTTTGGAATACGAAATACCGTCGAAATTACTGATCGCCTCGATAGTATTCTCCGCTTTTCCTGCGATAGGATGGGTAGTAGAAAGTTGGTCCTCTCTGTAAGCCCATTCTTCTCTTACATAAAAATGTTCTAATGCGTCCGAAAAAAGTTTTCCGTGAGACATAGAATAGTAGGACAGATAGTCCGCGAAACTTTCGTTCAGCCAAAGATCGTTCCACCATTTCATCGTGACCAAATTTCCAAACCACATATGAACCATCTCATGATAGATGGTATTGGCACGATTCAAATACTCTGAGTAGATTCTGGGACCTCGAAAGATATAATTTTCGGAAAAAGTAACGGCTCCTACATTTTCCATTGCACCCATATTGAATTCAGGCACGAAAATCTGGTCATATTTTTTGTAAGGATACTTTACCTTAAAATAATCTTGCAAGAAGGAGAATGCCTCTTTCGTGATCGCGAAAATATTCTTGGCATCCATATATTGGGATAACGATTTGCGGCAAAGAATACGGAGTGGAATTCCGTTCGCATTGTCTTCCCAGATCGCATAAGGTCCGACGATTAGAGCAAATAAGTAGGTGGAAAATTTTTTTGTTGGTGCAAACTGAATTCTTTTTCGATCCGAATCCAGGTCCTCTTCTTTGCTCGGCATGGTGTTGTGAATGTACACCCAATCTTTCGGTCCCCTAACTTCTAATTGGTATGTGGCTTTTAGATCTGGTTGATCGAAGGCAGGAAATAACCTATGTGCTTCAAATGGCTCGAAATCTGTATGCATGTATTCGGCCAGATCCGAAGGATCCTGGAACTTATGAAAACCAGAGCCGGTAGTATCGAAGGAGTTTCTATATTTGATTCTAAGTTCGTTCGTACCTTGGATTAAGCCTTCCGAGGGCAGGAGGAGATGAGATTCCTGCTTTTCAAATTTCTTCTCTTCCTTGCCGTTAAGCCAGACCAATTCAACTTGCTTGGAAACAAAATCGATTTTGAGACTTCCCTTTGCGTTTCCGGAATATATGAAATGAAGAGTAGTATCTCCTTTATATTCGGAGGAATTTTTTTCTAACTCGATTTGGATCGAATAATTTACGTCCGAAATAATTTTGGACCTAATCATCGCTTCTTGTTGTGTAAGTACGTTTTCCATTCTATTAAAATTTTTTAATCAAACCTTTTGCTTCGAAACGAATTCCTAACTGCGATTTATGGGATTGGATTTTAACCGGTAATATCCTTTAAATGCAATTTTCTTAATCTAGGAGCGATGCCCCCGACAAATAAAACTGTGAGCAAAGTCATTGCACCTCCGAAAACGACCGATGGAACGAGGCCCATCCATTCTGCTACCACACCGGACTCGAATGCTCCGATTTCGTTAGAAGATCCGATAAATATGCTATTTACCGCCGAAACCCTTCCTCTCATATGCTCGGGCGTATACATTTGCACGATCGTATGCCGAATTACTACGCTAACCATATCGAAGGCCCCGCTCAAAACCAGTGCCAATGCAGAAAGATAGAAATTTTGGGAAATTGCAAACACAATCATACTCAATCCGAATCCAAATACGCAGCCAAGGAGTAAGACTCCAGAATCTTTTTTGGGAGGATTGGCCGCAATAAAGAGTGCGCATAGTACTGCCCCGAGAGCAGGCGACATTCTCAGAATTCCGTATCCTTGCGGTCCCAAATTTAGGATTTCTTGAGAGAAAGCGGGGAGAAGAGCCATCGCGCCTCCGAATAAAACAGCAAACAGGTCGAGGCTAATTGCTCCGAGAATGATTTGGTGACCGAATACAAATTTCCAGCCTGAAGCCAAGCTCTCAATCATCGATTCCTTGGGTCCTTGCTCCGGTAAAGGTTTTCCGGGAACAAGAACGAGCAGGCCTAATGCTAAAACCATCAATGATAAATCCGTAAAGTAGGCTGCTTGGATTCCTAAGAAACCTATGAGATATCCTCCCAAGAAAGGACCCAAAACTGCAGAAGTCTGCCAAACGATACCGCTCCAGGTAGCAGCATTTGGAAATACTTCTTTTGGAACCAATTGTGTCTGAAATGCAGCCACGCTCGGGCTCAAGAATCCTCTGGCAATCCCGGATAAAAAGATAACGGAATAAACCGGAAAGGCTTTATACGTTTCTATAATCCAAGAAAACTGCGGAAGTGTATAACAAAAAAGGAATAAAGAACAGAGGGTCAGCAGTCCGAGTGAAAAAAAGATGACTCTTTTTCTCGGAATACTATCCACTACCAATCCTGAAAAAAAGGATACTGCAATCGATGGAATCGCTTCCGTTAGCCCAATTAATCCAAGGCTAAGTTTATCTCCGGTGATCTGATAGATTTGCCAGAACACGATCGTGGATTGCAGAACGAATGAGATCGTGATCAACATTTTTCCTAATAGAAAAGTTCTGAATTCCGGAATCGCAAGAGATTCGAAAGGTTTTTTAGAAAAAGAGAATTTTCTCATTAAGCAGTCCTAATTTATTTTTGTTTTTGTAAGCGGATATTTTAGAAAGTACATCCCTAACGCGGCGACCATCATCCCATGGTGCAAGAGCTGTTTTTCGATCAAAGAGGGGACCTTCTCGAGAGGATAAGTGAAAACTCTTATTTGTTCGCTATCATCCAATTCTCGAATTCCGGTGGAGCGAACATTTTTTGCGATGAAAGTATGACACCAGTTGTTAAATACCGCCGGATTTCCTGAAACCTTTCCTAAAAATTCCCAGTCGTCGGAGACGAAGCCGGTCTCTTCCTTCAGCTCAGCTTGTGCAGATTCTAAGATTCCGGATTTGTCCGCAATTCCACCAGGAATCTCCAAAGAATATCTGTGCAATCCGTGACGGTACTGGTCGATCAGAATGATTTCGTTTTCTGGAGTAAGCGCGATCACATTCACCCAATCCTTGGATTGCAGATGAAAAAAATCTTTAGAAACTGCTCCATCCGGAGATTCGGTGTGATTCGCGACTAACTTGAAAATCGGGGTTTCATTTAGGATTCTGGGGTTGCTTTGCTTCCAAAGTCCTTGTTCAGGGCGGTATTTCTCTGGATCGAATGTTTCCATAAGGTTGATTCCTCCAAGATGTGGAAGGTGTTCCTTCCTGCAAACCTTTGCCTGTACGAGGTTGACAGTACAGTAAAAGCGCGAATTATGTCCCATGTTTCCATGAGGCTAAATCCAGAACAGGAAAAAGCGGTCCAAACCGTAAATGGGCCACTCTTAATTTTTGCAGGAGCGGGATCCGGAAAAACCCGCGTTATCTCTAATCGGATCGCACACATGATCCAGGACCACCATATCCCTGGCTCTAAGATCGTAGCTCTTTCCTTTACTAATAAGAGCGCGAAGGAAATGGGAGAGAGAGTCAGAAAACTGGTGCCTAGAAATCTACTCAAAGGGATCGTTCTTTCTACATTTCATTCTCTTGGACTGAATATTCTTAAAAAGCATATTGAGAAATTGGGATACAAGCAGCCTTTTCTACTTTTAAACGGTAGCGACCAAGAAGGTTTAGTTACGAGTCTACTTGTCTCAAAAAAGATCGAGGCAAAGAGAGCCCAGGTTCTCGAAATACTGGGAAAGATTTCTCGAATCAAGAACTCGGGTGACGATTACATGGATTCCCTGCGTTCTTCTTTGAATGAAGGAGACCAAGCGGCCGCCTCGTTGTTCCATCTATATCAGGAAACTTTAAAGGAGCAGAACTCTGTAGATTTTGACGACCTCATTAATCTCCCGGCCAAATTGTTAAAGGACTTTGAAGAGGTGAGGGAAGAATACAACAAGAAATTCCAATACTTCATGGTGGACGAATTTCAGGATACGAACAACACCCAGTATGAGTTCCTACGTGCACTTATGGGGAATTCGGAAAACCTATGTGTAGTCGGGGATGACGACCAATCTATTTACGCTTTCAGAGGCTCCAATGTGAGCTTGATCCTTGGATTCGAAAAGGATTTTCCGAACGCGACTGTCATTCGGCTTTTGGAAAATTATCGCTCTACTGAAATCATTGTCTCAGCAGCGAACTCACTAATTCGACACAATCTATCTAGACGTTCCAAAGAGTTGTATTCTAGAATTCCTTCCGGTAAAAAGGTTCGCTATGTAGAGAGGCTGGACGAAAAAGACGAAGCTGAGTACATAGCTGATTGTATTCGCGAAGAGATTGTCAAAGAGTGCAGGAGGGGATCTCAGATCGCGATTCTGTTTAGAACCAATTTTCAATCTAGACCATTCGAGGAAACCTTTCGCGCCCGCGACATGCCTTATAAAGTAGTCGGAGGATACAATTTCTTTGATCGAAAGGAAGTAAGAGATCTGATCTCATACATTCGAATCATCGCGAACCAGAAGGACGATGCATCCTTACTCAGAATTATCAATTATCCAAAACGCGGAATCGGTGCAGGATCCATTTCTTTGATTCATGAGAAGGCTTCTCATACTAAAGAATCGTTATATGAAGTATTATTTCGTGTGTGTGAATCTCCGGATTTCCTGCCTAGTTTGAATCGAAAGATCGCTTCGGAGATCTACAACTTCGTAAATCTTATCGAAAAATACAAAAAAAAGTTTTCCAGTTCTCCCAGGCTCTTTTTTGCACTGCGCGAATTGATCGGAGATTTGGGCCTGGAAAAGGAAATCGTTTTGGAAGAGAAGGAAGAGAAAGTTGCCAAGGCAAGAATCTTCAACCTTTCAGAGTTGGTGAACATGCTCGCGTTTTTCGAAGAAAACAACGAGTCTGGAGAAAAGCCAACCCTCTTCGATTTTATTAACCGACTTGCGATGTTAATGGAAGACGAACCTTCTGATGAGAAAGAAGACAACCGGATCCAGCTATTGACCATCCACCAATCTAAGGGATTAGAGTTTGAGTCAGTCTACGTGGTCGGCTTGGAGGAAGGGATTCTTCCAAACGGAAGGGTCGCGCTTGAGAGCGAGTCCATAGACGAAGAGAGGCGTTTGATGTATGTGGCCATGACCCGTGCCAAGAGCCATTTATGCTTGACAGGAGCCGCAAACCGCCGCAAATTTGGGGAGCAATTAGCTTCAGAGCCGTCTCGGTTCTTAAAAGAGATCGAACCGGAGACCCTGGATTGGTACTCAAATGAGGAAACCAGGCAGCAGGAGACAGAAGACTTTCTCCAAGAGCTCGAAAAATTGAAAACGGGTTAATGAAAATGGGCAAATACGCGCTGATACTCTTACTGGGGAGCACACTACTAGTCTCCTGTGCTAGTGCACAGAGAGAGCATGGTGTTTCTTCGGATTTAGAGTCCCAAGTCCGAGCGGAGATTCAAATTATAGATTCACATCTCTCCGACCAAAACCTCGACGACAAGAAACGCTCCGATTACCTCCTACAAAAAGCAAAACTCTATCTTAGAATCGAATCCTACAAGGAAGCATCTCTCGTACTGAAAGAGATTCAGAATTCAAAAGAAGCAAAAAATATACAGCATCTGGACCATTTACTTGGTTCTGCTTATTTCGGAATCAATGATTATGAGAATGCAATCGTTCATTTTCGCAAATCGGACAATGTAGATCGTGACTTTGAATCCGCAAATCGCAGAAAAATGTGGGCAAAGGCGTATTTTGAGGAAGAAAAGTACGGTCAGGCGCTTGGAATTCTTGGAAGAGCTTCCAAAGAAAAGGATTTTGAAAAGGATCTCTTCTATTACGAGACTGTTGCAATCAGTTTCTATCGGATTAAGGAATTTAAAAGATGTCAGATGATTCTGGAAGAAGGACTACTGAAGTTTCCGGAAAGTCAGACACTACGCACAATGCAGGAAACACTCGGTCAAGTACTCCAGCGTTAGTACGAGTCTACTTTACAATACCAAAATTTCTTAATTTGCGAAGGGAGAGGGTTGAAGTCTCGATCCTTGTCCCGAGGGCAGTCCTTTATACACTCAAGATACTTTTCAGGACTACGAAGCACGTACTGAAGCTTCCGGCTTTTCGAAGATTCTCATTCATCACGCTACTGTTAGGTGCGATTCTGTTTGGAGCCAAGGAAGGAACCGAATGGTACTTTGTGCATCGAGTTCTCGATATCAGGGCGCTCAAAGAAATATCCAGAGAATTTATCAATGTCGAGTTGGGTAGAGCAGTTGCCCTCGGAATCGTAGAATACGAATTTCCAAATCACGTCTTCATCGAAGATCTGAAAATCTCAAACGAAGAGGATTTTGTTTCCCAGCATTTGCTCTTCAAAGCAAATAAAGTAGAACTAGTATTACGCGGAGTTCTGAAAGGAAATCCCTCCGTAAAAGCGATACGAGTCAAAAATGCTCAGATAGAGTTGAATATGGAGGACAAAATTTCTGGAAAGTTGCTGGAATATATCCAGAAAATCAATATCCCGGAAATCAGACTCGATAACACAACCATCTCCATTTTTAAAGGCGAATCGAATTTACTTGAGGAAGTAACCGGCGTTGACCTTTTAATTCGCAAAGAAGGAGAGTGGGTAAGGATAGAGATTTCCGATTCTCTTTTACCCTGGCCAGGTTTCCGTTATCTAAAGGGATCGTTTGAAACTAGGATCGGTTCTAATTCCTCCAGATTAGAATTAGAATTTCGTAATGCAAAAGCAAAGCCAGTGGGTGGATTGTATTCTTCTCTTTCTCCTTTTCTTCCAAAATCCGGAAAAATATCAGGCACCTGCTTTTTGGAGCAAGAAGGAGAGAACTTCAAGGTCCAGGGAAAGACCGAGTTTTCTAAAGTTAGCGGAATCGTCTTACAGGAGATTCCGCTACAGGAAGAACCTTTGGAATGGAAAGACGTAGATTTAGAACACGAATGGTTTTACATCTCCAAGGAAAAAACATTAAAAGAAACTCATATTTTTAGGACAGAAGACGGGAATCTTGAGCTGCAAAAGGGTAGGGGGGAGAAAGGTTTGAGAACCTGGGATTTGTCTCTTGCACTTTCTAATATCTCTAATTTTCGCTCTTTTTTGCCGGTTCCGGTCGACTTAGATTCGTTAGATGGTCAGTTGAAATTGCACTGGAAAGGTTACGAAACCGGAAATTACAACGACTGGCTGAAATCCGAAGGAACCCTGAATCTTCTGGGCTTTCACTGGAAAAATCCGAATTTGGACCTAGGTTTTCAGTACGCTGATATTTTTTGGAAGTCCGACGGAATGTACGAAGGAAAACTGGAAGGTACCCAGTTCGGTTCTCCTTTTAGTATGAAGCTAAAGGGCAAATTCGGATTCAAGAAAGCGATTCGTGGAGATGGAGTCGCATACTATCCGCTGCAAGGTGATTTTAATTTCGATGTTCTTTCTGATTCGTTTATCCTGGAAGATTATTTTCCAATTTATAGAACCATCCGACAAAGCGTTCGTGAAGATATCAAGACTAGAATGGAGAAATTGATTCCAGAAATTCGATTTGTCCGAACCAAAATCTTTAAGTACTTTCTAGAATTTTCCACCGGATCTTTGAAATGGAAGAGTAAAGAATCTAGATTGAAAAGAGAATTCCAGAATTTAGGGAACTTGGAGTTCGTTGCCAAATTGGTTCCTTATCAGTCCAGGGCTGATGCAAAGATTTTGGACAAGGAACAAACTGTGGCAGAAGCCTCTGCCAACTTTACCTATTCTAGCGATACTCCATACTTTGATATCCGCTTTCAAACAAATGAAATTCCGTGGAAGATGCCAGCATTTAGATTTTGCGGAAAAGAATTGGTTCCAGACAGAATCGCGGTCAACGGAACGGTTCGCTTCTTTGGCAATGATACTCTTGCACTTTATAATTCTCTAAACATTGTGCAGGACGTTAAGCTAATGGGAAATCGCTGGAAGGGTACTGCAGATTTTCCGTTTCCTCTTAACCCTGGATTTGATTTTAGCTTTGAGCAAAATGTGCTCCCTTCGATCACTTATTATAGAGAATTGAGTTGGAATTCAGAAACAGTCAGAGCTACTGGTTATGCTCAATCTGATGGTTCGAGTCTGCGCTATTCCTCCAACGGAAGTATACAGAACCAAGCTTCTGAAAGCGCCACTTTCTTTAGCCAAAAATTTCGCGAAAATTCTGAGGAATGCCTCAAAGAATAGGCTGTTTTTAGAGTAAGTTTATAATTTACTTCTTCGAAAGAATCCAGAAACCTTAATTGCAAGTTTTTGAATATAGACGAGCGCTGAGATTTTCTATTGCTCTTTGAGCATCCTGAAGATAGCCTTAGCGGCATTTCTGGAAGAATTTTCTTCTCCGAGAGACGACTTGACCGCTTGTATTTCTTCGATCATCTGATTTCGGTATCTCTTATTTTTCAAAATATTCAGAGATTCTTCTCTTGCCTCTTCGGGTGTGCATTCCGCCTGGATCAATTCTCTGCAGGTTTCCTTTCCGGAAAGAATATTTACGAGACCGATAAACGGTGTGCGAATCAATCTAGAACCGATCAGGTAAGTGAGGAAGCTGACTTTATAAAGAATCACCATCGGTTTTTCGAAATATACTACTTCTAATGTGGCGGTTCCTGAAGTGACCAGAACAAGATCAGAAGCTTCAATTGCCCTCAAGGAACGATCAAAATAATACTCGATTTTTAGTCCTGGCTGGACTGCTTCGATTTCCGAGATCTTCGTCAGAATATATTCTTCTTCCTTTACGTTGATATTCGGTAGATAGAATTTTATTTTCTTTTTCTCTGCTTCCAAATCCGTATGAAGCAATTTTGCTGTCTCCAATAAGATTCCCAAAACTCTTCGAATTTCGGAACTCCTAGATCCAGGCATTAGAGTGACTATAAACTGATTGGTCGACTTCTCCTCTCCCGGGGCGATAACTGCTTCTTTCTTTAGTTTTTCCCGGATCCTCATCGCGATAGGATGTCCTACATAGACGCTCTTCACTCCGTATTGGTCGTACAAATCTTTTTCGAAAGGAAATAAGACCAACATCAGATCCACATTTTTTTGAACTGTATAAATCCGATCGAATTTCCATGCCCAGAGTTGAGGAGAAACGTAGAAGATCACTTTGATTCCAAGAGCTTTCAAGCGAGCAGCTAAACGAAGATTAAATCCAGGATAGTCGACTAAGATCGCGTGGGTACAGGAACGGAGAACTGCGGTTTGAACCAATCTCTCCATGAGTGCTTTTAGAAAACGGTATTTGAATAAGATTGCAGTGAACCCGATGACAGAAAGCTCTTCCATATTCTCTATGGAATCGAAGCCCTCTTCGATCATTCGAGGACCTCCTACACCGAAGAACTGAAAATCAGGATTTGTTTTCTTTAATTCTCGGATAAGTTCGGCACCTAGCAGATCCCCGGAATGTTCTCCAGCCAGTACCAAAAATACAGGTTGAACCGGTTCTTTGGATTTGGAGGCACCGGTTGCTGTCTTTACCGATTCGGATGTTTTCTTCGAGATCGTTTCAGCCGATATGCGTGAGTTTTTTTTGGGAGCGATTGATTTTCGAGAGGTTACCACGGCCTATACTGAGGATATGAATTTTGAGTTTTTCGGCAAGGCGAATAAATTCTTCCGGATCTACTACTAGAGTTTCTGAATCTCGGAGCGCCAAGATTTCGCAATGATTTTCATGCATTGTTAACAGGGTATTTGTTCCGACGGTCGGCAAATCGAAACGGTCATCCTGACTAGGCTTGGAACTTTTGCAAACTACTGCCTTTGCTTTCTTTGCAAAAGATCCTCCTCTCCGTATCGCCTGATCTGTACCTTCTACGGCTTCTACCGCCAATACGGACTTATCCAGTACCACGACTGTTTGGCCTATGTCCAACAAAGCGATTTTTTCGGCGTATTCCATTCCGAATTCCACATCCAGCAATTGGCGTTTATCCAAAGGTCGCTTTGTGTATCTGCCTTCGCTTAATAACAAAGATTTAAGGTACACTTTTTGAGATATGATTTGGATTCCTTCTTTTTCGAAATCCTCTGCGATCGTGCGGAAAATTGAGTAGTCGTGACGATTGACCATCCTGGCCAGCAGAGCGAGCGCCTTTAGGTCAAAATTTAGATTCTTAAAGATAATCTCTTTTTTTACTTTTCCGAGCAAAAGCAAACGATCGACTTTGAGCTTTTTGCACGCTTTGATCAATCCTCCGATTTTTGCGATATGAATCGGGTATTCTCTTTCCGGATATTCTCCGGATTGAAAGTCGGATTCTATGATGGATAAAAAGACGGGATCTTCTCCGGAGGCAAGAGCCTCCCTCATTCCGATATGCGGAAGTTCTCCTCCGCCAGCCAAGATTCCTAAGCGTCCCAATCTTATATTACTTACTTTTAATACGCAAATTCAGACGATTTAGGACTGCGCCGAGTTATTACTGGAACTTCCAGAAGAGTTGCTTGAATTTCCAGAACTCGTCTCAGTGCTGTTCGTATTTTTTTGTGTCGATGATCCGTCGGAAGAATTCGACTTATAATCGGTTACGTAAAAACCGGATCCCTTGAATATGATTCCTCCGCCGAACGAAATCATTCTTTCTACTTTGCCAGCTTTGCCACAGAGGCATTCCTCTAAAGGGTCGTCCTTCATAGATTGAATGTGTTCAAACACTTGATTACAGGTTTTACATTTATAGTCGTAGGTTGGCACCGGGCCCTCCTTTCTATTCCTAATTCACAAATTTAGTATAAAAATCTAAATCGAAATAATGCTAGATTCGATTTGTTTTTCTCTTTTGATTGCAGCAGACAAAGTTTGTATCTGGTCTCATCCGAACTTTCAAATCCTTGCTCCGGGCGAATTCCCTGTACTACCGCTTTTTCTTCGATGAACAAAGAAGCAGACTGAGAGTTTGCGTTTTGTGCGATTTGGATTTGGAAGTTACGAGAATCGCTTTTGTTTTCCAGGATATATTTGTTCCTATTTATATAGATCGATTCCCTGTCAAGATCGATTTGGTAGGCATGATTCCAACTTCCGGATTGACCGGCATACAATCTAAACACTGGAACTGTTTCTTCACCGCTTAAGTATTGGATCTTAAACTCCAAAGAGCGAAACGGTTCTTCTATGAGTCTACACAATTCCTGATAATCGTTTTTTTCGGATCCATAGATTACAATTCCGTAATCTCCGTCTATGGCTAACTTTTCTGTCTGAATATATTTCCCGAAAAATCCGAACGGAGGAGAGTTTTCGTCCCAATAAGCGAAGTCCCAAGCTTTGCTTTTTTCGGATTCGGTGTACTTCGAAACCATTGCTTGGCTTTTTTCGTTAGAGAAAGGTTCTTCTTCTGTAAATGTCGAAAACATCCAGCCGGAAAGTGCAGATTCAGGAATGTAGACTTGGATCCAGTTTCCTTTTTTTCCGGAAATGGTCTCTATCCTAGGATCCTTGTCTAACACATAGAGGATTGCACCTTTCTTCAACCTTGCTTTTCCCGGGTTCTCTGTTCCGGGGCCGATTCTCAAATTGGTATTTTCTCCAGTGTTCTTTAATCTTCCAGAGAAAAAATTAGAATCTTCTCGAGTAGATAGGAAGCCGAGAATTTCGCCTAATTCACTGCGGTCCGATTCGGAAAGCTTCGTAATTCGATCGCTTTTTAGACTGTTTTTGAGTGCTGTAGAATAAGACGGAAGTATTGGAAGTGGATTTATGCTTAATAATTCCCTAATATATTTAGCCAAAGTTTCCGCGTTGTCCCATTCGGCCGCATTTTCCAGACGGGCGACCAAGGCTTTGCTTCTTAGGAAACTTTTCTTGGCTAGTTTGCCAATGAATGGATCTTCAAAAATCGGAAATTTGTTACCGGCGATTTCGGATTCGGTATATTGTATTTTAAACTTTTGCGAAAATTTGTTCGCTGACTTGAGCTGATCCTCCGGATCTAATTCCTTAAGACCTGCATTGTAAAACAATAAGGATTGAGAAGCGTACAATAGATCGTAAGGAGAAGGTTCCGGTAAAGCACGGACCTGCTTAATTACGCTTTCCCATTCTTGATCCCGAAAGTCTTCGTAAATTGTGTCCGATGGTTTGGGCCAATTGTACCAAACGATGGAAACTATAATTACGAAGAAAACGAAACCGATGAGTGAGAAAATAAATCCGCGCTTCAAGGAGATGACTGATTATTCTATTATTGGAATTAGTTTATCCGCACTCAAATCGAAACGCTCCAATAATACGTTTTTGGCTACGTAGTATCTCATCAGATCGATATTGAAATTCACTTTTGCTTGAGTTAGAGCAAGTTGATCGCGAACTAAAGTATCCAATGCGTTCTTTACAGCGACCGCGTCGGCTCTCCCTTGCCTAAAGCTTCTCAAAACTCCATTGTAGTAGTTCATCGTTTCATGTTCCGTTACGATTGAATTCTTATAGATTCGGTAACTTGCTTCCAGAGAGTCTATTCGACCTCTTACATCATCTCGGACTTCGTTCTTGACTTCCTGTTCCTTTAAGGAAGCTTGATGAACCGAAATCTCGGAATCTCTCCTTGTGGCAAAAACTCCCTTATCCAAGATAGGATAGGAAAATTTGACCTGACCTTGGTAATCCTTATATTTAAAAGACTGTATTCCATTATCCGTATCCGAATAATTCCGATTCGGTGACACCAAAGTCTGAGCCTGAGAAGATACTGAACCGGATAGGGTCAGAGTAGGCAATTGGTCGTTTTTAGAGTTCTTAAGCACTAACTCGGCGTTCTCTTTATCTCGAATTGCGTTTTGATAGTCCGCTCTTTTTTGATAAGCGGTCTCTATGTCTTTTGCAAAATCAGGTTTTTCTAATAATTCTTCCAAAAGATCTGTGTCTTCCGAGAGCTCGATTCCGGATTCTAACTTCAGACTTCGTATCAATTTTCTCTTTGCTTCGTCCTTTTGTAAAGTGGCGGTTTCGAGTTGGCTTTCGGCCTGTGCAAGTAGAGAATTCCACTGATTCACTTCGAATCCTTCAGAGAGACCCAAGCCTTGTTTTCGGATCGTTAGGTTTCGAATATTGCGGGTATTCTCTTGCAATTGCTTATAAGTTTTTAGAGCTCTGAGCTTTACTGAGTAGTCCCAAAAATCCACCAAGGAATTTACGATCGCTTGAGAAATCTGTAATGAAACTTGATTTTTTGCGATTTGAGATTGATTGTCCAAAATCTTTTCTTCGTTACGTCCTTTGTATCCGAAGGAGTTCTTCAATAGGTCTTGGCTAATCGTAGTAGTGATAAATCCGGTGTACAAAGGAGGTAGCGCTAGTCCTCTAAAGCTCGAGGTAAGCGCATTACTTTGTTCGAATGCGTTGGAGTCGAATCGTCTTGTTCCGGTTTCTATTTTGAAATAAGTTCCGGTAGCTCGAAACGTTTTTTCGAGCCCGCCTTTAATCGTGTCGTCCGAAATCTTCGTTCCAGTAAAGATATTGTTTTGGTTGAAAGGAAGATTGTTTTGGCGAAAGGTTCCATCTGCTATGAGTTTCCAGGAGTATTTTGACTCTGCTTTCAAATAGCCGGAATCAGTCTTTACCAACTCGTATCTTAGATTCTGCAGCTGAAAGTTACTGTCCAAAGAGCGTTTTACTGCTTCCTCGGTCGTTAGTTTCAATTGGCGACCTCCCACAGGAGTAACTGTTGTGACAGGCTCCGTACTTGGAATCGATTCTGCCATTAAGCCGGAACCAGAAAGGAGGAGAATCGCGCTCCAGAAAAGGACCAAAACTTTTAGATGCTGTTTCATTTCCGATTTCATTAGGATAGTACTCACGAATTCCTCCTTCGTTTGCTTTTCTAAGACCCTGGATTTATCCCAAAGCCTTCTTCATTTTTTCACCGACTTCTGCAATAGACTGGCAAACATGAATTCCAGCTTCTTGCATAGCTTTCATTTTCGAAGACGCAGTTCCCATGCCCCCGCTGATAATCGCACCGGCATGTCCCATCCGTTTGCCCGGAGGAGCAGTCTGTCCTGCAATAAATCCGACCACAGGCTTCTTGACATTCTTTTTGATATAGTCAGCAGCTTCTTCTTCGGAAGTGCCGCCAATTTCTCCGATCATCACGATACCTTTCGTCTCTGGATCTTCGTTTAACAACTTAACCGCTTCAGTGTGGTTCATTCCAGGTACAGGGTCTCCGCCGATTCCGATCACTGTAGACTGGCCAAGGTTGTTTACGCTTAGCTGTGCTACGGATTCATAGGTTAGGGTTCCGGAGCGAGATACGATTCCGACGTTTCCTTCCTGGTGGATAAAGCCAGGCATAATTCCCATTTTTACATTATATTTTGGTGATATAATTCCGGGACAATTTGGTCCAATCAGTCTGGATTTGGAATTTCTGAGCACGCTATATACTCTAAGCATATCGTGTGTAGGAATTCCTTCTGTTATACAAACAATCAAAGGAATTTCATTTGCGATTCCTTCTAAAATTGCATCAGCTGCGAATGGAGGAGGAACGAAAATGATCGAAGCATTTGCTCCTTCATTTTTCATCGCATCCTTTAAGGAGTTAAAGACAGGGACTGCTTTTCCGGTTAGGTCTGCTTTCTGTCCGCCTTTTCCAGGAGTAACACCGGCGACTACTTTGGTGCCGTACTCTAACATTTGAGTCGCGTGGAAGGTTCCTTCTTTACCGGTGATACCTTGAACTACAACTCGAGTATTGGAATCTACTAAAACTGCCATTTGAAATGATTTCCTTCGTCTATCTTCTTTTTACTTAATCGAGGCTGCTACTTTTGCAGCTGCCTGTCTCAGGTCCTCGACTGCCATGATGTTCAGCCCGGACTCGTTTAGGATGCGTTTTCCTTCTTCTGCGTTCGTGCCCTTTAAGCGAACTACTAACGGGACATGGATATTTACTGCCTTTGCAGCTTCTATGATACCGTTTGCGACTCGATCACAACGAACGATTCCTCCGAAAATATTTACGAAAATCCCTTTTACGTTCGGATCACCTAAGATTAGTTTGAATCCGTTCGTAACAGTGGTTACGTTCGCTCCGCCTCCCACATCAAGGAAGTTCGCTGGTTCTGCTCCGGCCAATTTTACTATGTCCATAGTAGCCATCGCTAGACCAGCACCGTTGACCATGCAACCTATGTTTCCATCTAACTTAACGTAGTTGATGTTGTACTCCGAAGCTTGAACTTCTAAAGGATCTTCCTCAGTAATATCTCTGTAAGCTGCATTGTCCGGATGACGATACATGGAGTTTTCGTCCAAGTCAATCTTGCAATCTCCGGCAATGATTTCGTTTTCTTTGGTAAGGATCAGAGGGTTAATTTCTAATAAAGATGCATCTTCTTTGATGTATGCCTGATAAATCGCTGAGAGAAGTGCTTTGAAAGACTTATGAGCTTCCACAGGAAGTCCTAGATCAAAGGCCAATTGAGATGCCTGGTTCGCTTGAAGTCCGATTCCGGGATCGATTGCGATCTTTAATATCTTTTCGGGAGTGTGTTCCGCTACTTCTTCGATTTCCATACCGCCTTCAGTAGATGCCATGATTATGGTCTTGCGGATGGATCTATCTAAAAGGATACTTAGATAATATTCTTTTGCGATGTTGATTCCCTGTTCCAAATATACTTTTAGAACTTTTTTTCCTTCCGCTCCAGTTTGAGGTGTAATAAGTTGCATTCCCAATATCTTGTCGATTGCGGCGAGTGCATCTTCTTTGGATTTAGTTACTTTTACACCGCCTCCTTTTCCGCGTCCACCAGCGTGGATTTGAGCTTTTACGACAACTACAGGTGTTCCCGTCTTTCCGGAAACTTCGTCATAGGCTTTGGTGCCTTCTTCTTTTCTATCGATAACTACACCGAAGGGAACCTTGGCGTTATGGCGTCTCAGGATTTCCTTTGCCTGGTACTCGTGAATTTTCATGAATTAGCCTTTTCTATTGTTTTAATGATGTTTTCGAAGTGCTTTTTCAAAGGATTTTATCTTGGAATTTCCTGTCCATTCCCTTTCGGTAAAAAGGATTTCCGACGGACCAATGTCTAGGATGTCAACGGGGTGTTTGGATACCGGGATGCCCTTCCTTTGTCGAAAGTAGGGGCTCTATCTTCTGGAGTTATGGTTTACTAGACCAAGGGCTGCACCAAAGAGATTCAGAGTTTAACTGACTTAGAACCAGATTTTTAGGAATAGAAAAGTAGCAAAGTTTATGGAAAGCAGGATGTACAACCAGTTTAATTCAGGAACGAAGAGGTTTTCCTGAATTGCTTGGTCTATATTGTTCTTAAGTATCTCCTTCAGTTCTGCTTCGCTCAATTCACTGCTACCTTCTTTGGATTTTTCCGCGAGCTTTTGAACTGCATCTGCCAGACGTATTTTTTGCAAAAGAGACTTTAGCAGAAATCTAAGCGGATTTGGAACATCTTCCAATTTAAGAACGGCTTCTTGCAAAGACTTCCAACGATCAGATCCTTGTTTATTCTGATCTTGGGATTTCATTTTGGAAGAGATCTTTTCACCTAACTTGGATGACAAATAATCAGTAATGGGCCCTTTGTTTGAGTTGATTGCAGAGTGTAGCGCCTTGCTAACTCCATGTTTTTTGCCAAAAATAAAATAGAGTCCGGGAAATACCAAGACGAAGATCAGAATGATCAGTAGAACAGGCCACATATAGAGCATGATCACAAATAACGCGATGATAGCCCCGATTCCGCCGGCCCGAGCAATAGGAAGTGGACCTAGATTCGAGATTAAGGAAGACATTTCCGGAATTAAGAAAGCCAGTAGAATCAGATTCAAAAAGAAGCCTAAAGCTAGAAAACCAATCGCGTAGGCAAAAATTGTTGCCGAGCCTTTTACACCCGCCGCGAGAATCGATTTAGTATCCAGTTCCATCTCACTTTTCTCCCTGTGAATTTCTTCTAGAAGCGCTAAGGAAGTAGATCGAATCCGACTAGAACTACAAGCTTTTTAATATCTCTCTGACTAGTTCGCCTGTGTCATCAAACGAGTTTTTTGCGAGAACCTTTTCGACTTCCTTTTGCGCCGATTTTTCATCGAACCCAAGTTGAATCAGTGCCTGTATGCTTGTTTCTTTAAAACGGTCTTTCGGAGAAGGTAAAGATGCCTTATCGATATTAGTGGGTAGAGGATCCGCAGGAGTTCCTTCCAAAAACAGTTCTAATTTTTTCAGATTTTGTCTGACTTCAAAGAAAATTTTCTCGGATGTTTTTGCTTTTACTTTCGGAATTTTTTCTAGATCTTTTGCTTCTCCTGAAAGTACAATCTGGTATAGCTCCCAAGGGTTGAAGAAAGAAAGAATTTTCAAAGCAGTCATTTCGCCAATTCCTTGCAAACCCTTGATCACCTTAAAAAATTCTTTGTCCTTTAAATGTAAGAAGCCGAACAATTTTTGTCCTCGCTCGTTGATGGAATGAAAAATTTCCAATCTTACCTCGTGCTTGCCTTGGTTTAGGAGCTCCTTCAATTCAAGATATGTTTTAAACGAAATCGTAATTTCGTAAGTGACGCCGTTCACATCTAACTGTGCGGCTCCTACTTCAAGTTTATGAATCATGCCAAAAAGACCAGAGATCATCTTAAATAGAACAATCCTTAGCCAAACTTAGGTGTCAAAGTTAAATCGGGAAAAATCGGAGCCTATTGGAGAGAGGCCCCACCCTGTGTGGGTGGGGGCAGGAGCGTCAGCGGTGGTACCCGCCTCATTTCATAAATTTCTTTTTTTAGCAAGTAGATTTCTTATTCCTCTGTAGGAGCTCCTACAGAGGAATACTTGGAATCCTCCTGTTTTCTTCCTGGAAAATTTTGAATTCTAAGTAGTAGTTTCCTACCTTGTTTAATTCACTCCGGGAAAGGAATTTACGTACTGGATTTTGATGTCCGGGAAACTATCGACTATCTGCACTTTAATATCTGGAAAGCTTGTGACTTCTTCCCATTTTCCGCAGGAATCCGGAAAGGATGTTACCTTCTGCACTTTCAAATCTGGAAAACTGGTTACAACTTGCGCCTTGATATCGGGGAAACTAGTAACGAACTGCACTTTTCCGTATAACTTTTTTCCTTTCATTGTGCAGTCAGAACCTACAGAGCCTGCCTGGAGTCCGAGCACAGTAAAGAGTAGAATCGCTAAGATGGTGGAAAGATATTTTATACTTTTCATACGCTAAATTAACAGTACGAAATGAATTTTTCCTATTAGAAAAATGGGAGAATTCAAAAATTTATTTCACATCTGTCTTTTTGATTCGTTCCTTTTGGCGGCATATTTGTTTCTTATTTATAGGAAGTTTTTCTTTTGCAAAATAGAGGAGTCGTTCGAAATAACCTGTTACTAGTTAGGCGAAGTTTAGGCTGCATTTTACTTTAAGGCATTTGTAAAGAGACTTTGCTTGCGTTTTAGCGGACGGATGGTGAGGCATTGAATCCGGGGACAGGGCCCCGCCCTGGTTGGGTGGGGGCCGGAGCGTCAGCGGTGGTACCCGCCTCCTAACACAAAAATCCAAAGAAAGCAAGCCTTTTCCCTAATACTCCCCGCTTGTAGGAGCTCCTACATCCTTTCAATCTCATCTCACATTGAGGGTTTTTCTTATATTAATTTGATTTGACAAATCAAATTAATTAGGAGACTCTATTTGGAATGTCGGAGAGTGCAATCGAGCAAATTCTAAAGTTCTATCCTCGAATTTACTTCGCTTGCCATACTCGACATGTAACTGATCCGAAGACTGCTCAGACTTTAACTTCGCACCAAGCTAGCATTTTGGATCATTTAGATAGAGAGGAGGGAGTTAGTCTCTTTGATCTTGCGGGGCATATGGGAGTTACGCCTTCCACTATGTCAATCGGAATCAGTCGTCTCGAAAACTTGGGCTATGTTCAAAAGGAAAAGGACGTTTCGGATGCAAGGAAGACGCTTCTTTGTTTGACCGATCGGGGCGAAAAGATTAAGCGATCGAAGTCGGTCTTGGATCCGGAAAGATTAAGAAAGGTTTTATTAAGACTCTCTAAAGAAGAGCAAGAGCTTTCCATCAAGGGTTTGGCTTTGCTCGCGGCAGCATCCGATCTTGAGATGAAGAGCCTTAGCCTTTCGAAGGCATGGGGGAGTCGAGGAAAGAGAAAGGAAGAAAGCAAACATACTAGGACCAAAAAAAGGAGTAAAAAATGAATCAGGCACTTACTTACGTTGGAATTGCTGTTGGAATCGTAGCTTTAATCGTGCTCTCGGGTTATTTATTGCCGAAAGATCACGTCGCGACCGTGGAGAAGGAATATCAGACTTCTCCGGAAAAAATTTACCAGACAATTCGAAACTTCAAGGACTATGCGAGTTGGAGAACTGGAGTCGCTTCAGTTGAGGCTCATTCTGATACAACCTGGTCAGAAGTGAATAAAGATAATGAAAAAATTAAGTTTGGAATCAAGTCCGAAAACTATCCAAAATATTGTATAGTGGAGATTTTGAACGAAGACCTCCCGTTCGGAGGATACTGGGAATTCGAAATCAGTTCGAAGGGTGGCAATGCATCAGTGCTTAAGCTCACCGAAAATGGATTCGTTACAAATCCGATCTATAGATTGATGTCCAGATTTGTATTCGGTCATACTGCTACTTTGGTGCAATACCAAGAGGATCTTTTCAGAAAAATAAATCAGCAGTAATAGCGAACTGGTTTTTTAGTATTATTTTAGTAAAAAAGAAGTTTATAATTTTATAAAATTCTTTTGTTATACGTTTTTTTGAGTATGAAATCGGCCTGAGTTTAGTTCAGGTCGATTCCGCTCCCGATTGTCCAGGGCAGCACTTTCACTCCATCCTTTTCTCCCCAAGAAATTCCGGTGTATTGAGGGTGGACTCCGTGAATATCTGGCTTATCCGGAAAGATAAGATGTTTTCGAAGTTCTAATAAAGGCTCTTGTGGCAGGTCGTCACCCAGCGGAAAAGTTCCCCAATGAATCGGAGCCATTGCCTTCGCATTCAAATCCTTTGCAGCTACTATAGCTTCCTCCGGACTAATATGTGCATACTTCATGAACCACCTTGGTTTAAAGGCTCCGATTGGTAATAATGCTAAATCTATTGGATGTCCTATTCTTTTGGAAACATCTTTGAAATGGAGAGAGTATCCAGTATCGCCCCCGAAATACAGTGTCTTTCCTAAGGCCTCGATTGAATAGCTTCCCCAAAAATACTGATTTCCGTCAGAAATTCCCATTCTACTCCAATGGTGGGCAGGCAAAAAAGCGATCTTTACCATGGAAGTTTGAGTGATTTGTCCCCAGTCTTGCACGGTCACGTTTCCTAACTTTTCGTCTTCGGAAAAGGATTTCATCCCTGCTGGTAGGAGAATTTTCAAATTCGGATTTTTGGACTTCAGATATCGGAGACTTTCCGTATCCAGATGATCTCTGTGAGCGTGGCTGATCAGTGCATAATCGACCGCAGGCAAAGATTCTTTTTGAATGGGAAGTTGCACCCAACGCGAAATTACGATTGGAGATTCAAAGATCGGATCCGTGATCAGGTTTGTCGTTTTACCTTCTTTGGTAATCGAAATCCAGGCTGTGGAATGTCCTAACCATACGATTCTTAACTTTCCTTCGGGAGCGATCAAGTCTTGGCTTTTTCTCTCTAATACCAAGGGAAGTTCATCGGTTAAACCTTCAATTGTGACAGGATCGTGAGGCCCAAACAATTTCCATTTTAGTACTGTAAGAAAGGACTTATCAATTAACTGGGAATCATAGACCAAATTTTGATATTTACCCTCCTTATAATTCGGAGATTGGGTTCGATCCGAATCGAGTGGAAAACAATTTGCTATGTAATAAAACGCGCTAACTAGAACGCAAAGGCGGATGAAGAAAAGGTTTTTATCCCAGAACATTGATATCCTTTTGACCGATCTCCAGCAAAACGGAGCCCAAAAAATTTGTTCAAATGAGTTGCCGTACTCTCTCTACGTTTGAATCTGTCTCAGGAATGCCTTACAATCACAAGAATATTCTGGATACGGATCAGTTTTCTAAGGAAGATTTGGATTTTCTGATAGAAAAAACAAGGGAGATGGAGCGCCTCGTAGAACAAAATAAGGCATTCGGAATTCTCACCGGAAAATTATTGGCGTCTTTATTTTTTGAAGCTTCTACAAGAACTCGTTTATCCTTTGAAGCTGCTATGGAACGTCTCGGAGGGAGGGTGATCTCTACCGTAGGATTTCAATTTTCTTCCATATCAAAAGGAGAGACTCTGTTTGATACGATGAAAATGGTCGAAGCATACGCTGATATCGCGGTGATTCGTCATCCTGTAGAAGGTTCTTCCAGAATCGCAGCCGGTGCGGTCAAGATTCCAGTGATCAATGCTGGAGACGGGGCAGGGCAGCACCCGACCCAAGCGCTATTGGATTTGTATACGATCATTTCCGAAAAGGGAAAATTGGACAAATTGAAAGTAGCCTTTATCGGAGATCTTAAATACGGCCGTACGATTCATTCGCTTATCAATCTTCTCAGGCACTATGATGTGCACTTGTATCTGATTTCTCCTCCTGAACTGGCTCTGCCTGAATCATATAAAAAAGGCTTGGCCGGATTTCCGATTACGTTTGAAGAAACCGGCGACATTAAAGCGATCTGGGATTGCGACGTTGCCTATGTTACCAGAATCCAAGAAGAAAGGTTTCCGGATCATAAAGAGTATGAAAGACTCAAAGAATCTTTTAAGGTAAATAAAGAGCTAATTCTTGCTTCTAAAAAGGAGACAACTGTGCTGCATCCGCTTCCTCGGGTGAACGAGTTGTCAACAGATGTCGATGACTTGCCGAACGCAGCATATTTTCGACAAGCTAGATATGGAGTGGTCAGTCGGATGACCTTGTTATGCTTATCTCTTGGCGTAGAATTTTAATCAAAGCCGTCGGTTTTTACTATGGAACGTAAGATCTGGACGTACGAGGAGGCTCGCAAGATCCTGCCATATGTACGATCCATTACGGAAGAATTTTATACTTCTGTAAACCAACTGCACCAAGAGTTGCAGGAGTTCATAGTACCTGAAAATGAATTAGAGCAAAAAGAGAACCGGCTGGAAGAGTTGCTGGTACAATGGGCCGAAAAAATCAGAGGTCTTGGAATCGAAGTTAAGGGTCTCTGGTTGATAGACTTCGACAATGGAAAAGGCTATTACTGCTGGCACTTAGGTGAAGAGGATTTGTTGTTTGAGCACGGTTACGATGAGGGATTTGCAGGGCGTAAACCGATTTCGGAAATAAGAGAAGAAGAGCAGGAAGACGATGACGAAAATTAACGAGAACTATTTAAAATTAAAAGCCGGGTATTTGTTTCCGGAGATCGCAAGAAGGGTAAAAGTGTTCTCCGAAAAAAATCCTTCTGCAAAAATCATTCGCTTGGGAATAGGCGATGTAACTCTTCCAATTGTTCCTTCTGTCGTGGATGCAATGGTTTCCGCCGCAAAAGAAATGGGAACCACACAAGGTTTCCACGGGTACGGTCCAGAACAAGGCTATTCCTTTTTATTAAAAGCAATCGCTGAAAACGACTACGGAAAGTTAGGCGTAAACATTCAAGAAAACGAAATTTTCGTTTCCGATGGATCCAAGTGCGATTGCGGAAATATCCAAGAGATATTTTCCCATGATGCAAAGATCGCAGTTGGGGATCCGGTTTATCCAGTTTATGTAGATACAAACGTCATGGCCGGTCGTACCGGAGATTCGGGATCCGACGGGCGTTATGAAAATTTAATATACATGCCTTCCACCAGAGAGAACGGATTCCATCCAGATTTTCCGAAGGAAGCTCCCGACTTGATCTATCTCTGCTATCCGAACAATCCTACCGGAACTGTTGCCACTAAGGAAACTCTGAAAGCCTGGGTAGAATACGCAAAGAAACACAAGAGTATTATTTTATTCGATTCTGCTTATGAAGCCTTCATTTCAGAAAAAGGAATTCCGAGATCGATTTATGAAATAGAAGGTGCAAGGGAAGTGGCGATTGAATTCCGCTCTTTTTCCAAAACTGCTGGATTCACTGGACTACGATGCGCTTATATCGTGATTCCGAACGAACTCAAGGGTTTTACAAAGGATGGAAAGGAAGTTTCAGTTCAATCTCTCTGGAGCCGCAGACATACCACGAAATTTAATGGTGTCTCCTATGTGACCCAAAAAGCCGCCGAAGCAGTTTATTCTACTCGGGGTAAAAAGGAAATCGCGGAATCCATTGCTTATTATATGGCAAATGCAAAAGCGATTCGAGAAGGCCTGAGTAAGCTTGGTTACGATGTGTTTGGAGGAGTGAATGCCCCTTATATTTGGCTCAAAACTCCTAAGAATATGAGTTCCTGGGACTTCTTTGACCATCTACTGGATAAGGCTCAGGTGGTAGGAACTCCCGGTTCCGGCTTTGGTCCTTCCGGAGAAGGCTATTTCCGGCTTTCTGCCTTCGGTAAAAAAGAGGATGTAGCTGAGGCAATTCAAAGGATTTCCGCTCTTTCCTAAAATCCAAAACAGAATGCGAGGGCGCTCGAGGCTGCGGGTGGCTTTGCCGGAAGATTTCGAGTACACGATCAAATTTACCGCAAAGGGGCTGAGATTCCGATTTTCTGAGCTCAAAAAAAAATAGGAATTTCTTTGAAATCTCCGATAGATTATAAGAGATTACTATGAATCTGGAACGTTTTCCTTATATCATCCTATCCATCGGAGTGCTTGTTAGCCTGGGGCTATTTAGTAAGATAAGCGCTGTTTCTCCAGATCAGAACAATCTGGCCATCTTGATCGATGAAAATAAGTACAATTTAAAGTTTATTAATATTTGCGTTAGCAATATGGCGCCTCCTCTCGAAGAAGGAGGCGCTGCAAAACCTCAAACTAGCGGGCAGACTGCAGCGGAACAAGCCCAAGCTGGTCAAGGAACAACTCCTCAACCCGGACAAGAGGAAATATTTCGCAAACTGAATGCGATGGAAAATTACCGTTCTTTTAAAAAGGCAAACCAGTCCGACTTTAATGGCAATATGTGGTACTTCCAGAGTAACTACAGCCTATCTTACAAAAATCTAAAATCCGCGCAAAAAGAAATGAAGGACCTATTTCAGGTCACTCATGAAAGATATATTCGGACCGCTCGGATTCTTTTGGAAGCGGCATCTCCGGTAATTATTCGCTCGAATGATAAGATTGCGCAGCACCTTCTAAAGCTAGGTTTCAGAGACTTAAAATCTACCGAAGATCATTTCACTACTGCGTACAATTCCTCTCCTTACCAATACAGGATAAAGCTTTTATTACATGGAGAAGGGATCAAAATTGCGAGAAGGGCAAGAAGATTTGCGCTTCTGGCTATGATTTCTTCCAAAACTCCGAACGAAGATAAGCCGGAATATCAGTTTGTAAACTTGGATGATTTCAAGAATGCAGCTGAAAAGGAAAATATCTCGGACTACGACAGAATTCGGAACACCCTCATAGACTACATCGATAACGAGCTTTTGACAGAAAAGATATCTGCTCCCGGAGATGCAAAGGGCAACGAAATCGATCTATTAGAAGTTCATGATGATAACTACAGTTTCATTACGAACGCTCGGATCTCTTTTTTAGAAAAGAGTAATGATGAAATTCGAATCGACGACATGAATAAAATCGAGACACTACCTCCGGTTCCGGCAAATTCCGGGGGATCAGGTGGCTCTGGAGGAACTGGGCAGTAACGCCAGTTTTTCGATTATGGATTTACCTACTCCTGCAGAAATCGCTTCTCTTAGGGTAAAAAATCGATGGTTCCTAAAGTTATTGTTCTTACTTTCCGGAATCTTAATACTGTTCATCACTTGGGCAGAAGTTCACTCCACTTCGACGCTTTCTTTTAGAGAGAGAAAAAAATCCATAGATTCGAAAGTCAGAGTTCTAAGAGAAATCAAAGATTCTTTTCCGGATAAGGATTTGGTCAATGATTTTGGGAGAATAGAAAATTCTTTCAAAGAAGTCGAATCTGCATTTAAGACCGGGACTCAAAAGGAAAAATCGGATTCTCTACTTAGCATCGAAAAGAAACTTCCAGAATCTCTGAGAAAGTGGTCCGAAACCGCCGCAATTTCCTCCGACAGATTGTTACAGTATGTTGCGAGAGAAACGCAATTGCGCGGCCTAGATACAGAAGAGCGTCATCCTCTTACCGCAAAAGAGGAGGAAAAGGTAAACCAGTATTTTCATATGGCAAGAGAAGAATGGTTGTCCGGCAATAAGTTTCGCAGAGACGGAAATCATCTGTACGCCTTGGTTCTTTACAAACGTTCTTTAAAATATTCCTTTTCTAGTTTGAAGACTAGTAAACTTCCGCCTCCTATCGAGTTCAAGAAGGTAGGGGAAAGGTTGACTTCTCACAGATAAAGTGATCTTTTTGTCCCTATCCTAAGTCCACTTTTTACATTTCCGAACCGCTAAAGTAAAAAATGAGAGGAATTTTCCCGGTGAGCGGGGAATAGAAGTCATTTCAGGGAGAATCTTTTCCTGTTAGATGCGCGCTTCATGAAGATAGAGAATCTTTATAAATACTTTCTGTATACCCAAGCAAGTCATCTCCCCGTTTGGGAAGAAGAAAATCATGCTCTATTAGGACTCCTTCCGAAAGAAAGAATTCTGATGGAGTTGGCTGACCTGAGCCTGGCCGACCGAGAATTTTCTAGAATTCCGGAGGAATATCTTGTTCGAGAAATCCCGGAAACCCTTCTGGCTTTTTTTCAAAAGCAAAGAACGATCCCGGTACTAAGCCCTCTAGGAGAAAGGAAGGAAGATTGGGACAAGCCAAGATTACTCGCAGAATTGAGTCGATCTTCCTGGGTTGCAAAAGAACCAGAGAAAAAAGAAAGCAATGATCCGGAATCTCCGGAGGAAAAATCCAAGCAAACTCAATGGTTTATGGAAGTTCTATTGCAGAATTTTCCCGATGGGTTGCTTGCCACCGATTTGGACGGGCATTCCGTATTTTACAACGAAACGTTTGAAAACGAAATACTTCCGCGGAAATGGTTCAAGGACAGCATACTTCACGCAGAAAAACTTCTCAAAGAAATGAGCAAGGAGCTCCTCGGGAACTATCTCAAGACTCATGAACTGCGTTTAGAGGAAGGTAAGTTGTCCGTACAAACCTTTCTTCCAGACTTGGATTGTTTGGTACGAGTTTCGATCTTACATCAAAAAGGAAAACCGGTCGGATATCTTTACCATTTTTCGCCGGCCTCTTCCAAGGTGAATCATCAGGATGCGGACGGGTTTATTTTCCCTTCGGTGGCCGAAGCCTTTCGACAAAAACTTCCTCTCGAGACGATCCTGAAAGAAGTAGAAGGAAGTTATATTTATCAATCCTTGAAAAGAAACCAGGAAAACGTATCTCACGCCGCGCTGGATTTGGGAGTTCCTAGGACCACATTACAAAATCGAATTAAGTTTTTGGATCTTACTTCCAAATTTCCGATGAACCGTGACCAACCAATTCCCAGGAGAAAGTCTCCTAAGGAGCAGGAATCTGTTTCTGCTGCGAGTTCTGTACCCAAAAACGTTCCGGATAAAAAGCCGAAAAAGAAAACCTCTGACGGAAAGTCGAAACCCAAAGCAAGAGGTTTGAGAGAAAAATCCCCCGTTCGGAAGAAGTCAGGTTCTAGTAAAAAGAAGGTTTCTGCTAAAAAAAAGGCAAAGTGAATACTTTTCGATTGACATAGAACCGGAAGGGAGCATAGTCCAGCTTAAGAGCTCCAATCCGGCCCCCGCAAGTCTGTTCAAAGAAAAAGAGAAGGCTTGTTTGGTTGCAATCGGTACACAGTTCTCTATAACCGATCTTCCGGACTCTCTTAACCCACTGTAAATCTTACAAAATGACAATCTTGGACCAGTGAAGATATTTTCACGTCCAGAATCCAATGGTATTCTATGGCTAATGCAAGACGAGATTCAAAGCCCAAAGTCAATCTAGACAATCAAAACGACTATAACGAAGATGAACCGGATTTTCCGGAAGACGATCCCGAAACAGCCGAGATTCGTTCTAGAAAAAGACGGAGAGGTTCTTATGAAGGACCTGCACCTGCTCCTATTGACTTGGTTGCTTTAAAGAAAAAATCGATCGGTGAATTGATCGACGTGGCCAAAGGTCTTGGAGTAGAAAATACCAGCGGCCTGAAAAAGCAAAATCTCATCTTCGCGGTACTGCAAGCGCAGGCAGAAAGAGAAGGACAGGTCCACGCTGCCGGAGTTATGGAAAAACTTCCGGATGGTTATGGTTTCCTTCGCTCTCCAGATTATAATTATGTTCCGGGACCGGATGATATCTATGTATCTCCTTCTCAAATCAAGTTGTTCGGTCTTCGTACTGGAGATACGGTAGAAGGACAAATTCGTCCTCCCAAAGAGTCAGAAAGATTCTTTGCGATGCTTCGAGTAGAGACAGTCAACGGATACACCCCCGACGTCGCGAGCAAACGAGCTCTTTTTGACAACTTAACGCCTCTCTATCCAAATGAAAGACTCAGAATGGAGCATGATCCTTCTCAGTTAGATACAAGGATCGTCGATCTGATGTGTCCGATCGGAAAAGGGCAGAGGGCTTTGATTGTAGCTCCTCCAAGAACCGGTAAAACGATTCTGATGCAGAACGTAGCGAATGCGATTACCAGAAATCATCCCGAGGTTACGCTGATCGTACTTTTGATCGATGAACGTCCGGAAGAAGTGACCGACATGGCCAGAAACGTACGAGGAGAAGTCGTAAGTTCTACCTTTGACGAACCAGCGACCCGCCACGTGCAGGTTGCAGAAATGGTCATCGAAAAAGCAAAACGTCTAGTGGAGCACGGAAGAGATGTGGTCATTCTTTTGGATTCGATCACTCGTTTGGCCAGAGCTTACAACCAAGTGATTCCGACTTCCGGTAAAATACTTTCCGGTGGTGTGGACTCGAATGCTTTGCATAAACCGAAACGCTTTTTCGGAGCCGCGAGAAATATCGAAGAGGGTGGTTCTCTTACGATCATTGCGACCGCACTTGTGGATACTGGATCCAAAATGGACGAGGTGATCTTCGAAGAGTTTAAGGGAACAGGTAATATGGAAATCCATCTGGACCGTAAACTCTCCGACAAACGGATCTTCCCTGCGATCGACATCAATAAGTCTGGAACTCGTAAAGAGGAACTACTTCTAGCGAAAGAAACACTTCAGAAAGTGTTTGTGCTTCGAAAAGTGCTTTCTCCCATGAGCATCACCGAAAGCATGGAATTATTGCTGGATAAAATGCGGCAATCTAAGACAAACGAAGCCTTTTTGGCAAGTATGAACGCTTAGACCCTGAGGTTAGAGGAATTTATGAAAACGGATATTCATCCCAAATATGCACCGGCAAAAATCCGCTGCGCCTGCGGAGCTGTTTACGAGACTCGCACAACCGTAGGGGATATTCATGTAGAGATTTGCTCGAATTGCCATCCTTATTTTACGGGTAAATCTAAACTGCTGGATACTACCGGTCGAGTAGATAAGTTCAAGAAAAAGTACAAAATGAAGTAAGCAAGATGTCTTCCGTTTTCGGTTTTCATTCTGTCTAAAGGATTGCCGGAGAGTTTCTCATGAAGGTAATGGATTTCGATAGATATAAGGAAATCAACGATCAAAGGTTGAATTACCGAGAAATGGAAGATGCTACCGTAGTCTCGAACTATCGTAATGTAGGCTGCGGAGACGGTTATCGCATTTACTTAAAGATCGACGAGAACCAGGTCGTCACAGATGCGAGCTACACTACCACTGGCTGCGGTTTCGGGATCGTGGCCTTGGCAATGGCAACCGAGATCGCAAAAGGCAAGTCTATCTCTGAATTAAAAAAGATAGAAGCTGAGGATCTCGAAAAACTTTTTGAGTTTCCGGAAAGAAGAAAGAACTATCCTCAATCAGCGGTCGCTGCGTTAAGACAGGCGATACAGGATTTTGAAACCGGACAAGGGATTCCAAAAGAAAAAAGAATCACCGCTGTAAAAGCCAAAGAAATCTTAAAAGAAAAAGGTAGCCTAAACGGCGAAGACCTTTCCTCGATCATACTCGAAAAAGAGAATTTTGACGGAGTAGATTTTTCTGGTTCGAATTTAAATCACTCCTTTCTTACGAATACCAGTTTTTCCGGAGCGAATTTTCAAGGCGCGAAGCTGAGAGGGGCCTTCCTAAACGGAGCCAATCTTCAAAACGCGAATTTTAGAGGAGCGGACCTTCGGTGGGCAAAACTCGCAGGCGCAAACATAGAAGGCGCTGATTTTACAGACGCGATCTACGATGTGGGAACTAGAGTCGACCAAAAGCAAATTCATATCTTTTCTGTAATGACGAAAGAGGGAAAAGATCTCTATATGGAGAAGAATGAAGCCGGGCGATAAAATGAAACTAGTCAAAAGAAGTTTTCTCCTGAACGGGGTAATCGTCTTAACCGGCTCATTGGTGGAAATTTTAGAAGTAAACGGTGATTCTATTTCAGTTCTCTACAATGATAGGGAAGGCTTTCCGCACACTTTGAACAATCTGGTATCCGCAGATTTAGCTCCGATCGACTGAATTATTTTTCTTTCCATTAGATACTGAAGAATCTATTGGACATCGACTCAGTTTCCTTTTTATGAATTCCTCTCGACGCGGCAGAGATACTTTATGTTTTCTTAATTCGTTTTTCGATTTTGTCGATACGTAAAACGGTTTAGTCTTTTATAACGAACGCTAAAGAGTTATTTTTAGAATCCGAAATAATTGAATTTCAAAATCCGAGCGGCAAGTTTAAAATCATTCGACTGTTAATCTCTAGTGTATGAGATTTGGATGTGCGAATATGATTAAGAAGTTCTTAGCGATTTTGTTTGTTGTGGTGTCACTGTTTTCGGCGACACAGTGTACTATACTCGATGACATTCCGATTATCGGAGGACTTTTCGAAGACGATGACCAAGAGCAAAAAGACAAAGACATGCAAAGGTTGTTCGTTCTAGTTGTGGTTCTTTCTAATAATGGACATAACGGAAATCCGGCGATCTATTCTATGAAAAGTCCGGATCTTGCGGGCAATGCCGCTTTTCAAGCTGAGTGGGCAAGTCTCTCTGTGAAGGATCAGGGAACTGTTTGCACGATGGCATATGCCGTGGATGCAAACAATCCAACATTAGCAAAGTATTGTTTTTAGCCTGCTTCTACTTTTTGCTTGGTCGGCTCTGTCCACATTCCGGATTGCTTGATTAACTCTACGAGTTTTTCGTCCGCTATTTCGTAAGGAATATTCTTCATTACGATTTCTTTACCCTTGTACAGGTGGACTTTGCCCGGGCCGGCCCCCACATATCCGAAATCCGCATCTGCCATTTCACCCGGACCGTTTACGATGCAGCCCATGACAGCGATTTTGACTCCCTTTAAGTGCTCTGTTTTCTCTTTGATTCTTGCGGTGGTGCTCTGAAGATCGAATAGGGTTCTTCCACAAGAAGGACAGGAAATATATTCAGTTTTTGTTAAGCGTAACCTAGTTGCCTGTAAAAGATCAAATCCAAGTTGCAGGGATTCTTCAGGCTCTGCTTGGAAAACGTTCAATCGAATCACATCACCGATTCCATCCACTAGAAGACCTCCGATTCCGATGGAGGATTCATAGAGTGCGGTTTCCAAATTCGGAAACTCTCCGTACAATATGATCGGATAATCGAAGTCGCTCAGGATCTTGGCCAATTTTCTATAATCGTGCAGGATATGCTGGGTTTTTAATGAGAAAATTACGGATTCGATTCCTTCTGATTTGAGCAGCTCCGGAAGTCCTTTGAGCGTTTCGATTTGGTAGCTCGGAACCAGTAGTTCTGTGGAGGCTTTTCCTTCTCTCTCTTTCAAAAATTCTATGAGAGTGTTCTCGTTGGAAAAATGTTGAAAAGGATCGAGCACCACTTTTGGAAATACTTTCAAATCTTCTAATGCATCTCCGAAGAGCAAATTCAATTGGTCTACTTGGACACAAATCGGAATCGAAATCGATTTTGCACATTCTATGAATTCTTCCCGGACAAACTGGTCTATAGGATAGGAAACGGAGATAAATTCTAGTTCCAACAACGAGTTTGCAGCGAACTTTTTCAACTTATCTACTTTGGCGACGAATTCGTCCTTGTTTGTAAAAGGCAGAACGGATTCCACTCTGACTGGATTGGTATCTCCGATTGTTTGGCTACCGATAGTGATAGGCTTGCTATAAAATCTTTGTGTCGAGTAAGGATTTCTGAATTCTGCGTAACCGTTTCCATTTCCTTCCGGAAATCTTTGGTGGTTAAATTTGTCTGCTAAGAGCTTTGCTACGGGAATTTCGTGAATCGCATCTTCTGTTAGTGAAACTCGAATCGTATCTCCGAGTCCGTCTTCCAAAAGCGAACCGATTCCGATCGAAGATTTGATCCTTCCGTCTTTTCCGTCTCCCGCTTCTGTTACTCCTAGGTGGAGCGGATAATCCATTTGCAATTCTAAAAATCGACTCGAAAGAAGTCGGTACGCCTGTACCATCACTTGTGGATTCGAAGCTTTCATGCTTACTATGATATCTTTGTAATTTAGAGATTCTGCAATTCGGATGAATTCGATCGCTGATTCCACCATTCCCTGGGGAGTATCTCCGTATCGATTCATGATTCTGTCCGAGAGAGAACCGTGATTGGTTCCGATTCTCATGGCGACTCCTAGTTCTTTGCATCGCAAGACTAAAGGAGAAAAAACCTCGGAGATTCTTTCCAACTCTTCTTTGTATTCTAAATCGGTATATTCTCTAACCGCGAATTTCTTCTTATCCGCGAAATTCCCAGGATTGATCCGAATTTTCTCGACCCATTCGACGGCTTTCATCGCAACACTCGGAGTAAAGTGAATGTCTGCAACCAGTGGAACCTTGCTGCCGAGCTTTTTTAATTCATTTCTAATATTGGGTAGATTATCTGCATCCGCTTGGGATGGCACTGTTAAACGAACGATCTCGCAGCCCGCCCTTTCTAACTCCAGGATTTGTCGAACCGATCCCTCGGTATCGCAAGTGTCCGAAGTAATCATGGATTGGACTCGAATCGGATTGTCTCCTCCGATTCCTATGGGACCGACCATGACTTCTCTAGTTCTGCGTCTTTTGTAGTAGAATGGGGAATGGTTATAGCGGAAGTTCATGGGTGCTCTTTGGTTCCATTTAGGAGGGGGCAAAACGCTTGTCATTTCGGATTTTTTAGAAATATGCACTGAATCTGATCCATTTTTCGGAATTTGCAGTAGTTCCTACCTCGTATTTTATACAAGCAAAGAGGCAGGTAAATGGAACAAATTGAAAGATATCGGCTTCTTACGTTTTGTTCTTAATTTTGTTTCCTAAGGATATTTCTCCTTCTATTCTACTTTGCGGCCTTTCCGGATTTTTTTCTGCAAGGTTTCTGCACTCAGTATTTCCGCCCGACAGCTTTTGATGAATTTTTATGAGCATTTAATGTTTTAGTTTAAGCGAAGTCTTAGAATCGATCCTTCGGACCAATCCACCGGACGATTGTTCACTCCTTGGAAAGAGTCATTCATTCCGAAATTGCTCCAGCAAAAGTAAATACATTTGAAAAAATTTATCTTAGACTCTCATGCTGGAGACCGGTGTCTGATAAGAACATTATGGAATTATTAAATAGAAGGAAACGCTTAGTAAGGATTCTGCCGATATTCGGGATCTCTTGTATCTTATATTGTTCGGAAAATCCAAAAAATTTAGCGGAACTTACCGCCGCAAAGTTATTGTTAGATGGAATAAATGCTCCAGTTCCTGTTCCGGTTGGAGATCCTGCGCCTCCGGGTCAGCCACAAAATGCTCCGGATCTTCAAGATTCCGATATCGCTAGCTCAGATATCTCGAGCGGGTCCAACTTCAGCGGTTTATTCTCCGTCCAAGCCATTAATTTTAATCTATCGGTTCATGATAATACGACAATCTCGGCCTTTATCGGTGGCCAAAGTATGGCCCTGCTGCCGAACAATACCGTAGTAAATTCATTCTCCCATTGGACGGTTACCTCGGGACAATTGGCCGAACCTGGAGCGCACCCTCCGGTTTTGGTAGGACCTACCGATCGAAAATTGAAGATGCTGATTGTCGCAAGAAACGAATTCGGAATTTCTTCCAAAGTCAAACAGGTAGGCCAAACTCATTTTTGCACCGGGGCAGCAGTTCTTCCTGCAACCATAGGGAACTGTGGGACGTTATGCGCTACGGCGAATTTGAACGGAAATAACGTAGAATTTAAGTCCAACTTTACGATTTCCCAAGATACATTCGCATATCTTTATACAGATGTTTTCGTTGCCCAACCGATCTCGTTTTCTATTCCCGCGGCACCATTCGGTGCTTTCGAAAAGTATGAACCAATCCCGGTCGAAACATACACCGCGAGCACGAAATTAGATCGTACAACTTTTGAATTCATGTGCGTGGAAGTGAGTGCCTATTCTTTCGCCACAGATCCGTTTAACGATCACTTTAGTAGAGGTAGGGTGATTGTCCCCTAATTTATAAGCGGAAGCATTCTCGTAACAAGTTCCGATTGAGTTTAAGAGATTACTTGGTGTCGCTGGGAGGAAATACTTGGTCGAAGTAACGCATTTCTACTGGAAGGAGCGCATTTCTACTCTTGCTAGACTCTCTGTTCATTCTTGAGACCCCTCTATCGGCAGAATGCAAATTTTCCAAAAGGTAAAAAATTCTAAGATTCGAATTTGAGATCGGGGGGGCGGAACTCCGATACTTTGTTTTAGAAAGTCTGAAAAGATTTTCGACGCAAAGGCCTCGGTATGGAATTTTTGGAATCGAAAGACGAGTCGGAGAATAAATCCTATCGAATCCGCCTAACTGTTGCCATTTATAGAAATAATATATTATCCTACAAAAACGATATTGTAGTTCCCTCGTTTTATCCAAGAAGGAACGAGGCCCGAGCTCATATCAGCAGAGAAGTCAAAGAAAGATTGGCTCACTCTTCCTTCTTTAGATCTCCCCGCCCTGACTATGATTTGGTCCGGTATTCCGAAGAGGCTACTTGCAATACTTTTTTGCGCTATCGCATCGTTCAAACTACCAGTACGGGCGAGAGCATCTCTAGATCGAATCCATAGTTCTTTAATCTGGGCTTCGGAAATCGCAGCCTTCGCCCTTCGCCGAAACCTCCTGTTTTTAGCTCCGGGTCGCTGCGCAATCCTGCTCCGCTTCTCCTTCTTGCGCGATTTCCGAATCCAACCTTCGCACTTTGATTCTTTTTAAGTCTTGAATCTTGGAACATAGTTGTAAAAATTTGACTCGAAACTTCGAATTATGGCAGATGAGCGCAAGGTCATAGAAAGAAAAGCGGACGGAGAATTCGGTCTTACTTCCTACGGGGAGTTCCTCAGTTATTTCCACACTCATATTCAATTATTTGGAAATCTCATTTCTCAAAAAAAGATTCCGGCTAAGGACCAGGATGCGCTAAAAACTAAGATTCGATCTTATATCGTTACACATGTTCAAAAAACGGATCATTTTTTTGACCAATTGCCTCAGTTCGCCCAGTTTCTAGGAATCAGCACCCAGGAACTTTCTTCCTTCATGAATCGGAACTTCCTGAATTCTTTGAACAAGGTAAAGGCAAAGATGATCGAGCAGGAGCTCGCTCAGGAAAAGACTCCTAAAAAGAAGAGATATTCTAAAATCACGGACGAAATCCTGGACGGCTTAGGTTTCATCTTTCCTGCGGGTCATAAATTTGAACAGGAAGAAGCTTATCTTTATTTGGTAAATACTGCCACAGGAAAGAAGATAGAAGCAGCCGCGGTTACGGAGCTGATCAAGGAAGAAGAAAAAGCACAAAAAGAAGGAAAGCCTAAGCCTGTCGCAGCGCCTGTTCGAAGAGGCCCAGAAACTCCGATCACACAAGAAATATTAGCAAAATATAATTCTCTTTTCAGTGGAAAGCCTTTGGTTCTGAAGAAAGAGGAATTAGAGCCGGACAACGATATCCCCGTAAATGAAGAAGTTTCGGAAAGCGAACTCTCCGATGTGGAAGATTTGAACTTTACCGGAGATTTCTCATTTCAGGAAGATTCGGAACCTAGCGATCCGCCGGTAAGTATTCCGTTTTCGAAATATATGGATCACGTGAACAAGGTCAGGGCTTACCAGAAAGCAGGACAGGTGGACGAATACAAGCGTTGGCTGTCCATGCTGCCCGCCGAAGAAAGCGTGCTAGTTCAGTTACAGACTGCTTTGTTAAAAGAAACCAAAGGAGAAGTGGTGGATTGGGAAGGCACGATTTCTCAGATCTCGAATCGAACCGGCCTTTCCACGCATAGAGTGAGAAAGGTTTTGGACTTGGGCAGAGATTTTCTTAGAATCAGAACCGTCCTTGAGTCTTCTTGGAATAAGGCGAGAGCTGCAAATCCTGGAATTGCCGAATTAGTACGCAAGGCCTGGCCTCATATTTTGAAAGTAATGGATGAATATCCTGACTTTTCGTCTCTGCGGAATAAGATGGAGCAATTGTTCTCTAGAATTCCGGATGCGAATCACCGCAAGATACTCTCCGACCTATTCTTGAATCCGATTTTGTCTGTCAGAGTTTCTAGCTAAACACCAGTCTTAACTCTGGAAAATAAGTGCGGTCTAAGTACTGAGACAAGTTTCGATTTGCTGTCTTTGCTTAAAAAGATCGTTTCCAATATACCCGCGCGTTAATTTACTGGTCGTAAGAATCGGAAAATTGCCGGAAAAATCAGCCGTCGAGTGCATCAGAGATAGGATTTCCAAACTTATCTGGGCCGGAGCCGCGCAATGCCCCGGATTCAAGAAGAGGAAACTCGCGGATGGTAAAACTTAACGAACAGTTACAGATCCAAAAGTACTTAGAGGAAAACGGTCTATACGATCGATCCTTTGAGCACGACAACTGCGGTGTTGGCTTTGTTGCTTCCTACAAGGGAGAATCTAGCCATCGTATCGTATCAATGGGTTTGAAATCGGTGGCATGCTTAACCCACCGAGGTGCAGTAGATGCAGACATGAAGACCGGCGACGGTGCCGGAATTATGATCCGTATTCCGAAGAAACTGTTCGCAAAGTACATCGAAGATATGGGTCACCGTCGTCCAGACGAAGATTCCATTGGTGTGGGAATGATCTTCCTCCCCAGAGAAGATATCGATAAACAAGACGTGTGCAGAAGTATCGTAGAATCCGCATTGATGGATTTCGATTTCAAGTTATACGCTTGGAGATATGTTCCTGTAAATCCTGAGGTCCTTGGACCCAAAGCGAATTCTTCCCGTCCTCAGATTGAACAAGTGTTAATCGGCAAACCGGAAGGAATGTCCAAAGAGGATTTCGAGACAAAGTTATTCTTAATTCAGAAAAAACTCATGAGAGACGCAAACAAACTCTCCATGAGCGAAGACTTCTATATTTGTTCCCTGTCTTCCGAAAGAATCGTCTTCAAAGGATTATTCAACGGAAACCAGGTCGCGCAATTTTACGAAGATCTAAACAGCGAAGAGATGGAATCTCCGTATTGTATTTTCCATCAAAGATATTCTACAAATACTTTCCCAAGCTGGGCACTCGCGCAACCTTTCCGGATTTTAGCTCACAACGGTGAAATCAACACCATAGTAGGAAATCGGATTTGGATGCTTGCAAGAGAGGCGGAGCTAGAATGCGAGAAATGGGGAGAATACCAAAAGCAAATTCACCCTATTATCAGACCGAATATGTCCGACTCTGCTAGTTTGGATAACGCGATGGAAGCGATTGTTCGTTCTGGGAAGGACGTCCTACACGCGAAAGCGATGTTGATTCCGAATGCCTGGAGTAAGAACTTCCAGATGTCGGAGGCGCTAAAATCCTTTTACGAATATAATAATACTCTGACTGAACCCTGGGACGGTCCTGCGGCACTTGCGTTTGCGGAAGGAGACTGGGTCGGTGGAGGTCTGGACAGAAACGGTCTAAGACCTGCTCGTTATGTAGTTACCGAAGATGGTCTCGTGGTCATGGGTTCAGAGGTCGGACTGGTTCCTATCGATGAAGAGATCATCGCAAAAAAAGGAAGATTAGGTCCTGGAGAGATGATCGCGGTCAACTTGAAAGAAGGAAAAGCCTACTTCAATGACGATATCAACACACTCTTCGAGAAGAAATACGACTACAGAGAATGGTCCAAAGAAAACGTAGAGTACTTAGACCAAAAAATAGATGAAGCGGCTTCCAGCTCAGCTTCTTTTAGGGGAGAGGATTTGCAAAGAAGACAGATCCTTTTTGCATATTCTCCGTACAAACAGAAAATTGTAATTAAACCGCAAGCCCAAGGCGGCAAGGAAGCAATCGGTTCCATGGGGGACGATACTCCTTTGTCTATCCTGATGCTTTCTCGAATCGGTTTATATACGTACTTCCGCCAGAGATTTGCGCAGGTAACAAACCCTCCGATCGATTACATGAGAGAAAAGGGAGTCACTTCTCTTTATACCAGACTCGTAAAGAAAATGAATCTTTTCGGAGACGATAAGCCTCAGAACTGTTTGGTACTCTCTCACCCGTATTTGACCAACCAGGATTTGCAAAGAATTCGGGAAAAAGACGGAAAGCAATACCGTATCCAAACTTTGGACGCTACATTTGAAGCACACCACGAGCCAGGAGCGGATCGCAATTACCTAGAACGCGCGTTAGACGGTTTGTTGGAGCAAGCGCAAAAGCTCGCCAACGAAGGTGTGAATATTATCATACTTTCCGATAAGAAGCTGAACAGAGAACGTGCCCCGATTCCGATGGAATTGGCGGTAGCCGCGGTGCACAACCATTTGATCCGAAATGCAAAACGTTCGGCGATTAGCATACTTGTAGAAACAGGTTCTGCATTCGAAATTCATAATGTGGCCGTGCTATTGGGATACGGTGCTTCCGGAGTAAACAGCTACTTGATCTGGGATACTTTGACAGATCTATGGGAAAGAGGAGACTTCAATGCAGAAGACGGTTCCAAACCTTTACTCTCCGAGCTGTTCAAAAATTATAGAGCCGGTGTAGACGACGGACTACTGAAAGTGATGTCCAAGATGGGAATTTCCATCATGTCATCTTATGTGGGAGGTCAAGTCTTCGAAGCGATTGGACTTTCTAGAACCTTGATTTCCAAGTATTTCCCTGGTACGTATTCCAGAATTTCCGGAATCGGAATCGGTGGAATCGAACAGAATATACTTCGTAACCACGAACAGGCATTCTATAAAGAAATCAATCCAGAGGACTTCCTTTCCGAAAAGGACGATCAACCGCATCGTTGGTCTCCGAAAGTTGTGAAGTTTATTCGAAAAGCTGCTGTAGACAATGACTACGAAGCATTTTTGGAAGCTTCAAAAATTCTGAGAGAAAGCGACCCGATCAATATTCGGGACTTATTCGACTTTGTAGAAAGGAAGCCGGTTCCAATCGCAGAAGTGGAAACTGTTTCTGAGATCCAAAAACGCTTTTTAACTCCTGGAATGAGTCACGGTGCTCTTTCTACGGAAGCTCACACAGACCTGGCGGTTGCGATGAATCGACTGGGGGCTAAATCTTCTTCGGGAGAGGGTGGAGAGCATCCGTCCAGATACATAGTAGATTCAAAAGGTGACTTGGCGAATTCTTCGATCAAGCAAGTGGCGTCCGGAAGATTCGGTGTTACATCAGAATACTTGAACTCTGCCCAAGAGCTAGAGATCAAGATAGCCCAAGGTGCAAAACCGGGAGAGGGCGGGCAACTTCCTGCTAAGAAGAATAACGAAGAGATCGCGACGAATCGACATACTCCAATGGGTGTGGATTTGATTTCTCCTCCACCTCACCACGATATTTATTCGATCGAGGATTTATCTCAGCTGATCTATGATTTGAAACAAGCGAATCATAAAGCTCAGGTTTCCGTGAAGTTAGTATCAGAAGCCGGCGTAGGAACCATCGCAGCTGGTGTCGCGAAAGCGAATGCTGATATCATTTTGATCTCCGGACATGCGGGAGGAACTGGAGCTGCAGCGATCACTTCGATCAAGCACGCAGGATCTCCTTGGGAGTTAGGACTTTCGGAAGCACATCAAGTTCTCGTAATGAACGGATTGAGAGATCGAGTAGTTCTGAGGACAGACGGTGGAATCGTTTCCGGAAGGGATGTAATTATCGCAGCCTGTCTCGGAGCCGAGGAATACGGAATCGGTACTGCATCTTTGGTTGCGATAGGTTGTATCATGGCAAGAAAATGCCACTTGAACAACTGTCCTACCGGAATTGCAACCCAGGATCCGAAGTTCAGGGCAAAATATAAGGGTACTCCTGACCAGGTGACAAACCTGATGACTCTTCTGGCTATGGAAGTAAGAGACTATCTCGCAGCTCTCGGATTCAAGTCAATGGATGAGATTATCGGAAGAACAGATCTACTTAAACAAATTACCAGGTACGAAAAAGATCGTCTTGATAGTTTGGATTTGAATCCGATTCTTGTTCGTCTGCCGTTGTTATACGATCCTGCGAAACAAAAGAAGAATCGCTATGTCAGAAACGAACCAGTCGGCGAGGTTTTAGATGATCGTATCCTGAAAGATGCGGAACCTGCGTTGGAAGGAAAAACTTCCATGTCTCTATCCTACTCTGTGAGAAATACGAACAGAACAGTAGGTGCTAAAATTTCGGGTATTATTGCTCGCAAGTACGGTTCGAAAGGACTCCCAGGAAAACTAGAAGTGATTCTCGAAGGAACTGCCGGTCAGTCTCTTGGAGCATGGCTCGTCAAAGGAGTGCAAATTACTCTACATGGTGATGCAAACGACTATGTAGGAAAAGGACTCTGCGGCGGAACCATTGTGATTCGCAAACACCGTCGTTCCAAATTGAAAGCATATGAGAACGTGATCATTGGTAATACTTGTCTTTACGGTGCGACTTCTGGAAAACTATTCTGTTCGGGAAGAGCAGGAGAGAGGTTCGGAGTGCGTAACTCCGGCGCCGATGCGGTCGTAGGAGGAGCTGGAGATCACTTCCTGGAATATATGACCGGTGGAACCGTCATTTGCTTAGGAACTGTAGGCAAGAACATGGGTGCCGGTATGACCGGAGGAAAGGCCTATTTCTTCCAGAAAGGTTGGGAACTTGAGTCTTTGATTAACAAAGATTATGTGAAGACTGTAGATCTCGAGAACGAGGACTATGAGGTGATCAAATCCTTGTGCACGGAGCATACCAAGGCAACCGGATCAGAACTTTCAGATCAGATTGTAAAGACTTGGGAACAATCTAAGCAATACTTTGTGAAGGTAGTTCCGAAGTAATCGATCTTTAGACACCAGGTCGCTATTTTTATGACAGTCGCCTGGTGTTTTTGATTCCCCTATAAGCAAAATTCAGGTAATCGCAGAATTTCAATTCGAGTCTTTCCGGTTGCATGAATCTTTCCCATTATTGAAACTGGCCCAGAGTGACCGGAAAGAGCTATGTTGCGCCTACATATCGTTCTCGCTTTTTTTGCGACTGCCCTACTGTTTGCGGTGGCAGACCGGCAACAGAGAAAGGAGATCGAAGAATCCGACTTTTCCCATGAAGATCTAGTACTACAGGCGAACGGAATTGCACCCTCGACTCTTCCTCCGACTTTCAAATTTTCTTTTTCGAATCTAAAAAACAAAGCCAGATTTCTGGCAAAGCAGACCTATAAACCTCCTAAGCTGTCGACAACAGATTTTCTACAGGGATTGCCTTGGAACAAATACAAAGAGATTGTATTTCGTCCTGAAAAATCAGTATGGAAAAAAGAGGGGAACCCTTTTCAGATTCAGTTTTTTCATCCTGGGCATCTGTACAATACTAACGTTCGGATCTTTGAAGTCCGCGGAGATTTTGCTCGGGAAATCGTTTACGACCCAAGCTCATTCGATCTTTCCAGGCTAAAGGGAGTGGGGGAGTTGCCACCTAATCTAGGTTACTCGGGCTTTAAGATCCATTACCCTATCAATACCCAAGAACACACAGATGAATTCGCGGTATTTCAAGGCGCGAGCTACTTCAGAATCAATTCTAAAAAGCAGTGGTATGGGTTATCTGCTAGAGGAATCGCGATCAACACTGGAATGAATTATCCGGAAGACTTCCCCTCCTTTCGAGAGTTCTACTTAGTCAAACCTGATAGAACAGATTCGACTATCTTCATCTATGCATTGTTAGACGGCAAGACCGTAACAGGTGCGTACGAGTTTGAAATTACTCCGGGAAAAATTTCCTCAGTGAAAGTAAACGCCGAGATCATTTTGAGAACGAAGGTAGACAAGGTCGGGATCGCTCCATTGACCAGTATGTTTTGGTATAGCGAAACCCGAGGAATTCCAAAGGGGCAGGCTTATCCGGAATCCCACGATTCGGATGGACTCTTGATCCACACTGGTAAGGATGAATGGGTCTGGAGACCCTTAGATAATCCGAAGAGAACTGCTGTTCACTCTTTTCACGATGAAGGTTTAAAAGGATTCGGTTTGATCCAAAGGGACCGTGATTTTCAGAGCTACCAAGATAGCGAAATGAAATATCACCTTCGACCTTCGGCTTGGGTAGAACCGGAAGCAGGATGGGGAAAAGGTTCCGTGCAGCTCCTGCAAAATCCGACCATCCAAGATTCGGACGATAATATAGGGGCCTTTTGGGTTCCAGAAAATTTGCCAGAGCCAGGATCTCCATTCGAATTTTCTTATACTGTTCGCTGGCCAGATATCGATCCATTGCCGGAATCTTTAGCCAAAGTTGTGGCAACTAGAATCGGTGAGTCTCAGGGTGATCCAGATCTTAAGGTATTCCACGTGGACTTTAAGGGAGATTCATTAAATTCCTTAGATGAATTTGCTTATCTTCAAGCGAAGATTCAGACAGGAGAAAATGCAGAACTTGTAGATTATTCAGTCCAGAAAATAGAGGAGACTGGTGTTTGGAGACTTACCTTCAGAGTATTGACAAAGAATGTTTTAAGACCCGCCGAACTGAAGGCTGCGTTAGCCATAAACCAAGAGACAATTTCGGAGAACTGGACCTTTACTCTTGAGCCTAATTACTAAAAGACCGAAAACGAAAACCTTAGTATGAATGGTTCTACCGAGAACGAGTTTCCCTTTTCCATCACTTCCAAAGAGTGGGATCGATTGGAAGTCTATCTTCGCGGGATGGGGATGCAGGATAGCTTGGAAATTCATTCACTTCTCTCTGCTGTTTTTGAAAAAGCAAAACTGAGTTCGGAACCCGCATTCGAAATCTTCCTTTCCGAAGTGGGAGAAAAGATGGCGAAAGATAGAGAAGGTGGACTTCCTCCTTTGGAGCCTGGTTCAATGGTCCCGAGACCGATCGACTTTGGGCCCTTAGCCGACCTGGCGACTTCTTCTTCCTCAGAGGATCCGGAGCCGGTTGCGTTGGTTCTTACTGTTGTGTTTTGGCTTAGCGTATATATTTCTTTGGCTATCTGGTATTTTTCATGAGCCTGGAAAACGTGATGAAAGTTTCAATTCGCTCCGAGGGAGTCCTAAAGAGCGCTTTCGATTCCAGAAAATTCACCTATCGCAGGTTAGGTTTTATCGGAACAATAGGGTTGCTTTCCATTTTTGGAATCTACCTTGAATACAAATTCTTGTCCTTTAATGGAATCTCTCCCTTAGAGTGGGCGACTCTATTTTTGTTTTCTCTTTTGTTTCCGCTTCTTTCTTTTGGTGCGGCGACCGGAATCTTCGGTGTCCTTCAGAGAATTCGGGGTGGAGATCCGGTTCGAGTATCCAAATTGCTCGAAAATAGCAATGTGGAATCGAATCAATTGCCGCCGACTGCTGTTATATTTCCTATCTATTGCGAAGATGTTTCTAGAGTATTTGCGAACTTAGAGTCGATGATGAATTCCTGCGCAGATGTCGGACTTGCAAACAATCTGGACTTTTTTGTTCTTTCGGATACTTCGGATCCAGATATTTGGATCCAAGAAGAAAAAGCATTTTCGCGACTTTCTCGAAAGCCGGAAGCAAAAGGAAGAGTTTATTACAGAAAACGAAGAGTGAATCTAAACAAGAAGTCAGGAAACATCGCAGACTTTTGCAGACGCTGGGGCAAGAGATATCGCTACATGATTGTGCTGGACGCAGATAGTCTGATGAGCGGTGAATGTGTATTAAATTTAATTAAACTAATGGAAGCAATTCCGAATGCTGGCTTGATTCAGACCGTCCCCAGAATTATTCGCGCAAAAAGCTTATTTCAAAGGCTCGCGCAATTTGGCACCTGGCTGTCCAATCCGATTTTTGGTGCTGGTTCTTATTATTGGCAGGTGTTTTCCGGTCCGTTCTGGGGACACAATGCGATCGTAAGGTTGCGACCTTTTATGGAATACTGCGGATTGCCTGGACTTCCCGGGAGCGGTGCGATAGGCGGAAAAATACTTTCTCATGATACGATCGAAGCCGCGTTAATTAGAAAAGCAGGATATACTGTTTGGTTTGCCTATGACCTGAATGGTTCTTATGAGGAATACCCTCCCAATCTCTTGGAAGGATTAAAGAGAGATAATAGATGGTGCCAAGGGAATTTGCAGCATTTTTGGTTTTTGTTTGTGGACGGTTTGCGGATCTCGAGTCGGATTCATATCTTGTTAGGGATTCTTTCTTATTCTAGTTCTCTCCTCTGGGCGCTGATGCTGCTTAGTACAGTAATCACAGCGATGGCTGACATGGACTATTTTAGGCTCGCTTTTGTTCCGGAAGATTGGGTGAACTTTAAAGAAACCATATATTTACCCGTTGCATATGGTTTGCAGATTTATACTTTAGGCGTACTTTTTCTGCCTCGGATTCTATTTTTCCTAGATGGATTGTTCTTCCGTCGAAAGGAAAGCGGAATCGGAATTTTGGCATTCGTAGTTTCTTTCTTCGGGGAATTCCTGCAGTCCGTAATTTTAGCTCCGGCTTATATGATACAATATATTCGATTTTTATGGACGACCTTTTGGAACAGAAAAATCGAATGGGGACCTCAAAATCGAAAGCCCGAGGCGAAAGTGGAGCCGCTTGCGCTGGCAAGAATGTTGCTCCCTCAGGCATTCTACGCGACCGGAATATCGATCTGGCTGTTCGTTTACTATCCGATCTTATTCTATTGGTTATTGCCGATTACTTTAGGTTGGGTTCTTTCTTTTCCTATTTCTTACTGGGCATCTTCTATTTCTGCAGGAGAAGCTTGGAGAAAATACGGACTGCTAAAAACTCCGGAAGAATCTCTAAGTCCCCCTATATTGGAAGATTCTAATAAACTAGAAAAAGAATATAGATCGGTGTTGGGCGAGGCTGACGGTGGAAACGGAGTTTTCGCTGCTATAGTCGATCCTTTGCTTTTTCGATTCCATTCTTCTCGGTTGAAAATTAGAAAAAAGGAATCCAAGAATCGAATTCAGTTTATGGATAGTCTCGCTGAGGTGATAAAAAAAGGCGGCCCCTCGGAAATGTCCGAAAAGGATATTTTCAGAATTCTTTGGGACAGAAGAACCTTAATCGAATTGCACAGTTGGTTTTGGGAAGAAGATGTAAAAAAACTTCCGATCTGGTGGAGAGAGAAATTCGTTGATTACCAGAAAAAAATTCGGGAAGGCCAAATCGAACAATGGTTTCGGTTGTGATTCTTCAAAGATAGAGCATATGAAAATGCTTTGGTTCTTCGTTTTTGTAGGAGCTCCTACAGAAACTTGAGAAAGAAAAATTCATTGCGAAGAAGATGATTTTGTGAAATGCAGTCGGGGTACCGCCGCTCCGCTCCAGCCCCCGCCCAGGCAGGGCGGGGGCTTTTCACTAAAAAGTGCGGCGACCGGAATTCTCGCCTAGCATGGTTAGGTTTTTTGCTTCCGAAATCCTATCATCTAGCAAACTATAGTCGCTCCGTAAGCGACAGAGTTTTATTATGATTCCCTTTATTTGCTAGGTTTTCTAAAAGGATTGCGATTTTGATCCAAAATGCTAAAATTGTTTCTTCGCTTTACATCTACTGTTAAATATTTGTCTGAGTGATAGTTTAGAATATTAGGAATTATGAAAAAGAAGCAACAGGTGCCGAGATCTTCATCCGCTATTTTATTATTTGAACTTTATCGAAATTGTTATATCGGAAAACACAGACATTTTTTGGCTGCAAACAGAGCTCGAATGTACGGAAATTTTATCGGAACTCCGGTAATCTTAATTAATGTAGCACTCGGTTCCGTGCTCTTTGTGTCTACAACGGCCAAATTGCCCGAATTTACAAATTGGATTGGAGGTTTGTTGGCATTGGTCGCCGCACTTGGCGCTGCTCTTCAGACTTACTATAATTTTGATAGAGTGTTTGAAGGGCACCGAAAGGTCGGAAACGATTACTTAGAGATCGAAAGAGAATGCCAACTTGTTTACTGTTCTTATCAGGACGGTTTGATGACTTTGCAAAGGTTGACTGAAAGATTAGAGGACTTACAGAAAAGATACAATGATATCAATCGACAAGCCGAGCACCTTCCTACTAGCAACAGTGATTACAAAAAGGCTCTGCATTTTGATCAGGGAAGAACGGATTGGAGAAGCAAGCATTTGGAAGAAGTGGCGCAAAACCATAACGGACAAAAATCATAAAAGTGAATCTATTTTTTCAAGTATCTCTTGAACTCCGTCCCTTTCTAACCTTGGATCGAGAGTGGTTAGATTTTGCCTTGCTTTTTCCGCGTATTCATCCCATCGAAAGGAATAAAGAGACTCGTGTGGAATATAAGCAGATTTGAATTTAGCTTTGAGCTCTGATACGAGAGCTTCGTATTCTGCAAAGTTTCCCCTGTCCGTATAGATAACAGGAGTTCCAGCATAATATGCTTCGCTTAATATTCCGTAACCGGGCTTTGTTAATACGTAATCGCAGGCCCGAATTAAATTCGGGTAATGGCAGGATGGAATAGAAATCACGCCCAGAGATTGAGGGCTTGGACCATTCATTTCCGTTCCGCTCGTGACTAGTCTTTTAGATGCCGGATTCCAATTTTTCCAATCAAAATTTTTTGCCTCAACTCCATACGCTCCGAACGAAAACAAAAAGTAGGTGATGTCTGCTTCGAATCCAAATTGTTTTCTTGCTTCTTCTTTCGAAAGTGTAGGTCTGCGTCCTAGTAGTCCGATCTCTTTTGTATTGCGGATGGAAGTAACAGGACAAGAAAAAGGCAGGATCAGTCCTAAATCGCACAACGAGTATTCTTTGGAATGATCCTGAGCAAAATCGGCAAAGTTACTCGACTCGTATTTTGAATAGATAAAATCCCAAGTAAAACTTCCTAGAAACAGTGAAGGAATTCCGTTTCGGTGAGAAACTCTAAAAGGTAAGGAAGCGGAATCCGACCAGATTAAGTTTACGTTCTCCTGAGCGCAAAACTTACTTTCTTTTTCTATAAAGGAATCTTTTGTTTTGGAAAACTGAAACAATTTCTTTTCAGTTTCAGAAAGATCCATTCCAAGAGAGTCCTTTTGAATGATTCCGACATCTGACTCTTCGTGCCTAAATCTGATTCTACCTTTCACCTGTGCCCAGTTGTTGGAGCCAGGTTCCAGAGTTTTGGCAAAATTTTCCGCTCTGGTGGATATGATTGTAGCAACCCAGTCTTGTCTTTCGAATAAAATTCTAGATATTGCCTCTAGAGATCGGCTAACGTGACCGAAGCCGTGCCCGCTTAGATATGCAGCGATATGAATCTTTGCCATAAGTTATTTGTTTTGTCTTAAAACCTCATACATAAGAATTCCGGCAGACATCGCTAAGTTTAGACTGTCGGCTTCTCCTTTCATAGGGAGGGAAATATAAGAGTCACTATGGCTTCTGGCATAAGCACTTAGCCCGTATTGTTCGCTTCCGAAAACAAGGGCAATCTTACCCTTTAGATCTGCATCCCAGTAGATTTCTTTTGCTTCTGGAGTTATCGCAAAGGTTTTGTAATCTAGCTTTTTTAGTACATTATAAAGTTCTTCTATTGGTGACTGAAATACATTTAAAGTGAAGAGTGTTCCGGTGGAAGCCCGGATGACGTTCGGATTCAGTAAATCCAATCTAGGATCGGCGACTAAGACCTTTTGAAATCCAGCTCCCTCGGCGGTTCTCAAAATCGTACCCAAATTGCCGGGTTTTTCGACTCCTTCGATTACCAGTAATGGTGCACTTCCAAAATCTGAGTTCTTTTCGGACAATCTAAAGTTGGGTGCGGAGGCGGTTGCGATCAAGCCGTCCGGTCTATCACGATATGAGATTTTTTCGAAGATTCTTTTCGGAACGGAAATGACTTTTGCACCAATCGTGTTAATCAGATCGTATTCGTTTTCTCCCAAAAAGCATTCTGGAGAAATCAACAAATATTCGAATTTTACTTTTCGAGAGAGATCCGCTCTCAAAATTTCTCTATAGCCTTCTATAAAAAAATGATCCGATTTTTCTCTGTTCTTCTTTTCCTTTAATCCGGAGATATACTTCAGTTTTTCATTCGAAAAGCTAGTGATCTCGAGCACTGGACGATCGATTTTCAAAGAGATAATCCCTTGGAATAAAAAATGCAGTTTGAACCTGCGGGATAACTTCTTCCTGTGGATTCAGGAATGGATAATTCCTCGGTGATATAAGTACCTTCTTTTCGGATATTTCCTTCCAGAATCCTGCGCAGAGCCAAGGGACTAAATCCCGTAGAATGGCATGTTAGAAAAACATAATCCGGTTTGTTCCCACAAAGCTGCATGAGGAGGTCCATCATTTCAGGGAGGTCCTTCTCTATTTTGAAAACTTCTCCACTGGCTCCCCTTCCGAAAGTAGGAGGATCCAGAATAAAGCCCGAGTATTTCTTTCCTCTTCGAATTTCTCTCTTTAGAAATTTCAGCACATCCTCTACGATCCAGCGAACCTTTCGATCAGATAAGTCCGAGAGTTCCGCATTTTCTCTGGCCCATTCCACCATTCCTTTGGAAGCATCCAAATGACATGCGTCCATTCCACCAGCTAATACTGCTAAGGTGGAAAGTCCGGAGTATGCGAAAAGATTCAACGCTTCTCCTTTTCCTGCCAATTGCGAAGATAGTTTTTGGATTCTTTCCCAGTTTTTCAATTGTTCTGGAAAATATCCAAGGTGTCCAAAAGGAGTGAATTTGATCTTAATTGTAAAATCTAAAACCGAAATTAAAAATTCCTCTTCCGGCTTATCCTTCCATTTCCAGTTCCCGCCCCCTTTTTCATTTCGAAAGTATTCCCCGTTTGCGTTTTTCCAAAGAGAAGGATTTGTGGGAGGCCAAGCGGAGACTGGAGAAGAGCGGATTACTTTGTAAGGGCCGACTTGTTCCAATTTTTGGAAATTGCCCGAATCTAATAATTCGTATTCGCCTAAACTTTTAGGAGCGTTGCTGCGTTTTTTGGGTGCAGTTTTCATAAATATGGACCTTGAAGTATCTTCCTTCTGGAAATTCCTTTTTTGTAGGATGATCGGATTCGGGACTTAGCTTCGTTATCTTGTTGGAGCTCCATCCTTCTGAATCTAATGTTTGTCGACCGATCTTCTCGAATTCAGATTCGGATAATCGCCCAGAGCAGGAAAGTAAGATTAGGTTTCCTCCAGGAGATAGATGCTGCAAACATTTTTGAATGAGGTTTTTATAAGCCTTTTTTGCTCCCGGAACGCTTTTTTGGTTCGGGGCTAGATTCGGAGGATCTAAAACAATACATCCGAATTTTCGATTTTCCATAAAATCCCATTCTCTAAAAAGATCCGCTCTAACCAGTGAATGGTTTCCGAATTCTTGGATGGAGTTTTTTAATTCGAATCGATCTTTCTTCGATCCGTAGTTTTCTAAACCCTCGGTCGGGCTCGAAAATTGATTCGAAAATTCCAATAGAGCATCCTCCGATCCGTCTGCCGAAAGAATGGATTTTGCCCCAGCTTCTCCCATGCAAATCGATGTGAATCCAGTATGACAAAATAGATGCGCGCACTGTTTATCCTTCACTAATTCCGGTCGATTTAAGAATTCGGATCGAAGGTTACGGACATCCAAAAATAATCCTCCCTTTTGTCCCGGGAGTTTTACCCGAAACGGAATCTTCCGAAGCTCGATTTCTTCCTCGATGGGCAATTCGGATTCACCTTTCAAAAATCTAGGACGAATTGTTTTTCCGGATCCGATTCGATTGGGAGAAAGCAAAAGAATCCGAACCGGTTTGGGTTCTCCTACTTCGGAGCATAAACTTTGCAAAATTCGAATGCACCATCTGCCTAACTTTTCCAAGCCAGCGGAGTATACTTGGACAATCCAAGTTTTTCCATAGCGGTCTACAGTGATTCCAGGAATTCCGTCGTTTTCTCCGTGAAGGATCCTGTATGCGTTCGTCATTTCGGAAAGCGGCTTTCGACGAGTAAGCGCGTCTTCAAGAGTTTGTCGTAACTTCGACTCAGAGAATTCGTTTCCGATCTGTAAGATTCGAATTCCGATTGGACCTGAGTTAGAAAAGATTCCGAAACCGAGAACTTGGTTGGATCCGGAAACTAGAGCCAACCAGTCCCCTTCTTTAAAAATGGAAGCTGCAGAAGAAAGATTCCCCGATAAAATCCAGGGATGTCCTTTTTGAAGAATCGATTCCGAAGATTTGTTCAGTTGGTATCTTCGGAATCTGGATTTTGTGCCTGCCTTCAGCCTTTTTTCTTCGAGGATTCGTAAGAAGTGTCAGTCGGGCCGGTATAGATTTGTCTAGGACGACCGATTTTCATATCGGGAGATTCGATCATTTCTTTCCACTGAGCGATCCAACCTGGTAGACGTCCCATCGCGAACATCACTGTGAACATATTTACAGGAATTCCTAAAGCACGATAGATGATTCCGCTGTAAAAATCCACGTTCGGATAGAGTTTTCTTTCTACGAAATAAGAATCTTTTAATGCGACTTCTTCCAGTTCTTTCGCGATATCGAGCAACGGATCCTTGACTCCGAGTCTGGACAGAACAGAATCACATGCTTTTTTTATAATCCTTGCTCTAGGATCGAAGTTCTTGTACACCCTATGACCAAAACCGGAAAGTCTAAACGCATCGTTTTTGTCCTTGGCTTTCTCTACGATTTTTTTCACAGGCAAACCGCTCTTTTGAATTTCCAAGAGCATTTCCAAAACTTCTTGGTTGGCTCCACCGTGGCGAGGACCCCAAAGAGCACAGATTCCGGCGGAGATTGCTCCATACAAATTCGCAAGAGAAGATCCGACCAATCTGACAGTAGAAGTAGAACAGTTTTGCTCGTGGTCCGCATGGAGGATCAGTAACAAGTTCAGAGCTTTTACTACTTCCGGATCAATATAATATTCTTCGCTAGGAACGGAGAACATCATGTTCATGAAGTTCGCGCAATAGTCGAGATGATTCAAAGGATGGATGGTAGGCTGTCCCAGAGATTTTTTATAAGCAAATGCAGCGATCGTCGGAAATTTCGCTAATAAACGAATCATCGAGATATGTCTATGTTCCGCATTTTCCGGATCATAAGAATCTTGATAATAGGTTGAAAGAGACCCGATCATGGAAGACATGATCGCCATCGGGTGCCCATCTTTTGGAAACCCATTGTACAATCTTTTCAGATCCTCGTGAATCAGGGTGTGCATGGTCAGTTCCTGATTCCAGTTTTTTAGTTCTGCGTCTGTGGGAAGCGCACCGTAGATGAGAAGGTAGGCTACTTCTGTAAATGAAGAATGTTCTGCGAGTTGTTCGATCGGAATTCCACGATATCGTAAAATACCTTGTTCTCCGTCTAGGAAGGTGATCGCGCTTGTGCAAGCTCCGGTATTTAAATATCCGTTGTCCAGAGTTACGTATCCGGTCAACTGTCTCAGTTTGGAGATATCGATCGCTTTTTCGTTTTCAGTACCGACTACGATCGGAAGTTCAAATTCTTTTCCGTCGATCTTTAGGATTGCGGTATTTGCCATTTTTCATCTCCTGACAACTGAAAGTTGAATAGTTCACTAAGTACTATCTTACGAATCTGAAATTCTAGACAATCCAAAAAATACCGGGAGCGCAATTCGTGGAGCTCCTAGCGATTTTTATAATGTCTTAAATTTTGATAATTGTAGTAATTAGAAGAGACGATTCTGCAATAATCTCTAGGTTCCTTTACGGGCAGATCCTCCAAAAAGTGATTAAAGTCCCCTTTGTAGTGGTTCCTTTTCCATTTTCTCAAGTTTCCAGGTCCGCCGTTGTAAGCGATGGAAGCCCATTGAAGGTTTTCGCTATTCGAAGAAAGCAGGTATTTCAAAAACCGGGCACCCATTTGAATCGAAGTTTCAGGATCAAAGAGAGAGTAGGGTCCGATTCCGAGAGTCTTGGCCAAACCTTTTCCGGTCGGACCCATGATTTGCATCAGTCCTCGCGCATTCGAAATAGAGACTGCATTTTCTTTAAAAAAAGATTCTTGTCTCATGATTCCGTAGACGATGTCCTCATCGATTCCGAACGAGTTCGAATATCTAAAGACCAAATCCCGATGAGGACGAGGATAAATTCTAGAAGCTAATTTTGCAGGAAGCAGAATCACATCATCCGGAATTCTAAGTTTTTTCATGAGGGACCGAGTGTGGTAGACGGTAAGATATTCGTTCCCGGTCATTTCTCCGAGAGCGGCCAAAATCTCCTCTTTTTCATCCTCTCCGATTCCACTCGCCGCCTTGTAGCGATCCACTAGAAGATTACCGTAACCCAATTCCCCGATTTCTAAATATTCCTTTGCAGATTGAAGGTATCTACTTCCACGAATTCTACTGTGTGCGGAATCGATTCTTAGATCTAATTGAAAGGCTTCTGGAAAATAAGCGAATTCCATATCTCTTCCCAAGATTTGAGTCGCAAATTTAGGATCTCCTGCTGTCAGGGAAAGATACTGAAACAGGCTATCTCTGTTCCGAAGAGGATAATCTGAAATTCCGATCTTGGAAATCTCGGAGGAAAACTCTTCGCGAATGACTCTAGTGTAGTACGATCCAGGGATTGAGCGATAATAAGACTTTAGCCAATCGTAAAGTTCCTCGTTGCGACCTGAAGATTTCAGATTGCGCATGTACCAGTACACCAATCTTCCCTTCACCGGCAGATTCGGAATTTTTCGAAGCGCCTCTTTCCAATAAGCGTCTCCCATAAACCTAGAATGGTTTTCGGTAAGGAGGTCTATTAATTCGTCTTGCCTTGTAAGGTTGTACGGATTTTTTTCCAAAGAAGAAACGAGTTTGGAAAAATACTGATCTTTGTTGCCTAGCTTTTTGTGGGCTCTCGCGTAAGAGTATTCCACTTCATCGGTATTCGATAAATTCAAATTCTCTAATATATGAAGCGCCGAAGAGCCCAGATTCTGATTACAGAGTTCTCTGGAGAGGGAAGCGGCAAAATCCTGATCTGCTTGTGCAAGTGATTTGTTCCTCTGGATCAGAGCCTGAATATGTTCCGGGTCGTGTTGCAAAAGCAATCTTGCGGCTGCCTTGAATTTTTCCAGGTTACCAAAATTGTGGGAACTAAAATGAGAATGATGAGAAATATAAGATTTCCGATCGCCCGTCGAAAGAAACTGGATGAAATGAATTGCTGTGTCTAAAGGCAGGCTTTGGTAAAAACCTTCTCCCTTCCAAGTTCTTAGATCAGTATAAATATCTTTCTTTGTGTAAGAAGGCGTTTTGGAGTCGTCCATAAGGCTATAAAATATGCTCTCCGCCTTGCTCGTATCTCCGTGCTTGAATAGTGCCTTTGCGTATCGATAGTTCGAAAGTGATCCAAAATACTCTGATCGTTCTCTGTCCGAAAAGGATTCGGCGTATTCTTTTGCCTCTTTGTATTGTCCGGATTCATAGTAAATTTTTAATATTTCCGCGACGCTCAATCGAAAGATGGGCTCGTTATCCACGGGCAATTTTTTTAGATAAGAAATTAATTCTGAGCTGGATAAACTGTTGTGATTTCCGATTTCCTCGTACAATTTCCAGAAAGTGATCTTTGTGATCGCACTGGAGGAGGGGAGAGGGTTCCTCAAGATTTCGAGCAGATCTTCCTTACTCACTGAGGCCACCATTCTGCCCTTTAGAATGGAAACAAGGTATCTATACTTTGCGTTAGCGTCTCCTTGGGGATGGTTTTCGTGGAACTTTACGAGTGCATACACTTCCGATTCGGTCCGGGCAGGTCTATCCCGAAAGATTCTTCTGATTTTTTCCAAGCTATACGATTTGATCAGGTATTTTAGATCGGCGTCGGCGTAGGCATTGCCGACAACTATAAATAGTAGGACTGTAACAGTCGTCTTTTTCATATGATTCCTTACTATTCTAATGCAGTTCTATCGCTTCAACCGAAAAAGGAAGGTACGTCATGCAAGTAATTTCCAGGGAGAACGATTGGCCCGAAATCACACTATCTCATTCGGATTCCGAAGTAGGATCTCCTACAAAGAAGGAGATTCCGTTTCCAAAATCGTCTCCGGAAGTAGTCCGGCTAAAGACAAAAATCTTAGAAAACTATCGGGGAAGCGTTCTCACTCATCTCAATCCTCTGGATTGCTTCCGTTCCGACTTGTTCGGAGGCTTTGCATTTTTATCTCCCAGAAAAGATTGGATAGCTGATGAGGGAATTACAGAGAGGGAAGAAAGATTGCTTCGGCTATTTCTCGAGGAATTGTACGAAGAGCTCAAAAATCATGTATTTTACGATAAGGATTTGTTTTCGATCTGCTCCGCATTTTTACTCTGCGAAGATAGATTGGGAGAATATCTTGAATTACTAAATTCTTTTCCATCTAACTTCTCTGATGCATCTAAAGGCAGAGCGCTTCTGACGTATTTGGGATTGCTTCCAAAGAAGGAATCGGAGGCTTCGGAAAAAAGGAGCAGAGTCCAGAGATTAATCGAAAAACATTCTTTGGAAGGGCTTCCCCCGGAAGAACAAATCGAGATCTACGACCTAGTCGTGTCCGGACAGGAACCAGCTCTCTTAGGAACAGCCTATTATTATTTCCGAATGCAAGCACAAGGACTCAGAAACGTAAAGGTTCTGGACTCGATGATCGTTCGTCGGCTGAGCGAATTTACTTTCAAAGAGATGGAATTATTCCTGAAGGATTTTGAAACTCGTCACTCTATTTGGAACAGATACAATTTAATCAAAAAGGTCAGAAGACCCTCACAGGTGAAAGAATGGTTACGAGAGGAAAAAAAGAAAAATGGAAGAGAAGAACTTAGCTCCACTCTGAAAGAATCCATTCTAGAAAAGGGAGACGAATCTCTTTTTGAAAGATACCAATTGTATTCCAAACAAGGATTGGTGCATACATTGCGCCCTTTCGAACTATTAACTCTTTGGAATTCCACGGAAGCTACCAAACTAGATACGGATCTGATCGAAATCGAAAAGAAAGTTCCGGAATCCTATCTCACTCAGAGAATGATAGCGGTAAAGGAATTCAGAGACCAAAGGTTTTCCGCTTTTTTAGAGAGACTTCCTAAAACAGGCCGTTTTCAGTACACTCCAGAGATGGTTTATTTACGCGCGGTTTCTTTGTTGGAACTCGGGAATGCTACAGAAGGGGTCAGATTGCTCAAGTCCTTGGTCTATAAATTTCCAGATTCGGATTTTCTGAGACTAGTTTTAGATCGTTACCAGAAGGGAGAAGTGTAAGATGCGACCGAAAATAGTTGCATTCGCTTTCCTTAAGAAATAATATTATCTTTCAGAATATGGCTGGTATCACCCAAGAACAAATCCTAGAACTCCAACGGCATCAAAAGATGATCAATCAGTTGGAGAAAATTCTGAGATTATCCAAGAACGACGAACAAAAATACCGAGTCAGTCGGGATCTAGATAAATACAAAAATAGGATGCGGGAAATTTCTCCGGAAGGAATTCCAGACAATCTGGAAACCGCCGCAGAACAAATCAGAATTTACAAAGAAAACCCGGACGCCGCTGGCAAAATTCTAGCCAAGTATCCGGTCATGAAAATTTCTCCGAATTCCAATGATTCCGAAGTAAATAGAATAGGAACCTGGATCAATGTGTTGGACCGAGAATATCTCCCGATCTTAAACGAAACTCATATCCGCTTCGATTTCTCTCATGGAAACGAAAAGGACGGAGTGGTCAAATACATGGAGAATATTCGCAGGAATATTAAAGTACTCACTGAAACCATTGAAGAATACCAAGCCGCGGAAAAGCAGGAATTCAGAGAACAGTTGAGCAGGATGAAAAATAAGCAAACACGCATTTTCATCGCGGAATCCTTTGAGATGTTCCAGAAATTCAATGAATTCTTAACTAAGGTAATCGGAGAATTCAAGTCAGGCGGCGGTGTGATCATGAATATCGAGGATAAGATCACATTTAATTCTAGGTTCGAAAAAGCTACAGAGCTCGAAGGTATGCCGATTCCGAAAGCCCTGGAAGAATTTCGGGATTTTACCGGAGAAGTTTTGGACAGGATTAACGTTCCAAATATCCGGCATTAATAGAAAGAAACGCACTTCTCATAACATACGTTATGTTAGCTGGTCACGTTATTTTTTCATAAAATACTTATTCCTTATTCACTTTTTTATTGAAGAAATTTATCCTTTGAGGATCTATTTCCAAACCTTTCGAACTAAGAAGATTTTGAATTCGACCTTCAGGTTTGATCTGAATCCTTACAAAAAAGGAAATCTAAATTTGAAAAAGTTTTTCCAGGCAAAAATCTATGAATTTGTATGAAACGATTTCTCCCGCTTCTAAAAAGAAAAAATCCGGCTCCCGAAAAAAGCATTCTATTCTATTGGTTCACGGTGCGTGGCACGGAGTTTGGTGCTGGGAGGAACACTTTGTTCCATACTTTAAGAAATTAGGATACGATGTATATGCTCTTAGCTTAAGAGGGCACGGGAAGAGCCAAAACAAAGGGCAATTGCGTTGGACAAGTATTGGAGATTACGTAAACGATATCGAAGAATTCTTAAAAGAAATTCCGGATCCGCCTATTGTAATCGGACATTCGATGGGGGGCCTTATTGTACAAAAGCTATTGGAGAGAAGGAATTTTCCTGCAGCAATTCTTTTGGCTCCCGTCCCGGTTCACGGTGTGTCTAGATTCGCTTTGGAATTCTTTACCAAACATCCGATCCAAGTATTGAAAGTGATCGGAAATCTATCATTGTTTCCCGTCATCAGCGAGACCAAGATTTCTAAGGACATTCTATTTTCTCCCAATCTAAGCGAAGAAAAGGCTATGGAATACTGTGCTAGATTGCAGGACGAATCCTATTTGGCGTTTCTAGGAATGATTGCTTTTAGTCTTCCAAATCCGGAAAAAATAAAGACTCCGATCAAAGTACTCGCCGGAGAAAAAGATAAACTATTTCCGCTTTGGGAAATCAAAAGAACCGCAAAGGCATACAGGACCGAACCGATCGTATTTCCGGAAATGGGTCACGAACTCATGTTAGATGCAGGTTGGGAGAGCGTAGCCAACGCGATCGATACGTATATACAGTCTGTTCCGTTGAATTCCTAAAAAATCCCGAAAGTTTTTTAAAAGAAACGGGTTCCATTGTCGGAATTCCTTTCTTTTAAAAATTCGAACCCTGTTCCCAAAAATTCCTTTCCTGAGGGAGGTGGCCCGTTTAGCTTGTGATTTAATCGGAATTCATAGCAATTCAAAGAACATAGGATCCAATATTCATGGCACTTGTAAAGAACTCATCCGAAGTCACTAACTCCACGATCGGTGAAAATTCCTACTTCAGCGGAAAATTCTTCATTAACGGATCTCTCAAAATTGATGGTAAGTTTGAAGGAAAATCATTACAAGCAGAACAGCTCTATATCGGAGTTTCCGGAAAGGTAAAAACGAATATTACGGCCGCAAGCGTGATCGTGGAAGGAATTGTGATCGGAAATATCACAGCGCGCAACCGGGTCATGTTGCTTCCTACTTCTTTGATTCTGGGAGATATCCGTACTCCGGAGTTGATCATCCAAAACGGAGTCACACTCGAAGGTCGATGTATGATTTCTAGCGACCTGAAGCATTCCAATAAAGAAAGAATCGAGCTGGAATACTCCAAGGATTCTCTCAGCCTGGAGAAACTCTTCGGAAAACCGAACGCAAAAGAAGCATAGAGCTCTTGCGTGAATCGGATCCTAATCACCGAAGGAGATCCTTGCGGGATTGGACCCGAACTGGTTCAAATTTCTAGTTCCAAGCTCAAATCTATCGCAAAGAAATTTTCCATTCTTTACGTTCATTCCCAAACTCGGTTTCTGCCCTCGGGGTGGAAGTCCGTGGACCAACCTTCCTTTCCTTCTTCTCCGGGAATGTATTCGTACTGCACGAATCGACTTTCCGAGGAGGAGCAAAATTCGCTGAAGGTGGGTGTTCCTTCCAAGGCCTCCGGAAAATCCGCATTCGCCTCCCTGGAATGCGCAGTCAAAATCCAAAAAGAATCCGGAGCAGGTCTAGTTACTCTTCCTTTGAGTAAGGAATGGGTGCTTCGGTCCGGGCAGTCCAAATTCGTCGGGCACACGGAATATTTGGCCGAAATGTACCATAAGAAAACTTTTATGTTAATGTCGGGCAAGGAACTGAATGTACTTCCCTTAACAACTCATGTGCCCCTAGTGAAAGTGCCTTTCTACTTGAAAAAAATAGATCTTTCTAGTTTAATCTCTGCAATTCGTTCCCTGCCTTTAGATCCAAAAAAGCAAATCGGATTCCTAGGACTGAATCCTCACGCAGGCGAGGGGGGAAAGGTGGGAAATGAGGAAAAGAAGATTCTCATGCCTATGATCACAAAGCTCCAAAAAGCAGGTCTTCCGGTTTCCGGTCCTTTGCCGGCAGATGCAGCATTTAGTGAACCTACTCGCTCCAAATACTCACTTTTTCTCGCATGTTATCACGACCAAGGTTTGGTGCCTTTTAAGATGTGGGAGGGAAAGTTCGGGATCAATTTAACTCTCGGACTGGAATTTCCGAGAGTTTCTCCCGACCATGGTACCGCATTTGATATTGCAGGAAAAAAAATCGCAGATCCCAAGAGTTTTCACCAATGCCTGGATTGGGTTACCCAAAACCTTGCAAAGTGGAAACAAAACCTAGGAAATCAAGAATGATATTGCTGTCACAATCTTCCAATACTCTGTTAGAACAAATTGTATTTCCAATTTTCTTGCTTTGGTTTGTAGGACTTACGTTAGTATTGCTTCGAAATGACGTGGAGATCATTTGGAAGATTGGTTTATTTTTTGTATTCGTATTCTATTTCTTCCAGTTTTTTCCAGAGTTAAAAGAGGCATACGACAGACTCTCTAAAGCTTATCCAGGGGAAATTCTGTCATGGATTTACGGATTACCAAGAGCATTCTATTTCTTTTTATTATTCTTTTGGCCTATTGCAGTAATCAAAATATACTATTCCGGCTCATCCTTTCTGGCGAATAATACAGCGAAAATTCTAATCGCTGCGACGATGATTTATTGGATTTTATTTTTAGTGTACCACCAATTTTCCAACCCTATCGATGAATTTATGAGAAATAAATTTCTGGAGTGGATCACTATTTCCGGAATAAAATAAGTAAGCCCCCCGAAACTTCTATCCGTCCTATCTGTTATTAGTATAGGAGCTGGAGGACGGTCTTGATTCATCCCATCTATCTAAAAGCATTCGGAGAAAATGAAGAAGCAAAACGTCATTTTCTACAAGGGTATCGATTTCAATCGGAAGGAGATCTGAAGAAAGCCTCTTTTTATTATAGAAAGAGCATTTCGCTCCGACCAACCGCTGAGGCCTGGACATTCCTAGGTTGGGCGTATTCTCTTGCAGGTAAAACTGACAAGGCCATCGAATACTGTTTTAGAGCGATCGAAACAGATCCGAAGCTCGGAAATCCTTACAACGATATCGGAGTTTACCTGATCCAGCAGGAAAAATATCTAGATGCGATTCGTTGGTTTAACAAAGCAAAGGAAGCGCCTAGATACGAAGTTCGCGCTTACCCTTATTTCAATTCTGGATGTTGCTGGGAAAACTTAGGTTATCTTGAAAAAGCAAGAGCAGAATTCGAAGCCGCGCTAGAACTAGATCCAAATTATACTCCTGCTAAACTTGGTTTGAAAAAATTGATGGCTCGTTACAACTAAAAGCGAGCTGTATAAAGACTGGAGAACATAGAGAATACTTGTAAACTACAGCTCCGGAATCAGTTTGCGAGTGAGAAGACCGACCGTAATACAATTCGAGATTAACTTTCGTTCAGAAATTTCTTTTCCTTCTATTTTTACGATTCTACTTGCTATAGTAAGGTACGATGCAATTCTTGATGCATCGTGCTCCTCATATATTATTTTTCCGCGATCTTAGGGATGCTTGCCGGAAATATGTTCAATTATACTTCCATAATCCTTTCTCAGAGCATTTCTGAGTCGGATGCATTTTCCGGTTGGGTCTTCTTTTTTATTTGCATGCCGCTCTTGTTTTTGAGTTTTCCGGCGGGCAATTTTCTGGATAGATATTCGCGCAAATGGGTGCTTGCGTTCTCCCAGCTCACAATGGCGCTTAGTGCCACGATCACAGTGATTGGTTTGGAATACGGATGGATCGGGGTAGGAAAACCATACCTTTTGCTTTTACCTTCCTTTTTGACCGGAATAGGTTTGGCTTTTGCTATGCCCGGCAGGTTTGCGATTTTGGGAGATATATTAGATCATTCTAAGATCGGAACTCATAGTGTTTGGATGAATACTTTTGTTTTATTCGGATACGGTCTTGCTCCTTTGATCGCGGGTTCGCTCAAGGAGTTTCTGCCTTTTAAACAAGTATTTATCGGGATTGTGGTCTCTTATTTGTTGAGCGCGACCTTATTAATTTTTCTTCCGATCTCCACCAAGGATCGTGTGGAACATACCGGCACAACTGGAATTACTGCGGTATTTACTTACCTGAAAAATTCCATTCTTGTCAGGCAGTTTTTGCAAGTGATGGGGTCGGTCGTTCTGCTCGTCGGTCCAGTCCAAATTCTGCTTCCGAAATACGCCAAAGAAATATTACATTTAAATGAAGCTTCCCGAGGTGCATTGCTGACGGTGCTCGGGATAGGACTGGTAATCGGTGGAACAGCCACTTTTCTGTTTCATAGTTTTAGAAGAAAGGGCCATATTCTATTTGGGCTTTCTTTTTTTATGAGTCTGCTCTTCGCTGGGTTGCCCTTCTTTTCCTCAAATCTGTTCGTAACCTCTTTCCTGCTATTTCTGTTTGGTCTTTTTACCGGTGTAGTCATTACTCTGATCCCCGCAGGGATTCAGCAAAACACCGAGAATTTTATACGAGGAAGAATCCTTTCGGTTTATAGTCTGGTATTTCTACTAGTTCCTGCAATCACAGGTGTGATCGCTGGATTCATATCAGATCGAATTGGAATTTCTGCCACCTTTGTGTGGGCTGGATTTATGGAGCTCGGATCTCTTGTATACATGAGCTGGAGAATGGGAGAAGTTCGTAAGAGCTTTTGACCCAGTTTCGACTTGAAGCACGAGTGTTTGTAATTTAGAGAGCGCTACAGAGTAAATTCGTTTTGGTTAGAAATTTATTGACGAAGTGCAAAGTTCACTGGATTCGTCTGTTATCAACGAGTAACGGATATTACTCCTATGATTCGAAAAGTTCCAAGTCTAATTTTCTGCGTTATTTACTCTCTGGTTATTTTTACCATGTCTTGCCAGCAAGGGAAAGGAAAAGACCATCAAACAGAGCTGCAAATGTTGGCGCTACTCCCAAGCATTCAAGTTCGCTACAGAACGCAGGCGTCCGGTGGGAATTTTAGTTTAAACTCATCCAGCACTTACTCTACCGGAGTTCTCACGACGAATATCAGCGGGATTAATATTGCGGATTATGGAGATGGAATCTCCGACGGATTCACGGATCGATTTTTGACTCCTGTGGAAGTATACTTGGGAGTGAATAAGATTATCGCGTGGAAGTCTCCAGCAAATGGAGGACCAGCTTCCGGTCAAGAAACTGAGAGTAACGCGTCTATTACATTATTGGAATGTATTCCGCAAAATCCAACTCATCCAGGGGAATTCTGTACATATTCGGTAGTAATCGGAGACAGTGAGGCCGCTAGAAATACGCAAGCATTCTTGGCGAACTGGGCGAGATTACCCGATGCAAGTTATGACAGAATTGGAGTCTTGGTCCCAGTAATTCGTTATGTTTTTGATTCCCAAGTTATAGAGCCGAATTTGCGCTGGGTGAACACGAATTTCCGTTTTAATGCTACAGATGTATATGCCGATTTGAGAATGGCTGGGACTTCCAACTCAGGTCTCGAGAACGATTGTCCAGAGTATTTGTCCGAAATGTTGGATGTGTTAAAGGCTGGGAAGACTTGTGAATCCAGAGGCTATGGAATCGACGAGGCCAATGGAAAAATCGGATATGGTGGTGGCTACAATTTGCGCTATCCATTGGCAACTAATAATAGTCCGGGAACATTCTTAACTAGAGACAATCCGATCAATAACATTACGACTGCATCTGGAGATTACGTTCTGATCGTTTCCGGAGGAGAGAGTTTAAGTAACGCTTATAATCTCTATATCGATGTAGATCCGACGAATGCTTTCTTCTGGGATTCGAACACAAGTTCCACTTCGTACGACGCCACACTGGACGGGCCGAATGGAACTACGAAGCAGATCAAATACTATCTTCCGGCGATCCAGCTGAATTTTCAGTAGATGCGGTATTTCAAAAAGAAATACAATCCAGAGTAAATTCCTACTCCTACAAAAAAAGAAATTGGACTGGGGAGTAGGTGCCAAACAAGAAGAGACGGAAAATTCGCGAGTACAAATAGAAAAGAAACCCATCCTTTGGATGTGGTCTTCACTGCGAATTTCTGGTACAAGTGATCTCTATGAGCCAGGAAAATATTCTCTTTTTTGAATATTCTGGTTAGTATCGTAAAAATTCCGTCCGTAAAGAAAACCGGAGCCAAAAAAAAGACCGAGCTCAATTCTATCTTTGTTTGTGCCTGAAGATGCAAAAACGGAAGAGTTCCCATCGCGAATCCCAGAGGAAGTGATCCTGAATCTCCAAGGAAAAGTTTTGCTTTGGGAAGGTTCCAGGCCAGAAATCCGAACACAGCAGAAAATAAGAGCATATAATAATTCGGTAATATAGCTTTATAGCAAATACTAAAGCTAATTGCGATTGCGACTAGAGAACCTACAAGATACGTATCCAGACCGTCCATGAAGTTGCATAGATTGATAAAGAATAGTAGATACAAGGAGATTAACAAAGTTTCGCCCAGGCCCCCCGGAAAATTTCCCAAGTCCAAGCCGAAAAGTACGATCGGAATCGGATTCCAGGAAACCCAGGCAAACAAGAAAATAAATTCTGCTCCGAATCTGACGTAAGGGCTGAGTCCTTTTAGGTCATCGAGCAAACCCAGGAAAAAGAAAAAAGAGAGTCCTGACCACCAATGAAGAGGGAAATCGGATCCAGTGATACTGCTAAAAATGAGAATAGAAATGCTCGAAGAAATATAGATCCAAATTCCCCCGGATTTTTTCGTGATTCCTTGGTGCATGCTCCTTTCGTTCGCAACGTCGGAGATCCCGAGAGAAGGTGAATTCAGGTAAAAGTAGCACAGCAGTAGGGATAGTAGAAAGGTTCCAAAGTAAATCGCTACATTCACCGATTCTAAGCCCATTGGCCCGTCAGTTTCCGACACCTATATTTGAGTGCAATCTAGAATCTCTCTGGAAGTCGCAGCTTGGTACCTCGTTAGATGGAAGATGGATCTGCACTTCGAAATCCGGGTTTTTTATTGCCAAATCAAGCCAAGGCCTGGACTTTACAAAATATGTTTCAAGGCGTATACACTGCTATCGTCACTCCTTTCAAGAATGGTAAAATCGATTATGATTCGTATTTCAAAATCTTGGAAAAGCAAATCAAGGGAGGAGTTACTGGGATAGTTCCTTGCGGAACCACCGGAGAATCTCCCACTCTTTCTCACGCAGAACACGCCGAGCTGATTCGGGAGACTGTAAAGGCGGTGCAAGGTAAGGTACAGGTAGTCGCTGGCACTGGATCCAATTCCACAAGAGAAGCCGTGGAACTTACTGAGGCTGCGTGCAAGGACGGAGTGGATGGAGTTCTATCGGTAAATCCGTACTATAACAAACCTACTCAAGAAGGATTGTATCTTCACTTCAAGGAGATCGCGGAACATTCTAGTGTTCCGGTCATGCTCTACAATATTCCAGGACGTACTTCGGTAAATCTACTACCCGAAACTGTACTTAGATTGTCTCAGCTTCCGAAAATTCGATCTATGAAAGAAGCGACGGGAGACCTAGGACAAATGGCGAAATTGATTTCGGTCGTAGGTTCCAAAATGACCGTACTTTCTGGAGATGATAATCTCACTTTACCTTTGCTGTCTATTGGTGGAGTGGGAGTGGTTTCCGTCGTTACTAACTTGTTTCCTGCAAGTATCGTAAAACTGGTCGAATCTTTTCGTAAGGGAGATTTGGAGACAGCAAGGAAAATACATTACGATTTTCTTGAATTATTCAGTCTCGCATTCATAGAGACGAATCCGATTCCGATCAAGGCGGCTATGTCTTGGCAAGGATATTGCACCCAAGAAATACGATTGCCTATGACTCCTTTGAGTGAAGGTCCTGGCGCAGAAAAGTTAAAAAAAGCGATTTCTGATCTACTTTCTAAAGGTTACGACTGAGGGTACAATTTTGCAGGGAAAGAATCTTGTCACCGTAGTCGGCGCTTCCGGCAGAATGGGGAAGGCAATCCTACAGGTTTTGTACGCCTCCAAAATTTCTCAGTTGTCCAGTGCGGTCGTAAGTGACGGATCCGTTTTCCTGGGTTTGGATTCCGGTTTGCACGCTGGACTCAAGCAAAATGAAATCAAATTTTCGGATGATCTGAATAATGCGGTCCAAAGCTGTGATACGGTTATCGATTTTTCCACAAGGGAAGTTCTGTTAGAAGTGTTAGAGGCATGTGTGCGAGCTTCCAAACCTTTGGTTGTCGGAACCACTGGACTGACGGACCTGCATAAGCAAAAATTAATAGAGGCTTCCAAGAAGATTCCGATCGTTTATTCTCCCAACATGTCGATCGGAGTGAATTTGCTTTTCAAACTGACAGAGATTGCCGCGAAAGTAATGGGAGAACTCGCAGATATCGAAATCCAGGATATACACCATCGTCATAAAAAAGATGCTCCTTCCGGAACCGCCGACAAGCTAAAGTCGATCTTATTAGAGACTCTCTCTAGAAAAGAAGACAACGTAATTTATGGCCGGCATTCTCATTCGCTTCCCGAACGAGACCCAAAAGAAATCGCGATCCATACATTGCGCGCCGGAGAAGTGATCGGAGATCATACTGTGTATTTTTTTACTCCGGAAGAAAGGGTAGAAATTACTCATAAAGCGCAAGACAGAAAGACTTTCGCTGTCGGCTCAGTAAAGGCCGCAGAGTTTCTAGTCGGAAAGCCCAGCGGCTTGTACGATATGTTTGCAGTATTAGGATTATAGAATCAGTAACGATGAGTTTTTTTAAGAACATTACCCTATTCCAGAACGATAAATTCGGAATCAACGTAATCTTAGATATTCTGATCGTAAGCTTTCTTATCTATCAATTTTATTCCACGATCCGAAGGACCAGAGGAGTACAGCTTTTGCTCGGCATCGGTCTTATCTGGTTGCTGGGAATCATTGCCCAGTATTTGGAATTTGAACTTCTGGATTGGATTATAGACAATATTCGACCTGCATTGGTATTCGCGATCATCGTACTTTTGCAACCTGAGCTCCGAAAAATTACGGGGGATATGGCGAGGTTGAAACTGTTCCGGCTTTTTTTGGTTAAACAAGTGACCGAGTTGGATGAGATCGTAGAAGCGGCGAGGTCGATGGCTAAAACCAAGACCGGGGCTTTGATTGCAATTGTAAGAGAACATAGTCTGAAGGATATCTCCGAACAAGCGGTGCAACTCGATGCGATCCTTTCTACAAATCTGCTATTAACGATTTTTAAAAAGAATTCTCCCTTGCACGATGGCGCTGTAATTATCGAACAGAACAGAATTGCCTGCGCAGGAGCTTTTTTCCCTCAGATGTCCCAAAATTTGGACGATCCGCAAATGGGAGCAAGGCACAGAGCAGCCTTGGGAGTTACCGAAGAGTCGGACGCGGTCGTCGTAGTGACTTCAGAAGAGACCGGGGAAATTTCGGTTTGCTACGACGGAGAAATGTTGCACCCGGTCAAACCGCTCGAATTAAAGAACTTACTCAGAACCATCCTACAAGAAAGAAAATCAACTTCGGAGAGAAAACCCGAGTCCGAAGACAAATCCTCTGCAGAGGATAAAAATGATTAAGAAGTTGTTAAATAACTGGCAAGCAAAGCTGGCGTCCTTGTTGATCGCTATCGTATTCTATATTAATTTACAAAATTCTAAAATACTTGTTAGAGAAGTAAACATCAAGATAGACTATCCGAAACTTTCAGGCGGTCTGACGATTGCAAGAGGTTCTGATACTACTTTTCCGGTCAAGGTGGAAGGAATTCGAGAATACGTGAATTTTTATACTCCTTCCTTGAGAGCCTATGTTTCAGGTGGAGAATTAAAACCAGGAGAGAATCTAGTTAGCGTGACTCGAATTGGTGGAGTTCCTGCAGGACTCAGGGTCACAAGGCTCAAAGAAAAAGTAAAGATCATCGTAGAGTCGAATGTTAGCCGGAACCTAGGAATAGATGTCAAGTTTACCGGGGATCCTCCGAAAGACTATGTGAAAGCATCCCATTTTATTTCGCCTGCTGCTGTAGGAGTAGTAGGCAACACTTCCCAACTGGACAAGGTCGGAAGAATTACTCTGCCTCAAATTTCTCTGAAAGACAAAACGGAATCTTTTACGGTAAAATACAAATTACCTGATTTGCCGGCAGGTTTGCATTATCGAGATAACTTAAAGGAAGCGACTGTTCGAGTAAACATCATCGCGAACTCTTCTACACCCGGAGAAAGCATTGTTCTCGGAATTCCGGTCAAGTGCCAGACACTCGATCCGAATTTAGAAGCTGAGTTTTCGGAGCAAGAGATCTCCGTAAAACTGCAATCCAAAACTCCGCTGCGCAGTATTCAGATCATCAAGGGTCTTTCTGCAACCGTTGTCTGTTCCCACAAATATGATCCTAAAACAAAGAAAATCCTTCCGGACAACAAACCTGTACTCGCAAAAGTCCGACTTACAAAGTCTCCTACTTTGAAGTCTGTGGATATCCAAAGTTTCTTTCCAGATCGGATTTCTATTCTTTACAGAGTTTTACCTGACGGAGTACCGGAAGGGGAAGAAGGAACGGAAGGAGAAACAGGTACGGGATCCGAAGAGAGTTTGCCCTCTCCCGAGGAAGAATGAAGATCTCGGTCGGAAACGACATCGTAGAAAATACCAGAATCCGTGAAATGCTTGTAAAGCACGGAGAAAGATTTCTAAGAAAGATCTTTTCCGAGTCGGAAATACAATACTGTACTAGAAGAAAGGATCCGGTTCCTCATTTGAGCGGTCGGTTTTGTGTAAAAGAAGCGTTTATCAAGGCGATCGAGCCCGGAGACCGAGTCTCTCTGGATATGAGGGAAATCGAGCTTTTCGGCTTGGATTTTGGAAAAAAAGAATTGGTACTTCACGGAAAATCCAAAGAATTGTTCCTCGAGAAAGGATATAGCGGTGTTTCCGTCTCCATCAGTCACGCGGAGAATTATTCCACTGCTGTAGTAGTGTTATACAAGGAGTGAGTCTATGGTTACCGAATCATTTAAGGAAACGATGAAGTTCTACAACGATGGGCTGCAACTTTACAAAAATCGCAAGTTCAGAGAAGCCTTAGAGCTTTTTAAGAGAGCCTTGGAAATCACTCCTGACGATGGTCCTTCTAAAAAATACATAGGCAGATGCGAAGCGTTTATCGCAAACCCTCCTCCCGATGACTGGGATGGGGTCTTTGAAATGAAAACCAAGTAACCCAGGAATCATGACTAAAAAAGCAACCGTTAGCCATAAACCGGCTCGTAACCTTACTGAATACGGAGCCATCTCCACCGTTCTGGGAAAGGAAACTTCCTTTTCCGGGATTCTGAATTTTCGTAAACCTTTGGAAATTTCTGGCCAATTCCAAGGCGAGATCGAATCTGAAGGATTTTTATTGATCAGCGAAGGCGCAAAGGTCAAGGCGAACATCAAAGCCGGGACTGTAATCGTGGGTGGAGAGATCACCGGAAATGTGATCGCGACACAAAGATTAGAAATGCTACCGAGCGGAAAAGTAAACGGAAACATCAAGACAGCAAAGTTGCAGATCGCGGACGGAGTGGTCTTCGAAGGCAACTGCGAAATGATCCTTCCTAATAAGGATTGACCCCTCGGGTCTTTCTGCAATATTGGTATCCACAAGCCCGAAACGACCGTTGGATAGTGCAAAAGTCGGAAAAATCGCCTTAGCAATTATCCTGGGAACCCTGGTTGGCGCTGTTGCCGGAGTAATCTTAGACCATCTACTAGGTCTTTCTTTCTTCTCCAAGGGGCTTCTCAAAGAAGCGTTCTCGTTAGAGCTGTATGTAATTAAAGTCGAGATTCAATTTACCCCTGCGAGCCTGTTCGGGCTTGTGGCGACATTGTTTTTCGTACTAAAAAAGGGGTAAACAACTCATGTCCGTAATTTCCATGAAAAATCTATTGGAGACCGGTGTACACTTCGGTCACCAGACTCGTAAATGGAATCCAAAAATGGCTCCGTATGTCTTCACAGCAAGAAACGGAATCCATATCATCGACCTTCAAAAAACCGTTCAGAAGGCAAAAGAAGCTTATGATGCTCTCAAGAGACTGACTAACGACGGCAAAAAGGTTTTATTTGTAGGAACTAAAAAGCAAGCCAGAGGAGCGATCGAAAGAGAAGCACTCCGCTGCAGCATGTTCTTTATCAACAATCGCTGGCCAGGTGGTTTATTAACAAACTGGAATACAGTAAAAAAATCCATCGCTCGTTTGAAAAAACTAGAGGGAATGGAAGCAGATAACACTTTCGAAAAAGAAGTAAAAACCAAGAAGGAAGTTCTCGCATTGCGTAGAGAAATGGAGAAACTTCGTAAGACCCTAGGCGGAATCAAAGACATGGTTACGATTCCGGAAATTCTGTTCGTGATCGATCCTAAGAAAGAAGAAATCGCTGTAAAGGAAGCGCGTAAACTCGGACTGAAAATTTTCGCAGTCGTGGATACAAATTGCGATCCTGAACTGATCGATTATCCAATCCCAGGAAACGATGATGCGATTCGTGCGATCTCTCTTTTCTTGGAGACAATGTCGAATGCGGTGATCGAAGGAACAGGCGGAGTCGTAGAACAACCTCGCTTTAGCGAAGATCTGGATTCGGAAGCACTTGCTCTGGAATACCAAGGTGAGTACGATGAAAGCGGTAAGTTCATCATGGACGAAGATTTGGATAAGAAAGCTGCAGCAGCTGCTTCTTCTTCTACTACTACTGAAGAGCCACCTGCTGCTACTTCCGAAGACAAAGGCAGCGCATCAGCTGCTACCACAATCGAAATCGATAAGAAAGAGTAAGGAGAAAGACTTTGTCAGCATCTACCACAGATTTGATTAAAGAGCTCCGTGACCGAACTGGCGCGGGGCTGATGGATTGTAAAAAAGCTCTCGCAGAGAACGGTAACAATATCGAAAAGTCCATGGACTGGCTGCGTGAAAAAGGAATCGCAAAGGCTGCGAAAAAGGCCGGTCGCGTAACCAAAGAAGGACGCGTCGTTTCCTATATCCACGGAGACGGAAAGATCGGAGTGCTATTGGAGCTCAACTCTGAGACTGATTTCGTAGCTAGAAACGAAGCTTTCGAAACTCTCGGAAAAGAGATCTGCATGCAAATCGCAGCGATGTCTCCTTTGTATGTGAGCGAAGAACAAGTTCCAGCAGATGAGATCGAAAAAGAAAAGAAAGTACTCGAAAGCCAGCTCAAAGAAGAAGGCAAAAAACCAGAGCAGATCGAAAAGATCGTTCCGGGAAAAATCAAGAAATACTACTCCGAAGTTTGTCTTTTGAACCAAGCATTCATCAAGGACAATGCAAAGACTGTGGATGATTTGATCAAAGAATCCATTTCTAAATTCGGAGAGAATATCACGATCGCTCGATTCTCCAGATACCAGGTAGGCGGTCTGTAGACCTTGGGCTCAGAGTCGGCTCAGTATAAGAGAATCTTAATAAAACTCTCCGGTGAGGCACTCGCCGGAGAAGGCGAATTCGGGATTGATACAAACAAGGCTCACTCTCTCGCCGAAGAAATCCAAGAAGTACATTCCTTAGGCGTGGAAATCGCCTTAGTAGTCGGAGGTGGAAACATTATCCGAGGCACGAATCTCGCCAAGGCCGGAATCGATCGCGCTACTGCGGACTATATGGGAATGCTCGCTACGATCCAGAACGCTCTGGCACTGCAAGATGCCTGCGAAAAAAAGGGGATCTATACCCGGGTTCAGTCAGCGATCGAGATCAATTCGATTGCAGAAAGCTATATCCGACGAAGGGCAGTCCGCCACTTAGAGAAAAAAAGAATCGTTATCTTTGCGGGTGGTACTGGAAATCCATATTTTACCACGGACACTACTGCCAGCCTTAGGGCAGTAGAAGTCGGTTGCGAAGTGATCTTTAAAGCGACCAAAGTGGATGGAGTTTATACGGCCGACCCCAAAAAAGAACCTACTGCAAAAAGATACAGTAGGATCTCCTTCATGGAATCTATCAAGCGCAGATTGAAGGTAATGGATTCCACTGCATTAAGCCTTTGCATGGAAAATAATATGTCCATTATCGTATTTGACATTTTTAAACGCGGTAATTTAAAAGATCTGGTCATAGGAAAGAATATAGGCACCCTTATCTCGAATTCGGAGGATATACGGATCGATGGCGAATGAGGAAGTACTAAACGCTATGAAGGCAAAGATGGAGAAGTCCGTGGAACTTCTTCGAAAAGACTTTGCAAGCATTCGAACCGGCAGGGCAAATCCTGCTTTGATCGAAGATCTAAAAGTAGAATACTACGGCACTCCAACTCCAATCAATCAGTTGGGAAATATTACGGTTCCTGAACCTAGATTGCTAGTCTTATCTCCCTATGATAAATCGATTATCAAGGACATCGAAAAAGCAATTCAGGCTTCTGGATTGGGACTGACTCCTACGAACGATGGTAGCGTGATCCGGATCGCGATTCCGGAGCTGACCGGAGAAAGGAGAAAAGAGCTAGCGAAGCTAGTAAAGGCAAAATCCGAAGAGAAAAAAGTCGCTGTTCGAAATATCCGTCGGGATGCGATGGAAGATATTAAGAAGCATCACTCTGAAGGAAAGTCCCAGGACGAACTAAAGAACCTGCAAGACCAGGTCCAAAAAGTAACTGATTCTTATATCGATAAAATCTCCGCAGTGACTTCCGAAAAGGAGAAGGAAATCACTACAGTCTAAAGTGGCTTCTTTCAAAACAAACCTACCTCGCCACGTGGCGGTCATCATGGATGGGAATGGCCGCTGGGCTACTTCTCGAGGACTTTCCAGATCCGAGGGCCATAGGGCCGGTGCAGATTCCATCGACAAATTGATGGACGCGAGTCTTTCTTTAGGGCTCGAAAACGTTTCTCTCTATGCCTTTTCTACGGAAAACTGGAAGAGGCCGATCACAGAGATCAAATCCATTTTCGAGCTATTAGTGGAATACATAGATTCCAGATTGCAGACCATCCACGAAAAAGGGATACGAATTCACCACTCAGGTTCTAGAAAGAGACTCACTTCGAAGGTACTCGCAAAAATAGATCATGCAGTTGAGCAGACAAAGCGAAACCGAAAACTAAATGTAAACTTTTGCTTGAACTACGGTTCTCAAGAAGAAGTTCTTCAAGCTGCGCAAAAAGTATTCGCGGATCGTTGGAAGAAAAAGGTATCCCCTGAAAAACCGATCTCCGTCAAGGAACTCGAAAAATATTTGTATACACACCCCCTTCCTTCCGTAGATTTACTGATCAGAACCGCCGGCGAAAGAAGGCTTTCTAATTTTCTGCTTTGGCAATCCGCTTATGCGGAGCTTTTCTTTACGGAAACTTTATGGCCGGAATTTAACAGGCAGAGTCTGGAAGAAGCTTTGGACTGGTTCAAAAAACGTACGAGAAAGTTCGGAGGTTTGGAGAATGGGTGAAACAACGAAACGGATCCTTTCGGCAGCAGTGCTTGTGGCATTGTATCTGTTTATGATCTTTTACAAAGATTTCTACTATCTTCAAACTTATTTCATCTTGGCAATCGGTGGAATTATTGGGATTAGCGAATTCTACCGGTTGGCCGATCGAGGACCGAATGGAAGACCTTTCAAAGGTACTGGGATCTTTTTCTTTTTGGTCATACTTTCCCTCTATTATTTCCGTTTCATCGCGTCACAGAACAAATTTTTACCTCCTTCATTCTTCGATAAGAATATTTCTTTATTCGTACCACCTTTTGACGCGATTACCTTTTCATTGATTACGCTTTTCTTATGTAGTTTCGTTTTGCAGATCACAAGAAGACCTTTGGATGGGGCTATTTTCTCTGTGTCCTCGACATTTATCGGAGTGTTTTATTCCGCGATTCCTTTGGGGCATTTGATGCTGCTATTAGGAATGAACCAGGGGATTTATTATATTTTTCTGGTTTCGGTCGCGACTTTCATGACGGATGTAGGCGGTTATTTCGGAGGAAGATGGTTCGGAAGAAATCCCGCAGGACTTGCGATTTCTCCTAAAAAAACTTGGGAAGGATATTTTTCCGGGATCGTCGTTGCAGCAGGATCCGTATTCTTGCTGAACTTTATCTGGGAAAAAACGACTTCTTTTGTGCCTCCGGTCACAGGAATGGAGGTGTTGCTCATTTCTGCAGTGGTTTCTCTGGTCGGAACCGTCGGGGATTTGTTGGAATCGGCAATGAAGCGTGATGCAAAAGTTAAAGATTCCGGGAATCTGATTCCGGGTCACGGTGGAATATTGGATCGTGCGGACTCTCTTTTGCTTACGGTTCCGATCTTATACTTCTATCTACAGATCAAAGGAGCGTTGGGCTTCGCAGTCTAACACTAGTATGGCTAGGAACGTCTGCATCCTTGGTGCCTCAGGATCGGTGGGCGAGTCCACATTGAAGGTGCTCCGCGCCTTTCCCGAAGAGTTTCATCTTCATTCATTCAGCGTTCATTCGAATTTAGAAAAGGCAATGAAAGTTGTGGAGGAGTTCCAACCGGAATTCCTGTGTATCACTTCTGAATTTGCCGACCGTACGAAACTAGGTTCCAAATACAAAAATACTTCCGTGCTCTATGGGGCATCTTCGCTTTGCGAATTGGTAAAAATCCCGGAGATAGAGACTGTTGTGACTGCACTGGTAGGTGCCGCAGGAGTTTTGCCCACCGTAGAAGCTATCAAAGCGGGAAAGAAGATCGGAATCGCAAACAAGGAAACTCTAGTTACCTGCGGCCCTTATATTAATCATCTATTAGAAAATTCTAATTCTATTTTGGTTCCTGTAGATTCTGAGCACAATGCGATCTACCAACTTTTGTCTTCGGTAAAAAAGGATTCGGTAGAAAGGATACTTTTGACCGCCTCCGGAGGTCCGTTCCGAACGTTGCCCTTGGAAGAATTGTCTAAGGTCACCGTGGAACAGACTTTAAAGCATCCTACTTGGAATATGGGTCCGAAAATCACCGTAGATTCTGCCGGAATGATCAACAAGGGCCTGGAAGTGATCGAAGCTCACTACCTGTTCGGATTTCCTTACGAAAAAATCGGAGTTACAATCCATCCTCAGAGTATCGCGCACGGAATCGTAGAAACAAAAGATGGCGCTAGTTTTGTATATTCATCTTATCCAGACATGATTTTTCCTGTGGCTCACTCTTTATTTTATCCGGAAACGGTTCCGAAAGTGCTAAGATATTATCCGGCGACCGATTGGGGAAAATTAGAGTTCATGGATGTGGATCCAGAACGTTATCCTGGTTTGGCTCTCGCATACGAGGCAGGTAAAGTCGGAGGAACTGCACCTTCGATTTTTAATGCGGCGAACGAAGTAGCCGTGGAACTCTTTTTGCAAAAAGAGGTCCGATTTATTGATATTCCAGAATTGATCCGATCTGCTCTTGAATCCGTCGAAGTGACTTACCCGGTCGAATTGGAAGGTTATCTGAAAGCAGATTTCAATGCCAGGGAATTCATTAGAAATTCCCGAAACAAGAAGGTACTACCGTTATGCTAACCCTTATTTTCGGGGCGGTGTTTATGCTCGCCCTTTGTATTTTTATTCATGAATTAGGCCACCTAGTAATGGGCTGGTTAGTCGGAGTGCAAGCCAGGGTTTTCTCTATTGGATATGGAAAAGGAATCTGGAAAAAGAAAATCGGAGAGACAACTTTTCAAGTCACCGGTTTGCCCATCGGAGGCTACGTACTTTTCAAAGGAGACGAGTACGGTAACAATGTAAAAGGAGAGAAAGGAGAATTTCTTTCGACTCCGCCTCTCAAGAGAATGGTCCCTGTCATCGGAGGACCGCTCTTCAACTTGCTCTTGGGCTTTGCTATATTTTTCGGACTCTATTTATTCGGACATACTCCGATCGGAAATCGAATTTACTTAGAACCTGCTTACAATGAAATTTCTCCGGCGTACCAAGCTGGCTTACGAAGCGGAGACAGAATTCTTTCCGTAAACGGAGCAGAGACAGAATCTGCTCAAGAAGTATTTACTCAAATCGGATTGTCCAAAGAAGGACCGGTGCAGATCCAAGCAGATAGAAATGGGGAAAAGCACCATTTTACAGTATATCCGAATCCTCAGTTTTTGAGACTCGGGATGGACGTCGCCGGAGATCGATGGGTAGAAGCCGATTTTGATCTTTCTGATCGAGTCGGCCACTGGTTCTCTTCCAAACTGGATAAGAACAAAGAAGCCGACAAATATTACAAAGAACGAATGGAGAAGATCGCAGAAGGCAATGATTTGCCTCCGGAAGTTCTGGTCCGACAAGAAGCCAAGGAAAGGGCCGCGCTTTTACAATCCAGAGCCCTGGATTATCTGAACGATGGGGACAGAATTCTCTCTGTAAACGGAAACGAGGTGCACACTGTTCCTCAATTGCAGGAAACTCTGGGCAGATTCCAAAAGCAGAATGTAAAACTTGAGATCGAGAGAAAAACGTATCCTCTCCTCAATCCTTGGTCGAGGGAAAAGACAGAGGTTAACATGCCGGTTCTTCCTGCATTTGTGGTGGAGCTCCGAGATTTGCAGGACCAAAAGTACCCCGATCTGAAACTTAGCTCCCGCTCTATTCTAAGTTATGACCCGGAAGTCAAGCTCAAGCTGATGAACCTGAGACTCGACGGAAAATCTTTCTCAAGCTTTGACGAATTCTTGGAATCTATCCGAGGCAAAATCGGATCCAGAGTTAAAATACGGTTGGGAGAAGATTCCTGGGAAGGAACTCCTCATATCAAAAATATCGGACTTTTGGGTTTTCGTGCGAGCATGTACGTAAACGAAGAAAGGATGAACCGCAAACTTTCCGTTTTTGAGGCATTTGTACAAGCTGGCTCGGATATAGGTAAGCTTGTGTCTGCCACTTTGAAAGGTCTCGGAATGCTACTGACCGGAATTTTGAAAGTAAAGGACAGCCTCGCTGGACCGGTAGGAATTGTAAAAGCATCCAACTACTTTATGGGTTCCGGAATCTTCGACTATCTTGAGTTTGTTGCGAACATTTCCATTGCTCTAATGATTATGAATTTACTTCCAATTCCTGTGGCCGACGGTGGACATATCGTATTTTTTGCATACGAAGCGGTGGCAGGAAGGCCTCTTCCTCAGAGGGTCATGGAAGGAATTCTTAGAATCGGATTCTTTTTTCTTTTGGGACTTGGGCTCTACGTCACCTATCACGATATCCTCCGATAGCGTTAGTACATGAGAGCATCCAAATATATTCTTCCTACAGAAAAAGAAAATCCAGCAGACGCGGTAGTTGCGTCTCATCGCCTGATGATCAGAGCCGGTCTGATCCGAAAATCTTCTTCCGGTTTGTATTTCTTTTTGCCCCTCGGACTTAGAATCCTGAAAAAAATCGAAAACATCGTTCGAGTAGAAATGGATGCGACTGGAGCCTTGGAGTTTGAGCTTCCGATCCTGACCCCGTCCGAGTTTTGGGAACAGTCAGGCCGTTGGTCAGTCATGGGAAAAGAAATGTTTCGGATTTCAGACCGTCATGAACAGCATTATTCACTCGGACCTACGCACGAAGAATCATTTTCAGTTTTAGTAAAACCTATGTTGAAATCCTACAAGGATCTTCCGGTCAACGTGTATCAAATTCATACAAAGTTTAGGGACGAGATTCGTCCTAGATTCGGCGTGATCCGATCCAGAGAGTTCATTATGAAAGATGCATATTCCTTTCATTTGGATGACGAGTCTCTGGAACAAACCTATCAGGAAATGAGGACCGCCTACCGAAAGATCTTTCAAAGATGCGGTTTAAAAACTATCCCAGTACAGGCGGACTCCGGTGCTATGGGAGGTTCTGCCTCGGAAGAGTTTATGGTCGTTTCTCCCATTGGAGAAGAAACACTGCTTTTGTGTTCTTCCTGCGGATATAATTCCAACAGTGAAAAAACTCCGTTCATCTTGCAGAACGATTCCTTTCCGAAAGGTCCGAGTGAAAAAAAGGAAGTTCCGACACCGAATAAAAAAGCGATCGATGAGGTCGCGGAGTTTATGGGAGTTCGTCCCGAGGACACGATCAAAGCAGTCGCAGTCAAGAACGGAAAAGAATCTCTACTCGTTTTCCTGAGGGGAGATCTGGATCTGAATGAAAATAAACTGAAGAGCGCTCTCAAGTGGACAGATCTAGAAATGGTTCCTGAGTCCGATTTGCAAGCGGCTGGTTTAGTTCCGGGTTATATCGGACCTTCGGATGTCAAATCTCCATTCCAGATTGTACTCGATACTTCGATTCGTAAGGACAGTCCCTACGTAGTGGGTGCCGGAAAGGACGGAGCGCATATCCAAGGTTATATGCCGAGCAGAGATCTGAAAATGGAATTTAAATCCATCGATGTCGCTTTGACCAGAGAAGGAGATCCTTGTCCGAACTGTAACAAGCCCTTAAAGGCAGAAAAGGGAATAGAAGTAGGTCATATTTTTAAGTTAGGCGATAAATATACCAAAGCTTTCCAGATCCAAGTTTTAGATCGACAAGGAAAGGCTAAGACTCTGACCATGGGATGCTACGGGATCGGGGTCAATCGCACCATGGCCACCGTGATCGAACAATGTAACGATGACAAAGGAATTTATTGGCCGATCAGCATCGCACCCTTTGAAATTTCCTTGGTCACGATTGCAAAAGGCGAAGAGCAGGAAACCAAAGCTTTAGAATTTTATGATGCACTCAAAAATGAGGGATTCGAAGTCTTTTGGGATGACAGAGATCTAGGTCCTGGGTTCAAATTCAAGGACTCTGAACTCATCGGGTTTCCGATTCGGATCACTGTCGGAAAAAAGTTCTTCGAATCTGGAGAAATTTCGATCTACAATCGTAAGAAGGATAAAGAAGAAATTGTGCCGTTTTCGGGATTTGACGATTTAATTTCCAGAGTGGAAACTCTTCGCCAAGAATTGTTCCAAGAATTACTAGAGGAGCAAAACTCCTAGGAAGGTATCATGGTCAAGGAACACAGCTTTACGGAAAAAGAAGGTTACTTCGGTGATTTCGGGGGGAGATATGCTCCGGAGATTCTGACCGAAGCGCTTTTGGATTTAGAAAAAACCTACCTCCGACTTAAGAAAAACAAAAAGTTTCAAAAAGAACTAGAGTATTACAGAAAGAACTATATAGGTCGTCCTTCCTTGCTGACCTACGCAGAAAGGCTCACTTCTGCTTGGGGCGGAGCAAGAATCTGGCTCAAAAGAGAAGATCTGAATCATACCGGATCGCATAAGATCAATAATACGATCGGACAAGCGCTAATCGCAAAAGAAATGGGAAAGCGCAGAATCATCGCCGAAACCGGAGCGGGCCAACACGGAGTCGCAACTGCCACGGTGGGAGCTCTCTTCGGTTTTGAAACCGTGGTTTTTATGGGGGAAGAGGATCTTAGACGTCAGAAATTAAACGAGATCCGCATGCAGATGTTAGGCGCAAGGGTAGTAGGAGTTTCCTCCGGAACCGCTACACTGAAGGACGCGACCTCCGAAGCGATGAGGGACTGGGCATTAAATGTTTCTAATACTCATTATATTGTTGGTTCCGTAATCGGGCCGCATCCGTTCCCTACGATTGTAAGGGACTTTCAGGCGGTGATCGGAGAGGAATCCAAAAAGCAGTTCAAAAAAAGAAATAACAAATTACCCGATGCGGTCGTCGCTTGCGTAGGCGGTGGTTCGAACGCGATGGGAATGTTTTACGGATTTCTAAAGGATAAAAAAGTAAAATTGTACGGAGTCGAAGCCGGTGGAAAAGGAAACCTTCCAGGCGAACACTCTGCTACGATGCTTTTTGGAAAACCCGGATTTTTGCATGGGACCAAAACTCTCGTCATACAAGATGAAGGCGGGCAAGTAGTTCCGGCACATTCGGTCAGTGCCGGCTTAGACTATCCGGGCGTAGGTCCCGAGCATGCGTATTTTCATTCTTCGGGAAGAGTAAAGTATGAAACGGTTTCTGACCAAGCCGCTCTGGATGCTTTTCTAGAAGTGTGCAGAATTGAAGGAATTATCCCAGCTTTAGAAACTGCTCACGCATTTCATTTTGCAAAATCTCTCGCCAAGGATTTAGGAAAAAAGAGGGATCTTTTGATTTGTTTGTCCGGAAGGGGAGACAAGGACGTAGCCGAAGTAGCTAGACTTACAGGACTCTCAGACGGAGGGATTCATTGAGCGCGATTGGAAGTGCATTTTCAAAAGATAAAAGTATTTTTATTCCTTACATTTCTTTGGGAGATCCTGATTACGATTCCTGTGTAGACTGGGCGAGTGCATTGATCGAGGGCGGTGCCGGAATTTTAGAACTCGGAATTCCGTTTTCGGATCCTGTGGCGGATGGACCGGTCATCCAGCAGGCCTTCAAGCGCGCGTTAGTTCATCCTTTTTCCATGGACAAGATTTTGGATGTGACCGCAAAAATTCACGCGAAGTATCCTCATATTCCATTAGTCTATCTTACTTATTTTAATCCGATCTTTCATTACGGATTCGAAAGATTCGGGGAGAGGGCCAAAGCTTCGGGTGTGCAGGGTTTGATTCTCCCTGACCTTCCATACGATACCCCAGAAACTGAAGGACTTACGAAAGAGCTGAATCGAAGAGGAATTGATCTGATCCATTTGGTCACTCCTGCAACTCCTGCTGCAAGGATGAAGGGAATCCGAGATTTTGCGAGTGGTTTTATCTACTATGTGACTTCCTATGGGGTGACAGGCGAGAGAACAACTTTATCCGATGGATTGGAAAAAAGGATTCAGACTGCGCAGAAATTATTTTCTCTCCCTGTTTGCGCCGGATTTGGAATTTCTACGCCCGAACAAGCGGCAGAAATCTCTTCGTTTGCGGATGGAATTATCATCGGGTCCGCGGTCCAGAGAATTATAGAACAGAACGGCTCGGAACCGGAAAAGTGCAAAGTAAAATTAAAAGAGTACGCCCTTTCTGTTTCTCGCTCTCTTCGAGGATTCGAACAACAAGCAGGTTAATTTCTTTTTTTCCTTTTTTGCGAACTAGTGTAGAACAACGGAAACCTCGCATTTTCTTTCCAAAGAAATGGGAAGAAAATTGACGGATCCGAAACGGTATGGAGAATCCTCCCAGTTCGACCGGAGGAAAAAATGAGCGAATCCAAGACCCCTTTAAAGCTGACTTGGCAGGATTGGTTAGGCATCGTATCCGTTGTTCTTGGAGTTCCCTGTTATATCTACTATGCCCTCTATCCCACTTCCACGCTAGCGTTTACTTTTGTACTCGTAGGTGGATTTCTCATCTTCGAGTCCGCTTACTTCTTTTACAAGTTCCTGGAAAAGATAGCGGTCAAGAAAAAGCAAGAAGTAGGTAGTCTATGGTTGGCATTCGTAGTTTCGCTGATCGTAATTGATTTATATGTAATATTTACTCCTGCCTCGGATCTCGAAGAATCATCGGTTTCATGGAGATTCAACCTCGTAAAAGGAGGGATCACTAAGAGCGAAAAGGAATCGGACGAAGGCACGATCGAATATATCAAATACAATCCTCCGGAAGACGCAAGACGTGACATTCAGATCATAGGAATCACTACCAATACGTTAGAGCAGTTGGAAGGTCAGTGGCCTTTGCCTTGGAAATATTATGCAAGTGTGATTGAAAAGTTCAAATCCACTACTAATCACCTTATGTTCGACATTTTCTTTGTGGATTACAAACCGGGTCAGACCGACGAAATGGCAAAAGCGCTTACTGGTAATCCGCGGGTAATGTTCGACTACCCGATGGAGACTAGTCTCGAGTCTAAATCCGCGATTATCAATCTAGAAAGTCGAATCGATATTTTAAGAAAGTTTAAATTAGAAAATGTCCAGGATTCGGGAGATGTCGGACAGAGCTGGTTGAAATTTCCTCAGCCTCCGATTGAGCCAGTAGGAGACAAATCCTCCGGACTCGGATTTGCAAATATTAAAAAAGACGAAAGCGGCTTAAACCGCAGAATGCCAATCGTCGCAAAACTGTACAACTCAGGTCCGTACAAAGAAACCGAATATTATCCATCCATAGACCTAGTGATTGCCTGTAATTATTTCGGTGTGGATATCAAGAAAGACGTAGAAGTTGTGATGGGAAAATACGTCAAAATCAAGAATATTCCCAAGAAAGAAATTACGAACTTCAATTTCAAAACCATGAAGCGCGAGACAAACGACATCATGGCTAAACCGAATGAAAAAAGAGAGATCACAATTCCGATCGACGAATTCGGCCAAATGGAAATCAATTTTGCCGGCGGACTGTATTCATTCAAAAATACGGAACTATTTGAAGTGGCCAAACTTTGGGAAGCTGACACTGCTGCCCAGTACGAGAACAATATTTTCCTAGTCGCTATGTATTATGCGACCGGAAGAGGGGCCGCAAAAGATACCCACTTATCCCCGTTTGGTGATATGTCTGGAATCGAACACCACGCCCATGCGATCAACACCATACTCAATCAGGACTTCTTAAGAGAATTTCCGACTTGGGCAAACTTCCTGATTTTTCTGATCGTCGGCTTGATTGTCGGGCTAGTACAGCCTAGGTTGAAGACGGCCTTGGGTTTTGCGTTTATCGTAGTCTTTGCTATTTTATACAGCGTACTGACTCTAATAAACTTTTCGGAATTCAATATAGTTCACGTTTTCCCGATGGTTCTCATGGAGCAGGCATTTATCTTTGTTGGGATCACCGGTTATAAAATCTTAACCGAAGAGGAAAACGTAAAATATATCCGAAGCACATTCTCAAAATTCGTCTCCAAAGACGTAGTCGATGAATTACTCAAAAATCCAGACAATCTGAACTTAGGTGGCTCCAAAAGAGACATCACCATTTTCTTCTCGGATATCCGCGGATTTACCACAATGTCCGAAAAAATGGGTCCAGAAGAGCTTGTTCAATTTTTGAACCAATATCTGTCTGAAATGACCGAGATCATTATTGAGTTCAAGGGAACGATTGATAAATACATGGGCGATGCGATAATGGCATTCTGGGGGGCTCCGGTGCCCTTAGAGGATCATGCGTATTATGCATGTGCCGCTTCTATCGCTCAGATGAGAAGGCTCGCAGCCTTGAAAGAAGAGTGGAAGAGTAGGGATCTCCCAGTAATGGATATCGGTATCGGGTTAAATTCCGGCCCGGCGGTCGTAGGAAATATGGGAAGTTCCCACCGTATGGATTTTACGTGTATGGGAGACACCATCAACCTGGGATCTCGCTTGGAGGGATCGAACAAGGAATACGGTACTCATATTATTATATCGGAATATACTTACGAGAAGGTCAAGGACCGCATCGTCGCTCGGGAACTGGACTTGGTCAAAGTTAAAGGAAAGACCAAACCTGTTCGAATCTATGAGTTAATAGACTTGGTGAACGAAGAGGATCTGAAGCATTTAAGAAGACCACTCCAAGAAGCGGAGCAGTCCTAATGACCCGAATAGACGGAATTGATGCAACAGGACTTTTTAGATGGTATCCGCAGCCCTGCGGACATACGAAAACTCTCCATAGAGGAGCTCCCACAACTTTGTTCTGAAGTCCGTGGCTATATAATTGATACACTCTCAGGGATTGGCGGCCATTTTGCTAGCAACCTGGGAGTGGTTGAACTCACGGTTGCCTTACACTATGTATTCGATACTCCTACCGATCGTCTGATCTGGGATGTAGGCCACCAAACGTATCCTCACAAAATTCTAACAGGCAGAAAATCGAAACTTTCCACCGTGAGAAAGTTCAAGGGGCTTTCTGGATTTCCCAAGAGGGAAGAGTCAGTCTACGATCTGTATAATACCGGACACGCAGGGACTTCCATCTCGCAGGCATTAGGTGAGGCAGTAGCAAGGGACCTGAACGGAAAAGACTATGGAGTCATCGCGATCATAGGTGATGCCTCGATCGCTACCGGCATGGCTCTGGAAGCGATGAATCATGCCGGCCACTTAAAGAAAAATCTTTTAGTGATTTTGAACGACAACTACATGTCTATATCGAAGAACGTAGGATCTATTTCCAACTATCTAAATAATATAATTACTTCTCATTTTTATCACAACTGGAAAACTGTATTTTATACTTTTCTAAAATGGCTGCCTATCATCGGTCCTGCAATGGAGAGCTTTTTCAAAAGGGTAGAAAAAGGCTTCAAGGACGTTTTCACTCCCGGCGGACTTTTCGAGGACCTTGGGTTCAGTTATATAGGACCAGAAGACGGTCACGACGTGATCCGTTTGGTTCGGATGCTTAGAAAAGTCAAGGAGATGGAAGGTCCGGTCTTATTTCATGTGATCACTCAAAAAGGGAAGGGATACACACCTGCCGAAAAGGATCCGATCAAATACCACGGAGTTACTCCTTTCCGAAAGGAAGACGGTCGAATGGAATCGTCCGACGAATCCAAGATCGCGTATTCCAAGATTGTCGGCAAGGTGCTAACTATGCTTACGGAGGAAAATCCCAAAGTTGCAGCAATTACACCGGCGATGATCGAAGGTTCCGGGTTAAGCGAATATGTAAGCAAATTTCCGGATCATGTATTCGATGTAGGAATTGCTGAGCAGCATTCTGTGGCCTTTGCAGGAGCTATGACAAACGGAGATGTAATCCCATATATGTGCATCTACTCTACTTTTTTGACTAGAGGGATGGACCAAATGGTAGAGGATGTTTCCCTGATGAATCTCCCGGTTCGATTTGTGATCGATCGTGCAGGTTGCGTAGGACCCGACGGAGAGACCCACCAAGGGCTTTTCGATTTGGCCTACCTCTTATCTTTACCTAACATGGATGTTTTTGTACCTTCTTCCGGTCAGGATCTTGTGGATTCTCTAAAGTTCATGGAGCATTACGATAAGGGCCCGATTGCGATCCGATTCCCTAAAGCCGCTGTAGCCTTGTCCAGTCTGGATTTCGAGAGAAGAACCGACCTGGACCCGGGGAGTTTTCGTGTTCTGAAAAGAGGAACCGATATTGCGCTACTATCGATCGGCTCCATGTTGCCCGAAGCGACTGAAGCAGCCTCACTTCTGGAGGAAGAGGGGATTTCGGTCACTTTGATAGATCTAGCATGGCTACGCCCACTCGGTAAAGAGGCGTTAGACGAGGAACTTTCTAGAGTTAGACATTTTGCGATTTTGGATGAAAGCTACATGGACGGAGGAGCCACCGGCTATTTATTACAGCGTATCTCTAACGAGTTGATCGGCAAATATCTCAAATCCTTTTCCTTTCCACCGGAACCAATCCACCACGGAGAGAGAAAGGAAATATTTGGAGAATACGGCTTAACCGGCCCGGCTATCGCTAAGTGGATTTTCAGTTCTTTGAAGAAGGAAGTCCTTCAAGGAAAACGTCATTAAGCATTTTCAAGAGGCGTCCGAAACTGAAAATAAAAACGGATAGCAATTTGGAAAACCTTACGCCCGAAGATTCTTTAGAGGCTGCAAAATTTTTTTATAAGACCGGAGACTTGGATCGTTCCGAGTTTCTTATCAAATCTGTTCTGGAACATAGAGAAGATCACGAGTCCTATTTCTTTTTGGGATTGATTGAAAACCAGAGGGGAAATTGGCAAAAGGGACTCTATTATTTTTACAGATCCGTAGAAAAGAATCCGGAATATGGCAACCCTTGCAATGAAATAGGAATCTTACTGCTTAGACTAGGGAGAGAAAGGGAAGCAGTTTTCTGGCTGAAAAAATCTCTTAGATGCGAACTGAACGATGCTCCCCATATTTCTCTGTTTAATTTAGCCACTTTGTATAAAATTTGGAACCGTCCTGAAAGATCTCTGCAATATCTTCACAAAGCAATTCAGTTAAAACCGGATTTTGAAGAAGCAAAAAGATTGAAGGAAGAACTGAATTCCGCGATTTAATCCGAACTAAAACTGCGAGGACTCTTGGTGAAACTGCAAATCCGAGATGCAATTCCGGGGGATTACGAACGAGCGATCCCTCTAATTTACAGCTCGGGTCCGTATGCTTTCGACTACGTATTTTTAGAAAATGGCAAGACTGCTCAGGATTTTCTACGTTTCGCTTTTAGGAAACGTGGGAACACCTTCAGTTACTCGAATCACGCAGTAGCTTGTTCCGATGAACTTGTCATTGGGACGATCGTACACTTCGAACAACCCGAATTCAGTTTTCTTAGTCTGGGAACAGCCATCGCAATCATGCAATTTTACGGATGGAATTCCTTTAAGGTGTTACTTAGGGGAATTCTTATGGAATCTCTAATTCAACCTCCACGCCGGAACAGGCTTTACCTCGGACATATAGCCGTAGACGAAAAGTTCAGAAGGAGGGGAATCGGTTCCGATTTGATTCGGTTTTGCCAGGACAAATTTGGAAATCGGAAAATTCTCGCCCTTGATGTATCGGCCGTGAACGATTCAGCTTGTAGCGTCTACCGAAAGTTCGGATTCAAGGAAATCGAAAAAAGGGATTTTAAAGATCGCTCCGCAAAAATTCCCAGTCACTTTTATATGGAGACGAACCTTTAGCGATTCATCGACATTTCTGGATCAAGTCGTTTTGTCGGTCCGAAATTCTACAGGCAAAGGCACTTCTGGTCCTTCGGAAGTTTCCAAAATCTTGACCTTTGCTTTTTCTGTTTTAAGTATCAGTCCGTCTTTTGTTTCTTCTATGTAATCGGATAGTGCGGATATTACGTTTCGAGCGAGTCTGTATTTCAAAAATTTGGAACCGATCTCTTTGGCATACAGTACACCTTCTCGATCTGCGGCGATTTCTAAATCGGATCTTTTGAATTTGATGCCAGCGTCGCTAGTAAAAACTAAATCTCCATCCACCTCTTCAAAAGAAGTGAGGAAAGAAGCATAGCCGTTTAATTCTAGGTATCCCTTTTCGGAGAGTTCTCCGAATTCGTTGCTAATGTATACGCCGTCCGAGGCTTCTCTTAATGATTTCCGAAAGTATTCAAGTATATCTTTTTGCTCGATATTCGAACCTCGAAAACACCAATCCCCGTTCGGAAGTATCTTTATTTCGCTGTCCAGCCGTCTCGCCATGATTCGTGCCTTACATTTTGTAACGGAAGCCTATGCCCTCAATTACCTTTGCTTGTTTGCCTATTTCTGCCACATTGGTAGTATAGCCTTCGGGTGTTCCTGTTTGAAAAATAATGGGGCTGATCGAGATTACTCCAGTTCCGCTCAGGAACATTCCGTCCATCCCTCGATCATACAGCTCCTTTTTGATCTGGTCATAGTAATATTTTGTGAGCTTGCCATCGCCAAAATTACGAATGATTACCCGTCCAAACACTTCGTAGGGTTTACGCTTGGGCGCTTCTTTTAATATTTCGATTTCTTCCCAGGAACTCTTATGAGAGTATACAAGTTCCTCACGGTAAGCATGGTCTACCACGAACTCTACGGAAAAGCAGCCCAAGAATCCGAAAGCCGGTAAAATACAGGCGACCAAAAGTCCATATTTTTCTACTGTACGCATTCTTATCAGGGGAAAACCTTTCTCTTCACCCAATTCCATTCCCAATTCGCAATCCGGGAAAACAAGCGGTTTTTTAGGAAGACAAAAAGAGAGCTTTCCATTCGCAGATTTTTTTAGTATACTTTCGCTCAAGACGCGGTATTTTATCGCACAATTCTGAACCTCTCTTATTCTGGTACTCTTGTCAGTGCCGCAACGTTCATATGGAAGATATAGAACTTAAGAAACGTACCAGAGAAAATGTTCTAAAAATCGGCTTCTGTAACTTGGATGAGTTAGAGGAGAAGGTGAAAGCATTTCGAGTGATGAACCAGAATGCTGCCAAAAAAAGATATTTAATCACGAGAGAACCTATCGTGGATGCGGCCGGAAAAGTATTGATTCCGAAGGCAGCGGAAATCGATATTTCTGCAGCAAAACTACTACGCCGTCATTTTAAAGGAACTCATGAATTTAAGACCTTTCAACCGGATGAAGGAATCGTAATCATTTCGGATATGACTTCCGCAGAAGGGGTCTCCTTTACCATGGACATCGTCACCCAAATTATGAACTTGGGCGGTGGAGCATATGAAGGATTTATCGATCGGGTAGATAGCTTCGGGGACTTCATTAACTTATTAAAGAAATCCTTATTTCCAAGGTTGATTATTATAGGCTATATTCCTCCGGACAAGATTCAGTCTGAACTGCTCAATTTCGTGAGAGTCAAGAGGGTGGACAATTATCTTCGCTCAATCGAATTAACTCACACCGCATTTAAGACAGCGGCTTATTTTCCGAAGATTCGCCAGATAGAAATTTCCCAAGACGATTCAAAATCCTGGGGTAGATTCGTAGTGGAAATCGTTCGGGAATATACTAGACCGTACTTACTCGAAGAAGTTTAAAAGGAAATCTAAAGAGATATTCTCCGCAGGGAGAAATCCATCTTTCGCATAACGCAATAGTTGCGAAACACGAGAGATTTCTATTCTACACTCTATAAAACTCTAGATTCTCTCTCAATGGATCCGGCAAGTTACCGCCGAGTGCGTTCATGTACTTTTTGTAACGATTTTCCACTTCGGTAAATTTTCTGCTCCGTATATTGGTAAATCTGTTATTGATCTCTGCGAACGCTGGCAGCTTGGCTACTTTTTCTCGAATGCCTCTGGAGAACGGAACGTGACGGTACAAAATACTTCTGACGACCCGATTTAATCTTTGCACACCTTCTGATTCGTATCGAATCCAAAGCTGATAATCGTTCGCAAAAATATCCCTCTCGCTCCTGAATCTTTTAAATTCGGCGGCGAGTTTTTCCTTTATTTCAATGGAAAGGTCTTTGTTCTTTTTAAAGAACTGCACATAGTCCATGTAATCCGCAGTCAAAGAAGGATTTCCCACGTTGTTCCATTCTGGACCAAGAATACTTTTACATAGTTCCCAACGGAAGGCGGCGAATGCATCCACGAGAAGAGTTTTTAGATCGCCCTGAACAAATGTAGGCAACGCAATCCTACCTCTACTTTCCTTAGATCCCGCTCCACGATGCACAGACAACTCTTGCCACATCATGATCTTGCTACCGATAGAAGGAACTATTATGAAATCCGGGATTACCGATTTTTGAACGAACTCTTTATTGATTCCTAAATCAGGATTGTTGAAAATTACTTCTCGATTGAACAGGGAAAAGTCCACACCGAGTATGCTCTGGATCGCTTCGGTTAACATTTTCTTAGAAACGTAAGCCTTTTCTAACGGAATCTGAGAATGATATTTCGTTAGAATAGGCAAATAAGTAGCCAAAGAACCTGTAGTCAGACGTACGTTCGCCTCGTACATCGCAGCGAACTCGAACTTCAATCTTGCTTCGGGATTGTCTATATCGGGAGGAAGATCGCTTTCTTTCTTATAACCCGCATTCCGGTTATCCATTTTGATCTTGTCGAAAAAGTTCTGGCCGAGTTCGTCCAGGGAAGTCGGAACTTCTCTTCGATGGATTCTTTCGAGCCATTCAGTTCCGTACCAAATCGGAATATCCGAAACACCTGCAATAGGGTCCTTATAATTGCTCATGAATACGAGCTGCGAATCGTCTAACAGTGTTTCGTCGAACAGACCATACTTGAGCATCAGCTCGACCGGCCTAGGAACATTCTTACCTTGGTTTAGATATTTCTGATAAGCGGCCGCATAAATATCCCAGTAGATCTTTGTAATCGTTCTGCGAAGTTTTCTTGTGTCGTTATCCGAATCGAGGGGATTCTTGAGTGACTTCAACTTCACCATCAATGCGGAAAACTCTTTCACGCTATCAGCGGGCAATCCGGAAAACTGGATAATAATCGAAGCAGAGTTTGCTAATTCTTTTCTAATTCCGCTCGCGTCCACTCCGCTATTTACGGATACACTAGAACTTGCTGCGGCCTTCGCAGAAGGCATTGAAGACTCATATTTTTTTGCCAGACCAGAGGTCTTTTCAATAAACGACTTTATGTTCGGAGATGGACCAGGCATCGGGCTAGCGAATAAAGTCTGGTGGCCTACTAGAGCTCTTTCGATCTTCTGCGAAATTGTCTGCAATACTGGAACTACAATGTCCGGGGGTGCGGTGGCATAGCCGGAAGCGGCCATGTCTAAAATCAGATAGAATTTTTCCGTAAGACTTTCTACTCCACCGATCAGAAATCGAAAACATTCTTCTACTTCTTCCAGAAGAGTCCTTCCGGTTTCCTTAATTTCTGCCTGAACTCTCCCCAATTTATCACATACGTAAGAGACCATGGAAGGATCCGGAGCGAAGAGCTGAGTGAGTAAATTAGGATCTGCTAATATGAGTTTCCTTAAGAAATTGAACTCGGAGTCTTGAAACTCCATTTCCTCCGGATAATACTTGGACAGCTGGGAAGAGTGATCCTCGTCTACGTACAATTGTGTAGGTCGTTCCGGAAGGATTCCTCCGTTCTCAAAAAAATGCTTTAAATTCTCGCGACAAAGTCTGAGCACCGGGTCAACGATTTCGGAATTAGGTTCCGCAACAGGCTGCCCAGGCTTGATGTCCGGAAAAACGGTCGGGTTGAATTGGTAATAAAGTAGGGTAAGATTGTCGTTGGTCCTACTCATGTCCGAGGCGATTTTTCTAAGCTGAGTTGCTCGTTTGAATAATTCTGTAATCTCTCGAAGCAAAGATCTGCCCACCATAATCCCGAGAGAAGACCTTGCCGCCAGCGACTTACTCACCGTAGACGGTGACATAACGTAAGTGCTCAATACGCAATCTTGTTCGGCAACAATCGAGTACGGGTATCTACCTCCCGAAAATAGTGCCGTGGCTCCGGGAGTTAGATTTGCTCCCGAGAGTTTAAATAGTTCTATTTTTCTTCCGCCTGGAGCTTCGGCGATATACCGTAAAGCTCCGCTATGCAGTACATTCAGGGAATTGGCTGGAGTTCCTTCCTGGAAAAGGACAGACCCGGATTTTACAGAAACTTTCTGGTTGGCGACGCTTGTATCTAAGGCCATAAATTATTATTAGAAGGCAAATTAAGAAGAAAACTATCTAACACTCTTCTCGGAAACTCTTTTTCTATTTTTTCGCAGATTCCAGGTTCCGAGTTACCTTTCCCAAAGACTCTCTACTGCTTGACGCGGAGTCCCTTGCTTCCAAACATCCTTTTCTGAATGAAAAGTTTCCCAGCCATCCTGAAGAATTCCAGTATAGGAATGCTCACCAATCAGAGCGCGTACGGCTGGGAGAATGATTATCACTTTAAAAATGTTTATAAGGAATTCGGTCTTAGGAAGTTGTTCCTACCGGAGCACGGATTATTTGCAGAATTGCAGGATCAGGTTTCCGGCTCTCAACTTTCTTACAATATCCCCGGGACCGAAATCGTAAATTTATACGGGGATGAAGAGACTTCCCTGGTCCCCTCCGAAAACTCACTGGAAAATTTGGACACGATCCTGATCGATATTCGAGACGTAGGTGCAAGATACTATACATTTCTTACTACAGCGCTGTATCTAATGCATGCTATAGAATCGTACTCACAAAAAAGCGGCAAAAGGATGAAAGTGGTGGTCGTCGATTCTCCGAATCCGGCGGGCAGCAGGGTCGAAGGAAGTCCATTAGGCGAAAAGTATTCTTCTTTCGTAGGTGTGGAAGGAACAGTTCATCGACACGGTTTGACGCCAGCGGCGTTGCTGGAGTTTTATAAGGATAAGTATTCCTTTGGATTCGATTTTTATAAGATTCCAATAGGGGATTGGCACCCAAAAAAATACAATCCCTATACTTGGATTCCTCCTTCGCCGAACATCCCTGCGATTAGCACGTGTTATGTGTATTCGGGCATGTGTCTATTAGAAGGAACGAATGTTTCGGAGGGACGCGGAACCACAAAGCCTTTTGAAATTTTCGGAGCCCCATATATCGACGAATCTAATGAGATTTTTTTAAAAAAGTTGGAAGAGCCTCAGAGAGGAATTTTTAAACTCAGACCGCTTAGATTTATTCCCACCTTCCACAAGCATGCCGGAAAAGTTTGCGGAGGCTACCAAATTCTATTAGAAAAACCTGATAGATTTCATAGCTTGCTTTTCGGTTTGCACCTGATTCGGTCCCTGCGCGAATCTTACCCGAATCGATTCGAATACTTGCAAGGGCCTTACGAATTCAGATCAGACTTGCCTGCGATCGAATTATTAGTAGGGGATTCTTTCCTTTTGGAATATCTATCAGGCAAATCTTCTTATTTGGAGATGGAAGAATATCTGGAAGAAACAGAACAGAATTGGAAAAAAGAGACGAAACCGTACAGATAAATCGAACCGGCCACAAACATAATCTTCAATCCTTAGGAACAATCAGTAGATGCATTTTAACTCGGAACTTCCGAGCAACAACTGTATCGACTTATTAAACTTTAGAAGGAATTCCTCTTGCTCGGTAATAATAATTAAGCCTAAGTCCTCTGTTTCACTCTTGATTTCGCAGATAATATTAAATCGATTACATTTTAGTTCGCGGAAATCGATTCTCAAACTTTCATTATCCGCAGCTAAGTTCAGATAGCGCCCTATCGTATCTATTTTTAATTTTACGATTCTATTATATGCGAAACAATCAAATTCCTTAGCGAATTTAGAGTCTATGTACGATTTTAAGTGAATGGTTTCCTTCGTTTCTATCTTTCCGTCTCGATTTTTATATATCGAATATTTTCTTCCATCACGGAGCAATTTAATACTGTTTATAGCGCTATCATCTTTAAAGGGGGAATTTGCAAAGGAACTTCGAGCTTCTGCCGTATCTACTTTTTCGCAGACTGTTTCGTCATAATTACAGTTCAATGCATTGAGAATCACATCCCCCGTTTTAAACAGGTTATCCTTGGACTTTAATACTTTGATTTTTTGTACTTCGGATACTTCTAACCACAAACGAGATCCCTTTATAACTTCGGAGGCAGAAGCGCTTCCGGAAAAGAAAAACAGCAGTAATAAAAATTGGATTTTAATTGTATTCTTCATATAAGTTTTATCCAGCTGGGGCAGCAAAACGACTTTTTTAGACAATAACTTAGATTCGATAGGCGGAAAAATCAACCTGAGGTCAAATCAGGGCGTTTGAATCCACGTAGCTAACTCAGTATCCAAGTACTCTTTTGCTCTGAATATTTTTTCGTTTTTGATCGTAAAAAGAAAATGATAGTGATTATTATAGATCTTCCCATTTGGGTGAAGCCCTTTCGACTCTGCAGTCACCGAAACCCTATCTCCTTCGGCAGTAAATTCATGCAGAATGAACTGAAGGTTTTCGAATTCTCTATGAAGCATTTTGAATCCAACCATGATATTTCTTTTATCATGGCTTCCGGAAACTCTAGTCTTCCCGATGATCCACCAATCGAGATCCTCGTTCAAAAGCTCGGAGGCCTGCTTCATCTCTTTCCGATTGATCGCGTCGAAGAAATGTTTTACGATTTGCTTGTTCTGTTCGGTTACGCTAGTGATCATAAACGTTCGCTCCCTTGCTTTAGTCTTTTTGAGCTACCGAGTAGGACCCAAATTGTAGAATACTGGAGCCTTTTTGAATTTCTCGCTTATAGTTTATCAATTTTTAAATTAGCAGATTCTTTTGGAGAAGAGATATCCAGCTCGAATTTTCGGATCGGAGTTCCGCCGAACGCCCAAAGTATTCGATTCCAGGTGCTCGGCTTCGAAAAAAGGCATTCGGGGGGCAAAGAATTTGCAGCCTGTTCAGAGAGTTGGAATCTGAAAAACTCAATTTTGCCGGGGCTGATGATTCTTGCAGGAACTTCCCAGTTTTCCGCAAAACAAACCAGTCCTTCGTTCGTACTTACTTTGGCTTGAAAGATTAGATTGGATTCGGGAAAAGAAATTTCAGAACTTGCTTGGTTTCGCATGAATAAGAAAAAAACCGGAAAGTTGCCGCTCCCTTCTCGATTGGAGGAGACCCTTACTTGGATTCCGGAGATCGAAGCTTGATTGGATTCTTTGCGGCCCGTAAATGCAAGCGGGTTCATGATCCTAGCGACCACGGCAAGAATAAACATTAAGAGAATCAGATCGATGAAAAGAATCAATCGGGTCTTAGATTTGTCCTTGGATCTTTCCCGATTCTGCTTTAGAAATTCCTGAAATTCTTCAGGGGATCTGGAATGGTATCCTTTAGCCATGTGCTATTACCTTCCGAATGCTTTTGCGAATTTTACCCGCAGTAGGATATCCTTCTCGATTTGCCGCCAAGATGGAGAGCAAACTATGGGATAACCGAACTGAATCGGCAATATTTTCTCCTTTTGCCAAGAAGAAAGCAATCATTCCAGCGAGTACATCTCCTGTTCCCATCACCGCAAGCTTTGGATCCTGGCCCCGCCAAAAGTAAGATTTAGCCTCCGGGGTGCAAAGTATAGAAACATAACTTTTTAGAAGCAGATAGCAAGACTTTTCCTTTGCCCATACTTTAGCGTCTTCCCATGCTTGCGGCAAAGAAGAATAGGTCTTTCCTGAGATCTGACTCCATTCTCCGATATGCGGGGTCAAAAGAGTATTCTTCCCTAGTTCGAGTTTGGAGATCGGAAGAATCGCGCCTGCATCTACTACGATCGGGATTCTTTGGGGCAGAGACCATTGGATTGCTGAATCTTCTCTGGAAAGACCGGGACCTAATACAATCACTTTCGCCTTTTTTAGAAAATTGGAATGAAACGGATTTTCCTTCGGATTCCAATTCTCGATCATAAGAGAAGGATCTTTTTTTAAGACCTTTTGAATCGTTTTCTCTGAAGGACTTAGTATGGTAGAAATTCCTCCGCCTAATTCATGGAAGGTGAGAACCGAGGACAAAATCGCACCGGTCATTCCTTGAGAGCCTCCCAGAAAAAAAGCCGAGCCGTTTCCATATTTATGAGAACTCGGATCTCTATGAAGATAAGGTTGGATTTCCTCTATTTTCGCTGGTAAAAGTACTTTCGCTTCGGTAGAAAATTCTTCTCTTTTGAATCCGATTGGATGAAAAGTTTTCTTCGAAATCTTTTCAGGGAAGATCAGGTTTCTCAGTTTGGGCATTCCGATTTCTGCGATAGCATCAGGAACAAACGGTGCCTTTGCTTCTGGATCATAGCCGGAGATGCAGTCTATGCTAATTACGAATTTACGAATATCCGATCTGGATTGCAGTTTGCGAATTTCAGATATTGCGTTTTCTACTACGCCCGTAAGTTTTCCTCGAAATCCTGTTCCGAGCAAAGCGTCAACGACCAGGATTTGTTCCGAAAAATCCGAAGCTTTGAATTTTTCCAGGGGTAGCAGTTCGGCTCCCGAAGTTTCTGCGAGATTCTTGTAAAAGATCGTTTCTTCCGAATGAGTTCCTTCCTTAAAGAACACTTTGCACTTGATTTTCTCCGCACTTAGAAAATGTGCCAAAGCAAAACCGTCTCCACCGTTATTTCCAGAGCCGGAAAGTATGACGATTTGCTTATATTCTAAAAATTGCGAATACCATGTTTGAAAAATGGAAAGCGCGGCAAAACCCATCAGGATTTCTGCCCTAATCCCCGATTCGGAAATAGAGATTTTATCTAAATCCTGACTTTCCTGATCGGAGAATAGGTTTTCGCTCTTCATAAGTATGGTCGGATTATTTCCATTTATGGATTTCTAAATATCCCGAACGGATTCTCGCGGAATAGATCTCGTCGTTTGAGTCCATCCAAGTTTCTCTCCAGAGGCCTCTCGGAGGTGGATAATTTAACCTGATATTGTTCACATGATTTCCGTCGTCGTCGTGAACCTGCAGTCGAATGGAATTCCCTTCTTCTATTTCCGTTTCCCATATAAAGAAATTGTCGTCGTTTAATAACCAGAACAGGGTTTCAGAAGGATCTTGGATTTCTTTAATCGGAATTACGGTCTTGTTGTCCAGATCTAACTTATAAATTTTTCTGGATTTGAATCTGCCTGACTTCACCTCGTAAAAACTGAAGGAAGCAAGGAAATATTCTCCTTCAGAATGAGGCAGAATATTATCCAAATACCAAGTATTTCCATCAGAATCCGAATTTACGGAATTCTTGAAATCGTTGGAATCCACCCGGATCTTTAGCTTTCCGTTTTCGTCAAATTCGGTCATTCTCATCTCTCCGCCCGATCTATGATAAACGAAGATGGAATCGTTCTTTCCGGCTTCCAGGCGCTCGATGTAGCCAAATGGAACTGAACCTCCGACTCCATCTGAATAAATGGTCTGGACCAGTTTTCCGGAATCATTAATTTTTAGTAAAACAGATGGTAAGGCTTCTTCGGCTTCCGTCTGAAATTCCCCTGACTTTTTGGTAAAAATATTTTCGGGAGCTCTGTCGGATTTTACATCGGAAGGAGCAATTCTAGATTGCACATACACATCATCTGAAGAAGAGACAGTGATCAGTCCTATTCTTCCCAGTTTCATATTGTAGATTTTCAGTTTATCCGAAGACTTTTCTTTAGGATTTCCTAAAATGAATTTAATATCACCATCCGTAGTATAACATTTAATTAAAGATTGCTCAAAGTCGGGAACATACATGAGTCCGGAAGCAATCGCGATCTGGCTAGGAACGTTGGTCGGCACTCGATTGACGATATTAACTTGCAGTTCTTTGAGTTCTTTTCCTAATTTTACCCTTCCGTACAAGTAAGGATTGTAGTCATCGACTCTAAACTTGGAGCAAGAGCCCAGAGTAAGTACCAGTGACAGGAAAATAATAAAAACTTTTGGAGAAGGGTACTTTGTTTTAAGTGTTTCTTTTTGATCTTTTAATACAAACATGTTTCTATTCATGCCAAAACTTAGAGTGATTTTAATCTTTTAGATGTTTCGGTACCATTCCTGTCTCTCGATCAGAAAACAAGCGTTTTCGCAAGCCTTCACTTTGGTTCGCCAACTCCTGGCTGCTCCGCACTAAAATTTACTTTACACCAGGGTTTCGCCTAAATACTTTGAAAGGATATCGGGAACCACCCTTTCATCGGGGAATTACCTAAGGGAGAAATTCAGCAGAATAACTTCCGAAATCAGGGATTTCCTCCGTTTCAACGGATAGGCGGGTTCAGAGACTCTCAGTAAGGCCTGCAATTGACAGTCAGTAAAGAGGCAATCGGTTCTATCCTAGATGGGATCCTGCTCAAACCTGTTCGATTGTACGCTCTCAAGGTCAGCCAAAGGCCCAACCATACGCTGATCGAGGTCGAGTTGGATCACCTCGAGAATCGCTTTGGTTCTGTCAGCCTTCTGGAATGTGAGCAAGTTTCCAGAAAACTGAAAGAAGAGTTGGAACGGATCTCGCCGGATCTGGACTATACTCTTAAGGTTTCCTCTGCAGGAGCAGAGAGAAGTCTGGACCTTCCGGGGGACCTGGATCGGTTCCGTGGAATCCCGGTACGTCTGGTGTATCGGGTCGAAGGTTCTGATACTCAGAAGGAAGGAGTCTTTAAGATTTTGGATCGGCGAGGAGACCAAGTGATCTTGGAATTGTTTTCTAAGAGAGCGAAGGGATCTGGGAAAAAAAAGGAAGCCATCCTGAATACGAAGGATATACTGAAAGGAAATTTGTACGTAAGTATTTGATTATGGCAGTTAAGAAGAATCAAGCTGAAGGCAATCTGTTGGAAGCAATCCAGCAATTTTGCGCCGATAAATCCCTCGACCGTGAGGCGGTGATGGGGGTCATCCGTGATTCTTTAATTACGGCGTATAAAAAGAAGTCCGGATTAGAAAGTATAGATGACGAAGAGAATCCAATCAAAGTGGAATTTTCTTCTTCCGGGAATGATAACGTAGTCATCATAGTTCCTCGCAAAGTTGTGGAAGGAACACCTACCAACGGCTTAGAAATCTCCGTTGAGGATGCGCAATTATCTGATAAAGAATCCAAGATCGGCGATACTTTAGAATTTCGTGAAAAGCCAATGGAGCTTTCCAGAATCATCTCTAGCCAAGCAAAGCAAATGGTTTTCCAAAGACTTCGCGATATGGAAAAAGAACTCTTGTACAATGAATACAAGGTGAAAGAAGGCGAACTTACACACGGATATTTCCAGAGATGGAAAAAGGACGCGATGTCCATAGACCTGGGCAAAGTAGAAGGAATCATGCCGAAAAGAGAGCAGAATCCTGGTGAAAAGTATCACAGTGGAGACAGGCTCAAAGCAATCATACAAAGAGTGGAACTTCGTCCTCGAGAACCGATTCCAGTAATTACTTTATCTAGAGCTTCTGCGGATTTTGTCAGAAAGCTATTTGAAATGGAAATTCCGGAAATCTACGACGGACTCGTAGAGATTGTAAACGTGGCCAGGCAGCCTTCCATTCGGACAAAAGTGGTGGTTCACGCGACTAGGGGTGATATTGACCCAGTAGGTGCATGCGTCGGAATGAAAGGGGTTCGCATTCAATCCATCGTTCGCGAACTCGGAAACGAAAGAATCGATATCGTTCAATATTCTAGTGATCCGACCGAGTTTATTGCAAATGCGATTTCTCCTGCAAAACCTTTCGATGTAAAAGTAGATAGTATCGGTAGAGAAGCAATGGTGATCGTGCCGGAAGAGCAACTTTCTCTCGCGATCGGAATTAACGGCTCTAACGTCAAGTTGGCATCTCAGCTAACCGGTTTTAGGATTGATATCAAAACGATTGCACAATACAACGAAGAGTTTTCTTCTCCAGAAGCTAGGGAAAGGTTGGAAAGACTGTTTAGCCCGAGCGTCGAAGAAGAAGACGATGGAAAAACTGCATTGGAAGATCTTCCAGGTTTATCAGCTCGTCTCATTGATTTGTTACGAAGTGCTGGTATAAATGACGTGGAAACCTTGATCGAAATTAGCCAGGATGATCTGGCGAAACTCCCAGGAATTGGACAGACGACTGCGGGTCAGATCTTAAGAATCTTGGCCGAATCTGTGGAGTGGGTGGAGGAGGGCTAATCCCTCGAATCCCCGAGAGGAGGGCGGGAGTGATCCGATCACTTCTACCCTTTGCATGACCAGGAAGAACTATGGAAGATAAGAACAAGACAATCAAGGAAAAGCTGCAAGGGACCGGGGCCTCCGACGCTGGCAAGAAGAAGAAACTTGTGATCAAGAAGAAGGCGGATGAAAAGCCGACTCCTTCCTCGCAGAGCAAGAAAGAGTCTCAAGCGGAACAGCATCCTTCTCCGAAAGCATCTCCACACACGCAAAGAGAGAGCGCAGCTCCAAAGCAATCATACCAAAGTACTCATAAGGACAGAGAACCTCTCCACAGCGAAGAGCGTTCTCGCCCGGAACCTACACAGAAAGTACCTTTAGAACCCGACACCTCTGAATCTGGAGAAGCTCCTTCTCCTTTCAAACGAGAAGACAACAATATCATAGTCTCTCGTCCGAACCAAAGACCTACATTCTCCAGCCCTAATAGACCAGAGGGATATCGTGGAGATCGCGGCGGTCAAGGAGGCCAAGGCGGCGGCTACCAAGGTCGTGAAGGCGGCGGCGGTGGATATCGTGGCGGTCAAGGAGGCCAAGGCGGAGGCTACCAAGGTCGTGAAGGCGGCGGCGGTGGACGACGCGGCGGCGCCCCCCGCCGCCGCCGCCGCGGCGGGGGCGGCGGCGGCGGGG
>NZ_NPDZ01000011.1 GCF_002811875.1 Leptospira perolatii
CCATATCCAAAGAAAAAATCTTTACCTCTTTCAAAGAATCCGGAACCTTCCCGGCAACGATACTAAGAGCGAGACCTTCTACGATTGCTGTCTTTCCTACTCCTGCATCTCCCACAAAGATAGGATTATTTTTTCTTCGACGAGCCAGTATATGAATCGTTCTGTCAATTTCATCGGATCTACCCACGAGAGGGTCTAGTTTTCCGAGTCTCGCTCTTAGTATCGTTGCCGGGAAGGTTCCGGATTCTTTGAAAGAGGTAAAGATTTTTTCTTTGGATATGGGCTTGTTGCTCGCGGGTACTAAGTTTCGCGGAGAATTCGAAGAAAGACTAAAGAATGTGGTCAAGTCGATTAGCAAGGATCCGAATCATGTTCTGTTCGTCGACGAAATACATACGATTATCGGGGCTGGCGCAGTTTCCGGAGGTTCCTTAGACGCATCGAATTTATTAAAGCCAGCTCTCTCGAACGGTGAACTCAGATGTATTGGAACCACCACTTATAAAGAATACAAAGCGATCTTCGAAAAAGACCACGCTCTTTCTAGAAGATTTCAGAAAGTGGAAGTGATAGAGCCGACCGTACAAGAGACCATTCGGATCTTAAAAGGACTGGTTCCGAAATACGAATCTTTCCACAAGGTCAAGTATTCCGCTTCTTCGGTAGAAGAAGCAGCGAAGCTTGCAGATAGATACATTTTGGACAGAAAGCTTCCGGATAAAGCGATCGATTTGATCGACGAAGCGGGTGCAAAAGTAAAGATCCGCTCCAAGGCAAAGCAGAAAATCGTTACCGTAAAAGATATGGAAGATCTAGTATCAAAAATATCTAAAGTTCCAACTAGAACTGTAAAAGCGGACGATCGTGACAAACTAAAAGTCCTGGACGATGAACTAAAACAGAAGATCTACGGACAAGACAAGGCAGTGGACGAACTAGTACAGTCGATTCGTTTGTCCAGAAGCGGTCTCTCGGAGCAAGGCAAACCTGTAGGTAGTTTTCTTTTTGCAGGCCCCACTGGAGTGGGCAAAACAGAAGTTTCTAAACAACTTGCTTCCATTTTGGGAGTAGAGTTTATCCGCTTTGATATGAGCGAATATATGGAAAAGCACACCGTTTCAAGATTGATAGGTTCACCGCCCGGTTACGTCGGTTATGAGCAAGGCGGACAACTTACGGATGCAGTGATTCGCACTCCCCACTGCGTTCTCTTACTGGATGAAATAGAAAAGGCACACGAGGATATCTATAATATTCTGCTCCAGATCATGGACCACGCGACTCTTACGGATAATAACGGTCGCAAGGCGGACTTTAAGCAAGTGATCCTGATCATGACCACAAACACCGGCGCGAGGGAGAGGACATCCAATCCGTTGGGCTTCGAAAACACAGAAAAAGACGACCGTAGTCTAAAAGCGATAGAGAGACATTTTTCTCCCGAATTCCGAAATCGACTTACTGCGATTATAGAGTTCAATTCTCTGGATGAATTTGTAGTATCGAAAGTTGTCAAAAAGCAGCTGGATCTTTTGGAAGAAAGGTTGAAAGAAAAGAAAATCGTAATCCAATACGGAGACGAAGTTCTTCTATTTATCGCGAGGAAGTCCTACGATCCGAAATTCGGAGCGCGTCCAGTGCAAAGGTGGATCGATTCGAATATCTCCAAAAAATTGTCGGAGGAGATTTTATTCGGAGCGCTGAGGAATGGAGGAAGGGTGATCCTGACCGAAGAATCCGGAGAACTTGAATTAGCATATCATAATTAAAGACTAGAGCGAAAACATTTCGTGAATTCTAAAAACTTCAAACAAGCTCCAAGACTAGTATTTCTAGTCAGTATTCTCATTTTATTTCAGGTCCTCGGCTGTAGAGAACAGTTCCTTACGATCGAAGGAAGAGAGGTGCCAACCGAAAAGTTGGTACCTACCAAACAAGGAGTATCTGCTAGACAGCTTTATGCCGAGTCAAAAAAAATCATGATCGCAACGGATTCGGTGGAAGCCTCGCAAGCTGGTTTAGAAATTTTCCGGAAGGGCGGAAACACTGTAGATGTGATCGTCGCGGCTTCTTTTGCGGTTTCTGTGACTCGGCCTCAATCTACAGGAATCGGAGGCGGAGGGTTTTTACTCTACCATGACGCAAAGACAAGACGAACTTTTGCGTACGACTTTAGAGAGAGGGCGCCCAAGTCTGCGACCAGAGATATGTACAAGGGAAAGCCGAAAGAAGATTCTTTACTAGGGCTTAAATCAGTAGGAGTTCCTGGCACAGTCGCTGGTTTACTCAGAATTCATAAACAATTTGGAAAGCTTTCCTTGCCCGAAATTTTAGCTCCTTCGATCCGACTCGCAGAGTCCGGATTTCCTGTATACAGCGACTTGCAAGAGTCGATCCGGAAATCGGCAAAGGATATGAGCGATTCCATGAGAGAGATTTTTTTGCCAGAAGGAAGACTCCCGAATGTGGGGCAAATTCTGATCCAAAAAGATTTGGCAAAGGCTCTTAAATTGATAGCTCAGACCGGAGAAGCGGAATTCTATCACGGACAGATCGCGACCGCATTTGAAAAACAAATGAAAACTCAGGGCGGGGACATTTCCAAAGCAGATTTAGAAAATTATAAAGTGCGTGAGTCCAAGCCTCTCGAGATCCAGTACAGGGGATACACGATTCAAACTATGACTCCTCCTTCTTCGGGGATTCATATGCTTACCATGCTCAGAATGCTCGAGACCAAAGATTTAAAGGGGCTCTACGATTCTTCTCCTTCGGATTTTTATCATTTTCTTTCCGAAGTTATGAGGAGGGGATACGCAGATCGCGCTGTGATCGGAGGAGATCCTAGTTATACTAAGATTCCCACAGAGAAACTTTTATCCACTCAGTATGCAAAGGAAAAGATTAGCGACTTTAACGAGGAGTTTGCAACACCGAGTTCCACTTATTTGACCAGATTAAATCTAAGAGCGGAATCAGATCAGACCACGCATATTTCCGTGATCGATTCTTCCGGAAACGCCGTCTCCACTACTCAGTCTGTGAATTTTAGATTCGGTTCCGGAACGATTTTAGAAGGATACGGTTTTGTATTAAACGACACTATGGACGACTTCAGTCGTTCTCCTGGAGAACCGAACGTATACGGATTGATTGGAGCCGAAGCAAATTCGATCCAGCCAGGCAAGACTCCACTAAGTTCCATGTCTCCTACGATCGTACTAAAAGGTGGAGAATCTTATCTGGCCACTGGTGCGCCCGGTGGATCTTATATCGTAAATGCAGTACTGCAATCTATCGTTTTCAATATCGACCTTGGAGTTACTCTCTACGAATCCGTAGCAAGAGGAAGAGTGCACCACCAATTTTTTCCGGATGCTTTGTATTTGGAAGGTTCTGCGACGGATACTGCTACGTTTAACCAACTCAAGGCGAAGAAGCACGATACTAGAATTGGGCCCAACTTTGCGAAATTATTTTCGGTAAAAAGAGAAAATGGAACCTTGTACGGCGCTTCTGATCCAAGGGGAGATGGCGTTCCTTTGGGAGAATAAAATAAAATCGGAAGAAACTGATCAAAATCCGGGGGAAATAGTCCAATACAAGGAATAAAATCAATGAAACGAAGTGCACTGGAACAGATCTGTCCTAACCTGAGACATGCAGTAAAATCCAAACACGGATTAGAGAAAGAAAGTATGAGAGTGTCTTACGATGGGAACTTGTCTCAGAAGCCCCACCCAGAAACTCTAGGTTCCAGTTTGACGAACCATTACATAAAGACCGACTTTTCTGAACCTCAACTGGAATTCGCTACGAACCCTAGACCGAGAATAGAAGCGATCGTTAGAGAATTACAAGATTTGCATATATTCGCTTCTCGAAGAATGCAAGGAGAGTGGATCTGGCCTTTTAGTATGCCTCCGATTTTACCAAAGGACGAAGACCAAATTCCTTTGGCACAGTACGGAAGATCATTTTCGGGTAGTTGGAAAACTGCCTACCGACACGGATTAGGACTTCGTTATGGAAGAAAAATGCAGACGATCTCCGGTGTGCATTATAATTTCTCTTTTTCTAATTTATTTTTCCGGCAAATATTTGGCAAAGAAATCGCCAAGTTCGACAAGCAAGAGATCTCGGAAACTTATTTGAACGTAACCCGAAACTTTTTTAGGAAAGTTCAGGACGTTCTATATTTGACCGGAGCTACTCCTGCTTTTGACGAGACATTCTTGCCTGTTCCGGTGGATTTCCCTTTTTCTAGGTTTAAAAGTCACACGGTTTACGCACCTTTCGCGACCTCACTAAGAATGAGTGAGATCGGTTACACGAGCAAAGTGCAAGAAAAACTGAATATTCACTATAATTCATTGCTGGAATATATAGATGGTCTGTGCGCTGCTGTGAATACCGTCAATCCTGAATATGTGAAGTTTGGAGGGTTTCCAAGCCAGCTCAATCCAAATTACCTTCAGATAGAGAATGAGTTCTATTCGCCGGTTAGACCGAAACAAATACCTAAGAATGAAGAAAGGCCGATCGACGCATTACTGAATCGAGGAATACAGTATCTAGAAGTAAGATGCATAGATATCGAACCTGAGTCTCCTATGGGTGTGAGTAAAACCACTCTTGCTTATGTCCAAATGCTTTTGCTAGATTCTCTACTGCACGAAAGTCCCAAGATTGAGGAAAAAGAAAACCTTAGGATTCGAGAGAACACAAGAAGGATCATTTGGGAAGGCAGAAAGCCTGATGTAAAAATCCTGAATGAAGATGGATCCGAAATTGATTTCCGAAAGAGCGGAGAACGAAATACGATGGAACTGTTTCCGATCGCTGAAGAGTTGGATAGGCACACAGGGAAAAGTTTTTATTCAGACACGCTCAAACTAATGATGAGTCGGTGGGAAGATCCGAGCCGGACTCCTTCGGGAAAATTCTTAGGAAGGATTTTGGACGAAGGCTGGGAATTCAGAGATCTCGGAATGCATCTTGCTAAAGAAAATTTCAGAACCTTATCCCAAATGGAACTCACTCCTGGAAAATGGAACTCCTTCGAAAAAGAAGTGCAAAAATCGTTTCGGGATCTAGACCAAATCGAGAACCAAGAGAAGATCAAGAAAAACACTACCGCAAAGGTTTGCGATCATTGAAAATCCGCTTAGAAGCTTCCAAGCGATTTGATCCGAACCAGCCTATCTTAGAAGGCTTTGAAGATATGGAAATATCTTCTCAGATTGTAATTAGAGATGCACTGAATAGAGGGCTGGAAGTAGAAATCCTGGATCGGAAAAATCATTTTATACGAGTTCGGAACGGGAAAGAGTATAGGTTAATTAAAGAAGCTTCTAAAACAGATCTGGATTCATATATGACCTTTCTGATCATGGAGAATAAGATCGTCACCAAGCAGGTATTAGCCGAAAAAGGGATCGAGGTCCCGATCGGAACCAGCGTAAATAGCAAAGAAGAAGGAATCCAGTATTTCAGGGCCAATCCTTCTCTCCATTTAGTGGTAAAACCAACAACCACGAACTTCGGAATCGGGATCTCCATTTTGCCTCCGAATTCGAATCTAGAACTGGTCAGAAATTCACTAGATCTTGCGTTTGCACACGGGGAATCAGTTATCATTGAAGAGTTCGTACCTGGAAACGAATACAGATTTCTAGTGTTAGGCGAAGAGTGCGTAGCAGTTTGTAATCGGGTGCCTGCTAACGTATTAGGAGATGGAGTTTCCAGTGTCGGAAAATTGGTACAGCAAAAAAACTCGGACACAAGAAGGGGAGTTGGTCATGTGACTCCTTTAGAAAAAATTAAATTAGAAGAAACAGAGCTTGGAGTTTTGCATTCCCAGGGATTTTCCATCGAAAGCATTCCTAAAAAAGGGGAAACCGTCTTTTTACGTAAAAATTCAAATATCAGTACGGGTGGAGACAGCATTGATGTCACGGATATTGCTCACTCTTTTTACTGCCAAATGGCTGTAGAAGCAGCCAAGGCAGTAGGGGCGAAGATTTGCGGAGTAGATATTATCGTGCAGGACTTAGAGAAAAAGGGATCGTACAAGATACTAGAACTGAATTTTAACCCAGTGCTTTATATTCATAATTATCCATACCAAGGCAAGAATCGGGACGTAGGAAATAAAATCCTGGATCTGTTAGGTTTTTAAGTGTTCTAGGGGGTGCGTCCCCTTTTCTCCAAAATCCTTCGTAAATTCTGTCTTAAACTTCGAAGTTATAGATACCTAGTTAAAGCCACTACCTCCTTGACTTTTTACCATGTTGATCGTTTATAGAGACTCTATGCCCCAGCTTCTTTTTCGCTTAACATTTCGGCTTTTGGTCCTGGCTTTTGTGTCCGCTTTTTCCTCTGGGTGTTTTTTATATTATACGAGAATTAAACCTTCATCAGCAACCGCGAAGCCGAATTCAGATGTGATGCAGATCAGTTTAATCGAGGTAGGTAAATCATACTATGACTACTCGGATAACTCGATCGATTCGGAGAAACTCAGAAAAAACCTGGAGAAGATTAGAAATTTTGTAAACGATCCAGATGCAAGAGTGCAGATTCGGTACTCAATAGAAACTGAATGGGAAAGAAATATTAGTAGTTCGTCAGTTCTTTGGTTTCTCACATTAGGAATTTATCCGATGAGGGCCGAGCGGGAAACCGCAGTGAAATTTGATTTGTATGATCGCCTAGAAAGGAGAACTTTGAAGTCGTACTCCTACTCTTTGAAGTTTGTTTCCTTTTTTGGCTGGGTGCCAATGGCTTTTTCTCCGATCGCAGCGACTTCTTCTACACTAGGTATTACTCAGAGAATTTCAGCGGAGAAGGAAAAAATTCGTTCCGAGGAAAAAATTGCGGAGAATTTGAAAAATGATCTGCTAACAGATTATGAAAACCCAGCTTTTCAAAAAATCCTGAGTTCTAAGGAAAGAATTGCTCGATCTACGGTCGCAGTGTTGTCGTTTAGCGGAGAATCAGGTGAAAAAGTTACTCACAGTTTGGCGTCTTCTTTGATCGAAAAAAGAATGCACCTGGTTGAGAGGAGCAGCGCAGAAATTCAGAAGATACTCAATAGCCAAATCTTTGAAAACTCGGGCATTATTGCCAATCCCACCGAACTTGGTAAATTACTAAAAGCGAATATACTGGTTTCTGGGAATGTAGAAAAAATTCAAGGAAGTGGTCTAAAAGTAAACTTTGCGGTTCACGAGACCCAATCCGGTGAAATACTTTGGAAAGATTCCGAAGATGCTTATTGCTCAGATAAGTATTGCATTGATCAAATAGTTAAGCGGATTAGTGAGAGTATTGCGGCGAAGGTAATGACAAGATAGCCGATTTTTTGGAACGAGTTAGGGTTAAAAACGTTTAAGCGATTTTGCGGTTTTTTACGTAATCCACGATGCCTCTAGATTCGTACATCATGGTGTCTCCATCGACTAAGAATGGAACTTGGCTTAGACCGCCGAGACGAATGACTTCTTCTCGGCCGATCGTGCCTCTGCTAGCTTCTACCAATTCATAGTCCTTACCTTCTACCAAACCCATTTTGGAAAATTCTTCCCTCACATAGGTGCAATAGGGGCAAGACCAGAAATGGTAAAGCTTCATCATTTAGAGGGAACTCCTAATTTCTTTTGAAGATCGCCTGTTTTTGCCATTTCCACAACGATATCGTGTCCGCCGATAAATTCTCCGTCTATATAAAGCTGAGGAATGGTTGGCCAGTTCGCATAATCTTTGATTCCTTGGCGAATATCAGGATCGGATAGTACATTAAAAGATCCGAATTGAGTTCCCAAGCTTCTCAAAACGTTAGAAACTCCCGCAGAAAATCCGCATTGAGGAGCTTCCGGAGTACCTTTCATAAAAAGGAATACTCTGTTTTCCTTAATCATTCCTTCTATTTTATCCTTCATTGCTTGTTCCATTTTAGATTCCTCTTTTTTCAATGCCCTATTTAATTAGGAAGCTCGAGTTTCCAGTGCGAGTGCATGAACTTCTTCTTTCAATTCCTCTTCCAATGTCGAATACACCATTCTGTGCTGTTCCAAAATCGATTTTCCTGCAAATCCCTCGTATTTAACAACTGCCTTTATATGAACTCCATCATGATACGGGTCCAAAATTGTAACGTCTGCTCCAGGTAATCCGGCTGCAATTTTTTGTCGAATTTGCTCTATCGTCATTCATCTAACTCTTAGACATTTCTTCAACTACTAGCGTTTTAAGAGTTCGATTCTCGAACAACTATTTTTCTCAAGCAGCTTCGGTTCGTAACTCTAAAGCGTGAATTCCGGATGCACTGATGAATTCTTTTAACAAATTAAACACTTTTCTGTGCTGAGTTAATAAATCCAGATTAGAAAAATGCCTAGACCGGATAAAAATCCGAATATGCGTGCCGGACGGAAGCGAATCAGGATTTCCCGTATGACCAGCGTGTTCCGCCGAAAAATCATGAATTTCTAATATTTCTGGTTCAAATTCCCTTTCCAAGAGGGATCGCAACGCATTCTCAATTTCAGGCACGGATTCCTACTCCTTTGTTTAAGAGTACCACAGAAAGTATAAAAATGAAAACTGTTCCCGTTCCCAAAAAGCATAAAGCTAAGGCCGGATCTATATCGCTCACTCCTAAAAACCCGAATCGGAACGCGTTTACCATATATAGGATAGGGTTGAATTTAGAGAGCATTTGCCAGGGCATCGGGAGCATCTGAATCGAATAAAAGATTCCGCCTAGGTAGGTTAGCGGGGTCAGTATGAATGTAGGAATAATTGTAACATCATCGAATTTCTTGGCAAAGAGTGCGTTCAAAAAGCCCCCGAGTGAAAATAACATGGCGGATAGAACGACTGTCAACATCACAGTGCCTATGCTATATAGCTCCAACTTGGTAAAAAATAGAGAAATGAAAGTTACGATGATACCGACTAGAATCCCGCGGATTACCCCTCCCACTGAATAACCTAAAACGATCAAGTAAGCAGGAGTCGGGGAGACTAACACTTCCTCTATATTCTTCTGAAATTTTGCTCCGAAAAAAGAAGAGACTACGTTCGTGTATGCGTTCAAAATCACGGACATCATTACCAATCCGGGAACGATGAATTGAATGTAGGTATGTCCTCCGATGTCCCCAATTTGGGATCCTACTAATTTTCCAAAAATCAAAAAGTAGAGTGAAATCGTGATACCGGGAGGAATCAATGTTTGTATCCAAATTCTTAAGATTCGAACTGATTCTTTTCGGATTATCGTTAAAAAAGCGTTGTACTGTTCCCTTGCGTTCAAGATTTTTTCTCCACCATTTTTAGAAACAGCTCTTCCAGACGATTCGCTTTATTTCTCATACTAGTGATTCGAATTCCGTTTTCGTCGAGTAGTTGGAAAAGGTCGTTCAAAGAATGACTTTTATTGATTTCTACTTCTAAGGTCAGTTCGTCTATTTTATTCAGTTGGAATCCGTTTAGATAAGGAACCTCTTTGAGCGGTGTATGCAAATCTAATACGAATGTTTCCGTATGAAGAGTCACGAGCAGTTCCTTCATGCTTGTATTCTGAATGATCTCGCCTTTGTCGATAATCGCAATCTTCTTGCAGAGATTTTCTGCCTCTTCCAAATAGTGAGTCGTAAGTATAATTGTTACGCCGGAGGAATTTAGTTTTACCAAAAATTCCCAGAGGGACCTCCTCAACTCTATGTCTACTCCAGCAGTCGGTTCATCCAGAATCAGAATTCTAGGATTGTGTACTAATGCTCGTGCGATCATCAATCTGCGTTTTAGTCCTCCGGAAAGTTTTCCCGCGGATTCTTTTCTTCTTTCATAAAGTCCTAATTGTTGCAGATACACTCCTGCTCTTTCGGTGGCTAGTTTTTTACTCAAACCGTAGTAACCTCCTTGGTTCACTACGATCTGTTCTACTTTTTCGAAAATATTGAAATTGAACTCTTGCGGAACCACTCCTAAATACGATTTGGCGATTGCTAACTGAGTATCTAAGTTTGCTCCTAAAATTTCCACGTGTCCGGAAGTTTTGTTTACTAGAGAACTTAGGATGCCTATGACCGTGGATTTTCCGGCACCGTTTGGTCCTAAAAGTGCAAAGAAATCGCCTTCCTCTACGGTTAAATTGATTCCTTTAAGCGCTTGGTTTCCACCAGCGTACACTTTTGTGAGATTTTCTATAACTAAGGCTTTCCCCATTCTTAAGAATGATTTCTCCTATCAATTTTTCGTAAACGATTCAGATTCCGAATTCTATTCCATTTATTGAATGTACTTCCTAAAGCCATTATACGGACATTTTGCGCTAAATGCCTAAAATCTCCCTGGCCTTTCTCGCCGCATTTCTGGCGATTTCGGGTAGTGCAGGGTGAACATAAATCATCTTCAATAGATCGTCCAAGCTTCCGTTCATGGTCATTAGTAAAATGAAAAGATGGATGAGATTCGAAGCCTCGTCACCTAGGATGTGCGCACCCAAGATCTTTCTGGATTTTCTTTCGACTAGAATTTTCACGATTCCGTCTTTCGAAAGCCGAGCCATTCCGGTCGCGCTCGAGGAATACGGATTGATTGCAGAAATATAATCTACTCCTTCTTGTAAAAGCTCCTTCTCTGTTTTCCCCACCGATCCCACTTGTGGGTGAGTGAATACCGCATGTGGAACCGGAGGATACACGATCGGAATTTTCTTCTGATCTACATATAATGATTGGAATAGAAACTCGCCTTCAAAGTTCACGGAATGCCTAAAAAAGTATCTTCCGATAATGTCGCCCAATGCATAGACTCCGGTCGCGGAAGTCTCTAAATACTCGTTCACTTTGATATAGCCGTGTGCATCGGTTTGGATCCCTGCTTTTTCTAAGTCGAGCCAATCAGAATTAGGTCGGATTCCGGTGGCTACCAAAAGCGCGCTCGCGGTAAGAGAGAATTCCTTTCCTTCTTGCAATGCACTTACATGAAATTTCCCATCTTGGTAGTTTACATTTAGAATTTGTGTCCGCAGTCGAACGTCTTGAGATTTAGAAAAACTTTTTTCGAAGCTGTCCACGATATCCTGGTCCTCGTTGGAAAGCATACGATTTCGGACTAAAAAAGTAGTTTTGGATCCGAAAGCTGAATAAGCAAATCCGAGTTCTAGAGCAATGTAACCGCCTCCGATTACGATCAGAGAATCCGGAAGTTCTGTTCGCCTCAGTGCCTCTCGGCTAGTCATGTATGGAGTTCCTTCCAGCCCTGGAATATGTGGAATTCTTGGCCTAGCACCGGCAGCGATAAAGATTCGATCTGCGGTTAGCAGTTCCGTCCCGACTTGTACGGTCTTTTTATCTACAAATCTAGCCTCTGCATGATAAAAGTCGATGTTCGGATTTTTTTCATAAGCCGGCTCTATGCTGTCAGAATCTGCGTCTACGGTGGCGGAAATTCTTTCCGTCAATTCTCGGAAGCGAACTTTGAAGTCTTGCTGGACCTCCAACTGAAATCGATTCGAGTCTTTGAGCGAGGCGAGAATCTCAGCGGGATAGATGAGCATTTTAGAAGGGATGCAACCCCGGTTCAGGCAAGTGCCTCCCAGTCTATCCTTTTCAATGATTGCAACTTTGTAGCCTAGCTTGGAGGGAGGAGTGACTAACTTTGTGCCACCCCCGGAACCTATAACAATGATATCGTACTTCTTCATTCGAAAAATTTAGATCCGAGATTCTATTTTGTGAGTTTAGACGGATCGAAACTTAGATTCGGTCGAGGGTACGAATTGTAAATGAATGTTTGCTTTTGGGGCCAGTTTGGAACCGGCAGATTACCAACGATCCCTGAGTTCTCTGAGAGAAAGGAAAAGGGATTTTCGGTCGGAAGGTAATTCAGGATTTTGGGCCTTCCTTCGAACCGAGGAAATTAACTGTGCAGTCGGTTCGAAGCATAGAAAGAACGGATTGTAAGTGCGTTCTTCCCCGAAGGTCGCCGTGATAAATTCTCGATCCTGGGAGAGCGACTCTGCGTTTTCTAAAGCCAACCTTGTGGAATCATTACTAGGATCCAGATCAAAGCTGAACCTTAAGTTATTCTTTAAATAGTCATGGCCCGGGTAGAGAAGTACCTGATCCGAAAGAGGTTGAAAGATTTGAGAGACCGTCTCGAAGAGAGAAGTGGGATCTCCTCCATTTTTGCAGTTTCCAACTCCGCAGTTAAAAATCGTATCTCCCGAAAATACAGCGACAGGAATTTCGTATTCGATCTGCAAAAGGCAGATATGAGCGAATGTGTGTCCCGGAGTATCGAGGATTCGCAAATAGTTTAACTGGTCCGAGGATTCTAGTATCCTTTCTGAATTGGAAACCGAGCGAGTCGCAAATGGCACGACCCTATGTGCATTTTTATGAGTCAGTACTTCCGGACTAAACTCCTTGTATAGTCCTTCGTTTCCTCTGGTATGATCCCCATGCTCGTGGGTATTTACTATGATTTGTAAGGACCAACCTTTTTGTTTGAGAACCCGAATCACTTGTTCTGAGTCATAAGGGTCTATACAGAGAGTTTGGCTTGTCGAGCTTTCGTGGACTAAATAGGTAAAATTTCTGAGAGGACTATTGGTATAGATACGAACGATCTCTTGCAAGAGATACCTAGCTGATGATGTCTAGATGCTTGTCTAGATTCGCGATTCTAAGAATCGTCATTACGTCTCTGCTTAGGTTTCTGAGTTTTAGGCTTCCGTGCCTTTCCGTAACGTACTTTTGGGTATTAAAGATTGCGCCAATTCCAGAAGAGTCTAAATACACATCTCCTTCAAAGTCTAGAATGATATTCTTATGACCTTGGTCGAAATAACGAATGATAAGCTCCTTCAATGCAAACGCATTTTTTAGGCTTACATTTCCCTGAATTCGAACTATACATGCTCCGTCTTCTAAGGCCACTTCTGTCTGAAATCCTTCCAATAGGTATCGGCTCCAAATGTATGCTTTTATATGACAGTCTTAGGGGTTGATTCACTACTTCTTATTTATCGCAAGAGGGAAAAATTTAGCCAGAATTTTGGCCAAAAACCCCCTAAAAAGTTAAATGTAAGGAACTCTTAGGTAAACTCTTTTTTAAAAGGTAACCCTTGGAAATCCCAATTGCAAACTTTCGGAAATGGCTGGAAAATTCTAGGCATATGTAAGAATTGTCTGGAGTCATTTTACGATGTCCTTCTCTAAAAAAACTGCCGATAGAAGGAATACCTATGCGAATTAAGTTCTGGGGTGTTCGAGGTTCTATTTCTTCTCCCGTCAAAGGAGATTTAATAAGATCTAAAATTCTTAAGATTCTAAGTCTAGCTTCTCCTTCCGATTTGCAAAGTCCGGAAGCGATCGAAGATTTCCTGGATTCCTTGGCGCTTTCTAACTGGAGTACGTACGGGGGAAATACTACCTGTATCGAGATTCGGGACAAGGAAGACCATTTAGTCATTGTGGATGGCGGTACAGGTCTAAGAGAGCTTGGAAATTCTATCCTGCACGAAGGCTATTTGCAGGGGCAGGGAAGCGCGGTCTGGATTTTCACTCACACGCATTGGGACCATATCCAAGGAATTCCTTTCTTTATCCCATTGTATACTCCGGGAAACAAATTCGAAATGCTTAGCTCCGTGGAGAATCTGGAGCAGAGATTGAGATACCAGCATACATTTACACACTTTCCGGTTCCGTTTGAAGGCTTCCGGGCAGAAAAAACATTTAAGCACGTGCCAGAAGGCAGGGCTTTTAGAGTAACCGACTCGATCACTGCGATTTCTAAAGCGGTCCGTCACCCCGGTGGAAGTTTTTCGTATCGATTTGAAGAAGACGGTAAGTCATTGATCTTCGCTTCCGATGCTGAGTTCAACCTGGATGAGATGGAAAATATCGAGGACTATCTGAATTATTTCCGCGGAGCAGATTTATTGGTGTTCGATACACAGTACACTTTTGAGGAATCTTTGCAAAAGATCGACTGGGGACACAGCACGGCTTCCATGGCGACAGACATCGCGCTCCGAGCAAATGTTAAAAAACTTGTAATGTTCCACCATGATCCTTCCTATGATGACGAAAAGTTGGACGCAGTGTATTTACGGGCCATCAAATACAAAGAAATGTTCGACCCGGACAACCAACTTGAAATTATTATGGCCAGAGAAGGACTAGAAATCCAAGTTTAACTCTTCTAGGATCCGGTTTAGGGTCCAGCTCTTTCGACAAACTGAAAATAGACGGAGAAATCTGTATGAGCGAATATATCATCGGGATCGATGCCGGTACGACTGGAATTCGTACGTATTGTTTCAATAAAGCGGGTGGAGTGATTTCCAGCGCGTATTCAGAATTCAAACAATACTATCCAAAGCCTGGATGGGTGGAACACGATCCGGAAGAGATTTGGTCCAAGACCGAAAAATTAATTCTAAAAGCGATCCGTATCGGAAAGCTGAAACCGGAGAAGGCAGTTGCCATCGGAATCACAAACCAAAGAGAAACCACCGTACTCTTCGAAAAAGATACCGGGAAGCCCGTCTATAACGCGATCGTATGGCAATGCAGACGTACCTCCGAGTATTGCACTAGTTTAAAAAAAGAAGGATTGGAACCTGTTTTTAGAAATAAGACAGGACTTGTAATGGATGCGTACTTCAGCGGAACTAAAATTCGCTGGATCCTAGAGAACGTAAAGGGCGTAAGAGCGAAAGCAGAAAAGGGAAAAGTTCTCTTTGGAACGATAGATACCTATTTGTTATTTCGTTTAACAAATGGAAAGACTCATAAAACGGATCATACGAATGCAAGTCGTACCTTGATCTACAATATCGAAAAAAAGGACTGGGATAAGGAACTCTTAAAGATACTCGACATACCCGAGGCAGCCCTCCCAGAAGCACACAATTCCAGCAATCTATTTGGTCGCACAGAAGGTGTCAAAGGATTGCCGGATGGGATTCCGATTTCTTCCCTAGTCGGGGACCAACAGGGTGCATTATTCGGACAGCTTTGCACGGAACCCGGAGAAGCAAAGAATACCTATGGCACAGGTTGCTTTCTGCTATTCAATACCGGAAATAAAATGCAGATCTCCAAGAACAATCTGATCACCACTCTGGCCTGCGGTCCGGAAGGTAAAACGGTGTATTGTCTGGAAGGTTCCATATTTATCGGAGGCGCTGTAGTACAGTACCTACGAGACAATTTAAGATTTTTTAAAGAATCTAAGCTCTCTGAGAAGCTGGCTTCTTCCGTCAAGAAAGAGGATGATGTTGTTTTTGTTCCGGCATTCTCGGGTTTAGGAGCTCCTTATTGGGACATGAACGCTAGAGGTGCTATCTTAGGTCTGACTAGAGATACGACTCAAGAGCAAATTACTCGGGCAGCACTCAAATCTATCGCCTTACAATCCTACGAACTAGTAGAGGCGATGGAGAACGACACGGGATCCAAATTAAAACTTTTGAAAGTGGATGGAGGTGCGACTTCCAATAACTGGCTTATGCAATACCAAGCAGATATTCTTGGAAAGAAAGTGGTCCGTCCATCGAACGTGGACACTACTGTGTTAGGTGCTGCTTATCTCGCCGGTCTGGAAAGAGGATTCTATTCTTCGGTTGCCGACTTAAAGAAAAAGCTAAAGGTAAGTAAAGAATTCACACCGAACATGAACCAAGCCACCAGAGAAAAGGAAATCAAAGTCTGGAAGTCCGCTGTGAAAAGGATCTTAACCGAAGGTTGATTCTTTCCGAGTGATTGCGGATTTTCTAATAGTTATAAGAAAGAAGCGAAAACTCCACAGGCTTTCTGTCTGCTCCAATTCCACCACCTACGACCAATTTTGTTTGGTCGTAGCGCGGAATTTCCAGTATAGAGTTCTCCGGAATTTTATAATATTCTACTGAATCTCTCTCTCTTTTGGAAATTAAAAGGTCCGCTCTAAAAACTTCTAGAGACTGGCCGACCCTGAATAGAATTTTCTCTTGGGTGACCGCGAACAATTCGATTCCGTGGCCGACCAGGTTTAGATTATATTTTTCTGCAGGAATCGTTTGAAAATGCACTTCCTTTCTGGTTCCTAGAGAAATTTGCTCCTCGTTGCGAGCGATCGCATATACTGGAAAGATTCCTTCTTCATAATAGATTTTCCGGGAAAATCTTCTGAAGATTTCCTTTTCTACGATTTCCTCAAACGATTCTCCAGGATCTGGTTTTTTGGCCGGGCTAGACTGAATGGACTTCCACTTGTTTTTGGAAACGTTCTTCTCGACCATCCTTTTTACGGGACTGGAAAGCCTCGCGATCGAAAACTTTAAAAGTCTTTCGTCCATGATGTTCAAGATCGAATTCAAAAAGGGTCCGTGAATTAAGGGAAGAATTTCTATCGTAAAAATCTTATCCCTCAAAAAGGAAGCGAATTCGGGTTCTTTGCTGAACAGGTTTGATACGATCGTTTGCTCTTCTGCAGGAGTTCCCGCGTATAATATTTTTACTAAGCGAAACAGGTAACTTTTGCTTTCTTTGTCAAAGTACAATTCTTCGATCTTTTTCGAAACAGATTTCTCGTCCAGTTCCGGATTCACTATATCCCTGAGAGATAGATAGCGAGTTGAAATCTGTCTGGTTCGATCCAATCTGACTAGAGTAAACTTTCCAGTTTGTATGGGCCCGATCTGAGTCGAGTGAGAAGGCGCTGTTAAAAGATAGATCGGAATTTTTCCGATCGGTGAATAAGGATGCTTTTTGATCAAGTACAGCTTTCCACCCGACAACTCTCTTGTGCCTTCTGGAAATCTAGTTTCTTCAAGAGATAGATTTCCGTTTTTGTAAGAAATGTACGCAGGGCTATGCATTGGTTCGGATTCGTAAGTTCTGCGCGAGTATTCCAGCTTATATAGAAACTTAGGAATCATGCTGGGTTGCGAATAGAGATAGGGGAGTTCCTCGATTTGATTCGGATCAAAATCATAAAATGGAGATTGAGTGGTTTTGACTCGGGCTACCGAGTCCGGAGTGCATAGAAAGAAATGGTAGTTTGATCCCTCAATGTGAATCATGGAACCAGCTCCAAGTATTTGAATCCGCCGCAAAAAAACGGATCGGAGTTTTTAACTTAATCCGGCTCTTCCGCCAGGTCCGGGTGTAGAATAGATAAGGCCGGAGAGCTATGATCCTTTTTGGAAAGCTTTCCGATTAACTGCTTCTTGAATTTCGGCCAATCATAGTTTTCTTTTAGTTCTAGTATTTCCTCCTCGAGGCCGTGAGGCAAAAAATCCAATATTTCGATTTCGGTAAGTCCGGTCACTAAGACTGCGTCCGCTATGACTCGAAGTACTTTTCTGGCGTCCCTTTCGTTCCAAGAGATTCTAACAGCCAATTTCATGGCGGATTCCGAATGATCCATTTCTATAATTCTATTTTCGGATGGCTTTTCTTCAACGGGAAAACACAGAAGAAAAAGAAATGCGGTTCGAAAATCAAAGTTTTCGGATGACCAGGATGCTCATATCATCCTGAATTCTGCCTCCGGCATACTCTGCGATTTCTTCAAACAATCTATCTACGAGTTTCTTCAGATTCTTCTTGGGAGTTTTTTCCAAAAACTTATATAGATTTTCCCCATAATATTTGTTCATCATCCGGTTCTTTTGCTCAAATAAGCCGTCCGTAAAGCAAAACAGAATATCTCCCTTATCCATTTTGAAAGGTTGAGGAGGTGATGGTTTTTTGCTCGGAGGATTCATGACTGTTGACAAGAATTTGCCGTCGGTTTCCAAAATTTCGTTCTGATTTTTTTGGAATCGATACAAAACAGAACTAGGATGAATTCCAGAGTGCAAAAAATTACCGTTTGAGTCTGCTTTCATAAGTAAGAAAGTAGCGTAGAGGCTTCTAGGAAAGCTCGAAAAGGACTCGGTCCTAGTCTCCAGATTTTGAATAATACTATCGATTACTTGTTCAGGGCTGTCCTTCATGTGGATCCAGTGAGACATTTGGTTGAGGACCATCATACTAAAAAGGCCGGCCACATAGCCGTGTCCTGAAGTATCGCCGATGCCGAACCAATAGTTACCACCTCGGTCCTTTACAAAATTATAAAAATCGCCACCGATCGGATTGTAGGTCAGGGACCTTCCTAGTACCTCGTAGTTTTCGTCCTTGAAATCAAGAGGAAGAACATAATGTTGCATCCTATTGTCGCCTTTCCGAAATCGTTTGATGAGTTTTCCGTACTCCTGTTCTTTCGGAAGTATCTTTTCAGTAAGATAGAGTATGAAAGCAACGTAATTTAAGAAAAGAGAAAATGCCGTAAAGATAAGTAAGAATAATGGAATCGGAATTAGAAGTTTATAAAAACTCAAACTCAGAATGAGAAAAATGAACAGTGAGGAATTCAGCACGAGAATTATCGGCCAAGCACCCTTTAGATATTGCTGAATCGTAAACGAAGTTCTCATCTAATCCTTGTGTAGACGTGACTTTGATATTCCTTTGACGCATAGTTTTTTCGGGAAATTTGAAAAGCTTCGTTTTCTGAATAAGGAATTCTGGTCCCTTCAACCACTCCGAACGGTTTTTCATCGTAACCGGTTTCATAGAGCATCGGTATAATAGAATCAGAAAGCGGGTCAAAGTGGTAAAGCAGTCGATGTGATGATGATTTCATCGTTTTGGTAGAAAATTTGGAAGTTTCTCCAAATTTCCAATTCTCTTCAGTGGTTTCTATCTCGGAAGTGGATAACAATATCCAGTTCCCTTGTACCTCGTAAGAACCTCGCCCTTCCAGATTGATTCGACGGAATTTATTTCCATCAATCACTTCTCTAACATAAGTTTTTACGAAAGTATTTTCCACAGGATTAAACTTTATTTTTTCCAAATGTGTTTCTTTATAATTTACGGATGTTAATGGTGATAAGGGCGGTAGATTTTTTTGAAAAGTTCCTGATAAATATGCATTTTTTGCCGTCTGAGGCTCTTTTGGCAGTTCTCTGATCCAGTATGGAGGAAAGCAATCGTAAAGGAGCAGAGTTATAATGACTATGCTAAGGTAAACGAAAGTTGTGCGACAGAATATCATCGGATTAAAGAAAACTTAATGCACTGGCTATTACGCATAACTTTGACTAAGGGCGTTCATCCCAAAATCGAATCTTTGGTGGAAAATCGAAGGAGATCAGAACTGAAAGTATATAAATTCTCCTCCGCCGTCTCCAAATATCCCAAGTAATAATAATATTATAATAGAGAAAACAGGCAGCAGCCAGGAAAACTGAGCTTTAATTTTTTCTTTTATAAAAGAATAATACTGAACTGCATTCCAGAAAAAGGCCAAAATGACAAAAAGCAGCAATTCTTCCCACCTGAGTAACGCTTTTCCCGAAAAAAGGTTCGTGAGTCCAAGGAAATAATCCCAGGTCTTGGCCAGGGACGCTCCACCTGCAGAAGCACACCGGAAGAAAATTCCAGACATCGCAAATAAGTGAACCGTAAGGGCCACCTTAAGAAATCGAACCCATCCTTTCGGATCAGGCTCGTCTTTTGGATTTGCCGGAGAAATGATTCTCTCTGTTGCCAACACAATCCCGAGGAAAAATCCCCAGAGTAGGTAGCCAAAGTTTGCTCCGTGCCACAAGCCCCCTAAGGTCATCGTGAGAAGTGAGTTCCATTGGGCTCTCCAGAATCCGGCCCTGCTTCCTCCAAGGGGAATATAGAGATAATCCTTGAGCCAAGTAGAAAGTGTTACATGCCATCTTCCCCAAAATTCTCGAAAGGACGGGGAGAGGAACGGTCCTCGGAAGTTTTCCGGAATATCGTAACCTAAAAGAAAGGCAGATCCCCTTGCTATATCCGTATACCCGGAAAAGTCGCAGTACACTTGACTCGCAAAACCGAACATCACAAGATAGAGACCGAATCCATTGTAGTCGCTCGGATGCAGATAGATAGGAGACACGATCCCTGCAATATTATCCGCGATGACTACTTTTTTAAATAATCCGGATAGAATCAGAAAAATTCCCCATTTCACTCTATCAAAGTCGATCGCAGGATGATCCAGCTTGGGGAGAAAATCAGTCGTCCTCATAATCGGGCCGGCGATTAATTGAGGAAAAAATAATATAAATAAAAAGTAATCCAGTGCTGAGATTCGCTCTGGAACCAGATTCCGATGGATATCCACCTGAAGAGCGATCAACTGAAAAGTATAAAAGCTGATCGCTAGAGGAAGCGGGATGTGAATGCCTTTTCCGAATGTAAAGAATTGGGTCGAGCCGGTGATTGCATCCAGAGTATCCAAGAAAAAGTAGAAATATTTGAATAAGGCCAGATTGATAAAGTTGAGAAGTATAATCCACCCGAGTGTGCTCAGAGTAGACTCACCTGAGGATTTCTTTTTCCAAAGTTTTAGGGAGAATACATAGTTCACTGCAATGACGGCGAGAAAATGAACAGTGAATGCCAGACCGGAATAGAAATAGAATAGAAATGAAGAAAATAGAAGTAAACGTTTTCTAAGCCTTTGTGGAATCGACCAATAGATTAGAAACGTGGCAATGAAAAGCCCTAAGTATGGGATGGAATTAAATAACATTTTTTATAGAAAAGGCAAAACCTAGGTTCTACCTCAAGGTGCAAACAAATACAAAAACTGAAATTTATGTTTTCCTAAGCCCATCGTGTCCATTAGGGTAGGAGCCTCTCCCGCATTTGCCTGCACATGATAAATCGTACCAGGTCTTCTGGAATACGAATAGTAGATCAATTGAGGTTCGGCGGAACCCGAATAACCGGGTAACTTGACAGTTGCTTTTACCGCGTCTTCAAAATAGCCCATACTATCGACTAGACCATTTTTGACCGCTTGTGTCGCAGTATAGATCCTGCCATCGGCGAGTTTTCTCAGATCAGCTTCTTTGAGTTTGGGTCTGCCATTCTTTACGACTTCAAAGAATCTTTCATATAAACTGTCCACGATTCCTTGTAGCAACTTTCTCTGCTCAGGAGTGAGATCCTGCAAAGGAGATCCGATCGCTTTATTATCACCGGATCGAATCGATTGGTCCTTGATTCCGAGTTTTTCCAAACCCTCTTTCAAGTTGATCCCTTGCATGATTACGCCGATGGAACCGGTGACACTTGTAGGATGTACTACGATATAGTCAGAGGACATCGCGATATAGTAGGCTCCGGAAGCCGCCATATCCATAAACAAAGCGCTTACAGGAACCTTTTTCTTTTTTTTAAATTCCATTAGTTCTCTATAAAGTATATCGCTAGAGGTAACCGTTCCTCCAGGGGAGTTGATTTTTAACAGAACTGCTTTGATATCCGGATCCTCGGTTGCCAATTCTAGCTGTAGCTTTAGGCCGGCTAAAATGGAATCCTTTCCTTCCATAAAGAAGTTTCCCTCTCTAGATTCATCCGTAATCGGTCCGTCGATCGGGATAATGAGAATCTTATCCGAAGAACCGCTTTTTAAAACCCTTTGATAAGGGATAGGAGGTCTTGCGGTCATCAGTGAGCCGCACCCGATTCCAAATAAAACCAAGACTAACCCACAAAAACTTCTGAGAAAAAGAGGAAGGATCTTCATTGCTAACCTCGAGAAGGCCATTCTTGGAAAACAGTGAGAAGGTTCAATTCCTTTCCCAGGGAAAAGGGTTTCTAAAAATTGCGGGCAAAACCGTTTTTTACTTTCCGTGGAACGGATTCTCCTCAGCCTTTTGCGCGATGCTCACCTTGCGGACTTCTTCTTCCAAGCTGACCACTGATGGAACCAGGTGGACAAATTGGGACTGGGTACATCCCAGGAGCAAAAAAATGTTCGGAGTCTTACACACTGCTTTGCCAGGGGATTCAAGCTTTGGGTTTGGAAGTTTTTTGATGTACCCTTGGGTGAATCGACACTCTTCGGAAACCTTGGTCTGGAATGGAAAAGATGTAGACCTTTCTAACGCAGTTCGAGATTCTCACGGATTTCCATTGCACGGATTGGTGCATTCCTTACCTAGAAAAGTTTTGTCCGGAGAAAATGCGGGAAGTTCCGCCGAATTTAGAGTTATCTTTCCGGAAATTTGGGAAGAAAATCCAATCTCCGCGATAGCGATCCAAGAAGAACTAAGACTCGAAGATTCTAGCCAAGGAACGATACTGACCGTGACCACAAAATTTTTCAATACTCGCTCGGAGTCGATTCGATTTGCGTACGGTTATCATCCTACCTTTCAATTGTTGGGACACAGAGAAGATTGGCGCATACATTTACATATGGATAAGAATATCGAACTGGACGACAAAATGTTGCCACTGATTCCGACAGTAGGAAATCCAATCGAATCTTTCGCGACTGGTGAATTGCAGAATCTGGATCATCTTTTCTTCGGACAAGATCCAAGAGTGATTCTAGAAAATAGAACAGAGAAATACAGTATCTCTGTGATGAGTTTGCCGGAGGAAGGGAAGATCCAACTTTGCTATTTTCAAATCTACGTTCCGAGAGATCGTAACTCTGCGGCGATAGAACCTTGCAGTTCTCCTGGGAATGCGTTGATGTCCGGACAAGGTCTGATTGAGCTAAAAGGTCATTCCGAAAAGTCGGGAGAATTCCGGATTATGGTGCAATCGCTTTGAAACGTCCTTATAATCGCTTTCTTCTTGACAAGAAGAGGGCCCTTTTCAGTCTAAGTTTGCAGGGGGAATCCGCATCCAAATGAGTAAACCTTTAATTGTACAAAGCGACAAGACCATGCTTCTGGAAGTAGACAATCCAGAATTCGAAGCGTGTCAGCTCGTCGTTTCCAAATTCGCGGAACTAGAAAAAAGCCCGGAGTATTTACATACGTATCGGATTTCTCCTTTATCGCTTTGGAACGCAGCATCTATCAAGATGAGCGCGGATGAAATCGTTGAATGCCTGGAAAAATTTTCCAGATATTCAGTTCCTAAAAACGTAATCAATGAAATCAGAGAACAGATCGGTCGGTACGGAAAAGTAAAACTGGTCAAAGAAGAAAACGGAGACCTCTGCATCATTTCTAATGAAAAAGGATTTTTGCAAGAAATTTCCAACCACAGAGCTGTACAACCTTATATAGATCATACGATTGGAGACAAGATCTATATTAAGAAAGAGTTTCGTGGACATATTAAACAAGCCTTAATTAAGATAGGATTCCCTGTCGAGGATCTAGCAGGTTACGACGAAGGGAACAAATACGGATTCAATCTTCGCCCGGATACCAAGTCAGGCAAAAAGTTCGGAATGAGAGATTACCAGAGAGCCTCTGTGGAAGTATTCCATGCAGGAGGAGGGAACGAAGGCGGATCCGGAGTCGTGGTACTCCCTTGCGGTGCCGGAAAGACGATCGTCGGGATTGGGGTGATGCAGATCGTAGGTGCAGAAACCTTGATTTTGGTCACCAACACTCTTTCCATTCGCCAATGGAAAAACGAAATTTTAGATAAGACTGATATTCCAGAATCGGATATCGGAGAATATTCCGGGGAAGTGAAGGAGATCAAACCGATCACGATCGCTACCTACAATATCCTAACTCATAGAAAAAAGAAAGGCGGGGATTTTACGCACTTTCATTTGTTCAGCGCGAACAATTGGGGTTTGATTGTCTATGACGAGGTTCACTTGTTGCCTGCTCCAGTTTTCAGAATGACTTCAGAGTTACAGGCTAAACGTCGTTTGGGACTGACTGCTACCTTGGTGAGAGAGGACGGATTAGAAGAGGATGTCTTCAGTTTGATCGGACCTAAAAAGTACGACGTTCCTTGGAAGGAATTAGAGAGCAAATCTTGGATCGCAGAAGCGAAGTGCAAGGAAATCAGAGTTTCTATGGAAGACGATCTGCGGATGAGATACTCTATCGCGGACGACCGCGAGAAGTTCAGATTGGCATCCGAGAACCCTGAGAAACTGAAAGCGATCGACCTGATCATGAAAAAGCACGCAGATTCCCACTTGCTGGTAATCGGCCAATATATCAATCAGTTGGAAGAAATTTCGAAAAAGTTTAAGATTCCGTTAATTACTGGAAAGACTCCCCTAGGAGAACGTCAGGAACTCTACGATGCTTTCCGTTCTGGAAGGATCAAGTCTTTGGTAGTGAGTAAGGTGGCGAACTTTTCCATCGACTTACCGGACGCGAATATTGCGATCCAAGTCTCCGGGACTTTCGGTTCTAGACAAGAGGAAGCTCAGAGGTTAGGTCGAATCCTAAGGCCGAAAGGTGCCGATAACTCTGCGATCTTTTACTCTTTGATTTCAAGAGACACCAACGAGGAAAGATTCGGACAAAATAGACAATTGTTCCTAACCGAGCAAGGTTACGAATACGAAATATACACTCTCGACCAATTTTCGGAGTCATTAGAAGAAAAGGTCGGGGCCTAATAAAAAGAGAGGGACCCATGATGGAATGGAATGCACGGAGGCTAGATGTAATCGAGCCTTCTCAAACTTTGGCGATTAGCGCCAAAGCGGCCGAATTAAAAAAGAAAGGCGAAGATATCGTCAGCTTTGGAGCAGGAGAACCGGACTTTGAAACCCCGGTTCATATCCGCGACGCGGCAAAGAACGCGATCGATAAAGGGCAAACTAGATATACTGCTGTTTCCGGAACACCAGAACTAAGAGACGCAATCCTGAACAAGTTCAAACGGGACAACGGGCTGGATTATACTAGAAATCAAATCATCGTAGGAACCGGAGGAAAGCAGGTAATCTATAATTTCTTTCTGGCGACCTTGAATCCCGGAGACGAAGTGATTGTACCTGCTCCATACTGGGTGAGCTATGTAGATATCGTCAGGCTTTCTGAAGGAATTCCTATCATTGTTCATACTACTCCGGAGCAAGGATTCAAAATCACTCCTGCACAATTAGAAAAAGCGATTACTAAAAAAACCAGAGTACTCATTATTAATTCTCCTTCGAACCCTACCGGATCTGCTTACACAAAAAAAGAATTAGAGGCTTTGGCAGAAGTAGTACTGAAGCATAACATCTTGGTCCTGAGCGACGATATTTACGAGAAGATCGTGTTCGATGGATTCGAATTTTGTAATATTGCAATGCTCTCCAAAGAGTTGAAAGAACTTACATTTATCGCGAGCGGAGTATCTAAAACCTACTCTATGACCGGATGGAGAATTGGATTTGGAGCGGGAAGCACAGAGATCATCCAAAACATGGACACGATCCAAAGTCAGTCCACATCCAATCCTTCTTCGATTTCTCAAGCCGCAGCAGAAGCAGCTCTGACCGGCGACCAGAAATGCGTCGGCGAAATGGCGAAAGCTTTTGAGAACAGAAGAAACCTCATCGTAAGTAAGCTGAGAGAGATTCCCGGAGTTTCTGTGAATTTGCCTGAGGGAGCTTTTTATGTGTTCCCGTATTTGACTGGAGTGTATGAAACTCCTGGCTTCAAAAAGTACCAATCTACTTCCGTGGAAAAGAGTAAAAGCAAACTATTCTGCTCTGTGCTCCTGGACCAGTACAAAGTAGCCGCGGTTCCGGGAATTGCATTCGGAGATGATAATGCGCTCCGACTCTCTTACGCAATGGGAGAAGCAGATATTCAAAAGGGAATTTCCAGAATCGCAGACATGGTGAGGGACCTATCTCGAGGTTAGGGATGATTCCAAGCAAAAGCAGGAACTTTCTGATCCTGCTTTTGTTCTGCGCGTTCCCTGCAATCGCAGAGGGGCGAAAGGACTATATCGTACTGAAGGTACTAGCTCCACTTTCTTTATTTCCGGAAAAGAATTCTGAAGTTCTACGAAAGCTTTCTTTTGGAGAAATTCTTACCTCCGAAAACCAAAAGGAAACGAATTCCAAATACTTTCTTCTGACGGATAAGGACGGACTCAGAGGTTGGGTGGAGTCTGGTTCTGTGCAGAGATTAGGAAGCAAAGGTTCCTACTTAATCGTGACCAAGGCAATCGAGAAATTGCTCTACCAAGATACAGCTCTTTCTGAAATGGAATCCATCTTTTACTATCTTACCAGAATGCAAGAAGGTGTGGAATACAAGGGTGACGAGTTTCTATTCCTAAAAGCAAGAAGGCTCGTAGTTCTACAGAGATACTTGGACAAGTTGCAGAGTCCAGAACATCGGTCTAGATCCGGATCCCAGCTTGAAGAGCTGCTCCGAAATTTTCCCACAGAAATCGGAGTGTATGTCAAGGAAGGAGTTTGGCTGGATTCGATCACCAACCAAAAAGAGGGTTCCAAAGTAAAGGTCAGACCGGAAGCATATTGGAGAATCGCTGAATCTTATCCAAACACGAATCCTGGAGACTTTGCGGCTTATCTAGCGGTGAAACATACTCCAGAAATTCGGTGTAAGAAGGACCCATTTTGCATTCTAAAGGATGAGGAGACTAGGCGCCTGAAGTATGTGCTTTTGCAGCCAAATGGAAATTATGCAAGAATCTACACAAACCAAATCGAGAAGAGACTCCAGGCAATTCAAAAGGACAAGGATGCATTTATTTGTGATTCCAATCTTCCGAAAGAGGAGGTGACTTCTCATTTTAGGAAAAAATTGCAGGAACTTCCTGCAAGATATGGAAAGAAGTTTTTTCCTTATATGAAGGTACTCCAGGAAGAGTGCTTAGCCAAGTGAAGCTCGCCTTTCGTTTTTATCCTAAGAAAGACGGAGCTACTACCATCCTCATCTTACATGGGCTATTTGGTTCTTCCAAGAATTGGGTGAGCGTAGCGGAATACCTGACAAAATACGGAGATGTATATTCTCTGGACTTAAGAAATCACGGGGATTCTCCCCATTCTTCGGATCATAGTTTACCCCAACTCGCGGAAGATGTATTAGAATTTTTGAATGATCGAGAGATTGAGAATTGTACAATTTTGGGACATTCCATGGGAGGAATGGTTGCAATGGCTTTTGCGTTAGACTATCCGACCAGAGTGAACAAACTTATCATAGAAGATATCGCTCCTAGGAATTATGAATTCAACTACCAAAATGAAATTTCCGCTTTGAAAGTAGATGTGTCTCTTGCAAAATCGAGACAAGAAATCGATCAGGAGATGTCTAGATTTGTAACTGATTCTTTTATTCGAAATTTTCTACAAATGAATTTGGAGAGAAAAGAGGATGGAGGATACAAATGGAAACTAAATGTAGAAGGAATCGCAAATTCGACTAGGATGTTCGAATCCGTTTTTCATGAAGGAAAGAAACCTTTTAGCGCTCCTGCTTTTTTTATTGTAGGAGGCGCTTCTGAATACTTTCAGGAGGGTGACAAAGCGGTCGCACAAAAGTATTTTCCGAATGCAAAATTCATCCGCATTGAAAATGCAGATCATTATATGCACTTTACAAAGGCCGAAAAATTCAGAAACGCAATCGACTCTATCTTAGATCAATGAACACTCTTTCTCGGGAAAAGAAACCCCGTTAAGAAGGCGAATCCCCAAAGCAAAATCATTCCGATCGGAACCAAAATCGTAAAACCCCATCCGCTTTTTAGTCCTATGCTAGCGGTCAAGAGAATCGAAGACGCCAAAGAAATAGAAAGACCGGTATCGTTCGTTTGAATTCTCTTTCGAAGAAAAGGAACCACTTCGAATAAAAATACAGCTACCATTGATCCGACTGTAAACGAAGAGATTTTTAGTCCTAGTTCCAGCAAACCTTTTGTATATGCCTCGGGTAAGGAAAAGAAAAAGAAGGAACTCAAGAATAGCAAGAGTGCAAAGAAGAGTGTAGAAACTTTTCTGTTCCAAAAATTCCAGCCAAAATCTACACTCGCAGTGAGAGCCAAAGAGTTAATCGAACTGGAAAGAGTCGACATAGTAGAAGCGAGTATTCCGGATAGGATCAAGCCCAAAATCGGTGTTGGAACCTCCTCGACGATAAATTTAGAAAATACTTTGTCCTGATGTATGTCCTGTCCTGCATAACGAAAATATAATAGAGTTCCGATTGCTAAGAACAGGATCATTTGAACAAACACAGCAATACCAGAGCCTATCATTGCCTTTTGTGCGTCTTTCAATCTCTTCGCCGCCAAGGCCCTTTGCACAAACATTTGGTCTGCTCCGTGAGTTCCTAAACTCAATAGAGCTCCTCCTATAACCGCCCAAAAGAAAAAGTAAGGGTGGGAAAAATTCCAATCTAGTACATTCAGTTTTCCTGAAGTAATCGCTTCGGAAAGTTTGCTTGATAGCTGGTCCGTTTGTCCTAGTAGTATAAATAGTGCGACCAGACCTCCGAAGATATAGATAAAGTATTGAACCGTATCCACCCAAACTACAGACCGAAACCCTCCTTGCATTGTATACACGGCAGTGATTGCCATCACAAAAACCAAGGTGCCTACCCCGATCCAGTATTCAGATGGGGGAGAGGTCAGCATTTTTCCTAAAGCAACTTGTAATAAGAACGCTACCGGTAATGTCGAGGCAAATAGCCGAACGCCATCTCCCAAAAGTCTAGTGAAAGAAAACAAACCGGACATGACCTTTTGGGAACTCTTTCCGAATTTAGCCCCCACCCATTCGTAAACAGAGAGAAAATTGTGATGATAAACCAGAGGCAATAGAAAAAAGGAAACGATTGTTCTGCCGACAATGTATCCGAATACTACTTGAAGGAAAGTGAAATTCCCAGAGAAGGACATGCCTGGAACCGTAAGAAATGTAAGCGCAGAAGTTTCGGTCGCCACGATGGATAGAGAAAGTGGAATCCACGATAAGGTTTTGCCCGCGAGAAAAAACTCCGAAGAGTCTGAATCGGATTTTCCGGATTTCCATCCGGAATAGAGCACTAAGGAAAAATAGAAAAATAATATGAGGGCGTCTCCCCAACCAAATTGCATACGGGAGCATCCTGGAACTAGGTTGGATTCTCGGAAAGAAGAAATCCTGGATCTGCATTTTAGATCCGAAAAGCAAATGACTGGTGCAAATAGAAAATGAGAATGGCGATAACTCGCCTGGAATTAGCAGTATCTTTGCATGAATCCGAAATATAGACTTCAAATCAAGGTCCCAGGTACCTCGGCTAACCTAGGCCCCGGATTCGATTTGCTTGGACTTGCTTTCAAGATCTATAATACATTTACTTTTGAATTCGGGAATGCTTCCGAATTTAAGAGTACAGTAAAAGGATTCGATACTCCTCCCTTTTCCGAAAAGGAAGATCTGGTTCTATTTTCGTATAGAGATTATTTTCAAAGATTTCTAGAGAATGTTTCTCCCTTATTCTATTCCGTAAAAATGGATTTGGAACTTCCGATGAAGGGAGGGTTGGGATCCAGTGCGAGTGCAGTAGTCGCGGGATATTGCGCCGCTAGGTTTGTGCACCAGACATACTTCCCATCGATAAAGGTTCCGGACGAAGGAACTTTCCTGTACCATTTGGCTCAATTAGAAGGGCATCCGGACAATACGACTCCAGCATTCATCGGCGGCTTCGTGTTTTCTTACTTTGCGGATCAAAAACTCTACTATTTCAAAAAGAAATTTCCTCAATCGATTCATTGCTACTTTGTAATTCCGAAGTTGGAAATTTCCACTCACCATTCCAGAAAGATTCTGCCGGACTCCTATCCGATTGAGGATATAATTTTTAATATGAGCAGAATCGGGACTTGGTGGGAGTTCCTAGATTCTGGAAAACCAAATTTGCTGCAAAGGGCCTTGGAAGATAAGATTCACACTCCGTATCGGATGAACTCAGAATTCTTACTGAATCCATTTATCCAAAAAGTGAAGGACTCAGTAATCGGATATTCTTTATCCGGAAGCGGACCATCTGTACTCTTGTACTGTCAAAGGAAGCATTCGATCCAAGTTTCTAAAAAGCTAGAAATTGCAGCGGCTGATTTTTCGGGTTCGAGTGGAATTCAATGCAAGATCGCAAGAATTCCCGTAGATACAGTCGGAGCAGTATTAACTCCGAAAAAAATATAGTATAGATCTGTATTTCTTCTTAATCTTCTGATCTGCCGGTTTCTTTTCCGAAAGAATAGAGTCCCTTCTTGTCCCTGGAGCCATAAGACAGACCCGGATGAATTTTTTCGATCGTGAATAGGAACCTCATTCTTTCTTTTCCCATTCGATTCATAAAAAACTCGGAGCCTAGGCTGATCTCGAAATACTGAGTCATCCTTTCTTTGATTACTTTATCGCTAATTCGAAAATTGGCGGTGTAACCAATGATTTCGTGACTTTCTAATTTCTCTACGGATTCCATTTTCGTAAAGAACTGCATCCGAGGCGGCTTGATCAGGGTAGGGCCTTGCTTCTCTATTTCAATATCATAATCTTCTGTTTCTTTTGCTTTTTTGATATGAAAGACTAAGTGGTTGTCCTGGATCGCTTTGCAGACGGTGCGCACATCTCCAGAAATCTGACCTATCGAGAACTTATAAGATCTGGTACTTTCTGGAATGACTAGGCTGAATACTTGGCCTTCGTCTGGTGGATCCATTTGTCCTGGTTTTGTTTTTAATAAATAAGGTCGTACGATCTCCCAATACAGGAAAAATAGGAAACCGATACCTGCAATTGCAAATAGCAAGTATAAGAATAAATCGACTTTGGGTGAGTAAATTAATGCAAAAGGAAAGGTCAAAGATTATCCCTTCTGATCCAATCTATGCCCTGACACTTGATGCTTCTGTTCGCCGGAAAATTTGGACCTTACCATCATAGATAAAAGGTTCTTCATTTGTTCGGCGCTAATTACTTGGCTCAATCTTTCTTCCGTAGTCACTGGAGAAGGCTTCATTACAAGCTCTTCTATATTCGGCTTTGATTTACCTGTATGCAGTTGTTTCTCTACTGCTAAAGATAAATCGGAAACCTGCAAGGGATCTTTCCTTGCTTCTTGTTTGTCCGCGATTTCCGGCGGAGACCAACGGGCAGAAAAGTGATGAAACCCACTGCCTTGAATACTGTTTACGTTCATAAACCTAAACCTCCGTTTTCAGGTCTATCCCTACTTATTTGTATCGGTTTTCCAACTATAGCTTTAACATTTTTTTCAAATGCTTCCAATATGAAGTATTTCGCTTATGTTCCTTTCTCAATTAAACGTTTGCCAGTGTGGCTTAGGTTTCTAGATTGGTAGGTGGGGAGAATTTTCCCTTGGACAGGAGATTATGTCGGAAGAAAGCACTTCGAAATGGATGAAACCGTTCTCCAGCTTTAATACGAGCACTTACTCAATTCTTGGAATCTTAATCGCATACATAGGGATCACAGCGTATCCATTATTTAAGTTCTTTTATCCAGAATACAATCTAACAGTCGGGTACCGAGTTTACACTTTTGGAGATGTAGCAAAGGAAAAGCCCGAGGTTTACAGAAAGTATATAATCGAAGCCAACAATCTTGCATACAGAATGTTCTCTCAGTTTGCTAGTTCAAAAATTCTTGATATTGAAGCAAAAGAGAGAGGGATAGAAGTCAAGGACCTGACTAAGTTTGCACAGGGATACGAGCCTTCTGAGCAAGAAAAAATGGACACGTACAATCAGTACAAAGCCACTGTTCCGGATCTAAAGGGAAAATCCTACGGACAGGTTCAGGAAAAAATCGCGATGTATCTGAAGAGAATGAAAGAAGACGAAGAAAAACAATCCTTCTATCAGCAGCTTCGCGGAAAATACGAAGTCAATATTCATGTTCCGGAACCACCTCCTGCGGAAAGATTGAACATAACCACAAAAGGAAATCCTTCGCTTGGACCTGAAGACGCAAAGGTTACCATTGTAGAATTCTCCGATTTTGAATGTCCTTATTGTAAACGAAGCCAAGAAGTTACAAAGATTTTGCGAGAGAAATACCAGGGCAAGATTCGCTGGGTGTTTAGAGACTTCCCGCTTTCTTTTCACCAGAACGCGATGTACGCGCATATGGCCGCAAACTGTGCGATTCCTCAGGGAAAATACTGGGAATTTTTCCAGGTGCTATTTCAGAATTCAGGTAATTTAGAAAAATCGAAAGTTATTTCTTTGGCTCAGTCCTCCGGTTTGAATGTAGGTCAGTTACAGAGTTGCATAGCAGATTCTAAGGGCAGCGTAAAGAGCGAAATAGAACAAGACATGGCGGATGGCCAGGAATACGGAGTCAACGGAACGCCGGCCTTCTTTATCAACGGACTCGTTGTAGAAGGTGCACAGCCGATCGAATCATTCACAAAAATCATCGACGAAGAGTTGAAGAATTAAAAAAGCTTAATAGAAAAGAGGAGTCAGCCTAATATGAGTAAAGTAGTAAAAGTCGCAGTTACCGGAGCAGCAGGACAGATAGGTTATGCGCTTTTGTTTCGGATTGCATCCGGACAGATGTTCGGGGAAAATACTCCGGTCGAAATCCAAATGCTCGAATTGGAGGCCGCTATTCCATCCGCCAAAGGGGTGATCATGGAGTTAGAGGACTGCGCTTTTCCTCTCTTGCAGAAAGTATCTGTTTCTTCCGATTTAGACCAGGCGTTTAAAGATATCAATTGGGCATTGCTTGTCGGTTCTGTTCCTCGTAAAGCGGGAATGGAAAGAGGTGATCTCTTAAAAATTAACGGCGGCATCTTTGTGAACCAGGGCAAGGCTATTGAAAAAAATGCAGCGAGCGATGTAAAAATTCTAGTCGTAGGTAATCCTTGTAATACGAACTGCTTGATTGCGATGAACAACGCGAAAGGAATTCCTTCCGATCGTTGGTTCGCTATGACAAAACTCGACGAGAACAGAGCCAAGTCTCAGCTTGCATCCAAAGCAGGAGTACTTGTAAAAGAAGTTTCTAATCTTGGAATCTGGGGAAATCACTCCTCGACTCAGTATCCTGATTTCTACAGTGCAAAAATACAAGGGTTGCCTGCAACTGATGTGATCAAAGATCACGATTGGCTGAAGGGAGACTTTATCAAGAATGTCCAGCAAAGAGGCGCCGAGATCATCAAAGCAAGAGGTGCTTCCTCCGCTGCTTCTGCCGCCAACGGAGTTGTAGATACAGTTCGCCAAATCATCACTCCTACCAAGGCAGGAGACTGGTTTAGCGTAGCAGTTTGTTCCGACGGCTCTTATGGAGCGGATAAAGGATTGATCTTCGGTTATCCAGTAAAATCCGACGGATCCAAAGTAGAGATCGTACAAGGCATAGAATTGAACGATTTTGCAAAGGAAAAGTTCAAAGTAACCCACGACGAATTGAAATCGGAAAGAGACGAAGTCAAAGGGATGCTCTAAGATCCCACTGGAAGAAAAGTGCGGGAAAACAGTACAAGTTCGATTCCGTTTTACGAAGAGCTGCCCGCATTCTTTTCTCGTTTAGAAAGTCAAGATAGAGTCCGGACTCTTAGGGAACCCCAGGGTCTGGATCTTTGTTCCAACGACTATCTTGGCTTATCCAAGCATCCTGAAATAATACAATCTCTCAAAGAAGGGATCGATCTGTATGGCGCCGGATCCACAGCAAGTAGACTGGTCAGAGGCCATAGAAGTATATTCCAAAAATTGGAAGAAGAATTCTCTTCTTGGGTAGGCTCCGAAGGATCGCTATTCTTAGCGAACGGTTATACGGCGAATGTAGGCGCGATCTCTTCCATCTGCGATCCGTCTTACGTCGTATTTGCGGACAGAAACAATCACGCTTCTTTAATGGACGGGGTCAGGCTTTCTGGTGCAAAAAAAGTCTACTATCATCACCAGGATTTCGATCATCTCGAAGAGTTATTGAAAAAGTATTCCAGCTCCAAACACAAAATGATTGTGACCGAATCTCTGTTTAGCATGGACGGTGATGTAACGGACGTAGAAGGTCTATTAAATCTGAAAGAAAGATACGGCACCTTATTATACTTAGACGAAGCCCACTCAATCGGAGTCTGGGGAAAGAAAGGAGCCGGAGTCTCTCACATGAAGGTGCCTGAAGAAAGGATTTCTCAAATCGATTTTAGAATGTCCACCTTGGGAAAAGCTTTAGGCCTCGAAGGCGCTTTGGTTTCGTGTTCTGAAAGTTCTAGAGAGTATCTATTGCATTGCGCGAGAACTTTTGTATTTTCTACGGCTCCCATCCCTGCCATCGCTCATGCAGGAATGACCGCGATTCGATTAGCTCAGTCTATGGATTCTGAAAGATCCACAATCGAACGGAATTCTGATGATTTGAGAAGGGAACTGAGAGAGAGGGGTTATTCTACAGGAAGTTCTAATTCTCAGATCGTTCCGATTCTTATGCAATCCGAAAAAGACTCTCTTTTGTTCGCATCTCGGCTGTTAGACGCCGGGTTCGAGGCCAAAGCGATTCGACCTCCCACTGTAACCCAATCCAGGATCAGAGTTTCGATTCATGCGGGAATTACACCGGAACAATTGAAATCCTTTATAGAACATTTTCCCAGGTTATAGTTTGGCGATTTTTGTAACTGGTACAGGCACCGATGTCGGTAAGACTTTTTTCTGCGCGCTATTTATGGCGAAATACGCTGCTAAAATGGGAATCAAATACTTTAAGCCGATTCAAACCGGCGAGGATTCGGATCGAGTTCATGTCATGAACCTGACAGGCTTGAACGAAAAGTATTTTCTAAAAAACTATTATACTTTTGATGTTCCCGCCTCACCTCTGTTAGCTTCCACCTTGGCAGGAGTGGAAATTGATACTGAAGAATTGACCAGGCATTTGTACAGTATCCGCTCCGAAAAAATTCTGGTGGAAGCCGCCGGCGGATTATACGTACCTCTTAAAAAATCTTATTACAATTTAGAGTTGATCTCCCAGTCTGAGATACCAACCGTATTGGTCGCTTCTACCAAGTTAGGCACGATCAACCATACATTATTATCTTTTGAAGCATTAAAAAAAGCTTCCATACAGTGCTTGGGTGTGTACTTTATTGGTCCGGAGAATCCACTTCGAAGCGACAGTATCCAAACCGTCTTGGACGCTACGGGAATGAATCTACTCGGAACTTTCTTACTTCCGGAATATAGACTTTCTCGCCAAGAGTTTTTGGAAAAGGTCGCGGGCGAATTTGATTTGAAGGAAATTCTACCAAAACTACTATCTCCATGATCTGGCACCCCTATACAGCCCAATTAGGAAGCGATCCTCCCTTGAAAGTCGTTTCGGGGAAAAACGAATTTCTATATGACGAAAGCGGAAATGAATATGTGGACGGAATTTCCTCCTGGTGGGTCAGCATCCACGGGCACAATCACCCCAAAATTGTGGAAGCAGTCAAACAACAGTTAAATAAGCTAGACCATGTTTTACTCGCAGGATTCACTCATCCGCCTGCATTAGAATTAGCTCATAAACTCTTGGAATTCACTGATTGGAATTTTCACAAGGTCATCTTTTCGGATAACGGCTCCACCGCATTGGAGATAATGCTGAAAGTAGCTCTCCAGTATTTTAAAAACCGGGGAGAGAATAAAAGGAAAGTATTCATCAAATTTTCTAGTTCTTATCACGGAGATACGATAGGAGCGATGAGCGTCGGTGGAGATTCGATTTTTAATCGTGTGTTTCAATCGCTCTTATTTAAAGCAAAGGAATTTCCTTCTCCGGCCTGCCACGATTGCCCATTAGGAAAAAAACCGACCACATGTTCCGAAGAATGTTTGGACGAACTAGAGGCATATCTTTCAGCTCACTCCAGTGAAGTAGTGGGAGTGGTTATGGAGCCGATCGTTGCCGGAGCAGGTGGGATGCTGTTTCACAAGCCGGAAGTACTGAAAAGGCTCCGAGAAATTACCTCTAAGTACGGTGTGCTTTTTCTCTTAGATGAAGTATTTACGGGATTCGGTAGAACTGGAAAGAATTTTGCATATCAAACTGCCGGAATCCAACCGGATATGATCGCTCTTGCCAAGGGATTGACCGCAGGTGTGCTACCACTCGCCGTAACCCTGGTAAGGGAAGAGATCTACAGAGAATTCGTTTCGGACGAGCCGATCAAAATCTTTTACCATGGGCATACCATGACAGGAAATCCACTCGGGTGTGCGGCCGCTCTCGCTTCAATACAAGTATTCGAAGAAGAGAACCGCCTGGAGGACGTAAAAAAACTTTCCTCCAAGTTAGAAGATGGTTGGGCTAGAATAAAGCATTCCTTTCCGGAAAAACTGAGAAATGTAAGAACGGTTGGTGCGGTTGGGGTGGGAGAGCTAGAGACAGGAAGAGAATCTCCAGGATATTCTTATTCCTTCTCTAAAGAATTTCGAAGGATTTGCCTGGAGCAAGGTGTGATCTTAAGGCCACTCGGGAACGTGATTTACATTACCCCTCCGTATACGATTTCGGATACTTCCTTAGAACGGATTTTCGCAGCGATTAGGATTGCTCTCGGTCAATATTCTGTACCGAAATAAACGATTGCCATCCAGAACATTGAAAAAGAAGCTATCGGCAGTATGGAACCAGGAACATCTACAATCGCCAAAACGCCCGAAAAACTCAGGTCTGAGGTCCCGAGTTTAATCACTAGGGAGGAGGCGTTGGGAATACTCTCCGGCGAGGTTTCCCTGACTGAGTGCCTAGATAGAGCATTTCAGGCGAGGGAGAGATATTTCGGCAGGTCGGTTCGAATTCATATCCTAGATAATATTAAGAATGGTCATTGCGCCGAAGACTGTGGCTATTGTACTCAGAGAAAAGGCGGAAGCTCGGAAATACAAGAGTACTCATTAAAACCGGAAGAAGAAATTTTCGAGGCGGCAAAATCTGCAAAAGAGAACGGAGCCTATCGTTTTTGCATGGTTACCGCCGGAACCGGTCCGAACTCTCAGGTGACAGAAAAACTCGCGAACACAATCGAAAGAATCAACCGAGAACTTGGAATCAAGGTTTGTCTTTCTGCAGGACTCTTAGACAAGGAAAAAGCAATTCGATTAAAGCGCGCGGGATTGGACAGATACAATCACAATCTGAACACTTCTAAAGCCCATTACCCCGAAATTTGTGAATCTCATACTTATGAGCAAAGGGTAGAAACTATTTCTCATCTTTCTGATGCAGGGATCGGAATGTGCTCCGGGTTAATCGTGGGCATGGGAGAAAGTCTGGACGATTTAGTCGACGTAGCATTCGAATTAAAGGCATATCGGGTGATCTCGATTCCGGTAAATTTCTTCATTCCGGTTGCGGGACATGCAATTCGCAATCCTCAGGAACTGACTCCTGATTTTTGCCTCAGAACCCTCATTGTATTTAGATTGGTAAATCCGGATTCCGAAATCAGGATCGCTGCGGGCAGGGAAGGCCACTTAAGAGGGCTCCAATCCATGGCATTATTTGCCGCCAATTCGCTGTTTGCTTCTGGATATTTGAACGTAAAGGGATCCGATGCTTTAGAGACCGTAAAGATGATCTTGGATGCCGGATTTGTGCCCGAATTTTCCTCCGGAATTGGGGAGGCTGTGGACTGGCAGTCTATGCTCGGCGGGAATGCAATGTATTCTCCGGAGAACATTCGGAAATTATACAAATACGGAAGACAAAAATCCGAAAAAAGTTCATAATAAAAGCAGTATATGCCTAACCGGAAAGGGAAGAATAAATTCTCTCCCGGAATTGAGCGACTTAGTTTTTGATTAGATTGAAAGTCTTGGAGGGATAAAAATCCTGGATATTACGGAGATTATGGATGAAGTATAAAATAGAGATCAATAAGCTGAAGAACGGCTATATCGAAGCCAAATTGATCGACACTGTTTCCAATAATCCGATCGAGTTCAGAATCTGCGACACAGAAGATTACTTGCAGGCGCAGATTGCAGATTGGCACAAAAGATTTCATATGAAGGATCCTGATAACTGAGGATCCTTGGAATACTTTTCGATGGTGAGCTTCAGAACCAAATACCTGCTTTTTCTTTTTTGCCCGCTTTTTTCTTGTTCTACCTTTTCCTCTAAACCAGTTCTGGATTATTACAATCCTTCTTTCGAATGTATGGCCTCTAAAGGCTCTAGGAACGAGTCCTGGTATCAGAAATATTTAAAAGATTATGAAATTGTAAAACAAAAGTACATCGAAGAAAATGAGAGAATCAAGACTTCAAGGGTTGTTCTGGTCGGAAATAGTCTGATCATGAATTTTCCCCCGGAGATACTGTCTGCAGAATTTCCAGACGCTGTCAATCGTGGAATCGGGGGTGATACCGCGGATCTCATTTTGGACAGGCTGGATGAAACTGTGCTTTCTTTGAAGCCGAGCGTAGTGCTCTTGGAAATCGGCGGGAACGATATACGAGAAGGCAAATGCCTCCACTATCTGGAAGAAAGCCTCAGAAGCGTAGTTACCAAGTTAAGCAAGGCACTACCCAAGGGTAAGTTAGTTCTTTTGGGAATTCCTCCGGTCCGGGATAGAAATATTAACTCGGTCTCTCCTATTGTGAATTTTGCACTGTATCGGCTTTCTGGGGAATTTTCGAATGTGACTTTCGTAGACCCTTGGCCTTGGATGAGACAGAATGATATCCCTTTTATTCGTCCGGAATACGCTTTCGTGGATAAAATACACGTGAACCAGGAAGCATACAAGCTCTGGGCAAAAATGCTCAAACCCTATCTAAAATAATCGTGTACCTTCTTTTCTTTTCTCCTTCCGAAAATTCCCAAAAAATGCAGAATGAGATTCCCTCTGCGTTGGCTTCGGTACTCGGTTCTGAGTTTCCCGAGTTTGACATCCACTACGAAAGTTTAAGTCTTTCTGAAAACGGAAAGATTCCGAGTGGTTGGGACGCCTGCTCCTGTAAACTTCCAAAACCACTCAGCAAAGAAGAATTGGACCGAATGAGGGGCCTTTTGGTCAGTCACAAAGTTGATGTATTACAAATTTCTCATTTTCTTTCAAAGACTAGGATAAGCCTTTTCTGCTTCGACATGGACTCCACGTTGATCAAGCAAGAGGTGATCGACGAGCTGGCGCGTTTTGCCGGAGTTTACTCGGAAGTTGCTCATGTCACCCAGGAAGCAATGCAGGGAAATTTGGATTTCAAAGATGCATTAAAAAAACGTTGTGCGTACCTGAAAGGGTTGCCTAGCAGCAGCTTTGCAGAGCTATACCCCAAATTAGAGCTACAACCTGGTGTGAAAAATTTGATCGAAGGCTTGAAGGCTAGGAAATCTAAACTGGGTGTATTTAGTGGCGGATTCACGGACATCTTGGAAAGATTTCAGAAAGACCACGGAATCGACGAGGTTCGTGCAAACTTTTTGGATAGGATAGACGGGAAATTAACCGGGACAGTTTCCGGGGCAATTGTTGATAAATTTCTAAAAAAGGATTCTTTAATAGAGCTCGCTGAAAAATACGAGATCGAAAAAGAAAATATCGTAGCTGTTGGCGACGGAGCGAATGACTTGCTCATGTTGGAAGAAGCAGGAATCGGAATCGGCTTCCATGCAAAAGATGGCTTAAAATCCAAAATCTTAAACTATGTGGACTTTGCGCCCATGGATATATTACTCTATCTTTTCGAATCTTGAATTAACGCATTCTGCGCTTCCAGTCGTCCAAAAGACGTAGGGCTTCCATGGGAGTCATTTCTTCAATCGGAAGGGACAACAGTTGGTTTTTCCAGTCTTGCAAGTATTGCTGCTCATGAGAGTTTGCAGAAAGGTTGGAGAACAGACTAGGCTCGCCGGTCTGTATTCGAATTTCCTTTTTTCTAGATTCCAGATCCTGTAAAATTTCGCCGGCTCTTTTCACAACTGGTGCAGGAACTCCAGCAAGACTAGCTACATAAATACCAAAAGACTTCTTGGCTTTTCCTGATTTTACTTTTCGAAGGAACAGTACCTTGTCTTCTTTTTCTATAGTTTCCATATGCAGGTTAAAGATTCCCGGCAGTCTGGACAGCTCAGTAAGTTCGTGGTAATGAGTAGCAAACACTGTCTTAGGTCTTGGACTCATTTCGGATAAATATTCCAAAATGGACCAGGCTATGCTCATCCCGTCGTAGGTAGAAGTTCCTCTTCCTACTTCATCAAAAAGTAATAAGGATTGTGCGGAACAGTTTTTGAGGATATGAGCGGTCTCCCTCATCTCCACGTAAAAAGTAGATTCTCCAGCAGTGAGATTATCTCCGGCTCCGATTCTGGTGAATAGCCTGTCTAAGATTGGAAGGCTTGCCTTGGTCGCAGCGACACTGGCTCCGATTTGGAATAAGATCTGATTGAGTGCGATTTGGCGCATGTAAGTCGATTTACCCGCCATGTTCGGTCCGGTCAGAATCGAAATCGCAGAATCTGCTCCGTCCAAAGTTACGTCATTCGGAACGAATTTTTCTCCTACAGGGAGGCAAGCTTCTACTACCGGATGCCTGGAATTCTTTAGATCTATGTTGCCATCTCCGTTCCAGAGTGCGCGCTTCCAATTGTAATCCTCTTCGGCCTTGAGCAAACTGATTTGGAAGTCAAGGTCTCCGAATTCTTCGGACAGATCTAGGAGCTCCTCATTGAACTTAAGTACCTCTTGAATCATTCGATCGAACTCTTCTCTTTCGAGAGTGCGGATCGTTTCGTCTGATTCCAAGATTGCTCTTTCGAGCTCTTCTAATTTGGAAGTGGTAAATCTTTCCGTGGTGACCAAGGTTTGTTTTTTTAAGTAATCTTTGGGCGCTTGTTCTGCCTGCAATCTGGAAATTTCTATAAAGTACCCAACGATTTTGTTATATTTGATTTTGAGAGTGCTTAGGCCGGTCCTTTTCTTTTCCTCGGTCTCTAATTCTAAAATCCAGTCTTTTCCTTTGGTCTCAGCTTCTCTCGCTTTGTCTAAGATAGGATCAAAACCGTCCTTCAGAAACTTTCCGTTTCCCAAGATTACCGGTAATTCTTCTGAATTCAGCCTATTCGTAATATAGTTGGCGAGGGACTTTAATTTTTCCTCGGAATAGGTAAATGGGAAATTTAGGCTCCCTAGTGTTTTGGAAAAAGTTTCCGCGGTCTGTATCGATTGTAGGATGACTTTGAAATCTCTAGGATAAGCCTTATTTCCTTTGAATCGAGTCAGAATTCTTTCGAGATCGCCCAGTTCTTTTAGGTGCTGGTTGATCACGGATAAATTCGCTTTCCTCAGTATATCTTGCTTTTCCCATCTGGATTGCAACACCGCCAGATCTGTCTCGGGAAATAAGATTCTCTGTTTTAAGAGTCTTTTGCCCTTGGAGGTTTTACAAAAATTTAATACAGAAAACAAGGTCGGCTTGGAAACGTCGTCTTTTTCGTTCTCTACTAATTCTAGATTGATTACGGTTTCTCTATCCATTTCCAGATAAGAGCCGGTACGGAGAATTTTGGCTTCTCTTAGCTGGAGAGAATCGTCCTTGTAATTCGTTCGAATATAGGATTCAAGACAAGATCTCACCGCGAGAAAAGGCTCCTTTCCATCGGCTTGCTTTTCTGCCTCAAGGGAGAGTGCGGTCATCTTAGAAAGAATAGAATCCGGAAACTGTCCCCATTTTTCCAAATCCTTCGGTAGTACGCAGATTTCGCTAGGTTTAAATTTTTCTAATTCAGACACTAATGCTTCTTTGGAAGAAATTGGGATCGTGAATTGAAGGACCTCCCCTGTGGATACATCCGCCATTCCGACGAAAATGAGAGTCGCTTTAGGCAAAAGTGCACAAAGGTAATTATTACGATATCCTGAGAGTAGATTTTCTTCGATAACAGTTCCTGGCGTAATGATCCGAACGATTTCACGGGTCATCAGTTTTGGATTTGCAGGATCCGGCTTGGATTGTTCGCAGACTGCGATCTTTTTTCCCGCGGAAAGAAGTCTTGAAATATAGCCGTCTTTGGAGTGAAAAGGTATCCCACACATCGGGACTGAATTTTGGCGCTTTGTGAGTGCGATGTCTAGGATCGAGGAAGCTACTTTCGCATCTTCCAAGAACATTTCATAAAAATCCCCCATTCGGAAGAATAGGATGGAATCAGGTACTTTCGCTTTTATCTCCAGATACTGACGCATCATAGGAGTATCTAGAGCTTCTTTAAAGTCCGAATCAGGTGCAATCATTGGGTATGGCTCTTTTTTGCATTTCGAATAAACTGGCGAATCAGATTTGGATCCTTTACTCCTGGAGAAGATTCCACGCCGCTCGCCACATCCACACCGTACGGTTTTACGGTTCGAACTGCTTTTTCCACATTCTCCGGCTTCAATCCACCGGCCAATAGAAACGGTCTTTTCACATCTTTGATAAATTCCCAGGGAAAAGATTCTCCGGTTCCTCCTCCCATTCCAGGAACAAAGCTGTCTAGAATAAGGAGCGGGGAGTGAAGATAGGTAAGAGAATCATCATCTTCTCTGTGAGTCACTCGATGAGAGTAAATCCGTTTGGAATAAGGACCTAATAAAGGAGAGGTAAGTCCGGGCAACAATGGATCATCTGTGACCCACTGACGGAAGTCATGAGGTAGCTCCTTTAGAATAAATTTGATCAAGGGCAAAGGTGTCTTATAGAATAGAAAAACCACTTTCGGCTTTTCTAGCCCAGCACTTGAGTTTTCCAGATAAGAGAGAAGCTTTGCTGCAGTTTGAGGAGAGATATTTCTCGCACTCACAGGAGAAAAATTCAATCCGATAAAATCCGCACCTTCCTCCAAGCAACAAGTCAGTGCTTCCGTATCTTTGATTCCGCAAATTTTTACTTTAATCGATGTTTCCATTGGAACTAGGTCGTTTTTCGGGTGAAGCCGAATCGAGCTGAATTTCTCGCTCGAAATATTCTCCTACTTTTCTATACAAGGTTGGAAGCAGTTTCCGTCAAGTATGATCAGTCGTCTTTACAAACTAGATGATCAAAGTATTCTTAAGATTTTGGTTTTGGGAAAGCAGGAATTGCAGGATTTTGAGAATTCCGGGCCTTACATTCGCTCTAAGGTTTCTCACTATTCCGGAATTTCTCAAGAAAGAATACATGTATTAGATCAGGTACACGGTGTTAAAGCCTTGGACGCGGATCTACTTTCAGGGAAGGAAATGCCGGAAGCGGATGCATTTTTTACCGCGCAGAAGAATAGGGTGCTGGTAATCAAGACTGCTGACTGTTTGCCAATCTTCTTTTGGAACAAAAATATCGCCGGTGCGATACACTCAGGTTGGAAGGGAACTCTGGGAGGAATTACAGAGCTGACCCTCAAAAAAACGGAAAAAGAGAAAGGGATAAAATTGGAGGAACTTCGTTTCTTTTTGGGACCTTATGCAACTGGAAAGCATTATGAGGTAGGAGAAGATGTTGCTTCCCTTTTTCGAAAAGAGTTTCCAGATTGTTTAACTCCGATAGGAGATTCTGGTAAGTTTCTGTTGGAGCAAAAAAGTTTCTTAGAGATGAGGCTTTCTAAACTCGGAATTTTTGAGAGCTTGGAAAATTCTCAAATCTGCACTATGTCAGAGGATAGTGGGTTTTTCAGTCACCGAAAAAAGGACAGTGCAAGAAACTTGAACTGTATTTGGATGGAGTCAGTTACACCTTGATAGTTTTGCGAACAGTAGCATTCGCTTTTTCTAATACTTTTTCCCTTTTGATCGGTTTTACTATGTAATCCATTGCACCGTTTTCAACCAGTGCTTTCATTACAGCAGGAGTGTTCTCTTCTGAAATGAAAAGGATTCTGGGAAGTACGCCCATATCCTTCATCTCGAAAAATACTGCGTAACCGTCGATGGCTGGGAGCTGTAAGTCCATGGTGATCAGATCCACTTTACGATTTTCTTTGTAAAGCTTTAGAATATCCGGACCTGTTTCGGCGAAACCAACCACTTCATAGCCCTCAGACTCAAGAATTTGAGCCAGCTGCTTCGCTTGGAACTTAGAGCTTTCTGCGATTAGTACCTGATATGGTCGTCCCGAAGGAGTGATTCCGCCTTTCATCTTAACCTCATTTTAAATCCAAAATTTCAGACTACAATGCGTTTTCGATTTCCTTTCCGATTTCTTCCGTTCCCAAAACCGGAAGATTCGGTTCCGCAATATCTCTTGTCCTTTTTCCGGAGGAAATAACTTTTCTAACTGCGGTTTCAATCTTTTGCGCTTCTGCTTCCATAGAAAAAGAATACCGCAGCATTAATGCAGCACTCAGGATTTGCGCAATCGGATTTGCTATTCCTTTGCCGGCGATGTCTGGTGCCGAACCACCAGAGGGCTCGTACAATCCAAATCCTGATTCTGAGAGAGAAGCAGACGGAAGCATTCCGATAGAGCCTGTGATAACGGAAGCCTCATCCGAAAGGATATCCCCGAACATGTTCTCGCATAAAATTACATCAAACTGTTTCGGGTTTACGATCAACTGCATGGCCGCGTTATCCACATAAAGATGAGCTAGTTGGACGTCGGAAAATTCTCTTTTGTGTAAATCGATTACAACTTCTTTCCAAAAAACGGAGGTAGTCAGCACGTTTGCTTTATCGATACTGGTTACTTTTTTTCGTCTCTTTCTGGCGGCTTCAAAAGCTACCCGCGCAGCTCTTTCGATTTCTCTGCGAGAATATTTCATGGTATCGTAGGCAAACTCCTCTTGTCCCTGACCTTCTCTTCCTTTCGGCTCTCCGAAATAAATCCCGGATGTAAGCTCCCTTAGGATCAAAATGTCCAGTCCGTCTCCGATAATCTCTCCTTTGATTGGAGAAGCATTTCTAAGCTCTGAATAGATGATCGCCGGTCTCAAATTGGCAAATAAATCGAAGTGTTTTCGCAAAGGGAGTAAGGCTCCTCTTTCCGGCTGTTTTTCGGGAGGTAGGTTTTCCCATTTAGGACCTCCCACACTTCCGAACAAAATTGCATCTGATTCTTCACAAAGTTTTAATGTTTCAGGAGGAAGAGGGGTGCCGGTCTTATCGATCGCGATTCCTCCCACATATGCTTCCTGAAATTGGAATTCAGTTTTTTTGGATCCGAGCGCCTTTTCCAAAACGGAAAGTGCCACTTTCATGACCTCAGGGCCGATACCGTCTCCGGCAAGTACGGCAACTTTTTTCATTGGTTGTTGTTCCTTTTATTTTTGTTCGTTTTGAAATTCGGTCAGAACTGATTCTAAAATATCCAAGCCTTCATTTAGATATTTTGCCGAAATCGTAAGAGGAGGCATTACCCGAATGACAGTTTCTGCAGTTGCATTGACGATGAGTCCCTTGTTTAGGCAACTTTCAGCGACCTGTCTGGATGGAATTGTAAGTTCCACACCGATATGTAATCCTTTCCCACGGATTTCTTTAATCAGTTTTAATTTTTGCTGCATCTGATGTAATCTGCTGATTGCGATATCAGAGCAACTGTTCACATTGGAAAGTAGATCTCTGGTCTGAATGGCTCGAACGGTTTCATACGCAACCGATGCGGCTAAATGATTCCCTCCAAAGGTAGTGCCGTGAGTACCGGGGCCCAAAACTTTTTCAAACTTCTCTGCGACGATCAATGCACCGATCGGAAATCCGGAGCCTAGGCCCTTTGCTAGAGTCATTGCATCCGGAGAAAATCCGTAGGTTTCGAAAGCAAACATGGTTCCGGTCCTTCCAAATCCGGTTTGTATTTCATCCAGAATCAAAAGTGCATCGTTCTCTGTCGTAAGTTCGCGGGCTAAATTCATGAATCCGTGAGTAAGAGGAATAATTCCGCTTTCTCCAAGAATCGGCTCGGCAAAAAAAGCGACCACTCTACCTGCATACCTTTCGAATGCGGCGACTAATTCTTCCTCGCTGTTCGGCTGCACATACTCGATTCCTTCCAGTAGTTTTCCGAATCCAGAGTGTATCTTTGATTGTCCGGTCAGACTGATCCCGGATACAGATCTACCGTGGAAACTCTTTTGCAGAGAGATAATGATAGGGTCGCCGATTTGTTTTTGCTCTGCGTATCTGCGGGCTAGTTTGAAAGCTGCTTCTGTGGCCTCCGTCCCGGAGTTGCACAGAAATACTTTTCCCGGAAACGTATTTAATATTAAGAGTTCTGCAAGTTTAGAAGCCTCTTCCGAATAAAACCAGTTGGAAGTATGCATCAGTTTGTCTGCTTGGTTTCGAATCACTTCGATGATATCTGGATCACTATGTCCTAGATTGGTGACCGCGACACCGCAGAGAAAATCGATATACTGTTTGTTGTCTTGGTCAAATAGGAGCTCGTTGACCCCGTAACGAAACGCGACAGGATATCTGGAATACAGATCGAGTAAGTATTTATCCGTAAGCTCTTTTGTTTTCTGAAATTCGGTTGCTGCGTCGTTCATGATAAACCTGCCAAAGTTAAGAATTGGGTCTCTGTTTGATGTAGTTCGTCCAAAAGTTGTTCTGTCAGTCTAGGAATTTCGTCTCTCTTTTTGGGAGACTGCAGACTTTTGAAAGAGGAATAGATTTTAATTTTAGGTTCTGTCCCAGAAGGTCGGATCGTAAGTTTTGCTTCGTTTTCTAGCTCGAGCTGGATCACGTCTGAAGGTGGAAGACCTGCGAAAGCAGATTTTTTTGAGATTCCTTTGGCGACTTTGTTTTTAAAGTCCAAGAACCCGACTACTTTTCTTCTTCCGACCGTTTTTCCCAGAAGGTCCGATTCTCTCAATTTCTGGAGAGATTCCTGGATTTTCTTTTTGCCAGCCAATCCTTCTAGATTTAAGGATTTTAGACTTTCCTGGAACAAACCGTACTTTAGATAAATTTCATCTAGATAAGATAGCAAATCTTTCTTTTCGGCGAGGATTTCCAAAAGTAATAGGGCAGAAGAAAGACTGTCTTTGTCCCGTACAAATTGAACCGGCAAGTATCCGTAGGATTCCTCTCCTCCGAAAAGAAAGTACTGAGAGGAACTTACATCTAACTTGTTCATAACTTCAGCGATGAATTTGAAACCGGTGAGAACATTCTTGATCGCAATCTTGTTTTTCTTTGCGATTGCTGACTGCAAATCCGTAGTCACAACCGTTTTTACGATCACCGGTTTTTTACCCTTTTTGGTTTTTCCGAATTCTCTCTCTCCAAGAAAAGCGGCCATAATCGAACCGATTTGATTTCCGTTTAACAAGGTATAGCTTCCCGAGCCGTTCCTGATTCCTACTCCTAAACGGTCCGCGTCCGGGTCCGTTGCGATAAATACATTCGAGTTGGTTTTTATCGCCAGGTTTTTGCTGAGCTCTAGTGCTTCCGGTTCTTCCGGATTTGGGTATTTGACAGTAGGAAATTCTCCATTTGGATCTTTTTGCTCCGGTACTAGTTGCACCTTGCTGTATCCGAAATGGTTTAAAAGATCTTTCATATATTTTCCGCCGGTGCCGTGCAGTGGAGAATATACGATTTTTAATGAAGAGCGATCCTTATCCTTTACGGATTTGGAAAGTATTCCTGATTTTTTGATATCCTTGAGATAACTCTCGAAACATTTCCTGTCCACTTTATTTACGAATTTTTTATATAACGAATCTTTCGGAGATAAGATCTTGATTTCGTTCCAGTTATCTATGGACTGAATCAGTCCTATGATTTTGGAATCATCAGGCGGAACTAGCTGTTCTCCTTTGGAAAGATACGCCTTAAATCCGTTATATTCCGGAGGATTGTGGGAAGCAGTCAGGACTACGCCGCCGCTTGCCTTGTAATGGCGAACCGCGTAGGAAAGTAGAGGAGTAGGAGCTACTTCCGGAAATAAAAAAACTTTAATGTTTAAAGAAGCTGCGATTCCGGCCGTGACCTCCGCGAATTCACGAGACCTTCTTCTGGAATCATAAGCGATCACCAAAATTGGATTCTTGAACTTCTTTTTTAGATAACGAGAAAATCCTAGGGCGGCTCGTCCGACTGTGAACTCGTTCATCCTGCCGATTCCGTTGCCGATTCTTCCCCGGATCCCGCCCGTCCCGAATTCCAATGGAACCGTAAAAGCCTCGGTTTCGAGAGTCCGTTCTCCCTTTTGATAACGGGTCAAAATACCTTGGGCTTCGTTTCTAGTTTTTTCGGAGAAAGGACTTTGGGTCCAGGATTGAATGGTTGAGAGTTCTTTATCCATAGCTGATAAATTGATGGTCCGATTTCATAAAATTTTAGTTTCCCCCTGGTTCAACCCGTTTTTTCGCCGATTCTAAAACTATGGAATCTACAGAATTTTCTAGAGAGCAGCATCGGGAATTGGATTCTCTAAGAGCCTATCTTAGAAATATCGCAATCATTTTCTTTTTGTTATCAGGACCGATTTTCTTTAGCGCTGTATTCGCCGAATTACCAGGCAAGATCGCATTGCTCGGATGCTTGGGGACCTTCTCTTTGATTTTGGGAGTTTTGTCCTATAGCGCCTCACTTTCTTTTCGCAGATCCCTCGACTTAGAAGGGTCGGATCCAGAGCAGTTATTGTACGCGCTCAAAGATCTCAGAACTTTTTTGCTTTGGTTAGGCTGGACCTTACTCGGATTCTTTTTGCTTTCTTTTGCTGGCGCAATCGCTACTCTGTTTACTTAGGAAGTTTCTAATTTTCTAAGATGCAACTCAGAGAATTCTTTATCGAGGATAGGTTAGAACGGTATCGGAAAAAGGCGGCTTGCAATTTGGGGGAAAGCGGGATTCGAAATCTCACCCTCAAAGATTTAAGCGAGTCCATCGGCCTGGATCTAAACGAACTCGGAAATTTATCCTTAGAGGATTCGGAAAACAGAGGAAGTTACGAGTTAAGAAGAGAAGTGGCATCTTTGTATTCCGGAGCAAGCCCGGATCAAGTTCTGATAACTACCGGAACCGGAGAAGCCTTGTTTATCAGCTTTGCAGCAATCTTGGAAAAGGGAGATTTGGTTTCTCTTTTTTGGCCTGCCTTTCAGGGTTTGTATGAGGTCCCTCGGTTTTTAGGATCTAGAATCCAAAAGGTAAGTCTTCTTTCTCAATTAAAATCCGAGTCTAACTTCTGCTTCGGAGAATACAATACGGATATGCTTTTCCGAAACTCTCCAAAACTAGTAATCTACAATCATCCCCACAACCCTACAGGAATTGTTCCTACTGCAGAAGATAAGAAAGCATTGCTTTTGCATTTGAAGAAATTTTCCGGATGGATTCTGTTTGATGAGCACTATAGATTTTTGGAAGGAAAAGAAGAATTAGGCTGGAGCGGATGGGGGACTTCCGAACGCGCAATTTGCACTGGCTCTGTCACAAAATGTTTCGGGGTCATGGGGCTAAGAATCGGTTGGTTACTTGCTCCAAAGGAAGTGATCGAAAAGTCCAGATCGATCAAGGATTACCTTACACATACTGTATCTCCCATTTCGGAATACATTACGTTAAAGTTATTAAGGAATCGGTCCTTTCTGCAAAAGAAGGCCCAAGAAACGATACGAACCAATATCGAACTCTTTCAAGAATTCTGGCCTTCTTTGCCCGGAATAGAATCCTTTTCTCGCCCCAAAGGAGGAGTGGTCGGTTTTGCCAAACTAGCGAAAAAGATACGCTCCTCAGAATATTCCGATTATCTAATGGAGAATGCAGACGTATTCGTATTGCCTGGTTCCGATTTTGAAGAGGAGGGCTATCTTCGAATCGGATTCGGAGAGGATACGGAGCGATTCAGATCTGGATTGGATCGTTGGAAGAGCTTAGGTTCGCTGATCACTGATCTTTCGTAAAGTATCGCGTTTTCCATTTTTTCCCTGGGAGAATCTAACACCAGCTTGTGTTTCTTTTTTCCGACTTGCACATGAGGCGCGAGGTTTTGCTTTTCTATGTTCGCGTCCTGTTCGGAAGATGGTTTCCATCTCCAGTACAATTCTCTCAAACGGATTTCTAGAATGGATCCTAAAATATTCCATTCTAGTTCACCAGAGCGAAAGGTCATTTTTTGTCGAATCCTTGGGTCCAGGTGCTGTAATGTGGAAGGACTGGTCCAAACACCTAGTGGAAATTGGTACAGATTTTCCGGATCCATTTCAGATCCGTTTTGTACTCCATAGACCCAAGCCTCTGCACGATAGGCAAGATTCGGCTTAGGAAAAAAGTCCTCGTAGAGATTTCCGATCTGGTGGCTGCGAATTCTCATCACATAAAATTGGATCTTCCATTTACCGGGTGGGCCAAAGGGGACGACTCCTTCTGGAAGACAGTCAGAAAAAAAATGGCTTTCTATATGGCTCTCCCAAACAAGCAGAGGAGAGATTGTCAGAGTAGATTCCATTGGAAACCAAGCTTCCCAAAAATAGGGCTTTGACCTAGGAGAAACTAAATGTGTTCGCGGAATCTTTTGTTTTTTTTCCTTTTCCGGATTGGTTCCTGCCGGGAATCCGTAGTTTGCAACCTCTCCCCCCGGGAGTTTTTTTCTCCAGGGTAAAAAAGAAAAAATTTGGGAAAATTTTGCCCATTGTAGTTTACGAAGCCTTCTTTTTCTTTTTGCGTTCGGAAAGATTTGCTCTTCCTGGATTTCCATATAGGGAAAGGGGGGATTGTTTTCCGTCCAATCAGATGTTTCGACTTCCTTGCCGATAGGATAAATGGCTTCGGAAACAGATTCACTTCTCAAGAAAGGAGAGAACCTTTTCGAAATTTGTACTTTAGATGCAAAAAATTTTACAGAAATTCGGAACCAAACCCGATGCAAGAAGGATCTTAATCTGTCCCTGTAGTTCCGAAAGTGGTCCATAGGTTGATAGATTTACCTAAGGGATGAGAGACGCAAGCTCATTGGGAGGCACCATTGGGGAAACTAGAGAAAAAGGGAAATTATATGGGAAGAGCAGCATTTGAGAACGATGAGTTCCTACATTCAGTGGATGCATTCCATTTACGGGTATTGGCGGAAATAAATTATCCACAAGCCTTGTTTAAAGCAACCAAAATCAAGGATACGATATGTATCTTTGGTTCAGCCAGAATTCCTGGACCGGAAGAGATGGCCAAAAAAGAAAATACCAAAAAGAAACTATCTCCTCAAGAAGCTAGGATCTTGGATAAGCAAAAAGAATTGGTAAAATATTACCAGGACGCCTACGAGACCGCAAAATTAATTACTCTATGGGGCCAGGAGATTTCTAACGGTGGAGATAGAAGGATGGCAGTTTGCACCGGCGGCGGACCTGGAATCATGGAAGCAGCAAACAAGGGAGCTACTGACGCTGGAGGGCCCAGCCTTGGCCTGAATATCCGACTTCCTTTCGAGCAAAGTTTGAACGCGTATGCAGACCCAGCCTTGAGCATAGAATTCCACTATTTCTTCTTGAGAAAGCTTTGGTTCTTGAGACTTTCCAGAGGGATCGTGGTGTTTCCCGGAGGATACGGAACAGTGGACGAACTTTTTGAGACACTGACTCTGATCCAAACCGGCAGAAACAATCTAAAGATCCCGGTCGTTCTCTACGGCAAAGAATTCTGGGACCAGATTTTTGACCTGGAAAAAATGAAGGAGTACGGGTTGATCGATCCGTCTGACCTGGACTTGGTTACCTACTGCAATACCCCGCAAGAAGTGCTAAAGACACTGAAGGCGAAGGTCCCAATGGAAGAGTAGAAAGAAATCCCTGAAATTCAGGCACCAGGAAGTTGAATTCTTGACAGACCTTTCTCCCGGAAAATTATGGTCGCAATATGGCCAGAAAATGTGTCGTTACCGGTCGCGGAACAGTCGCTGGGAACAATGTTTCTCACTCTCACCTGAAAACCCGTAGAACCTGGAAACTCAACCTAATCAAAAAGCGGATTTTCTTAGAAGATGAGAACCGCTGGGTGACTGTGAGGATCTCTACCAGAGCTCTCCGCACTCTCAGAAAAAAAGGAATTAAAGCCGCGATCAAAGACAACGGCGGATCTTTACAATCTCTTGCCCCGAAAAAATACGTCGGAATCCAAAGACAGGCAAAGAAAGCCTGAGTTTGTTCCGACTCGCCAATACGTATCCCGAGTCTTCTCTCTTTTAAAGGGAGAATTCGGGGCCGTCAGATCTCCCTTACATTACAAAAAAGACTACGAGTTCGCGATCTCGGTGATCCTATCCGCGCAGTGCACGGACGAAAGGGTCAACCAAGTTGCGCCGGTTTTGTTTTCTCGATTTCCGACACTGGAATCGATCGCAAATGCGGAACCGAAGAAAATAGAAGAAATCATATTTCCAACCGGCTTCTATCGAAATAAGACGAAATCGATCCTGGGGTTTTCTAAGCGATTATTAGAAGATTATAATGGAAAATTACCTGAATCTATGGAAGAGCTGACCGGATTGCCAGGCATCGGCAGAAAGACTGCCAACGTAATATTAAACGAAATTCATGGGATTTCTCAGGGATTTGTAGTGGATACACACGTCAAAAGGGTTTCCGTTAAATTAGGACTCACTGAGAACACGGATCCGGTTAAGGTAGAAAAAGATCTGCTAAGAATTGTTCCTTCCGCTTACTGGATGGACTTGTCATTATATCTGATTTTCCTAGGAAGAAAATGGTGCAAGGCTCATAAGACCTTTTGCAACGAATGCGTATTAAAGGATCTTTGTCCGTCCTCCTCGACAGAATCAGCTCAAAGAAATACCAAAAAGGGGAAGAGATGATGGAAGAAAGTCCTCTGGAAAAAAAATTAGAAGGCATGGAATTGTCCACGCAGCATATCGTCATGTCTCGTGATCTGAATCAGCACGGATTCTTGTTCGGTGGGCAAATGCTCGCCTGGATCGACGAAGGATGTGCAATGTATGTAATGGAAAAAATTCATTACAGCAATATAGTTACAGTAAGTATGGACGATGTAGTTTTTAAGAGCCCGGGATTGTTGGGCGAGATCATTCAGATTTATTCCAAAATAGAGAAGGTCGGAAAAAGCTCGATTACCATTCGGAACTCCTCTGTGACCAAGAGTCAAAAGACTAAACACGTGAGAGAAATCATAGATTGCAGGATCACCTACGTTTGCCTGGACGACCAAGGTAAGCCATTTCCGTACTTTGGTGGTTTTGACGTAAGTAAGCTTATTAGCTAAACTGAATATAGATCATGTCGTTTCGATTTCCAGTTTCTCCCGAAAAGCAGAATTCTCTAATCTCTAGAATGCTTGCTCTAGGAATTCAGGAATCTGACCTAGAAGAAACTTTTACTCGGAGCGGTGGAAAGGGCGGGCAGAACGTGAACAAGGTTTCGACCGCGGTCAGACTTTTGCACATTCCTTCTGGTGTAGAAATCAAATGTTCGATTCACAGAACCCAAGGACTGAACCGTTATAAGGCGCGTGTACTACTTTGTGAGAAACTCGAAGAAAAAGAGAGAGCCTTGTCGAAAATAGAAGATCCAGAGCACGCCAAGATTCGAAAGGCAAAAGCAGACAAAGCTAGAAAAGTAAAACGGAAGGCGGCTTCCTTGGCAGCTCGAAAACCGGAAAAAGGACCGAAGCAAGAGGAAGATTGGGAGTAGTTTCAAACCAATAGAACGTGTAGGACCTCCTACACGGGAATCACCTGCAAAATGGGTTGTAAAAAATCCGCTTTTGTGGCACGCGTGACGAAACGTCGCGGAGGGGTTTCCCACCACCGGCCCCCCACCCAGGGCCCCGGGCGGGGCGCACCAAAAGTAGGAACTCCTACGTCAATCGATCAAATTTGTGTATGACTCCAAAGTCCAATCTAGTACAGATAAATGCAGCTAAAGTAAATGTCAGAAGTACTCAATCACACTCTAATCGTTGAAAAAATAAAAAACCTGACCGGATCACCAGGGTGCTACCTCTGGAAAAACCAGGAGGGTGAGATCATCTATGTCGGAAAGGCGAAGGAACTAGACAAAAGGATCCGCAGCTATTTAAAAACGACTCACCCCGACTTAAAAACCCAGTGTCTGAGAAGGGAAATTTTTGATCTAGACTGGATTGCCACTTCTACTGAGAGAGAAGCTTTGATACTCGAAGCGACTCTGATCAAAAAGCACACTCCTAGATTTAACGTCAGATTAAAGGACGATAAAAAGTACCCGTATCTTTGCGTCTCCTTTTCAGAGCCGTATCCGATGATTTATGTGACTCGAACTCTAAAGGACAACGGAGATCGGTACTTCGGTCCGTATACGGATGTCAAAACTACTAGAGAAACCTTAGATATCATTCATAGAATCTTCCCGATTCGAAAGACCGTGCAAAGTTTGCCTTTGCCAAGGCCCAGGAGGCCCTGTCTCAACTTCCATATGGGAAGGTGCTTGGGACCCTGCCAAGGGAATGTTCCGGAAGACGAATATAACGTAATCGTAAATCAGATTGTACAGTTTTTGGAAGGGAAAAAGGAAGCTCTTATCACCGAGTTGACCAAAAGGATGGCCGAGAATTCCGAGAACATGGAATATGAAAAAGCCGCCAGATACAGGGATATGCTCGAGAAGCTGCAGAAATTCAGACAAAAACAGACTGTGGTTAGCTTGGAAGGTGGCGACGAGGATGTAGTTGCATTCGCCAGAAAGCAGGATGAAGGCCAAGTCATCGTGATGGAAGTGAGAGGGGGAATGCTGGATAACAAGAAATCCTTTCCGATCCAGGGTGTGGAAAATTCCTCAGACGAAGAAATACTCACTTCGTTTTTCAGAGATTATTATATGAATGCGAGCCTGATTCCCGCTTCGATCTTAATGGCATCCTCTGTGAAGGACGAAGCAGATGCAATCCTGGACTTTTTGCAGGAAAAAACAGGGTTTAGGCCAAAGCTAAAATTTCCTAGAATGGGAGAAAAAAGATCCTTACTCAAAATCGCCGAGAAGAACGCGGAACTAAGTCTTACAGAACGATTGCTTGCGACTCAGTACAAAGACCAGACACCAGCGCTCAAAGAAATCCAGGAACTTTTTCATCTCAAGGAACCACCTCATATTATTGAATGTTATGATATTTCGCACTTTCAGGGATCTCAGCCTGTAGCGAGCGGTGTGATGTTTGTAGAGGGAAAGCCTTTCAAACAAGGTTACAGAAAATATAATATTCGAGGTTATGAAGGAATCAATGACCCCGGAATGATGCACGAGGTGATTGCTCGAAGATTGCAAAGAATCACAAATGAGGAGTTAACTGTTCCGGACCTAATAGTAATCGACGGAGGTTATACTCAACTCACCAAAGCCTGCGAAGCGGCATTAGAGGCAGGTTTAAATAAACTTCCGATGGTCGGATTGGCTAAGAAGCGCGAAGAAATCTATTTTCCTGGAGAAACGAATCCTTATACTTTCGATATGAATTCACCCGGAATGAAGCTTTTGCGTAGGATCAGGGACGAAGCCCACAGATTTGGAGTGGAACACCATCGTTCTAGACGGAACCGAGCTGCCTTGAATTCACTGATCCAGGATGTTTCCGATATTGGATTAAAAAGGAGTAAATTACTACTTCGCGCTTTCTCTGGGAAAAAGAAAATCGAAGAGGCAAGCATAGAGGAGTTGAAGCAAGTTTCTGGAATAGGTGCTTCCCTGGCAGAAAGAATTCATTCCCATTTCAAACAAAGGACCTCTAAACCAGAATAATTTTATCGCACACCTCTACTTTTTCTACTCGAGAAAGTGGAGGTGAATGTGAACCAGAAAGCCAATATCCACGATACCATTTCGTTTTTCACATTTCGTTGTATATTTATCCTACAGATTTTTCTAATATGCGCGCGGTGCCATTCTAACTCTAAGCAGAACTGGTGGAAAGTTTCCGAGATCCCAGAATTTCATGTGGAATATGATCTGGAATCAATCGATCCTAAGAGCTTCGATCTGCCTCCCGACTACAATCCTAGGATTACGATTTCGGAAGGAGCAACCTGCATTGTTTCTTCTGAAATATCCCGCTTAAGGGCATCGGTTTGCTCACCAGACCCTGATCAAGCATTCAAAGAAGTGGTCAGCAGATACTGGATTGCATGGAAGGAAGCCACCTTGCTTCCGGAAGAAATCTTGTCGAGTAATGGGATAGGCCACTGGGGCTTGATAGGCACCTACAGCTCAGCCGCTTTAAAAAAACTAGTTTCAGAAAGTAACTTCTACTTAATCGGAAGCAAGAATTCTGATTTGGGAGAAAAGGAGAGCGCTACCTTTAGGCTAGGCAGAAATTCATTTGCTCGGACAAATTCCTTTGGAAGTTTCAGCATATTTAAATTACCTAATGCTAATTTTATTTTAGTATTCCCACCAAGAGATATCAACGGTTCGGAAATCTTTTTAGCGATACAAGTAAACGCTACCTATTCGAATACTGTGGAAGATGCATTGTTCGGGATTGAAAAGAGGAATCAAAACGCAGTTGATCATTGTGCGCCAGGGCTTCCCGAGATAACAGAAATCTTTGGAGAACCAGAGTCTGAATTAGGTAGATGGATAGAAGTAAGGAATCGGTCGGAGAATTTCCTTTGCGAGAAGGATCTATTTCTGGAGGTATTCGGGCAAAGATATGAATTGCCTCCTACTATTGGATTCTTTCTTCCAAATGAAACCAGAGTGTACTCAGAAGAAAACTCCAAATTAGAGGGGGTGAATCTAAAGATCCGATGGGGTGACTTGAAGAGAGAAGGAAAGATTCGGATGATCTATCAGAATCTTACTTCTGAATTAGATTTACCGGGGAGCGAGTTCAAATTTCAGGAAAAGTATGTTTCTTGGAAGCATGGATTTTCGGACTGTTCTTATTTGCCTCTTACTGGATATCTGCCTCCGAGTTTCTGTATGGATCCCGGAATGGAGCTTAGGAAAACCGGAGAAATTGTTTCCAATCTGGATTTTTGCCATTCCAAAGATTTTATATTAGAAGAACTGAATGCAACTGGACTTTATCAGGTTCAGACTTTGAGAGCTGATCGAAAATTTTTGGACTTGGAATATACCGGGTTCGCTTCTTGTATTCCTTCCAATCTAAGTGTAGTCTGGGGAACAGAGGAGATTCCGATTCAGATTTCCAAAAAGACTTTGGTGCCTGGGGACATTCTTAGTCTAGGTGCTCTTCCTTTTTTGTTCGGTTCAGATACTTTTTCCTATGGGAATCTGGAAGGAGGAAAGTATTCAGAAAAAATCTTTCTGAAACAGAATCTTCACTCTGAAATTACAGAACTTTGGAGTGGAAGTACGAGTACGAATGCTGGCATTCCAATTGGGGTTTCTACAGATCACACTTTCGGTCATACTGTATCGATCACATGGAAGGATCGGATTCCGATTTTTCACCCGGAGATTCCATCCGTTCTTCCCGAAAATTATTCTCCAAAACACAGGGTTTCTCCTGGGCAGAAATTCAAGGAATTGCCTACCAAAAATGAAATGTTTGGAAGGCCCAAATTTTCGGAGGTCTCTTGGATGGGTTCTTACAAAGGAACCGAGTCCGTATTAAATGATAGATTCATAGAATTAAAATTGGAGGAAGGAGCTGAAGAATCTTTAGAAAGCATTTATCTGGAAGTGTACCAAGATTCAAAACTTTTGAAATCCTGGTATTTCCCTCTGGAAAAAGGATTCACTGTACTAAGTTCTAATTCACTTTCCTGCTTTTTACAGATTCCTTCTTGGAAAATCCCGGGCTTCATTTTGCCCTCTACCGGGAAAGTTACTCTGCTTCTAAAAGATCCGATTTCGGGGAAAGTTCTGGACCAGTTCTCGTACGATTCTTCCGGGCCTGGTCGAAATGACACTTCTACAAAGGTACGTAAATCTGCGGCTTTGAGTCTTGCGGCGCCAGGGATTTCTGTATGGAGAGAAAGCGAATACTGGAATCTCTCCTTCAATCGGTCGGAAGAATGCGCAAATACTCATGCAAGTCCAAACGATTCGAATCATTTTTCCACTTACTTACATAAACAAGATGGAATGATTTATTGGGTTTCCTCTGCGTTTTCGAATTCGGTAGAATTCTCTCGGATCAGAGGTTATTTTCCTTGGTCCGAAACCGGAGGTGTTTCTAGCGATTGGTTGGAATTGCCTTTCGGTTCTTATCATCCGAGAGAATTATTTTCCATTCTAGAAATTCCGTTCGAAGGATCTTCCCTTCTATATTTGGACTCAGGATCTGAAAGCGTGCAGATCCGCAGATCCAGTCTGAAAATCAAAGCATTGCAACCTAATCCAATTATTTCTAGTAATGAATGGGTACTGATCTGCAACGAAGGAGTAATCCCTGAGTCTATCGATTCACTCTATCTTTTTGATACAAGCTCTGAGGATAAGATTGTTCCTTTCCGTACTAGATTTCCTTCGCAAGTTCCTTCGATTACGGGCGCTTCGCCGGAAAACGGATGGGAACTAAGCTCCTCCTGGTTAGCAGGTCAAGAATGCGGGTACGTTTTGAGTCCGGGATTTGTAAACGCTACCTTACCTTGGACTGATTCTCGCCATAGAAATATATTTTCGATCGCGAGCACTAGTTCGATTGGAAATGGATTGGCTTCCGATGAACCGGTCGACCTATTTCGAAAGACAGAGAGTTCAAAAATACTACTACATTCTTATGGAAATCGATATTCTACCTCCCCATTTTCTATTTCTGTAAGTAAAGGAGAGATACCAGTTCTAAAATCGGAGAAGGACGGAGACAACGCATCAGATTACGAAATCTTGATGGAACCGAAATGAGAACCCTGGGGCTATTTCTCGGGTGGAGTTTATATCTTTTCTGTAATTTAGAGATTTTTGCGGAAACCAAGAAAGAGGAAAAAACTCTCTATAAAATGCAACTCGGATTTATGGGTTTCCGCGCGCATTCTGTGTATAAGGAAAATGGATTGTTTGGAGAAACTTTGGAACAGCAAAAAGCCGGAGTAGCACTGCCGATCTTTCTAGAAGGATTTCTTCAATCAACGGAAAGAGAGTATCAAGTGGAACTTTCTCTTTCTTTGCTCGGTGATCCCGATGGTTCTGTGAGAATCTTTCCAGGTAAGAATTCCTATATTTCGCTTTTGACGAAGGATGTAAGTTTGGGAATCGGTAGAAAGTCGGATCCGGAGGCTTTTCCTTCTTTCAAGTCTTGGTCTGATGGAGTGGAAGGATTGTTTATCGAATCCAGAAACTTTGCCGGGGTAAAACTAAGGCTGGACCTCTTGGATTTGTACCGTGGTTTTCCACTTCGAGAAACAAAATGGTTACAATCAGCTGCGAGCTTTCTTCCGGATGCAGCCCGGACTAAGTTGAGTTTTCCTGATTTTGAAACTGGGGAGAATAACCTGCGAACAGTTGAACGAGATCTTTCGTTTCGGTATAGAGCTGGCTTCCATCTGGAAGGAAGAAATGTACTGAATAGTATCGGAAGTTTGTACTACCTGTTTCAGGTTCGATACATTTCGCTCGGTAACTGGGGAAGATTTAGTAGAGATACTTTGGAGGCAAGAGGAGGAGAAAAAAGCGGAGACAATGACTATCTTACTCATTGGCAGTTTGGGTCTGGTTGGACTGGTAGAATTGTTTTCTTTGGTTTAGATACGATGTTCAGCAGAGGTTTAGACAAGACAGCTGCGCATCCTCAGCGTTCCGAGAAAAGTCTGGCAATAAGCGGGGAGGCGGTTCGGATTTCTGCAGGGACTTATGGTGACTGGGGTTCTTTTAGAATCCACGGCTTCTTAAGTGATCCGGATAAGAGAGCTTCTAATGGAGAGATTTTAGAATTAGGATTTGTAGGAATGGGCAACAGGCCGTTTTCCAATCCATTGTTGCAGCAGATCTGGAGAGTCGCTCCTAGCGCATGGATTGGTGAGCATGGCTTGGAAAAGGTTACCGGCTCAGGATTAGGACCTCGTCCTGCAGGAGTGATCGGTGCCTATCTTCAATTTCGAGAACAGTACTGGGAAGTGACTCTGCAAGCAAATCTATTGTCTTTCTTAAAAGATTCGGAAGGCTCGAGCGGTTCCTGGTCGCTTTCCAAGCGAGGAATTTCTAGCGACTTCATTCGTGAAGCTTCTGTTCAAATCGGCCATAGATTGCTTCCGGCTCAAAACACACTTCTATGCATAGAAGTAGGAGGGATGGAGGCCGGTCCGCATCCTTTCGTCAGACAATCTTATCTCTATCTGTATTGGAGTTGGCAGGTGCTATGAGAAATCTCTTTCGATTCTTGTTTGTTCTTGTCTTCGCTTATTCCTTTGTATTTTCTTGCCAGCAAGAAGGAGAGGGTTCTAATTCCTGGGTTTCCCAATTTACGCAGGCTCCTGTGGCTGCGTATTTCTCCTACCCAGGCAGATACGTTCCGATCGCACAGAAAAGAAATGTGACCGAAAAGCTACTCTCTTTGGTAGAAAGTTCCAAGCATTCTATTCTGCTTTATGCATATTCCTTTGATCACCCAGAATTGGAACTTAGAATTCTGGAGGCAATAAAAAGGGGAGTTCATTTCCGAATGATCGGAGACCGGGAAAAGATCTATCCGAAGTCTTTTCATACGCATCTTTCGTATTGGGGTGGCTCCGGCTTACAGCATACTAAGGTGTTGATTATCGATTCCAAAACAGTTTTTTTGGGTACAGGAAATTTTACGAGCTACGGATTAGAAAGGGACCACAATGGTTATATAGTCTTTGACCTTGATGCAACGGAAGTGGATTCGTTTCTGCAATTTCTCGAAGAGAGATACGCTTTGGGGTTTTGGAAAAAAGGAGAATTCATTTTTCGTAATTCTCCCTCAGAAGGAAGGATGATCCAATTTCAGTTATTAAACGAAGTCCAGAAAAGTTCTTCCGAAATCCGGTTCCTTATTTTCGATCACTACGATCCTGTTCTTACTTCGGCTTTTTACGAAGCCTCAAAAAAGAAAACTCTCATTTTTGGAATTTATGACAGGCCCGTCGATCCGGAAGGATTACTTATTGCAAATTCTGGAAATATAGAAATTAGGGAAGATGGAAACGAAGATAAATTAGACAGCGAAGAATTCTCGAAAGGAGGTTTGCTCCATCATAAAACTATGATCATCGATAGATCAGTACTGCTCACTGGATCTTATAACTATTCAGCAAGTGCTCGAGACTCTAACCGCGAAATTTTTATCAAGACAGAATCGCCGGTTCTAACCATTCCATTTTTGCAAGAATGGCAAAGAATCTATGCTTCATCGAATGGAATCTCTGGAACTTCAGTGCTACTTCCTTCCGAAAAAAGTTGGACCTTCGGAACGGATGCCTTCGGTGATTATCTCTGCAGAAATCAAACCGGGATAGAAGAAGTGTTTGTTCGGACCGGAATCTATTGGTTTCAGTGGGTTCTTTTCTTTCGCTTTTCGGATGAGGAACTTTGCAAATATGGAAATCAATTCGAAACCATCAGTTCTAGTCCCTACGGTGGAAAATTAGAATTTTCGAAACAACATCTTTCCGCGTTCTCCTTCACTCTATTGAATAGAAAGGGTGAGCTACTGTTCCAAAACTCTAAAACCTTGTTGGAATCTCAATTTGAAGAAACACTGTCAAAACCCTTTGTATTTTTGCGACCTGATCATGTGATACAAAACGATTCTACTTTGGTTTGGAGTTCCACCTCGGCGGCAAAAGTGCAGAAATTCCTGGGAGACCAGGGAATACGTAAGGCTTGGTTATTGGCCCGGGGAAAAAATCCACTTTCGGTAAACGCAAATAGAATCGGGAATGTCTGGGAAATAGACGCGGCGTTTCCGGATAACGGTGCAATTCTATTCTTCGAAACCAGCCGAGTGACAATCGTGTTTTGTGCGGGTCAGTTGGGAAATTCACCAGAATGGGCGAATCGCATGCTTTTAGCAGCAAACGATTGGTCCAGGACAGATCGGAATATTATTTCAGAAGTTTCTAGTTTAGAGGAAAACGGATTTCTTGCAAAAGGAATGCTCGAAGCAGCAGATCAGACTTTCTTTTCTGAATCAGGAAAGTGGCCGACTAGAGCTGCCAATTTTTGCAGATCGTATCAGTGAGAAGTCACTTCGCTTTGTTGCGCTGAGTCGTTTTCAGAACGAACGAATAACCCGAGAAGCAGCCAGAACAGAATTACAACTTCATCATCTTGGAAGTAGCACTGAAAAAGTCCGCTCGCAAAAAATCCGAGGAGTCCATAAAAATAAATCAGTCTGTCAAAAATCAAACGGGACTCGAACAGGCGACTTATGATGTTCCCAGAAAGTAACAAATAGAGCAGGATTGCCGGAAATCCGAAGACTGCGAAAAAATGGAAATAATCGTTATGTGCATGACCTCTCTGTGTCACCTCATAGAAGTACGCGAGTTCAGGATAATCTTCCGAGTGCTGTGTTCTTGTTTTTTGGATTTCCTTGTTGTAGTTCCCAGGTCCTACTCCGATCCAAGGATGTTCACCGATCAAAGGAAAAGTAGAATCCCAGATAAAAGTTCTGCCTGAGTCCGTGTGTTTTTCTTTTCCGAAGATAGGTCCGAGTACTTTTTTTCCGGCTGGGCTGAACGCCAATCCTAAGCCTAAAACCAGAGCAGAAATTGTAAAGATCAGACCTCCCTTGATTAAATAGTTCTTAGGAAGTTCTTTCTTCACAAAAAATAAATGAATACCGGCGAGAGTCAGAGTAACCAAGGCACCGATCATAGCAGAGCGAGCCTGGTTCAACAAAAACACAAACATATATAGAACTAGCAAAGTCGCGTAGGCAAAGATCTCTTTCTTTTCTGCGCGATACAGACTTTTCAAAAATTTAAAAACAATAAAACCTGAAAAGAACTGCAGTAATCCTCCGAAAGTGAGGTGTGTGTTCATCAATCCGATCGAAATGTAAAGAGGGATCCCACCGAAACTTCCGAGTGGGTGAGTGAATCGATACGTGCTGCTCGAAGTGTACAATTCGCTGATCCATCTAGACAAACGAACCGAAGTGAATCCACCCAGGATTCCGGTGAAAACCAAGACCAGAAAAAGAACAAAGAGAGACTGAAATAACTTTGGAATATCCTCTGATCGAACCATCCAGACGGACAAGAATCCCAGAAATAAAAAGGAGTCTTTCAATTCCCCGTTCCAGGCCCTTTTTAGTTCGGAAGAGTCGCCCGGAAGAAAAGAGTGAAGGATAAAATCCAAAAAGTACCAAATGAATAGAGAGATCGCTAAATAGAAAAGCCAGCTCCTAGGAAAAAAAGGCCTGTTGTCCTTGGACAATTTCCAGGAAAAGATCCCGAATAAAAAGGAAAGCACCAGGAATCCCTGGCTTATACTCACCGAAATGCCGACCGTAACGAAGGTGACGCAAAGTGAATAGACATGAGCTTTTCGAAGTTTCTCTTGTAAATTCATGGTAAAGATCAATATACAGAATTCTCATGCGAGCTCCGTTGTAAATTCGTTATTTTTCGGATAGGAATTGGAGATTCGACTGGAAAAATCCGAAACACCGGAGGAGATTGGTTCGCATTCGAACTTATAAAATGAAGATACTTTATTTTTCAGATACTTTTCTTCCTAAGGTTGACGGCGTAGCAATTTCGATGAGGAACTTCGCCGAAGCTCTGGCCTTGCGCGGTCATAAGTTTATGATTTGTTGTCCGAAATACGGAGAAGGTGATTTCGATCGGATGGGGGAAAATATTCGGATCGAAAGATTTCGAAGCGGTTATTTACCTAGTTATCCGGATATCAAAGTAGTACTTCCTTCTCCTGCAAAGATCAAACGCTTAATCAAAGAGTTTGAACCGGATCTAGTCCATGTACACACTCCCGGTTTAATGGGACTCTATGGGATCAACGCGACGGAAAGGTATGGAATTCCGAGTATAGGTACTTATCACACCTTAATGTCCGAACAAGATATGTATCTTTCCTTCTATCGCTTGTTAAAGCTCGACAAGCTATTTATGAGGATAGGAAAGCTGAATAAAAAGCTCCGTATCAAGGATCTGATCAAATTCGAGAAATTCGATAAATTCAATATTCGTAAAAAGATCATCCTAAAAATTACGAATAACCTTTATGACAGATGCGATCTGATAATTTCTCCTTCTCATCTTATCAAAAAGCAATTAGAAGAATTCGGTCTGCACAAGCCCGTTGCAGTCATTTCAAACGGGTTGGATCTTTCTCAATTTAAAGGAGAGCCAAAGCAGCTTTCCAAGAATCCTAAGTTGCTGCATGTAGGCAGAATTTCGTATGAGAAGAACTGCGATGTAATTATCAATTCTTTCAAGATGATCCACGATATACTTCCGAATTCAAGTCTTACGATTATCGGAGATGGTCCTGCACTGCCTTCCTTAAAACTCCAGGCGGAAAAACTTGGAATCGGAGATGTTGTGGATTTCAAAGGATTCATAGATCGCTCCAAATTACCGGAGGAATATCCGAACTATGATCTTTTCTTAACAGCTTCTACGATGGAAACGCAAGGTTTGGTGATCCTCGAATCGATCGCGTGCGGTTTGCCCGCAGTCGGAGTGGATTCTTTTGCGATTCCGGAACTGGTTCATGACGGCCAGAACGGATTCATTGCGAAACCGTTTGATGTAAAGGAGATCGCCGAGAAATCGGTACAGATTCTAAAGGATCCGGATTTGTATGCAAAATTTTCAGAAGAGTCGATTCGGATCGCGCAAGGCCATGAAATGAAAGCATGTGTGGACCGTATGGAAGAAGTGTACAAAGTGACTGCGGAACAAAAAGGAAAAGGAAAGAAGCCTTCGCTTATGAATATGATACTTTCTTTGGATCCTTTCGGAATTTTCGGTTAATCTTTGAGTTTAATCTGAGTTAAAACTTGGTTCTACGATTGTTGGCTTTTTAGAATAGAGTATTAATATTTGTGATTACACGAATTCGCTTAATCACATCTTCTGGCGATATCCACTCCATGCATGCAAAATCCTTACGATAGCAAGTAGTGTTTCCGTAGATACTGCAAGGTCTGCAGGGCAGATCTTCGATTTGTAGCACACCAGTATCCTCCTGACCGAATGGAGCAAAGCCGGAGTATGGGTGAGTCGTTCCGAACAACGCAATCACCGGTCTTTTTAAAAGTGCGGCAATATGAATGTTGGAGGAATCCATTCCGATCATAATGTCCATTCTCTCCATGATCCCGAGCTCTCCACGAATCCCTAATTTACCGCCCGAAACAATCGTGATAGAAGGATCTCCTTGTCTCCATTCTTCCATGGCAGGTGCTTCTTGATTGGATCCAAAGAGGAAGATTCTTACATTCGGAAATTCTTCTTTCAATAAACTTAATAAAGCCAAGCTTTTTGCGTGCGGCCATTCTTTCAGTTTGTGGCCTGCAAAAGGAGCGTACCCGATCCAAAGTCCGTCCTTTTTGTCTATTTTTCTCGAGGTCAAAAAGTCTTTCGCGTACATCTTTGAATCTAAGTCCAGATTGATCCAAGGTCCTTTTCTGACTGAAGCAGGGTAACCAGCCTTTTCGAAGACTCTCAAATATCTTTCTACGGTGTGAGGAAGTTTTTTTAGAACCTTTTTCTTTTTCCGAATCTGTCTGAGTTTTTCTCTTCGGCCTTTCACGATTTGGAAAATCGGAATCCCCTTGAATCTAAAGAATAAACTGATGAATCTGGAACGAACGCTAGAATGCAGGTCCACTACGCTTTCGTAAGGGCCTAGTTTATTTAGTTCACGAAATAATCTATACAGACCAGCGATCCCGCGGTATTTCTTTAGGTTGATGCCGATCACATGAACGTTCGGAATATTATAAAAGAAAGGCGCGTAGTTACCGCGTGTAACCACCGTTAACTGCAGATTCGGATATTTAGCTGCAATCGCAATCAGCGCGGGGGCCATTAAAGCGACGTCTCCCATTGCTGAAAATCGAAGCACTAATATATTCATGCTTTCTTCGTGTAGAGGGAAGGGTTCAGGTTCTTATCGTTATACATTTTCATTTGCCTGTAAACCTTGTAAAACTTGTCACCCTTGGAAAGATCATCCAAAAGCTCATCCAGGCAAACTGATAAGTCCTTTCTCTGTTCCAAAAGAATCTCGAGCTTTGCTTTGCAATTCTTGAGATGGGTCTCGGACACATCCTTACGATGGGTCTGTTCTTCCATATGATAGATCTTAAGCTCCAGGATACTCATCCGGTCAATGAGCCAAGCTGGAGTCTCAGAGTTCATCCTAGCACTGTTTTTTTTAGGAACGTCTTTATATTTTGACGAAATCATATCGTCAATTTGCTCTACAAGGTCAGTTCTCTCCTGGTTCAGGGAGTCGATTTTCCGTTTGAGCTTTACGAGTTCGCTATCGGGTAGATCAGGACGTCGGATTTCGTCCTCGACATGCCATTGGATGGTGTCGATTTGATTTTTCTGGTAAAATAGACCTTCGAGAGACGATTTGGAAAACGGATTTTCCGAAAGCGCCTCCTTTCTATGCCAGTCTTGAACCGATTTCTGAAAAACGGATACGACTGAGGCGGAATCTAAGTTCATCGGAGCTAGGTTTTTATTTCAAAGACAAAAATCAAGAGATTTACTCTCGCTTTAAGTTCTGCCGGAACACCAAGAAAGGTTGTAAGATCATACTTTACAAAGAAGTCAGATTCCAGTAGGATACACGCGAATGAAAAGACTCGTTCCTCCGGAAGCGCTACAGTTCTTAGTATCCATTCCGCTGTTCAAAAATCTTCCTCGGAAGTTGCTTGTCCAAATTTACAGACATATCGAAGAAAGGAACGTTTATAACCACGACGTAATCTATTACAAAGGCGAAATATCCAAAGAGCTCTACATCATTCGTCACGGCGAAGTTATGGTCACACTCGGTGAGGCCGGGAAAACGATTCGCTACTTAGGAGAAGGGGATATTTTTGCAGAGAGCAGCGTTCTTACCAGATCTGTCCATTCCGGATACGCAACTGCGGTTTTGGACACCTTGCTCTATGTACTGGATGGTGAGTACTTTTTAAAACTCGCCGCAAAGGAAAAAATACTTTCTCAAAATTTAATGAGGCTCATGGGAATCCGGATGAAAGAAGTCATCGATATGGATTCCAAGGCTCTCATGGCTCCTAGGCGTCTGATCTGCCATATCCCATTAGAGGATATTGATGATTTTAAGGTGCACTTGGACCAGATCGTTGAAATCGGTAGGAAAAGTCATGAAGGTCATGTTTCCCTGTATAAAATCGAGACTTTCAAGGACCAGGCCGTCCCGGAGATGATCCGGGGGATATCTCAACTTAGAAGAAAATCACCAGTACTGCATTTATTTTTTAAGAGTCCTGGTTTGCTCCCTGAATTCGATAAGGTAGTACAGCAATGTGACCAGATCGTATTTTGGGAAGAGAATCCAGAAAGGAATGCCAAAAAGAAAGCAGAGACCATAGAATATTGGAAGCCTAGAATTAGAAATTTTGCAGGTAGGACTTCCAGAATTATCGTATCAGACAAGGGTTTATTGCCGGAAGACACGATTCGAAACCAAAAAGTCTTTCATAGGGGAGAAACTTTTGCACGCTACTTAGTTTCCAAAACAAGAGGTTTAGCCTTGGGCGGCGGTGGTGCCAGGGCGCTCGCGCATGTGGGTTTGCTTAAAGTATTAGAAAGGGAAGGGATTCGATTCGATTATGTTTCCGGCTCTTCCTTTGGTGCTGTGATCGCTGCTCTTTATGCAAAAGGAGAAAACGCGGATTCTATCCATAAGACGGTCCATAAATTCTTCGGCGGGATAGATAAACCTTTTGACCCGACCATTCCTTTGATCTCGTTTTTCAAAGGAAAGAAAATGCTTAAGATGCTCAAAACCGCTTTCGGTTCTCAACTCATCGAAGACCTAAAAATTCCTTTTTCCACCTCCGCGGTAGATCTGCATAGCGGTCAGGAATATGTAATGGACCAAGGACCTGTTTGGGAAGCGTTAGCTGCGGCGATGAGTCTCCCCGGAATGTTTCCTCCAATTTTCAGAGGAGATCATTTGCTTGTAGATGGCGGGGTGATCAATAACGTACCCGAGAACTTGATCCGCAGGAAAGGAGCGGACGTGATTCTTTCCGTGAATGTTTCCCCATTGAGAGATGATGCAATTGTACGTTTGTTGGAAGACAGAAAGGTAACTGGAAAATCCTTCTTCAAGAACCTATGGGAAGATATCACTTATCCTCCCATCCTAAAAATTATGGCGAGAGCGATTACTTTAGAAGGTAGAGAAATCACCAAGCTCAGAAAAGAGAAGATGGATTTATTCGTAAATATGCATATCGAGGAGTTTGCATTTACTGATTTCGGAAGGTATAAGGAAATCATCAAAAAGGGAGAGCTAGAAGCGGAAGCGGCTTTGAAAGAAATAAGATCGCTCTTCTTTCCCTCGGAACTTAAGACAAGAACCTCATGATTTCACGTAAGCAGAGATGATTGCTTCTTGCAATTTGTCGGAAAGCTTTCTCCAGGAATTCTTCCATTCTTCGCTGCCTTTTGGCCCGACCCTGTTTGTGAGTGAAAATAGACTCGCCATCGGAATTTTAAAGGACTCGCAAACTTTAGCGATGCCGTATGCTTCCATACTTTCGAATCCGATTCCTTCTCCTTTGAGTCTGTCCGCTGCCCTTGGTGAAAGGTCTTCCAAAGTAACGGATCCAGTTCCGTTGGTTCCTGTTTTGTAGAGTTCTATAGAAAACGAAGGAAGTGCTGGTGGAGGAAATTCGGTTTTTAAAGTCAGAAAATCCGGGATTCGAACTTTCTTGTCCAAATACGCAATTTCATAATTTACGAAACTATGAGAGAGGCCGAATTTTCCCTCCCAATCCTTTCTGGGTAACCAAGGATAAACTCCGGCGGATCCGATGAACAAAACCGATTTAGGCAGTTTTTCTGGAGATTGTTCCAGCAGGTAAGATTGTAGCCTTAAGGCAGAAGGCAATAATCCAACACCGGTTTCTAAGACGATAAATTCCTTCTGCTGCAGAATCTTGTCGATTTCTCCGGAAAAGGCTCCGCAAAAAAGAATTTGATCGTTGTCTTGGAAGGAACTCATACCTAAGAATACATCTCCCGGATTTTAGAAGCGTAGAGTTCGGATACCACGTTTCTTTTAAGCTTCATAGTTTCTGTCAATTCCCGACCTTTTTCAAACTCTTTCTCGATTAGTGAAACGCCAGAGATTCTTTCAAAATTCTTAAAGCCATTTTTGGAGGAAATTGTGGATTTGACCAAGTCTTTATAAAACTGAAGTACTTTCGGATTTTGGGCTAGTTTATCATCTTCTTCCTCAAGTTTTATTCCTTCTGAGGCAAAATGGTCTCTGAGTTTCTGAAATTGGGGGACGATGAGTACGCTCAGAAATTTCTGGTCCTGACCCACGACAATTGCGTATTGTACCCATCCTGTTTCAGTAATCTTGGATTCGATCGGTTCAGGCTCTACGTTTTCTCCGGAAGAAAGGACGATTGTATCTTTTACCCTTCCTGCAAATTTCAATTCCGAAGACTTGGTCCATACAAATAGATCTCCAGAATCAAACCATCCTTCTTGCAATGACACTTTATTCCGATCCGGATCTTTATAGTAACCGACTGTGACGTGGGGTCCTTTGTGCCATAAAATTCCTTTCTCTCCTGGCTGACTGATCACCTTTCCGGATTCGTCCACGAGTTTGATATGAGCTCCGGGAAAAACCGGACCTATTGCTCCGGTTTTTGGAATCGGAAAACTTCCCATTGCGCCCATTCCGGTGGTTTCGGTCATTCCGTAGGTTTCTATAATCGGAATTCCGATCGAACGAAAGAAAAACTGGATTTTAGGCGGCATGGCACCGGCTCCGCAAAAAGCGAATCGAATTTTGCCACCTAACGAAGCGCGTACGGGAGCTAAAATTTTCAGTGAAAGTTTATTGGCTAAAAATACGAGCGGATAAATTGCAAAAGCAACCAGCTTGTCTCGAAATTTTTCATCCGAGGACTCATCTTCGGTTAGAGCATAATTTCCGGACAATGTATCGTATACGGAGCTATAAAATTCAGCCAGTCGCACAGCCGTTTGGAAAATTCGAAACTTCCAAGAAGGTCCTTTTTCTGCAGTATCCCAAATCCGTCTGTACAATGATTCCCAAACTCTAGGTACCGAAACTAAGACTGTGGGTTTTATAATTCCGAAGTCTCTCGCGAGCTGAGTAACGCCGGAACAGGCCATGGAAGCTCCCCAGGATAACAATGCAGTTTCTAATATTCTTTCCGCAATATGCCAAGGCGGAAGAAAAACTACGGTTCTGTCTTCGTACGAAATCGGAACAAATTGGTGCAATTGCTCGATTGTCCAGGTGAACGCTCTATGATTTAGAACCACACCTTTAGGCGATCCTGTGGTTCCTGAAGTATAGATGATCGTCGCGATATCATTTCCGGTCAGAGATTCTCCGATGCTCTTGACCGCTTCCTTTCCTTTTTTCTGGAAGTAGGCTAGCCCGACCGAGATCGCTTCAGATAAAGTCAGAATTTCTAATTTAGGAAACTTTGATTTAACTTCGGCAAGTTTCGGATAAGAATCCTCGCTTTCGATCAGTACCATCGTTTCCAAGCGAGACAGAGCCTTGGAATGCTTTAAAAGTTTGGATAGAACTCCGTCTTTTTCTACGAACAGAATTCTGGATTCGGTATGTTCTAAAATATATTCCAAGTCTTCGGAGCTAGCGTCGCAGCCTCGCGGAACATCGACACCTCCGGCGCAGACGATAGAAAAAGAACACAGAGACCATTCGGTTCGATTGTCGCAAACCAGTCCTATCTTATCTCCTTTTTTCATTCCTTTTTGGAGCAGAAATGCGGAGAGCTGCGCCAAGGACTCTTTCCAGTCGCCGTAGGAAATTCCAGTAAATGTGCGCTGCTTTTCGTCCCAGCACCAATGCAATGGTCTTTCTTGAAATGCAATGCAAGAATCACGAACCAGATGGTAGATGCTCTGTTTTTCCATGCGATTGAATGCCCCGTATTCGTTCTAAGGTAGCAGTCCCAAGGTTTCCTTTTCGCCTAACATAAGATTGATATTTTGAACAGCCTGTCCAGCGGCACCTTTCTGTAGATTGTCCAGAGCCGCGAGTAGTGTGATATTTTTCCCTCTCTGCCGTACCGCAATATCTAGAAAATTGGTCCCTTGCACTTTGGAAAGTTCCACTTCCTCAGGAGTATTTAAGATGCGCAGGAACGGTTCTCCCTTCGCATTCTTTTTCAAGACCTGGAGTACATCCTGATCCTGTTCTTCGTCCAGCTCTAAATATACCGTTGATAAAATTCCTTTATACACCGGGAGCAAATGTGGTACGAATAAAACTTCCGGGAAAGGGCTTCCTAATTTGGAATAACAGTATTCCGTAATTTCGGGCTCGTGTTGGTGGGCCAAAACCTTGTAAGCCCGAAAGTTTTCGTGAACGCTTGTAAAAGGATATCCTCCATCTTCTACGCGACCACCGGCTCCACTCACACCGGACTTGCAGTCTGCTACAATACGGGGCCTAAGTTTTTTTCTCAGGTCGCCTAATAAATACACGGAAAGAATCACCGAAGTGGAATAGCACCCTGGGTTGGAGACAAAGTCTGCTCCTTTTAATTCTTCCCGAAAGATTTCCGGAATTCCGAAGACTGCTTTTTCGACTAGATGAAAACTAGTATGTTTTAGTTTATAAGTCTTTTCGAATTCAGAAAGGTTGTGAAGTCGATAGACTCCTGATAAATCGATTACTTTGTGACCAGCATCTAAAAGATTCGGCGTTAACTGTAAAGACGCTTCGTTTGGAACAGCCAGCACTACCAGTGAATCTTTCGGAATCTTATCCTCGTGTTTGTGAAAGGTTAGGTCTGTAGGAAATGGGAGACTGGGAAATACTTCGGAGAGTTTTTTGCCTGCAAGCTTGTCGCTTGTGATATGAGAAACTTTCCATTTTGGATGCTGTGCAAGGATTCTAAGTAGTTCCTGACCGGTAAATCCTCCGGCCCCAATTACGCTAATTTCGGTCATTTTGTATCCTAATAAAAAAACGCCGGATGGGGACTCCATCCGGCGATCAATGGTTTCTAAAAAGAAAGCCAGTAACTGTTGCTAACCTGCGGCCTTTTGGATGTCATCCTCCTCCGCAGATGTAGATTTGACTTCCTGCCCACTAATTGGAGGCAATCCGTTCAAATCCCGGATCATATTCTCAACCTGAAGCGCTATGTCAGGATTGGATTTCAGGAATTCTTTTGCGGATTCCTTTCCTTGTCCAATCTTTTCGCTATTATATGAGTACCAAGCGCCCGATTTGCTAATAATGTCGTGTTTTACTCCCAGGTCAACGAGAGAACTTTCTCGGCTAATTCCAGAATTGTAAATTATGTCGAATTCCGCCTGCCGGAACGGAGGAGCCATTTTATTCTTCACTACTTTGACTCTGACCCGGTTACCTGTAGCCTCTTCCTTTTCCTTTAAGGTTTCTATTTTCCGGATGTCCAGACGAACAGAGCTGTAAAATTTGAGTGCGTTCCCACCGGTAGTAGTTTCCGGGGAGCCGAACATGACTCCGATTTTCATACGAATTTGGTTAATGAAAACTACGACGGTTCTGGATTTGGAAATTGTTCCGGTAAGTTTCCGCAATGCTTGGGACATCAATCTTGCTTGCAATCCCATATGTGCGTCTCCCATATCGCCTTCTATCTCTGCTTTGGGAACTAGAGCCGCCACCGAATCCAAAACGATAATGTCGATTGCGTTACTTCTAACTAGAGATTCACAAATTTCTAATGCTTCTTCTCCATTATCCGGTTGGGAAACGAGAAGTTCTTCTAGATTTACTCCGAGCTTTTTTGCATACGAAGGATCCAGAGCATGTTCTGCGTCTATGAATGCGGCCACACCGCCTCTCTTTTGCGCTTCAGCGATCGCTGATAGAGTCAGCGTAGTTTTTCCGGAAGATTCCGGACCATAGATTTCTACGATTCGACCGATCGGATAACCACCGATTCCGAGTGCGATATCCAAGTCCAGGGAACCAGATGGAATGACAGGGATCGCTGCCTTTGCGGATTCTGCACCTAAGCGCATGATAGAACCTTTTCCAAATTGCTTCTCGATCTGGGTCATTGCCTGATCGATTGCCATCTTTTTAGATTCGTCCAATCCTTGGGCTTCTTCCTTTTGCTTTTTCATCGATTCTTTAGCTCCTTCTTTTGCCTTTGCCAAGAAACGGTTCCCCCTTTATAGAATTTCTTTGCATTTTTCTAGGAGAATGCTGTTCTCAATAGAATTCAGCATAGCATCCGTGCCGGACAAATTCCAGGCTCTATTCAAAAAACACTCAGATTTCCTGGGAAAAGATTCTCCGGAAATCACTCTTATGTCACCAAAAAAATGGGCCCAATTGTGAAAAAAATCTTAAATTTTGTATAGTAAATATGCTTGCAGTATTTTGCGTCTAAGGAAGTAAGCGATCCGAACTTGACTCGGATTCAGATTCCAGGATTTTTCGGTCTTTCAAGAATCTTGCTTGGGCCTTTAAGCTACGCTTTCTTTGATCTTCAAGAAAATTCCAGAAGCGTTGTCCGTACTGGAAAATTATAAATATGGAAAGTAGTACCAATAAGATCTTAATCGTTAGTAAAACGTAAAATGCTTTTAAGGATTGGTTCGGAAAATAGAATAGAATCGTTTCATCGGTTTCGATCAAATCCACATCCGAATTTTTTTTACTGAGGGTCTGGTACCTGGATCTTATTTCCCGGATATCTAATGTTTCGGAATCTATCCCTTCTTGGGTAGTCTTGCAGAGAAGCAAGGCCCCGCGATTGGAGAATAGAAAAAAGTCTCCGTTGATTCCTAGATCCTTCCAATTGTTTAGGTAAGGATTTGTCACAGATTTAAAATAGTAGCGAATGAGTGCTTTCTTGGTTTGAAATTCTAACAGCCCGTCGGAGGCGGGAAAATCAGTAGTTTCAGATTGGTAGGTAAACGGAATTCCGAGAAATTTTTCCACGGACAGGCCGCCTAAAGCGGGAACATAGGCCAAATTGAGTTTCGCCGAAGGAGATAACTCTTTGGTCTTCGGTGTAATTTTGTCGAATTCGGATTCTAGAGCAGCTAAAATAGAATCTTCCGTCTCATTTCTTAGATTTTGGTAATATTGTTGAGAGATTTCTTTTACTTTTCTTTCTTCTAATAGAATCGGGTGCTGCAAAATTTCTAAGATACGATCTAAGCTCCACTCTAGTTTTGTTTCGGATGCGAACACCGGAATCGAAAAGAAAACGATACAATGAGTGAAAACAAATCGGAAGATGCGGAAAACCTTTGACATTCGAACGAATTTTCCTGTATATCCCATAGTGAATAGTCAAGTGGATAGATAAAGCGGAAAAAGGCATGAACCTAAAAGATCTACATAGAATTGAAACTACGAAATCTTCTTGGAAAGATTTCGTAGAATACAGTATAGGAACTCCTTTTTATATACAAGCTAAGGAAAACACAGGATCCCTTGTAGAATCCATACAACTCGCTCTGTTTCATGACTATCTATCCACTTTTTCGGAAGAGGAGAGAAGAAGGTATCTTTCCGATGAAACCGAGTTTTTGCGATCTGCCCAGGCATTTGTGGATATCCTGGAAAATACTCGTTACGCAAAATCAGGCTATAATAAGAGCGACAGATCTTTGTTTCTAGGAATGGTCAAAAGTTTACTCAAGGAATATATGGATTCTGAAGGAAACGTAATCGATCTGGAAAGGTATCATTTTTATCGCTGCATCGTTAGATTCTGTTCCAATCTGGAATATATTCACCGAGTTTACGATCGATTTAAAACGTATAACACATCATTTTCCGGGGTTTAACCTGGATTCTGCAAATGAAAACCAAGCCTGCGCAATCTGCAGGATTCTGAAGTCCGGAAAGATCTTTGGAGAAATTGCTAGGACTGAATACTTTCTGATTCGGCATTCTGAACCTGAGAAAAAATTGCCCGGGTATCTCTACATTGAGCCATTTCGGCATTTGGAAAACTATACGGAATGGACGACACAAGAGTTTCTGGATTTTGGAAAAGCATTGCAGAAAGCCAGCGCCTGGATTTACTCTAAGTATTCGCCCAAAAAAGTGTACACCGTGTCGATCGCGGAAAAAGTTCCTCACATGCACTTTCACTTGGTTCCAAGATACGAAGAACTAAAAGGACCGGAGTATATCCGACTTGCCCTAGACGGACTTTTGGAACCTCCTGCGGGCATTCCATTTCCAAATTTAGAAACGGAATAAGAATTAGGGAAATATCTGACCGGGAATTTCCGGTGTACGGGAAAGTATGGATCAAAGAAAGGCAGAAAAACTGATCGAGGCAGGCAAAAGCAGGCGAGCAGATTTTGTAGAAATCTATGAGGAAGAATCTAGAAATTCCTCCATTTCTTTAAGAGATAGAAAAATAGAGCAGGCAGTGGCCGCGACGGATTACGGAATTGGAATTCGTTTAATCTATGGAACTGATGTGCTCTATGCTTATACGAGTAACGACGATACAGATCACCTTCTATCTTTGATTGATCTCCTCGCGGATTCCAGAGGGGAATCTAAGAGTGTTCCTAATTCTAAATTCCTACTTACGAATTTCGTGGGAGAAACCAGATTTTCTCCGCAGATCGTAGATCCCAGGACAATTGCACCGAATGTAAAATTAGATCTTCTGCAATCTTGTGATTCTATCGCTCGGAAAGTTTCTTCTAAGATCGCTCAGGTTGGAGCGAGCGCTTCTGACATTGTAACAAATATCATGATCGCGAATTCAGATGGTGTCTGGGCCGAGGATTTGAGAGTACGAAGCAGATTTTATCTTTCTGTTACCGCGGAGAAAAATGGAGAAAGATTTGTTGCGAGCGAATCTCCTGGTGCTGCAAAAGGCTATGAGTTTTTTCATCAGCTGGGTTCCGCGGAACTAGCGAGCAGAGCAGCTGATCGTGCGTTATTCATGCTCGATGCAGGGTATATCGAAGGAAAAAAAATGCCGGTCGTAATGGGGAATGGATTCGGCGGAGTGATTTTCCATGAGGCATGCGGCCATCCTTTAGAGACCGAAGCAATTCGCAGGAATTCCTCTCCGTTTGTAGGTAAGTTGGGAGAAAAGATCGCACACTCTAATCTTACCGCCTATGACGACGGAACCATTGAGTCTCAGTATGGTACTTTGGCAATTGACGATGAGGGATCTCCGACACAAAGAACACTATTGATCGAGAATGGAATCTTAAAGTCTTATTTGAGCGATCGAGTCGGTTCGATCGAAACTGGCGCTCCAAAAACAGGAAGCGCTCGAAGAGAATCTTATCAGTATGCACCGGTGGCTAGGATGAGAAATACGTTTATCGCAGCCGGAAAGGATTCTTTAGAAGACATGTTTGCTTCGGCAGGGAACGGACTTTATGCAAAAAGGATGAGCGGCGGTTCCGTGAATCCTGCCACTGGCGAATTTAACTTTGCGGTAGAAGAAGGCTATGTAATTCGAAACGGTAAACTAGCTGAGCCCGTAAGAGGAGCAACTTTGATCGGGAAAGGGCACGAAATACTTCCTTTGATTTCGATGGTCGGCTCAGATTTGGAATTGGCGGCTGGAGTGTGTGGAGCAGGCTCTGGATCGATTCCGGTGACTGTGGGCCAGCCTTCGATTAAGGTAGATGAAATATTAGTAGGCGGGCGCTGAATGAATTTAGAGTCAGCCGCTAGATTCGTTTTAGACGAAGGAAAAAAGAGAAACATAGACCAATTCGATTTGATCGCAACCGATTCCGAAGACACCGGCATAGAGGTTTTTAAAGGAAGGATTTCCCAGACAGAAACTTCTAGATCGAGAGGACTCGGAATTCGAGTACTCGTCGGTTCTAGACCAGGATATTCTTATAGTGAAAGATTCAGCGCGGAAGCTTTGACTAGAATGCTCCAGGATGCTCTAGACCAAACTAGCATTACAGATCCACTCGATCTGGATCTTCCGGAACCGGAAGAGCTTCCGGATCTGGATCTAAAGCAGTACGATCCTTCTTTGGAAACTTTAGGGTTTGCCTGGATGAGGGAGCTCGGAAAGAATTTAGATGAAGCCGCTTGGAAATCGGATCCTAGAATAGAAAATGTTCCGCAAGTGGGCGTAGGAAAGAGCAAGACCGAAAGCGTGATCGCGAATTCGAAGGGAGTATTCGTATTCAGAAAAACGAATATGGTTTATGCCGGAACCGGGATGGTCGCAACGGATGGGAATATTAAGAAAACCGGAAGCTTCTTTCGGTCTGGTAGAAATCTGAATCGACTTTCAGTTTCCGAAATTGTGAACGAGGCAAAGAACCGTGCCACAGAATTACTTGGTTCCAAATCTTTGAGTAGTGGGGTTTATCCTGTTGTACTTTCCAACAGAATCAGTCCTCAGATTTTCGGTATGTTCAGCTCTCCTTTCTTTGCGGATTCGGTGCAAAAAGGGCAATCTAGACTGCTCGGAAAATTAGGACAACAAATCGCTTGGAACGGACTTTCGATTCTTTGCGAACCCCATCTTCCTGATTTTCCCGGTTCTAGGCTGATTGATTCCGAGGGAGTATTGACTCACCCTAGAACGGTCGTGAAAAACGGTGAATTGTCCAGTTACTTGCACAATTTGGAATCCGCGAAAAAGGAAGGAGTTCCTCCCACCGGAAACGGGGTCAGATCTTATTCGGGAAGGGCGGGCACAGCATTTTCCAATTTGATCGTTCCATTCGGCTCTAGTACAAAAGAGGAACTATTGTCCGCGCACAATCATTGTATCTATATTACAAAGTTAGAGGGCGGTGCAGGTTGTAGTCATGTTTCCGGAGAGATCTCCATCGGAATCCAAGGGATTTATTACAAGAACGGAGTCCCTCAATATCCCGTAGATCGAATCACTATGAATACAAATTTCTTTGATTTACTGAAGAACATAGAAGGGATCTCGAACGAATATTCAGACACTTATTCTTCGATCAAAGTACCAGATGTTCTAATTTCGGATGTGAATATCGCAGGATAAATCGCTTGCTTTGGTTTGTGATTCGGCGGAAGACAGAAGCCTCACCTTCTTTCCGAGGACCTGTGTGAACCGAATCTGCTCCAAATCAACCTTTCCTTTCCGAAACATTGCATTTCTCTTCTTATTTCTTCCCTTTCTCAACCTGTTCGGGGATAGTGTACAGTTTTCTTTTTCTCCACAAGGAGAGATCAAAAAGGTAGGCCAGGTACAGGTTCGATTTAAAGAACCAATGGTGCCCTTGGGAGATCCGAAAAGAGGAGTCAAACCATTTCAAGTGGAGTGCCCAATCAAGGGAGAAGAAAGATGGATTACGGATACTGACTGGGCCTACGAATTCTCTTCCGTACTTCCCGGAGGAATCGAATGCACTTTTACTACTTTAGAAGCAAAGTCCGTTTCCGGAAATGTACTGCAAGCCGGTCAGGTATTTAGATTTCACACAGGAGGTCCTACAATTTCCAGGGTACAACCTTACGAGGGATCTTGGATCCGGGAAGATCAATATTTTATTCTAAGATTCGACTCAGAAACTTCTAAGGACCAGATCGAAGATAAGTTGTTTTTCTTTATCGAGAACCAGGAAAATAAAATTCCGGTTCGGGTTATTCAAGGTAAGGAAAGAGAAGAACTATTAAAAGTATTTACCCAAGAGAACGAAAGAAAAACTACCTGGGTAATTTCCGCCAAACAAACTTTTCCTTCCGGAAAAAAGGTAAGGCTTCTGGTAGAGAAGGGGATCAAAACTCTCAGCGGCATTCCAGCCTCCTCAGATTGGACAACTACATTTGTGGTGAGAGATTCTTTCACTGCTGGATTTTCCTGTGAAAGAGTAAATGCAAAAGCGGATTGCATGCCGATCTCATCGGTCTATGTTACCTTTTCTGCTCCGATTGATTCTTCTTGGAAAAATCAAATCAGACTCAAGACAGAAGATGGCAAATTGATCCAGCCTTCTTCTGCGAGTGAAGAAAGTGAAGATTACTATGGATACGGAAATCAATCTGTAGTCTTTCGTCCTCCCTTTCCTCCCAAAAGCAAATTTCAGGTAATTTTACCCAAAGGAATCCAAGACGAATCCGGTAGACCGCTCGCAAATTTTGCTTCTTTTCCTCTGCAATTCAAGACGGATGATTTTCCTCCACTCGCAAAATTTTCTTCAGTCTTCGGAATTTTAGAAAGAACTCAGGACACTCTTTTACCTGTCACGATTCGAAATATAGAAGCTCTCGTTCCGGCGAAATCCTTAAAATCTCCCCCCGGTTTAGGAAATGAAAGCGGAGTGCAGGAACAGTGGGATTCTCTAAAGCAAAAAGGGAAGGAGTTCCTAGAATCTATTACAGGTGGGAAAAAAGAGGAGAATCGAAACTCAAACAAATCCGGTGAATTGCAAGCAAAGTCATTCGTACTGAAACCAGACCAGGTCCAGGATATCTACTATTGGTTGAAGAATTTAGATCGTATGGACGACGACAAATCTGTGTTTAACGGATATAAAGATCAAAAAAGTGTAAAGTCCTTTTCTTTACCTTCTCCCAGCTCTGGAAAAAAATTTGAAGTGCTCGGGATTCCGCTCAAAGAACCAGGTTTTCATATCGTAGAAATCGAAAGCAGGATTTTGGGAAATTCATTGTACGGTAGCGACCAGCCTATGTTTGTGAAAACAGGGGCCTTGGTTACGAATTTATCGGTACACTTTAAATGGGGAAAAGAAGGATCTCTCGTTTGGATTACCTCCTTGGACAAGGGAAGCCTTGTGGAAGGAGCCGAAATCTCGATTTACGATTGTAAGGCGAATGTAGTTTGGCAAGGAAAGTCGGATCAGAGCGGGCAGGCAATGATTCGAAATTTTCCTAGCGCTGTGACCAGGTGCAGCTGGAGGAATTATGAGAGCGGACTTCTTGTTTTAGCAAAGAAAGGAGACGATTTTTCTTTCACTCATACGCAGTGGGACAATGGAATCCAACCCTGGAGATTCAATGTTCATACGGGCTATAGAGAAGGCGCAGACTTCAGATATACTACTGTCTTGGACAGGGCTTTGTTCCGAGAAGGAGAAACGGTGAGTATGAATCATGTACTCAGGGTTCCTAACTCTTCCGGATTTCGTTATCCGAAAAATGAAGAGATTCCTGTCCAAGTTTTACTGATCCACGCTCAAACAGGCCAAGAGATAAAGCTACCTGTGAAGTGGTCTTCCACTTATTCCGCAGAAACAAAATATAAGATTCCGAAGGAATCCATTCTAGGAGAATACTCTATTTTCTTCGTGCTGCCCAACGGAAACAGAGTATATTCCACTTCTTTTACTTGCGCTCAGTTTCGGGTACCTCTGCTGAAGGCAGAACTGCAGGCGGACTCTTCCACCTTAATTGCTCCAAAACAGGTTTCTGTTTCCGGCAAGGTGCAGTATCTTTCTGGTGGAACCGCAGGACTATTGCCTGTGACACTTCGGTCCGTGGTGAAAGGCGGTTACGGCACGAACTTTGCACAATTTCCGGATATAATATTTGCCAGGGGAAAGGCGGAAAGATCCTTACAATCCAACTATTACTATGGAGAGGAATCGGAAGAAGAAAATCAAAAGCCTTCGTACCAGCAACTTACTTCCAAAACGGATGCGAACGGATTCGTATCCGAAAAGATACAGATTCCATCGATCAGCGACAGCGTGCAATCTTTGGAAATGGAGATGGAATTCAAGGATCCGAACGGTGAGATACAAACCATCGGGAGAAGCTTTCAGATCTATCCAGAAAAAATCCTAACTGCAATCCAAAGCGAATCTTGGGTCGCAGTAAAATCCAAAATTAAATCGAAAGTATATGTTTCGGACCTTTCCGGAAATCCTGTGAAGGATAAGAAAGTCAGTGTACATGCAATTTCCGTAAAATACATTTCTCACCGGAAAAGATTGGTGGGTGGTTTTTACTCATACGAACATAGATTGGACAAGAAGGATTTGGGAGAAATCTGTTCCGGAAAGTCGGACGGCAAAGGGACCTTTCTTTGTGAAGGATCGGTGGATAAAACCGGAGAAATCTATCTAGAGTCAAATGCGGACGGTGGAAATTCTTATTCTCATACATCCGTTTGGGTCGTCGGTGAAAAGGAGATTTGGTTCGGATCCACTGATCACGATAGAATGGATTTGATCCCGGAAAAAAGAAAGTACGAGCCCGGGGAAACTGCAAGATTCCAAGTTAGAATGCCGTTTAAGAATGCGACAGCTCTTGTTACGGTTGAAAGAGAAGGAGTTCTGAAATCATTTACGAAAGTTTTGGATTCTAAATCTCCTATGATCGAGATTCCAATCGAAGCAAACTACGGCCCGAATATATTTGTGTCAGTACTCGCAGTTCGGGGAAGGGTTGAATCTCCTGCAGCAACTGCTTTGGTAGATTTAGCGAAGCCTTCTTTCCGTCTCGGACTCGCAGAGATTCAGGTCGGATGGAAACCTTTCGAACTAGGTTTGAAAGTTCAGTCCGAAAAATCAGAATACAGGCCTAGGCAAAAGGCAAAAGTAAAAGTACAGGTAGTCGGGCTGAATTCGTCTCGAGGAAAGGAAACCAGAGTGACCCTGGCTGCTGTAGATGAGGGTCTTTTGGAGTTAAAGCCGAATCTAAGCTGGGATCTGTTGAAAACGATGATGTCTCCTAGAGGGATACAGGTGAATACTTCGACTGCACAAATGTACGTGATCGGTAGAAGACATTTCGGTTTGAAGAGTGTTGCTCCCGGAGGTGGAGGAGGTAGATCAAATACTAGAGAGCTATTTGATACATTACTTTTTTGGAAAGCAGATCTGATTCCGAACGAAGCCGGTGAACTGGAAGTGGAAATTCCCTTAAACGATTCGCTCACTTCTTTCCGAGTGGTTGCGGTCGCATATTCAGGAAGAGATAGATTTGGAAGTGCTCATACTACAATTCGGACCAACCAAGAAATTTTGGCGTACCCTAGTGTTTCTCCCACTGCAAGAGAAGGGGATCTTTCTAGAGCAGGATTGGCTCTAAAAAACACTTCTAACAAAGGATTGGACCTTCAACTGCGCTTAAAGACAAATCCTTCTATTCAGCTGGAACCTAAGTCGATTCGCCTAAATGCCTACGAATCCAAGACAATTCACTGGGATTTGAACATTCCGAGTGGAATCAAAGAGATGTCCTATGAATTCAGTACGGAAGCACAAGAGATTTCGTTTCAAGATACTCTTAGATACAAACAAAAAGTCGAAAGCCCTGTTCCGGAACAAGTGTTGCAGGCAAACTTTTACCAACTTTCGCCGAGCGTAAAACTATCGGTAGAACAACCGAGCGAGGCAGAACCAAATCGCGGTAAGGTGGACATCTTACTGAATTCAACTCTTGTAGGAGGTCCACTAGAAAGTATTTCTACTTACATGAACCAGTACCCGTATGATTGCTTGGAACAACAGCTTTCTAGAACGATTGCTACGTACGATGAAAGAACCTGGAAAGCGATTATGGCGAACTTAAATAAATACATCGATTCGGATGGTCTTTTGAAGTTCTTTCCAGATTCTTTTTTTGGAAGCGTTCCTTTGACCGCTTACGCATTGTTGCTATCCGCGGAATCTAACTGGGAAATTCCACAGAGATCTAGAGACGTAATGATTTCAGCATTGAATCGGTTCGCTGACGGTACTTTATATAGAAGTTCTCCCTTAGCAACCACGGATACTCTGCTTCGGAAAATTACCGCGCTTGAGACGATCTCTTATTTTACAAAAGTGGAATCTTCTAGAATCCGCTCGGTAGAAACAGATCCGAATCGACTTCCGATCGAAAGCTTGATCTCTTTAAGAAATCTTTACAGAAATTCGAACTGGGATTCTACAAGCAGAGAAAAAGTAGACGATGTTTTGAGAGCCAGACTAAGGATACAAGGGACTTCTCTTCAGCTTGTGGAGGGAGAAACTTATTTGTGGTGGCTGCTCTCTTCTCGCGATACGGTTCATGTAAGACTGCTCGCTTCGATTTTGAAGGATGGCACTTGGAAGGAAGACATGCCTAAGTTATTAAGGGGTGCTTTGAATGGAATGCGAAAAGGTCACTGGGATATTACTCCGGCGAATGCAATCGGAGCTTTGGCACTCAGAAAATACGCTGGCATTTACGAGACTTCCAAAGTCAGCGGAAAATCCACCGTCCAGCTTGCAAACAGCCAGAAATCCTTCGACTGGGAGAAGAAAGAAACCAAATTGGAATTCGTTTATCCACCAGGAAGAAGCGAATTAGAAATTGCTCACTCAGGTAGTGGGGAACCTTATGCAACGGTTCGTACAATTTCTGCGTTACCCCTCAAAGCGCCTATCCATAGCGGGATTCGAGTTTCCAAGGAAATTCTAGATGAAAGCGGAAAACCAAAATCCACTTTTAAGGAAGGCGATATCGTAAAAGTCAGGCTGAAGATTCGCTCCGAGTTTTCGATTTCCTGGCTTGCGCTGAAAGATCCGATTCCTTCCGGTGCGACTGCTCTAGGTTCAGGATTGGGAAGGGACTCTTCTCTACTTACGGAAACTCTACAATACAGATGGGATTCTCCTAGCTTTATGGAGAGAAAGTTTGATGGCATCACTGCATACTATGAGCTTTTTTATCCAGGGGAAGCCACATTAGAATATCTTTATAGAATCAATTCTCCAGGTGCTTTCAAGCTTCCTCCTACTCGAGTGGAAGCTCTGTATCAGCCAGATATTTATTCCATGGTTCCGAACGAGGTAATGCGGATAGACTCAAAGGAATAGAAGCTTAGATGAATACGCATTCTAAAAAATGGGATAAAAGAGCAGCATCCATAACACTTTTGTTATGTATGCTTTTGCCTTTTAAATCGGGAGCATTGAAGGCGGAGGTCTTGGTTTCCGAGCTATTGGATTCTTATGGGGAAGAAGGAAAGGTTCCTAGTTTTCGAGAGTTCAAAAACTGGGTCAGACCGAGTGAAGGGATTCTTTTAGATAGAAATGGATTCAATTTACATTCCATTCGTCTCAATCACAAGACTAGAATGCTTGAATGGGTCGAAGAAAGAGAAATCAATGAGACATTTCTATTTGCTTTGCTCGCGCAAGAAGATAAGAGATTCTTAGAACATTCCGGTGTGGATAAAATCGCTCTGTTCGCGGCAATGAAAGACTGGATTTTTTCCGGAAGAAAAAGAGGCGCGAGTACAATCACCATGCAACTCGCCGGGATATTACTCGGTTCCAAACCTGGGGGAAGAACTCTTTTTGACAAATGGAAACAGATGGAGCTCGCCTGGGCTTTAGAAGATTCTTGGACCAAAGCCCAGATCGCAGAGGCATACTGGAATTTGATCCCTTTTAGAGGTCAATCCGTTGGTTTGAGAGCAGCATCTAGAGAAATTTTTGGAGTGGATCCTAGTTCTTTGAGTTCCGAGGAATCTGTTCTTTTGGTGAGTCTACTACGGAATCCGAATATAAAAGAGCAAAAGTGGGCGGAAAGAGCTTGCTCACTTTCAAAAAAAATTGCCCAACCTGAATTCTGCGATAGATATGCGAGTATTATCCAAAATTCTAAAGTGAAAATCAGACAGGGTACGTTTGACTCTAGAACGATCGCATATCATGCTACCTATCGTATTTTTAAATCCAAAGAGGCTCCGGTTTCAAAACTACGAACAGGAATCTTTCGATCCACCTTGGATGTACGTGTGCAAACCAAGTCCTTGGAGTCAATGGAAAGAGTCCTTTTAGAATTAAAAGATAAGAATGCTAAAGAAGGCGGGGTTTTGGTTCTGGAAAATAAGACCGGAGCGGTCGTCGCATACATAGGAAATTCTAAAATTTCTAGCGAACACTATCTGATGGATGCAATACAATCCAAGAGGCAAGCAGGTTCCACTCTAAAGCCTTTCCTTTATGGATTTGCGTTTCAAAAGAATGTATTACTCCCCGATTCGATTCTTTTGGATCAGCCGACTCAATGGGAATTGCTGGGTGGAGTCTACAAACCTACAAATTACGAAGGTAGATATCTTGGACCGATTCCAGCGAAGGTGGCTCTCGCTTCTTCTTTAAATATTCCAGCTGTCAAAGTTTTGGATATGGTTGGGGTTCCTGAATTTGTTTCTTTGTTAAATGAATTAGGATTTTCTCAATTACAAAGACCCGATTTTTACGGGCTTTCTTTGGCTTTGGGAACAGCTGATGTTTCTCTTTGGGAGCTGACCAATGCGTTCCGGACCATCGCAAATGAAGGTTATTGGAACGAACCTACTTTTGATCCTGATGAAGCCGCAGCGAATCTGTTTGCTTGGGAAACAGAAAAAGAAACTGCTTTTCGAAAAGTTTTAGAGCCGAGGGCCGCAGGATTAGTTTCCGAGATATTATCCTCAAGAGAAAACAGGGCTCCTACTTTTCAGTGGGAGAATCATTTAGCCACTCGATTTTTTACCGCAGCAAAGACGGGCACTTCCCAGGATATGAGAGATAACTGGTGCGTAGGATTTTCCAAAAACTATACAGTTGGAGTTTGGATTGGAAACATGAACGGGGAGCCGATGCACGATGTTTCCGGAGTCAGTGGAGCGGCTCCGCTTTGGAAGGAGGTCATTCATATCGTAGAGGACTTGCGACCAAAGCAAAACTTAGTTGCTGATACTTTTGTATCAAAGGAGTCGATCGAAAGAATTTTCTATGCGAACCAAAACAAGTACCAAAACGGGATGTCAGTTCAAATTGTATATCCTGCAACCGGAAACATATTTGCTCTAGATCCGGAGATCCCGGCGGAAAGCGAAAGAATCAGATTCCGATCAAATTCTGTGAACCGTGAGCTGGAATGGATATTAAACGGCGTAAGGATCGCGAAGAACGAGGAAGGCTTTGTGGACTGGAAACCTAAAAGAGGCGGATTTATGCTTTCCGTTAGAGATCCAAAGGATGGAAAAATCTTAGATACTGTAGCGTTTCAAGTGCGCTAATCCCAAATAACGATGGAGAAAAGTCCTTTAATCCAACTTAGCTCAGTCAAACATAGGTAGAAGGAGATTCCTTTCATGCCTGATTCCCATAACCGCCCTGAGACCTATCTGCTATCCAAAGAATTGGAAGAAGCAGTGTCGGTCTCTGAAATAACAGCAAGACCTCTTTTGATAAAGGGCGAGCCTGGAACCGGAAAATCATTACTGGCAGAATATCTTTCCTTAAAATTTAAAAGAAAACTCTATACATGGCACGTAAAATCCACCTCTCTCGCGAAGGAAGGTTTATATTTTTATGATGCAGTTTCCAGGTTGAACGACTCTAGATTTGTAGAGGATAAGGAAAAGGTAAGAAATATAGAAAATTATATTCGGTTGGGCGCGTTAGGTGAGGCATTTTCGGATCCGAATCCTTCTGTGGTTCTGATCGATGAGATAGACAAAGCGGATATCGAATTTCCAAACGATCTACTCTTGGAATTGGATAGAATGGAGTTTTTGATTTCTGAGACAGGTAGAAGGATTGTAGCTAAGATTCGTCCGCTCACGATCATTACTTCGAACAACGAAAAGGAATTACCGGCGGCATTTTTACGTAGGTGCATTTTTCATTATATAGATTTTCCGGATCCTGCTTTTATGGGTGCGATCATAACTTCTCACTTTCCAGACATTGATAAAAATCTAATGAAGAGGTCTCTCGAAACTTTTTACGTGATCCGCGGAATGGATGATCTAAAGAAAAAGCCTGGAACAAGCGAGCTATTGGATTGGATTCAAATTTTGTCTCACATGGGTGCCAAACTTTCGGATGATACCAATATTCCATTTTTGGGAGCTCTTGTGAAGAACGAGGAAGATCTGAGACTCTTCCGATAGAGAGAAATCATGTTTTTCCCATTGTTTTACAGGCTAAAGTCCGAAGGAATTCCACTTTCTACTGTGGAATTACTGGATTTCTTGAAAGCTGTAGATGTCCTAACCCAAGGGAAACCGTTTCTTTCATTAAAAGAATTTTATACTGTTGCTAGGCTATGTTTGGTAAAAGACGTAAGGTATTACGATGCATTCGACTTGGTATTTACCGAACTTTTTGGTGAAAAAGGAATATTAACCGAACAACTTAGAAAGGAGCTGATGGACTGGCTTTCCACAGTATACGAAAATCCGAATAAGCTACCTCCCGGAATGGTGCCACCAGACGAGCTATGGGAAGAATTTCTGAATCGAATGCGCAAGCAAAAGGGAGAGCACCACGGAGGAAACTATTGGATCGGAACTGGAGGATCTTCACCTTTCGGTAACGGTGGCGTCAATCCGAGCGGCGTAAGAATCGGAGGTGAGGGCGGAGGCAAGTCTGCGGTCTTCCAAGCGATGGAAAGAAGGTACAAAGACTACAGAACGGACTCACAGCTCGATGTTCGCCAAATCAAACTTGCGCTAAAAAAACTGCGAAATCTCAGAAAGGAAGGAATTCCAGAATTCGATTTACCTAAAACAATCGATGCCACTTGCAGGAATGCGGGAGATACCGAACTGGTATTTGATAGAACTAGAAAGAACGGTATAAAGGTTCTACTTCTGATGGATACCGGAGGCAGCATGACTCCTTACGCGGAAAGAGTGAGCAAGTTGTTTTCCGCTGGTCACCAGATGAACCATTTTAAGGAATTTAAATATTACTATTTTCATAATGCTGTTTACGATTCCGTGTATCCCAAAGGAGATATGAGAAATCCGATCCCGCTAAAAACGGTTTTTAGAACGCATAAGGACGATACCAAGGTGATTCTGATCGGAGATGCTTATATGGCACCTTATGAACTTCTAGATCCGGCATACGGATTTTATCATTCTAGGTTCCGATCGGATCACCGTTTGCCTGAAGATCCAGAGTCTGGTTTGGACAGCTTCAAGAGAATTAAGGACCATTTTAAAGACAGCATCTGGATGAATCCGGAACCTAAAAGATACTGGGACGCTCCTACGATTTATGAAATCAAAAAGGTGTTCCCTATGTATTTTCTAAGCGTCGACGGCCTTGAATTAGGAATTCGTAAATTACTAAATCAAATGTAAGCTCCCTTAGATTAGGGTTGTAGAGTAAATTGGAAGTTTATCACTACTTTCTCTCTGGTCTTGACGAATAGCAAACTCGGCGGCACCACATTATAGTCACTCATCATTACGTTAAAAGTTCCTTTGACTACAACCTTTCCTGCATCCTTGGTTCCGCTCGCGAATACTTGGATTTGCTTCGTCACACCGTTGATCGTCAGGTTTCCGGTGACATCCCAACCTCCTTCTGCTTCCACTATTTTAGAAGACTGAAAGCTTACGGACTTGTAGGTTGGATAACCAAGACTTTCAATAATTGTAGAATCCCTGTTTTGGTCTCCGGAGCTGATATACTTGAACGGGATTTCGATCTTAATAGAACTTACTTTTGGATAGGAATCTTTCGAAGGAAAAGAACTCGGTTCTAAGACTACTTTTCCACATTCTGCGTTCACCGTTTCAAAAGGATGATCTACTACAAACGTTATGATTTTCTCCGAAACCTTTAACTCCTGAGCTGAAATGCTATTCAAGGAAAACAGAAGTAAAAGGAATCCGAAAGTCAAGCTAGCACGAAAAAAAAATCTCACGTAAAACTTCTCCTAAAAATAAAATACTGCAATCGCAACCGATAACGCTCCCCATCCTGCCCAGCCAACGGCTTGCATTCTATGAGCCGCGCTCGGTCCTTCTTTGGCTATATCCATTCCAATAAATGGTAAGGAAAGCATCGCAGGCAGGTGAATCAGTATCATGGCTCTGTGCGTAAAAATCGTTGTCAGTCCGGGCTCTCTTTCCAGTGGTCGAGTCGGTGCAAAAATTGCCATGGTTGCCGTAGTCAGATAAAGTCCAAAAGCAGTATAAGCTAGACTTTTGTGAATGCTCCCCGGTGTTTCCGAATCCCAGGGAGATGCATGTATCAGTAAGGAATATGCTAATGCATTTTGATTCGGATTCGAAAGCAAAAGATAATTTGCAAAAGGTTCGTACTCTCTTTTGAGGTGTCTCAATGCGTTTTCCCCAGAGAGATTTGCTGCCAACCAAAAAGTCCAAGTCAGCATCCCCAAGCCTTGGTGCCAGGTAAGCATCGATCTTCTCGTTTGGATTCTTTCCCTTTCCATTTGAATAGCCTTGGGATCCTGCTGTTCTTCTAAAAAATCAGTCGTGTATTTGATTTTGCGAAAGGAATCGTAACTAGAATAATTCAGGTAGTTTCCAAAAAGAGGATTGGACGTAAGAAAGAAAGCTTCCTGAAATCCGGCGTCTGTTCCTGAACCAAATGCATCGACTGCGAATAATGGAAACGGAAAAATACAACAGCTCAATACGAAGGCCGCAAAGCAAAGTATCTTGGTCTTTTCTAATTTCATTGATTTGGTTTATGGGAAAAATCTAAGAATCGCGTACAAAGTATTGATTCGAGGGATCTCTAGATTCTTTTCTTTTGCCATTCGTACCGCATTCCCAAGGATGGCTTCTGTCTCCATTTTTCTTCCTGCCTCAAAGTCCAGTAGCATGCTGGTCTTGTAAGGCTTCATTTTATCGCTCATATCCATTAGATTTTCAATGAAATTTTCTGGAAAGACCGCACCGAAACTTTCGCCTAACATCTGCACTTCTTGCATGATCTCAAAAATCATCCTTTTGCAAACTGGATCAGAAAGCAGTCTAGTTGTATCGCATCCTCCTGTAATGACAGAAAGAGGGTTAAAGGGTGCATTCCACATAAGCTTTTTCCATCGAGCCGACCGAATGTCATCCGAGTATTCTGTAGGAACTCCTACGTTCGAAAATAATTCTGAGATTCGTTTTGATTTAGGCGAGTCATTGCGATTCCAAGATCCGAAATTCAGCGCCCCATAATCTATGTGAGAAATCACTCCAGGGCTCAATCGATTGGCACAAACGAATGCCAATCCACTGATGATCTCAGAATTCGGAAAATCTTCGGAAACAGGTGCCTCTATACCGATCCCGTTTTGCAAAAGAACCAAAGCAGTATTCTTGGATGGTTCCCTACCCAAGATCTTTTTGATCCGAATTTCAGGTAGAACCTTCAAACAGCAGAAAATAAAATCATATTTATCTAGATCTATGTCTTCAGAAGGCCCGAAAACGTTCTCGGGATGAAAATGAAAATCCCCCCAAACACTGTTGATCTGAAAGCCGCACTTTCTGAGAAGCTCCACTTCGGATCTTACTAAAAAGTCAACTTTGCAACCTGCTTGAGAGAGTTTTCCTCCGTACAAGCCAGCAATAGCTCCGGATCCTACGACTAGTATCTTTTCCATATTCGATTCAGGTATAAAGGTATCTCTTTCTTAGAGAAGAAGTCCGAATTCCGTTTTTAGAATGCCAATCTCTAAGATACTGCTGGTATTCACGCTTGATCCAAAGGTCTGCTCGGGAAAAATCAGCGTATTCTCTTTCTCTTCTTTTAAAATCAAACCCGTGAATAATATGTTTTCCTTTGCTCCTCTTAACCGGAATTAAATAGTGTAGAATTTCATGATGTACTAAATGTTCCATAACGAAAAGCGGAACGGATTGGTTGTCCAGAACTGGACTGATCCGAATCGAGTTAGACTCTCTCTCAAAGGATCCTAATCTACGAAATCCATTTCGATTGGACCAACCGATTTGCAACTTGCTCAAGTCGAATTCTCTGAAATACTCAGTCGCAATTTTTGAAAATATTTCCTGCAAGTCAAAATAGGCTCCCGCTTGGTGGAGCTTTACCTTCCTGGTCCTTTGTCGCGCCAGGTTTTGGTCTAGGAAAGAGTGAATATTTTCTCTCCATTGTTCCTGCACTTTGAGCCCAAGAAGGCGGGAAAATAAAAGTCTCACCAAGGAATCCGAAACAGAATCATCGCAATTTTGGAAGGCAGTATGAAACTTTACTTCTAGGGTTCCCTTTGCAAATCTGATCGAGCTATTTCCATTTTTATAAGGAAAGAATTTAATCTGAATTCTATGTAAGGATAAACGAAAGTTTTTCCTGGAACGTGGAGAGAGTTCCTTCCAAATTTCGATCAGTCGATTTTCCCACTGGAATCTAACATCTTTCTCGTCCATTTTTGTTAGGACCCAAAAAAATCTCGGATCCTTTTTCTGGTCCCAGATTCTTCGGAACCGAAATTCGTTTGATTGGTCTCAAGCGAATTTGGAACACTCTGAGTGGACTTTGAGCTAGGATTTGCAAACTGTCGAATGAATACGTTTTCCGGATTGGAGATCTCTTCAATAAAGCGAGAAAGCCGGTTAAACTGCACTCCCAATCTGGAAGTAGAAGTCTGAGGATAAGTCAAGTTCAGATCTTTTTTGGCTCTAGTGATTCCGACATAAAAAAGTCTTCGTTCTTCTTCAATGTTTTTTTGGGATTTGCTAGAGGGAAATGAACCTTCGGTTACATTGAGTAAAAAAACTGAGTCGAACTCTAAACCTTTTGCAGAATGAATCGTGGATAAAGTTAAAGGCTCCTCCGTCTCGCTGCTTGCTTCTAACTTGTCTAAGTTTTTGGCAGGACCATCTAGGCTTAATTCCACTAAAAACTCGTGTAAGGTGTCGAATCTTTTCGACAAAGAAAGAAAAGAATTCAAATCCTCTAATCTTTGCTTTGCATCGTCGAACTTCTTTTCTAATATCGGTCTGTAAAACTCGATATAGCCTTCGATGAGTTTGGTTGCTGCCAAATTATTATAGTTTTGTAAAATAGATAAATCCGCCAGTTGTTTTTGGGAAGAAAAGTTACTAGATTCCAAAACTTTACCTAGTCTTCCCTGAGCATGTTCTAATAATTGTAATAGATTCTTTGCCTTCGCAATTCCAATGCCAGGGAGCAAAAGCAACACTCTTAACCATGATACCGAATCAAAAGGATTCTCATGGATACGCAAAAATGAGATAAGGTCTTTAGCATGCGCGCTTTCTACGAACTTCCGGCCACCGAATTTTTGGTAGGGAATATTTCTTCTAGTGAGTACCAACTCTAATTGCGTGGAATTCCAGCCGGAGCGAAACAGAACTGCGATATCCTTCAAAGAAATCCCGTTTTCTCTCTTTTCCAAAATAAGATCTGCGATTCCTTCCGCTTCCTCCAACTCGTCGGAAAAGGCGAGTAGTGTAGGCTTTCCCAAATCAGAATTTTTGGTGTACAGATATTTTTCGTATTTTTCGGAGAAGTTTTCTAATACCGCATTCGCGAAATTTAATATCGAAGGAGTACTACGGTAGTTTTGTTCCAAGTAAATGAGTTTTGTGCTGGGGAAAATCTTCGGAAAATCAAAAATTCCCTTCACACTGGCTCCTCTGAACGAATAGATACTTTGGGCATCATCTCCCACGACGAAAATGTTTTCGTGTTCAGATGCAAGTAGGCAGGCTATATGGGCTTGAAGTTTGTTCGTATCTTGAAATTCATCGATCATTATATATCGATAATATTCTGAAAGTTTTTTGCGCACACCTTCGTGTTGTACGAGTAGATCTCTAACATAGACTAATAGGTCATCGTAATCAAGTAAGGACCTGGATTTCTTATAAGTCTTGTATTCTTCCAAAATTTTTCGGACTTGCTCGCCCACCGAAAGAAATCTAGGATATTCCAGTTTCAGTAGATCTTCTAGGGAGGAGGAAGTGTTGATCAGAGTAGACTGCATTGAGACGAGCATCTCATTCGAAGGGAATCTGGATTTGAGGCTCGCGTATTCTCCTTCGGTACGAATCAGCTGAAGAATATCCACAGAATCCGACTCATCCAGAATAGAAAACTGGGAGTGAATTCCTAGTAGAGGCCCGTATTTTCTGAGTATATGGCTGCAAAAAGAATGAAATGTTCCGCCATGTACTTGCGAACATCTTTGGTCCAAGAGCCTTGTCGCCCTTGAAAGCATTTCCCTAGAAGCTTTTCTGGTAAAGGTAAGTAATAAGATTTGTTCGGCGGGAATTTCAGAGTCCACTAGATGTGCCAATCTGTGGACCAGGGTATTTGTTTTTCCAGTGCCAGCCCCAGCGATTACAAGCACAGGGCCGTGGATACTTGTTACGGCTTCTATTTGCTTAGAGTTTAGTTCTTTTGCGAGTTCTCGCATAGAAAGGATTAATGGTGATGGTGGTGGCCTCCTTCACCGTGCACATGTCCGTGCGAAACTTCCTCGTCCGTTGCTTCCCTTGTAGTAATAATCTGAACATCAAACACTAGATCTACTCCGGCTAAAGGATGATTTCCGTCGACCATGATAGTTTCTGCTTTGATTTCCGTAATCGTATAGATGGTCTCAGGTTCGTCCGTCTGGAACATCATTCCTACTTGCAATTCTTCATCTTGAGGGAACTGGCTTTTAGGTACATCGAAGACTAAATCTGGATTTCGTACTCCGTAAGCCTTATCTGCAGATACAGGAATGATTTTCTTGTCTCCGTCTTTCAGATTCTTGATTTCGTCCTCAAGTCCTGAAATAATTTGTCCGCCACCTTCCAAATAGGAAAGCGGGTGGCTTCCTTCCGATGAATCGATAAGATTTCCATCTTTGTCTTTAAGCGTATAATGAAAAGTGACGACTCTAGGTTTCATGAAAGATTTGGCTCCAAGTTTGGGATTTCCGGTGGTGGAAGGCTTCAGGACCGCCGTAAGAGTTACTATATATTTTTAGGGTAAGGGGACAATCAGATTTTTAGAAGCCTGCTAAAAGTCATACGAAATTTCCACTCCGAAATTTTCTACTTCCTTAATGAATAGCTCGATTCGATTCGCGAGAAAGAACCACGAATCCTTGTGAATAATATCGCTCAGAAAGTGAAGGAAACGATTTGTATGACGCGCAGAGAAATTCGGATCACCGGTATAATTGAGTAAAATAGAATAGCAGACGCATCGAATTGCTCTTTCTTGAGCAGGCATTTCGGTCATTTGGGGAAGGTTCGGTTCTTCAATTACAAGTCTGTCCTTGGAACTTCCCTCCGTTACATAAAGATTGAAATCCACAGAATTTGGGACTCTCTCTGCTGAGTAAACTTTCATCGTTTATCCTCTGTTCTCCATCGCTCCAATTGGATCAATCGACCCCAGACAGGAAGAGGGGCCTCCTTCCATCTAGCTCCATCCTTCCCAAAAGTCAATGGGAAAGACTGAATTTGTCATAGTAAAGACACAGTTTCCCGGAACGGATTTTCGTTCGAAGCAAATCTTTATCGGCAGGATAGAAGTATTGATCCGATCGTTTTTTACGTCGATTGCATAACGGTCAAATGAAAAATGTAACGTTCGTTAGACTGTATACTTTAGAGTACTTTAAAGACATACGCTCTAAAGTTCGCAAAGTCTCGCTTCGAGAGTTCTAGTTTCCTTCGGTTCCGATTTGAATTGCGGCTAAATATCCTTCTAGCATTGCTCTTTTGGCATCTATGCCGCTTGAATCTTTCGCGCCGCCTATCAAAAAGGAGAGAATTTCCGGTTTTTCCTTTTTAAACGATTCGAATAAGCTTGCATCGCTCAATTGGCCGGCGCATAAAATCACGCTGTCGCACGGAATTGTTTTTTCGCCTTCCTTTTTGGATTCGATCACGAGTCCTTGCTTGTTTACTTCTTTATAATTTAGAGAAGAAAGAAATTCTACTCCTTTGGATTGCAGCTCTTGTAATAACGCCCAAGAAGTAGTCTGTCCGAGTCCGGCTCCCACTTTTCCATTTCTACGTAAAATGGATACTTTCCTGTTTCCTGCTTCTGGATGAATTCCTACATTTGTATAAGAATCTACGTTGTACCTATGAAAGTAGGACTGTATATCCGGATCCTGTTCTTCGGTAAGTTTGTGAGCTACGTCGACTCCGATTCCGCCACCTCCGATGATCGCAACTGATTTTCCTGCTTGGAACTTGCCGTTCAAGAAGTCTACATAGTTTGCATGCGGAATATTTTCTAGTCCAGGCAGGTTTAACTCTCTTGGTTTGACTCCGGTGGCAAAAATCACAGCATCCGGTTTTAGAGAATCGAGTAATTCCAAATTCGCTTTTGTATTCAATCGAATATCTACATTCAATTTTGGTAATTCGTTTTTGAAGTAACGGACAGTCTCATAGAATTCGAACTTGCCCGGAATCTTTGCGGCAAGATTCAGTTGGCCTCCTAAAGTATCCGTGGCCTCTAACAGAATCACTTCGTGCCCTCTTAATGCAGAGACTCTGGCGGACTCCAATCCTCCCGGACCGGAGCCTATGACAACGACTCTCTTTTTCTGAGCTAAAGGAAGGTGGTTCCATTCGAGTTCTCGATTTGCGGAAGGGTTTACGAGACAAGAAACCATTTCTTCTTTGAATGTGTGGTCGAGGCAGGCTTGGTTGCAGGCAACACATGTATTGATTCTTTCAGTTTCGTTCACACGGATTTTGTTCACGATATCCGAGTCTGCGAGGAAAGGTCTTGCCATACTCACGATATCCGCTTCCCCAGAGGAAAGTACTTCTACGATCGTTTCTGGCATGTTGATACGATTGGAAGCGATGATAGGAATTCCAGGCACTGCCGCTTTTACCTTACTTGCAATTTTTGCCCAAGCTCCCCTAGGGACTAGTTGTGAAATGGTTGGAATCCTAGATTCATGCCAACCGATTCCGATATTGAGTGCGTCTGCTCCTGCTTCCTTTAATTCTTTCGCCAGAGAAACAACTTCTTCGAAGGTGGGATTTCCCGGAATTAAGTCGATTCCAGACATACGAACGATCACCGGGTAACCTGGACCTACTTGTTTGCGGATCTCCTTCATCGTTTCGATCGCAAATCTGCGTCGATTCTCTGGAGTTCCTCCAAATTCATCTGTCCGCTTATTTGTGACTGCGGAAAAGAATTGGTTCACCAGATATCCTTCCGAGGCCATTACTTCTACAGCTCTGAATCCGATTTGCTTTGCTTTTGCGGCAGAGGTACCGAAGTCTCGGATTGTCTGCCAAGCTTCTTCGTTGGAAAGTTCTTTAGGAATAAATCGATTGATAGGTGCGCGGATCGCAGAAGGTGCAACCAACTCTCTCAAGTATGCGTATCTTCCTGCATGAAATAGTTGTGCACAGAGGATTCCTTTCGGTTTGAGTGCTTGCGCGACTAACTCTAACTCTTTACAGTCTTCTTCCTTTTGGAAATCAAAGAAAATATTGGATCCTTTTGCGGCAGAGTTGACCGCGATCCCTCCGGTGGTGATTAAACAAGCTCCTCCATCGAATCTTTTTCCATAGAAAGCGATCATTCTATCCGCAGTTTCGGGGAGTCCTTCCAAACCGAGGTGCATGGAACCCATGATAATTCTATGCGGCAGAGTTTCGTTACCGATCTGAATAGGCTGAAAAATACTAGAGTTGTTTAGGGTAGACATAAGTGGATTTCTCCGAGGTGCAAGTAGAACGAGTGTACTACTTTTTAGACATTTTCCCATTTTCAAAAGCGGGCTTTTTCCGTAATCAAAAATCCTAGCTTTAATTTTGCCTAACGGCATTCGGTTTTCGGAAAATTAAGGCTCTAAATTGCGTCCATTCTCGCGTATCGTAAACTTTTTAAAGTGGGATTCGGAAATCGCAACCCTCGCCCCACGCTGATACATCCTAGCTCAAAGAAAATCGGTTAAGGGCGGAAATATAAGCGCGGGAGCAGGCTTCTATGATGTCGGTAGAGCTTCCTTTTCCTACGACTCTTTCTCCATTTCTTTCCAAAGTAACGGAAGCTTCGGCCAAAGCATCTTGGCCTTCGGTGACTGGAGAAATGACTAGTCTAGAAAGTTGCGCGTCGGAGCCGATTGCCTTTTGGATGGACTTGAAGATAGCATCCACCGGTCCGTCTCCTGTCGCAGATTCTTCCTTGGATTGTCCGAGCACAGAAATTCGAATGCTCGCAGTTGGAGTGCTTTTGGTTCCGGTAGTTACATGAAAACTTTCTAATAAGTATCGATCATCCAAGGATTTTCTAGATTCATCCGCAAATAGTGCGCGTATGTCCTCGTCGAAGACTTCTTTTTTTCTATCCGCGATTTCTAAGAATCTCTGGTAGGCAGATTCTAATTCTTCTGGTTGCGGATCGAATCCGAGCCTCACGATCCTGTCTTTGAATCCGGCCCTTCCGCTATGTCTTCCGAGTACCATTCGATTGGAAAGTACTCCGACTGTTTCAGGCTTCATGATTTCGTAGGTTTCCCTGTTTTTGATGACCCCATCCTGGTGGATTCCGGACTCGTGAGCAAAAGCGTTCGCTCCTACAATCGCCTTGTTCGGTTGGACCACCATTCCGGTAATCGTTTTTACTAAGTAGGAAGCTTTTGCGATTTCTTCCGTTTTAATTTTGGTTTGGATTCCGAAAGTGTCCTTTCTGGTTTTCAGAGCCATGACTACTTCTTCCATGGCGGTGTTTCCGGCTCTCTCGCCGATTCCGTTTACGGTGCATTCTACTTGTCTCGCTCCGTTTCGGATGGCGGCAAGACTGTTCGCAGTGGCGAGTCCGAGGTCGTTGTGACAATGCGCGGAGAAGATAGCCCTGTCGGAACTTCGAACATTTTGGATCAGAAATTTGAAAAGTTCCCCGTACTCGTAAGGAGTTGTGTATCCTACAGTATCCGGAATATTAATCGTGGTCGCGCCTGCTTCGATCACGGCTTCACAAAGCTCACGTAGAAAGGATTGCTCGGAGCGAGTCGCATCTTCCGGAGAAAATTCCACATCTTCTACAAAATCTCTGCAGATCTTTACTGCTTCTACAGCCATTTTTAGTACTTCTGCAGGCTCCTTTCCTAATTTGAATTTCATATGGATCGGAGAAGAAGCTATAAATGTATGAATTCTTTTGTGTTTGGCGGGTCGGATCGCGTTTGCTGCAGATTCGATGTCTCCTCTGGTAGCACGGGCCAGAGCAGTAATGATGGGACCTTCTACTTCCGTAGCGATTCTTTGGACAGCCTTGAATTGCACTGGAGAAGACACCGGAAAGCCTGCTTCAATCACATCTACATTCATCTGGGCCAAGTGAAGCGCGATTTCTATCTTTTCGTTTTCGCTCATGGCCGCCCCAGGACATTGCTCTCCGTCTCTCAGGGTAGTATCAAAAATTCGAACGTAATCCAATGCAGACTTCATTTTGCTACCTAATCTTTTCTTTCCAAATTTCTTGCACAAATTGCAAAGTAAACTGAATAATATTCCTGATTCATCCAGAATCAGTTCCTTGGAAAATTATATGCTAGATGCACCCGAATTCTACGCATTTTCGTTTCGAGCAAACGATTGCAATATAGCCTCCCAACTATATTCCCAAATCTTTGATGGCACCATCATCCAATCGTCAGTTCCGCACTCAGAACTACTGTTACAAAATCAGATTAGAATCATATTCAGTAAGGAAAGTGAGAATTGCCCGGTGCAACCCGGAACCCTGGTTTTCAGACTAGATTCTACCCGTTGGCCCAAATGGACCGAACTTCTAGTTTCCAACGGATTTGTGTTAGAGGCCACGCTAGAAAGGTATATTTCCTTTCTTGATCCCTGGAAGAACAGAATTTGGCTCTTCGATTCCGGGGAAGGTTAGTTGCGAAAGTCAAATTTCTCATTCGTGGAGGAATACGGAGTCTCTAACCGGGGAAGGGTTGCTGGTACTCTTTTCCTTCCTTGAGAGCCCTTTCGGAAAGCTTTTTTGCGTCTTCTCCCAGGTATCTTTCTATCAATGAATGTGCAAGGTAGATGACCGGAGTGATCGCGATTGCGATTCCGAGTTTATAGAGAAAGTTCGTGGACGAAATCTTATTCAGAGTCTCGAATTCATACTGCCCGAAGTAGGCGATAAAGATCACGACATAAGAATCCAAAAGTTGAGAGATAATCGTGGATCCAGTTGCCCTGAGCCAAATGAATCTGTTTTTCGTTCTCATTCGGAGAAAGTGAAATACCTGAATATCCAAAAGTTGTCCGAGCAAGTAGGCAACCACAGATCCTGCGATGACTCGCCCCGAATTGGCAAAAACTGTCTGAAATGAATGGTCATCTACCGGAGAATTCGATACAGCCGGGATTCCTAGGTCCAGTTGGATGAGAAAGTAGGCAAATACGATCATTCCCATGCCTACAATGGTGAGATAACGCACTCCTCTTCGTCCATAATACTCATTGAGCAAGTCTGTGACGATAAATGTGACCGGAAAGGGAATCACACCTATGGTCATCGTAAATCCGAAGGATTGTATCCATTTTGAGCCGGTCAGCTCGGCCAGGATCAAGAAAGTAAGGAAGAGTGCGCTCAGTACAAAATATAGTTTGAAAGGGCGATGGAATTCCATCGCGGAAGAATATGTCTTAAAGATATGGGTGTCAATCAAAGAAAGCAGGTTTTCAACAAAGGTTTGACATCGGGGACGGATACGAATCCCTGGAAGCAAGTCGGAGCTTTATTTTTTCTCTCCGCGATTCGATATATAAATAGAGCTCCAATGAAAAAAATACAACAAGAAGACCAACAACCGCTAGCGGAACTAATCCGCCCCATTCCGTTCCAGAAAAAGAAAACCAATGTTTGGCAGACAGTCTTTGTATCTGTTTCCTGGATTTTACTTTCCGGAGTTTCGTTTTATTTCGGATTACAAGCCCTCAAATCGAATGCAGGAGCTCCACATTCTCAAGCGCAACAGGTTCAAACTGTGCAATTTGCGAATTCGAGCGTAAAATCGGAATCTGGTCCGAGCAGCCTTTCGCTGTTATATGATAACGTCCGAAAATGGTGGAACAGCTCCGAATTGCTTTCTCAAGGAGAAAGCGGCGGTTCCGGGTCTTCTTCCTCTGAGCCTCAGAGTGAAGAGGATGTACAATTCAAGGCTTCTACCTGGTTTTCGGACTACGAAGCGATGAAACGTACAGTTCATTTGTACAATGAAATCCATCCGTTTATCTATGGTTTCAAGGGAAGGTCTACTAATTCTGGAGACCTGTATTCACTTTGGGGGCCTACCCAAAAGCACGCAAGAGTCGCAGAATTGAGATCCTTGAATCCGAATGTGAAGATCATTCCGACTATTTTTCGCTGGGAGAATAAATTCGAGAAGATCTCCGAAAATATCGGAATGAACGGAAGATCCGATATTCGAGATAAGCATATTCAGAATATTTTATATGAAATCGATACCTACGGATACGACGGGATAGATATCGATTATGAAGGTATGAGCTGCGAAAAGAAAGATAAGTTCGAAGAGTTTATCGTTCTACTCTCTAAGGAAGTACACAAGCGCGGTAAATTACTCTCAGTAGCTGTGCATCCAAAAACGAACGCCAAAAAAACGGTTCAAAAGAACTGCTCTGGTCTAAAGTCTAAAATCAGCGTAGACTTTGCAGAAAACTGGAGAGGGCCGATGACTCACGACTACGAGTTTTTAGCTCAGCACGCGGATCGTATCAAAGTCATGGCGTATGAGTTGCACCCTAGAAAATACAGAAATCCCGGACCTGGACCTCAGGCGCCGAATGTCTGGATCCGCAATATTATAGAATATGCGAAGGAAAGAGTTCCTTCCAAAAAATTGTTTATGGCGATTCCGACGTACGGATACGATTGGGCTTTAAACTGTAACGCAAAGATCAAATCGGTATATTGGTCGGATGCATTAAGAAAACAGCAAATTGGTGTGACTAGGCAACCTACGAATATCGATCAGGTGCTAGCGGCTAACAAGAGTTCCGCGACCTGGAGCAATCTTTCCAAGTTTAGCTGGGTTCACACCGGAAAAACCTATGAAGATCCGAGCATTTGGTATCACTCAGAAGGTTGTGACCGAGTTGCGTTCTTTATGAATCGCAAAGCATTTGAAGAAAAGATGACCCTTCTCAGATCCTACGACATAGGTGGATTTTCTTTTTGGCAATTGCTCTCGGACAATGACCCTGGAATCAACACCTATCTAGAGCTTCTTGTTACCAACAAACTTCCTCCTGTGCAAAAAGCTCAGCCTAAGACAAAGATAGAAGACGTAAAACAATCTCCTCCTGAAGAAGAGCAAGGTGAAGAGGCTAAGAACACAGAGGACCTTGTTCGAAAATAAAAAGACCAAGATTTCGGAAGATCCTATCGAAGCAGCTTCGACGCTCCGCCAAGGTGGGATCGTGGTCTTTCCCACGGAAACAGTCTACGGAATCGGCGCAGACTCCAGAAACCACGAAGCTTGCCATAGAATTTACAAGATCAAGAACCGTCCTTCGGACAATCCGTTGATCGTTCATGTGGCTCAAGTATTAGAAATTCATGAAATTGTAGAATTACCTGAATCTTTTGAAAAACTATTGGACTTGTTTATGCCAGGTCCCCTTACTTTGGTCGGTAAAAAGAAGGATCAAACCACCTTTTCTTCAGGCTTAGCGACCATAGCGATCCGAGTCCCGGAGAATTCCAGTGCGAGAGAAATGCTCCAGAGCTTTGGGGGACCTGTTTCTGCTCCTTCCGCGAATTTATCAGGCAGACCCTCCATCACTAGATTTAACGACGCAGTTGAAGAATTTTCCGGCAAAGTGGATTTGATCCTGAAGGGAGAGGAGCCTAAAATCGGAATAGAATCCACGGTGCTAGATGGAACCGCAAACCCGCCTAGAATTTTACGACCAGGATTTTATGATTTAGAAGATCTAAAAGCGATCTATCCGAATTTGGAATCTGCTGACCCTCAGGCTTTTTCTGAAAAGCCTTCTAGTCCAGGGATGAAATACAGACATTATGCACCTGATTGCAAGGTGATTTTGAGCGATACATTCCCTGAATCAAAACCAATGATAGGTGTGATCGGTATAGGGATCGGTGCCCTTTGGGAATATTCTGTAAATGTAAAGGACAATCACGAATACATGAAGGAGCTCTATTCTTTTTTCAGAGACTGCGATAAGAAGAAATTAGAGCTCGCGGTTTGCATGCATCCTTCCAAAGCTCCAGGTGAAGAGGCACTTCTGAATCGGATTCGAAAAGCCAGCGAAGGTAGCGGAGAAAATTAATACTTCCTCCTGTGATTTTCAGTTTAATTGATTTCCTTTTCCAGAATCGAGACTGCTAGATCCGAATAGTAAAGATTTCCCCTAGAATTTGCGAAAGTTTTTACCGCCTCTTCCAAAAAGGAAAATCTGGATAGGATAGTCTTTTGTGCGAGTCCAGGCCGCAGATCATGAATCAGATCCTTCCAGGAATAGGTTCCCGGCCAATATTTGATTCTGATATTTTTAGCTCCGATTTTTGCCTTCGCTTTATCTAGAATTTCTAATAAAGAAGAACAAGAATCTATAAAACCTGCCTTTTGAAAGGTTTTGCCTATAAAAACTCTGCCTTCTCCCCATTTTGATTCGAGCTCTTTGTGGCTAGTTTTGCGAGATTCAATCACTCTTTGATAAAACTGGTCTCTGGAACGAAGTACTTCCTTTTTTAGAAACTGTTCGGAGTTTTTGCCTAGCTTGCCGTATTCGGATAATATCTCTCTGTATGGATAAAATCCTATCCGTTCTTTTTTCACCCCGACTTTCTCGTACAGACCTTTCATGTCCAAGCGTAGCATTACGGCTCCGATGGATCCTACGATCGAATATGGTGAAGAATGTATCTCATGGCTGCCGCAAGCCAGATAATATCCGCCCGAAGCTGCTACATTCAGAACGTAGGTATATACCGGTTTTACTTCGGAGACTTTCTTTATTTCTCTGTAAAGTAGTTCCGAAACCAGAGCGGAACCTCCCGGGGAATTCATCTCTAAGACTACCGCAGAGACTTTTGGATCCTCTTTCAGATCCTTTAGTATGTTTTTATAATATCTGTAAGATACTTGTCTAGACCTAAAATCCTCTTCTCTACCTAAATCAGGGAGTATATTTCCTTGGATGGGAAGGACAACTACAATCGGACTGAATTTCGGGAGTAACTTGAACTGTTCCAGCTTTGAGTGTAATATTAGAGCCTTGACGCTGAGTGATTTATAGTCCGGCTTCACTTTCAGGTCGGGGTTTGGACTATTATAATCTTTGAATGTATAATTGTCTCTGAAGCTATCTTCTTCGATAAGATCCGTAAGAAATTTGTTTTGATAGAGCTGTTCCGCTGTCAAAATTGGTTCTTCGAGCAAGGAAAGTTTCAGTCCTGAGGTGGCGCGAAAGGACTCTTCCAAAAATTGTTTTTGGTCCGAAAGCAACGACTCCAAATTCTTTTTGGCAGGTGGGGAAAAGGAGGTTCTTTGAAAAGTTTCTCCAAAAGCTTTAAAAGCTCCGCTTGCATACGCCTCTACATTCACTCCGAATTTTTTTGCAGTTCCTCCAAAAAAGTAAGGCTCCGCAGAAGGTAAGACCGGAAAGAATTCTGAAGCTGAAGAGGAATAACGTTCATCGCAATGTGAGAGTAGTAAAAGAGATTTCACTCCTCCTCCTAAGGAATAACCGGCGACTTTAATTCCTTTTTTCTTCAAGGAAAGTATGGACTGGCATAGGTTCCAGACCTCTCCATAACCATATTCAGGTAATTCAAAATGAAGAGATATTTTCCTGAGTCCTTTCACTCTAGAGAGGGTTCTAAGTCCGATCAGGAAATCTACGAAGAATGGATTCTCTTCTTTTGCTAAAAAGAACTTAATAAAAAAGGATTTTTTATCATAAGAAAAGGAGGAGGGGACATCCAAGAAAAAATGGTCGCCCTTTCGAATTCGAAAACTCACCAAACGCCAAAAGTAGAACAGAGTCCGAACCGGTAATAAAAGAAGATAGAGGAGTTTCGCGAGCATTTTAGATCCTTAAACCGACCAAAGTATTTTGAATATAAGAGACGGAAAACGTAAAATTCGTTTTTGAAAACGACTTTCCAGGCCACTGCGATCAGAATTCTCTGAACCAAGGTAGGGTTAAAAACTTGGATCATATCCGGATACGCGGTGCAAGAGAGCACAATCTCAAAAATATCAATCTGGATATTCCTAGGGACAAGTTGGTGGTGATCACAGGGCTTTCCGGCTCCGGGAAATCCTCCTTGGCTTTCGATACGATTTATGCAGAAGGACAGAGAAGATACGTAGAGAGCCTTTCTTCTTATGCACGGCAATTCCTAGGACAAATGGAAAAGCCTGACTTGGATTTGATCGAAGGTTTGTCCCCGGCGATTTCCATCGAACAAAAAACGACTCACAGAAACCCTCGATCTACAGTAGGAACTGTTACTGAGATTTACGACTACTTACGCTTGTTATACGCTAGAATCGGAAAGCCGCACTGTCCCGTATGTGGGACTCCGATTCAGTCGTCTTCCGTGGATCAAATCACCGAGAAAATCCTTTCGTATCCGGAAGGCACTAAGATCCAAATTCTATCTCCTATTGTTTCCGGCAAAAAGGGGGAGCACAAGGATGTGATCGATAAAATCAGAAAAGACGGTTTTCATAGAGTAAGAATCAACGGAGAGACGAAGACTTTAGACGAAGAGATCACTTTCAAAAAAAGTTTTAAAGCCACTATTGATATCGTAGTTGATAGAATCGTAATGAAGGACGGGATTCGGTCCCGTCTCGCTGATTCTGTGGAAACTGCTCTCAAGCAATCCGAAGGCAGTCTGATCGTAGATGATGGAAAGAAGGACCATCTTTTTTCCCAAAAGCTCGCGTGCCCGAATCACCCGGACGAATCATTACCGGAATTATCTCCTAGATTATTTTCTTTTAATTCTCCCTATGGTGCCTGCGAAACCTGCGATGGTCTCGGTAGCCTGCTAGAATTTGACGAGGATCTGCTTGTTACTGATCCGGAGCTTTCTTTGGTGGAAGGTTGTATCGAAGCTTGGTCTGGCTCTAAGAGCAATAGCTACTGGTTTTTGACCACGGTTCATTCGATGGCAAAGACTTTAAAATTTAATTATAATACTCCGTGGAAGGACCTCCCCGAAAAAGTAAAGAAGACAGTACTTTACGGAGATAAGAACTTAAAAATAGAATACGATTTCAAGAAAGAGAATTCCAGATTCGAATTTACTAGAGAATTTGAAGGTGTGATTCCGAATTTGCAACGCAGGTTTAAGGAAGCCTCGGAAGGCAGGAGGCAAATCTTAGAAGGGTTTATGACAAATCATCCTTGCCCGGCTTGCAAAGGAAGGCGCCTAAAGCCCGTTAGCTTGGCTGTGCAGGTAGAATCCGTTACAATCGACAAATTTACCGGATACAGCGTGGAAAGGGCTTTGGGTTTTGTTCGAACTATGAAACCGAAAGGTTCTGAGGAGATCATCGCAAAACCGATCTTGAAGGAGATCCAACAAAGGCTGACCTTTTTGAACGATGTTGGAGTAGGATATCTGACCTTAGATCGGAGTGCAGGTTCACTGTCCGGCGGAGAAGCGCAAAGAATTAGACTCGCTACTCAAATCGGGTCCAGACTCCAAGGTGTATTATATATTTTAGATGAACCTTCCATCGGATTGCACCAAAGAGATAATTCTAAATTGATCCACACTCTCAAGGATTTGCGGGACCTGGGAAATACCGTTTTGGTAGTAGAGCACGACCACGAGACGATGGAAGAAGCAGACTGGCTCATAGATATGGGCCCAGGTGCGGGAGTTCACGGTGGTGAGATAGTTTGCGAAGGAACTCCCACAGATGTATCTAAGAGCAAGAATTCTCTCACTGGAAAGTATCTTTCGGGGCGCTTGAATATTCCTGTGCCTGCCCAGCTCAGAAACGGAAATGGAAAGCTAATCAAAATCCTAGGTGCAAAGGAAAACAATTTAAAAAATATTAATATTACGCTTCCTTTAGGAAGGCTTGTAGTAGTGACAGGAGTATCCGGATCTGGAAAATCCACCTTGATCAACGATATTTTGTACAATGCGGCCGCACAAAAGGTTATGAAAATGCGCACCCTTCCGGGAAAGCACGACAAGATACAAGGACTGGAAGAAATCGATAAGGTGATCAATATAGACCAGTCTCCGATCGGGCGAACTCCTCGCTCTAACCCGGCTACTTATACCGGGATATTTACTCCGGTTCGAGAACTGTTTTCCGGTGTAGAAGATTCCAAATTGAGAGGATATGCCCCGGGAAGATTCAGTTTTAACGTGAGCGGAGGAAGGTGCGAGACCTGCGAAGGGGATGGAATCTTAAAAATCGAAATGCACTTTTTGCCGGACGTGTATGTGGTCTGCGATTCTTGCAAAGGAAAGAGATACAACCAAGAAACATTAGAAGTAAAATACAAAGGAAAGAATGTCTTCGAAGTTCTTGAGATGACCATAGAGGAGGCTGTCCAATTTTTCGAAAATATTCCTACGCTCAAGAGGAAGTTGGAAACACTCATGGAAGTAGGTCTTGGTTATATCAAATTAGGTCAGCCCGCGACTACCTTTTCCGGTGGAGAAGCACAGAGGATCAAACTTGCGACCGAATTGTCAAAGAGAGCTACCGGTAAGACTCTTTACATTTTGGACGAGCCAACCACAGGTCTTCATTTTGAAGATGTCAAGCATTTGCTCACTGTATTGCACACCTTGGTCGACAGGGGAAATTCTATGATCGTGATCGAACACAATCTGGACGTGATCAAGCAAGCGGATTGGATCTTGGACATGGGCCCGGAAGGAGGGGAAGGGGGAGGACAATTGATTGCGGAAGGAACTCCTACAGAAGTATCTAAAGTAAAGAACTCCTTCACCGGACAATATTTGAAAAAGATTCTCGGGAATAACGGCAAAAATTGAGATATTAGTAGACCAGAGGGTCTCGATTTGGAAAACAGTTGGGAGTGAATTCACTGGATGAATTAGCTCAAAAACTTTCTTCGATTCCTTCCGAAGAATTTCGTTCCGTATACAAACTTTCTCTTCCTGTATTACAGAATGCAGGACTCTTGGATGCTCTTAGTGGAGGAAGCTTTAAAGAGTTTCATACTAAGCTTTCGCAAATTCCACTTCTACCGCACGGGATCGGCGTAGGAGTCGGGCTAATGGCCCAGACAAATATCGCCGGAAAGATTCTCAGGTTAACAAGAGACTCTGAGAATTCTTTTGCAAAACAAGAGACAAGAGAGATCGCAAACAAAATCTTAAATCGTTTAACAGACGGACTGGAAATCGCCTCCTTCGGCGTAAGCGAGTCTGGCTGGATGGGGAGAATCCAGAATATACAATCGGTCGCCAAGAGACTCCCAAGCGGGGAATACGAACTTTCTTTCGAGAAAGGATTTTTGACAAACGGTGCGGATGCGGAGAACTTTTTTATCGTTTTGAAGGGCGAAGCAGATTTTCCTTACGGAATTTTTTATATTCCACGAAATATTCCAGGATTGAAAATCGAGGAGTTCCATCTGGAATTCGCGAAAGAAGCGACTCATTGCAAACTATCCGCTTCGAATCTTATAGTTCCTTCTTCCTACCTTTTCCTACCGGATTACTCCGCAATCGGCCCTGATGTACATTTATCGGAAATGTTAAGTGCAGCCGTTCTGTTCTGCGGGTCTATTCGGAAAATCGTATATGATTTGGCTTCGAGATCTGATTCAAGAGAGATTATGCAGAATATTGAGAGGCTTTGGGACCTTTCGGGGTTATTGTTATCCAAATGCTTGGAAATTTCTGAAAAAAAGGATCAAAGTAAAAATTATAGAATCGAAGAAGATCATCCCTATGGCTATGAGACTACCTTGGATCTCTGCACTGAAATCTTGGATTCTATTCCCGACTATGATCGCAAAAAGGAATTTCCCGATTTTGAATTATTCCTATCGATTCATCCAACAAAGAGTCCGGTTTATTTTAAAAATAGATTGAAACAGGCGCGGTCCTGGAAAAAAGGAAAGATCGCCTGAACGCAGAACTAAGCCGATTTACAGTCTTTTTAATGAGTGTGCTTATGGTTTCGACCGTGTTGATGGTGAGAGTGGTCGTGTCCGTCATTCCCTTGGTGCACATGCGGATGGTAGTGGGAATGTCCCCATTCTTCCGGCTCCAGTTCATGAATCGTCTTGGCAAGGATCGTATTTAGCGCTTCCGTCGTCTTTTCGTCTTCCAATTGAAGGTAAATCTGTTCGAATTCCCATTCTTTGCGTAAAAGAGAATATAAAGAAGTTAATATATTCTGAGAAGATGATTTACTAGAGATTTTTAGCCTAAAAGCGCAGGCATGAATTCCTTTGGTTAAACTCCAAGTATGTGCGCTCAGGATTCCTTCTACACCTTGTGTTTCCAGAATATCTTTTTTCAAGTGCTCCCACTCGCTGTGAGTTGGAGATGCTTCTAAAAGAATAGATAGACTTTCTTTTAAAATGGACCATGCGGACTTTAGAATGATAAAGGACAAAAGAACGCTCAAAATAGGATCCACCCAGTTCCAACCGGTAAACCGAATGACTATGGAACCTAGGAATACCGCGATAGTCGCGAAAAGATCGCTGAGCACGTGTATATAAGCAGATTTTAAATTAATATTGTCGCCTGCGATTCTGCTCAGTACCCAGACAGAAACTAGATTCAACAGAATCGTTCCGAAACTGTAAAAGAGCATCAAATCAGGGATGATCTTTTCTCCGGTCTGAAGTCTTTCCACTGCCTCCCAAAGTATAAAACCTGAAATTCCGAAAATTAGAACTGAGTTCAAAAATGCGGTGAATACCTCCACTCGAAAGTATCCGAAATTCATTTTTAAGTTCGGTCTTCTTTCGGATAGTATAACAGCAGTTATGCTAAGTAAGAATGCAAATGAGTCGGTAACAACATGACCTGCATCCGCAAGTAGGGCCAGACTTTTGCTTTGAGCGGAACCCCAAATTTCCCAGGCAAAAATCAAAAAGGATAAAAAGAATGCGAAAACAAGAGAGCGAAGAGCACCTTTCTGTTTAGGACGAATTATAGTTTGGTTTAAGAATGGATTGGATTCCAAGAACTGCTTCTTGTCCGGAACCCCTTTCGATTCTGATTTTTTCTTACTAGCGCGATTCACCATAAACCGTCTGTCTAAACTATCTAGGCACCACTACGATATCGACCCTTCGATTCAGAGACCGATTTTCGGGAGTGTCATTCGAGACGATAGGTTGGTGTTCCCCATAACCCGCTACCGAGAAATTCCTTGAATCTAGGCTTTTGTTTTCCAGAAGGTAACGAAGTACAGAAAGACCTCTCTCGGAAGAAAGTTGCCAGTTGTCCTGAAATTTCTTTGTGCGGATCGGGACATTGTCTGTGTGACCTTCGATGATGATCAAATTTCCAGGATAGCTAGCAAGTATCTCTTTGATTTTATCTAGAGCTGGCATGATTTGCTTTTTCAATTCTGCAGAACCTGAATCGAATGAAATCTGATCATCGATATTGATGACCAATCGGTTGTGGAATCTTTTGACCCGGATCTGTCCTTTTTTTATTTCATCGGTAAGTTTAGATTCGAGCTCGTTTGCCTGATCTGCAAGTCTGTTCAACTCTTGCTTTTGACTTTCGCTTAACCTTTCTAGTTTTGCGATCTCGTCGTTAAGCGAATTGATCCTTGATTCTAATCCTGCAATCTTCGCCTCGTATTCTTTTTTCAAATCATCGTTCTTTTTGATGCAGGATAACTTTTCTTTTTCGAGTTCCGATTTTAAGTCTGCGATGATATCTTGGAATTTTCTGGATTGCTTTTCGCTCTCTTCCAAGAGCTCTTTTTCCTTATTGGAGCTCTTTGCTTTCAGAACTGCAATTTGGTTTTCCAAACCTTTGAGCTGATCCTCGTACAAATCCTTGTCCTTTTGTCTAAAGGATTTTTCACTAGCGAGAAGTTCTTCTAGGGATCTAATTTTGCCTTCTAAATTTACCTTTTCCTTGGAAAAATTATCCGTTTCATTTCTGTATCTGTTCTTTAGCGAATCTAGCTCCAGCTCTAAAGTTACTTTCTCATTGTAGAGTTTGTTATATTCCCAGGGGTAATAGAACGCATCCCCGGAAACAGGCGAAAATTGCAGGAAAACTAGAATCGTAATTAGGCGGGTTAAGTTCTGTCTGATCATGTTAGTACTTAGGTCTCCGAATTTCCAGCAGTGGTATGTTGGATGCGAGATCTCGGAAATGCGATCCTCAAAATGGTCGATTAAAGTTCTATTCTATGTCGTACAACTCACCGTCAAATGAAAAACTCTATCGAAAGAAAGCAGAAAGTCATTGAACCGAGAAAAACTTTCCTGATCCTGTCGGAAAGAGGAGGTTCGTTGCCGTGGATGAAAAAATAGTCGCAAAGGAAATATGGTCGATAAAGGCAAATCCTTCCTCCTCGGAATGGCTGGAGTTCTTTTCTGAAAAAGTAGAGGCTCAGGATTCCAAATTTTTGCGGTCCTTTTTGGACAACAATCACCCTGCTGATATTGCGGAAGTACTAGAGAAAATCAGCACGGATAGCGCAATTTATGTTTTTAAACTTTGTGACTCCGAAATGCAGTCGGCGGTTCTAGTCGAATTTGATGAAGAGTACCAAGCCGAACTTATCTCCAGACTTCGTTTGGACGAGATTTCTCCGATTGTAGAAAAATTGGAAACCGACGAGGTCACAAATCTGATCTCGGAAATTTCGAAAGAGAAGGCCGAGGAAATCTTAAACTCGATCGACAAGGAAGATTCGAGCCAAATCCGAAAGCAGTTGAATTTTAGAGAATATACCGCGGGTCGTTTGATGACCACGGACTTTGCTTCCGCTTATGAAACGGATACGGTTCGAAAGGCAATTATTAAGTTAAGAAGGGTCGCAAAGGAAACCGAAGATATTTATCTTCTATATGTCACGGACGAACAGAACCATCTAAAGGGTTATGTGAAACTGAAGGACCTTTTTTTGGCTCCTCTTAATTCCAAAATTGGTCGTTTAGTAAAGGAAGAAGCCTTTCATATCCACTACGATACAGATCAGGAAGAAGTCGCAAAGACATTCCGGAAATACGACTTGGTCTCTTGCGCGGTGGTGGATGATCTAGACCGAATCATAGGTAGAATCACGGTGGACGATATTTTGGATATCGTCCAAGAAGAGGCCTCCGAGGATATCCTTCGTTTAGGGGGAGTTTCTGAGGAAGAAAGACTGAACACTTCTATCTGGGACTCTTTACGCAGAAGGCTGACCTGGCTTGTGATCAATTTAGGAACCGGAGTCTTAGCGGCTTCCGTAGTCTCCTATTTTGAAAGTACGATCCAGAGTTTTGTTCTGCTGGCTACATTGATGCCGATCGTCGCCGGGATGGGGGGAAATGCGGGCACGCAATCCATCACTGTAGTCGTAAGAAATATCGCGACCGGTGATCTGAGTGCGGCGAACTGGGGAAGCGCATTTAGAAAAGAAGGAATCATAGGATTGATCAACGGCTTATCCATCGGTGCAATTACAGGGATTACTGTTTTCTTATATACTGGAAAACTCGTGCTCGCCATCGTAATTTTTCTCGCGATGCTTTCTAATTTGATCATGGCCGCAGTGGTTGGAGCTTTTATCCCGCTGGTATTAAGAGCTTTTGGGATCGACCCTGCCATTGCTTCCTCCATATTCGTGACCACTTTCACGGATATTTTTGGATTCTTCTGTTTTTTGGGTCTGGCGACTTTGTTTCTGGGATACCTATAATCGGAAGAGCATCTATAAATACAACGCCTTACATTGGGTAAAATAGAATATCATAGGAATATAATAGAATAGGGGAACACCACTTGGTACGAGTAATAGAGAATTTTGGAAAATTAAGAACCTCGGCAATCATAGGTCTTGTTTTTGCGAGTTTAAATCTGTCATTTTTGTCCTGCAAGACTACGACTTCAAATCAACCTGAATTGCCTCCAGCAGAAATGCTACCAAATCCAGCCGGAGAGAACGAGCCGGTGATCAACGAGGAAGGAAACGAAGTTAGGATCACTACTGCGGATCCTGCCTCCTTTCAGTCTGCTTCCAAGGATTCCGGCGAGTATTTTCGAGTGTACATCACAAGTGATACTTACCAGGTAAGACAAATTCGGGGCAGTAAATTCATAAGAAAGAAACCGGATAAGGGTGGAGACACTCTGATTAGCGAAGAATTGGCAAAGTACAATAAGATCAACTTTTCGGACGACGGAATCATATTAGTGATCTTGAATGGAAATACTGGAAATGTGGAAACCATCCGCTTTAATACCCGCGTTCCGAGAATCAATGATCTTGCAAAAGTGATCCAGAACGACGTAACAAGATGGTCTATGGAGCATTCCGAGGAGAAACCTGTAGTTACTAAATACCAAATTCATTATGTAGTGAAATTGGAAAATCGCAGCGGAACCACTCGTGATAAGGTAAAAGAGGAACTAAAGAAAGAAGTCAGAAAGTAGAACTTCTTTTTATATTCCGCTGGGTTTCCGGGAAAAATCAGCCACTAGAAAAGTAATGTAAAATCTTTCCTAGTGGTTGTCAAAAACTGTAGAGAGTAAATCCTAATGTACTTCGATCAGTTCGATGTACGTTCCACTACAAATGCTGCCCCACTATTCGACTTATTGTTGTTTGTCGGATCTCCATTGATTCCGGTTCCGTCTCCATCCTCTCTTGGTGATCCGATAGCGATCCTGTTTTTGCTGATCGCAACCGCTGACCCGTAGTAATCACCAGTTTCGATTACGCTGCCTTTCAACATGTAGTCCAACTTCCATTCTACGGTTCCATTTGACTCAGTTCGTTCGTAGATAAATACTGCGCCGCTGTCCGGAGAATTATTATTATCCTGATAGCCGTAGTCTTCTACGGCGCTGTCTTCATAAGGAGCTCCTACCACCAGAAGATTTCCCGACAAAGAAACAGAGATACCGAATGCGTCATCAGTATCAGGGTATACCGGATACAGAATTTTTTCATGTTCCCAATTTCCGTTGATCAATCGGAGGACAAAAACTCCTCCAGAGCGAGGCGCGGTTTCTCCTCCTCTCGGAGCGTTATACGCAGACGCGCCGGCAGCTAACGTATATCCATCGATAGCGACACTTTCTCCCACTCTCCAATATCCGTCCGGAAGAAATGACTGCTTAAAATTCCAATTTCCGGAAGAGTCTTTTTGGTAGATATAAATTCCATTTTTGTTTCCACCAGGTGCTCCGACGACCAACCAGTCTCCGCTAATAGAAACCGAGGATCCGTAGAAATTAGATGTCGCAAGGAAATTAGGCTGGAGAACCGATCTGAATCTAAACGTAATCGAGTTCTCTATCCGTTCGAACAAATAGGTTTTGCCGACCTTTCGAACCGGGTTGCCACTAGAATCTAGTACATCTTCTAAAGGAGAACCGATCGCGACCCAATTTCCGTTCATAGAGATGGAAGTTCCAAAGCGAACATATGGATGCAGCTCTGGCGCTCTCAACAATCCTGCATATTCCAAAACTCTTGTCTGTCTATCGTAGGAATACACGTGAACTACACCGCTATCTATCATAGAAGAAGATAGATTTTCATTGGGAGCTCCGATTAAAATAAAGTTGCCTGAAATCGCGATGCTGCTAGCAAAGTAGGCATACTCTTGGGGAGCCGGTGCTTTGATAAATTGACCTTGCTGCCAATTCCCAGCTTCATTCTTAAAGAAAAGATAAGCGGCGCCTGCACCCGGTGTACTGTTGTCAGATCCAGAATTTCCCGGATTAATTCCACCTAAGCTACTGGCTTCGTAAGGACTTCCTAATACCATTAGATCGCCGTCGATTGCAATCCCTCTTTGGCCGAGTTCATCATTTTCGCCGCTATTGTGAACTTTAATGTAATCTCGGTGGGAATACTTTTCGGTTTCGTCGCAAGCGACAAACATTAGGAGTGTCACAAAAAAAATGCACTTTTTGAATTTCATCAAAACCTCTTATAAGCGTTCAATTCCTGGCTAGAAATCAGAGACTAGCTTAAAAGTTCATACAATGACACGGGTGTCATTTTGCGCGAAATTTTAGAAAATGGAAACTTTTATCTGATAATTCGAAGACTCTCATCTCCGCAATAGTATTCGCTAAATTAGAAAAAGGTGAGCGCCTTTGAGTAGATTTCGCAGAAATCACAAATTGGAATCAGATCTATCCGATTTTGCGAATATACTTACAAGTCTGTCTCATGGAATAGTGCGGCAAAAAATTATTGCCTTTGGTCTTAAATCAGATTATAAAATTACGATGAAAAAAATCGTTCTTATGTTATTCGGGCTTTTGTTTGTGTCTTGCCTTGTAGTACAACCAGGACAGGGAAAGGGCGGCAAAAAGGATTGCATGGAGCAGTGTCGAGGATTGACGGGAAGAGAAAGGGCCGATTGTAATCATCACTGCCAAAGATGAATCCAGATTTCTGTTTGATACAAAAGGATGTCGATCACAACTTCGTGCGACGGCTGCTCGGGTATTTGTTTCGAATAGACATATTAAGCATTACTTAAAGAACACATCTTTCTTTTTCCTAACAGCCGTTTAGAAATCCAGACGACGGTGTCCACCTTTTCGTGCAAGTCGGTCTTTTTCGGATCATAAAAATCTAAAAGTCATTCTCTTTAGCTTTATCGCAGATAACCAGGTGAAATCGAGTTTTTTCGGTTATTTTGTAAGAAAAACTACCTAGGAAATTTCGGCAGAAAATTAATAAATAATATTATTCTTCATTATATAAAAGTAAAAAATTCTTTTAAAATATAAGAAAAATAATTCTTATTACAATTCTCCAAATATTATTAAAAAATAAACGTTATTTGCATTTCCTAAAAATAATATTGCATTGGACAATTTGTCCAAAAGAACTTTATTGTTTAAAGAATATTGAATCTCTTTTAGGTAAGATTGAGAATGGAAAATTCAGAAATTCACTTTGCCGAGTTGTTGGTAGAGAATTCTCCGGACGCTTTGATCATACTTTCTCCCGAGGCAAAAATTCTTTTTTGGAACAAAGGGGCAGATTCCATTTTCGGTTACCGGCAGGCTGAGGTAATGAATCAATCTATTTATGATACGATTGTTCCGACTGAATTTCGGGAGGAAACCGAAATCATGATGAAGTCCACTTTGGAGGAAGGCTTTGCAATTTTTGAATCCATTCGCAGAAGAAAGGATGGATCGTTGATTTGGGTGGATGTTTCAAAGAGACTGATTAAGGACAGCGGCGGAAACCCGATCTATATCGCAGCGGTCAAAAAGGACGTAACTTTACTGAGAGCATTGAGAGACGCAAAATTGTTCGAAGCAAAGTTTGGAAGCGTACTCGAATCGATGCCTGATTCTATCGTAATGGTAAATAGTACCGGACATATCGTGTTGTTAAACGAGCAAGCTCTTAAAATGTTCAGGTTTCAAAAGGAGGATTTGATCGGAAAGCCGGTTGAGATTCTGCTCCCGGAAAGGTTTAAATCCAATCACATACAACATAGGTCTTCCTTTTTCGCGACCCCAAAAAAAAGATCCATGGGAGTGGGTCTGGAATTATTTGCAAGAAGATCCGACGGGAGCGAGTTTCCGGTAGAGATCAGTTTGAGTCCTCTAGCAACTGAGGACGGAACTTTGGTGCTCAGTGCGATTCGAGATACCACTGAAAGAAAGAAAGCGAATGATAAATTTAGGGCGTTACTTGAATCAGCACCAGATGCAGTGGTAATCGTAAATCGTGAAGGTAAAATCATCCTCATTAACTCTCAAACTGAAAAGTTATTCGGATACCTTCGGGAAGAATTACTCGGAAAGAATGTGGAGATCTTGGTTCCACAGCATTTTAGGGAAAACCATACGAAATACAGGAGTAATTTTTTCGCCGAGCCTAAGGTTCGAGGCATGGGAAGCGGTCTGGATTTATATGGTCTTCGTAAGGACGGGACTGAGTTTCCAGTAGAGATCAGTTTAAGTCCTTTGGAAACCGAGGATGGAATGCTGGTGACAAGTTCCATTCGAGATATTACGGAGCGAAAGTTACAAGAGGAAGCGAGGCGCGCAGAGCTAGAGGCACAGAACCGTAGGTTCCAGGAAGCGACTAGGATTAAGAGTGAGTTTCTAGCGAACATGTCCCATGAACTTAGAACTCCATTAAACGGTATTATCGGTTTTTCGGAACTATTAGCAGATGAAATTCCGGGCCCCTTGAATCCAAAGCAAAAGGAATACTTAGAGGATGTCTTAAGCAGCGGTCGTCATTTGTTGAAATTGATAAACGATGTTCTCGACCTTACAAAAGTTGAGGCCGGAAAAATGGATCTATCTATCGAAAACACTTCGATAGAGAAGGCCGTAAAAGAAGTCTCTTCTGTTGTAAGTTCTCTATTGAATAAAAAAAGAATCGATTTGCATATCGATATAGATCCAAAAGCAGATAAGATCGAGTTGGACCAACAGAAGTTCAAACAAATTCTATATAATCTATTGTCCAACGCGGTTAAATTTTCCGACGAAGCTTCTAAAATCGATATCATCGTTCGTCCTCAAGACAAGCACTTCACCAAAATTCAAGTGATAGATTCGGGAATCGGAATCAGAGAAGAAGACATGGAGAAACTTTTCATAGAGTTTCAGCAATTAGAAAGCGGTTCCGATCGAAGGTTTCCGGGTACCGGTCTAGGGTTGGCTTTGACAAAAAGGATCACGGAACTTATGAAAGGAACTATCTCTGTAGATAGCAAACTAGGCAAGGGAGCTACGTTTACTGTGGTGTTTCCCAAGCAATTTAGGGAAGATTAATATATGTCGCCGAAAGTCCTAGTGGTTGATGATAATCCGATCAATTTAAAGTTATCTTGCGAGCTCCTTGAGGCAAGCGACTATTTTGTGGCAAGGGCGAACAATTCCGAAGAAGCAATCGAACAGATAGAAAAGCTGCATTTTGATCTGATTTTAATGGATATCGAGATGCCTGGAATGGATGGTCTTTCACTTACTCGCAGGTTAAAAGCAGATGAGCTGACTCGAGAGATTCCGGTCATCGCACTTACTGCTTTTGCGATGAAAGGAGACGAACAAAAAGCGATAGAGGCAGGCTGCTCAGGTTATATTACAAAACCCATCGATACTCGAGCTTTCATAAGCCAGATCAGTAAGTTCCTACTTCAATCGGGAAATGAGAAAAAAGGAATTTTATGATCGTACTGATCGTAGATGATAGCAGCTCGAACAGAAGGCTGCTTACTGCACAATTGGCCGGTCTGGGGCATAATGTGCTGAGCGCGACCGACGGAAGGGACGCTCTGGAAATATTAGAAAACACGAATGTGGATCTTATTATTTCCGATATTCTTATGCCGGGTATGGACGGATACCAATTCTGCAATGAAGTCAGGCAAAGTCCAAAATTTTGCGACTTACCTTTTATTTTTTATACAGCTACTTACACCTCCCAATCGGACGAGAGATTTTCCATCGATTTGGGTGCGGATATTTTTCTTCGCAAGCCAGCTAGTCTGAGAACAATCATGAATACCATTGACGAGGTGATGAGAATACCGAAAGAAGACAGAAAAATACACCAGTTATTCAAAGAGGAGGATACATTAAAGGAATATAATTCTAGGCTCGTAGAGAAGCTTGAGGAAAAAAACTTCGAGCTAAGAAGGAGAACAGAAGAACTAGAGTTAGAGATAGAAGAAAGGAAGAATTTTGAAAATAGGATCAAAGAAAGTGAGGAGCGTTTTCGGCAATTGACGGACGCAATCCGAGAGGTCTTCTGGATGACCAATCTAGAGCAAACCGAAATTTTATACATTAGCCATGCGTATGAGGAAGTTTGGGGAAGGAGCTGCGAAAGTCTGTACAAAGACCCGGATTCTTGGTGGAAGGCGATCCATCCCGAAGATCGTCTAAGGGTTCACCAAGGTTTAATTCCCGAAAAGCATATGCAAGCCGAGTACACGGAAGAATACAGAATTATTCGTTCCGACGGATCTATCAGATGGATCCAAGATCGTTCTTTTCCTGTGAGAAATGAAAAAGGAGAAGTTATTCGAATCGCAGGAATCGCGGAAGATACGACAGAAAGAGTAAATCGAGAACAGAAATTAAAGGAGATTGAGGCAAAGAGAAAAGAATTGCAGGAGCAGCTGGTGCAAGCCCAAAAGTTTGAAAGCTTAGGTACTTTAGCCAGCGGAATCGCTCATGATTTCAATAATATTCTAACAATCTTATTGGGGCATATTTCCATTTTAGGACATATCAAATCCAACCCGGATAAGTTTTCAAGAAGTGTAGATGCATTGCAGAAGACTGCTCAGAGAGGAGCAGCGTTGGTACAACAGCTTCTTACATTTGCCAGAAAGACTGAATTCAAGCCAGAGTTAATCCAACTTAACGATATCGTAATAGAAGTTCATAAATTGTTAGATCAGACAATTCCTAAGAATATTAAGATAGATTTGAAATTAGATAAAGAATTGCCTTTGATGCTAGCAGATTCCAACCAAATCCATCAAGTTTTACTAAATCTTTGTGTAAACGGTAGAGACGCAATGCCCAAGGGCGGTTCGCTGTGCCTGGAGACGAAAGTGATTAGCGGGACCGGAAACTTATCTCTGCCTGTGGTTACGAAAGGAATTACAAACAAGTATCTCCTTTTGAAAGTTTCGGATACCGGAATCGGAATGGATGAGAATACAAGAAGGAAAGTGTTCGAACCGTTTTTTACTACAAAAGGCCCGGGAAAGGGAACCGGATTAGGGTTAGCATTGGTATACAGTATCGTAGAAAAGCATTTTGGTTCGATCGAAATAGACAGTGAATTGGGAAAAGGAACCACTGTTAGAATTTTCTTTCCGATCCCCCAAGAAGAAATCACCGTAGAAAAAGGAGATTTTTCCGGAATTCAGGAGATTCCTGGAGGAAAGGAAACGGTTCTGTTCATTGAAGATGAAATCATGCTTAGAGATCTTATCCGTACTATGCTGGAATTCAAAGGGTATGCGATTTTGACAGCGGCAGACGGGGAGGAGGGAGTATCTATCTTTAATCAGAGAAAAGAGGATATCTCTTTAGTGATTACCGATTACGGATTGCCGAAACTTACAGGATCAGAAGTATTTTCCAGAATAAAGGATATAAAGCCGGAAGTAAAAATGATACTTGCCACCGGTTTCATTGATCCCGAGATCAAGGCAGACTTATCCGACATGGGCGTTTCTAGATTCATTCAAAAACCATATTTCGTATCTGAGGTCTTTAGCGCGATCCGCGAAGTTTTGGATTCATAAGAATATTAGGAAGTTTTAATGTTTAAAGCCGGGTCGAAACTGGTTTTTAGCAGACTCGAAATTTCTGATCTGCAGCTTCCGCATCCAGTTCCGGCGCCTGTTTTTTTACCGATACCCGCAAGAGTATGCTCTCCCGACAGAATCGCTTCTCGTATATTGCCTTCTCCGACTCCGTTGCAGGAACATACAACTTTTCCGACGAGAGGTTTCATGAAGTTCTCTCCGGAAAGAAGCTTCTGTCGTTTTTCACCTAATTCGATTCCGGATATGATCCATTCTCTTAGCTTGGCAAACTCGGATTTGTCTCCGATTAAAATTGCAGCGACCAATCTGTCGTTTTGGATGATGTATTTTTTATAGATTCTTCTCTTGCGATCCAGGGAGATAATTTCTTCAAAATCCCCTTTTTGGTCATTGGTATTTTGAAAAGAGACATGCGGCAGTCGCAGTGAAACCAAGTCCAATCCGGAAACCTTTAGTATGTACGAATGCAAAGAACCGTCGTAATCGTCGAAAGCGTATCCAAAGATATGTTGGGCGGCAATCAATGCCTGTTCTTCCGCTGCAGATACAGTTCCGAACCTTCCACATTCGTGTTCTGCCATTTCACCGATGCAATAAATATCGGAGTCGCTGGTTCTTAAATAAGAATCTACTTTCACTCCAGTTGCGCAGCGCAATCCGCCTTTTTGTGCAAGTTCCAAGTTCGGCTTTGTTCCCATCGCAAACAGAACGCCATCCGGATTTAGGATGCTACCGTTGTTCAATTTTACTTTAGAAACCCTTTCGGTTCCTTCGATTCTATAGATCTCAGCCCCAAAGATTAGATTGATTCCTCTTGCTTGGATTTCCTCTCGTAAGATATCACTTCCTACCTGGTCCAATTTCTGGGACATCAAACGATCGGAACGTACAAGAATGGTTACCTTCACTCCTGTAGTAGCGAGAACGGAAGCCACTTCCAGACCCAAGAGTCCTCCGCCTACGATTAAAGCACTAGTTCCTGGGACAAAGTAATCTCTAATTCTTTCTGCGTCTTGTTTGCTCCTGAGACTAAAGATTCCCTCTAAGTTGGAGCCGGGAGGAACAGTAGGCGGAGTGATCGGTCTACTGCCCAGTGCAAGTACTAACTTGCTATAAGAGTACAGATTACCTTCATGGTCTCGAACCTTCTTTCCTTCAGGATAGATTTTTACAATTTCTGTTTTGGGAATTAGGTTCAGATTCCAGGACTCTATTTCCTCCGAATCGACCGAAAGCAATTCTTCGAATTCCTTTTCTCTTCCTATATAATCTGGCAAAAGCACTCGATTGTAAAATGGGTCCTCTTCTTTGCAAAGTACAGTAATTTCATCTAGGGGTGCAAGCTTGCGGTAGTTCCGAAGAAAAGCGATCGTTGCGTTTCCACCACCTACCACCAGAATTTTTTCTTTTTGCTTTTTATAAGGACGAACTTTGACCGCAGAAATTTTGAATCCTGGTTGTTTTGAATAAGGATCTACTGCGGAACTAGTTAGGTTATTTGATCTGGACTGGTCTAAACCGTTTTTTCTTCCCCAATGCATTGGAAGGAATACTACGCCAGGTTTAATTGATTTACTGAATTCTGATTTTACCCGGACAGTACCTCTCGAATTCGAAACCTCCACGACTGAACCATCCTGGATTCCGTACTTGGAAGCATCGATCGGATGTATTTCTAGAGTAGGTTCTTTTTTGTGAGCGCTCAGTTTACGAACCTTTCCAGTTCGAGTCATCGAATGCCATTGGTCTCTAATTCTACCTGTGGTTAATATCAGCGGGAATTGCGGATTTGCTTTTTCCGAATCGTCTTCGGAATTCACAGCATGTATTTTGGCCTTTCCGTTTGTGCGGTAAAACGTTTTGTCCTCAAAAAGTCTTGTAACCCGAGAATGTCCCTTTTTGGGGTAGGGCCATTGGACAGATCGATTTTTGTTAATTTCGGCGTAATCTAGGCCGCCGATATCCATTCTAGTTCCGGAAGTCAATCTTCCGTGTTCTAAAAATATTTCTTCTTCATCCATATAATCGAAGTTAGGTGAAAAACCCATATACTTCGCAAAATCACGGATGATCCATACGTCAGGCTTTGCTTCGCCCGGTGGTTCCAAAATTTTTGGGAGGTGAGTTATGCTACGATCTGAACTAGTCATAGTTCCTTGCTTTTCCGCCCAGCCGGCCGCAGGCAATACTAGATCGGCGAACTGAATCGCAGAAGAACTGCTCGAAATATCCTGGACCACTACGAATTCGGCTGATCTTAGTCCTGCTTCTACCATTCTTGCATCAGGAAGGCTTACTGTAGGATTTGTGCAGATGATCCAGATCGCTTTCATTTTTCCGGAATATAAATTCTCAAACATCTCGGTGGCACTGAATCCAGGAGTTTCGGAAATGGATTCGGTACCCCAAAAATCGGCGACTATCTTTCTATGTTCAAGATTGTTGAGATCTCTATGAGCAGGAAGAAGGTTGCTGAGTCCGCCGACTTCTCTCCCTCCCATCGCATTGGATTGGCCCGTCAGGGAAAAAGGGCCCGAACCTGGTTTGCCGATCTGACCAGTAATGAGCGAAAGATTAATCAGTGCTAGATTCTTGTTTACACCAACAACACTTTGGTTCAAGCCCATGGCCCAAAGAGAAACGAATCCTTTCGACTTTCCGATACATTCGGAAGCTTCGTAAATAAGTCCTGACGGAACCCCACAGATTTCCGAAGCAGTCTCTATCGATGTCTCAAAGACTTTCTCTTTTAACTCATCAAATCCTTCCGTATTATATATTATGAATTCTTGATCTATCCAATTTTTTTCGATTAGTACACGAGCGATTGCGTGAAACAATACGATATCTGTTCCAGGTTGAATCTGTAAGTGTATGTCTGCTATATCGCAGGTCTCTGTCTTTCTCGGATCTACTACGATTACCTTTGTGCTTGGATTTGCTTTTTTCCTAGATTCAATTCGGTTATAAACAATAGGATGGCACCAGGCTGGATTTGCACCCGCAATCAAAAAACAGTCTGCGAGCTCAAGATCCTCGTAGCTTACCGGAACAGTGTCTTCGCCCAGAGCCATTTTGTAACCGGTAACAGCAGAACTCATGCAAAGTCTGGAATTCGTGTCAATGTTATTTGTTCCTAAAAATCCTTTGGTTAACTTATTTATAATATAGTATTCTTCGGTTAATAATTGTCCTGATACATAAAAGCCTACAGATTCCGGTCCGTACTTCCGAATCGCGTTTCGAAATTCGTAAGCCGCTTTTTTGAGTGCCTGTTCCCAGGTAACTCGATCTAGTTCTGAATCACGGTCTTGTCTGAGCATCGGATATAGAAGTCGGTCGGAACGATCCATGACCGAATAGTGCAGATTCATCCCTTTAGAGCAAAGCGATCCTCGATTTGTAGGATGGTCCGGGTCCCCTTGTACGGAGATTTCATTGGAGTTGGTAAGATTTACCCGTACTCCGCAGCCTACACCGCAATAGGAACAAGTAGTCTGGAAAGATTCCAAGATCTGCATACCTATAGAACAGCAATTTTCAGGCCAATTCTCTCAGAATATTGGAGGGCATAGAAAGGCAAATTCAGCGCAAAGCGATCGTAGTTCGTTATTTAAAGCCACTTTACTAAGCGCTAGATTACAAACAGAATGCCCAGATTCTTAACAAAATTACCACTTAGGTGGAAGGTCCCAGGTTCCTTCCTTCTTGATTGGGAAGCAATTTTCTCCCCTCAAATTGTCCGATTTTCAATTGGCCCTGGGGTTTTGTTCCTTTTATCTTAGATTGCTCTGTTCTTTTGAATAGTGAACAAGAGTTGGTACTGATCCTGCATAGGGAATGTGGTGATCGGGACAAATACAGGCTCCGATACTTAGATTGATAGAATAGTGACTGCAAATGGGTACATTCTTCCGTTTCGAGTGGTTTTTCAATAAATAGAGTATGAAAGCGAAAACAGACGGCGAAGTACTTCTCCATTTCTATACACATTCCGATTTTCTGGAGGAAACCTGGGCGGAGTATAAAAACTCAGTTACGGTCTTAAAGGCTCTCAACTTAAACATTTGGACCTTCGCATCCTTTATTATTTACGAAGACATTTCCAGACAGCTACCAAACGTTATTAAACGAAACAAGTCAGACTCCGAACAACCCTCCGAATTTGAATTCGAGTACACCTTAAAGAAGGCTGATATCACGATCCAGGCAGAGCCAGAACTGTTCTATGTGTTTTCTAGAATTTTTGAAGGAAAGCAAATCCAAAAGAAGGTTCTCGGAAAACAGAACCACCAATTTTGGGAACTTCACAAGGAATTCCTGGAAGAAGACAAGGGTAGAATGACTCTGCTCCTAGAGGACTTTGCAAAGAAAGTCATTCGATTCAACAACGAACTAGAGCTGGAGCTGATCGAATACTATGGTTTTAACTACAGGAAGCGCCTGAACATAGATTCTGCGATGAGGTAGGTTTCTTTCTTATAAGGATTAGTTTGGAATAAGATAAAAAGTAGCGGAACGAGGCAGTAGGCTGGTCGATAGGAAGAAAATGAGATATTGGTTTGTTCTTTTCCTTTTTACAATCTACTTTGTCTTTTCCTGTGGTCCGCAGGAAGAGCAGTTTGCAGATGGGATCAAATATTTAGGTGGTTCGAACAAAAAGGCCGAAGCTCAGTTCGAATCGAGTGGTTTGAACGCACGAGATATTGCAAAGTATCGATTGATGAAAGATCTTTTGCAGTTGAAAGACGGGATTGAGAAGAAGAGACCTTTCATACTTGTTTCACTTTCCAACTCAAGAATAACCCGTTCTCTCCAGCGAGCGTACAAACTTTCTTCTGAATACAAAACAAATCAGGCTTGGGTAAGAAGTTTTGAAAATGGTAAGGCCTGGTGCGATTACGACCTTTTGTTTAAAGACAAAATCGTGTCGTATGAAATTGAGCCTTTGCAAGCAGATCAAGACAAAGAATGGCAAACTATGCGATACGTTGTATATCTTCGCAAAGAAGGTCAAACAGGAAAGTTGACATTCGAAAACAGTCATGTATTGGTGTTTAAAAGTGAATGCTACATAGCAAATGGCGAATGTGGCCGGTTTCCGATTTACGCGTTTACAAATCACTGTCCTATCTTGAGTCCTGAAGAAGGCCAGTATTTAAAAGATTTATAAAGTAGGCATTCGAATGGGGTTGAGTAAAAGCTGAACCTCTCCTAAAAAATATCCAAAACAAGATTAATATACCGTTATTCTAAATGGCACGATTCTAAAAGCATAAATTATACTAACTTAACAGTCTCGGAGATCAGTATATGAATGTCTCCGAGCGGAGAAGAGCGGTTTACGTCTCCTATTGTCTCTTCAGTTTCCATGAGCCACATTAACTTATTACGTGAAGCACTCTTTCTTTGGAAGCGCCAGTCTTAGAATCCGCCAATTCCTTGAATTCCGCAAGTCCGCTTAAATAGTTTTCTATCAAACAAGAAGCATTCTCTTTTCATTCACTGATAAACGAATAGTTCAAATGTTGAATGAACAGGATGTAAACAAAGTGTGTATCCTTGAAGGGATATATCTTTTGTTGTATTAGAATAAACTTTTTTTTCACAAATGCTTGCATTCGGTTAATATTGGGAGTCTTAAAATCTTGCGGAGAAGGGTATCCTAAGTTTCTTTCGGAACCTCCTCTCTGTCTCCAATAAATATAATGGATAATTGATGTTATGGTGAACCAAGAATTGGTAGGCGTTTCTGTAAAAAGCTCGGCTCAGCCGCTCTCTGGATCTGGTGGCAAATTGCTCATATTGGAGGATAACCCTGATAGTTCCTCACTCTATGAGTACTATTGCAAAAAAATGAATATACCTTTCGATTTGGAGGTTAACGGAGTTCGGGCCTTGGAAAGAATCGAATCATCTTCGACTACTTATGCTGCTTACGTCGTAGATTTATTCATGCCGGAGCAGGACGGAATTACTTTTGTCACAAGACTGAAAGAAATTGATCCTGACGCGATTATCATTATTCAGACATCTTCTGATGTTCCTGATAAGATTATAGAAGTGATGAAGCTTGGAGTTTTCGATTATTTAATCAAACCGATCAATATGGACGCGTTTGAAAAATCGATCCGCCTGGCACTCAAGGCATATAACTTCAAACATTCCAAACGACAGGTGGAAAAGATCAATCGTGATGTTCTGCGTAATCAATTGGAATGGTTAACCTATAAGGAATCCATCAGAAAATCTGATGAAAGTTCCATCTTGATTTCTACCATCAAATCATTGAGTACATCCTTCTCGCAAGGATCCGGACTGGGTGCGCTTGTTTCTCTCTTGGATTTATTAAAATTGGAGGAAAGTAACAAGGAAACTTCGGAGCAGAAAAGCAGCGGAATTCTGAACCTGCTCTTTTCGAATCAGGAAATCGTTAGAAAACAATTGGATGGACTTTCTGCAGTTCTTTCAATAGCGGAACAGAATCCTCCTATGACTCAAATAGGCACCACTGACTTAAGGGATATTTTGATCAAGAGAGCTGATATCATTCATCCATTTCTTAGCGAAAGAGAAACTCGAATCAGGTTCTCTTCGTTTAAGAATAAACATTATGTGTCCATTAACAAAGAGCTGATAGCGATCGCATTCGAAGAGCTTCTGCTCAACGCTCTAAAGTACGGAAGGGAACAATCTTATCTGGATATCTACTTTAATATAGTAGAAGGTTACTTCTGCATTACTGTTAAGAACACTACAGATACTCGCCAGGAACTTATAGATCCTGAGACAGGTGAAATCTTAGTTACCAGACCTTTTTACAGGCTGCTTCCGCCTGTAGAACATTTCGTAGAATTGGAACGTTACGGACTGGGACTAGGATTAACTGCTGTCGAGTTGATCGTTAGCAAACACAGGGGAATATTTCACATTCATAATGTCGCAGATCACACTCGAGATCAGGTAGAAAATAGTGTAATGGCAGAAATGTTTTTGCCATTAGATGAGTCTCCTGAAAGAGCCAGTTAATCTTTCTTTAAAGACAATCCTATATTTTCCCCGAGGACAAATTGCAGATTTGAAAATTTAAAGAACGGCTATCTAGTAACTAGAGACATAAGTTAAAAATGCGTTATATATCGTACGTTTAATTTAAAAATATATAAAATGGTAAATATCTGGATCATATGTGTAAATTATGTGCAATTTATAATTGACTGTGCCATAATTTGAAGTCTGTTGATCCAGGGAGGAATAGAATGGAAGTAGATTATGAAAATTTACTCAAAGATTATCTAATGGAAACTAGAGAGCTATTAGATTTGTCTGAACAAGCAATTCTAGATTTAGAAAAAGGATACAGCCCGGATCGCATTAATACCTTGTTTCGCTCCATTCATACCATCAAGGGAAATTCGGCGATCTTCGATCTTCCTTCTATTACAAAACTCTCACATACTTTCGAAAATTTGCTCAATCACTTTCGCAAGGCCGAAGTGCCACCTTCTCCTGATGCGATTACCCTGTTCCTATACTGCATTGATGTTCTGAAGGAAATGAATTCGAACATTGCCAAAGGTAAAGACAAGGATATAACCGAGCTATTGAAAAGCATCGAGGCTTTCTTGAAAAATTCACAGTCTACAAATGGCCATGTAACTAACGGAACTGGTAACGGCAATGGAAAGAGTAACGGAAGCTCGAAAAACGGACATTACGCGAAGGAAAAAATCGCGGTACCGAAAAGTTTTTTGGACAAAGCAGAATCCGAGCAGAGATATCTTTATCTGATCAAATATTTCTCAGAGATCTCGCCGAATGGTTCAGAGCAATCTCCCGAGTATGATAGACTTTCTTCCCTCGGTTTGGTTTTAAAGGAAGGAGTTGCACCTGATTCCTCTAACGATAACGGAAAATCGAAAATCGTTTATTACTCTTTGATCATAAGTTCTCTCAACAAAGAACAACTGTTGGACTCATTGCCGATTTCAATTCTTTCCGTTTCACTGGTGTATCCAAGAAATGGAGAACCGAAATTTGGATTCTTTCCAAAAATAAAAGAGGAGAATGCGGATCAAAATCTCGGAGAACTTTCTCGTAACACCGAAAATGCGTCCTCAGAATCTTATCTTAAGATTCCTTTATATTTGTTAGACCACATGATCAATCTCACTGGAGAGACGATCGTAGTTCGGAACCAACTTTTGCAAAAGATTGAATCCTATGATGATCCATCACTTCTTGCGATTGTTAGAAATCTCAGCCAGTTGATCACTTCTTCCCAAGAAAGTGTGATGCGGACTAGACTCCAAAAATTGGAAACCTTATATAAGAGAATTCCTAGATTAATCCACGATCTAGAAAGATCGACCGGCAAAGAGATAGAACTGATTCTCGAAGGTGGAGAGGTTGAGCTAGATAAGAATATCATCGATTCCATTTCAGATCCAATCACTCACATGATCCGAAATTCCGTGGATCACGGGATAGAATCTCCAGCAGAAAGAAGAGCCGTCGGAAAATCACCGAAGGGTAGAGTCATTTTGTCCGCGGCACTTAGGGGTGGCAATGTCATCCTAAAAGTAGAAGATGATGGTAGAGGACTGAACTACCAAAGAATCAAAGAAAAGATTATAGAAAAAGGATTACTTTCCGAGGACGAGGTCCAACGCAAATCAGAAGAGGAACTCTCTGAATTCATCTTTGCACCTGGATTTAGTACTGCACGTGCAGTTTCTTCCACTTCAGGAAGAGGCGTCGGCATGGATGTTGTAAAGATGAATTTCCAAAAAGCTGGAGGAACAGTTTCTATCGCTTCAGAAACAGGAAAGGGAACTTCGGTCATCGCATCACTTCCACAGACTTTATCGATCATCAATTGCCAGATGGTTCGCGCAGGAGAAATGCTCTTTGCAATTCCGCAGCAGAACATTTCCGAGATGCTGCTCATGGACGAAAAGCTCGTATCCAACGTTGAAAAAAAGGAAGTCTATCAGCTTAGAGGAACTCTATTACCGATTCTTGATGTTAGAAGTATATTCGATCTAAATGCAGGAGCTGCACAAGATAACAAGTTCATCGTAGTAGTTCATACCGAAAAACATAAATTCGGGCTAATCGTGGAAGAAATCGAAAATCCTGAAGAGATAGTTGTAAAACCTCTCTCTAAAGAACTAGCAAAACTAAACCTATATACGGGTGCTGCGATTTTGGGTGACGGGAACGTTGCCTTGATTCTGGACATTACCGGAATTACGAAGTTTCTAAAATTGCTTCCGAACATTCGCGAGGAAATCAGAGGAGGCGTCAAAAAAGAAGTCTCCGACAAGCAGCATTACCTGCTCTATTCCGTCTGTTCTCAATTATTCGGTTTGGATTCTAAAAACGTACTCAGAATTGAGCAGATCGATCCTAACAATATTGAAAAAGTAATGAATCGAGAAGTGATGCAGTATCGCGGAGAAATCATAGAACTTTGCAGAATGGACCAGTACTTCCGATTGAACCGAGGTGCGACAGAACAGGAAAGAACTATGATCCTGTTCCAAACCACTAAAGGTAAAAAAGGAATCCTGGTACACGAGATTCATAATGTCACCGAAGAAATTTCAGCTTACTCTCAAAACGAAGACCAGTCTTCGGGCGTGGTAGGAAATGGAATCGTATCAGGGGAAACAGTCATTGTGGTAGATCCGATCACCATTCTGAATCTCGTATCTAAAAACATAATGCATGATCAGGCACAGGTAGGTTAAGGAATTTATGGCCGAGATTACGGAT
>NZ_NPDZ01000012.1 GCF_002811875.1 Leptospira perolatii
CTGGGAGCAATCCCCTGAAGAGCCCGGGAAGATGACCCGGTTGATAGGTCACAGATGTAAGTATGGCAACATATTAAGTCGAGTGATACTAATAGCTCGTGAGGCTTGACCATATTACGAAAACCTTAAGGAAACTTACTTTTCCTTAAGGGCAAGAACGCCAACAAGGCATCTAACAAATGCCGCTTATGAACATCCATACAAGATGATCAGAAAACAATTCATTCGCTGTTGTGTTTGTAGAAGATAACACTACGAAAGCCAGGTGATAAGCCTGGCTTTTTTGTTTTCACGGTAGCCGGTGGCTCGGCTTTTTGTTCTGTTTCGCTTGTCTCGGATATCCCTGCAGTTCAAGGAGCCTTCTTATAGAATTCTGCTAAGAGAAGTAGGCCGGATCGAAATTCATCCAGATATTCTTCTTTGCCGGTCATGAAGTATACTTGAACAGAACCTTCATACAGTATAATAATTTTTTTCGCAAAGGATCGAATCTGTTTTTCGGATAAGACTGATTTTTTTTGAATCGGGTTGGTCCTTAAATACGCGGAAAAAATTTCCTCCCAATCCTGGATGGTATTGCTAACTTCATTTTCCGCCGAATGTAATTGCTTTTTGTCGGAGAAAAGATTCGAAGATCGTATTTGGTTCGAGAACACAGCAAACGGGCAACCTTTCAGGCGATGCATTTTTGCCTCTTTCTTAAGTGCGATCACCCAAGCCGTTACAACTCGCTCAAACTCGGAGAAGCGAGATGTCAGTTCCTTAAATAACTGAGCGTGTCGCTCTCGTCTAAGCCGAATGTATTCTAAGCCTACATCGCTCTTTTCCCGGAAATATTTGTAAAAACTGGCTTTGTGTACTCCGGATTCTTCCAGTATATCGTTTACTCCTGTGTTCGCAAAACCGCGCTCATAAAACAATTGGTCAGCAGTTTGAACGATTTTTGCCCGGGCCTTCACTTCGATTGCTCCTTTTATTACTGTCTATATTCTCTCATGTTTTAGGAAAGAAAAAAGAAAATAAAATAGACTTTTAAGTCTATTTTTCTGTTGACCGATCAATCGGATCCTGATAATTCAAAAGTAGACGTTAGAGTCTATTTTTGGAGTGTAGGTCATATGAAACGAATCTTGGTTGTTGGGGCTACCGGGGGACTCGGGCGATTTGTAGTCCAAGAGTTAAGAAAAAAAGGGTATTGGATTCGGGTCTTTTCCCGTTCTATCACGAAATTGAAAGTAATATCCGGTCTGTTCGACGATTCGGTATTAGGCGATATGCTCGACCCTAAAAGTATCGAATTAGTCGTTAGTGGAATCGATGCGGTAATTTCCTGTGCCGGAGCCAGTATGAATTTAAAAGATTTTAGAGAGAAAAGGACTTTCGAAGAAATTAATTTTCAGGGAAATTTAAACATACTTGATGCAGCTGTTAAAGCTAAAGTTTCGAAATTCGTTTACACTTCTTTTCTGCGTGTGGATGGAATACAAGAAGCGGAGTATATTAAAAGTCACGATCGTTTTTCTCAAGCAGTTAAGGAGTCCGGGATAGATTATGCGATCGTAAGACCGACCGCATTTTTTTCGCTTCTCCTCGAGTTTCTCACCTTAGCAAAAAAAGGAATCGGATTCGTGATCGGAAACGGGAAACCGAAGATTAATCCGATTCATGAAAAGGATGTGGCAAAGGCTGTGGTCGAGGCGCTCGAGGGAGATCTTAAGGAAATCAATATCGGAGGGCCTGATATTTTTACCCGAGACGAAATCACTGAGCTCGCATTAAGAACCTGTGGGAAGAAGAAAAAGCCACTGCACATACCTGTGTTTCTAAACCGGATCCTCATTCAATTGATAAGACCTTTCAATCAGAGGGTTTTTCAATTTATGCAATTCGGGAATATCGTTCATACCTTAGATATCATCGGTCCGCAATACGGAACCTTAAAACTCGAAGATTATTATAAGGAAGAATTAAATTCGCGCGAACTTTGACAAAGCATCTTGTAAGGAAGCAGCCGCATTTGTAGGGAAGTCGAGAGAGCGCCATGCTATATAGCCATCTGGGCGCACAAGTACAGCTCCTTCGCTTTCGACTCCGAAGCATTTTTGAAATGCGTTCGCATCAGTTAAAAGAGCGTCCAGACCGAATTGAACAAACTCGATCCGGAATGGCGACTGCAAAGAAAATTCAGTAGCGAGATCTTTCCAATCAGAACTTTCGGTGAGCAACACCCAACTTTTCTGAAATAGATCCAAAGTGGAAATTGTTTCCCCATTCCTTTTGATCCAAAAATGAGGAGCGCGAGTGCCTGGTTGCCCGGCCCATTGTTCTGGTCGTAGGGCAGGGGGGAGTCCATCCTCCACTTCTGATACCGAGGAGGAACGATAAAGTTGTCCGAACTCTATTGCCCTACTATCTAAGATTGGAACGGAGAGATCTTCCTCGCTAGCGTAGGCTTTGTAATCGTTCTTAGCAAAAATCTGCTGATAGCGAAGCCAAGCGATCGGCCTTCTTTCTTCCTCATACGTTTTCAATAAATCTACTTTTGATTGTCCGCTCAGAACTGCTTCTAGTTTCCAAGCAAGGTTATGAGCATCTTCGATTCCGGTGTTTGCTCCGTATCCACCTCGATTTGGGGGAAGAGTGTGCGCCGCATCTCCTGCGATGAAAATTCTTCCCGAAGAAAAAGAGTCAGCAATTAATGCACTTATCTCCCAACGTCCGGTAGTTACGACTTCCATCGGAACATCTTTTCGACCGATCGCTCTTGAGATATCCGATTCTAATTTTTCTAATGTTCTTTCTGCATCGTCCGGATAAAAGAGTACCCATCTTCCATCGTTGTACGTAGTGAGAAAGACATTGAATCCGGGTTGGTCTATCGTGAATTGGAAGAATCCTTTCTCAAGATATTCGTTCAGTGAAGCCTTGAATAGTACGCTTCTTCCTGTGTTCATATATCCTTTCCCTTTGCGTCCGATCTTTAAGGTCTCTCGGATTGGACTCCGATGTCCGTCAGCCGCGATCATATACTTTGCTCGAATCGAATATTGGTTTCCTTCGGAGTCTTTCACAAATGCGATTACTTCGTCGGAGGTCTGCTCAAAGCGTACTAGCTCGGTGCTGAATCGAAGATCTGCACCAAGTTCCTGAGCCTGCTTCTGGATCATCGGTTCTAAGCGGTCCTGGGCAATTGCGGACGCCCCGCACGGAGAGTATTCTAGGTTCGTCTCTTCCTCTGTTTGAGGAGACCAGGCTTGTTCTTCGAACCATTTCCCGGCAAGACTTTCCACTCGAATTCGGCGAACTCCTTTTTTGGATCCGCGGATTTGTGGAATATCTTCCGCTAAACCGGCAGATCGAAAAAGTTCCAAGGTCCTGGGTGTAAATCCGATCGCTCGTGGGTGGGGCGAACTCCCTGCGTGTTTTTCGATCAGTATAACACGAACTCCTTTCTGGGCCAAGAATAGCGCAGCCGAGGAGCCGACAAGTCCTCCGCCTATCACGAGCACGGAGCAGTTCTCGGTTGGTTCCGCGTTTTTTGTAGGATCTAAGAGCATTTCGTCCTTCATAAGAATTACCTCTAAAATATTTAAGTTACTTAAATATTTTAATAAATAAACTATATTTTTTAATCAACTTAAAAAATATAGTGAATTAAAAAATTGCAAAAAAAGGAAAATTTGAGATGCTGCCGAAAGGGCGGAATTTATGGGACTTCGTGAAGAGAAGAAAGCTAAGACAAAGAAAAGGATTTCTGATCTTGCCACTGGGCTATTTATCAAGAAGGGGTTTGCCAATGTGACCGTCGCCGAAATCGCACAAAAGGCGGAAGTTTCGGTGCCGACCTTATTCAATTATTTTCCTACAAAGGAATCTTTCGTTTTCGACGAGGATGAGGAACGGGAAAAAAGTTTTATCGACGCCATTTTACACCGAAAGAAGGGGACATCGATCTTAGATGCATTACAGGAACATGTATTAAAGAGTTCCGCATTTATACCCGAATATCTGCAGAACTATCAGTCTTTCCGAGAGTTGATCAAATCTACACCTGAGCTTTCAAACTATGAAAGGCTGATATTGATGCGTTATGAAAAATCTCTTGCTGATATTCTACAAAAAGAATCCTCCAGAAAATTGCAAAGAACGCAGGCTGAGGCGATCGCCCATTTTCTTCTGGATGCATTTTATCGCGCGATCGATTCTTCGAATCCTAAAGCGACTTTGGTTTCACTTTTTAAAATGATCCGGGAAGGTTGGAACGAATGATTTATAAAAAGTTACTATATATTTTCTTGGTTTTACTTTCTCTTAGGGTTGGTTCGGAAGAAAAGAAACCGGAAAATCATCTGGCTCGATTTAAAGCAGTCATATTTGACTATTTTGTAATCTTTGATGCAAATTCTGTCGTTTCCGAGTTAGAGAAAGTTTTTCCGGGGAAAGGGAGTGAGTTCGCTAGAATATGGCGGGCAAAGCAGTTCGAATATTGTTTTCTGCTTTCTGTCACGAATCGGCATGAGGATTTCTTGCGCTTAACGGAGGATGCTCTCGTCTACACTGCGAACTTTATGAAATTGAAATTGTCCTCGGAAAATAAATCACGTTTCTTGCAAACTTTTCTTACTCTCAAGCCTTGGCCTGATGCAATACAAACTCTCGAAAAACTAAAAAAGTCCGGTCTTCGGATCATCGTGCTTTCGAATTTCAGTGGCAAAATGTTAAAAGACAATGCGAATCATGCGGGGATATCCCACTACTTTGAGCAACTTATTAGTACGGAAGTTGACCGAAGCTATAAGCCGGATCCGATTGCCTATGAGTTGGGTAGAAGGAAATTGGGGCTAAAGAAGGAAGAGATTCTATTTGTCGCCTTCGGCGGATGGGATGTCTACGGGGCCAAGAATTTTGGATACACCACATATTGGGTGAATCGATTTCAGTTACCAGTAGAAGAACTTGGTCTACTTCCCGATGCGACTTCCCAAAATTTAGAAGGTCTTTCGAATTTTATTTTGAATCAGAAGTAACATTCAAATAGAAATTTTTCTGAAAGCAAATGCCCGTCTTTTCCTAGACGGGCGAAAGTGTTGTTCGCTAAGCAAGTATTAGTTTAGCCAAACCTTTTTGTATTCCTTTGCATATTCTTCAAAGGAAATAGGATCTTTTCCGGTAATTTCTTTCACGGAATTCAAGACAGGAGCTACATATCCTTCTTTCAACATCCCTGCGATATAAACTAGAAAGTCCGAATAGTCTTCTGGCACTCCGGCGGAAACCAATCCCTTTTTGAAGTCTGCGGGAGTGATATCAACGTATCCGACGGAAATACCGGTGGCCTTCGAAATTTTCTCTGCGACTTCTTCGTGGCTCAAAGATTCTTTTCCGGTGAGCGTGATTCCTTTTCCGTTCAAGCTATCATTTAGAAGTGCAGAGACCACTGAGGATGCAATATCTCTTACATCGATAAAACTGGTTTTTGCGTTTCCACCTGGGAAGTAAATCTTGCGATCTTTAAGAATTCCCGAAATCCAGAATGTCTGGAAGTTTTGCATAAACCAGTTCGGGCGTAGGATTGTGTAATTCAATCCGGAATTTTCTAAGGCAATTTCTAATTTTCTAAATGGAGCGTCGTCCGGTGCGTGATCGACTCTGATCGCAGACATAAGTACGACTTTCTTGATTTGCTTAGATTTTGCTCTCTCTATCCAAGGGTATAGAATCGAATACTGATCCGTGTAACCTGGTGGTGATAAAAGAAAGACGCGATCCACTTTGTCCAAGGTTTCCAATCCGCTGCCTGATTTATCCTTATCTACATGTACCCAATGTAGGTTTGGTGTTTCCTTCACCGATTCGGGTTTGCGAGTTCCGGCATAGACTTCATGTCCTTGCTCCAAAAGTTGTTTTATTACAAATCCAGAAACCAGTCCTGTTCCGCCGTATACAAATATCTTCATAGTTTTTTTGTTCCTCCGATTCTTATGATACCAGTAATTCGATATTTGGCTATGTCCCCGAATATAAAATGAATATCCAATCGTATAAATTAATAGACTTTTAGATAATATGGGCTAATCTATGAATTTGTGGGCCTCGGAGGATCAAACCGGGTGCAATATCAGTCCGATTCAGGACTTGATTCCGAGGAGAAATATGGACTTGTTATCTGAAATTTTGAACTGTGCGGCTTGGAAGAGCGATCTGCTAGCAAGGACATCGATGTACAAATCGTGGGGGCTTAAATTTCCCTGCGAAAAGAGTGGCGGTTTTCATATTCTATCTCAGGGTTCTTGTTTTGCTAGATTCAAAGGGAAGTCGATATCACTTGAAAAAGGAGATATTCTTTTTATCGCCAAGGGATTTGATCACGATCTAGTATCGACCCCGAATGAAAAAGCAGTTGATATCGATACATTTCGTAAGATCGCGGAGAAGCCCCAACCGCCTAACAAGACTCCGATTACAACCTTTGTTTCGGTTCGATATGAAGTGCCTGAACTTCCGCAGCACCCTTTTTTCTACGAGCTCCCCGATCATATCCTAGTTCGTTCTGGAGAAATTCCTTCGCATCATCCTTTGCACACTACTCTCGTGCTCATCTCTCAAGAAATCGATTCCGGTATAGGATCGGATTTGATACTACAAAGACTGACAGATATTCTTCTTTATTATGTAATACGCCATTGGTTGGAAACTCATCCAACTTCTTCGCCCGGTTGGCGGAACGCCTTTAAAGACGAGAAAATTCTGTCCGCATTAGAATCGATTCATAAAAGAATTTCTTATTCATGGACTTTGGAGAATCTCGCGAACTCTGTAGGCATTTCGCGAGCTTCACTTGCGAATCGTTTTAGGGACGTATTGGGTTTTACTCCAATGGACTATCTGGCAAGACTAAGGATAGAAAAGGGATACTCTTTGATGAAGGAGCAGAATACGACATTGGAAGAAGTTGCTAGGAATGTAGGATATTCTTCTGCATTCGCTTTTTCTAAAGCTTATAAAAGAATCCATGGTGTTTCTCCAAGAAACGCGGAAATGTCGAAGGTTTTCTCTTGAGGAGAGTTCCTGGTCTTGAGCTGTTATCGATATCAACGCAAAAAGTAATATCCAACTGAGCGAGGAGTCGAAGCCACGCACCAATTCCCGGCGTATCCTTGGGAGGGGCAGAAAGAAGTTAGCATCCAGCTCCTGTCATCTGTATTTGCATTATCTACCTGAACATGTGAATTTCTCTCCGACTCGGAACAGATAATGCTAAATTCCTTCAAGTCTTGGTTGATCCCTATTCCGACTGCTTTTAGATATGCTTCTTTTGCAGTCCAAAGTCGGAAGAATTGGGGAAAAATTTGGTGGCCAGGCTTCTTCGCAATTTCGTTATATTCCGATTTCGAGAAAAACTTTTCAGCAATATTCAAAGGATCTTCTAGTTCTCGAATTTTCTCGATATCAATTCCGATCTCACCTAATGCAGTAAATGCGAAAGCGATCAGATCTCCTGAATGGGACAAATTAAAATGGAGTCGCAAACCTATCGATTTATTGAGCACCGGTTTGCCGTTTCCAATTTCGGAAAATGCAATCGCTTTTGCCGGAATTCCTAAATAGACACTAAGCAATCGACGAAGTTGAGACCGGGATACAATGAAGAGATTCCTTGCTTGAATGCTTGCGAATGAGTTTGCTTTTGCGGTTTCTTCGGCCGAAAGATCCAGACTCATTGATTCGATTTTAGTAAGAGACGATTTGATACTAGAACACCAAATATGGATATCGAAAGAATGTAACGGAGGAGGTAACGCTTTCGGTAGCCAATAATCGGTTCTTTGCATTCTAATTACTATCGATCCAATAGTTTGGAAACGATCTCCACTAACGCAAGTCCGAGGGTCTTGTGGTCTTCTTGATCCAGATGCACTCCGTCCATTTTGCTGGATCCGACTACGGTTCCTGAGTCAAAATATTCGCAATCGAGTTCGTTGGAGACTTTTCGAAATGCCTCTGCAAGACCGACGCATTTTTTATTCCCACCTAAGAATTTTGGTGCAATCGGTCCTTTTGGCTCGCCTAACGCGGGGGGTACGACGACTAGAATCGGCGGTATTTTCATTCCCGGTTCAATCGGAGAACTTCGAATTTGGCCAATCACAGAAGCCAAGCCTTGCGAGGAATGCCAAGCATTGAGTTCATGCATCGACTGGAAATCGTTTGTTCCGAGCATGACAATGACAAGATCAAGCGGAGAAAAAATTTCGATCTTCTCCGAAATTCCTTTCGATCCATTCCTTCCGGGTTTGAAGGGATCATCCCAAGCCGTGCGTCTTCCGTTCAGGCAGTCTTCTATGATGCGGACTTTCTTGGATAGGTTCTTAGAATTTAAAGCGTTTTCTAAGACTCCCGGCCAACGTTCAGCAAAGGTCAATCTGTTCCTTGTCGTTGGTATGATTCCCCATGATAAAGAATCTGCATACAGCAAAACGGTTTTCAATTTCTGCCTCTTGTATCGATTTCACAAATTAGAAAATACGAATGATCGAATTTGAGATTTCAACTCGATCTTCGATACTTTCTGATCTGCTCTTGCTTACTTTCGAATTGCGGAAGCCAGTAGTAAACCACATTCTGGGGTCAGCGCGAACTCCATGCAGCACATGGAAAACATTTCCATCATTGGTTCAGGGAATGCATCCTGAGAAGATGTAACTTCTGAGATTCGATCCGCAATCTGCATAAGTGTCCGCTTTTTGCAATTCTCGTCGGGAATTTCTAAAATCTCTAATACACTAAATCCTGCGTTTTCTAACAGCTCGCGGTATTCGTCTACTGTAAGCAGTTTCTTGTTCAATTGCACAAGATTCGCATAGGTCTGGTATGCAGCGGACCTTTCCTTGCTCATCGGAGCCTGCAGATAAAAATCGGTTACTACGAAATTTCCTCCCGGAACCATGACTCTTGCGGCTTCTTTTAAAACTCTCTCACGGTCGGACATGTGCATCATCGATTGCAAAGCTAACACTGCATCGAAAGAGCCGTTTTCCATCGGCAAATTCATCGCATCTACTTTTGCAAAAGTAACTTTATCGGAGAGAGAAGCGTCTGCGGCCCTTTTTGCCGCTTTTTTCAGTTGCGCATTGCTAATATTGATTCCGGTCACTTTTACACCTAGATCTTGCGCAATCCTGACAGCTGCTTTTCCTGCTCCGCATCCGATATCCAAAAGATGTCCACCGGACGGAACAGTTAAATATTTCAACACCAGATCCGTAAATCTCTCGGTAGCTACAGATACATCGCTATCGTCCTCCTCGCTTTCCCAGTATCCATAGTGCATATTATCGTCCCAGATTTGACTTAACAGTTCGTCTCCCTGGTCGTAAAAGTCTCCGGCATCCGCCACTTCTGGCATCAGTTGTTCGCTCATATATTCTCCTTTTCTAATGCTCATTTCACCTTATGTCGATTTGGTGACACAATCTCCGATTTCTTGAACTGCATCATCTTTACTAATTTGTTCCATAATTCGGGAGAAAGAATCGACCACTGAGATCGCAATTTCCTGAGGTAGGAATTTCAAGCGGTGCTTCATCTCCAGTCGAATGCAGTCCGGATGACACAGTGCATGAAACATGCTCCCGTATCTTGTCTCGGTTCCGCTTTTCTTCCACAAAATCCGATCGTATGTTGGATTTTCGTAAGCGGTCGGTACATCCACCTTGGAAAAAAACAAACCCGAAATCGGAAATATTTTTTCTTCTCTATCTATTCCTAATTCATCAACGATTCGATTATATTGAAAGTATTGATGCTGTTGGGATTGGCCTACTTTCCTAGTCACCTCACCAACAAGTTCGCTGAATTTCATTTTTGCATTCATTCGAATTCTGATGGGTACGACGTTTGTAAAAAATCCAGGAATACTGCTAATTTCCTTTCTGCCCCTTCCAATTAGAGATGTATCAATGATCAGATCATCTCCGGCTCCAGCCTCCCGTAAGGAAATCAGATAAATGGAAAATAGCGTCATAGACAAAGTCCAAGCATTCTTCGCCGCCTTCATCTTTAGTTCATTATAAATAGAAAGTGGGAGCTCCTTGCTCGCAACTCCACCTTCTCTAAATCTTGAATTACCAGGGGAACGATTCCAGTAGAAAGGATCCGGGAGAGGGCTCTGCAGTTCGGCTTTCCAGTATTCGCGGCTCGAGTCGAAAGTTCCTTTGGCTTCCAACGCATTCAGCCATTCCGAAAAATCGCGATATTTGATAACTCCGGAATTTTGGGATTTTACCCTTCCGATTCGAACTTCTTGAGTTACTTTCATTAACTCATACAGGAGTGAAGTAATTCCGTTCGCATCCAAAAGAATTCTGTGATACATGAGGAAAACATAATCTTTATCTGGTGTCGTGATCCGCACTACGTGTCCAAGCGGACCGTTCTGAAAGTCCCAAACGAGATTGTTTCCTTCCTCGCGTAAATTAGAGAAGAGTTCTTCGAGTTGGTTTTTGTCTTCATTCTCCAGATGAATTTGTCTTAGCCGAAGTACGCCATCGGATACTATCTTCTGGCGAATTTCAGAACCGATTGTTGGGAATAATGTTCGCAGTCCTTCGTGTCGTTCACACACGATCTGAAACGCTTTTTCAAATACAGAATCTTCGCATACAATTGGAAAAGGAGATTGCACGATGATATTGGACCAGCTCCGCTCCGGGTCTAAAGTAAAATCAGCGATATAACGTCTTTGTTGTGGAGAAAGACGATATGTTTCCGCTACAACTGCCGAAGTTATTGCGGTTTCCGTAAACGGATCCTGGATTGTTTTTCCTTCGGATGCAGTATGTGGATCGGTTTGCTGGTTGAGTGCAGCTTGCATTTTGGGCAGGATTAATATCGCGATGTCCTTGATACTTGCTCCCTCTATCAATTTTATTAATGGAATTGAAACCCGGGTCGTAACTTCGATTTTGTTTCGGATTTCCATAGCCACAAGAGAGTCTATTCCGATTGATACAAGTGGCTGTTCCATATCTATTTCGGATATGGAAACTAACAATGATTTGGCGATAGATGTCCTAAGGTGGCTTATAATCGATTCTAGCTGGTTCTCTTTTTGGATTGTACCGAATTCCTGGTAGAACCTATCGATCGGTTTGATTTTGCTTTTTGAAATCTCGACTTTCGGGTTGTTTGCCTCAGTCTCGCTGCCTTCGTTTTTCGCTTCTGAAATCTGAAACTCTCCGAGAACCAAGTCCTCGATTTCTGCCCAAACTTTTCCTTCAGAAGTGAAGAATACAAGATTTCCGGATAATCTTTCTTGGCTCTCTTCCTGAAGTTTTGCGTAACACCATAAAAAATCGGATTCTAAGGAGCTATCCAACACAAGGAAAGAGCCAATGCTAGCCGGGAATAAAACAGTCCTCAAGTCGCCTGAATTTTTTTTGTATAGTTTGGAAGAAGACGCTTTGAATACAAAGAAGGCTGATTCTAAAATTTGAGGAGGTACAATAAACGATGCGAATTGGAGTTTTTGAGCATTAATTTTTCCTAATGCTATTCCTTTCCCTTTTCGCAATTCCATTAAATTTTCGAATTCGGCACCCAAGGAAATGCCTTCGTTTTTCAGGTTTTCGTAAAATTCTTTGAGCTCTATAGCTTGGGTGCAGTTACTTGTATTTTCGATTACATCTGACGAAGAAAAATGATTTTCATTCTTCGTTTTGAAATCACTGCTATTTTTAGCCTTAGAGTCTAAGGAGGGTACGAATCCGCTGAAATTTTCTACCCATTCTTTTTTAGATTCTGAACTGTAAATCTTGCAATTACCTTTGCTTAGGAATGTTTGAATGTAGCTTGGCTGATCTAAATTAATCTGGTGGAACTTAAGATTCTTTAACTCAAGTGTAGCAGATTGTGTTTCAAGTGGGTGAGAGGAAGATTCTTTCGCTGCCTTCAAAGCAATTTCTATCCAGCCCGCTGCGGACAAAATACCTTTTCTCTTATATTGCGATAGAGGGCTGGTCGATTCTTCGTTCAGCCGGGTTTCCCAAATGTTCGATTCTGGATATGCAGCGAACGATTGTTTGGCGCCGGGCAATGCCTGGGTTTTTGTCTCCAAATCGTTGATTGGAAGGTTCTTTCGAACGTGGAACCAAGACCTTTCGGTTTGCCAAGGATAGGTCGGCAGGTTAGGGTAGAACTTTGACTCTGGATAAATCTGACCCCAAGCTGGATCCAGCCCTTCGGTGTAAAGGTTCGCAATACACTCGTTCATCGCTCTATCTTCGCTCAGATCCCTTCGAAGAGACTCAATGGCCACTGCCTTCCTTCCTTGTTCCTGTATAATCTGCTGGATTGATTGTGTAAGGACAGGATGAGGACTCATTTCGAAAAATACATTATGGCCATCTTGCATCAGTTGCTGGATGGTTTGGTTGAATAAAACAGGCTCGCGCAAGTTTCTTCCCCAGTATTCAGAGTTCAGATTTCTTCCGTCAAACTCAGTGCTGGTTACGGTGGAATAGAATGTGATCTCAGACTCGGACGGTTTCAAGAATTTTAGCTTTTTCTGAAGTTCTTCCTTGATCGGTTCCATCTGTGGGCTATGGGAGGCATACGAAACTTTGATCAATTTTCCAAATACATCTTCTTGTTTCACTTGCAGTAGAAGCTTTTCGAGTACGGATAGATCTCCAGACAATAATGTGGCGCGAGGTGCATTTGCGGCCGCAATCGAAATTTTATCTTCGTATGGTTTGATTAATTTTACGGATTCAGACATGGAAAGCTCTATGAATGCCATGCCAGCCGATTGGCTAGAGGAAGCGGCGAGACAACTTCTTTCGCATATTACGGAAACTGCATCTTCGATGCTTAAAGATCCAGAAAGGTAGGCCGCAGCGACTTCTCCCATACTGTGCCCGACCACTGCACTCGGTTCTATGCCCCAACTTCTCCACATGTGTGCGAGAGATATTTGTAGTGCGAAAATAGCTGGTTGTACTATTTCTACTTGGCTAACTATCGGCGCGGACTCCGAAGTTGCCTCAAGTTCCTTCATTAAATTCCAGCCGTACTTTTGGCGAATCACCTCTGAACATTCTTCTAACTTTTCGCGATAGATTTTCTGACTCTTTACGAGTCCCAAACCCATGCCCGGCCACTGTCCGCCTTGCCCGGAAAAGACGAAAACAACCTTGCGAGTATGGTTTTTGGATCCTGATCGGATTCGTATGTTTGCTGTCTCAGTTCCTTCGGCTAAATTTTTGAGTTCTGTCTTTAGTTCTTCGCGAGACGTAAAATGAATTGCTGCCCGGGTGGAAAAGTGGCTCCTTTTTTCGCCGGCCGTATAACAGATATCATGCGGTTCCCAGGATTCTGTTTTTTGCAGATGCTCCAAATACCTTTGGGATATTTCTCTTAAACCTTTTACATTTTGTGCGGAAAACGGGATCACCGCAGAAGAAATTGGCTTTCTGTAATCTACTGAAATCTCTGAATCTGGCTCAACCCCCGATAAAACTAAGTGAGCATTGGTGCCCCCAAAACCGAAAGAGCTGATTCCGGCGACTGTAGGCTTACTAGAGTTCTCACCGATTCTTTTTGGCCACGGCTTGTGCTGATGATTGACTTGGATCCCCAATCTTTTGAAGTCGATTCTCGGATTTGGATTTTGGAAATGTAGGCTTTTAGGAATCTCGCGATTGAGCAGCGAGAGAGACAATTTGATCAGCCCTGCAATTCCTGCGGCTGCTTCTAAATGTCCGATATTACTTTTAACCGAGCCGATTAAAAGATTGGAGGCTCCTTGGTCATTTCTGCGGAACACTTTACCTAATGCGTTTACTTCGATCGGGTCTCCCAGAGCAGTTCCGGTGCCATGACATTCAACATAGTCCACAAAATCTGGATGTATTCCAGTAGCTTTATAAGCTTCTTGTAATACAGCTTCCTGAGCCAATGGATTCGGTGCAGTGAGTCCGTTGGAACGACCATCTTGGTTTACGGCACCTCCGTGTAACACCGCGTAGACGCGGTCACCATCCGAGATCGCTTTAGAGAGAGGTTTCAAAACAACGATACCGGCTCCTTCTCCTCGTACGAATCCGTTGGCACTACTGTCAAAAGACTTGCACCTTCCATCGGGCGCCATGTATCCACCTCGAGAAAAATTAATCGTGATTTCAGGAGTTAGGATAAGATTCACTCCTCCAGCGATTGCTAAATCTGAATCTCCGGATTGTAGACTTTTGCAAGCCATCAATACGGAAACGAGTGAGGAAGAGCAGGCAGTATCTAGTGAAATACTAGGACCTGCTAGATTCAGAAAATAAGAAAGTCTATTCGCGGCAATACTTGAGGAGTTTCCCATGAGCAGGTATGGGTTCTCCAGATCTGATTGGTTATACTGCAACAGTCCGTAATCGTTTCCAGTGATACCGATAAAAACTCCCGTGCGAGAAAGTGCTAAAGTAGTGGGAGCTATTCCAGCATTTTCTAATGCTTCCCAGCTAGTTTGCAAAAGGATTCTTTGTTGTGGATCCATGCATTCCGCTTCTCTTTTAGAGATTCCAAAAAACTCGTGATCGAACTCAGCCACATCATGAATAAAGCCGCCCCAACGAGTATTCATCGTTCCTGGGCGCACGCCGCTTGCGTCATAATATTCGTTCACATCCCAGCGATCGGAAGGAACTTCTGAAATTGCATCTTTGCCTTCGGACAATAGTTTCCAGAATTCTTCCAGGCTGTTTGCCCCGGGGAATTTACATGACATACCAATGATTGCAACTGGTTCCACATTACTCGTATTAGGTGGAGCGCTGGATTTGTTTGAAGTTCCGTTTATAGGAACAGCTGATTCGTGTCCGTTAGTTCGTTGTGAGTTCGAAGGATTTTTCGCAGCTCCCGATAAATACTCCGAGAGTAGTTCAATCGTCGGATATTCATAAGCAAGAGTCGGACTGATTGGGATTCCCAACTTCTCCTCGAGTTCTCCAGAAATTTGTATCGCCTTAATCGAATCTAGTCCGTAGTCGGCGAGAGGTGTGCTGGTTTGTATCGAATCGGAAGAAATTCCCAGTAGCTGCGCCGCATAATTTTTGAGCCAGTTTTCTATTTCTGAACGAGCTACTTTTGTCAGCTTTGGATAAGCTTCTGATTTTGACTGAGCTGTATCTTGCGCAGTTTGCAGAGGTGATCGTGAATTCTTCGGGAGCTCAGGCTGGACCGCCTTCTCCGACTTTTGATTCGCCTGACTCTGGTTAGATGACAACGAACTTTCGATTAAAGTTAGTTCATTCGCAAGGAACTGTTTCCGCGCATTCAGTCTTTGTTTTTTGCCGCTGCTCGTTTTAGGTAGACTTCCTCTTTTTACAGGGAGAATCGAATACGGTTGCAGTTCGAAACTTTTGGAAACAGCTTGTCGAATGCTTTGCAAGATTTCTTCGATCGAGTTAGTCCACTGTCGAGGTATTTCCGCCAATATTACAAGCTCTTCTCTTTCTTTGACAGTCACTGAAAAAGCGATAATGGAATCTGGATGTAAAGCCTCGTGACTAGATGCGGCTACATTTTCGAAATCGTGAGGGTAGTAGTTTACTCCCCTTAATATTAGAAGTTCCTTCATCCTACCGGTTACGTAGAGTACGCCTGACGAAATAAATCCAAGATCACCGGTCCTCAGATAATTCGCAGGCTCTTCATTTTGAATTCTTGCATGAAAGGTCGATTCGGTTTGAGTCGGATTATTCCAATAGCCGAGCGCCACGCTTGGACCGTGAAGCCAAATCTCTCCGACTTTTCCTTCCTCACATCTTACATTGGTTATTGGATCTACAATTGCTAGTCTCTGACCCTCGGAGTAACTATCGATTCCGATTAGTATTGAAAGATCTTCATTCTGACTAGCTGCGTCCTCATTTACTTTTGCAGGTTTTGTATCAGTTTGTTCAAGATCGGAAGAATGAAATTTGCCAAAAACCGGAATACTGCAAGCAGCAGCTAAAGTGGATTCTGCAAGCCCGTAAGCAGCGCGAAATGTGCTCGGTAGAAATCCGCATACTCCAAAAGTTTCTGAAAAGCTTTTGAGAGTACTATGACGAATAAATTCTGCACCGTTATACGCTATCTTCCAGGATTCTAAATTTAGTTTTTTAAGTTTTTCTAATGTAGAAGATTGAACGCAATAATCGTATCCGAAATTAGGTCCGCCGGAAATGGTTATTTGGTATTTTGTGATAGCTTCTAACCACCGCATTGGTCTTTGGATAAAATGAAAAGGAGACATCAAATAACCGGGAATTTGGCAATACAGCGGGCCGAGAATGCCACCGATCAAACCCATATCGTGATAGGGAGGTAGCCAAAATAAACTTTTGGAGTCTTCTTTTATACCAGAAAATTGATATTGAGATTTAAGATTATCTAATAGATTTCCGTGACTGACGACTACTCCTTTCGGTGCCGATGTCGATCCGGAAGTGTATTGTAAAAAGGCGACACTCTCGGATTGTAGCAGATGCCTTTTCAGATTTCCTGAGGCTTGGCATAGATCGGAATACGTATAGAGGCCCACATTTCGAAGCGTACTCTCGGATGTTAAAATCTGTGAAATCTTCTCTCTCGCGGAATCTACTGTCAGAGCCGCAGTCGCATCTGCATCTTTAATAATCGTTTTAATTCGATCGACATGATGATTATTGCGAGGCGGATATGCAGGTACTGGAATTACTCCGGCGGTAATACATCCTAAGAATGAAATGATGTACTCTAAGCCAGGTGGGTAGAGTAGTAGCACTCGATCACCCAATTTTGTAATGGATTGAATATTTCCTGCAATTTTTTCTATCGATTTGAATAGATCGGAATAAGAAAGTAAAGACTCCTTGCTTTCTCCATCTTCTAAAAAGCAATACGCAAGTTTATCCGGACTTTTGTTGTTACGAAGTTCAAGCAACTCGACTAGGTGATTCAAAGTTCCACTCCCTCTAAAGCAACCGGAGAAAGTTGCCGGTTGTTCGAATTCAATAAATTTCTTATTAATTGCTTTGCTTGTATCCGAATAGCCTCGACTCCGTTCGTATAAAAATGAACTCCTCGTGTTAAAGGTCCAATGCAGTAAACATGCTCCAAGATTTTTCCATCAAATCTGCGAAGACTTGAGGTTTCGAAATCCACATCTACTCCGCCTAAACTGTGATTAGAAATATCGCCGCGACTTAACATGTTTGTTAAGAGAAGTGAGGTCGTATAATTTAAGTCGTATCCGGTTCCTGTGGAATTTATCACATAATCGCATTCATGCTGAACTATGGATCCATCCGGAGTTTTGCGAGAAAATTGTATAGGGGATCGATCTATAGGAATCCGGAACTCCTTCAGTCCACTGTAGAGTTCCAGCTGCCCTTTTTCCAACAGGTCATAAATTTTTTCTGCAGTTTGCAAAGGTATGCAGTGACGATGCATTCCCCAGAAGGCATAATGCTCTTTCATGAAAATTGCTTTGTCGTCTTCCTGCATCGACCTCCAGAGCTCTCCCATGATCGGCCAAGTGGAGCAAAGGATTGGGTACCAATAATTCTTTCCTTTTCTAGAGTCATCGATATCGCGTGAAAGTTGGTCTTTGCCAAATTCGAGTCGTAATTTGTCCGGTTCGTACTTCCAGGTAGATTTCGTGCCCAAACCAAGCTCGAATTCCTTTAGAAACATTTCTTGCACTTCCGACAATTTTAGCTTTTTGGTTCGATTATTCGTTTTTCTTAATATTTCCGAAATTGTTAAAATCTGCGGAGTATGATTTACGTAATCTCTAGGAAGAGGTTGAACTCTTGGAAGGCCGCTTTGTCTGGTTATAAGAAAAATTTTTCCCTGGTGTTTTCTTTCTCTCAGTTGGAGTAAAACATCCATGGAAGTCAATCCGGCTCCGATGACTGAAACTGTAGAATCGGGATGAATTGATTTTAGTGCGGAGCTGTTCCATGGAGATTGAATGAATCTGGAATCTTTTTCCAAGTCGCGTCCTAGGATAGGACGTAGAGAAGAAGGGACATCACCAGGACACAAGATTACATCATTTACGTGAATCTTCGTATCGTTCAGAACCAGAGAGATGGAGGGGAGCGAGTCATGCAAACTGTCGGCTTTTATGCAGTCGATTACTTCCTGGTGTACTATTTCCACATCTATTCGGTGGGTTTTGGCTTTTTCAAAGCTATATAGAAAGCAATCACGCAAGTAGTCTCCGAAATACTTTCTTGGAATATAAGGTTGTGCTTCAGTGCCGGAAGAGATTCCTCGTTCTTCTAACCAGTTTGCAAAATCTGATGGTTTGTCATCGAACATCGTCATGCTCGAAGTTCTCATATTGAGAAGATGGCACTCCTCTTTTGTGCCGTAAGCTATTCCATCTCCAAGTCTATTCGTTTTTTCAAATAAAATGATTTTTGCATGTTCGGATCTGGATCCGTCGATTATATCATTTACCAGCTGCATGAACACGACTATGCCGCTGGCTCCCATGCCAACTACCGCGATCTTATACTTTGGATCAGCATTGAGTGCTTCGTTTATCATACTTTCTGTCTTGTCGGACGAATTCGAATATCGTCCAGATGAACGTGAGGTGGCTGTTGAATCACAAATCGAATCGTTTCTGCGATATCGTCGGGAGTTAGCAAAGGTCCTATTTCGTTCTCGATGGACCGGAACCATTTCATATCGTATCCGGCCGATTCCTGAAAATCAGATTTCACGAATCCGGGCTCGATCAAAGTTACTCGAATTCCAAGATTGCATAGCTCTCCTCGCAATGATTCCACTAATGAATGAACTGCAAATTTTGTGGACCCATAGACAGGATTACCCGCAGAGACTTGCCTACCCACCGTAGACCCGATGACTAAAATATCTCTGACAGTAGAGCAGTTTTCATTTTTTGCCAGTTCGGCAAAGTGAGTGCCTACTGATCTTAATTGGTGCATTACGGAAATGTAATTGGTATTTATTAAATCCTGCCAACCTTTCGGGTCGGAGGTCAAAAGCGTTCCGGGTAGGCCTCTGCCCGCGCATAAAATAAATGCATCCGCAGGTCGATTCCATTTCTCAATTCCGTTATTTAGAATTTTATGAATAAAATTCTCCTCTCGGATATCGCCTGCAATATATGATGCTTCGAGACCTGATTCGACAAGGCCTTCTGACAATGTTTTTAAGCGATCTTCCCTCCTAGCGGTAGCAATCACTCTATATCCGTTTTTTGCTAAGATCCTAGTAGTCGATTCTCCGATCCCAGCACTCGCGCCGGTAATGACCGCGATCTTTTTCAGAATCTTTACGGCCTCAACCTTATCTAGAACTGTGCTCTTTGTCTGATCCAAATTCAAATTCTCCTAATGATATCAATCCTTGCAAGAAACGGCCTAAGGCCCCAGAGTCCCAAGGGCGAATCGTCACTCCTAATTGCTTTAAAATTCTGGAGCTCCTACTGTGATCGTATTCTACGTTACGTGCTTTCCGTGCTGCCCAGAAATGCCCTAGTGAAATATCTCTGTCCCCAGTAGAATGCTCCGCCAAAAGTTCCCATAGAGTTTCTTTCTCAGAAGGTTCTAACCTCACTCCAAGTGCTAAAAGTTGATTTACGATTTCTTGATATGCGATCGGCTGCTCGCCGTCGATGTGATAGGTTCCGCTTTGAACGGACGTGCTTAATCCTAACTCAAAAATTCCCTTTGCAACTTCGTCTACTGATGAAAGTACGAAGCTTTCGCTCAAATCTTTAGGATACTTGCCTACTTTCACCATTGCTCGGAGGGTTTGAACAAGTCGATTTTGTCTAGGATCTTTTCTGAACTTTCCTGTTTGGGAATGACCGGAGACATTTCCAAGTCTGTAGATAAACCCGGTGCCTCCGGAAACGATGAATTCGTTTACTAAACTCTCTGCTAGGAATTTACTTCTTTCGTATTCATTTTGAAATTCTTGACCGAAATCCAGATCCGCTTCCGAGAAGCGAAACGATTTTTCGTCATTATGAATTCCGCAGATGGCAAGAGTAGAAACATAATGCAAATCTTTCGGTCTGCCTGTACTTGCTAGCGAAATGGCATTTTTTGCAGGAATTAAATTAGCTTTTTCGAATACTTCTCCGATTCCGAATAATCTCGTATCGGCTGCCAAGTCATAAATCGCTTCTATCCGATTGGTTAGTTCGAAATAGTCCTCGGAAGTCAAGCCGTAGTTAACCTGAGACACATTTCCAGGGATCATTCTAACTCTGTCCGAATATTGATTTAGGTTTTCTTCGGGAAAATACCAAGAAAAAATAGAAGAAAGTCGTTGAAAAGCAGACTCCTGAGAAGAGTCCCTTATGAGACAGTAGATTGTAGACACCGTTTCCTTTAAGAAAAGATAAAGTAGATAGATCCCCACATATCCGGATGTACCTGTCATAAGCAGACTTGAATATTGTCGTCGAAGAGGCAAAGAGTTCGCGAGATCGTAGTGAGCAGGAATATAGGTGAGCTGTCCTGATTTGGAGCTTTTTTCTAAGAAAATCTTAGAATCAACTTCCGAACTTATCGATGCCAGATCCAGAATCGTCTCAGTCCAGTCTCTCATGGATCTAAGCATTTTTTCGTTAGAATCCGTACTTGGGTAAAATGCAAGATCTGCAATTAATTGCTCTTCTACAATTCTTGCGGTTAGCTTCAAGTCATAGACTCGATTGTTTTCCGATCCTCGAGTAACGGATATTTGGCGATTGCTTGGAGTAAGATTCAGAATTCCATTACTTGCAAATGCTGATCTGCCTAGAAAGTTGTAGCATAGTTTCGCAACAGCAGGGTCGCAATTGGAGTCAATGTCCTTTGTTAAGATCGGAGCGTCTTCTAATTCCTTTTCAGTTTGCCGAATCGTAATATCGAAACCTTCCCTTTCTATCGAAATGCAAATTTGGGATACTTCGGTAAACCATCCTACAATTCTCGACGAATCGACTGAATATCCTTGGCCATCTCGGCCATGTCCTTCGACATCAATTAGAATTTTATTAAGTGATTCGTGAGAGAGGTGTTTATGAACGAAAAGTCCTAATAGTGCGTTGTGAAACTTAGCTCCGAATCTTTGCGCAATTGTTTGTATGATTTTTCCGGTTTCCTCGCGAGTAAATCGCACCCAAATCGTATGAGTATTCTTCTCTAAATTCTCTGAGTTGAATTCGGAAACCAGTGTGTCGTTCGAAATCTCGTTGGTCTTATCTGGCCGGGATTTTGTTTTGGAGTAATAATCCCAGAATGTCGGAGAATTCCCCGTAAAAATGATATCTTGGCCGATCCCTAAAAGACCATAGATTCTCGTAATGTCTGCGAGCAATATTCTCCAGGACACAACGTCGATTGAAAGGTGATGCGCGATAAGTAAAAGTTTGTCACCCTCCACCGGATCACGGAATATGTGCGCCTTAAATACCTTGCCACTCACGATATCAATTTGATTTTGTAAGTCTTCTGAAATGGACAGAATATGATCTTCGAAAGTACTTTCAGTTCTATTTTCAGGTAAGTATGATTCACTGAAACATTCAAATCTGGTCGGAACGAATTCGGCGACGACTTGTCCATCGAGCTCGTCAAAGGAAGTTTGAAGCAACGGATGCAACTCCATAACTCTTTCGAGCGTAGCGATCAGCCGTTGTGATTGAGCTTTTGAATTGATTTCTAAGAGTAAGGATTGATTCCATCGATTCGGATCTGAAAATTTTTGTCCGAAAAACCATTTTTGGGAGGGGGAAAGTATATTACTTTTTAATAATCTTTGGCTTGGAATTTGTTGAAGCTCATCTCTATCGGCGGTTTTTAACTTAAGGATGAGTCCATGAACAGTAGGGTTAGAGAGAAAATCATTCGTAGAAATCTTATGTCCACGCGCCTGCAGTTCGGAAATCACCTGAATTGCGTCTAGAGAACTTGCTCCTAAGTCTTGAAAAAAGTCTGAATCGGCATGGAACCCTCCTCTGCCGAGGCACTGCTTCCAGATTCTGGATATTTCGCTAATTAGATCTTGGTCCGTTTTAGCTTCCGAGCTATCAATTGATAAATCGCCTTCTTCGTCGATTTCAGAGGTGAATAACTCTCGAATCGCAATCGTATCGATTTTCCCATTACTGTTTGTGGGTAATGCGTTAGGCGAAGAAATGATTCTCCCGGGAAGTGCATACTTAGGGAGGTGATTCGCTAATCTGGCACGAAGTTCCGCGGTCGAGATTGTATCTTTTGTTTGAATGGCTAAGCTAAGGGAGGAGTTTGAATCTCCCGGCAGCATCATTGCGACTGCTGCGATGACCTCTTCCAGTTTGAGAGCTGCATTCTCAATAAATTCAAGTTCGATTCTGTAGCCGTTTACTTTAACTTGTCTATCTACACGTCCGAGAAACTCAAGCGCCCCGTTCTCGTCCACACGAACCATATCTCCGCTGCGGTAAAAACGGGTTTCCCCTTCTATGTCTGTTAAGAATCGTTCCGCACTTTGCTCGGGATTTTTCAGGTAACCTTCGGCTACAGAAGGACCCCCTATAAAAAGTTCTCCTACTGCGGAGTGATCTTTAAACTCTCCGTCTGTTGTTCGAACTAAAAATTTTGTGGAACCAAGAGGTTTTCCCAAAGCTACCGACTCGGATCCCAAAAGTCCAGTGCTCGCTGATTCGAAAAATACGTTAGCCGCAACACCGATAGTTGTTTCGGTTGGGCCGTAGTGATTCACAAGTGTGTAAGCAATCTCAGAATCGATGACAGATAATGCCAGATCCCGCGAAAGTAATTCGCCTCCAAAAATCAGATATTTGAGGAGAGGGTTTGCAAAATTGCGGTTTTTCTTTGTCGCAAAAACTGCTTTCCAGTGAGACGGAGTAATCTTTAAAACATCAATCTGATTTGATTCAATATAACTTAATAGTAAAGTGGGGTCCCGGCGAACAGAGTTATCGACCAAGTGAATTGTTCCTCCAGTCCAAAGTGGAGGGAACAGACATGTATTTCCAAGATCGGCCGAAAGTGAACTAACATGCGCGTATGATAAGGGGTCGTCTATTTTTAAACGTTCTAGAAGAGAAACTACATAATGCTCTATATTAGAATAAGTTACTATGACACCTTTTGATTTTCCAGTAGAACCGGAGGTAAACAGTATGTATGCGGCGTCATCCGAAACCAGATTTTCTTCTTTGCTCGAATCTGCGGAAGTGCCTGGAATTCCGATCGCCTTTGCTATTTCAGAGATTTTGCCTTCTAGGACGAGTCCATCTTTTGTTCGAGTCCTTGCGCTGGAATCAGTCAGAGCGAGTGAGAATGTATTCGAAGTATTTCCCAATACTTCAAAAATATCTAAAGTGTTTTGACCTCTTTGAAGAAAGAACTCAGTGTGCTCACCGGTAGTTAAGACAATCTTAGCGCTAACTTCTAGTACTTTTTCTTTACTTCCGCCAGCATGATCTTCATCTTCTAATATGGTATAAGCTGCTCCGAGTTTACCTGCGGCTAACATACTTACTATGATTTCTGCTACCCTAGGAAGATAAATCGCTATGATCGATCCACTACCGATCGAAAAGGATTCAAGCCTATCCGCGAGTTGGTCCACTGATTTCCTTAACTGGTCGTAAGTTAAGGATTGATTCGGTGCGACTACTGCAATTCGATCCGGATAAGCCTCAGCAAAGTTATGAAATCGGTCTACTAGGGTATTCACGGCCAGCACCCCGATACAGTTTAAAAGTATATGCCACAGTCCAAGCCAAACCAACCGGTTGAGATGGTAGTATGGTTTTTAGAATGTTAGGTGTACCATTAAAAAGGTGAACGATGAAAAGTACTGAAAAGGCAAAGATAACCGGAAGGAAAATTGATCCGGCTTTTTTCAGAATTGGGGACGCCCCCTCTACTACGAAGACCCAATCCATGATCATGGTCATGATTGTGCCAAGTATCGAGCTTCCTACAAATTGCGTGGCGGCAGCTTTGCCGGCTACCGCAATGCCATATTCCGCATGGACGTAATATGCCCAGGAACCCCAAAGAAAACCAGCACCCAATCCAGCGAGCACTGAAGCTCGAGTTATTTTTTGTTTCATATATTTTCCCTTATCAAAACGATTAGTCGACGGAACAAATAACGTATGTTAGTTGCTCCTCAGCTCCAATACATAAGAGGCTGATCAGGACCTTTGCATCCGATAAAAGAAGCCATACAAACTCTATGAGTTGTTTCGACAGGGGTAACTGCATGAAGCATGACTGAGCTGCAGATAATTAAGTCTCCGGGCTCCGGATGAATGACTAATCGAGGAGGCTCGATTGTTTCCGGGAGTAAACCTTCTACATCGAGTATCGCTTCTTTTTCCTTTGGTGTTGGATTACGAAGCCATAAATGGAGATCTCCACCTTCTTCTGGAACTTGCAAATAAGCATTGGCCACAAATTGCTCGATTAGACCTTCGATTTCCGGAGCATCCGTTTCTTGAACAATGTGATCGTTGTGAGGATAAAAGAAAGATTTCTTTGGTTGCATGACTCTGCAGGCACCAACGAAACAGGCTCTATTTCGGAAGCGTGCTAGATTTGCTCCAGCCGGCCAGTATTCTTGTAACAGCAAGCGAAGCTTATCAATCGGAGAAATGTAAGGAAAGAATAATTCTCTAATTTCTTCAATTGCTGCGATTGCACCGTCGTGGTATTTTTTCGTTTCAATTGCATCCCAACGGGTATCGATGTGAGGCATGTGAATTCGGCCAACGCTGCTCGTATAAAGTTTGTGATAGTGGCCCATTGCAGGATGCTCAAGAGTTTTTGGCACGACAGCTTCGCAAACTTCTTTCGGTACATAGTTTTTGATGTGAATTGCGCCAATTTCGTGATTCATAAGCTGAAGCAAGGTTTCTGTATTCAGAGTTGTGGCGATGACACTTTTCGCTAGGGCAGGTGGAGCGGATTCCGTTGTATTATCTAATTGTAAACTCATTTTGTTTTACCTTTACGCATTTTGAGCAAGTTATCAGCAATTTGGCTTGCTCAAAGATTATTTTTCTGTTTTATGACATGCATCGACAAAGCTAATCAGAGAGAAACTGAAACAAGAATACGTAATGACTCCGTAACTAATTTCCCCACTAACGCGCGTCTAACGCATATGAACGCCATTAACTTACGTTAATTAACAATGGTTAATAACAAGAAAAGAGGCGCTTTTTTCTGTCCACATATTTTCCAGCTTCTTTGTCAAAATTTTGCTACAACAGGATTAAAAGTGCGGAATATTATTCTTAAATAAATTGGTCCGAATTTTTTCGGATGCTTCCGCATTCTTGAAAGCAAGTTAAGTTAGGTGATCGCTCTCTCCTAAAAAAATCGAAAAAGCAATTTTTTTTGATCCTCTCTGTCTCACTTTTGAATCAGTCGGATATCCTTCGTTTCGGATTCGAAAATCTGATCAATTTTCTTCTTTTTAAACAAATATGACAGAATTTGGCATATTTATTCTTTATAATGAATCTATGAAATTTGGCGAATTGGAAGTGGGATCCATATCAAATAACTCGAGCGCAGCTGCTCCTTTTCGCAAAAAGGAAGGTTATATGAGCTTAAAAAAATATTCAGGCAGCTGTCACTGCGGTGCGATCAAGTTCGATGTGGAATTGGATGTAAGCCAGGGAACAGGACGATGCAACTGTTCTTTTTGTCGCAAGGTTCGAAATTGGTCTTCGATTGTGAAGCCCTCGGCATTTCGTTTAATCAGTGGAGAAGGAAATCTGGGTTCTTATCAATTCGCCACGAAGAGTGTCACTCATCATTTTTGCAAAACCTGCGGTGTTAGAACTCATTCAGAAGGCTATGTCGAAGCAATCGGTGGGGCGTATGTAAGTATTGTTTTGGCTACCCTGGATAATATGGATGCACGGGAACTTGCTGAAGCTCCGGTTGTTTACATGGACGGATTAAATAATAACTGGCGTAACCAGCCGGCGGAAATCCAGCACCTATAAGTTTGCGGTCACTATTCCAGCTCGGGTTTTTGGGGCCCCACCTGATTTTGGAATAGGTGCTTGCAACTTGGTTCAGTTTTGCTAATATTCTTCATCGAATTTTTGTTTATTGAGACTTGATTCGGTTGTTTATCGATCAAGGCATCGGATTCGCTTATGAATATCGCACGGAATTTGATTTTATTTGTAATTCTTTTTCAGCTTGGTTGTCGGAAAACGACATATTCCTATTCTGTAAATATATCAGAATTTAGTAATAATCATGAATTGGAATCAGTTGCAAACAGATTTACAAAAGGAGTGTTTTCCGAAAGCAAGGGGAGTGTTCGAACAAATGCTATTTTAGTAATTTACAAAGATAGAATTATCTTAGAAGTAAATGCAAGCGAGTTCAACTTTAATACCTTGCATCCGATCTGGTCCATCTCCAAATTCTTGTTAAACGGTGTGCTGGCAGAGGCAGTTGCCTCCCAACGGGTTCGATTGAATTTTCCGGTGAGTTTTTATCTAAAACAAGCCGCAGATTCTTTGCCGAATCAGCTTTTAGTAAGCCACCTATTGTTTTTTTCTTCCGGTTTGGATTGGAAAGAAAGATACGAATGGGCGCCGATCCAGTCGGATATTCTGGAAGTTTTATATGGAAAAGCGAATAAAGATATGACTGAATATATTTCTCATGTCAAAGTTGCGAACCTTCCGGGGGAAAATATTTCCTATTCAAGCGGAGATTCCAATCTTTTATCTTCTTTGCTAGCAAGCGCAGTGGGGAAAGACTACCCGACAAAGTTCTTTCGTTCTATGAATATCAGTTCTTTCATTTGGGAAACTGACGGGAGGGGAGTTCCGATCGCTTCTTCCTATGCCTTCTTGTCTCCAAGAGATCTTGCAAAAATCGGCCAATTCTATATTCGAGAAGGTTGGGGGAAGTCCTCTGGTCTCTTTCCAAAAAACTGGATCCAAGATACGTTTCGAATTCAACCTGGAATAAAGCTCTCGTGGTTTTTACGTTGGATCGGATTTCCGTCGATGGGTGGGCATGTTTATTTGAATCGATTCGATCAAGATGAATCTAAGCTCTATTATTCCGGTCTTTCTCCCGAATCTTTTTTTGCCTCGGGACATTGGGGACAATATTTGGTAGTCGATCCGATCCGAAAACTAGTGGTAATCAGATACGGAAATGATAGAGGAGGAACTTTTCCTATGAAGGAATTTCTAAATCGTTTGGTTTCAGTAACAGATTCTTCAAGTTTCTTTTAAGTATTTTTTCATCGAGCTAAGAATGTTTTATAGAAAAAAAAGTTCAATATTGCTTCGCGTTTTTGCTTTGCTTAGCATTACTTCCTTAGTTTGCATCGCTTCTATTTATGGAATTTTCCATTTTAGGATCATTCCGGATTCTTTAAGTAATCTGTATGTTTCATTTGCAGCAAAAGAAGGCTGCTCTTGTATCTTCGTAGTTAATGCTTCGGAAGCTTACTGTAAAGATTACGTCCACCAGGTTCTTTCTCCTGACCGTTGGATCCTTGAAGAAGACTCTCTCCAAGTAGAATTTGATTCGTACTTTTCAAAAAGAAAAGCAAAGGCTAGGTTTAGAAAATCACAAGGCTGCAGTTTAGAACAAAGCCCATTTTAAAAAATCGGCCAAAAGCGACCGAATCTATCTTTTTCTCATAGACATGACCTAGAAATTCTCTAGATATTTATAGGCAAAAAATTTCCTAATCTTTGACCGTAGCGGGAAGGTAGAAATTGGAACTAGAAAAGGTACTGGCGCGTCTGGAAGAGTTGCAGGAGGAAATTGTCTCCTTAAAGAAGGAGGTCCTACAATTTCTTAAACAGGAAGAAAGCATCCAGGCCGAACCAAAAGCTATACAAACGACCTTAAAAGAAAAGGAACAAATTTGGACTGGTCCTGTTCAGAAAATTCGAGCAAAGGTCAAAGGTCCCGAGTGGGAATTTTTTCTGGGAGGGAATGTTTTAGGAAAGGCGGGTTTGGTCGCCATTTTATTGGCGAGCATATGGTTCATAAAATATGCATTCGACAATCGCTGGGTAAATGAATCCGGTAGGATTTTGATCGGAATTGCGATCGGTAGTTTAATTTCTTTTTTTGGGCTCCAACTTTTTAAAAAGAGATATAGAGTTCTGCCTGAATCTGTGACGGGGACTGGTTTTTCAGTTCTTTATCTGAGCATTTTCGCAGCTTATTACTATTACGATCTATTTTCTCTTTCCGAGACATTTCTCTATCTTATCGTACTAAGTCTATTTTCTTCCGGTTTAGCCTACTGGATTCGAAAAGAGATATTATATGTTTTTGGATTATTGGGTTCTCTATTTTCTCCCGTTCTGATTTCACAGGGAGAGAATTCGTATAAGTTCCTCTTCTTGTATCTGCTATTCATCAACGTGGTTTTTTTTGCGATCGGTAGAAAGCTTCCGTGGAGAGTTTCTTCCTTTCTGCTACTACTTTCTAACTTTATTTTATACTCTTTTTGGGCTTTTGAAAATCTTCGCAAGAGTAGTTTTGAGATTCCATTCTTATTCATTGTTCTTACTTACTTTCTATTCATATATCGTGATTTCTTTATATTCCCAAATCTGCAGGATCGTGTAGATCAATCCGGAGCGATTTTTCCAAGATTGAACTGGATTTTTCTACCGATTTTTACTTTGGTAAATCATATTTCTTACGGTCTGATGGGGTATTTCCAAGTGGAAACTTTTCATCCTAACCTGACTCCGCACTTCTATCTGGTTACAGCCGCAGCCTTGGCTGTACTTCTGGACTTCTATAAAAATCGAGATCTTTCTGTTTCCTTTCCAGGGAAGAATGTTTTTGAATTAATGAGCCTTTATTTTTTGTGCGGCTTTACCTTGGCGGGGCTGACGGATTTTTCGGAAGGTTACTGGTTGACCCTTTCTTGGATTGCATCAGCCGGTGTAGTTTCTATTTTGAGCGCGCAGGTGCAACGCTTGCATGTAAAAATCCTTTCCGTCTTGTTATGGGTACTGGCTTTGTACCGGCTATACTTTGAGACTGAATTGGAAGATCTGGATCGTTTATTTTTGCTAAACGAGAGATTCAGTTTATACTTTTTTGCGTCTCTACTTCTTTTAGGTTCGTATTATATTCGAAAAAAGGAAACAACTTCGATGTTTGATATAGTGCTGGTTTATGTAGGAATATTTACTCTGATTCTGGGGACTTTAGTTGATGTCCGATATACTGTTAAGGACGAGCACTATCGAAATCTAAGTTATTCCTATGTTCTTGGCGTATATTCGTTCTGTTTTCTTTTTTCCGGATTCAAGTATTCGTTTAAGTCTTTTCGAGTTACAGGGATCGTGATCACTTCTGTTTTGGTTCTAAAGTTATATTTTTATGATATTTGGACCATGAGTTTGCTCGTTAGAATTATTGCGGGTTTTTCTCTCGGAGCCGCTCTCGTGCTGACCAGCCTCTTTTATCAGAAATTCAGGGACAAGATATCTTTTTCTAGAAATATAGGATCTCCTTTATTGATCCTAGGATTCTCAGCTTATCTTTTCGGCTCCCCTTCTTTGTATGCAGAGGAGATTAATACCAAAGGATACAAATATTATAAGGATATCAAGACCGCGGAAATTAAGTCTCCGAAGGAAAAAACTGATTCAGACGGAATTTATTATAGAAAGATCAAGTTGGATGAGGATATAGTGAGACATTCCGGAGTGAACGATCGGAGAGTCGTTTTGAACGGACGTGCAGTCCCATTTTTTTCGAGAGGAACTGTGGAGGAGGTGAACCAAGGTGGAGAGGTCGGAGCGAAACTATTGTTCAAGAAAAAAAATCCTGCTAACCAATCATTCAATTACACTTATGTTCTAAAGTTACCGAATCTACCGCCTAAAACAAAATATACTGCTATTCTTGCGGAGGGCCTAGGCGAGTACGAGGTTAGAGGGCAGATTTCTCTAGGAAAGAGTCCTGAGCATTGGAGATATGATTCTACTTTCACGATTTATCGTTATTCAGGAAACGACGAACTGAATCAATCGAATCAAATTCGATTCGAAACCCAGGAAGAAACTTACGTAAGAATTGAAGTGACTTCAGATCTAGATTTAAAGTTTTCTAAAGCGGTCTATTCGCCTATCTCCGAGAGAGTAGAATTCAAAAGGACGATAGAAAGAAGTGAAATAGAAACTGGTTATGATAGCGATACGAAATCTAGTATCTATTACTTTAGAAATCCGATGAAGGTTCCGATTCACAGAATGCTTCTTTTTATTAAAGAAGATAAATTCGAAAGGAAGGTAGAGGTTTCTTCCAAAAGCGATTCCAAAAAATTCGAATGGGTTGCTGAACAAATGATTTTTAGAAAAGGTAAAAACGATTCTAATGTAAATCTAGTTTTCTCTAATCCGTTATCCTCGGAGATTAAATTGGAAATCGCAGAAGGTGACGATTCTCCGTTAACCTTGGAAAAGATAGAGGTGTTTATTTTGCAGGAAGAAATCGTTTTTCCTTTGAAGCAGGAAGAATTAGAGTCTGCAAAAGATCTGAAAATCTTTTACGGAAATCCATACGCATTTCCTCCTCAGTTCGATTTTGCTAGCACGCTTCCGGAAAATATTATCGAAAACAATGCTACTCTTGGCTCAGAGAAAGAGAACGAAAATTTTGGATATTCCATAGGTGAGCCACCTGTGTCCACCTGGATCATACGCGTTTGCTTCTTCGCGGCTCTTGGAGTTTTAGCATGGTTTACATATCGCATTTTTGTAAAATTAAGAAACGAAGATTCTTCGCAAAAGATCGGGAGTCCGTTGGACTAGTATAGATTTTCTTGCAGTCGTTGCGTTAGGGATAGGAAGGGCGTGAAACGTCTTTATTTTTGAGTGAAATCCTGGCCCTTTTTCCAAACCTGGCTTTATCCATCCAATCGCGTAGTTTCTGTCATGATCAAAATTTCAAATCTTTATAAATCCTATACTTCTAACGTGCTGTTCGACGACCTGAATCTCAGCGTAAATCGGGGGGAGAGGTTAGGATTAGTCGGAAGAAACGGACACGGAAAATCCACAATTTTCCAAATGATCTTAGGTTCGGTAGAGCCCGACTCAGGTACGATTTCAGTTCCGAAAGGATATAAAATCGGACACCTGCAACAGCATTTGAAATTTTCTAAACCTACGGTTTTGGAGGAATGTTCTCTCGGACTTCCAGAAGGAGAAGAGTACGAGACTTGGCAGGTGGAAAAAGTGCTCTCCGGTTTGGGATTTTCCCAAGCCGATATGGAGAGAAATCCGAATGAATTTTCCGGCGGATATCAGATTCGAATGAATCTGGCAAAGCTTCTTGTTTCTGGCCCTGACATGCTGATGTTAGACGAGCCAAACAACTATTTGGATATCGTTACGATTCGGTGGTTGGAGGAATTCCTTCGAGAGTGGGAAGGAGAAATCATATTAGTAACTCATGATAGAAGTTTTATGGATAGCGTGGTGACTCACACTGCAGCAATTCATAGAACCAAAGCAATCAAAGTTCAAGGCGATACCGATAAGCTTTATAACCAGATCAACCAAGCCGAAGAAATCTACGAAAGAACCAGATTAAACGAAGCGAAAAAGAGAAAACAAGAAGAGATCTTTATCGCTAAGTTCAAAGCGAAGGCAAGTTTTGCGAGCAGAACACAATCCAGGGTAAAGAAGCTCGAGAAGCAAGGTGAGATGAAAGCCCTGGAAACGATTCAAGATTTGGAGTTATACTTTAACTCAGCTCAGTTCTCCGCCAATCAGATGTTATCCGCCGAGAATCTTACTTTTTCCTATAATGGACAAGAGCCGTTTTTAATCCGGGACTTTTCACTGAGCGTGGGTAAAAGAGATCGGATTTGCATTATTGGAAAGAATGGAAAAGGAAAGTCTACTTTGCTAAAACTTTTAGCAGGTGAATTAGAGCCTAGCTCTGGAAGAGTGCAAAAGCATCCTGCTTTAAAAGAAGGTTACTTTGGCCAAACGAATAAGCTGAATTTGAACGAGAACTACACTGTTGTGGAAGAAATCATGAGCGCCGACAAGTCCTGTACGGAATGGTTAGCGAGGACGATTGCAGGTGGTCTGATGTTTTCGGACGACCAAGCTCTCAAGAAGATCAAAGTGCTTTCGGGTGGAGAAAAGAGCCGAGTTCTGCTCGGAAAGATTTTAGTGACTCCTTGTCATTTACTGTTTTTGGATGAACCGACGAACCACTTGGATATGCAATCCTGTGACTCTTTGATTGAAGCAATCGATGAATTTGATGGTTCAGTTATCATGGTAACGCACAATGAAATGCACTTGAGAGCCGTGGCCACCAAATTGATCATTTTTGATAACGATGCAATCCGGTTTTTTGATGGAACGTATGACGATTTCTTAAATGATATTGGTTGGTCCGACGAATTCTAAGTTTAAGATTCTATTAAGGTAAGCTGAATTGTAACAGTATCTCCTGCTTCTATTTTTGCTTTTTTTCTTACTTCTGCCTTGATCGGTAATACGTAACTTCCAGTTTTTTTTTCAGGAAAAATGGAAGTCTTCCAAATTATATCTCCGATTTTTGCTTCTACACGGACCGAGCCCCATCCCTTTTTTGACCATTCTGTCCGCAATTTTATTTCTGGAGCAATCTTGGTGGGCAAGGTCACGAAATGCCACGCGGCCTCACCAGCAAAAAGCCATACCTTTTCCTTTATCTTAAAATCGCTCATCCAAAGACCTTTGCTAGGTAATTTTATAAAGGCAATGGATTGTCATAAAGCCTATTTTGTTCCGCCGTAGACCTCTTCGATTTTTCCTCCTGCCCATGCGCACGGTAAAGAAATGGCAATGATAGCAATCGAGTACCAAGGAGGTCCTGCTTCCCACATTGCGATTGCACCAGCGATACTGATTACTACTCCAATTCCTCCAAGTAGAAGCGCATGAAACATTGGTCGAGATGGCGCGAGTCTAGCCGTGAAGTAACTTCCGATCACTCCGAATAATATTCTGTAAGCAGTGGACAGCACAAACAAAGGATCGGACATTCTCTCGCCAAACGCTGGATAAATGCCGGCGCTATGTAGCAAAATATCCGTTCCCATTGAAAGAACGAATATCGCTACTAAGCCTGCAAGAATTGCTCCAGTACTCTGAAGCGTATTCTTCGATAGCAATGCCGATAGGTTCATCTTTCTCCCCCCATTTTCTCGGCTACCAAATGAGTCAGAAGTTTTGCCAATCGGTCATATCCCTGAGAAAGACCTTCTTCCATTGGAGATTGTACAACCTGATCACGAGCTTCTTGCGATTCGTAGAGAATCGTTAGAGTATAAAAAGTCTGATTGTTTTGTTCATCGAAGATCGAGGTAAGAAGAGATTCTCCGGAATACCAAGCTTTGTCGAAAGCTTCTGTACATACGAGACGTTCCGGAGCTTGCACCTCTCTGTATACTCCTCCTGCTCCCATTTCAGTTCCATCGTGTTCCGAACGCCAAACATAACGATAGGTGCCCCCGACTCTTAGATCGATTTGACAAACCGAAAGAGACCATCCGTCAGGTCCGTAAAACCAGCGTTTCAATAGTTCAGGTTTTGTAAAGCAGTCAAAAACCAAGTCTCTGGACGCGTTGAAGACTCGTGTAATCTCTAGTTCTCGCTCACCTTTAGCTACGACTTTCAAAGATTCCCGATTCATTGTTATGCTCCTCAGTGTTTATTTAGGCTCATCAAAGACGATAAATACATGATTCATTGATTATATAACCATATAGTTATATAAAAAGTAAAGCAAGCGTTTTTGCGCCCATTGTTAGAATTTTTATTTCTGGTGAAAGAGTTTTGGGACGAATAGCTGGACCGGTGGTGAAGCCTGGTCTTTTGGGTGACCCACGCGAGACATTAGTAGTGTTGCGGGATTGAGAAAAGGAAAGTTGTGCCTCGATCGATTTCGGATTGAACGGAGATCTTTCCATTAAAAGCTTGAATGATGCTATAAACCAATGGCAATCCTAGGCCAGTTCCAGTCTCGTTCTTGGTGCCTAATCTAGTGGATTTAACTTCCGGAGAGAATAAGACCGGGATTAGTTCCCCTGGTATTCCGACACCGGTGTCCGAGATTAAGAATTCCATTGAATCGGATTTTTGAGTACACTCGATTTTTATACTGTCGTTTTCTCTGCAGAACTTGATTGCATTGGATAGCAAATTCACGAATATCTCTGCGAAAAGAGTTCTATCGGTGTACATTTGCAAGTCGACCGGCACATGGTTTGTTATATTAATATTCTTTGATTTTGCTTGACTCCATAATTTACTCAAAACGTTTTCAATTTCCGGATAGACGTAAATGGTTGCTCTTTCGATCGGAAAGGATCCTGATCTAAGCCTGTTCAAATCTAGTAAGGTAGAAATCATTTCTAAAGATTGGATGGAAATTTTTTCAGTTCTTTCCAACCATCCAAGCAATGATTCGTCATCCAAGGTTTCGTAATCTCGCTGAATCAATTGAAGAACACCGATGACATTTGCAATTGGCGATCTTAGATCGTGAGTGACTAGTGAAATAAAAGTATCCTTCAACGAGTTTGCGTTCTCGGCGATTTTTTTAGCTTCTTCGAGTTCGCGCGTTCTAGTCATAACCTTGTGTTCAAGGGATTTCTGTAATTCTTCCAATCGAATGAAAGCGTTTGTAAATCGAATGGAAAGCAAAGTAGTTTGGGAAAAGAGAAAACCTAGTAGCCCCCAGTTTGCAAGATATGCAGTCTTGATGACTAAACCTTGGTTCAGAATGTCATTAACGGTGGTTACTAAAAGAATGGAACCACCGAGGAGGAACAAGATCGCGCCTTCTCTTTTTCTAACGATGGCTGTAATGATTACGTAGAGCATGTACGGAATTGAGCATCCGACAATCAGCTGGTAGCCTTGGATAAGAAACATATATGTAGAGGAGGAGAAGACCACCACGATTCCGGTGAACAGTAAGCCGAGAAATATGAAAATCAGGAGTGCGTTCTTATGAAACTCGCGAGGGAAAATGCTGCTCAGAAAAAGTGTGCAAAGAGGTAAGGCGAATACAAAGCTTAGTATGTCGAGTTTGTGAATTAATATCCAGTATGAATCGCTGAAAAGCTCATAGGCAAAAACACTACCTGTGAAAAAGGTTCGGATGCTCACATCCATACAAAACAGACCGAACCATAGAGCCGACTGATCTACTCTTCTCATAAAAAAGAGAGCCAAGTGGTATAACCCCATCACGAACGTAGAGCCAAATATCAACCACCCTAGGGAGGCCTCCCATTCTTTGGCTGATATGATAGACTTTGCCTGACCAAACTGAATCGATTTCCTAAGTCCTCCCGTAATATGATAATAATTCGATACATTAAATTGGAGTATTATACTTTCCGAATTTACTCTTTTTTCTAAGGGAAAAACGATCACAGGATGTTTATAGGAGGGTGTCATTTTCTCCCGACTTTCTCCAGTTTTCCCATTTTCGTAGATAAGTTTGTTATTTAGAAAGACTTGATATGCTGTCGAGACATCGTTTACCTGAATTGCAAAGATTTCGTCGCCCGGGTCTAGCCAAATGGTAAGTCTGTAGCTGCCCGTTCCCTCTCCGCCATGCTCTTGCCCGTTCACTAGAAAGGAGTTCCAGGCACCGGGGACCTTAATGAATCTCGGGACATTTATTCCGATTTTTGCATCGAATTCTTCAGGTTTTATTAATCCATTCTGGAATTCCCAATTTCCATCCAACGAAATCAAAGGGAAAGCTTTTAAACCTTTTCCTCGAAGGTCTAAGACTCCATTGACGACTCTTGGGGTTTCTTCAGGTCGATCTCCAGAGCACGAGATCGAAAGAAAGAGACCTATTGAAAAAATGAGGGCAATTTTGTGCTTTGGCGTAAGAAAAAACATTACATTATATGAATGTATAATTTCACATATATTTGACGCACGCGAATAGAAGAGGATTACCTGGCGATACGGAAATTAGTCTGAATATCTTCTATCCTTTTTAAATTTGTCTCGCAGTCCATATTCAGTCCTTTTTATAGTCTTCCCGTTAATTTTTTCCAAAGCTGTATCTCATTCCTTTTCTCCATTAAAAAGCGGCTACTTTTGTCTCCTGCTGGATCCTGTATTTCAAATATTTTTTTATCTTCGCAATTCAGGATTGCTTTCGGTGGTCCAAAGTAATACTCGAGGCGTTTATACTCGAGTTCATTAAATATCGCGAATGAATACGGCCCTTTCCCTTCATACCATCTAAACGTGTTCTGCCAAGGCCTTACCGTCAAATCGGTATGAAAAGGGTCTATTTCCAAATGTGCCTTGCTAAAATTGCCGCCTGGGCCATATTCCCAAAAGCCACTCATACCTTTTTGCCAATTCTTTCGTTTTGCATTTTCATCCAGGCATTGCACCCAGGACGGGTAATATTGCAACTTCAATGGATGCGATTTTACGTCTAGTACGATTGTGGAAACAGACAGTATGGTGAATAAACTCATAATGATCGTTAAAAGAACTCTGCTGGTTCTCAAAGAAAACATTACTAAGGCATAAAGTGAACCTATGCAAATTCCAAAATATCGATCTGGTAGCCATTCGGCCCTTCCTACCCCTATGGCAATTCCCATAATTACTAGTAATACAGGATAGGCGACACCTGAAAATACCGCTAGGTAAATCAGGTATTTCTTGTTTTCCTCTTCATGGTTTCGTTTTCTCATTCGGGAAAGTAAGAAGATGCCGATCACAAAAATCGATACGATAATGAATCCCTTTTGAGAGCTGAAAAAGGGAAAAAAACTTTCCTGTAATACTGGGACAAGGTGATTCCATAGTGACTTGATTAGCTCCTTCGAGCTTCTGCTAATATAGCGCAGAGGGAAGAAGATTGTTTTATTTTTCTCTAATAAAGAATAAATCCATAGGGCTGTCAGTAGCCCTAATAAGGATGGAATAAAGTTCTTTGTTTCTTTGATGAATTTAGATCTGGTGAGAGTGAAAAAATTACTCGGATGTAAAAGAATAGATCCTGCCAGAATGGGCAAAAAGTAGGCAGAAAAGAAGAGGGGATCTGAGGTTGCGGAAAGGCTAACTAATACGTATTCAAAGAAATAAAGCAGGAGCCTTTTACGTTCTTTTGCCAGAACAAAAACTCCCCACGCCCAGGGTAGAATGGCCCAGGTTCCAGTGTGAAAGCCAGGCAAAAAAAAGTACAGATCCTTTCCCTGAATTAAAAAAATTGCTCCTAAGGAATATCCAAAAGAAAGAAAATGAAAAACAGTTAATTCTATTTTCGTATTTAATAATATTCTAAATAGAAAAAACCAGCCTAGAATTAGATATGTCCACTGGACAAATGCGTACGAGAGAAAAATTAGTTCTGTGGGAGCGCCGAAAGGCTTACCGATTAGCCAAAGAACTGAATAAACAAGTATATCGGGAAAAAAATATGGCGCTGGTGTCCAGGTCCATCCCTCGAATCCAGAAAGAAGATTTCCGTTTTGGAAAGCCTGGTAGAGTTCTTCCAACACGTTGTTAAAGAAAAACGAATCTGTACTGTAAAAAGAATCAGCAATTTCAGAATGTTGAGCTATATTCCCGAGGCTTATTATAAAAGCAATTAGTGAAACCAGTGAAAAAAAGATGCTTAACTTCGATTTCGTTTTCTCGATCGGATGATTCTCCACGTCAGGAGATTACTGAAATAGTAAGATATTCATCAAGTCGAATATTCCGACCTTGAATATCCGCAAAAATGCTTTGAAGATCTTTGATCTCTTGCTAGTTCCTACTTTCTATAACACTTGTTCGCTATGATGATAAAATTCTCCGGCATATCAGAATTATTTCGTCAAATAGAGGAGATTTGTTCGGAAACCAGAATATTTGTGGGCTTTCTGTCATTCCGGCCGTCATTTAAAGTGTTCGGCATCATGGAATGCTGTGTTAGGTTATTACTAGGATCACTCAGGCGAATATGCCGACTTTTGCTCACAATATCAAGAAAACTGCCCGGAGCGAGGTCACAAGATCTCTTTTGCAAGGCTCTTTCGGTGTAGTTTTTTTCTGGTTGGTTTTAACGTACCTGGTAAAGAGTAACACTCCGCATCCAGCGTTCGTAATCGCTAACTTTACTTATACAGTCTTTATTACTTTTTTCTGTAATTATAAAATGATTACAGGTCGTTGGACAGCTGTTAGGTGGGCAAATCGGTCACTTGCCTTCGCAATGCCATTGCCCATATTTTATGGATATTTTTCTTATCTTGATCCAGATTATTTTGCGGTGATCGTTATCTTTGTTTTAGGGATTGAACTCCCTGTTCTTGGGCTTGCAACAAGTCTATTTTTGAATATATGGATCGTAACATACTATTCGGTTTTCTTAGTACCGTTATTTCTTTTTAAATACGATTACCTTCAAGCTCACTGGGTGCAACTTTCCGTTTTCATGGCAGGTTATTTCTTTTTGCATTTTTGGTTGGTAAGGGCATCGAATAGCGTAAAAAGAATGGGCTCTCAGTTGACCAGGCATCTTGTAGAAACCAAACAACATAAACGTAACTTAAGTAAGCTTCATCAAATGTTAAAAATAGACCTGACTCTGGCTAGACGACTACAACTCGATACTCTTCCGAATATCAGTCATTTCCATAGTCGAGAATTGCAGGTCGCTGCAAAATATCTTTCTCTTGAAACCGTAGGAGGGGATTTGTATGATCTAGTCGATCTCGGAAATGGTAGAACAGGATTATTTATTGCTGATGTTTCCGGACACGGAGTAGCGGCAGCTCTTGTTACGATGATGACCAAGACCGCATTTAGAAATCATTGCTTTGAATGCGAGAGACCGGATCAATTATTAAGAGAAATCAATTCTGCATTACATGGAATGCTGGAAAGACAGGATTTTTTTGTTACTGCGTTTTACTGCATTCTGGATGGGGAAGGTACATTACATTTTTCGAGTGCCGGTCACCAGCCGATATTGATCATCCGAAAAGAGGAAGGGAAAGTGTTCGGGCTAAGCACTGTGGACACCTTTTTCTTAGGAGTAGAGCCCGATTGGAAATATCGCGCTGATACGTTCAGACTTCACGGCAATGATAAAATCCTTCTGTATACCGACGGTTTAATAGAAGCAAAAAATAAACTCGGGGATTGTTATGGGGATGCCCGTTTTTATCAATTTATTTTAGAAAAAGCAAATTTGCCAGCTGAGGAATTCCTAGATGCGATGATGCTTGACCTTCATACGTTTACTGCCGGTCGAAAACCTGAGGATGACATTGCGATAGTATGTGCCGATTTTGTTTCCTCAATTCCTATATTAATGGAATCTAATTCGATTAACGATCAGATCCAATAGGATTACAAAAAAGGAATTTTAACAAGGTTTTGGCACGTGGGTGACCGACAATCATTCTTCTGGAACAAATCCTCTTCGCATTGTGTTTTCGGTTATAGAAATCGGCTCTAAAAACTGCTTCAAGTAGTCGGGGCCACCTGCCTTTGCACCCACACCGGAAAGTTTAAATCCTCCGAACGGTTGTCTGTCGACTATTGCACCCGTGATCTGCCTGTTGATATAGAGATTACCCACTTGCATGAATTTCTTTGCTTTCTCAATGTGATTGGGATTTCGGGTATACACTCCTCCCGTTAAAGCATAGTCGACCTCGTTTGCTTTATGCAAAGCCTCATCGAAGGACTTAGCTTTAAACACGGTAACGATCGGACCGAAGTATTCGACTTGGCCCAACTCGGACCGCGTGTTTTCCTCCGTAAAAATTGTAGGACTTACGTAAAACCCCGAATCAGCCGTTTCCTGGGGGATGGATTGCTGAGAATAAATTTTCGATTTATTCTTTTCGATCACTTGTTCTAAACGAGTTCTGGCGTCTCTATCTATCACCGGTCCTATCTTGACGGATGGATCTTCTGGCATACCGATTTTCCAGGATTTCAATCCCTCGCTAAACCGTTCTATAAAGGTTTTATAACATTGTTCTAATACAATAAGTCTGGAAAGCGCACTACATTTTTGCCCTTGGAATCCGAATGCTGAAACTAAGGCACCAATAACAGCTTCATCCAAATCGGCATCCTCATCCACGATGATCGCATTCTTTCCCCCCATTTCGGCGACGACACGTTTTATAAAATTTGCGTTTGTTTGGGAGGCGCTCTGCAGCATCCCTAGGCCGACTGCCCTTGAACCAGTAAAATTGATAGTGTGAATTTTTGGATGAGTGACTAAATAAGCTCCGATGACTTCCCCGTTCCCAGGTAGAAAGTGCAGAACTTCGCTTGGAACTCCAGCATCAATTAATATATTATATAATCGGAATGCAATCGCAGAAGATTGTTCTGCTGGCTTCATTATCACAGTATTTCCGGCCAGAAGTGGAGCTACGGTCATTCCGCATAATATTGCTAGGGGAAAATTCCATGGTGCGATAACTGCGGTTGTCCCTCTGGGCCGATAAATATAAGAGTTATCTTCTCCAGGAAAATTTCTTGTCCGGGGACCTGACAGTGATTCCATTTCCTTGGAGTAAAAAGTACAGAAATCGATTGCTTCGGCAACTTCAGCGTCTGCATCTTTTGCTCCTTTTCCTACTTCCAGTATTAATAAGGCAATCAGTTCTGCTTTGTTTTTTCGAAGGAGGTCCGCGGCCTTCATGATAATTTCGATTCTGTTTTTTGCCGAAGTTAATTTCCAGTTTTCAGAGAAAGCCTCACACGCTTGGACCGCTTTCTCTGTCAAATCACGATCCGCGTATTCAATACTAGAAACAATTTCTCCTAATTTCGCCGGGTTAGGAACACTTATGGATTGACCTGAGCTGTAAGATCGACCGGAAACAACCGGCTTTACTTTAATCGGAAAAGATTTTCTTAGATTTTGCACCGAGTTCAAAATCAAAATTCTCTGTTCCTCTTTGGAAAAGTCTATAAGTGGTTCGTTTTCAAACGCTTCTCTTAACATTGATTACACTTCTTCTATTTTTTCGTACAATCGCAAAAGTTCTAAGCGATTTAAGTGACTAGAATAAATATTCCTCAAAAAACCTTCGTTTGTGGAGTTCTCTAGCAATCTTCTGACTAGGTAGGCCATTCCTGGAATCATTTCGCCGATCGGTGCGTATTCTCTGACTTGGGCCCCGATATTCTTAAGCGCAAATTTGAAAGTATCTCCCATTCCGTAGAGCATTTGAAATTCATAATCTTTGTTTGATATTCCTAAACTTTCCGCCATAGTGATTGCGTATGCAATACTTCTAATATTATGAGTGGCAAAGGCAGGGATGATAAAAGGTCTGGATTCAAGAAGCAACTTCGTGCATTTCTCGTAGTTTAAATCGGTTTCATATTTGTTTTCAAAGACTGGTGCTGGCCAGCCCTTTTGTTTTGCTTGTATAATTTCGTATTCCCAATAAGCTCCTTTCACCAATCGGACGGTAATCGGAGTTTTTCGTTTCTTGGAAAAATCGATCACTTGAACCAAATCGTCGTACGAGCTTTTTAGATAAGTCTGGATTACTAAGCCGAACAATGGGTATTTGGAGTATTCTTCTTTTGAGAAAAGTTTTTTTGCCGTTGCGAGCACTATTTCTTTGAAATCGTACTGCTCCATATCAAAATTTACGAATATATCATTCTTAACCGCTAAGTCCAGGATCGGAGTAATGCGATTCGATAGTTCTTCCACAGATTTTTCGAAGGCGAAAGAATCAATTTGTGAATATAGAGAAGAGCATTTTATGGATATATTACCTTTTGCAGTGGGGTAGGCATCGCTCTTGGAAAGAGGTTTGATTTGCGGATCTCCCGATAAATCGTGCAGTAGTTTAAGATACTTATCTTTGTAATGGACGGATTCGATTTCTGATAGAACCGCCTCTCCCAAAATATCGATTGTGTTGGTTATCCCCTTATTTAACATTTTAAATATTTTAGTTTTTGAATGTTTATAATCCCTTCCAATAATAAAAAATCCAGAAAGAATCCGCATCATCAGTCTGGTAACTACTGCTACAAAAAAGGAAAGAATCGGAAGTTTGATCATTACTTTTAATAGGATTCGAGCGAGAGAGGAGAGTTCAGTCGAAGAATCTACAAAGTAATAACGAATATGTAAAAGCAGAGACCGATTGGAGTTAAGTGTAGGAAATAAGTCGGCAAATCGAAAGGCTTGCACCTTTAATCTTGGTTTATTGTTCAATATTTTTAGTAAAAAAGTAAAGAAACTGATCCTACTAAAAATCTTTGACTCATATCTGTCGCTCAATGAGAATAAATGGGAGCCTTTTTCAATCACCTTGGATTCGAATTCCAAAGGATGCTTCGTAACATTCAATTTACTGAAAGTAGAATTTAATCTGCTGTCCGAAGTGAGCATTTAACGCCTATAATGCGAGATTTCTGAGTATCCATTTGAATCGAGACGCGATTGTAGACTTGTTCGATTTATTTGCACTTTGTCCCGAATCATCATAAAACCACTTCTACTTACCAACAAAATTCGTGATTCTATGGTTACAAATTCGCTTTTTTGGTATAGATTAGCAGAAAGCACAGTATTTTGAAACTCAAGTCTTTCTAAGATAGTCAAAAATTTAGTACTATGACTAACCGTGGGGAGACTAACTTGAATTTTTATAAATCATTACCGGAAATCCAAAACTTTTTGGAAGTGACCGATTCGACAAAACTGAACCCGGTTCCAAAAGATTGGCTCGTGGTTGTTACGGACATTGTGAATTCAACTCGTGCGATTTCCGAAGGTAGATATAAGGACGTGAATATCGCAGGCGGACTTACTCTTATGGGAATTTCCAATTTGTTAAAAGACATGGAGTACCCATTTTTCTTCGGTGGTGATGGTGTGACTATTTTACTACCAGGCGAAAAGGAAAAACCGATTCGCGAAGTCCTTGCGGATACTAGAAATTTCGTGAAACAATATTTCAATCTCGATCTACGTGTCGGTATCGTTCCTGTGCGGGAGATCTACGATCAAAGTCACGATCTTTCTCTCGGTAAGGTGCGAATTTCAGAATATTATACTCAAGCGATTTTGTCCGGATCAGGATCTGAGTTTGCCGAAGTCGAGATTAAGAAACCCAATTCTAGGTACCTCTTGGGAGAAGAGATAATAGTAGAAACACCTGCGGATTTTTCCGGATTTACCTGCCGCTGGAAAGACATCCCGAGTCCCAAGGAAGAGACCGTTTCTTTAATCGTTCGTCTGGCTGAGGGAAAACAAACTAAAATGCTCTCAGAATTGCTTTCATTTTTCAATTCGGTTTATGGTTCGGAAATAGACTACCATCCATTAAGAGTTGAAAATCTGAGTGTAGAAAGTTCTCCCAAAAAATTGATAAAGGAAGCTGTGGCGAGTTCAAAGGGGAATTGGTTACTTTCAAAGCTACTGTTGTGGAAGATTCGATTCGAGGTTTGGGGAGCGAATTTGGCAATGAAATGGAATTTGCCAATAAAAGTATTTCATTATAAACTAAATAAGTTGAAAGACTATCAAGTCATTTCATCGGATTACAGAAAATTTGACGGAACTTTCAAGATGGTTTTTGCCAGCGCGACTGGAGACCGAGTCAAGTTGGAGGCGTTCTTGGAAGAGGCAGAAAAGAAAGGAAGCCTATTCTTTGGAATCCACGTGTCCGATCGTGCTTTGATTACTTGTTTATTGCATGCCGGATCAGAAAAAGAAGTTCATTTTGTAGACGGAGCAGATGGAGGATATGCCTTGGCCGCAAAAATGTTAAAAGCAAAACTATTTTCTTAGCGATGAAACTTTTCGAATCGCTTTTAGGTAAGCTTCCGCAGCATAATCGGTGGGATCCATTGAAATCACTTTTTCAAAGCAATTTTCCGCTTCGGGCAGATTCTTAATTAGGAAATTGGTTACTCCTTTTTCAAACTCATATTTTGTAGAATGCCGCAAATCCATTATAAAATCCGAAAGTCCTTCGTAGACGTCGTAAATTACAACGTCCTCTTCCTTTCCTTTGACTCTAACTCGACCGATCAATCGCATCGCGTATTTGGTAGGATCCGGAATCAAGTGTAATGTTTTCTCGCTGATTAAAATGGAAGCGTCGAACTTTTTCGTGATCCCTTCGATTCGCGAGGCGAGATTCACTGTATCTGAAATTACGGTGCCTTCCATTCTCTCCTCGGTGCCGATAGTTCCGAGCATTAGTAATCCTGAATGCATTCCAACTCCGATACGGATGGGTTCGTATCCAACTTTCAATCTGTGATGGTTATAGAGACGTATTTCCGATTGCATTTCGATGGCGGCCATCAAGGCATCCTCGCCTGATTCAGGAAAAAGTGCCATCACGGCGTCACCGATATACTTATCGATAAATCCGCCGTTTCGAATCACGATAGGAGTCATTCGCTTTAAGTACGAATTTAAGAAATCGAAATTTTCTTTTGGATCCATCTTTTCGGATAGTCTTGTAAAATGTCGAATATCCGAAAACACGATTGTCATTTCTCGTCTGGCTTGGTCGCCCAATTTTATCTCGATAATATCTTCTTTTCCTAGAAAATTTAAGAATTGTTTAGGGACAAATCGTTCAAAGGATTTGGACATGGAGGTTTGCTTTTCGAGCGCCTCCTTTTGATTCTGAATCAGGCTTTTTTGCGCCCTTTCTTTTTCTTCCTTTAATATGTTGATTCGGTCTGCGAGCGCCAAAGATAGCAGAATAACCTCGAAGGAGGATCCAAACTGAATTGCATACTCTGTTACAAAGTTAGAAGGAAGAACTGTTAACGTTTTCATGATATAGGTTACAATTCCGATAAGGAGAAAAATCCAGGCAGTCAGATAGAATCGTGCGGCTCGATATCCCTTCCAGATGGAGACCAGCCCAGAAGTAATCAAAAGCACGACCATTAACGCGACGTATGCAATCGCTACTTTTATTCCCACCGCAAAGCTAAGGAACAGTGAAATCACCGCCATAACCTGACCAAAGATAAAGTAATAAAAAAGCACACGGTCTAACGATTTAGAGTCCGCTCGCAACCTCAAGAATTCTCTGGAAAATTGCGAACCCCATGAGCCACCAAAAAACATAAAGAAAGGGAGAGAGGCGTTCCCCCACCAAGTAAGCTCAGGCCATAAATATTGAAACGCAAGACCGTTTAGGCAGGCCTGAAACATTACGTATCCAACTAAAAATAAAACGTAATATACATAGGATCGATCCCTGGTTCCAAAGAATAAAAACAGGTTATATGCAAGCATTGCTAGCATAATTCCGTAATAAAGCCCGAAAGTTTTTTGTTCAGCGATTGTGTGTTCGACGAAGCCTATTTCTGACCAGAGTGTGGTTGGAATTTGCATCGTGCTTTCTGTCTTGACTCTCAAAAAAAATTCATATTTGGTTTCGGGCCGAAGAGAAATTGGAAAAACGAAGTTTTGATGCAAGATAGCTCTTTGATAAAAAGGAATGGAGTCGCCTGCTCTGAAGGACTGAACATTGCCCGATTCAAGATTTCTTTGAAAAAGTTCGATTTCGTCTAACAATGGATAGGAGATTTCTAAAAAGAAGAGCTTTGCATTTGCGTCTTCGTTTTGTGCGCGAAATTTTAACCAGTATGCAGATTTGGTGTAGCCCAAATTTCTTTTCTGCATTTCTTCAAAAGGCAGACTTTCGCCTTGTCTCAAAATATTTGCGAGAGTGAGCGAGAGCGATTTATCTTCGTACTTTTGCACGAAGTCGGTTAGATCGGATTGTCGGTAATCAGATCCAATTTTTAGTAAGTCTGAAGCAGAGAGAACTGAGCTTAGTGTAAAGTAAAGTATCAGCAGAAACGTTCCGTGGATTCGGTGCATACCTTACTCCTTTTAACTTTTAGCTATACAGGATCAAAGACTAAGCTACTAAAATGGATTCAATAGCCCACATTGTATAATACTAGTTGTTAATAGACGTAAATCAAAATGAGAGCATTACATTAAAAAAGCGCCTTCCCAAGTGGGTCGGCGCTTTATGTCAAATTTCTGCGTTATTCGATGTTTTCGACGTTATCTTTTACGTGATCCGCTTTTCTTCTTCGGAGCAGGTTTTTTCTTCAGTGGCGCCTTTTTCTTTGGAGCGGCTTTTTTCTTTGCGGTAACCTTTTTCTTAGGCGCTGCCTTCTTCTTAGAGACCGTGGAAGCTTTTTTCACTGCGGGTTTTTTACCTATTTGAATTTTGCTCTTTGCGGATTTGGCTTTTTCGGAAGCAGCCTTTTGAGCTTCGGCGACAGCCCTTTTGAACCAAAAACGCAGATCATCGTTGTCTTCTAATACTTCTTCGGGGACTTGCCAATAAGACATGCGAACTGGTCTGCCGCCCTTTCCTTCGTACGTAAAAGGAGACATTCCTGCGGATTCATACTCTGCTTGGTTACCGGCACCGACCTTAAAGTATAGTAAATCGTTAGCTACCATACCGAAAATTATAGAACCGGAATATAGTCCGTGGCCTCCGAACATCCCTTTCGCAGTGATGGGGCCGCATACTTTCAATCTATCTAATGCATGATCTAAAAAAGAGCTCATACTAAAGAATCGGAATCTTTTAACCAAATACTAGATAAAAAATTATTATTCTATTCTCTTCATTTCTTTGCGGATATTTTTTCGTAAATCGGAGTTCCCTTTTTTAGCCTTCCGAAGGACAAAACGTCTGTGGGACAATTCACTACGCAAGCAGAACATCGAACGCATTGAACGCTATCCATCGGCTTCCCACGATTTGCGTAGCTCATTACATCAATACCTTGGTGGCAAACTTTCGTGCAAATATTACAAGAGATGCATCTTTTTTTATCCGCAAAGATTCTGTAATTTGAAAACCGAGCGTAAATATGCATGAGTGCGGCTAGAGGGCAAAACATTCTGCACCATATTCTTCCTGAAAGAAAAAAGTAAGCCCCCAATCCAATAACTCCAGCGAGCCCTATATCTACTATGATATCATACACTAATTTAAACCGGTCTACGCTGATTGATAACCAATGCAATTCCGGAATTCGACTTCCGAAAAGCTTGCCGGCAGTTAGTAGAAAAGCGATCCAAAGGATCCATTGGCCAGAATGCTCGATTTTGTAAGCTAGTTTTCCGTGGGGCATTCTGGTCCTAGATTCATCGCCTAAAGTTTCTGCAAGCCCGCCGCATGAACAGATCCACCCGCAATATGCACCCTTTCCATAACGAATCACTAATATAGGAATCACGATAAATGTAAAGGTCAGACCGTATATCAACCAGAAATCCGTGATCGATCCGTCGTAAAGAACTCCCATGTTCAAAGGCCATGCTAGTATGAATCCGTATGATTTCCAGTACGCTCCTCCTGGAAATACTTGAGTCAGTAAAAAACTATCCGAACTTCCTAAGAGGCCATTCTCTCCCAATACCGGAAGAATAATTTCCGGTAAGAGAAATAACGGAATCATTTGGACCAGGATTAAAGTAGTCGTTTGGAGTTTGATATATTGCGTAGGTCGGACGAAGACTCTTCGAATTCCGAATACTAGGATTGTCAAAGAATAGAGTAACGTATAGTGAAAGCCTGGATACTTACCGAACAGATTCCAAGAAAAATATTTCGAAGACACATAAACCGAGGCGAAATATAAGGAAGCAAATCCTAAATAAACATTGCGCCCGGTTTTCCAATCTAGAGAGAATCGAATGGTTCCATTTTTCAATTTTAAGAATAAATAAACTAAAAGGCCCGAGGTAAGTCCTACAAGTCCTGCATTCGCGACAATTGTATACCAACCCGTGGCGTAAAAACTCGCTTTGCCGAAATATACCAAAAGGGAAAAGCAAATCATCGAGAAAAATCCGATCCAATCTTTCAAAGAGCTAGCATTCTGTATCTTCAACCCGATTTTCTTGAGAAAGGAAATCGGAGGTTCGGAACCGATGAGCACTAAATTGTCTGTTACACCGACCGATTTTGTCAGTTTATTCGATTTCAGAATCGTTTCGTTTTGTTTGATCTCTGAAACTATTGTTTCAGGAAAATATTTAATTTTTCCCGAACGAGTAGCATCATTGAATCTTTTAAGATTTTCCGATTTTACTCGAGCGAGTCTATCTCCTCTGTACGAATGATTTACTGATTTTGCATATTCGGAAATTGAAATGGATGCCTCTACAGCCGAATCACCTCCGCCAACTACGAGTACGTCCTTGTTTTCGAAGTCCGCAGGATCTAAGAGACGGTGGAAAACGTTGGGCTGATTTTCTCCGGGGACGCCGAGTCTCCTGCTGTCTCCTGACTTTCCTATCGCAAGAATGATATTGTTAGACGCAAATCGTGAACCGTCCTCCGTTTCGATCTCGAATCTTCCGGAAGATGAGGAAACCGAGGATATTCTGGTTACTAGTTTTCCTTCTTTTAAGGGCAATTGAAATGCGTTGAATGTTCTGTTTAGATCCTCTAACAGGCTTTCCTTTGTTCCATTTCTAATTAGCAATTCTGAATGTGTGACAAGGTTTTCCGGTTCCGCAAAGATTGGTTTACCTTTTGGATAACTTGAAACAGTATGAAATACACGATTCGCTTCGAATATTACGAATTTATAACCCCTCTTTTTCGCCTCTATTCCAGCTGAGATTCCTGCAGGACCTCCTCCTATAATGATTAGGTCATAAGTCGATGTATTTGCTCTGACAGAAGGTGGATCTAATAACGAAATTACTTTCGAGCCACTGTCTACCGAATACTTTAGCAAAGGGATTCCTGTTAAATCTCCGATGATATAAATTCCGTCTATGCTACTACGATATTCAGAATCGGTTTCCGGATAAATTTCAACACTCCCTTCCGGAGCGTCGTTTCTGAGCCATTCGAAATAGCGGGAAATTATGTTTTTCATAGAGCGTTGTTTAGAAACAAATAAGTGCGAATCATTTTACTCGAAATGATCCAAACGAGGAGGTTCCAGTCTCGATTCTTCAGAGAATCTTTCAACTTTGATTATTGGTAAAATGTAAATTTTCGAAGAGGTTTATGGTTAATTCAACGATTACAAAATGGAGCGGTTTTGAAGAAGAAAGGCGAATGCCTTAGGGTCGGGCTAATTTATTTGTGAAAGAAATTTAGGTGATATGAAGTAGTGCGATCTTTTTTAGACCGCACCACTAAAAATCATTTTATTGATCGTATCCTATGCTCCAGCGCTGGTTGTTTCCACCATGGAATTGCCATTGACTCACTTTCGAGCCACTGCTAGTTCCGTTCGCGTCCACAGCATACGTATTGTTAATATGGTTTCGAATTGTGTCATCGATAAAATCGAATCTCATATTATCCATATCCAAACAATCCCATATCGCAATTTTTCCGCCGTTTGCAGTTTCACCGCCATTATCCAAACATTTGTAAGGATTCACCTTGCTTCTTATGAATTTGTTGGAAGAATCGTAATACCATCTCTGTGCATCCGAGCCGTTGCAGTTCCAGACCTGAATCTTGTTGTTGTTTGTCATATCACCTTGATTGACATCCAAGCAAAGATTGCTCGCCTTATTGATCAAAGCAAAGTATGGAGATTCGTAGCTTTTGTCCCAGCGCTGGTTATCCCTTCCGTGGAAACTGTATTGGTAAACTATTGAGCCGCTAGTATTGCTACTCGCATCAATTGCAAAATTGGAATTCTGCCTGACTCGAATTGTATCATCCATAAAATCGAATCGCATATTATCCGAATCTAAGCAATCATAGAGCACTATTTTACCTGTATTCCAATTCTCTCCTCCATTATCTAAACATTTATTAGTATTTAATTTACTTCTAAATCTGCTAGATGCGTGTTCATACCACCATTTCTGAGCGCTGGTATTATTGCAGGTCCAAAGCTGAACTCTTGCATTATTTTCCGTGCTGCCTTGGTTTACGTCCAAACAAAGACTTGGTGCAAGCTTGTTGTGCAGCGAGAAAAATCTTGGTTCTAGATCGTTCACATCCATGCACGCTTCGAATGCATATTGACCAAATCTGTGTCCTGCAAAGTCGACCATTGCGATATTGATTCTTTGTCCCGATTTTTTTGCATACATGTCGAGATCATACACAAGGCTCGCGTGGTCCAGTTTGTCGTTTGTAAGATCCTCGATACTTCCGAAGTATGGTGGGAAAATGATCTGGCTTGCGTTCGGAGTCAGAATCATTTGGGCGACGTAGAATTTACCGTTTCGATTGTCCTTAATACGATCTCGTAGCCCGCTGATCAAAGTGCTTTCGCTTCCCGTATTCTGCCAGTCCGAATTCATGGTGTCGCCTTGGTTCCAATACAGACTAGAAAGATCAGCGTAATTACCTCCGCCCCAGAGAAGCATCACATTCTTGTTGGAGCTCCAAAGTTGCTGGAAGGTAACTCCGTTTCCTAAGGATCGAGGAGCCATCCTTGCTCCCAGATACGGAATCACTAATTGGTCTTTTAATTCGTAATGTTCGCTGTCGCTCATACTATCCACATTTTGAATATGAACAATCAGGACTTCCTGAGGGTGCGCATTTGCGAAATTGGCTAAATCTTGGAAAACTACAGATGCCGCAACAGAAATACTCGGTCCGTGGTGCAGCACGAACTGTCCGTTGTTTTTCTTGATTCTTAGGTCAAAGTATCTATAACCCGCGGAAAGTTGCTCTCCAATTGTTAATTCCTGAGTTTGAGATATGTTCTCGTCCACCCCCTGAATTCCGTAAGTTCCGGAATCGTGGGTTCCGGGTATACAAATATTACGCAACTGTATATTAGATTTACTTGAATAACCAGAGGTCATCCAAAGTTCCGGATTCATTTCTAATCTCGGCGTGGAAACCGGTATTGGACTGCGACTACTTTTTCCTTTGTAACCGCCGCCTTTGAAAGCGGGAACTCCTCCATCGACAATCTGCAATACGGAATTATTTCTACCTATCCGTGTCGATTCTATTTCCTGTCCGCTTCCATTTAGGAATCCTGTTTGGTTCTTGGATTGCTCGCACCCGACTATTGTCAAAGCTACTGCTACTAGTATCAAACCTGACCTATCGAAGGATTTGATTTTTGTTCTGAGCTTTGATTTACTATTGCTCCAGATTTTCATGTTATTCTTCACTCTTCACTTTTTTAAATAATTCAGATCGACATCGAGACTTTTGTGATCGTTTCGATATGCCGACCTGAAGCATGGGAGTTTCTATCGGATGGTTTTTTTGCAGTCAACGCACTTTTCTAAATAGGCATACTTTGCGCTAATTTGAATAGACTAGATTTTCTGTAGTAGTTATTCGGAAAATTGAATGTATATAAGAAATTAATAAAAAAATAAGTGAGTTGTATGTGACTGTGCCGATTTGCTGGGACTGTTTGCATTTGTCCCACTAACCCAAAGATCTATTTAATCATGAGTAGAAAGAAAATTCCAGCGACTAGATAAATGGGAGAAAGCACGATATCTCCAATGACTGCAAATGGATACAATGCTCCACGATAAATCTTATATCGAAATGGTTCAGGCATAGTAGTGCTCTGTTTATCTTCTACAGAGAGTTTGATTATAAGTTTGCCATTATACTCTGCTATATCAGGAATAGCAAATTTATAAATTCGTTGTTCTGAATCATTATTTTGTAAAATAAAGATCGGTTTACGGTAAAACTGAATTTGGTCCGCCGTAGTATATTGGTGGATTCTTTTTTGATTGATCGAGTATTGAATTGGGCGGTCATTCGATCGAAAAATATATTTTTCCATCTCGAATTGTGGATTTCCTTGGAGTTCCAAAATCCCGATGACCTCTTCTCGGTTCATCAGGAAAATATCTCCGTTTGGATCTTGGTAGATTCGCTCTATTGTTAAATTTTGGAGTTCCTCGCATTCGCAATAGCCTAAAGGAAAAGAAGATTTAGACGACAGGGGCCTAGGAAGGATCAAGATTTGCCTCGGGCTTCCGAGTACTAGTATTCCGGAAGATCGTCGAAACTCCTGCAACTTAACTTCCAAAAAGCCGCTCTTTGAGCAGCTTTCCAAGTTTTGTGTTTTATCCAAAGTGGTAAGGAAAGAATCGAACCAGCTCGAACTACTAGATATTTCCTTTTTAAATTCGGATAGTTGGCAAACCCCCTCCTGTGCAGACTTTACGAAAAGCTTATTTTGCGAGCCCTGATCGATATAAAAACGATCGGTATCAAAGGGGAATTTTACGGACTCCATTACATCGGATTTTTTTACTTTCTCGGCGACTGCATAAGTCAGACAATTCAAATGAGATAGAACGCAGAAGAGTAGGCTAATGGACGCGAAGAATGCTTTTTCGACTTTGCTATCTGATGTTTTATGTTCTGCGATTTTCATTTCATTATCATGATTCTTTAAAGCGATTCATCCACCGAGCTAGATCAAGATTTTCGCTAGTAGGATTTTCTCCTAATTTTTGGATCACGAGCTTTCGTCTTTCCGGAGAATGATTTTGGCTCAGTTTTGCTTTTGCTTCAATCGAATGAATTCTAATCTTAAAGCCTTTGATTCTAGTCGCCAAAGCTTTTCTATATTCTGCATCGGGAGTATCAAATTTGTAAGGTGAATCTGCTTTTTCGAAATGCTCCACGGTTTGTTTTAAAACTTTTTCCGTTTCTTCTGCATTCAAAATATTCATGGTTCCTTTGATATGAACGCTTATATAGTTCCAGGTTGGAACAGCTTTGCTTGTTTCGTACCAGCTAGGCGAAATATATGCGTGGGGACCTGAAAAGACGCAGAGTACTTCTGAATTTTCCTGCAACAATGGATTTTCGTCTATCATATGACCGAGCAGGCACTCCAACTGCTCATCAGCTAACAAGGGCAGGTGAGTGGCCTCGAGTCCTTTGCCTATCGTGGATATAACTAATGCAAAAGGATAGTTTTGAACGATTTCTTGGATCCATTCTGTTTTTTCGAGCTTGAATGCTTCGGGTGTATACATCTTTGGTTTTCTTATTTAGAGATTCTATTTATCAGGATCGATTCGATAAACTTTTCCGGATCCAAAGTCTGCCGCGTAAACGTTTCCTCGAGAATCTTTTCCGAAAGTAGAAACTAAGATTGGCCATTTGCCCAAGGTAAGAGCATCGACTTGTGCTTTGGATTCGCCTACTTTCGGTATGGCGATCGCCCAAATTCTTCCTGAAACGAAATCCGCAAAAATATAGTGTCCTTGTAGTTCAGGAATTCGATCATTCGTAATCACGTAACCGCCCGTAATCGAACTACCGTCTTCTCTACCATATTCGTAAATTGGATCCGTCAATCCTTTCGAATCGCAGTTATCTTTGGGTTCAAAACAATGAAGGCCTTCCATTTTATTCCACCCGTAGTTTTTGCCGGCCTCTACAACATCGATTTCTTCATACAGATCTTGACCTACATCGGCTAGGATTAGCTTTCCGGCTGGATCAAAAGAATATCTCCAAGGATTTCGGAAACCGTAGGCAAAAGTTTCTGGGAGTTTTGTTGGATCTCCTACAAAAGGATTATCCTTCGGAACGGAATATTGCTTTCCCGGATCCTTGGAATCCACACTGATTCTTAGCATCGAGCCTAGCATCGTTTTCGGGTTTTGCCCATTTCCTTTTGGATCGCCTTTCCAACCTCCATCTCCCCAGCCAATATATAATTTTCCGTCCGGGCCAAAGGCAAGTTGACCACCGTTATGGTTGGAGTAGGGTTGCTCCAGCTCCATTATAATTCTCTCATTTATAATTTTTGCATGTTTAATGTCTTTATGATTTTCAACAATCCATTCGGAAACGATACTCATATCTTTTCCGTTTTTCTCGATTACATAATTGAAGTAGATTTTTGGATGGTTCGGAAAAGATGGATGCAAAGCGATTCCCAAAAATCCTTCTTCGGCATCGGTTTTTACATTGGAAAGTTTTAATAGAGTGCCGGAGCTTCCGTTTTTAGGGTCCGACCATTTCAAGTCGCCAGTTTTCTCCGCCACAAGAAAAAGTTCCGATTCTGGTACGAACAATAAATCAGTAGGTTGGATTAACCCTTCGCCTACTGTCGTTAGTTTTATCTTGATTCTTTTTCTTTTCTCGTCTTTGAGGGTATAAATCGGATTTAAACCCGATTCCTTTCCTTCCGCCTCGTATTTACCTGCGTCTCCTAACTTGGCAACGAGTATACGTCTGACATCTTCGCAGTTTGCAAATAGAGTGAGAACCGAGATTGAAAGGAACAACCTGAAAAAGAAAAAGGATTTAACCATAAGATGGAATTCCTACACAGATTGGCAATATATCCAGCCTTTTTTAGATATGCTCTCTATCTTACAAAAAGAGTTTAAAGTAGCTCAATCTTTGCTGGGATTGATTGTCTAAGAACAATTGCATATAGGGTTCAGAGCCTTCCGAATATAACGAATCAATCATCATCGCGATCGAAGTAGGAGAAAAAAGTAATCCGAATCTTTCGAATTTTCGAGAACGATAGTCCACGTCCGTAGGTAAAATCTTCGCTTCGGCGCTTACATGATTTCCGTTGATTACAAGTTCTCCGGTAAAGGGATTTCTCGGTTTGTAGTGTGGTTCCTTTTGGTGCGTGAAGAGTCTTTTATTACCGAAAAAGATCGCCATGCAGCTAGGCTTTTTATTTTTTTCTTCACCATTGGAAGTATAAAGCATGATGCCGAGTCGATCGTATATATAATAATAATCTGTTATTTTGATAGGGTAGATAGAAGGAGAATCTCCGTCTTCAAGCGGGAACTCCTCTATATAAGAATCGTATTGGTGTGTTTTGGTCCGGTCAAACTTTCCGAGTATTTGAGTGATGCTTTGGATATTTAGATCCATGATTTTTACTCCGTTTAGATGAACGGACTTTTCCTTTGTATCGATTTTTATAATCGTGGGTGTCTTAAGAATTTTATCTCGCCTATGCTTTTTCAGAGTCTGCGTTTTAGGGAGCAACTCATTCGGAAGAGCGATGCCGAGGAGTAGAATACAAGCGAGAAAATTGCGAGCCATGTGCGGTACTTGGAAAGTCCCCACCCACACTGGGCGGGGGCCGGTGCGGTGGTACTGCAAACCGAACCGCCGTTTCAGATCAAAAAGCTGATATCAGAAAGTGCTCTAGTTTTCAACTGAAATTCGTTTTGTGAGATTTTTGTAGGAGTTCCTACGAAATAGGCTCTTAACAAATGGAAGGAATGGCTTCTGTTGAGAAAAAAGAAACCTTTAGGTTGGAAAGAGGGAATGGAAGAAAAAATTGGAGCGTATCGGGATCGAACCGATGACCTTCTGAATGCAAATCAGATGCTCTCCCAGCTGAGCTAACGCCCCATTCCCTGGGCCTGATGTGACTTGAACACATGACCCCACGCTTATCAAGCGTGTGCTCTAACCAACTGAGCTACAGGCCCGGTAAGAGACATGATTTTGCTGAACCAATCGTTGGCAAGGGATTTTTTAAATTGGGCACTTCGTTTTTCGAATTCAAGTTTTAAGTAGGAGCAACTGGAGGAGCTTTCGGCTTCGCATTTCCTAAGACCGTGTTCCAGATTTTAGAATCTCGTATCATCAAGTGATAAACTGAAAAAGTTAAAAAGTAGGTCAGAAATAGATGGAGTAGGAACTTTCCGGAAATCTGCCAATCGGACTGAACAATCATATAGCCGACTGAAAGAGAAATAGGGTGGTGCAGTAAATAAACCGGAAGACTCGATTCTCTCAGATAAATAGTAAAATCGTTCTTCTTGTAAAAGTTGGACTGGAATAATCGTACGAAAAAGGAAATCCAAAGCCATCCGCCCAAACATTTTAAGAAAAGATGAAGGATTCTTCTCCAGGCTCCTGTATATCCGAAGTAGGACCAAAAGGGATCGATTCTGCTGATCCAAAAAAAAGCTCCGAATACTAGTATCGCACAGAATCCAAGTAAAGCCAATTCAAAGATATTTGTATTACCTTTTAGGAATATATTTTCTTTCTGAATGAAAAATGCACCTGCAGTAAAAAAGCTTAGGTCGTAAATGAATTGCACTGGCTCGATCGTTAGGAAGTGATCATCTTTTAGGAAAAAGTAATTTACTAGGCAAGTCCAAAATGTGCTCCAAATGCTTAGTATCAAGAGTGCTTCCCATCTTTTTCTGGACAGAGCAGAAATATCCGAAGATCCGTATCGTCTCTCTGGTAAAATCAAGGATCCGAATTTAACAATGGTCGGTCTCACACCCACGTACAAAAAAGTATATAGCACGAGATAGAGTAAGAACCATAAATGAGAAGGCCTTATGTTACCGGCAAGAAATTCGTACCAAAAGAATTCTAGATAAGATCCTGTGTACCCATTCTGTATAGCTGGAATATAATATTGCATGGGGGCGAATAATAATACTCCACTAAATAAAGGGATAATGATTCTAAATCCCCGAAGCCTTAAAAAGTCCTGAAATCCTTTAGATCTAAAAGTCCTTTCGCTAAAGTATCCCGAAAGAAAGAAAAATAATGGCATACGGAAAAGGTGAACCCATTCGCCAAATACATCAAAGCCCACCGATCGATCGTCGTTTCTGAGCGGATACTTTAGCTCTGCTGCATATACGATCGCTACATGAAAAGCTAAACCAAGTAACAGAGCGAAGGATCGGAGATTGTCTAAATAATCCAACCGTTCCGAGCTGCGGTAGGTGGAAGAGATACCAACCAAAGGCTAAATATCCACCGTATATTTGAAGAGGGTTTCTCGGATTAAAATACTGCTTGGATCATTTTTGGGTTGTTCAACCAACTTATCCCGAACCAGTAAATTGATAGAAGACACTAGATCGTGGTGTTCCAAACCAACTCTTAAGATTGCCCATTTGATAAACGAAGCCAGGTGAATCTTATAAACTCCGTCTTCTTTTTCCCCTCTCGTTTGAGAAAATGTGATAAGAGCAGATGTAACCAAGTTCTTTCTGTCTGCTCGCAATAAACTCGCTATAGTTTGATTTGTTTCTCTCAACCTAGAAGAGAGCATTTTTACCATTTTTAAAGAAAAGGATGGGTTAGTTTGAATTAGAGAGTAAAAGACAGGTTCGGTAATCGCGAATAATAAGACGTCTGTTCTTGCAATCGCTCTGGCGCTTCTAGGCTTTTTGTCTACCAGAGCCATTTCTCCGAACATATCACCTTCTTTAAGTTCGATTAATAATTTGAAGGCTTCTTTTACTTTCTTATGAATTCCTACTTTGCCGGAAAGAATCAGATACATTTGATCTGCTGGCTCATTCTCATCGAAAATAATCATGGATTCCTGAAAACGAATCCCGTGTTTTTGAACCATTTCTTCCGAAATTTTCATCGTCTTAGGAAAGATTAATACCTTGATAACCTGGATTGTAGGTTATTCGGGATTGGATTTAGGCCGCAATCAATAAATGGTTCGTAAAGGAGCGATTTCAGGACTCTTCTTTAAATTTCCGTTGACTCAGGTCCCGTTGAAGTTAGCATCTTCTCCGTTCTTTGAGATGGAGTAAATCGTGAATCAAAAAAGAGTTCTTCTTTTAACAATTACGATTCTTCTCTCCGCGATTATAGTCATCGCGATCCGACCAGTTTCTATCGATCCAGTTGCATACTTCCCTCCCGAAGCTCCGGAATTAATCGGCCCTTATCTGAAGAACTCTAGTCTAAACTCTGCGGAGCTGATCGCTCTAGGTAAAATTCACGGACCGGAAGATATAGAAATTGATGAGCACGGTAATCTATACTCTGCGAGCTCCGACGGAAAAATTTATAAGATTTCCCAAGATGGAGAAATGATCGCTCATGCTTTGACCGGAGGAAGACCGCTTGGTTTAAAATACCAGCCTGACGGAACACTGTTCGTGGCCGATGGCATCAAAGGACTTTTGAAGGTTTCGAGAAAAGGTGGGGTAGAAATACTATCTACTGCTCCAGAAGGTGGAGAGCCTTTTTTATTTGTAAACGATCTGGACGTATCCTCTGATGGAACGGTTTATTTTTCGGATGCGAGTAGTAAGTTTCGCTCTGAAGAATATCTCTACGATTTGATGGAAGGAGTTCCTCACGGAAGATTGATGAAGTACGATCCGAGAGAAAAGCGAAGTACTGTTTTAGTGAAGGACTTGTTCTTTGCGAACGGGGTTGCGCTTTCTGCAAACGAGGATTTCCTACTTGTGAATGAAACTTACAAGTATAGAATTCATAGATATTGGCTAAAGGGACCGAAGGCCGGCACTAGCGAGGTCTGGGTAGAAAACCTTCCGGGTTTTCCGGATAATATTTCTTCGGATCGAAAAGGGCATTTTTATTTGGCCTTATTTACCGTGCGAGATTCCTTCTTAGACAAGTTTCTTCATCCGAGACCTTGGGCGAAATTGTTAATCGCCAAATTACCTAAGTTTCTTTGGCCAAAACCGGAACCTTACGGATTCGCAGCGCTTTTTGACGAGGAAGGTCATTGCTTGGTTAGCTTTCAAGAGCCCACGGGGGAACATTTGAAAGAAATAACGTCTGTTAAACGAAACGGGAATTTTATTTACTTGGGAAGTTTGCATAACGATCGAATCGGAAAGTTCTTACTTCCTGAATCGTTTCGAGAAAAATGAATATAAGGAAAGTATTAATAGGATGGATTTAACAATTCCGAAAGAAGTGGAGTTAGTTCGCGAAAAAGCTAGAAGCTTTGTTGAGGAGGTAGCAATTCCGGCGGAGGATCATTACGATTATGATCACGGAAGAATGCCCGAAGCCATCGTAGAAAAACTGAGGGAAGAAGCCAGAAAGCGTGGATTGTGGACAGCACACCTTCCCAAATCGGAAGGCGGCTTAGGTTTGGATTTGGTTGGGACTGCCTTGGTTTTTAGCGAGCTCGGAAGATCTCCGATCGCGCCTCATTTATGTAATTGTGATGCTCCTGACGAGGGAAATATGCATTTATTGCATTTGGCTGCAAACGAGGAGCAAAAGAAAAAGTACTATCACCCTTTAGTACAAGGAAAGATTCGTTCTGCTTTTGCGATGACCGAGCCTCCACCAGGTGCAGGTTCGGATCCTGCTACGTTAACTACAAATGCGGAGAAAGACGGAGATCATTATGTGATCAACGGACAGAAGTGGTACTGCACAGGCGCTAACGGCGCTGCCTTTTTGATTGTTATGGCAAAGGTCAACGGTAGTTTTCGAAAGACCACAATGTTTCTAGTTCCTACGGACGCTCCCGGTTACACGATGGTTCAGGAAATCGGAGTCCTGGGTTCTCATGGTCCCGGCGGACATTGCGAATTGAAGTTTGAAAACGTAAGAGTCCATGAATCTCAGATTCTAGGAAGGGTAGCGGAAGGATTCAGGCTCTCTCAGGAAAGATTAGGACCTGCTCGCTTAACACATTGTATGCGGTGGATCGGATTGTCACGAAGATGCATGGAAATCGCAAGAGACTACGCATTGAAAAGGGAATTGTTCGGCGGAAAATTGTCGGAGCAGCAAGGCATACAGTGGATGTTTGCGGAGTCGGCTCTCGAAATAGAATCAGGTTTTTTACTTACGTTAAAAGCCGCAGATATTCTGAGAAAAGGTGGAGATGCTAGGCAAGCGATTTCCCTGGCCAAGTGGCAAGTGAGCGAAACATTGAACAAATGTGTAGATCGTGCAATTCAGATCTGTGGCTCGCACGGATATAGTCGTTATCTGAAGCTCGAGCTATTCTATAGAGACGCAAGAGCTGCGAGAATCGCGGATGGACCGACTGAAACCCATAAGATGGTGATCGGTAGAAATCTGATGTCAGGAAAGGAAGGATTCTAGATTAAAAAAATATGAAAGACTCCGAATTAAAAGAAAGACTAGAGTCCTATTTGGGAGGCCGATTAGAAGGTGCAGTAGAAATTTCTAATATGGTTTCGCTATCGGGTGGGGCCTGCCAAGAAAATTTTTCTGCAGATATTTTGGTGAACGGCGGACCGAACAAAGGAAAGTACGAAACGGTTTATCGGACGGACAAGGGAGCGTCACTCTTGGCTTCTCTTTCTCGGATCGATGAGTTTAAAGTCTGCAAAATGGCCTTCGAAGCCGGAGTAAAGACACCGGAGCCGTTTTGGTTAGAAACCAATCTCTCTGTAACTGGAAATCCTTTTTATTTTATGCGAAGGATTCAAGGAAAAGCGCAGGGAAGATTTATTGTAAAAGACGCAAGCCTGAACAAGATCCGAAGTAAGTTTGCATCGGAGCTCGCAGAGAATTTAGCGAAATTGCATTCTGTAACTCCTGGGAAATGTAAGGATGATGAACTGAAAAAGACTTTGTCCTTAGGTCACGATTTGAATGATCCTGTGGTCGCAAAAGGTTCCGTACAATCTTTAAGGAACCAATTGGATGGAATGTCCGAACCCCATCCAGCAATGGAAATGATTCTGAATTGGCTGGAACAAAACCCTCCTAAGAGCGATGCTATCGTTCTTATACATGGAGATTTTAGAACCGGAAATTTCATGGTTACCCCTGAGGGGTTACAAGGAATTGTAGACTGGGAATTTGCGCACTGGGGGGATAGACACGAAGATCTAACCTGGCTTTGCATGCGGGAGTGGAGATTCGGAAAATTGAATAAGGAAGCGGGCGGATTTGCAGACCGCTCAGAATTCTATGAGATGTACGAAAAGTATTCCAACGTCAAGGTTGATCCGAAAAAAGTGCTTTATTGGGAAGTTATGGGCAATCTGCGTTGGGCCATGGGTTGTATCGGACAAGCCGAACGGCATCTATCAGGAAAAGATAAAGGAATTGAACTGGCTGCAATCGGCCGGAGAGCCTGCGAGATGGAATACGAAGCCATGAGACTGATTGAAGAATCCTTAAAGTAGCGGAAAATAAAGATGCAAGACAAACCTACTTCGACTGAATTACTAGAAGCAATTCAAGATTTCTTAATGAAAGAAGTATTGCCCTCTTTTCGAGAAAATGATTTATTATCGTACAAAACTCTTGTCAGCTGGAATATGTTAGGCGTTGTTTCTCGGGAAATCAGAAACGGTGAAGAGTTGCTCGATCGTGAATTATCTCGGTTGTCCAAAATCCTCCAAAAGGAGCTGAAAGGAGTCGGCACTTTGGAAGAAAAGAAAAAGCTCGCCGAATCTTGGAATGCGGAGTTAACCAGTAAGATTCAACGCGAGAAATCTACTGTCAATGATCGAGCTCTCTGGGAGCACGTGAAAGAATCCGTGAAGGAGAAAATCGAGGTCACTAACCCTCGATTTACAACGGAAGCATAATACTTCATGTCGGTATTATATTTAGTCCGCCACGGTCAGGCGAACTCAAGAGGAGAAGTATACGATCTGCTTTCCCCTTTAGGAAAAGAACAATCCTTTCAACTAGGAAGCTATAGTGCTCGTAACAACGAGGTGCCTGATAGAATCATCACTGGAACGATGCGCAGACATATAGAGACAGGCCAGTTCTTTATGGAAGGCGTTAAATCCGTATTAGGCGAGCAGGAGAAATTTGCCAAAAGTTCTTTCATTGTCCAAGATTCTAGACTCAATGAATTCTCACCTGAACTTTGGAGCTCGTACGCAAAACTAATATCTTCTCGCAGTCATTCTTTTTCTAAAACGTTGTCACAGTTTCAAAGAGTTAGGGAAGCCGGCGGAATCCGATCTGCGGCTCTGTTCTTTAAGCTCACCGAAGAGATACTTAGTTTCTGGAAAGAGGGGAAAGAAGTTCCTTCCGGAGTCGAGTCTTTTGTAGAATTTCAAGATAGAGTGATGAATGCGCGCGTGGAGTGGTTTTCTCCTTCTGTTACTGAGCGCAATTTTATCTTTACTTCCGGAACTCCAATCTCCTTACTACTGCATAAAATATTGGGACAAAACTCTAGTCAGTTCACCTGGATGCCATGGATATGGAATACTTCTTTGTCCATATTTCGCTGGATACGAGGAGAATATTTACCGGTAAGCATTAATGGGGTTCCTCATTTGCTTGCAAAAGAACAGAGAACTCTGTTCTAATATTAGTAATTTGGAAATTGAATGATTACAGGTGTCTCTTTAGGCTAAATAATCTTCGGAGTTCGGATGAAATTATGTTAATCGGTTATTTGCTTTCAACGATCCATACTTTTGCTTTAGCATTGGGTTTTTCCTCTCTTTGGGCGCGCTCCAGAATTCTTTCTAGGGCGCCCATAGAAGGCGAAAAGATTTTGGATTCGGCCTTGTTGGCAGATAATCTCTGGGGTCTGTCCGCGATTCTTTGGATTGGAACTGGTATCCCAAGGGCATTTTTAGGATTCGAAAAAGGTACGGATTTTTATCTGAGCAACCCGTACTTCCTCGGAAAGATGTTATTGCTTGGCGCGATACTTATTTTGGAACTCTGGCCGATGGGAACTCTTGTGCATTGGAGACTCATGAAGGCCAAAGGGAAAGGGCTGGACATGAGTCTCGCAATATCATTCGCAAGAATCGGCTACATACAAATGGCACTGTTGATCGGTATGGTCTGTCTTGCGACCGCAGTCACACGATTAATGTAGCTTGAGCACGCTTTCTGATTTCTGTTTCATTGGCTGCATAATCTACCTTTGCAGGAACTGCGTTGCCGCGAACGAATCCTGGTCTTTGGGCGAGCTTGTCCACCCATGCTTGCAATTTCGGAAAATCTTCTAAAGAGACTTCTATCCATTTGTGATGCGAAACCCAAGGCCAAGTAGCTATATCAGCAATACTTAATTCGTTTCCACCGATATATTCCGATTCACCTAAGCGTCTTTCGAGTACGCTATAGAGTCGTCTTGTTTCCTTTTGGTATCTTTCGATCGCATAAGGAATTTTTTCAGGAGCATATTTTAGAAAGACTCCGGCTTGGCCTTGCATCGGACCGACTCCTGACATTTGAAACATCAGCCATTGCATTACGATAGAACGTTCCTTTGGATCTTTCGGAAGGAACTTGCCTGTCTTTTCTGCAAGATAGAGTAAAATTGCACCGGACTCGAATACCGGAAAGTCTCCGTTGTCAGAGTCTACGATTGCGGGAATTCTTCCGTTTGGATTTATCTTGAGAAAAGATTCTTCCTTTTGTTCCAGTTTATCCAAGCGAATAGGATGAACCGTATAAGGAATCCCGAGCTCCTCTAGCATGATAGAAACTTTGCGTCCGTTTGGAGTAGCAGCCGTATATAAATGGATCAACCTGATCCTCCTTTTTTGATAGTTTAGACATAAACCATCTCAAAAGGGGAATGAAAATGGTTTTTTTTAGGAAAAAAACGTAAGCAAAGGAAAGTTTCTATTTCTTAATTTTAACTCCATCTCGAATGCTTTCACTAGGGTAAAGTATCACTTCGTCTCCCTCTTTTAAACCTTCCGCAACCAGTGCATCTGCTCCACTTCTAGAATCTATCGATACTTTCGTTTTATAGGCCTTGCCTTTTGTAACCTTGAAAGCCGCCCAATCCTGGCCATCTCTAAAAAGTGCTGCAGTCGGAACGATAATGCTATTCGGTTTTTTCGATGCTACGATTTTGCATCTAACTTGGAAACCTTCTCCCATCTCATGAGGAGGCGCAAAATCAATGAGCACTCTGACTCGTTGCTCTTCGACACCTAGTGCAGAAACCTTTGTAAAAGCCGAAGGTTCTACTAGACGAATCTTGCCTTCCAGGTTTCCACCTCCCCATCCGTCGATTTGCACCAAATCTCCAGAATGAATATGGACTGCTTCTTGGGTCAAAATTTCGGAGACGATCTCTAGTTTAGAAGTATCTCCTATTTCCAACAACGGAGTCCCCATCGTTACGGGGCCTTCGCTTATTCGCAATATTTTTAATATAGTTCCTTGGATGGGAGACTTGATCGGTCTTTCATAATCCCACTCCAAAATGACAACCGTCTCTCCTTTCGATACTGTTTCTCCAGGATGTTTTGTGATTCTTTTCATCACTCCGTTTACCGGAGAGTAGAGTGTGAATTTATCTTTTACTTGAGTGTAGCCTTCTTCTTCTACGATTTGTTCGTAGGTTCCGATCCGAACCTTCCCTGTTTCGGAGGTGACCGGGTTCGAGCGAAAAATAAACCACAGAAACAAAACAAGGATGAAAACTCCAAGGCCGATTTGAACGGAACGTATTCTCAAAAGTTGAATAATCTTTTCGTTAATTTTCATATTCTATTCTCTGATTTTTAACACGGATATCAAATCCATCTTTTGAATTTTTAGATATAAAATTGCAAAGCTCACCAGGGCTGTTCCTAGGGAAGAAAGCACAGCGATAGCGTAAGTCTTTGACGAGATCATTAATGGAACTTTGAAACCTTCGGTCTGTGCGGTTTCCATCATAATATAAGCGAAGCCGTATCCTAAAAAGCATCCTAGCGGAATCGAAGCAATTATTTCGATTAACAATTCTCCGGCAAGAATTGTAAAAACTTCTTCCTTTCTGAAACCTAAAATTCTAAGACTCCCCAGCTCGAAGCTCCTCTCAGAAAGTGCAATCATCGCGGAATTGTAAACTACCCCCACAGAAATGACAGAGGCAAATCCTAACAAAATGAGTGCAGTGGCCAGAACGCTCCGGGACATTGTTTCGTAAAAAACTTTCAGCGTTCCAGTTCTTGTGGAAACTCCCGAGACCTTGGGAAAATCTTTCAATCGATTGAGAAGGTTCGATTCTTCTTGTCTATCCGTTCGAAGTGCTACTAAATTGACCGAGTCGACTTCTCCCATCAATGAATTGAGGGCGCTCCTTTCCATGTAGGCACCCTGTCCGAGTATCTCATCGACTATTCCTTCGATTTTTATGCTTAGTTGCTTTCGGCTTCCTTCCAGAACTTCCAGTCGAACGGAATCTCCTTTAAGAATTTTTAATTTTTCCGCCACGGTTGAATTTAGAAAAATCCCTGTAGAAGGCGGATTCATTACTTGCCTGTCCAGACCTATCAACCTTCTCAATTTTGCATCTTCCGGAATTCCTTGCAATCCCAACTCTTTGGAGTGGTTCCCGACTCGAATTCGTATCGGTATCATTCTGTAACCTTCCGCTAACAGAACTCCCTTTTCTTCAGTGAGTTCTCTCACGGCTTCGTACGAAACTGGAGTCAGGAAGGAAACGGTTACAGAGTCTCTCTGCATAAGACCGAACTGGAGGTCTAACATCGTATCCACTGCGTCCTGGCTGAACATTCCCAATACCATAATCATGACTGATGTGGATATCCCTGAAATTGCTAAAGCTGTTCTCAAGGGCCTGCGAGTTAGATTTCTCAGAATTATTTTTGCAATTGTCGGCAAGGACCTTGCGTAGCGCTCCATCCAGTTCTTGGAAAATGTTTCCGGCATCGGAGGGCGCATCGCTTGAGCCGGATTCAAGCGCAATACTTTTAACATGGAATAGGTTGCGCCCATTCCTCCAGCGAATAAACCGATTAAAATTCCCTGCAGCCAAACAAATAGATTATATTCGAATTTTAAGTCCGGAAATTTATAATACATGCCGTAAAGATTGGTCATCGCTTCTCCTAAATAGAGGCCAATGGCAACGCCAAGTACCGATCCGAATGTGCTAATTACCGATATTATTTTAATGTAATGTAAGGCTATTTCCGCCTTTCCGTATCCTAATGCCTTTAGAGTGGCGATTTGTTCCCTTTCTTTCGAAATGATTCTCGTGGAAACGATATGCAAAAGAAAAGCAGCTACTCCGAGGAATATTAAAGGAATAGAATATGCCGTGATCCTTAATTGCTTAAATTCATCCCGCAAAAAGGAGTGAGATGGAAGTTTGTCTCTATCATATGCACCTAATCCTCCATAAGGTTCTAACAAACTGTCGATTTTGTGAAGAATAGAAGAAGTATTGGCACCTGGGGCGAACGTAAAAATCAGATCGTTCACAGCACCTTCCATGTTAAAGGAAGATTCCATGCCTGAATGATCCATCCAAAAGATGCCGTAATGCTTATCGTCGGGCAAAGGATTGGTTGCCCTGAATACATACACAAACTCCGGAGAGAGTGCTGTACCAGTTATGGTCAAAATTTTTCTCTGCCCGTTTAGAATCGCTGTGAGCTGTTTTCCTGCAGAAAGCTGATTTGCGTCGGCAAATGCTTCGGAAATCAAAACCTCATGATCTCCTTTGGGCAAACGTCCGGAGCGAAGAGAGATTCGATTGAGACCTTCGCTGATTGAAACGAATCTTCCGGCACTAGGTAGAGTCTCTTCTGGGAAATCCAACACTGCCTCTTTAACGATTCGAACCTTTACAGTACCGATTCCTGAGATCTCAGAAATTTGGGAATAGATTGATGCAGGAGCGCTTTTGAAAGAGGCGAATCCTTGGGAAAAAGCTTGTTTGGTATAAAATCTTTCTCTCGCGACCCATAAAGAGTCGTAAGCTCCTTGCGAGGCGATAAATACCGCCACACCCGAGGCCACGACTAACCCGATGGTTATCGCTTGAGCTTTTAAGGAGAGTAACTCTCGGATTACTTTCCTATCTAAAGTTTTCACCAACTGATATCCGAAGTTGATCTTTTTGAAGTATTACGTTTATCTGAAGTGATTTGCCCGTCTTGCATTTGGACAACTCTGTCCGCCATCTGAGCAATTGCGGCGTTATGAGTTATGACAACCGTGGTAGTTCCTAACTCTCGGTTGACTCTGTAAATTGCTTCCAAGACTACTCTGCCTGTCTTAAAATCTAGAGCTCCGGTCGGCTCGTCACAAAGTAGTACTTCAGGACTCTTCGCAATTGCCCTTGCGATTGCGACCCTCTGCTGTTCTCCTCCGGAGAGCTGGGCAGGAAAATGGTCCAATCTTTCTTTCAATCCTACAAGCTCTAATGCCTTACTTGGCAACATTGGCTTGCTACTAATCTCTGTTACAAGTGAAATGTTTTCTTCTGCAGTTAGGCTGGGAATTAGATTATAAAATTGAAATACAAATCCAACATGGTTTCTTCGGTAAAGAGTGAGAACTTCTTCGTCGGCGCCATACAAGTCTTGATTTTTGAATCTTACGGAACCGGTGCTCGGAGTATCAAGCCCGCCTAATATATTCAAAAGAGTGGATTTGCCGCTTCCGCTTGGTCCAAGCAGGACCACAAATTCTCCGGATCCGAGTTTCAGGTTAATGCCTTGAAGGGCTTGCACCTGGACTTCTCCTAAATCATAGGTTTTGCTAATATTAACCGTTTCGAATACGATTTCTTTAGTTGAGACGGAATGCGTTGTTTTTTTCGACATAGGTCCCCCAAAGCTTTGCCTAAAGATAGATTAGGCTTTTGCAGACAGTTTTAATCTCTTGCGTATTTCTTTTCCTCTCTTTTTATTTTCTTCTAAGATTTTTGAAATTGTCTCTACGGGAAAATTTGTACTTTGAAACATTCGAGCGAAAATTCTTTCCGGCATATCGTACCATCTTGCTTTGGAACTTACCAAAAGCTCGCCGGTCTTTTCCAAATGGATTGTTGCCTTTGTGTATAGTCTGCGTCTGCGCACCATAGTTACCCAGCATCGAATTACAATCTTTTCGTTTAACGGACAAGCCTTGATATATCTCATGTAGAGTTGGTCTGTCATTACAAAATGTCCGAGATGAAAACACAAAACTCCTTGGGCTTCGTCTAACAATGCCGCTAGAGCGCCGCCGTGCGCGAAGCCAGGAGCTCCTTCAAAGCTTTTTTCGATGAGGAAGGAGAATCTAACTTCTCCGCTTTCTTCGTGAAATGGAAAGGATGCGTGTAGGCCTTTTGGATTGTCCGGTCCGCAGCCAAAACAATTCGTATGGTGCCAATCTTGTCCCGTATAACTTGCTTTTATCTTTTGATAGAGCTTTTCTTCGATCATGGTTTGTTGCTCCGGTCCCCTAAAAAATAGGACGACTGTTATCCACAGAAAAGTGCACCGATTCTCATACAATAAAGAAAACCAAAATCTCTCTGAACACAGTTCAGGGGGCCTTAGTCAGAAATGGAAATTTAGTCGCTTAGAATGTGGTAAGTAGCTCAAAAACAAGTTTGACCGGTCCATCTCCGCCCATAACTTCGAAGGACTTGGGAGAAATTCATCGCATGAAAGCTGCAGTCTTAGAATCCGGAAAAAGAAGTCTCGATTTGAAGGAAGTCCCAATTCCGAAATTGACCGCAGGTCAAGTGCGGATAAAAGTGAAAGCATGCGGAATCTGCGGATCAGATGTACATCTGGTTTTGCATGGAACTCTCAAGTGTACTCACTATCCCCAGATTCCAGGACACGAGGCATCCGGAATCGTGGACGAGGTCGGAGAAAATGTGACTAAGTTCAAGAAAGGAGACAGAGTAGTCATCGGCGCAGGAACCAGTTGTGGGAAATGCGTCCACTGCCTGAGCGGAAGAGAAAATCTTTGCAAAGAAATTGGCGTATTTGGATTCGATCGCCCTGGAAGTTTTGCGGAATTTAATGTGATGGAAGAAAGATATTTGTACGGACTTCCGGACTCTATCCCTTTTGAACAGGGTGCAATTCTTGCAGACGCAGTTTCTACGCCTTACAACGCAGTCAAATTTCGGGGAGCAATTCAAGAAGAAGATACGGTTGCAATTTTCGGTTGCGGAGGTCTTGGAATTCACGGAGTCGGAATCGCAAGAGCGCTTACGAAAGGCAAGGTGATTGCCTTGGATGTGGATAGAGGAGCATTAGAGAATGCTTTGGCCTATGGAGCAGACGAAGTAATCAATCTAAGAGAAGTCAAAAATCCAGGTAAGGCTCTCAAAGAATCTGTACAAGGAGTCGACTTGCTTGTGGATTTTTCCGGGAGAATGTCGAACATAGAAGAATCACTTCGTGCGATGAATCGTGGAGGAAGAATGGTGATGGTAGGAATTGGAAGGGATCCGTTGAAGTTTGCCATTCCGTTTTCCATCATAGAAAAACAAATTTCGATTATCGGATCCTATGGATCAGATCGACGTGCAATCCCAGAGCTTGTGGATTTATGTGTTCAAGGCAAGCTGAATCTTACTAAATCGATTTCAGATATTCGGCCCTTGGACAGAATCAATGAAAGCCTAAAAGACTTGGAAGATAGAAAAGGAAATCCGATCAGATTTATCATATCTCCCTAAAACAGTAGAATGCTTGCAGCGATGGTCAGTCCCTAAAAACTAGAAAAAAGGGACTCGAATAGAATGTTCAAAGAATACGTACAATATCTTGCGGCTCAAAGAAGAGTCGGCCTAATCATAACCACCAGAACTCTTCTTTTACTACTTAGCCTTTACTTTCTGCAGTTGACATTGCAAACTGGAGGAGGTGCGACACCTATTTTCATTCTGGTGCTTTTGTCCCTCGGGTTGCTGGGGAGTTACTTAGCGAACGGTTTTACAATGCGTTCCAAGATGGATACGGAAAAGCCTGTTACCTTTAAATCATACGCTCTCTTTTTCTTTTGGCTTTTAGTTATAATATTAATCTTCTATGTGATTCTCTTTCTGTTTCTTTCTCCCGTCGTTCAAGCTGCAAAAGTAGATTTAAAGAAGCCGCTTCCAGCCAATTTAGAGACGATCTATTTTCTAATCAATTTCGGAACCGGGCTCTTGTTCTTTACTTTTCTTCCGGTATTCATACACAGATTGACTTTTTTGCCGGACTGGAAATCCTTTTTTCAAACGAGTACCAGTGTAGACTATTTAACGGTTACCTGGGGAACCTATCTGATTTCCTTCCTCCCAGGATTTGCAATCTATATACTTTCCGTTTTTCCCGAGCTTGCAAACTCAGCGATCGGAAAGATTCTTTCTTTCTTTACATTGCTTTTCCTAATCATCGGTGATGTTTTTCTGCACTATCCGGTATTCTATCTATTTCGCAGAAATCCGAGTAAGCCTTTGGCTTAATATTCGATATTAGGTTTTCAGGAAAGTCATCGTTTCCCTAAGATGCTTTGCGATATTCAATAGTCCAGTAGCGCTGCTCGCAATTTCTTCAGAGTTAGCGGCGCTATTCTGAACCGTGACCGAAATGTTAGAAACAGCGTTTGCAGTCTCCGCGATTGCCACTTTTTGCTCTCGGACCGAGACTCGAATTTCTTCGGATTTTGCATCAACCTGATCCACCGCTCCTCGGATCTTATCTTTCTTTTCTTGCTGGTGTTTCATGATCCCGGCGATATTGTCGCTAGAGTCTCTAACAATCTGCAATCCTTCCAAAATTCCAGCGTACACTTTTACGGAATTGTCTACGAATCCTTTGCCGGATTGAATTTCAGTATTACTAGTTTTGATTAAATCTTCGATCGTTTTCGTGCTTTGGTCAGTCTGTTCCGCGAGTCTCGTAATTTCGCTCGCTACTACTGCGAAGCCTCGCCCGTGCTCTCCTGCTCTCGCGGCTTCTATTGCGGCGTTCAGAGCAAGCAAGTTTACCTTTTCCGAAATTTCTTTAATAATTGCAGTGATTGATTTCATCTCTACAGAGCTAGACTCTATCTTGCCCATGCTATCCGAGAGGTTGCCCATCGTTTTTCTGCCAGCTTCAACCTTAGAGTACATTTCCGCGATTCGTTCTAGAGATACCCTGAGTGCACCTCCTACATTGTTAATCAAGGTGTCTAATTCTCGCATTTCTCCAGTAAAAGATGCAATGAGTTGGTATTGAGACTCTGCGTTGCGGGTGACTTGCTCCATGCCGGAGCTGATCTCCTCAACAGAAGCTGATATTTGTTCAACAGAAGCCGACTCTGATTGTGCATTCGAAGAAAGGTGATCACTCGACTTAGAAAGTTGTTCGGAGGATTCCAATAAATTTTCGGAGAATGTCAAAATTGTAGAAAGCATTTCTCGGACCTTTATCTGAAAGTCACGAAACGCAAGTTGCAACAGATAAAGTTCATCCTTTTTCCGCGCGTCTTCTTGAATCTGAATCGGATGAGTAAAATCTGCATTGCGAATCGAATTAGTCACCAGTTTCAAACCTTTGATCAACCGAATGGAAAATACGACAGCGATCACGAGAATATAACCGATCGACAGAGAGGACAAAACTACAAACCCTACAAAACTTGCTTTGTATTGTGCTTCTGCTTTTTCGGAGATCTCTTCGGTAAGTTTCAGTTGCAGTTGAATCAGCTTTTCTATTTTTTCCGTTACCGGATCAATTCTCGGGTATAATAACTTTTCTGCGAATTCTGAGATCTTGGCTTGGTCCTTCACGAGCATGATCTCTTTCGCCTCGACGATTACTTGGTCTGCGCCTTGGTAGAGAGGTTCAATTTCTTTAATAATATCTAATTCTTCTTGGACTAGATGTGTAGCTTTATAGCTCGTCCAGGATTTCCGAATCTGTTTGTCCGCTTTGTCCAAGCTTGCAAGTCCTTCCTCAAATGTGAATTCTCCGCTTCTGGTTTTATGCACGCAGTCCACGATAAAAATGGCATAGTTGTCCGAGATTTCCTTTAACAACTTCAGAGGGACCAATCGGTCGTGATGAATCGTAGAAATATCAGTAATTCGTGCTTTATTACTTGCTAATGCAAGAAAGACTAATAATCCAATGGGAAGAATTACTGATCCAAACAGCAATGTAAGTTTTGTTCGAATCCCTAATCGATCTAAAGCGCCAAGGAGAGTACTCATTGTTGTTTCCTTAATATGAAGGTTTAGGCGGGCTTCAATGATCTAGCGGCATGAATCTTCTTTGCTAAATTAGAAAAGTCAAGCGAGTTAGACGTCGGTTTATGGTACGAAAAGAAAATTCTGGAAGAGATCCCTGCGATTCGAAGTAAGTCGTATCGATTTGAAGGAATGAAATTATCTACATCGTGCAGGATTCCGTTTTGTAATTAGAATCTGGATCTAAAGTAATAAATTGAATGCTCGGAGTAAAATGAATCTGAGATGAAAATTTTCATTTTCTTAAATCAAAACAATTCTTCTTTTTATGATCAGGCTTGTCCCTTCGCGGTAAGAAGGCTGATTAGTTCCCAGGACAGGGAGCGACTATACTTGTAGGAAAAAATTTTGATCGAATCAGATTCCAAAATTTCCTATTGGGGAAATACTGCCTTGCGTAAAAAAGCAGCGGTGTATGTATCTACTAGGATAATTTGCCAAGCCGGAATTCCGTAGTCTAAGACAGTTCGCAAGGACTGTAGCGATTGCTATACGATTGACATTTTTTCTCTGCTTTTTAGCGTATAGCAAAGGGAACGGTTTAAGATAACAGCCGTTCGGTATAAAATTGGGGAGAGCGTTGGGAATGGGAATGAATTTGAGAAAGGGCTCTCTTTTTAAAACCAAGAAATTTCAAGCAATCATCGCGGTGCTGCTGGTATTTGCAAGCGCAGCCTCTGCGGCTTATTCGTTAAAGGAAATACCTGATTCTATTGGCCCGGATGGACGCAATATATCCAGGCAGTTTTTACAATTTCTAAAGATCGTTGCGATGAAAAATCAATATGATGGAAAAGCGATTCAGTTCCATAAGTATTTGGATCGTTCATTAGAAAGATTTGAACTAAAAAACTTATATAATTCGGAATATATGCACCGGGAAGGAAGTTCCCATTTTGTCACTTATAGGGGAAGGTATTCGAGCGAAGGATACAAGGTGAGTCTCGAAAATGTACGCTTTCACGATGTTCCAATCCCTCAATTCGGAGATTTTTCCGCTGAGTTTGCCTTAAAGCACAATGCGAATCCAAAATTCGGAGGAAATTCCTATTCTGGAAATTTGGATCTACTGACTCATATGGGTCCTTTCACACATAAGCACGGTTTGAATGTAATGGATTCAGGATTAAGATTTTTGAATGCAGAAAACGTGAAGAACATTTCTGCCCCCAATACAAGCATCTTTAAAAAGGTCAAGGACGCCGAATCAAGAAAAGTGCTCAACGATTTCGCACATTCATTTCCAGCGCTTGCAAAATATCTAAATTACTATTTTGGATTAGATTCACTTGTCAAAGTCAAAGCGGAAGGCAAAGGGGAAGGAATCACTGAATTCGTTTTTGACGGGAATGTAGAGCAGACTCTGATGGTGGACTATCCCGAGCTCGGAGATTATTTGGATGATATCAAATACTTGGGCTGGGTTAAAGCTAGAATCATGAATTCCCAAGGCAGAATCGTTTCCGAGTTCTACATCGAAACCAAGAAATCGGAAATCAAGTTTCGATTCTTCACAAAAGACGGCAAAATCATCCCATTCGATCTAAAAGGAAATTTTTATCCGGGTGAATCTTTTCATCTGAACGGTCTATCCGAGTACCCATTCGCAGTAAATGTATCTCTGGAAGCAAACGTTTACGGATTGGTCTTGGACAACGAGTTTATCCAACTCCAAGGTAAATTTTCTAATACAAGCAATTCCGGTGTTTTGAATCTGAAAGTTGCAAAGATCGATAAGTTCGACGTAAGCGGAGCTTTCGCGTATTTGGCGCCTAGCTGGGCGATCAACCTATTCATACCGGGAAATCTTGAATCCATTATCCATGAATTTACTGAAACAGTAGTGAATGCAAACGACGGTAAGGGAACTGTTGTAGTATTAAGATGGGACAGAGATTCGAGTAAAACGATTATGAAAACTCACGTGGAAACCGAATTTCTGGATAATTTCTTTATCCGTTTCGGCCTAAAGATTTGGAACCATCGGGTTTTGCCAAATGAAGATGCTCGCGATGATATTCGGAAAGTTTTTACAAAAACTATGGACTTACTGCTTTTATCTATTTAAATAAATTGCATTTCCTTTTCTAGAATATTAGTATCCTGTACTGAAACCGGCTTAGTCTAATTAGGCGTTGGCGGTTGAATCAAAAGAGCATATGATCTATTTGTTGCATACGGATATTACTACGCTGAAAGTCGGAGTCATTGTGAACGCGGCTAATTCTTCCTTGCTTGGGGGAGGAGGGGTCGACGGTGCAATTCATAGAGCCGGCGGACTAAGTATTTTAGACGAGTGCAGAAATATCCGAGCAGAGCGCTATCCGGAAGGACTTCCTACAGGTCAGGCTGTATATACAAAGGCGGGCAGGCTTCCGTCAAATTTCGTAATTCATACAGTCGGGCCCATTTGGTCCGGAGGAGATGCCGGAGAGCAAGAGTATCTTAAATCGTGCTACGAAAATTGTATGAAAATCGGGGAAGATCTTTCACAGGAATCGATAGCGTTTCCGAATATCAGCACCGGAGTGTACGGATATCCGAAAGATCAGGCGGCTCTAATTGCGATTCGGGCTGTCACTCAGTTTCCAGTAAAATCGATCGAGCATATTATATTTGTGTGCTATGATTCAGAAAATTATTCCTTGTACGACAGGATCCTCCAAAAAATGCATCTCCCTTTCGAAAAAGAAGCTCCTAAAGAGGAATATTTTTCTTAATAAAATTATAAAATTAGAATAGTACGAATTTGTAATTTTCTAAAGCAGGGGGCTTTGTAGGAGCTCCTACAGGATTAGGCGAGAAGTTTCAGCTTGACAGAATGGGCATTTTCTGGTATAGCCCGCACCGGGGTCCCACTGGCCCACCTCCCCTCCCAAAGTCAGGGCGGGGGCCCGCCTGGCCGCGTCCCGGAATTTTAATTCCGGGCTACACTGGATCACCAAAGGCATCTCTGAGTTCTGCCAATAATTTCAAGAGCTGGTCGGTTTTTTCTTTCCCTAACTTTCCCAGAATGGGAGCAAAATGTTCCCTCAATAATCTAGGCAATATTGATTCCAGTTTTTTCCCTTTGCTAGTGAGAAGAATGATCGTCGCCCTGTTGTCTTCGTGGCTTCTGGTTTTTTTTACGAGTCCGTTTTTCTCCATCCTTTGGATCATTCTAGACGCAGTCGGAGCGTCCTGCAAAGTTACCGAGATGATCTCTTGTTGAGTGACTCCCCCCATTTTCCAGAGAGTCGCTAGAGCCTGCCACTGTTCCGGAGTCATGTCGTATTCCTGAAGTGCTCTCAGTAGTTCCCTTCGGAATAGAATTGCTGTCCTATGAATATTAAAGCCCAGCTGATTTTTGACATCGAACTTTCCGTCTGCACTTTCAACCATATATAGCGTATTCAAAAATATTTAAGAAAGTCTTCAACTCATTCTGTGCTGTCCTGTATGCAATATTTTGCATATTGGCTCGTGCAGAGATTCGCCTAAAAAACAAAGCCTCCCTTTTGAGGAGGCTTTGGATTCCTATCGATAAACCAGGATTTGGCGGGCTGATCGATTTAGTTCGGAGGTTGCATACTTCCGTCGGGGCAGGCTTGAGTCATGTCTTTAAGCGATGCTGCATAAGCCTGATCAGAAGTGGCATGCCCTAGTGCATTATTGATGACGCTTTTATTGAAATTGGAAGCAGAGCAATCTTTGGATGAGAAAAGATGACCATGTTTTGTGCAAGTTTCGTAATCCGGAGCTGCAGCCAAATGGTTTCCGTCTCTATGATTCGCCAACCAGGTCGTAAAATCGACTCCTCCGGTGGATAAACTGTACATATCGTCGTTTGTGGTGATCGTATGCACATCTCCCGGAGCAATGTAGATCTTGTAGTTCGAATCTATAATCGCTCCACCGCCTGAGATAGTAGCCAAGTCGGATAACATTTGTTTTGGCCAAAAGCAGTTTTGTCCAAAGGTCGGAATTGTAGGAGAACCATCCGCAACCGAACTCGCGTCGCTATCTCCAAACAAAGTCGAGTAGGTTTTACTTGAGTCGTACGGATCAGTTGTCGCAGCATCTGTGTAAGCTGGCAAACCATCAATTATATTCATTACGTTCATAAAGAATCTTTGGTTTCCGTCGTACAAACTTGTGTACTGCGCAAATTGATCAGCAGTGTAAAATCTCGCTACTTTATCAAAAAAATCCACCAGGCTAGGTGTACCGGTCAAGTAGCCGGATGTGATATTGGTCACCCAGGTAGGAAGGTTTTGATCCGCACCCCAGAGATTTTTCACCACGTTCGAATAAAAAATAGTCTGCACTACTCCTTGCGAAGCATCTGAGAGCATATTCACTTTTACGCTTGCATTAATTCCGTGTACTGTTTCTCGAACATGAGGATAATTTAATATAGCTCCGTATCCTCCGGCGCTCTGGCCTGTGACAAACACATCCGTCAGACCAGTATAGTTATCCTGGATGTATTTCAAGACAGAGAGTACGTTTTCGTGTCCTCTGTGCTTGATTGTAGTAGGAGAATTTCCATTGGTTGGATCATTATAGACTGCGTCTGCCGATCCTATATGCAGGTCTCCCGTGCAATAGGGGATAAAGATCACATCATATGCTAGAAACGGATTCCGAGGAGCAGCGGAATTCATAATCCCTTTGAATGCAATATTCACGAAAATATCCGGAAGCTGATTCAGCATATTAAAATAGGTAGTCGTATTCTCTCCAAAGCAATTGTACTTTGACCAGCAAGCTCCTCCACCCATGAAGTTGATCAAAATCTTCTTATTATTGTCCGCTACCTTTTTGCGAAAGAAATAAAAGTCGGTATTTCCAGGCGCTCCTGAGCAAGTCGGAGTAAAGGATCGACCGGTATAAGCACCACCCGTATTCGGAATGGTGATTGTTCCGGGTGTGGGAACGATTTTTTCATAAGGAGAATATAATACTGCCGCCAGAAGTAGCAACTTGTCATCGTCCTTTTTTTCAGTCTTACAATTCGTGAAGGAAAGGACGCTCAACACCAGAGTTCCGAGTATAATGCTTTTGTAATTCATTGGATCCGACTTCCTATGATTGTGGTATTTTCAACTTACATCCTCTTAGAGAATGAGAGTGATTCTTCTTTCGCATAGGATTCGCTTCGATTCTAAGTATCGACTTGAATAAAGTCAATCGGTTCTTAGAGAAGGGACATTATATTAGAACAAATGTTACACGTAGAAGTTGATTCGAATTTTTACAAGAAGGTGCGAGTGTTCCTCCTTCATTCCAGTAAAGGAGCATTTAAACTACGCTCCGAGCTCTCTAATTCTTCTTAGAACTTGTTCTAGTTTGCACTTAGTCTCTTCTGCTTAGTTTTCGAGAGGGTAGATTAACTTACTTTTAAAACAATTTTACCACGTGTATGCAATCTAGAAATCTTTTCATGCGCCTTGGCTGCCTCGCTTAACGAAAATACTTCGGAGACATGAACTTTTAATTTCCCCTCGTCGATTAACTGAGCTAGTTCCGAAAGTTGTTTTACATTAGGTTCCACAAAAATGTACGCAGACTGCAGGTTTAGATTTGTCGCAGGAGTGTTCACCAAAATTGAAACGATAGATCCTCCAGGTCGAATGCAACCTAGCGATTCGGTAAAGGTTTCTCCTCCTACAAAATCCAAAACGATATCCACACCTTCCGGCTTTCTTTCAAGAAGCGCTTTCCGTATCGAACCCGCATTGTAGTCGATCCATTCCATTGCTCCTAAATTTTTCAGATATTCCTGGTTTCTTGCGCTAGAAACGGCGATCACGTGCGCACCTGCATTCACGGCAAGTTGTGTGGCCATAGAGCCTACTCCTCCGCTAGCACCCAGAATTAGAACTGTATCACCTTTTTTGCAAACAGTAGCTTGGAATAGACATTGGTAAGCAGTCAGCCCAGCTAAGGGAACTGTCGCGGCTTCCTCGTGAGTGATGGATTTTGGTTTCGGACAGAGATAAGATTCTGGTACGGAAATCATTTCCGCATACGCGCCTTTTTCAATCCAGGGTCTTCTACAATAGGAAAATACATCTTCTCCGACTTGGAATCGTTTGGCGGAAAACCCTCTATTTGTGATTGTTCCGGAAAATTCCCAACCTGGGATGATCGGTAATTGATTGTGCATTCTAGATTGAAGGCCACCCTCTCTTATTTTCCAATCTACGGGATTTACGCCTGCGGCTTTAATCTTGATCAGATATTCCCCTTCCCCCGGAATCGGATCAGGCATTTCAACCAGCTCCAGGTGATCCGGACCGCCGAATTTCCGAAATTGAATCGCTTTCATAGTAAGTACTTAGACACCAAGATTGTATTTGAGAATTGCAACGAACTTAAGATCCTGGGCATATCCCGAGAGTCAAATCTTCATAATGTAGGAAGAAGGAGAAAATTTGGAACCGATAGACGATTTGAACGAACTAGAGGGAAAAATTGTACCTTTAGATACGATTTTACCTCCCGAACTATTCGTAATTCCGATTAAATCGCGGCCCGTATTTCCCGGAATCATCACACCTTTAATCGTTCCTGGAGGAAAGTTTGCCCGTGCAGTAGAAGAATCACTAAAAGGGAATTCGTTTATCGGGCTCGTATTGTTAAAGGACGAAGAGCACGAAAAGAACACTGAAGAAAATGTCTATCAGTTCGGTGTAGTGGCAAAAATATTAAGAAAAGTCAATTTGCCAGACGACGCGGTCAACTTACTAATCAATACAGTTCGCAGATTCAAAGTAGAGTCCTTCTCCTCAGTCGATCCATTATTAATCGCTAAAGTAACTTATCCCGAAGAAGATGCAGGAGCTCCTAAGAACACGGTAAAGGCAATGATGAGGACGTTGCTAGTCATGACTCGAGAGCTCGCTCAAAACAATCCACTTTTTACTGAAGAGATGAAGCTCACGATGCTGAACGTAAACGAACCCGGAAAAATGGCGGATTTCGTTTGCAGTATCCTTAATCTAGAAAAGGAAGATTACCAGTCTGTAATCGAATCTATCAATCTGAAAGATAGAATTGAAAAAGTTTTACTCTTCTTAAGGAAAGAAATCGAACTAGTTAGTCTTCAGCGCGAAATCCAGGAACAAATTCAGGAGAAAATCGACAAACAACAAAGGCAGTTCTTTTTAAGAGAACAGCTAAAAGCAATTCAAACCGAGCTCGGGGTGAAAGAAGATAAGTACGAAAAGAAATACGAAAAGTTTTTAGAAAGACTTAAATCCATTCCCGCGGATCCGGAAGTGATAGAAGAGGTCGAGCGTGAATTGGATAAATTCATGTACACTGATCCGAATACTGCGGATTACAATGTAGTCAGAAACTACTTGGACATTCTGGAATCTTTACCTTGGGAAGCCGCGGTTACTCGCGAGATCGATTTGGACAAGGCTCGCAAGGTTCTAGACAGAGATCATTACAAACTTGATGACGTCAAGGAGCGGATCCTGGAATATCTTGCGGTAAAAAAATTAAAGCCCGAGGAGAAGGGATCTATTCTACTATTTGTAGGACCTCCTGGAGTTGGTAAAACTTCGATTGCTAAGTCCATTGCCGAGGCTCTTGGAAGAAAATTTTTCCGATTCTCCGTCGGCGGTATGAGAGACGAAGCGGAAATCAAAGGGCATAGACGGACATACATCGGTTCCATGCCGGGAAAAATCATCACTGCGCTTCGAATTACAAAGGAGAAGGATTCTGTAGTCTTGTTGGACGAGATCGATAAATTAGGAGTTGGTGTGCAAGGAGATCCTGCAGCAGCTCTATTAGAAGTACTTGATCCAGAGCAAAACAAGAATTTTCGAGACCATTACCTGGATCTTCCTTTCGATCTGTCTTCGGTGTTTTTTATCGCAACCGCCAATACGTTAGACAGCATTAGCCGCATTCTTTTGGATAGAATGGAAGTCATAAACTTATCCGGTTATATCACAGATGAGAAAGTGCAAATTTTTGCGAAGCACCTTTGGAAGAAGATCCTGGAAAAAAACGGAGTGGACAAGTTCGGTCTGCAAATGGATCGAAAGGCGATCATTACGCTGATAGACGGATACTCTAGAGAATCAGGAGTGCGAGGTCTGGAAAAACAGACCGACAGACTCGCGAGAAAGATTGCGATGAAAATCGTGCAGGGCGAAAAAGTAGCTCCTGCTATAAAGGCCGAAGAAATCGAAAAATATCTTGGAGTTCCCAAATACATCGACGATCGTATGACAAAACCGACAGTTCCCGGTACAGCCCTTGGATTGGCGTGGACTTCGGTTGGTGGTGCGACCCTTTTAGTAGAGGCAGTGTTCATTAAAGGAAAAGGTGGAATTGTACTCACTGGCATGATCGGAAAGTCGATGGAGGAATCTTCGAATATTGCACTGAGCTATATTAAGAATTTCTTAGGTTCCGAAGAGCTCTTTAACGACAAGACGATTCACCTACACGTTCCGGATGGAGCCACTCCCAAAGATGGTCCAAGTGCCGGGATTACGATGGCGACCGCGATACTTTCGTTAGCGTGGGGAAAGAGAATCAAACTTGGATTCGGTATGACAGGTGAGATTACTTTGACCGGAGAAGTGTTGGCAATCGGCGGAATTCGAGAGAAGATCGTAGCAGCAAAGCGGGCTGGAGTTCATAAAATAATTTTGCCAAAAGATAACCAACTTCACTTATCAGAAATTCCGGATTATGTGAAAAAGGGAATGCAGTTTTTTCCAGTTTCGAATTTCGCAGAAGTTGTGAATTTACTCTTTGATCCCAAGGATATTCAACTGTACTTAAAGCCTTCAAATTCTAAAATTCCGACTCTCAAGAAGCCCGAAGATTCAATGAGAGAAAGACAGATTGCGAGTTCAACATTGAAGGAGTCGGGACTTCTGGCCAGAAAGGGTTCAAAGATTAAGCCCGGAACCAAAATCAGCCCTAAGAAAAAAGCAGCTTCTAAAAAGAGCAAAAAAAGAAAGTAGAACTTTAAACGCTTCGCTATACGGAATTCTCTGGAGTCATTTCTATGAGGATTCCCTTGAAGGAATTCCTGCCCAAAAGAATTGCTTTTTAGATCTCCTTTCGAAAATTGTTCTTAGGAGCACTCATGGGCGTACCATTTATTGATATCAAGAGATTCGAACCTGGGCTATTGGAGGCTTGGGAAGAAAAGGTAAGGACTCTAAGCAGGAATGCGTCTTTTATCGGCGGAGAAGAGGTAGCAAACTTGGAAAAGGCGCTATCTGAAAAAACCGGAACTAAATATACAATCGCCTGCGCTAACGGAACGGATGCACTTCAACTCGCGCTGCGTGCTTTAGGAGTGGGAAAGGGGGATTCTGTTCTTCTTCCGGATTCTACGTTCTGGGCGACATTCGAATCTGTCGTGAATGTGGGAGCGGACCCGATTACGGTCGATACCAATCCGGACGACTTGCAGATGGACTTCGAAGCGTTTAAAAAAGCTTTGGAACAGACGAAGCCAAAGGCCGCAATTATCGTCCATCTATACGGATGGGGGAGCGCGAGGCTAGATGAATTCCGCGCATTATGTAAATCTAAAGGAGTTCCTCTGTTAGAGGATGGAGCTCAGTGCTTCGGTGTTAAATACAAAGGCAAGCCGATCTACCAAGATGCATTGATCAGTACAACTTCTTTTTATCCTGCAAAAGTTTTAGGCGCTGCGGGCGATGGTGGCGCTGTATTTACAAATGATGAAGAATTAGCCGGAAAGGTAAGAATGCTCGGTAACCATGGCCGCACTTCGCATTACGGTCACGGCGATGTAGGCTGGAATTCTAGAATGGATACTCTGCAGGCCGCATTCTTAAACATCAATCTTCCTCACCTCGATGCAAGAATCGGGTCCAGAAGAAAAGCAGTGGAAAAATATTACAAGGTTCTGCCTGAACTTAAGGTAAATGTAATACACCCTCCTAAGGATTACGAGGAAAACGGATATTGCAATGTCACTCTCTTTGATCCGGCAGTACGCACAAAGATCCAAGACTTGCTCAAATCAAAAGGCATAGGATTCGGAAATATTTATCCAGGCGCGATGAGCGATCAGCCTGGGGCAAAAGCTTATATAAAAGGAAAATTTGGCAAAGATCATCGGACCGCTTTGATTTGTTCGTCTGTCTTGAATTTTCCATTATTTCCGTATATGCAAGAAAACGAATTGGACGAAGTCTTTTCCGCGATTCGCGAGTTTAACAAACAGTAAGTAGGATTTTCCTGGCTAAGGTGTAGCGAAGGATAATTTCATGATTAGAATCATGCTAGTCGATGACCATCCGGCTCTTCGATTGGGCTTAAGAATTGCGTTAGAAGGGACTGGCATCGAAGTAAGTGCAGAAGCTGATTCCGGCATGGACTTGCTTCAAAAGCTAAAAGCCGGAAACGAATACGATATCATCTTGCTTGATATCGATTTACCTCGTACGGACGGAATATCTATCCTGAAGGAAGTCCTTTCGCAATTTCCGACTCAAAGAGTCGTTATGTTTAGTCATCACAAAGACAAAGCTTATGTGGAGCTTGCTTTGGAAAATCATGCGAAAGGGTTTTTTTCAAAGGAAGACACCGTAGAAACCATCGCAGTACTTTTGAAAAATATAATGCAGGGAAGCACGGTTTTGTCTCCCGTCATTCAATCATCTGTGATTCGTCAGGGTCAAATATTGTCCCCGAAAGAATTGTTAACGGACCGAGAGATTGAAGTGCTTAGGATGTTGGCGAACGGCTTCAAGCATAAGGAAATCGCTGAACAACTCAATATCGCTCTTAGAACCGTAGACTTCCATCGTCAGAATATCAAAGAAAAGTTAGATGCAGAAAGCCTCGCGGATTTGGTCCGCATCGCAGACAAATATCGATTGTAGCGAGTCGCATTTCTGCATCTTCCGTTGAATCTAACTTGTAGCTAGTTTGCCGATTCTCGATATCGTTTAGCAAGCGGGCTCCGCGGCTTTAGCATTAATCTTTCGTTCGCGAGAGCTCTCAATTGGCTTTGCTTTCCTCCAAGTGAGGCTGCCGCAAGCATTGTTAGATCGATTAGATCTCGCTGAGCATGACTGCCTCCGAAGCGATGCGCGATATTGCGAACAGGTCTTAGAAATTCTAGTGCGATCTGATATTTGCCCTCTTGAAAAGCCAGGAATCCTTGGCTGAGCGGTATGCTCACTTCTCGAGTCATGATTCCATTATCAGTTTGCTCATTCGCGGTAATGAACATGGTAGAAAGCAATTGATTCGCTTCGGTTTTGCGACCTGCTCCTAACAATGCCATCATTGCATGCGCGTCGTTAAACGAATAGAATCTATCTTCGATCAGCGGTTGCCATTGGTCTGCGATCGCTTGCCATCTATCGCCGACATCGATTCCTCTACAGTGCAATCTCCACAACATCGCAGAAGCATCTACCATATCGAGAACCATATTCGACTGACCACCTCGAATCGGACCGTCATACAATTCCAGGACACTTTCGGTCTTTTCCGATTCCAATAAAAAGAGAGCGAGGTGCCACCAGTTGTGTACTGCAAAGAAAGATTCAGGTGCCCATTTAGATTGTCCGCTTGTAAGCCAGATTGCGCCATCCTCGTAGCGTCCTTGCATTTCCATCACATGTGCGACTGCGTGATGTGCCCAACCATCGCGGGCTTCTAATCCAACAGCTTCCCGACCTACGGCTTCCGCTCTTCCGTAATCACCGTTCTCCTCCAGACCGAAAGCGTACATTCCAAGCAAGGCATGATAGCCGGGCATATCTGCTCGCCATTCCGGTAATACCCTTGCAATTCTATCTCTCAGGCTTCGGCTATCTCCGCGATAAAAATCAAGTAAATGAGAGATTTGCAAGGCCAAGATATCATGCGGATCTCTGATCAAGATATCTTCCAAAAGTTCGGTGGCGTGACGGAACGCGCCCCCAAGTAGACTAGTGACAACGGCGGAATGCATTTGTTCTCTTTCATTCAAATGCAAATTTCCTAATGCAGAGGCGCACTCGGTTGCTGCAGGTATCGCACTTCGCTCCATACCGCTCAATAACAGATAAGCTTTTAATACATAACCCATGGCGAACTCGGGGCTTTCGACTAACGCCTGATTTGTGGTCCCGACCGGATCGCCAATATAACAATTTAATTGACAAATAGCTGTTTCGTAGTGATCGATCGATTTCGAATTTGCTCCAGTGAGAGGTGCACCTCTAAGGTCTTTTGTGTTGGGGATAGTTTTCAGAGTCATTGGGAAGAATCTATTCTCTTAAATACGGAAGGGCAACAGGTGAACCAACAGGCAAAACCCATGGTTTTACGCAGGTTGTGGTTCGGAGAAATTAATGATTTTGCTATCAAAAAAACCTCGGTGAATTTACCAATCGAACCCATTGAATTTAAGAGATCCTTTAAGAAATTTGGATTTGTGAGTTTACGCTTTGATTCAGATTTTTCGTCGTTTCGAAATTGAGATCGTTGTTTCATTTGTCGCTTAAGCTGGAATCGTTATCTCGAAACGAGTTCCTCCTCCTTGACTAGAGGAGCATTCCAATTTACCTTGGTGACCCTCTACAATACTTTTGGTGATTCGTAAACCAAGACCATGACCTTCAATGCCCTGTCTCAGATTCACATCCTGCCAATCTGCGGGAAATCCGGGACCATTATCGCTTACCACAAAAACCAGAGCGTCTTTCTCTTTTCGAAAGCTAAGTTGGACGGTTCCACCCTTTTCCATTGCAGACAATGAATTGTAGATTAGGTTTTTTAAGGCTCTTTCCAGAGAGGTTTCGTCTATGACTACGGTTTCATTTTCGTAAGGACAATCGATCGTGAAAGCATGTCCTGCTTTCTGTACTGCTGGAAGTAATGACTCTCTAATTTTAATTAGGAAATCTAAAATAGGAACTTCCTTTTTTTTGATAGAGTAGGTTCCATTCACAAAATCTAAAATATCTGTGGTCTTGTTCCTGAGCGAATGCACTTGCTCTAGAATCGTCTCGGAGATCCATGCATTCTTTTTTGAATCGTTCGGATTCAACGCTTCACACAAATAACCGATTGTAGATAGATCATTTTTTAGATCGTGAATCATATAACAAGCGAACTTGCCTACTTCGATATGGCGATCTATACTGTAGCTCGTTCCCGAAACGCTTTGCGTGAAATGCAAAAGATTTTCGATGTTCTTTTCCAGACTGGTGGTGTGCTCCAAGAAAGCCAACGAAAGTGAAATAGCAAAGAATAGGAATGCGAATTTACTGATCTGCTCTTGAGGTTGGTGGAAAAAGTCGTTCAGAATATCATAAAAACAGAATGCAATCAAAACAAGGACTGCCGGCCCAATCAGGAAAGCGGTCTTTTCCTTTTCGAGCATTGCTTTAATATTCAAATAGATTGTATATAGTATGGCAGGTACTGCGAGAGCTTCCCAAATAGTTAAGGCAAGAAACATCCATTTCGGTTCAAGCAGGACTGCTCCAATTGCCAAGAAGGAACAAATCGCAAGTTGTATTTTTCCAGCGATATGAGTTCGAACCGAATACAAGTTTTCTAAAGAAAGAGTTAATAAAGGTGCAGTAAGAAAAAGTGTAGCGTATTCAATCTTGAGCCTGAGGATTACTTCCCCTCCGAAGATACTTTCTCTCAGATCCATTCGCATGAACCAATATACTGCTGCAAATAGCATGAAAAGTCCAAAGAGTAAATTATGTCGGTGGACCGGCCTCCTTACGTAGAGGAATATATAACAAAAAGCGATTAATAAGAATAGAGAGCAGAGGCTTACATCGATAAATTGTTCTGTAAAGTGCCAGCGATATAGATCGTCCGATTTTCCCACATATATGGGGCCTTTGATCTCCAAAGGGAAGTCTTCGGATTTGGAAAGTTCTATCCGGAAATTCTGGGGAATCTGGTCTGATTTGAAACTAGGTAAACTAGATAGGAAAAAACGGGCGTGTCCCGATTTGAATTCTTCTCCCACTTTTCCGATTAAGTTCCCATCCAAATAAAATGCTGCCCTTCCGCTAATTTTTCCTGAATAAATAGAAAGCGGTGCTCCACTTTGTAGGAGTGATTTCCATTCTTCGGAAACCGGAATAGAGAGAGTGATAGTAGGAAAGTCAGCATTCGGTTGAATCTGACCGGCCGGTATTTGGATTTTGCGACCAGAAAGGTCTGTAAATTCTCCATGGACCGAAACCAATGAGTCCGGAACTCTACAAGAAAAGAGCAGCAGACAGAGTACGATAGAATAAGTGATCCGCATTTTGCGAAGGATGGAACTAGGAAAAGTGCGAGCTAGCAAGTGGAACCTCAATTCTTGCTTTAGACTATTTGCTTCCTCATTACGTAAAGCATATCCATTCCTCTTAGGCTCCAAAGGAATGAAGCAGTTTTTTTGAGGTATAAAACTGCAGGATCAATAGGATTGGTTTTTGAATCAAATGAGAGAAATCGTTTTTCTTTTCCTCTGGATTCCTTTCTCTCTCAGCGCAGAGGTAATGGATAAAGAACCCGCTTTCAGCGAAGTTTGGCTTTGGGCACTCGCAATGTCTGCGCTTGCTTTCTTTGGAGCTCGGTACAAACCTTGGAGTCTTCTACTAATCCTACCAATTGCTGGAGCTTATTCCTATTCGTTATTGCTTGAGGTAACGGATCCTTTCGCTGGCCCTGCTATTTTAGCTGAAGCGGGCGTCTCTTATGTGCTCACCGCATGGATCTCTCCGATCCTAGTGTTAGGCGCAGCTTTCCTTGGTTTTTGGTTTCGCAAGTTGCATAAATCAGTCTAACGATTTACTGGTATTTCACAATAAATCCATCCTGTGTTCCCACAAGAGAAAGACCGTCTAAGTTGCCGGTAGTGAAACCAGAAATAAAAATATTTCCGAGATTATCGGAAGTAATCCCATATGAATTTGCTGTGCTCCCGGCGGCTCCGAGAAGCCGTACCCATTGTCTATCTCCGGACCCGTTGTATTTCGTTACAAATAGGTCAGTGGAACCTGTAAGTGATTCTCCTCCCAATTTTCCGTCTGTGTACCCGGTGGCATAGAGATAACCGAAAGGGTCTGAACAGAGTCCGAGTGTGTAAGTATTAGTGCTTACTGCTCCAAGTAATCTGGTCCAGTGTTTGTTGCCCAGTGAATCGTATTTTACGATTACCAAGTCTTGGTATCCAGTAACAGTTTCTCCATCCACAGAAGTTGAGGTATTACCAGAAACATAGACGAACCCGGATGGATCCGAAGCGATTCCGCGACCGCTAGCTGTTCCTGCTCCTAACAATCGAGTCCATTGTTTGACGCCCGAGCTATCGTACTTTACTACAAATAAATCAGATGATCCCTTCAGTGTTTGACCATCCAAATTTCCTGTAGTAAGTCCAGTAACATAAATATTTCCCTGTGTATCTGTGGCCGCTGCTGCGACAGTCGTATTGGCTCCCGCGACACCCAGCAATCGAGTCCACTTTCTATTTCCTAAGTTATCATACTTTATTAAGAAAAGATCAAGCGCTCCGGTATGAATCTGTCCGTCTATATCTCCGTTAGTCGATCCTGTCGCGTATATGTTTCCCATAGAATCCGAAGTAATCCCGTAGGAAACAGTTATACTGCCTGCGTATCCTAGTAACCGAGTCCATTGCTTGTTTCCAGAAGTGTCATACTTTGTCACGAACAGATCTTGGTTTCCTGTTAGAGTTTGTCCGTCTAGATTGCCGGTTACCGATCCAGCAGAGTAAAGATTTCCTTGGCTGTCTTGGGTAATTGAGTTCGGAGAAGTTTGAACGCCTGAAGCTCCGAGTAATCGAGTCCACACTTTGTTGCCGATGCTGTCATATTTGGTGATTAATAAGTCCTGTGACCCTGAAAGTGTAATTCCATCTAGATTACCATTCGTAAAACCGGTCGTGTATGTATTTCCGGATAGGTCTGCCTTGATCCCCACTGCCGCGGTAATACCTCCAGATACTCCGAACAATTTGTCCCACTGTTTGTTGCCTAGGTTGCCAGGAGGTTGAAGAGTTAGCAAAAGATTTGAGGCGGAGCAGGATGCATCCATAGAATTGCATTGAAACGGAACGCACTGAATAGAGTTGTAGGAAAGTAGAACAACTAAATTCAAACGGAATAGCAGTGAAGAGTTCGCGAGCATGAGCTTCCAGGAAAAAAAATGATATGCCCTGGTCCAGTAGTATTCAAAATTTATAATGAAAAGCTCGTTTCAAAAGAATATCGTTGGATATAAAAGTAAATAGCCTCATTGCTGTTATTCGCGACGCTGTGAAACGTAATGTCCCAATTCCGATGCAATGCGTGATATAGAATCGTATCGAATCCAAAATCAGAAATATATGTGGTAAGGCCGAGGCAACAATGACAGGCAGGATTCCGTTCAACTGGTATTAGAAAAAAATTCTCTGCGGAAAGGTTCTAGAATTTCCTGCATGTTTGTCAGGAAATTCCTTGCAAATCGAAAGAATGGTCCCTAAATTTTTTTAGGCAAAGTAAATATATTTAGAATTATTCTAATAGTATATTAATTCTAAATATATTAGATTGGTGCAAATAGGAGGACCGTATGAAACCGAATATTGGAATTCCGGAAAAGGATCGCGACAAAATCAACGAAGGACTTAGGAAATTACTCGCGGACACAACTTTCCTATATTTGAAAACTCACAACTACCATTGGAACGTGACCGGTCCATTGTTCAACACTCTACATTTGATGTTCATGACTCAGTACACTGAGTTGTGGAATGCTCTGGATCTCATCGCGGAAAGAATTCGTTCTCTGGGATATCCCGCGCCTGGAAGTTATAAGGCCTTCTCTTCTCTCACTTCTTTAAAAGAGGAAGATGGAGTTCCGAAAGCAGAAGAGATGATCCAGAACCTAGTGGACGGCCACGAAGCCGTGATACGAACTGCGCGAAATATTTTGCCTGCGGCAGAATCTGGAGCCGACGAAGTGACCTTGGACTTACTTACCCAAAGACTAGAGATTCATGAAAAGACTGCTTGGATGCTTAGGAGCATGCTAGAGTAAATTCTTAAAAAAAGATCCCGGTCTCCTTTCGGAGACTGGGGCTTATGCAGAGAATTGAAAGAGATGGGTAAACTCATGCTGTTCCGATCGATTCTGTAAAAGAAGTAGGATCGGCTTCTTATTTGTAACCCGGCCTTTGGTATGTCTGAATTTTAAGACCGGGTCATACTGTTCCTTTAAAGAGTCAGCAGATACTCTACAAGATCTCCGATCTCAGCTGTGCTTTGAGTACACCATGGGTGTGGTGCAGCAGGCATTCCAATCGGGTCGTGCGTTCCTAATTCATCAGGTCCGTACTCTCTTCTCATTTTTTGGTAGTCCCAATAGTACCAGTCCGGATCCCAAGGAACAGTTACGAAGTACTTGTGACGTTCGATGAATCTGTTTTTCTTGATACCATCTTCAGTATTTGGAGCTCTGTAAGCGCGGAATACGTCTCCCTTCCTGTTATGCGGAGGGAAAGGCTCAGGATGATCAGGGCTGCCTAATGCAGGGATCACTGGAGCGTGGAGCGTATAATAGTTGTTATACAAAGTGGATCCTTCGGTACAACGATCCGGGTTCACTAAATCTTCCAAATTTCTTACGTGTCCGTCGCTTAACAATCCGCGGTGCTGCACCCAATACAAATCGCGCAAGAACGTAGCTCTGATTGCCTGTTGTGCTCTTTGGTAGATTGTAGGGTTGAAGAAACGGCCGACTTCGTTTAATCGGAACATTCTTTCGTTCGAGTTCATTCCAACTTTGTCGTTGTGGCAAGAGCCGCAATCCCGATTGAAAGTAGCCTTTCCGCGGTTCACAGCTGCGACGACTCCAGGATAAGCTTGCCAACCTGCTTGTACAAAACCACCTTCTCCCGGATTTGATCCTGCTTGGGTGATTAGCTTTCCGTTGTTTTTAAGCCAGCGATACATTCCAGTATGGCGCAAATGATTGTCGAACTTATCGAGTTTGGTCATGTAGGCGGTCAAAGCTTGCAGCTCTCGTGCCTTCATGGATCCAGTGGCTCCATCCGGTTCTTCAGAGTGAATGTAAGATCCTTCGAAACCAACATAAGATTCTGTATGAGAAAGGGAGCGTCTAATTCCCATGTAGTTGGTTACGTTCGGAATCGCGATCGGTGAGAACTGGTAGTCATTTGATGTTTCTGCACCGTCTCCGGAAACTCGAACGATCGCGTGCTCTCCAGCTCCTTCAGGCATTACGTAGATGAGATTTGTCTTGTCTACGTCTTGGGAAGTTGGATCTATTTTTGGTCCTTTCTCGTTCGCCTTTACTCCGGTGAAATTTCCGAGGAGGGCCCATTTCATGGACCATTTCGGATTCGGCAAGCCTGGAATGACTCTAGTAGTGTTTACCCCAGGTGATGATTCGTAGGTAATTCTGTATCCGTGACAAGACGCGCAGTTAAATCCGGACCATTCTCCTTTTCCAGTGTAAGGATTGCTAGCCTCTGCGTATCTGTATCCGGCCCATCCGGTATTTTTGGTCCATCCTTTGGTCAAAGGATCCGATCCGGCTTGGCCTGGAATCGGTGTCGGTTGTGGATATGGATCGAAGTAAACGTTGTCGATTGCTGCAGCAGGAACTTCACCACTATTCGTTCTGTATCCTCCGAAGAGTACTGCAGGATCTGCCACGGCTCCAGTGATAGGGTCATTGGTTTGATAAGCGAAAATTTTCTTCCAGTCTAAATTCCGGATATTGTGAGCGATCCCGATATTGAAATCGTACGACCAATAGATTTTTTCGCCGAGTGCTAATAGCTGAGCAAATCCTGAGTTATTGATATTTACATCAATCGGATTTGTTCCTTTTGCTTCGCTTAACAAAGATACGACATCGCATTTATGTGCGAAATCTTTGTTCTGGATTCTTTTTGTCTGAGCATCGATCACATTATGAGGTGCACCTGGTCTTAGGAGTGATTGGTTGTATCCGATTCTTTTCTGCACTTGCAGAGTGATCGGACCGCTGCTCACGTGCTCTGGAACTTTGAATCTAACTTCACCGTCGTTCCAAAGGATGATATAACTGTCCCAAGTAGAATGCGTTTCAGGCTCTTCGAAGTTTACCTGTTTCGTTGCATCCAATTTTTGGACAAACATTCTTAGATTGGTTTCGAGGATTCTCGTATTCCCAATCATGATTTTTGTGTAATCGATATCAGGTCCGTTCCCCAATCCTGATCCGGTCAAAGTTACGATTTGTCCAGGACTGAGCGTAGGAGTAGGTAGGGGTGTTGTTCCCGGTGGTGTGACTGCTTGCCATACCAGTGTTCCGTTTACACTGATTGAATCGATTTTCGGTTCAGGAAAATTTGCTGCAGATGCGGATCTTAGCGATTCCCTGTTTGGGTCGAAATTACAAACTTCTTCTTGATTTGGGAATCCGGTAAAAATTCCCAGAGGACATCCACCAATTGTTCCGGCGAGTAAAACCAGAAGTACATGGTAGAGAGGTCGATTTTTCAGAATCATTCTTCTTAGCATGGGCTCTTTCTCCACTAATTACGAAAGTCCTTGTGAGGACTAAAGCGGAGATAGAATAACCGGTATTCAAAAAAGGATCGACCGGGGACCATAATTCGAACGACCGGATCGCGTGATTCGGACCAAAAAACTAGCAAATTTCAGCAGATTGATTTGTCTTCTAACGATTGTTAGAAATCCAATTCTCTTGACATAACCCGCGATCTTTCTATCTCTGTTCCATGCTTGGGACAGAATATACAGTTCCGGTCGTATATTTCGGCAGTGCTCTTTCTTTCTTGATCGCCATACAAAAGGTAGTTCCGGAACAAAGAACCCGCGAAAATTACCTTACCGCGCTATTGTTTTTGTCTCTAGGGATTATTCTATTTTCTGTCGCGAATGTGATTCTTAAAATTGATCAGGTTTACCCACATTCGATTTTCCTACTACTTACTTCCTTTTCTATGGTAGGACCTCTTACACTGATTTATACCCATGCACTATTGTATCCGAATCAACCCATGGGCTGGGATCTTCGGCTTCATTTTATGTTACCTATGATTTTCTTCCTGATGGAATTAATCTTTTTTGTTAGGCCGATCCATTCGATCATTGCCGACCTTCGAGATTTCCGAGAGGTTCGTTGGAGGCATTTTTTAGGGGTGTCCTTTGTAATAGCTACCATTGCGACCACTGGCTATTTTATCGCTAGGTACAGAATGTTGGGTGCGGTTTCCTCAGTTCAGGAGGTCAGCAGGCAGGTTCGCTTTATCTTTATTCTCGCTTCGATCACAATGATTGCGATGCTTTCTTTAGTGGGAGGCTTTCTGGGAAATTCGGAGCAGCTATTTATCATTGGCGCATTGCTTGTTTCTTTAATTGTCGTGATGCTTTTCTTGGCTCCTGCTCGCTATCATGATTTTTTCGGCCCACTCACTAGAGAGGTACGAAAAAAGAAATACGAAAGATCTCTCTTGGTAGGTGTGGATCTGAATTTGCTGGAACTAAGAATTCAGGAGTTAATGAGGGAGAAGAGGCTGTATCGAGAAGCGGAATTGACACTGCAATCTCTCTCTAAGGAATTACAGATCAAGCCTTACCAGTTGACAGAGTTTTTGAACGAACATTTAAAGATCGGATTTTATAGTTATATCAATAAGTTTAGGATAGAAGAGGCGGTTTCTCTGCTTTCCGAAAATCCGGATCAGGATATTCTCTCGGTTTGTTATTTCGTGGGTTTTAATTCTAAGTCTTCGTTTAACGATGCATTTAGAAAAATTACGGGAAAAACTCCGAGAGAACTGAGGAGTCCTAAGAAAAAAGGTTCCAAATCATCTTAAGACGATTTGATCAATCGAACCTCTTTCCCTTTGGGTTATTGTTCCACGCAAAGTAATCCGATCGGTACTCCGCCAAAATTAGTAGTCTGATCGCAAGTGCCTCCACCAGCATGGATGGCACTAACATTCGTAGCGGTCGCATCGCCTAATTCCGCATTCAATCCGTTGCTGGCACTCCCCCAACTATTACAGTGAAGTCCATTGGCTGTACTCCAATCTGTAGAGAGAGAGGTCCAGATTGCTTTGTATATTGTAGAAAAAGGAGCATTCAGTGGCTTGGCTAAGAAATCATAGATCCCGCTGGAATTCGTAGTAAACACCTTCACTCCGTCGGCACGTCTGTATTCAACGGAAGATCCGAAAACCCAGTTGAATCTGCCTAGTCCGTTTCCGATAGCATCTAAGGCCGCACCCCGGTTTGTCTGATCTACCAGGGCAGCCTTATAATTAGAAGTGCCGCTTAGTTCCGGAGGAATCTGAGAATTGCAAAAATTATCGGCGCCACTTGGTCCACCGAAATTGCCATTATGGCTACCAGTCACGAATAGATATCGATACGTCCGAGGGTTCTGGTTCGAAGAGTTCAGAAATGGGATGAGCAACGCAAAGTCGGTCGAAGAACCATGTGGAGAGCATGAGCAAAGGATGCAAGTGAATAAGGAGAGGACTAAAATTCGCTTCATATTTTTTTCCAATTAAAGAGTGTATTGTAATTTAATAAGACAAAGGCCGGAAAGATATTTCTCAAGAAATTTTTTATAGATCGCTAAAAGTTCTGAGCTTTTTTGTTCGCTTAACAACGATTATTCTGTGAAAAGTAGTTAGTGGCAAAACTGATTGAGCAAATAATTTCGCTAATCATTTTTGTCAAGGTTCGCAAAACCTTCAGTAAGTGCCTTTGATTCTTTGCGTGTGTGTCTACGGTTGAAACTCGGAGAATAGTAAGATCCAATCCGGACCCAATCTATCATACCAGTCTTGCTCTTCGTAAAAGGTTCCGCTTACAAGCTCTATGATTTTCTTCATATAAGGTTCGCCTGGATCGAAATCCTTCCCGTCCAAAAAGATGGATCCTCCCCATTTCTTTTTTGCCTGAGTATGGGAGTAGATTCCATTCAGAGATTCGATTTTCTGGTTATTCAAGGGGATTTCGTATTTAAGAGAGAGCTCCTTGACTAACTTTGCGACACCTTCTGCTTGCTTTTGGTTGGAAAGTAACATTTCGGTGTCCTTTCCTACGATCTCAACTTGAAAACAATTGCGATTGGTTCCGGTCGCAGCTGCTGCCATATGTAGAGGATGGTCTAGTAGTTGGTATACTTTGCCGTCTTTGTCTGCGAGGAATGTCGCAGAAAGATTCCGTTTTTCTAATACTTTCATGGTGTGAAAATAATCTGGGATCGCGGTAAAATGTAAGACGATGCAATCTGCGCTAATTACTCCCCTGTAATTATACTTAAGCCTTCTGTCTTCCGGTTGCACGCCGTCCGGAGTTTTCTCGATAGATTCCAAGTCTATCTTAGAAGTTTTGGTCGTACCTCTTCCGCGGTCATATGTTGGCTCAATTTCCTCTCCCTTTGGTCCTGAGAAAGGACGTTCTTTTCGCAAAACCCAATCCGGTCCGAATCGATTTTTCCATTCTAGTTCCGGATAATATTTTCCGGATAGATCTTCTAGGATTGCCTTGAGCACGTTCTCCATTCCGCAGTCGGAAGTATCCACAAATCTACCGTATTTCTTCTTGGCCTGAGTGTGTGTAAAAATTCCAGCTTTGGATGCAATATCATAATTTGTGAATGGAATTTTGAATTGGTTCGAGAGATTTCCAACGAGTTGGACTAAGGATTTTCGTTGTACTGGTCTTTTTAGTATTTCTTCCTTATTCCCTTCCCAAACAATATGGAGCATATAAGGATCCAGGATTGGTGCGGCCTTCAATTCAGTTCCGCCTGGATCTTCCACTGCGTACACTTTGCCGTCCTTGTCTACAGCATAGTGAACCATCCAGCCCCCGGAAGAAGCCTGGTGCATATATTCTTCCAAAGACAATCCTCTAGTGTGGTGTAAAAGGATTCCGGAAACTCTAAACTTCCATCTAGTCTTTAGAATCGCAGTCGAGTTTTTTGCGGAAAGTTGTCCGACCACTAAAGAAGACTCAGTGCTTTCAGAAGCTAGCAAAAGAGGAACTTCATCGTTTGAGTTATGTTGAGAACTGCAACCAAGCGTACTGAGTACCAGAAATACCCTTAAGAGCAGGAATCGTTTGTTAAATAGAGATGCTTTCAACATCCTTTCTCCGAAAGCCGTTCTTTGAGCAGTGAAAGATCGGATCTTACTCTTTCCAAAATGGATTTTGCTTTTGTGTGTCTGTTTAGAAGATCTTTATATTCCGAAATTTTTTGTTGGTCTGAATTAGATTTGTCTAATATATCCGGTTCTAGAGGCAGGTGTTCTAAATTTTGAAAAGCTGTCTCTCCTTCGATTCTAATTTTAGTCCAATTGGCGTAAAAGGCCGAAAATGTCTCTTTGGCTAATGACTGTTTGGAATTCCGGAGCCTTTCTTCTACCTGGGGCAAGTCGATCAGTAGGAACTCCTTCAATGCTTGGGAATCTTGGACAAGCTCGTCTAACACTTTTCGTAAATGAACTTCAATGGCTGCGTTCTGAGAGCCGATCGCTTTTCGCGTCCGGATCGCAATTCTTGCCAAAAAGAAGGCAGCTACTAACAAGATTCCCAAAAACGCCACAAAAGAGAATTTGGAAAGTATCCAAGAGACGGCGGGAGATTCGAACCATTCTGGAAATAAAAATGGAATGCTGCCTAACCCCAAAAGTGAAATAAAGAAGGCGAAAGGAAGAAAACGCCGCATATCGTGTTGATGGTCCAGAGAGTAAAGTTTTGTATCTATTCGATTGCCTCGGTCTGGGAAGCGAATCAGAAATCGAAGTTAATTCTATATCTAAGAACGATTTCACTTTGTCAAGGTCAAGACCGAGTTGTCATATTCCGAAACTTATAGGGATGGATGCACAACCAGATCGATTTCCTTTGGCTCCAAAGAAGAAACTTCCGAAAGTAGTGAATTTAGGATTCTACCGAATCAAGAAAACTTTAAAAGAAGAGGGATTCGAAGTGGTAGAAAAGCCCGACGGAAAAATCACTCTTGTGCTCAGAGTGAAAGACTGAGACCGACGAGTTTAGATTCCAGGGGGAACATCCTCGGAGTATTCTTTTGTCTCTTTCTTTTTCGGGATTAAATTGTCTTTGCACTGTTCCTTCAATAGTTGATCGATCTTTTCTTTTTCCGGCGTACGGGGAATAATCCTTAAATAGATTCTATAATTTCGAACAGCTCCCGGACAATATCCGGCCTTTAAGTAAAGGCTTCCGAGCATTCTCCTCGCCCCGGGATGAGCCGGTTCATGTTCGATCAACTTATTAGCCAGTCTCATTGCTTTTTCCGGATTGGTACTGGAAACTTTTCTCGCTTCTTCCCATTCAGGTACTAGTTCATTTTCGTACAATCTATAGAGAGTATCGTTTCCCATATCGTGTACTTTGAAAACGATCGTATCCGGATTGCCGCTCTTACAGATTCCATACCAAATATCTTCTTGGTTTTCAGTGATCTTGTTTCCTCGGATCGTTACGAGCTCGGTCCCGTCCAGGCAACCGGCCATTTTGAAGATATCCTTCATTGCCGCAGGAGCAGCTGCTAAAATCTTTCGGGCACCATTTACATAGTATGCGATATCATCTTCGGGGAGGGCATCTTCCGGGTTTACCGAATTAAAGGAATCGTTAAATACTCGAAGCTTGATAGAAGACTCGAGGACCCAATCAGGCAGTTCTAGTTTTTTAATAAAATCTTCCTTGGGTTTCCATAAAGAGCGAATCGAAGCGCAAGCAGGTAGTAGTGCTAATAAGGTTAGAGAAAGAAAGCTGGAAATATGTTTCATGAAGAAATTAGATGGATGGGCCTCTTTTCCGGTTGCCACAGACGGTAACGTATGTTTTTTCGTGAATAGAATCAACTAGGAAAACATGCCCAAGGAACTCAAAGCCAAATTAGTCGGAACGGGACAGAAACATTGTGTCATCGTTACCAGATTCAATGAATTTATTACGGATAGTCTTCTCAAAGGCGCCTTAGAAGGGCTCCAAATGGTAGGAGTAGACGACAAAGATATCACAGTGGTCAAAGTTCCGGGTGCATACGAATTACCTCTTGTTGTTTCTAAAGCAGCCGCTTCCAAAAAATATGATGCGATCATTTGTCTCGGAGCGGTCATTCGTGGAGCCACTGCTCATTTTGACTATGTGGCTGGTGAGGCTGCAAAGATCGGCTCGGTCGGTGTACAAAATTCTATTCCCGTGGTCTTCGGCGTGCTGACTACTGATACGATCGAACAAGCGATCGAACGCGCAGGAACCAAATCAGGAAATAAAGGCCATGAAGCCGCACTTACTGCTGTGGAAATGGTCAATCTACTGGCACTTCTCTAAAATCAATGTCCTCTTCCCGAAGGAAGTCCCGCGAGATCGCTTTGATGGCTCTCTACCAGTTGGAGATGGCCAAGCCTGCAATTTCTGAAGTACTAAAGTTTCCCTGGTATGATAAAAAAATCGAAACCCAGGAAAGGGATTTTGCCGTTTCTATCGTAAATGGTGTTGTGAAAAATCGAGATAGCATCGATACTTTAATTAAGAAGTACTCGAGGAACTGGGACTTTAACCGTATATCACCCGTTAACAAGTGTATATTGAGAATGTCCATTTTTGGGATATTAAACTCTAAGGAAATTCCTCCTTCGGTCACGATTGACGAAGCTGTTGAATTGACGAAAGAGTTTGAAAGTGAAAATTCCGTACCTTTCATCAATGGGGTTTTGAATTCGGTTCTGCAGTACGAAACTTAGAAGACATGGATAACCCGATCCGAAAAAACCGGATCTTCCTAGAAACGGAAGAAGAGCAGCCCCAGCCTACCTATTACTATGGGGAAGAGCCTGGAGATTTTCGTCCTAAAAGAAATTATAATAAACTCGCTTTCTTTTGGGCAACGATGGGCCTTTTGGTCGTGCTCGCGATTTTGTTTGCGGTTTGGTTCACTTTTTTCAAAAAGGAAAACACTCAATTCACGGATGGATTTCCGGGAAACAAAGAGCTACTGACTCCGAAAGGAGATGTGAACAAGCTTTTAGAAAGGCCTTATCTCCCAGAAGGTACCTCTAATCCGGCGCTCAGTAAATGTATCAATTTGTATCGAGAAAGATTCACGAGAGAAGCTTTCGATTATTGTACCGAGTTTTTGAACGGAGTTTCTACCGATTCGGAAAAGTCTGCCGCCTTGACTATATTAGGCGTGATTCATGACGAAGCGGGAAGGTATCCTCAGGCGATCGAAAGATTTCAAAAAGCGATCCTATACGATCCAAAAAATGTTCATGCATACTACAATTTGACTTTGGCATACAAGCATAGCGGTCAGTTTACCGATGCCAGAGCGACAGCTTTAAAGGCAAAGGAAATCGCCCCGGATGATCCAAGAGTGGCTTTGCTTGCAGGAAATCTATTCAACGAGATCAATGACCCGGATGCGGCTATCGAAGCTTATAAAGAAGGATTGGCCTCTTCGCCGGACGATCCTCAGTTGATCTACAACCTCGCATTAAGTTATTATAAAAAAGGCGAGATCCCGCAAGCCGAAGAGCAATTCAAGCAGGTCACTCTCAAGTCAAAAGGCGGTAAGCTCGCGGCATTATCCAATTCTTATTTAGGAAATATCGCATACAATCGCGGGAACTATGTAGAAGCGGAACACTATTTTAGAGAAGCCGCAACTATCTCTCCGAATGACGCTAAGTTTCTGTATAATCTTGCAGTAGTTCTGAAAAAGAATGGTAAGAACGAAGAGTCGGTTAAATACCTCGAAATGGCGAAACAAGCCGGAGCAACAGATCCGGAGTTGTTCAGAGCAATCGCCGATTCTTTCGAAAAAATGAATCTCGGTGAACAATCCATAGATGCATTACAAAAAAGTTTAAAATACAATCCGAATGATATAGATACTTTATTCCAGTTGGCTGAGACTTATTATAATCGCGGAGATCTTTTGGCTGCGGAAGAAACTTATAGAAGGATTGTTTCTTCTACTCCCGGGGACAGTTTCACCGAAACCGCGCTCTTGAATCTCGGAGTGGTATTGGACCAAATGGAAAGATACGGAGAAGCGGTTACTGCTCTGAATCGAGTTTTAGATATCAATCCCAAGAATGCTAAAGCATATTATAATTTAGGTCTTGTTTATAAACATAGCGGGAACGGAACCCAGGCGATCGAGAATTTTAGAAAAGCTTCGTATTTGGATCCTACGGATCTAAAATCAAAGGAAGCACTGGGAGACTATTATCTAGAGAATCGCTTTTTTAGGGAAGCGATCGAAGAATATTCTACGATTTTAAAGCAAAAAGAAGACCACTATAAAGTAGCACTCAAACTTGCGGAAAGCTACATGGGAATGAATGATTCTTCCAATGCGGAGAAAGTCTTGTTACAGGTATTGAATCAATCCAGGAACCAAGCGGAAATCAAGCAAGCTCATAAAAAGTTGGCGCTCCTCTACAACCGCTCCAAAGACCCCGATCTAAAAAATCGTGCGAAAGATGAAGCATATCGTTCAGCGCACATGGATCCCGAGGACTACGAAGGCAGACTTGTTTTGGCAAAAATTCTTTTGGATTCGAATTCCGTTCTGGACCGTGAAAAAGCGATCGATGAACTAACGGCGATTGTGCGATCCGAAGTGAAGCCTAAAACGGCGGCATCTGCCTATAATTACCTAGGCGTAGCATATTATAAAAATGGCGAATACAAAAAAGCAGTAAGATCTTTTCAGAACTGCATCGATTTGGATCCTACAAATACTGAGGCATACGATAACAAACGTGCCGCAAGTGCCGCCCTTGAGGAATCCGTCAAAAAAGAGGGCTTTTTCTGAGAAAACTGAAAACGCCGGTCTTTCTTTTTTGGATCGGAATCTCTCTCTCTAATCTTGCATCTGAAGAAATCAAGGACGCTTTCAAGGAAGAGGTTCTTTCTGGAGGAAGAAAGCAGGCGAAAGCTATCTCCCAAATCAAATCTAAATCGCGCTTAGATCTTCTGCCGGAAGTTTCGAAATTATTGAAAGGAGCAGATTTTGAAGAAGAAAGCGCTCTGTCTGTCCTGAATCTCTTTTCGGAATTGGAAGATTTAGATTCTATCGCACCAAACTGGGTGAGTGATCTGGAGTTTTCCTTTAGAAATACCAAAAGTACGGAACTAAAGAGAAGATCCCTAGAATTGGCTGAAAAAAAGAAAGAGAAGAGATTCGTGTATTCCGTGATTTCTGCTTTGACTGATCCGGATTTCGAAACAAGACAATCGGCTTTCAGATGTGTTCAAGTATTTCGAGACGACCGAGCCATGCCCAACGTTTTGGATCTTGCCAATTCTACGAATCCGGTTTTTAGGGAATATTTTTTGGAAGCTGCAATTTGGATCAAGGATGAACGAGTCCAAAATTTGATCTCTAAATTCGCATCGGATGACAGCCCTGGTATCTGAAATATTATTTTTCTGTAATGTTTCAAAGAATCTTTTCCTAAGAGC
>NZ_NPDZ01000013.1 GCF_002811875.1 Leptospira perolatii
GCCAGTATATGAATCGTTCTGTCAATTTCATCGGATCTACCCACGAGAGGGTCTAGTTTTCCGAGTCTCGCTCTTTCGGTCAGATCGACGCAAAAATCTTGGAGAGGATCTCCGGATGTTTTTTGCTCGGTCTCAGGTTCGGTACCCGAAGCTTTTTTTCCATCCTTGCGAATCCCGTGGGAAATATATCGGACCACATCAAATCTGGAGATATCTTGTCTAGAAAGGAAAAATACGGCATGAGATTGGTCTTCTCGAAAGAGAGAGGCTAAAACATAACCACCGTCTAGTTTTTTCTTTTGGGTAGATTGCACATGGAATGCCGCCAACTGAAGAACCCTTTGGGCTCCAATTGTATAGTCGGGTTCTATTTCTCCGAAGGACTCAGGAACGGATTCCATTTCTGTATCCAAGTATTCTCTGAGTTCCTGTCTTAAGGTATCCAGGTCCGCCCCGCAAGCAATCAATACTTCTTGGCCCACTGGATCATAGGTCAATGCCAGTAAAATATGCTCCAAGGTGATGTATTCGTTTCTACGACGAACAGCTTCTCCTCTCGCCTGGTTTAAGGATTTTTCTAATTCTTCGGAAAGGATCATTTTTCCTCCTCCCCCTCTTCTTCAATCTCCATAATACACTGAAGCGGATGTCCGTGATGTTCAGCTAGCTTATGAGTCTCCGCTACTTTTGTTCTGGCTACATCATGTGAATAGACTCCGCAAAGTGCTTTTCCACTCGTATGTGCTTGCAACATAATTTTCTCGCTCTCCGTTTCGGATCGATGGAACACGACTCTCAAAATCCATACGACGAAATCCATCGGCGTATAATCATCATTTAATATTACAACTCTGTACTTCGGCGGTTTTTTTAGTTTGAGCTTTTCCTTAGTAAGTACCTGCTCCTCGGTATCAAATTTATAGACCTCGCTCATTTGTACTATTTTTCCGCCAAGTTAGGGCGTTCCCTCAGGGGCGATTTTTCGTTTACGCCCTCGATCATTTCCTCGGTATACATTCTCTCGTTTTGAAGGAATCGTTCAATCGCAATTCTGGCCCGAGTGTCGAAAATAAAATGGGAGCTGTATGTGGGCACTGCAGGAAACCCTCTTAAAAATTTTTGCTCTCCCTGGGCCCCAGCCTCAAACGTATGAATCCGATTCTGAATGGAATATTCTATCGGAGTATAAAAACAACATTCGAAATGCAGAAACGGAACATGTTCGATGGAACCCCAGTATCTTCCGTATAACTTTCCTGCTTTACGAAGATTGAATGTTCCGGCTATAAATCTGCCGTTTTTCTCGGCGAAGACCAAGACAATCCGATTCCGGAGGTTTTCCTGTGCCGCTTTAAAAAAAGCAAGATTCAGATACGGAGACCCCCATTTTCTGGAATATGTATCCGTGTAGAATTTGTACATCTTCTCGATATGACTGACTTTAATATCATCCCCTTCGAATATGCGGATTTGGAAACCAGAAGCTCTGACGAGTTCCCTTTCTCTTTTGATCTGCATTCTTTTTTTGGATCTAAAATCTCCCAGGAAATGTTCGAAGTTCTCATAGTCTCGATTTTTCCAATGGTACTGGTGAGAAATGCGCAGAGAAAATCCGAATTTCTCCAAGACTTGTGCTTCCTCTGCATTTAGAAATAGAAAATGAACTCCCGAAAGTTTAGATTCCTTTGCATGAGAAAGCAGTTTTGGTACCAAAGTCTGGGCTGCTTCTTCCAATGTTATATCAGATCTTCGTAAAATCCTTTTGCCTGTGACCGGAGTAAATGGATAGGCAACGATTCCTTTGGGATAGTAAGAAAGTCCGTTTTGATCAAAAAAGTTTGCCCAGGCAAAATCGAATATGTATTCTCCGTAGGAATCGTACTTATGAAAAAAAAGAAGAGCCGAGTGTAGCCCCTTGGAATCTGAGGCGACTAGGTATTTGGGCAACCAGGAAGTTTTCTTTCCTACGCACCCGGTATTTTCCAAAGCTCGGATAAATTCATAGTCCGAAAAAGGATTCTCCAAATCCTCGAGCGATTCCCAATGCCCGCGCGGAATTTCCTGCAGTGAATCTAGTATTTGGACATCAAAGTGCATGTACTATCTTTTTGACGTCTTCACCCCCGTCCGAGTACCGTCTTCTCCCCAAAAAGCTTTTCGAATTTTTTGAATAGAACGGTGCACGATGACCTTGACATTCGATTCGGAGAGTCCGGTTTGCTCTGAAATCTCTCTGGTACTATAGCCCTGCAATTTCGCTAGAGTCAGCACTTCTCTTTGTCTTTCATCCAAGACGCTCAACCAGGTCTGAAGTCCATCCATTACCATCCAAGGTTCTTCCTCCGTCTTGGCTGGCTGGGAAATCGTATCCACCTCTACGGAAACAATTCTGTCTTGGTATTTTCTTTTTCTGAGGTAATCTATCGTCTTGTATCGAGCGATTGAAAATAGCCAAGGAGCAAATGGCCTGTCCGGTCGAAAGGAATCTCTTGCTTTATGAATTCCAAGTAGGATCTCCTGCAATAGATCCTCTCTGTCCTCTTGGCTACCAATCCTGGTCCGTAAGAATGCTCGCAAAATCTCGGCACACTGGTGCAACAGAAGTTGGTATTCCTTTGCATCCCCCGCTTGTGCTTTTTTCATTTTGGAAGCCAGCTGGTCCCAGATTTCTTTTTTGCTTGCCATGTAACCTTTTTGAGGACTGTTCGAATTAGTAAAAAGCCACCATCGAACATTTGGGCTGGATTTTCAAGATTGTCCAATCATTCTTGGTTGAACCCAGAAAAAGAAGATAGAGATAGGGAATGAGGATCTGCAATGCAGGAAGAAAAGAAAAGCCGAAATTCAGGCGAATTTATCCAAACTCTGTCTAAGGAGCTGACTCCTGTAAAACCACTCCGATCCGGAAAACTTTTTCTATACTGGATGGGAGTTCTTGTTTTTGGAATCCTCCTAGGTGTGGCTTATTCCCTATTAAGACCTTCTTCTGCATTTCCTGGCTGGTGGCCCGAGCCTTTCTTGATTGCATGTTGGGCGATACTTTCTGCAGCCTTTCTTTCTTTTATGGTCTTTCCGGAAGAAACCGGAACTTTCGGGATTTGGATCGCAGGAATCGGACTAGCTAGCTGGATCGGCTTTGCAGTCCTGCGTTTCGTAGAGGACGTATATCTTTCCGGATTTCATATGGGCCACTTGGGAGCTTGCCCCGCGATACTTTTGAGCATGACCTTGGTTTGTGGAGCTGCAACCGCATTCTTGGCAAAAGGAGCTGCTCCGGCTCGTCCTCTCGGAACTTCTTTCTTGGTTCTATCGTTTGTATTAGCAGTTTCTAATCTAGTTCTGAAATTCGTTTGTCCGGACCAAAGTGGTTTCCATATACTTTTAGTCCACGGATTGGCGACTGTGTTTTGGATTCTAGTTTTTCTATTTCCGCTGAGGTCTAAGATTCGGTGGTAGCGAATTTGCACGGATAGAGTCGGAAGTAAAAACCGAAATTGCATCTAAGCTCGCGATTTCCGAATCCGACTTTATGAATCTATAAACTCCCAGGCTGTTCTCAGTTCGCCTGCCTTTTCCAAGGATACTAGTAGCTCTCGGAAGAACTCAGTTTCTCCCAAAGTGCTTCCATCTCCGATCAAAATGAGTAATTGTTTTGCTCGAGTCATTCCTACGTTCCATCTGCGTTCCTCGGCTAAAAATCCGATTTTGCCTTCTACGTTGGAGCGAACCAAACTGAATAATAAAAAATCTTTCTCTCTGCCTTGAAAAGAGTCTACTGTTCCGACTTCTACTTTGGAAAATGCTTCCGGAATCCTTTCTTCCAAAAGTTTTTCGAGTAGAAATTTCTGAAAACGATAGGGAGTTACGATCCCGATCTTATCGGCTGAAAGTCCAGACTCTAGTAAAGCAGGAAGTAGAGAGATCGTAAACTCGGCCTCCCAAGGGTTGCCTAGACTACCGTCTCTGGATTCCTCGGCCGTATCAGTTCCGGAACTATCGATAAAAACAAAACTGGATCCGAAAGGAAATTCGGTTTTTGTAGATGGCAGAGAATTTTTTTCGGACTCTTGCAATCCAGATTTGAGTCTACTTTGATAAAACCGAATATTCGAAAAAAATTGTATTGGATCCTTCATCCTGTACTGGGTGTCTAGCATCAGACTCCTTCCGAATTTTTCGAATGCAGGCAGAAATCTCTCCATGAGAGTTATTTGTAGAAGTGCATCCTCGGAAAGCACCGTAGGAGGTAGCTGCTTGGGATCTCCTGCAAAGATCGCCCTTTCCGCACGCAATATCGGAATCCAAGAAGAAGGCTCGGTGGCCTGGCTAGCCTCGTCCAAAAATACATAATCAAAATGGAATGCATTCAACAAAGCAGAAGAAGCGCCCGTATGAGTGCACACGATCACCGAGTGAGTATCCAAAAGAAAATCCACCAATGTTTTTTCTCTTTCTCTTACTGTGCGTCGAAGTTCTCTAGCGGCGTGTTGCAGGCTTCTTCGCTCTTCTGCTTCTTGCTTTCCGAAATTTCGTTTGTACTTTTTGGCCTTTTTAAACAGATCCAGTACTTCTCTTTTGTCCCTCTCCAACCATTTTGCATCAGGATGATTGTGTAATTTTGCATCTAGACAAGATTCCAGAATCGCTTCCGTCATTCTAGCGGGATGCCCCAATCTCAAGACTGGAACTCCAGTTTTGAGAACTGCTTCTCCTAGCACATCTGCGGCCGCGTTTGTAGGAGCAGTCGCCAAAATCTTTTTCCCTCGAGAGGCAAGAATTCGAATCGCTTCTGCTAATGTTTTGGTCTTTCCCGTTCCGGGAGGACCGTGTACGAAAAACACATCCTCAGTCTGCAAAATCGCAGAAACACAGTCGGATTGTGATTTGTTTAGATCTGCGGAAATGTCCTTTTCTTGCTTAAATTTTGGAGAGGTCAAATGTAGCTTGGTTTCATCTAAAAACAAATCCGCAAAGAATTTTGCCCTGGTTCCTTTCTCTGCCCGGATCACCTTATCTAGGGCAAGATTCAATTCTCTGTCTGTGGTTTCGTCCGGTAGTAGTTCTAATCCTAGTTTTCCTTCTTCTGCCCATTCCGGCACTTCTTCCAAGGAAAGAACATAGGCTTCTTCTTTTACACTGATGAGAACACTAGATTCTTCATCCGCATCTTTAAAAAGTCGGACCGGTGCCCCGGAGCGAAATGCCTCCGGAACCGCCATGGGCTGAGTGGGAAGGAAGGTGACTCTCCACCCTCCTTCCGGTCCTAGTATTTGGTCATGGTATACGAGTGGATAAACACAAAGTCCGGTACGAACCTTCGAAGACAGATCTCCGGAACCGGCTTCGTTTTTGAATCTTTGAATTTCCGATTCTCTTTCTTTGCGAAGAGATTCTTTCAGTGCCTCGTATCTGGAAGGCATCCGAATCAGGGTCTATCCGGAGAAAGTACTACGATTCTGTACGGAGGGGTTTTCGCATCTTCTCGAATCGGTAAACTCTCTGCATAGTGGATCGCCGAAGCAAGAGTCCTACCGGTTGTCAATCCAGCAAATATTCCTTCTTTCTGATATAGTTCGGATTGATATAGCAAAGCTTCTTCTCGATCGACTCCAATGTACTGGTCGGTAATCTTTGGATCAAAGGATTCAGGTAGTCGAATGCTATGATCTCCTTGCACCATCCTGCGGATGAATCTGGAATTTTTGCTCACTCCCATGATCACTCTTAAGGTAGACTTCTTTGCCTTTAAGAATCTTCCCACTCCAGAAAGTGTTCCTCCGGATCCACCTCCAGCGATAAAAGCGTCTATATTCCCGCCCAAGTCTCTCCAAATCTCCGGACCAGTGAACATATAGTGCACGTTCGTATTCGCCATATCTTTGAATTCGTTCAGAATGATTGTGCCCTTTTCTTTTTCCTTAGCGGCTTTAGCTTCGGATAGCAAAGTGTCGTCCCAGTTTCCCTTTGCATTTTGAACCACGAATACTTGAGCACCATATGCCTTCAGTTGTTTTAGCTTTTCTGGCTCTGTGTCGGGTGCCAAAAAGACTTTGAATTTGTATTGCTTGATCGTACAAATCCAGGCGAGTGAAATTGCGGTGGAATTATATCCGGCTTGGAAAATTTGTCCGTTGGGTTTGAGTTCCCCTCTTCTTTCCGCGGCCATGACCATTGCTAGAGCTGTTCTATCTTTGACGCTTCCTGTGGGATTACAAAATTCAGCCTTTAGGTAAAATTCCAAATTTGGAATATGAGAACCGATTTGATTGAGCCGGATCAGAGGAGTGTTTCCGATCATCTGCAATACGTTTTCTTTTACGGGCTTTGCTACGCTCAGTTCTCTTCCGAATAGGTTTTGAACATTATTCAATGCCCCGAGTAGGCTATTGCCAAACTCGTCGATCGAGCGTGAAATTTCGTCAAACATAGACTCCTCCTTGGCTTGAAGTGCCGGAATCCGTTCCGGTTATTTTTTCCCTGCGTACAACCAAGGAACCTCTCCCCGGTTTTTCTCCTCGAAAGATTGTATTTTTGCCTCGTGCTGCAGGGTTAACCCGATATCATCCAGACCGTTATAGAGACAGTATTTTCGAAAAGAATCCACTTCAAAACTGTATTCTTTACCCGAAGGGCTAGTAACCTTTTGCTTTTCTAGATCAATGCTGACCTTAGCTCCTACTTTGGCTGCTACCGACTGGAAAATCTCTTCCACTTCTTCCGACTTTAAAACAACTGGCAACATTCCATTTTTAAAGCAGTTATTATAAAAAATGTCCGCGTAAGAAGGGGCGATAATAGATCTAAAACCGAAATCTTCTAAGGCCCAAGGAGCGTGCTCCCTGGAAGAACCGCATCCGAAATTGTCTCTGGTGACCAAAACTGACGCGCCCTTGTATCTTTCCTGGTTCAACGAAAACTCCGGATTCGGCTTGGTTCCAGCGTCGTCCAGGTATCTCCAGTCGTGAAACAAGTGCACCCCAAATCCGGTCCTTTCTATCTTGCGCAAAAACTGCTTCGGAATGATTTGGTCCGTATCTATATTAGGTCTATCTAATAAAACTGCGAGTCCTTCGTGCTTTGTAAATGCTTTCATATTCTGTTTCTTAACCCCAGTTCCTGATATCCACAAAATGACCTTCGATTGCTGCAGCCGCGGCCATCGCAGGGCTGACCAAATGAGTGCGCCCTCCTTTTCCCTGTCTGCCTTCGAAGTTCCGATTAGAAGTAGAAGCGCATCTGTCTCCCGGATTCAGAACATCGTCATTCATTGCTAGGCACATGGAGCATCCTGGCTGTCTCCATTCAAATCCAGCTTCTATGAAAATCTTGTCCAAGCCTTCTTGCTCGGCTTGTCTCTTCACTCTGCCGGAACCCGGAACCACGATCGCCTGGACCTTCGGAGAAACTTTTTTTCCAAGTACTGTCTTGGAAGCGATTCGCAGGTCCTCGATTCTTGAATTCGTGCAAGAACCTATGAACACTTTATTGATGCTCACGTCCTCTATCTTTTGACCAGGTTTCAAATCCATATATTTAAGCGCGGATTCAATCGATACTTTTTCTACCGGATCCGAAGCTTCTTTCGGGTCTGGCACAACTCCTTTAATCGAAATCACTTGCCCAGGAGAAGTTCCCCAAGTTACCTGAGGAGCAATTTCATCTGCATGAAGCACTACGGAAGTATCGAACTTGGCGCCAGCATCCGTTACATAGTACTTCCATTTTTTCACTGCGAGATCCCATTCAGCTCCTTTCGGTGCGAAGTCTTTTCCTTTCAAGTAGTCGAACGTAATCTGATCCGGCGCGATCAATCCGGCCCTTGCACCTGCTTCGATCGACATATTGCAAACTGTCATTCTTGCTTCCATGCTGAGAGCTTCGATTGCAGAGCCTCTATACTCGATCACATATCCTGTGGCTCCGCCAGTGCCGATCTTGCCGATTACAGCTAGTACAATGTCCTTTGCGGTTACGTGCGGAGATAATTTCCCATCGACTCGGATCTCCATAGTTTTTGCTCTTCTCTGTAATAGAGTTTGAGTTGCGAGTACATGCTCCACCTCAGAGGTCCCGATTCCAAAGGCAAGAGCTCCAAAAGCTCCGTGAGTCGAAGTATGAGAATCTCCGCAAACGATGGTCATTCCGGGATGTGTAAGGCCCATTTCGGGGGCGATCACGTGTATGATTCCTTGATCAGGGTGATTGATATCGTAGAGAGTGATCCCATTCTCTTTACAATTTTTGATAAGAGTCTTCATTTGAGTGGCAGAAACCGGATCAGCGGAGTCGATATCCCGAATCCGAGTGGATACGTTGTGATCCATAGTGGCGTAAGTGGCATCAGGTCTTCGGACCTTTCTGCCCGCCATACGAATTCCTTCAAATGCTTGCGGACTGGTCACCTCGTGGATCAAATGGCGGTCGATGTACAGGAGATAGGAGCCTCCCTCCAACTCGCCTACGAGATGGTCTTCCCAGATTTTTTCGAACATAGTTTTCATGTTGTACGAGTCCCTCGAAATGGGTGTAGCAGATAGTAATTAGACTCTAGGTGAAAATTAGATGGATTTGCAGTCTAGGACCAAGAGCTCTCTTTCCTACACTAAAAATACGGACTTTTTCGTAAAGAAGGAACTTAAGAAGAAGCCGAAATCGATTCGACCCTGGTCACTTTCCCCGGAATACCAAGAGCGCTTTTCCGATTCCGATCTCGTCGAAGTCATACAAAATTCTAGGTCGCAGAACTTTCTTACCGTTTAGGAAGGTTCCTACTTCTGAAACTAAGTCATACAAAACGTATCTGTTCTTAACCCTACGGATTCTAGTATGATTTTTGCTCACTCCCTGCTCATACAGTACTAGGTCTGCGAGTTCTGAATTCCCGATCGTAGTCTCGCTCTTTTGCAAGGAGAATTGCTTTCCGGGATTTCTGCCCTCCTTCAGAATGAGTGTAGCTTTCTCGTATTCCTCTCCCTGCTCAAATTCTTTTAAAGATACCGGGATCGCTCTTTCTGGTTCTACTCTTTCATCCTCTGCATATACGTACTGGAATTGGTCTCCGTACATTTTTCGATACACATCCTGCTCTTCGTCAAGAGTTTGCATTCTTTCTTCCACCGAGCCAGGCATCTGAAGCCTAGCATTCGGGCTTTTTCGAAGGACGACTAACAATGCAAACATGGTCAGGATCAGCAAAAATCCCATGGTTGGGAGAAACACGGCAGGATTTAGAAAGAATACCAAGAGCTTTGTCCGAATCGAAAGAGTGTATTCACTTGTTTGCGAAATTTTACTCGGGGTTTCTATTTCTATTTTGATCTTAGGAGACTCGGCCCAACTCCATTCATTTTTAAAAGGAGATTCATAAGACAAAACCCAAGGAAACCTTCGAAAGTATTCTATATCACTCAGGATTTCTCGAACACCGTCCCGATCCAAATTAGAATAGAAAAGTCCGGCATGTTTTTCCGCGATCCACTTAGCTCCCTTGCTTGGATACGCAAATAGGTGGATCGGTGTTCCGGAGGAATACGCTCCTCTTCTAGCGTCGTTGGTGGGCATAATTTCTAGGTCGTTGAGCAGAAGCAGAACGTAATCTCCGGATCTAAACTTGGGAGAAACTTTTTGAAATACGTAATCCAGACTTGCGCCTGTGCTTCGGTTCGGATTCGCTCCGTCTACTTTTGCTTCTTTAAAAGCTTCCTTTCTGCTCAGGTCTAGCTTGGGCACATAAACATCATCCGCAAAGAATACAAAGCTGAAGCGATCCTCTTCTTCAGATGATTCTACGATTTGTCTGAGAAATTCTGTGCTTCGATTATTTGCTTCGAGGGAATGGGTCATTTGTGCGACCACGTATACATGGATCGGACGAGTCCCTTCTTCTCTTTTTAAATCGGGGCGAATTACTCGAAGTGTCTTTCCTTGCTTCGTTTCCTTGATCGTCAAGATCTCGCGGTCCAAGGACTTTCTAGAGTTCTCTTTTAATAAGACCCTGATCTTAGGATAATCTTTCGACTCGATTCCCTCGATTACAAATCCTTGGTTCTCCGCGAGCAAAGTGGTACACGCGAAAACCGAAAATAAAAATAATGTAAGACGGAATCTTCTCATTTTGCTAACGATTATAATAAGTTGCTGAATCAATCGTAAACAGTTTTCTAGCATAATCGGACTTAGGCGCCCATCCATCTTTTCCTATGGACAGCGTTTCCACAATTTTGCCAAGTTTCAGTACAGTTATAGTATCGGCTATCTCGGTGATTGCACCTAGGTCATGGCTAATGAAAATCAGAGTTTTTGCTTTTTCCGCGACGAGTTGCAAAAGCAAGTCTAACACACCCTTTCCGGTAATCGGATCCAGCGCAGAGGTCGGCTCGTCGCCTAGGATCAACTCAGCCCCGGAATAGACTGAAAGCAGTATTAAAATCCTTTGTCTTTCTCCCCCGGACAGTTGGTGGGGGTGAGAATTCCAGGCCCTTTCCGGATCGGAAATCCCTACTTTTTCGAGCAAACCTAGGCACTTTCGAGTCTCTGCGAATTCCTTTTCTAGTACATAAAAATTTTCTAAGATCTGAGAACTTATCTTTCTGTACGGATGAAATCCGGAAGAAGGGCTTTGGGGAATCAGACTGATCCGTTTTCCTCTCCATTTTTTCCAGTTCTGCTCGGCTTGCTGGTTCATATCTTCATCGAAAAATTGGAATCTATTCCAGCTAGTCTTCAGATTCGGATGCAATAGACCTAGCAAAAAGTTTGCGAAGGTGGTTTTACCGGAACCCGATTCTCCTGCGATTCCGTAGATACTTCCTTTTTTGACATCCAGATTTAGTTCATCCAATAGAACCTTAGAAGAAAGTGGATCATACACCTGCAATCCCTGGATTTGAAGAAGCTCTTGCATGGGCAAACTTTGATTGGTGACTACTCTAGCTTAAACAATTCGTATTCTATAATCGAACACACAATATGCCCGATTAGAATATGAGATTCCTGTATTCTAGCGGTCTCGGTGGCCGGAACAATCAGATCTAGATCCGCCAAATTCTTCATTTTTCCGCCGTTTCCGCCTAGAAAACTAATGGATTTCATACCAACCGATTTCGCTTTTTCTAATGCAAGCAAAACGTTCTTGGAATTTCCGCTCGTGGAAAGTCCGATAAACAGATCGCCTTTTCTTCCGTAAGCCGCGACCTGTCTCGCAAAGATTTCTTCGTAGCCGTAATCATTTCCGCAGGCAGTAATCGTGGCCATGTCCGCAGCCAAAGAGATCGCAGGAAGTGCCTTTCTCTCGTTTCCGGATTTGTATCGCACTACCAGCTCGGCCGCGATATGAGAGGCATCGCAAGAAGATCCTCCGTTCCCGCAAAGTAGGATCGTATTTCCTCTTTGCAAGACCTCCGCCGCGAGCTGACCCGCTTTCACAATGTCGTTTAACATTGTATCCAAAACCTTTTGCTTGGTTGCGATCGATCCCCTAATTTGATTTAAGGCGATATCTTTTATATCCATAATCCTATTTCTCTCTTTTGGAACGAATACTCGAAAGTATATTCTCTAGTTCTCGTTTTGCGGCCTCAAATTCATACAAGCTCAGATTTTCCGAATATGGTTCCTGTCGATTCCCGCTCACATTCAAAAAATATAATTCTTTTGATACAATATCTTTCAGTCTCTTCGCGGAATTCTCTTGGAAAATGCTTTCAAATTCTTTTCCTAAAAAAACCAGTAGAACCGCGATCGTACTTGGTCTCAGACGAATCAGGACCTGCTGTTTCCAAATCGGTTCCCAGTTCAGTATTTCCTTCCAGGATTCCGAGGATCTTTTCAGATCTGGCTCTTCCTCCAAAACTGACCAGGTATCCCCTTCCCATTTCGGGTCTTTTAGCCCAGACAATAAAGACTTTAAACTTTTTGCGTCCGCAGAGAGAAGTCGATTCAGATCCGCTTCTCCCATAAATAGAACTCCGGACACCTTTCCATTCTGCTCGGTGAGAAAGTTTCCGGTCGCTACAACGATGGAATACTCACGACCGCTCTTTTCCTTTCCCTCCAATCGGAACAGATGTCTGTTTGTTTTGGACAATTTGATTTGCGGAGATTCATAAATTGGTCCCGATGGTTTTTTTCTTGTGAGAAAAAAACGATCCACCTTTTCTCGAAGGTCCTTCAACTCCCAAGTATACCCGCGGCTATCACGGACTGCCTTTTCTTCGGAAACCTCTCCTTCTTTGAGTTTCTTTCTCCAGAAGAAAAGCTTGGACCAGAATCCTTTCTTTTTCCCTTTTGCGGAAAGTCTTTTCTTAGACTTGGCCAATCTTAGCTCCCGTAATCTTCTCTTACATTGCTAGGTTTGTCGATGAGTCCCTTTCCCAATTCGTAGACTTTAGCTTCCTTTAAGAAAGTGGAATACGCCGAAGAAACTGCGATCGCAAAGCCTGGAAATCCATCCAAAAAACCTAATTTAAAAAAATAGATTTCTATAAATTTTCCGATCGGCTTGTGAATCGTTCGAAGCACAGAAAACCTTTTCCCCTTCCTGGATCTAGTCCAAGCTACGATGGAAGAGAACTTGTTGATCGTATCCACTTGTTGGGAAAGATCCTGAAAACTATAATGGAGTATGTCCCCAGCCATTTTCTTTCCGGATCCATTTACGACCAAATAATCGTGCGGATTCTCCCCAGCCCAAGAGGCTTTGGATTTTCGGAAGATTCGGTATTTTCTCTGCGGGTACCAGCCCGAAAAACGGATAAACCTTCCCATATGAAATGTCAATCTCGCGACCTTGAAACCGTCCACATTTCCAGAGGCGGAACTTTCCAGGAATTTCCGCAGAGATTCGTTTAGCTCTTCGCTTAATCTTTCATCTGCGTCCAAAGAAAGGATCCACTCATTTTTGCAGAGTCGGATTGCATCGTTTTTTTGCTCCACATGTCCGCGGAACTTTTGAGAAGCAAATACTACCTCCGGAAAAGAAGTGCAGATTTCCTTGGTGGAGTCCGTACTCAATGAGTCTAAAACCACGATTTCGTCCGCAATATCTCTGCAGGATCGAATACAATCTCCGATATTCTTTTCTTCATTATATGTAATAATTGCGACAGAAAGTTTCTTTAAAAATCTATCCTGGTTGGTCCTCGAGAAATTTGCGACCTTCGCTTTTTTTCCCTTTACCAGTTTTTTCTGTTTTTTGGATGAATCTACAGACATTGCGATCAATGGAAATCGTTCCGGAAATCTAAGATGCTAGCATTTCAGAACTTGTCAGCGGTTTTTTGTAGGAATTCCTGCAGAAATTCTAAATTCTGGCGACAAGCATGGAGCCTTCGACAATTCAACTTTTAAAAAGAATGTACGAGTCCTCTATCCCAAAAATGGAGAAAATCTCCTGGTGGAGTTTCCTCGGGTTTTTGGGTACATTTCCACTATCTGTTTCCATCTCCCAGATTTTTGCAGTACTCTCTATGCTCCCGATTTTGCTCTTATCTCTGGATAGTTCTAGCAGAAATAGATTGAAGCCCGTACTTTTTCTTTTTTGGATCCCGATCGGGATCTATGCTTTAGTGTTCCTTTCCTCTTTATTTCATTTCTTAGAATATAAAAACTTTTGGAAGAGCTTTGCCAAAGAGTCAGAGGCAGGCGATTTCTGGATGTCCTTACTTCTGTTAGTCGGTTATTTTCATGCATCCAAAGCCGAAAACGGGAAACTATTAGAAAGATTTCTATGGATTTCCTTTTTGATCTTATTGATTACTGGATTCATTTCTGTGTTTTTGGAATTCCGTTTGGGAAAATTTATTTCAAACGGATTCCAATATCTTTCCGGAGATCGCAGGCAGCACCCAGCCGGCGTAGTATTCAACCGTTGGACCTATCTACCGATCGGAATGATGAATACTCACCTTACATTTGGGGGAATTTTATCTTTTTACATTCCTGGCCTCTATCTCTTAGTTATTAAACGCATGCAAAAAAAGGAATGGAGTAAGACCATTCTAGTCGGAACTCTTTTTGTTCTTACCTGCGTCTTATTTTTGCTCAATCAAAGTCGATCTGCCTGGCTAGGAGTCGGCTTTGTTTGCTTGTTCCTGACTCTAGGACTCTTTCGTGAAGTTCGATTTTCACAGAGTAAAAGTGCCTGGTTCAAAATCATTCTGCTTCTTCTTGCCTTCTCTGCTCTTTTATTTGCGGGAAAATTTTTATTCGAACGGAACTGGCTTTTGCAAAGGTCGATCCGTCAACTTACCGAAGTGCAAACTCCGGAAAACCAGAGATACTGGATTTACAAGAACAGCATACCTATCTTCCAAAAAACGGTCTTACTAGGAATCGGTGGGGGAAGATTCAAGGAAGAACACAAAATCATTTCGGACAGGATGATCGGTGAGGACGAGCAACTTTGGTACGAATTAGAAATCACTCCTAGGGGACATTCGCATAACGATATGCTTCAGTTTGCGATCACAGGAGGTTGGTTCGCCGGTGTTCTCTACGCTTTATTTTTTGGAATCCTGTTTTCTTTAGCCTTTCGATATGATTCCAGACAAGACGGATTCTCTTTGGTAGGAGTATGTTCTCTCTGGATCGCGGGTTTTTTTCAATGCTACCTAATAGATGACGAGGTTGCGCTGCCTTTCTTTGCGTTTTGCGGAATTCTGTTTGCTAGAACGCCACCGCTTCCATCGAGCAAATTCCAAGATTTCCTCTCCAGTATTCCTAGGAAAGTTTGGGCTTTCTTAGTGATTTCCATTTTAATAAATCTTATATTTTGGAGTGTTCGTCTTCAGACGAAACCTGCACTAGCTTATTCAAGACAGATAAAAACGTTTTCCCCGGAATATGCAAAAATTCTGGAAAACCAAATCTTACCGTTTCGATCCGAAAGAGAAGAGAGACAAAGTAAACTAAGCCAGAAAGATTTGGTCCCGGTAGAATGGGCAAGTCAACCTTTCCAGGTCGAAGGATGTCTTACGCATCGTTTTGGAAATCCTCCTAGAATTCGAAAAGATCCTTTCGGCTTCGAGATCCATGTAAGAGTGAATTCCAAAAATCCTCCTAGAATGGCAAGTATCACTGTCATCGATCGAGACGCTTTTGATGAGGATCAGAGGTATTTTTCTCACACGCAAAGAGACCTGCAAAAAAGAGAAATTTTTCTAAAAGAAGGTTGGAATCGGTTTGTTTGGAAGGATAGGAAAACTCAAAAAGTAGAGGAATCCTCAGGATTTCCGGAGAATCTATTCTTTAGAGATTTTAGGATTACTTATTCGGGATTTGATCCGCAGCAGCCTGTGGAGTTACCTATATTAGATTTCGGAGATCTTTGCGATGTCTCCAATCCGCCCTGAATTTTCTACCGAGGAAGAAATTGGACATTTACCTGGAGCGGGACTTGAACCCGCACGAGCGTGAACTCACGGGATTTTAAGTCCCGGGTGTCTACCTATTCCACCATCCAGGCGTTTTAAGATCAGGCGTCGCCCGGATTCGAACCGGGGATCAAGCTTTTGCAGAGCCATGCCTTACCACTTGGCCACGACGCCATTATGAGGTATGATTTAGTCGAGGCACTCAGTGTCAATAGAAAACTCTGGAAACGCACTTGAGAGAATATTTCTACAAAATTGACAGACAAGGTAGGATCTTTCACGACGGAACAAGATTGATCGATCCTAGTTTTCTGGACTTCTTTCTAAAGAGGCTTGTAAAGAACCACACAGGTCTGCATCCGGAATTCCACTACGTTTCTCCTTGTGGAAAAGAAATGAATTTTGTCCAAGCCGAGACATATCCGATCATCTTTTTCAAAATGGAGAATGCTAGACTGTTCTACTCTCCTGGTTTGCATGTGGAGTTCCAACCAGAATCCATGCGCTTAGACAAGTATGGAAATCTGATCCATCCTGGTCCAAGAGAACTTTGGGGAGGCTTTCATCTAGTGTTACTTTCGGACTTCACAAAGAATCTAGAGGAAGGAACTCCCTGCTGGAAATTTACTTGGGAAAAAAAGGAGTATTTTTTACCCAAGGATCGTTAGAGTGCGCAGAGTAATTTTTCGTTCACTCCCATTCGATCGTGCCCGGAGGTTTGTTCGTAATATCGTAAAATACGTATTCGATCTTGGAAATGGAAAGTAAGGAGTCAGTAATTTCCCTCAGGATCTTTTCTTCCATCGGATAAAAGCTAGCAGTCATTGCTTCCTGAGAATTGACCGGTCGCAAAACGATGCTTCTACCGTTTGGCGTTTTTCCCAGAGGAAGTAGTACGATAGGCATTTGCCAGATATTAGCGGTAAGACCAGTTTTTTGTAATATGTTTTCTACTACAAAATCCGCTTCCCTTAACAAATCAGAATTCGCTTTGTCCAAATCCAGTTTTTGAAAAGAAATTTCCAAGTCCTGGGCCGAGACTTCCTTGGGCCCGACGAGTACTACCACTCGATTGACCGCCGAAATTCGATTCGTGATCTCGGTGGAGATTCGGTTCCACTCTTCCCAGGATTTTTTTCCGGACAGAACTGCGCAAAACGCGTAGGAACGTTGGTCACCCTTGACCCCCACGGAAGCCACTGGTAATAACTTAGCGGAGATTCCACTCTTCTGTCCTACGAACTGCTGGAGTTCCTTTTCCACAGATGGATCTATCTTTTTTTCCTGGCAGATCATTCGGACGACTAATCCCGGCCCGGGAAACGGATGTCTCTGGGTCCATTCTTCAGGCAGACCAAGAAAATTTCCCAGCTCCCTGACTTCGTCCTTGTATAAGTCCTTGATCGGTTCCACAACCAATCCCTTCTCCATCAACTTCTGGATAGCCTCCACTCTGTTGTGGTGAGTCTTGATCGTATGGGAATGTTTCGTACCACCGCTCTCGATCGTATCCGGATAAATGGTTCCTTGTCCTAATAACCATTCTTCCGAATTCAGATTCAGTTCTTTGGCACAATTTTCCTGAGCTTTTAGAAATAGATTTCCTACGATTTTTCTCTTTTCTTCTGGGTCTGTCTTTCCCTTTAAGCTTTCGTAAAATAGTTGAGAAGAATCGTGCACGTGCAAATGAATTCCATGAGGTGCTAGGTTCTTTTCTAAATGAGCCACCTCATCCTTTCTCATAAATCCGGTGTCTATGAGTACTCCTTTTACTCTTTCCTTTCCTAACGCTTGAGTGAGCAAAAGGTAGGATACTGTGGAATCCACCCCTCCAGAGACTAGTAAGAATATTTTCTTGTCAGAGGGTACTGTTTTTTTCAGTTCTATTCCTTTTAATTCTAAGAATTGCTTCAGATCCCATGTATTGCTGACTCCGCAAATACGGATAAAGTTTTTGAGTAGCTCGTTTCCTTTTTCGGTATGAGTTACTTCCGGGTGAAATTGTATTGCGAATTTACGAGAGGCAGCATTTTCCACGACAGCAAACTTGCAATCAGTGGAAGAAGCCATAGGAACAAATCCGGAAGGTAGCGAAACTACTTCGTCTGCGTGGCTCATCCACACAGTCTCCCCTCCCTTGAAGCCTTCTAATAACAAACTTTTTCCATTATGAGAAATGTCCAATGAGGCATGTCCGTACTCCGCGGTTCCGGCTTTCTTTACCTCCCCTCCCAGAACTTTCATCATCAATTGGTGTCCATAACAAATTCCTAATATTGGAATAGGCAGATCTAACACTTTCGATTGAATCTGGGGAGAGCCCGCTTCGTAGACGCTTTCTGGACCTCCGGAAAGGATTAGTCCCGACATTTTTTGGTAGGCTTCTAATGGTTCTTCGTTGGATAATATTTCGGAATAGGCTCCGAGTCGACGGATTCTGGACGCAATTAAGTGAGCGTATTGTCCTCCAAAATCAATGACACCGATCACATCTTTATGTTTCATGCTTGCAGCTAGTTTCGCTCCGGATTCTTGGTCGGTAAAAAGGATTCCCAGTAAAGGCTTCCGAGAAACTCTGGTACCCGAGGGAGTAACATGGAACACCGACCCAACCAACCAGGCATCTCTTCCTACGAAGGTAGGCAAGACCATATTCCCAGCATGGAACTTCCGGAGATCGAATCTTTCGCCAATGTGTACGAGGGGAAGGATTACACAATCGATTTTACCATTCCGGAATTCACTGCGATCTGTCCAAAAACCGGTCTGCCGGACTTTGGGATTATACAAATTGTATACATTCCGACCACCCGCTGCCTGGAACTAAAGTCCTTAAAAGAATACATTTTAGCGTACAGAAACCTAGGAATCTTTCATGAGAACGTAGTGAATCGGATTCTAGAAGATATCGTTAAGTCGGTGCATCCAAAATATCTGAAGGTGTCCGGCGACTATAACTTAAGAGGCGGAATTAAGACTGTGGTGACGCGAGAATACAGCGCTGAAGGTTCTAAGTAAATTGGAACACGGAATTTGGATCGGGTACCTGGCCTCAATATTGACTACGATCTCCTTTGTTCCTCAGGTCGTTAAAGTAGTGTTAGATGGAAAAACTAGAGATATTTCTAGAAATATGTATGTTGTTCTAACAACAGGAGTAGGTCTTTGGCTTGTTTATGGAATCTTAAAGTCCGACCTACCAATCATACTCGCCAATGCATTCACACTGATCCTTACGAGTATTATTCTTTTTTACAAACTCAGAGAAAAGGGAAGCGAATAAAAAAGGGCCACTGAATTGTGACCCTTCCTCGGTAAACCTTATAGACAAGTCTATTGCGGTTTGACTTGATCTTTCAAAGACTTCTTAGATTTTTCGAGCTCTTCCTTTGCTTTATCCATAGAAGACTTCACTTTTTCTTTTTCCTCTTCTGCGGATTTACGAATCGCTTCTTTCTCTTCTTTGCCCGCGTTTTTTGCTTCTTCTAGCAACTTGCGGTTTTCTTCTTTGGCGCCTTCGATTAGCTCACGATTTCTCTCTTTTTGCTCTTCTAATCCTTGGAGAATGCGTTGCTTGTTTTCCTGGAAGTCCTTCAGGATTTCTTGGATCCTAGCTCTTTGCTCTTCTGTAATCGACTGGATGGTAGCAGAGTCGCTTTCCAACTCTTGTCTCTCTGCATCAGTGAGTTCTCCCTCTTGCAAGGTTTTTCCATCGGAACTGACCTTTTCCCCAGATTCGGCCACTGCTTCTTGTTCTGGGCGGTCTGCATTGCTCACTGCTACAGATCCGTCTGCGACCAAGGCTTGGGCACCTTTTCCAGTATCTTCGACCGCAAATTCAGTACCACGAACGGAAGCCACAACGGTAGGAGTCGTGACAGAGAACTTACTACCCTTGCCCAGCTTCGTATTTACTTTGGAGAATATCTTTCCTTTGTTCAGACCTAAATCAGTGAACAAGTCTCCATTCGCAGAATCCACAAAGATCTTCTTAAGTGTAAGGTTTGTGTTTTCTTTCACACGAATTACGACTCCGTCCATCAACTGAATATCCGCCAAGGAATCTTTACCGGTGGAGATCCTATCTTCCGGGAGAAGAAAAGAGTCTACTTTGACTTCTTTGGACTTTCCATCCTTGTCAAACAGCTGCACGGAACCTTTTGTAAATGTGATGACACCGCCTTGCAGGTCTTCTTTTGCTTTGCGGCAACCTATGGAAAATGCCAAGATGGTAATTAAGAAAACGATACTATACCGTTTCATTCTGTTCTAATCTCCCTATGAAAATGGGTTTCGAGGAAGACTATGGGGGAAATTTCTTTTCGTCCACATTTTTACGATCGACTGATCGATTTCCTGCCAATTCTTAACTTTTCCAGATTCTGCCCTGCCTGCATCCCAAGAATCCCAAAAGTCGGACCACTATATGCTGGAAGGTTAGAATGGGTCAAAGAAAAGGCTTGCCGTCTAACCTAGGGATAGAAAATGTAGCTTTAGACCCGAGTACGGGCACAAAAGTCAGGACTACTTCGAGGAGAACCCAAGCCTATGGGACAAACTAAAATCGCTTACGTTGACAAGGACAACTGCACTTCCTGTAACCAGTGCGCCGACAACCTTCCAAAATATTTCCAAATGGATGAGAATGACACTTCAGAAACTCATATCGGCGGAGAAATGGTCAACCAAGCGCAAATCCCTGAAGAAGACTGGAAAACAGTGCAGAAAGAAATGGACGAATGCCCAGGTGAGTGTATTCACTGGAAAAAGTAATCCATTCTTCGAAATTTGACTAACGTAGGCATTCAAAATTTCGAAACGTGCAAAGGCGGGAACTTCCCGCCTTTTTTATTGGAATCTTTTCTAATGAACTATATTTCGCCAGTCATAGATAGTATGGATTCAGTTCTCGTTTCTTATTATCTCAGGAAACTCTAATATTCCTGCTCGGAGCGCGTAGAGCCAAGTAATTCGTCTGGAATATCTTCTACTCTTTCGCCAATTTGTACGGCTAAACGATTTCCCACTCTTCCCGGTAAGCATTTGAACTTTTTTCGTTCGCCCACTTTTACGAGCATATCCGATCTTGTTGTGGTATTTTCTAACTTCACTACATCTCCGACGGTTAGGTTCATGAAATCCGCAATCGAAATATCCACGGAACCTACTTCTGCGATGACAGGAATCTGTACTTGGTCCAATCGTTCTTGGATAATGGCTCTGTTTTCGTCCAACTCTCCTTTCCGGATGGAGGAATACCAGTATTGCGCGGAAAGCTTATTGATGATAGGTTCAATCGTAATATAAGGAATACAAAGATTGGTGAGACCTTCCACTTCCCCGATCTTAGTTTCTAAGTTGATAAGAACCACCATGTCATTCGGAGGAACTACCTGAGCAAACTGTGGATTGGTCTCGATGTTACCGAGACGAGGTCTTAAATCGATTACAGTAGACCAAGCTTCTCTCATGTTTCCGAGAATTCTCACGATAATCCCTTCCATTACGCTCATCTCAATTTCGGAAAGTTCCCGGCTGATTTTTGCAGTCTCTCCCTTTCCACCAAACAGACGGTCGATGATCGTGAATGAAATCGAAGGATCTATTTCTAAAATCGCAGAACCTCTCAGTGGGTCCATATTGATAACCGCGAGGGTTGTCGGATTTGGAATCGAGCGGATAAATTCCTCGTAGGTAAGCTGATCGACCGCGGCTACGTGCACATGCACTAAAGCTCGGAGCTGTGCCGAAAGTCCGGTCGTAGCCAAACGAGCAAAAGTTTCGTGCATCATTTGCAAGGTACGAATTTGGTCTTTAGAAAACTTATCCGGCCTCTTAAAGTCGTAAATCTTAACTTTCTTTTGTTCTCCGACGGAAGAGTATTCGTCTTCGCTCACTTCTCCGCTAGAAATCGCGTTCAGAAGCGCATCTATTTCATCTTGCGATAATATTTCTGTCATTTCCGTACCTTTGCAATCAAGCTAGCCACTTTCCAAAAGCTTCCGTCTTCTTCAGGAACTCTTTTGAGAGTATAAATATATTCGTATCGAACCGGCACTTTGTTAATCTGTCTTTCGATCGCGACCCTTACTTTAGACAGATTCGAATGGATCTTCTCCACCCCAAGAATCTTGTAATATTGTAGCACGCCGGATCTATTCTGGGTCAAAAATCTACGAAATTCTTCCAGAATGAAATCCTTTTCTCCTTCTTCGGAGTCGTTGTAATCCTTAGCAAATCTATCGTAAGACTGCACGTATTCTGGAAAGTGGATCCATTTAAAGTTTAGTTTCCAGTTCCCCTTTTTTTCCGCACCCAAGAGAAGATGTATGACTTCCTCCGGCTCTAGTCCGTCCACGACAGGATCTTGGTGAGGCACTCCCGGCAGTACCCACTGTTTCCTTTGTTCTTCTATCGTAAAATATGGATGGTTCTCGGAGCGAACAAAATGATCGCTATATTCGCTGATGTTTGGGTAGAAGTAAGCTGTGATAAAATATTTCTTTCCGGGTTCAAACTCGTAGAGCTGGTCCAAACGTATCTCTTTTTTGAATGTTTCGTTCGTATGTAGGATAATCTCTTTTACATCATCTCCTACATGATTCTGAATTCTGTTTCTTCTGACTCGGACCGGATCTTGTTTCGGTTCTCCTTCCGTTCTAGTGACGGTCCTTCCGTCCTCGTCTCTTACTATGACTTGAAACGATTTGTACAATTCGTTGGATTGAGTCGCAGGAAAAATCCTAAGTGCTTCGTTCCCAGTGTTGCGAACCGTCACTTCTATTTTGATCGGCTCGTTCTCAGAAAATTGCATTTTTGGCAGTTCCACATTTACGATCCCTTGCTGCCTCATGTAATTTTCCGAAACCTCTCCTCTCGCGTCCCTGTGCGGATAGGAGGATAAGCTATGGCAAACCAACAGTAAGAAAGAGATACCGAATAAACGCAGATTCATCTAGAAACCTAATTGTAGGAGGTCCTTCGATCCAATCGACCTATTCGGACTCCAATCTCCTATCTTTACAAACTTCGGCAAAAAACGGACTCTTCCTAGGAAAAAACCGCCAGAAATCTATTTTCCGGCGTCTTCTATGACATAGTTGGAAATCCGGATTAACCGGTTCAAGACCGGATGAATCTTGGAATACTCGTCGTAGCACTCTGCAAGCTTTTTGAAAAACGGTTGGATGGCGGAACTTACCTTGGGAGAAAGCATCAGACTGGAAATGTTGTTTTCGGAGAGTAATTCGCTAGAATCCAGGCCGGTAATAAACCGGTTCAATTCTTTTAACAATGATTCATCCATCAGATCGTTTTTCTCGAATACGGACTCTACTTTTAAAATATAGTCCGTAAGAGTCTGTTTTAGCTTTGCTTCGTCTTCCGTGGGCTTTCGCTTTGCTGTCATGGAATTGACCGTACTATAACGAGCCATCGCCTCCTCGTAAGCTTGATTCGTCTGTTGCCTATTTTGCTGCACCAATCTCATGAATCCGGCCACCCCTGGAAAACTAGAAGGAGTTTCTTCGTGATTCTTGGCTTGAATCAAACCCTGCACTTCTGCTTCTTCCAGATCCAATTTAGAGAGTGCTTCCAAAACCTGATTTCCACTCCCGCCGGGGGAATAATTTCCAAGTTCCCGAGCAATCTCTAACAAAGATTTATTCGAAGCAAAAGAGCTCACTGTGTAGCAGTTCTCCGATCTATGATTAATACTTTTCGAATACTAGACTTTACCTTACCCTTGCTCGAAACTTCAGTGGCTACGATTCTGTCTAGCACATCACCGCCTCTGACCAATTGTCCAAAGACTGTATGCAATCCATCCAAGTGCGGAGTATCCACTTGATTGATAAAAAATTGAGATCCGTTCGTATTCGGGCCTGCGTTAGCCATTGCTAGGGCTCCCTTAATCGCTTTATGACTGTTTACTGTCTCGTTGTATCGATAGCCTAGTCGGAACAAAACTTCCATAACGGAAAGACTTTTTGCCTTTTCATAATTGGATTCGAATTCTTCCCGTTTTTCTTCGAACTCTCTCATCGACTTAAGATTCATTTCCTTAGCTACGACTCTCTGCAGATAACTAGCGTAATATGGCACTTGCCCTACCCTCATCTGATCCAGTCCCAAAGACTTAGCGTTAATCTCGTCTTCGAATCTGTATCCGGGGCCTCCTGTTCCGTCGCCGTTAGGACAACCACCTTGGATCATGAAATTTTCAATAACCCTGTGAAAAGTCAACCCATCATAAAATGGTTTTTTCTGCTTTTGGCCGTTCCTGCCCACGAATTCCTTTTCCCCTTGAGCCAAATCTATGAAATTCTGCACCGTAATCGGTGCATCTTTATCATATAATTCTAATATCATATCTCCTTGATTCGTTTGAAGAATCGCATAGATCGCGGGTTTTTCGGGTAAAGAAAGCCCGGCTCCATCCTTTCTTTTAACAACTACCGATATCGGAGAATAAGGCTCGGGCCTGTATTCCTGTTTTGCATAAGGGGATTGTTTACAACCAAAGCCTAAATAAGTTATTACTATGGCAAAGACTGCCAATATTCTAAAGCGATTCATTCTATTTCCTTTTTTTACTATCAATGGATTCAGATGCCAATTTCATTTGTTCCAGTTGTCGATCTCTTGCTGTCCCGCCGTAGCTTCTCTTTTTGTCGGCGGACAATTCCAGAGAAATAGCTCGAGAGTATTCTTCCCCGGTAAAATGAGGGGAAATGGAGGCTCGAACAGATTCAGAAATCGTAAACAAGTTTTCATTCGTCTTGACGCATTCAGATACTAATTTTCCCACGAGTTCGTGAGCCGTGCGAAAAGGGACTTGCTTTTGACCCACAAGAAAATCCGCTAAATCCGTGGCGGTGGAAAATCCGTCCTTTAAAGATCTTTCCGCTTTTTCAGGACGAAAACTCATTTGCTTCACCATGGCGGCCAAACCTTCCAGACTAATCAAAACCGTATCTGAAGCTTCGAAAAGAGAAATCTTGTCCTCCTGCAAATCCCGATTGTATGTCAGGGGTAAACCTTTTAGAAGGACTGCGAGGTGATTCAAGTTCCCGATCGTTTTTGCCGCCTTTCCACGGATTAATTCCGCGATATCCGGATTCTTTTTCTGTGGCATGATACTGGATCCCGTAGTGAGCGAATCCGGCAGACGAACCAATCCGAATTCCTGAGAAGTATACAGAATCAGATCTTCGCAAAATCTAGAAGCGTGTAACATCGTCTGAGTGCAGGCAAACAAAAACTGCAACATATGATCTCTTCCTGAGACCGCATCCATAGAGTTCGGAGATATTTTAGGGATTCCTAATTCTTTTGCCAGAAAATCCCGATCATTCTCGTAATTTACCCCCGCCATCGCTCCGGAACCTAACACTAGTTCGTCGTTCGTAGAATCTGCAAATTCGAAAAGATTTCTATCTCTTGTGAACATCCAGAAATACGCCAAGAGAAAATGAGAAGCCCGAATTGGTTGTGCAACTTGCAAGTGAGTATATCCAGGGATGATCGTATCCAGATTTACTTTCGCTTGTTCTAATAATGCTTCGCGTAAAATCTCGATGATCGCCAGGATTTCGCGAATTCGATTTCGAATATAAAGTCGGACGTCTTGTGCTACCTGATCGTTTCTAGAACGAGCAGTGTGTAATTTTTTTCCGACGTCTCCTTTTAGTTCTGTGAGCCTGTGTTCCACGTGCATGTGGATGTCTTCGAGTTCACTTGTATAAGTAAATTTTCCGGATTCGATTTCGGATTCTATCGTTTTCAATCCGTCCAAAATTTGATCCAATTCTTGCGAATCTAGAATCCCGATGCTCTTTAGCATTTTTGCATGGACTCGGCTTCCTTCTAGATCTTCTTTGTACAATTTTCTATCGAAGGAAATGGATTCTCCAATCCTTTCCATAATAGGAGAAGCTTTCTCTTCGAATCTTCCCCCCCAAAGTTTTTCGGAAGGGATCTGATTGCTTTTGGATTCCTTCATTCGCTTTCGGTTCCTTGGTAATTCTTCAGCCAATTTTTCAAATGTACTACTTCCTCCTCAGTCAATTTGGAATCCGGATGAAGTAGTCGATAATCCCAAGGAGGCATTTTACCTTCTTCTACTTCTTCTACGATGTCCTCCGCTTTGTCTAGACGTTTATCCTGAGACAAATCTTCCCAAGAAGAGAAATTCAGCTCCTCTTTTCCGTCCCTTACGTGCTGTGCTAAATACACCGAAATCGGATAAATTTTTGAATACCAGGGCCAACGGACCAAATCCGAATGACAATCATAGCAAGACTTCCGAAAAATCTTTTTGACGGTTTCTTCCGTAATGATTTCCTTAGCATTCTCCCCAGACGGGAATTCTACTGGAACAAACTGGAGTACTCCGATCAAAACAATCGTGCAGACTCCAAGGATGGCAACTTTTCTTTTCATCTTTCTTCCGCAAAGGTAGTGAAGTGAATAGAATTTGGAAGTAGAATTTTGCGATCTAAAGAGAGCGGTAAATGGACTTTCTAAGCAGCGGAAATGCAACTAGCGCTTTATGGATCGGTACTGGAATTTTTCTGATCGTTGCCGAATTTTTTATCCCCGGGACTTTTGTCATGTTCCTAGGAACTGCCGCGGTTCTCGTCGGATCCCTTTCTTATTTTATTGAAATGAGCCTTATGACCCAATTCGGAATCTGGGGACTATTTTCCGTAGTTCTGATATTGGTTGGAGGACAAGCAGTTCGAAAATTTTTTCCTTCCTCCACTGAAAAGGCAAAGTACGACCAAGAGGACGCCCCAGGTAAAATCGTTCCCGTTGTCAGGGACGTCCTGGTAGAGAGAAAAGGCGGAAGAGTTCTATTTCAAGGTACGGAATGGGATGCGATCAGCAAAACCAAGAGAATTCCTTCTGGCAGAAAGGCAAAAATTCTGGAAAGAGAGAATTTGACCTTTATCGTAGAGCCCTTAGATCTATCCAACGGCGAGCACTAATTGTAAGGTTTTTATAGGAGGCCGAAACATCATGTTCTACATTACCCTGGTTTTCATTGCGGTGATCTATGTCATACGCAAAACTTTTATTATCGTGCCCCAAAACTACAGCTATGTTGTAGAAAGACTCGGGGTATTTCGAGGGGCTCTCAATGCAGGATTTCATTTCCTGATTCCACTCATCGATAGAGTTCGGTACAGACAAAATCTGAAAGAAATTGCGATAGATATTCCGCCTCAAACTTGTATTACAAAAGATAACGTTTCCATCCTAGTGGACGGAGTACTTTACCTGAGAGTCGTGGATCCTTACAAGGCGTCTTACGAAATCGAAAACTTTCAAAATGCCACCATTCAGCTGGCTCAAACCACTCTTCGTTCCGAAATCGGTAAACTGGTGTTAGATCATACCTTTTCAGAAAGAGACGATATCAACGCAAACGTGGTCAGAGGTTTGGACGAAGCTACGGATCCTTGGGGAATCAAGGTTACTAGATACGAGATCAAAAACATTTCTCCTCCAAAGGAAATCCTCCACGAGATGGAAGAGCAGGTCAAAGCAGAAAGAGTGAAAAGAGCAGAGATCACTATCTCCGAAGGCGAAAAGCTAGCTCGGATCAACAGATCCATGGGAGAAAGACAAGAAGCGATCAATTTCTCGGAAGGCGAGAAAATGAAAAAGGTAAACGAAGCCGCTGGTAAGGCTCGTGAGATCGAATTGATCGCAGGAGCAAAATCCAAAGGGATTCAAATGATCGCGGATTCTATCCTGCTCGATGGTGGATCCGAAGCGGTAAACTTACAGATCACGGAAGAGTATCTTACAGGACTTGGAGAAATACTAGGGAAGGCAAAAACGACCGTACTTCCGACCGAGATCGCTGGAATCGTAAGTTTCTTTGAAGGATTTTCTAAAGTTACAAACAAACTGCCGGATCTAGGGTCCAGCCAGGAATAAGGAGATCAATATGGATACATTTCAGGCATACTTTCTCGGAATTTTCTGGACACTCTTCTTTTTGTATCTAGCTTACAAAATCTATCGATCGATCCGAATCGTTTCGGCTCAAGAGTGCATTATCGTAGAACGATTGGGAAGATACAGCAGAACTCTTCACGCTGGTTTTCATATTCTGATTCCATTCATCGATGAGGACTCTTATTATCACACGTTAAAAGAACAAGCGATTGATGTTCCTCCCCAGACTTGTATCACAAAGGATAACGTGAAAGTGGACATGGATGGGATTCTGTATCTGAGAGTATTGGATCCGCAGAAAGCAAGTTATGGAATCGACGACTACCGATTTGCGGTCACTCAGCTTGTGCAGACTACGATGAGAGCGATTATCGGAACCATGGACATGGATACAACTTTCGAAACCAGAGAAGCGATCAACAGCAAGATTCTGGAAGTGTTGGACCAAGCAGCAGAACCTTGGGGAGTCAGAGTCAATCGCTACGAAATCGTAAACATCTCTCCTCCCAAATCAGTCATCGAGGCGATGGAAAAGGAGAAGAAAGCCCAAATCACCAAAAAGGCTCAAATCTCCTTGTCCGAAGGAGATCGAGACTCCAGGATCAATCGTTCTCTTGGTGTGAAGGAAGAGGCGATCAACAAATCCGAAGGGGAAAAGCAAAAGCGGATCAACGAGGCGGAAGGTATGGCCACTGAGATCGAATCCATCGCAACCGCGACAGCAAAAGGAATCGAGCTGATCGCTGCTTCTATCAAGACCAAAGGCGGAAAGGACGCGGTAAAACTAAGAATCGCGCAAAGATTTATCAAGGAAGTGGAAAAACTCGGACAGGAAGGAACCGAGTTGGTACTCCCCCTCAATCTCTCCAATTTCAAATCAGTAATGAAGTCAGTTCTTGGTTCGGACGGAAAAGCTTCTTAAGGATTTTCTAATTTTTGCAGAGGCAAAAAACAAATAGTTCGAAGGTGGATCCTAATTTGGATCCACCGGACTTCGCTCGGTTCTTACATCATCATTCTGCGATCCGGATCCAAGATCTCTGTGATCTTGATTCCGTAGTAATCATCTAACAGTACGAGTCTTCCCTTTCCTACGAGCTTTCCATTCGCAAGGATATCTAGTTCCTCTCCGACCGCGTTATCCAGCTCCACCACAGCACCTTCGCTCAATGCCAGTACATCTTTAATAAACATATTGGTGCGACCCAGTTCAACTGTGAGCGCGATATGTACATCTAATAATAAATTTAAGTTCGCTGTATTCGAAGAAACAGAAGCGGATCTCTGTGCTTGCTTCGGCGGAGCAGGTGTACTCGAAGGTCCCAAAGCAGCCGCGATATCCGCAAACGAAGGAGCTCCTCCCCCTCCACCGCCGCCACCGGCAGAGCCACCTCCACCACCGGCGTCTCCCAAAAGAGAGTCCAATTCTCCACTCAGATTAAAATCGGCGCCACCGCCTCCACCGCCGCCACCTCCCGGACTTGGGGGTGCGGAACCTGTGAGTAGCGCGTCTATATCTTCTTGGGAGAGAGATCCTTCACCCATAAGGGTTGCCTCCTTTTAGGCCTTTCTAAATTCTTCGACAGGACCGACAGATATTACAAGAGAAATTCTTTTCGTATGAAACCAGAAGATTGGAACCCACCCTCCAGGCCCTCCCCATCCAGCACCCTAGATTTTAGATCTGCTAAAGAATTGCTAACCTCGGAATTGCTCTCCACAGGAGCTTCTGATTCGGAAATACCTAGCTTTGGCCCGGATAAGAAGGACCTAAAGATAGAATTCCCCTGCCCTGTTCTAGAAAAGTCCCAACTTTTGGACTGCATGCAAATCGTGAAAAATCACGTAGAAAACCTGCGGGTACATACTTTTGAACCCGGCTATTACTGTCTCCAGGCTTTAAACGAAAATCTGTTCGAGACAAAAAACCTTCTAGATAATGCCAAATTCAGATTTTATCAAGGTAGGACCCAAAACCGAGTAGAGATCACGAAAAGAGGAGATTTCACTAGAGAAGAAATCTTTGCCGCAATCGATCTGTTTCGCTTCTTGAGACAATCTAGAAAGGAATCCATCCAGAATCCAAAAGATCTGCTGATCCGACTCGGAATCGAAGTCTATGATCCCGAAGAAGCAAAGCAAAAAGGAGATTGGTTTACCTTCGATGCAATCGCAGGATACGAAGAAGTAAAAAGGCAGATTTTAGAATCCATTATCCTTCCTTTAAAATCTCCAGGAACATTCGAAGAAGTTGCAAAGATGACCCGAAAGTTTCCTGGCAGAACCAAGCCCAGAGCGGTCTTGCTCGAAGGAGAGCCGGGCGTGGGAAAGACTACAATGGCAAAAGTAGTATCCTGTATGACTGGAATCCCCCTCATTTACGTACCAGTGGAATCCATTCTGAGCAAATACTACGGAGAAAGCGCGCAAAACATGGCTTATGTGTTCGATGCAGCATCTCTATTCCCTTCTTGCTTACTTTTTTTGGACGAAATAGATTCCTTAGCAGGCTCTAGAGACGACGGATTGTTCGAAGCAACTAGAAACATACTTTCTGTTTTACTCCGAAAACTGGACGGATTCGAAGGAGGCCAAAAATCAATTACCCTAGGGGCTACCAACAGAAAACAGGATCTGGATAGAGCCTTGGTCTCACGCTTTGATCGATCCGTGTATTTTCCGTTACCGAATTTGGAAGAAAGGGCCGCAATATTAGGAAACTACGCTTTACATTTGTCGCTAAATGAAAGGACTGAAATCGCAAAGAGGTTGGAGGGCAAATCCGGTCGAGATTTGAGAGACTATTGCGATTTTACGGAACGCAGATGGGCCGCCAATTTGATCGAAAAAGGATTGAGTCCGCTTCCCCCACCGTATGAACTGTACTTAGAAACCAGTGGAAAACACGGAAAATAAACCGGAATTTCCTTGGGTTTCAGACTAAAAATCTGAAGCTGACCATTTAATTTTGAAAAGTATTTCACCGATATTTAAGACAGGATTTTTTCGGATAAAACCGAATCTTTCTAATACCGCTTTAAAGACCAAGGAATAGGGGACGATGAAAAGCAAATTCGTGTTTTGCCTAGCCATTTTGGCGATAAGTGGCCTGGTCCATGCACAGGACCAACAAACCAAAGGCCAGAAAAGAGAAGACCTTCAAGCTGGAACAGCGATCCTAGAGACGGAAAAAGGTTTAGATGAAAGAGTATTTGAACTGAATCAAAGACTCACTAGACATACTGTACTCATGAAAATGAAGGTGAGAATCCTTCCTTTCCGCACAGTTCTTTTTAAAGGAAAGGGAACCGCGGACGAATGTGTAGCAGCAGTGAACCAGGAAGATCCTGCAAATAACTGCATCCGCGTTGAAGTTTACGACTTTATCCGAGATGAGGAAAGAGGACAAGGTAGGCTCGTGCAAGGTGGTCTAGCGAAATACATGGAATTGTATTTTGAAGGCGCAAACTCAAACGATCCGGATCCTCGTATGGAGCCTCCTCGTAATATTTCGAAAATCATCAGCAGAGTTTATAAGAATAACTACATGATCGAGGACAAGGCGGTTTCCGATGTCATCGACAGAGGACCAAATTCGCAACCTGCTCACAATGATAAGATAGAGCTGTACTACCAAAGAAACGGTTATCCGGAATTCGGACGTTCTGAAACTCCAGGTGAAAAAGGAGTTGGTAAGTACATTCTGGCGAGCATGGAAAATACTAAGACCCACACCACCAGAAATCAGTTCAAAAAGAATTTCTATATCAAACATCTGGACGCCTTTGATCGCCTTTTCACCAAGATCTTTGATTATAATGATCAGTTGGGGAATGACAACTATAAGGAAAACGTAGAAGTTCTAAAAGAATCTCTGCATTACTAAGTGCGGTATATTCTCCCCTGTTTTTCGTGCCAAACACCTCTCCGACTTCCTCTGGATCTCGGAAAGGTGCAGGTACGATGTCCTCGTTGTAATTACTCCTTTCTTTTCGATCCCTCTGATTTGTCTGCATACCAGGGCGGAGCTTTAGAATCTGAAAATTCAGACCAAGAGCCGGAGCATAACCGATCTCTCAAAGGATTTTCACTTTTTCTACGTAAACATTTTGAAAATCTAAGAGACCGTTTCCGAAAGAAGAATACGGAATCTACTCCAGACCACCAGTTTCAATGGGAAAATCCGTTTCGCACAATTCGAAATGGAGGACACCAAGCCCCGACTTTTAGTTCCAAATATAGAGAGTTCAGTAAAAGGCTCGCTCGTAATATTTTAATAGCCTTCGTACTCATCGGAATTATCCGCACCTGTTTTTTTCCTGCAGGAAAAGAATCTGAAAAAGTCAGAATCGAATGGGAAGAAGCACCTCCTGATCAGCAGCAAGTTCCTCAGGAACCTCCTCCTAATCCACCTTCGGATTCCGAAGAAGAACCTCAGTACCAAATCTAATGAATTTGCTTCTTCTATCAAATGAAGACGCGATCTCGAATACTGCGAACAAGTTCGAACTGAAAAGTCCTAGAGTCGTTCAACATATTCAAAAAATCTTAAAAAAGAATCCGGGGGATAGGTTAAAAACTGCCCTAGCAAACAGATCGATCGGGATTTTTAGAATCGAAAAAATGGACGAAACCTCCATTGTAGGAACTTACAGACCCTTGTTAGTTCCGAGTAGAAGGTCGCCGAAACTGATTCTATGGTCTGCGATCCAGAGACCACCTACTGTAGAGAAATTGTTGCAGCTTTCCGGGACCTGGGGAGTGCACGAACTGGAATTTTTTGCCACGGATCTTTCCAGAAAGGAGTATTTCACCTCCCCGATATGGAAATCCGAAGTAATTCGATCGGAACTTAGAATCGGAATGGAACAAGGCTGGAATGCGTACGACCCAGTAGTGAAATTGAATTTTAGTTCGGCCGGAAATCATCTCAGCCCAAAACTACAAACTAAATCTTTGCTAGATCGAATTCTAGAAAAAAACAAAAACATGTACTACTTGGACAGAAAGGGTTCCGATTTATCTGTCTACTTCAGCTCCAATCCTGGATTTCTTTCTGATTCCGTATTTTTACTCGGACCCGAACCCGGGTGGTCCAAGAGAGAAAAAAAGATATTATCCGAAGCTGGATGCAAACCGGTGAAAGTTTCTAGCAAAGTTCTCAGGACGGAGCAGGCTCTGGCTTTCTTGTTGTCCCGATGGGAAGAAATACTTGCACGAAAATAAATTCCAAGTCCAAAAAGAACCATTCCCGAACAGAACGGTTCTATCGAATTCCTTAAAAGTTTACTGCGCTGGAAAAAAGTACTTTCTGCTCATCGTTTGCGATGAACTGATTTGATGTGGAGTCATAGACCCATCTTCTTACATTCTGAACTTTTAAACTGATAAATCCAAGATTCAAAGCGACTTCGATCGCACCCACAGAGTTATTGTCCAACTTGAAGGCCTCTTTGTTTTCGTTGAAATTCTTCTTCGTATAGTAGCCGGAAATCAAAAGAGTAGTTCCAAACGGAATATATAGACCTACGAAGATACGAGAATTGTCCGGACCGGAATAATTCTCGTAGTTCGCTTCCAAGGACAATCTATAAAAATTGAATATAACGGAAGTGAAATTCCCTTTTAGCTTTGGTCCGTCCGGATCCGCCAGCTTTGCGTGCTCCAATTTAGTTTCTGGAATCTTGGAAGACACGTTCGCCTGGTATCTTTCTATCTCATAAAAGCTGTCGAAATACATCGGGATGTAATTCGAATTCATATTTCGATATTCTGGCTTTATTTTGACGTAGATATCTTTACCACCTAGTCTGAGCATAGCGCCGTAGTGAGTGCCCTTGGTCCCATCCAAAGTTTTGATTTTATTGATATCGTAATAAGGAGTCAGCTCCACGTACTTTGCACTCAATAGTTTGTATTCTGCATCGAATCCTTCGATCTGAAGCTTTTGAGTTTCGTCCACCTGAGGATTATTATTAGAATCTAATCTGAGTCTACCTGTGGTATCGAATTGTAGTTGGGTCGGTGCTTTATTATCAAAGGCGGTCGTATATCCGATTGCAAATCTGTTCGTGAAATTATCCTGATTAAAGAATTCTCTTAGCCTTTTGCTAGTGCTTTCCTTATCCTCTTTCTTTTTATCCGCAGGAATCATTTCCTCTTTTTGCTCTTTCGTTTTTTGGTCTTCGACCAAAGCTCTATATTTCTCTCTGTCCTCCCCCTCTACTCCAGCTTCTTCGTATACTTTTTTTCTACCGGCTTCATCTAGCACGCTTCCCTGTCCCACTGTCAGCATAGTGAAAAACTTGTCGCGGCCAGTAAGTATATCAAAAAGTTTGAATGCGATTGCAAACGGCCGAATATAGACTCTACCTGCAGCGACTTCTCTCGTATAGACCGAATTTGTAAATACTTGCACACCACCAAAGTCAGTGTTGAAGTCCGCCATCAAACCGGCGTTATATATATCGATCCTTTGGTTGTTTACGTATCGGTTCACGATGGTCCCGTGCCCAATATAACCATCGAATATTTTCCCAGCGAAAAAAGAAAAGGTCACTTCTCCGGGTTTGTATAAACCGTAAGTACCGTACCAGATATGATTGATTACCCTCAAGTAATCCGACTTCTGGTCGTAGTCTATTTTACGAAGCGATCCGATTTTTTGCGTAGGATCTTTTGGATCCACATCATAAGCCAAGAAGTTCATTGGAGCGGTGAGAGAAAGACCGAATTCTCCTCCAAAGTCTAAGTTGAGAGTGGGAGCAACGTAGAAGTAATAATCCTTATTAAACTTATTGATACCAGCATCAAAAGTGAACGGATCAGGTGGTTGTTGGAACTGTCTTCCGGGAGGTACCCAAAGTTGGGCGTGCAAATCCGCGGGCACGATCATTGGCAGCAAAAAGCACAAAAATCCGAGCACCCAAGGCACGATGAACGAAATGTTACCAGTATTCTTTTTACAAGATCCCATGAACCTGACCTAATGATGAATTCGAACTAAATCGTATCCTAAAAAAGATCTAGAAATGCGTATCCATAATATCGTAACGAACTGCCAAATTCTGAATATTCTGTCACACATTCCATGACCTAAACCCGTGATTTTACGAAGCCACAACAGTTTTAGGAAATTAATTTCTATTAGAAGAACTGAATTTCAATTCAACCAACTGTTTTTTTTCTTCGTATCCGCTATATCAAATTATTTATTTATTTTAGCGTATTTTTATTGATTATTTTTTGAGCATATCTACTAAATTGACAAAAGTAGAACCAAACATTTTGCGAAACAAAGGCGTGACTTCGAATCTAGGAATTGTAAAAACCCAATCGATTACTCTGCCAGACCTGCGCCTGGACAACGGATCACTTCTTTCTCCACTTATCTTAGCCTATGAAACGTATGGTAAGCTGAACGAACAAAAAGATAACGCAATCTTAGTTTGCCATGCACTCTCCGGAGATGCGCACGCAGCCGGCTACCATAGTCGGGAAGACAAAAGACCCGGCTGGTGGGATGAATATATAGGTCCGGGAAAAGCCTTCGATACCGAAAAGTTCTTTGTGATCTCTTCCAATGTGATTGGGGGATGCAAAGGTTCTTCCGGTCCACTTACAATCAATCCGGTCAGCGGCAGACAATACGGGTCTAGCTTTCCGTTCGTTTCTATTTCGGACATGGTCAAGGCTCAGAAACTGCTCGTAGAAAGTTTTGGAATCGAAGTCCTGCATTGTGTGGCGGGAGGTTCGATGGGCGGGATGCAAGCGCTTCAATGGAGTATTTCCTACCCTGAGTCGCTCACGAATTGCATTATTCTAGCGTCTGCGCCTGAACACTCAGCGATGCAGATCGCATTCAACGAAGTGGGCAGACAAGCTATCTTGGCGGATCCGAATTGGAACGAAGGTCTTTATGACGAAAATGCTCCTCGCAAAGGATTGGCACTCGCTCGAATGGTAGGACATATCACCTATCTTTCGGACGATAAAATGAGGGAGAAATTCGGCAGAAATCCTCCAAGCGGTAACCTTTTGAATTCTGATTTTGCAGTAGGAAGTTATCTGATCTACCAGGGTGAAAGTTTTGTCGACCGATTCGACGCGAATTCTTATATTTACGTAACGAAAGCCTTGGACCATTTTAGTTTAGGTAAAGGAAAAGAACTGACCGCAGCGCTTAGACCCGCAAGATGCAAATTTCTAGTCATTTCTTATAGTTCAGACTGGCTTTATCCGCCGGCTCAATCTAGGGAAATCGTAAAAAGCCTAGAAGCGTCCGATAAACGAGTGTTTTACGTAGAGTTGCAATCCAAAGAGGGACACGACAGTTTCCTTCTGCCGAACTCAAAGCAATCTGATGTGATCGCCGGATTCTTAGATCACGCCAATTAATTTAGAAAAATATATATTACAAAAAATGAAAGGCATCTCCGATTCCGAATCCAAAATCATCCAAAGACCGGATTTCGATTATATCCTCTCCGTAATTCCTTCTGGGGCTCGAGTCTTGGACCTTGGTTGCGGAAACGGTGATCTTCTGTACTTACTGAAGCAAAAAGGGATCTGGGGACAAGGAATCGAAAAGGATGAGGATGCAATCGTAGAATGTATCAAAAAGGGTGTCTATGTACACCACGGGGATATTGACGAAGGCTTGGAACACCACGAGGATAAAAAGTTCGATTGCGTCATCCTAAATCAAACCATACAAGAAACCAGGCATCCAGGTAAGATCATAAAAGAATGCCTAAGGATCGGAAAAAGAGTAATTGTAGTATTTCCGAATTTTGGATACTGGGAAGTTCGATTTAAGATCTTATTCCAAGGAAAGACTCCTGTAACTGATTTACTCCCCTATCGTTGGTTTGATACTCCGAACCTGCACTTTCTATCCGTACTTGATTTTATAGAATTTTGTCAGATCCAAAAATTTACGATCGAAGATCGGGCGTTTTTTAGAGATCTTATGCAAATCAAATTCCAGCCCAACTTTTTTGCAAAGTTGGCTTTGTTTCAAATTCGATAAACATACACCGGATTCCGAATCAATCCTTCTAGTTTCTATACTCTGGTTGTCCTTCGCCTAGCTTACCGGAATTTTTCCCGCTCTCTCCATTCCCAAATCGATCAGAGCTGCATAGATTTCTTCCATCGTAATTCCGGCGGCTTTTGCTTGTTGCGGAATCAAACTGGTTTCAGTCATACCGGGAAGAGTATTGGTTTCTAGGATAAAAGGAGTTCCTTCCACCACGATAAAATCGGAGCGGGAATATCCTTCGCAACCTAGTATTTGGTGCGCGAGAATTGCTTGTTCCTGAATTCTACGAATGATGTTCGTCTCTAATCTCGCAGGAGTGATTTCCTGGGAGAGTCCAGGCTTGTACTTGGAATCCATGTCAAAGAATTCTCCCCCGGGAAGAATTTCCGTAGGAGGTAAAACTTCGAGTTTGCGCTTTCCGTTTTTCTTATGCTCCCAAACTCCGCAGGAAACTTCAGTTCCGGAGAGGAATTTTTGGAGTATCGCGTGTTCTTCTTTTTCAAAGAAAACCGAAAGTTTTTCCGCGAGCTGGTGTTTGGAATCCACTCTGAATGTATTCACGCTGGATCCACCGTGCACAGGTTTTAAGAAAAGTGGAAATTCCAAAGGAAGTGAATCCAAACTGATCTCTTTGGATTCGTAATCTTTTTTGCGTAATTCCCAAAAAGGAGCTACATTCATTCCACTCTGCTGGAAGACTTTGTTCGCGCCTATCTTATCCATGGCTAATGCAGAAGCTTTTACCCCGGAACCAGTGAACGGAATTCCGAGCACAGATAAAAATCCCTGGATGGAGCCGTCTTCTCCCTGACCGCCGTGCAATCCCAGAAATACGATATCGCAATCCAGACCCAAAAAAGGACCCGCCTTTGCTTGGTGCAATTCTTCGAAACGATTTTGGTAGGAATCAGGGTCCAAGGCTGTGTTGTCAGGTAACAAAAGCCGATACTTACTAGGGAGCACCCAGTTGCCATCCTGCGTAATTAGAATGGGTTTGACCTTGTGTCCCATAGAATCGAGAGTCCTACATATGAACTCACCTGTTCTCAGGGATATTCTATGTTCCGAAGATGTCCCTCCGAATAGTACTGCAATTTTAAGCAACGATAACTCCTTTACTAGCTTAGGACGAGTGTTATAGGATGCGAATCCGAACCTTAACCCTCATCCTATTCTGGCTCACTTGTACGGAAAGTCTATTTTCCGAATTTCCTCTTCGGCCAATTTCTCCTTTTCCGTCCGAATATAGCCAATTTTGGTTTTTGTACGAAAGCGAAAAAAGACAAGGAGAGGAGGAAAAGATCTTTCGTCCGTTTTTCTCTTTTTATAGGGAAAGTAAATCGAACTACACATTTAGAACCCTGCTCTTCCCTTTGTATTATTCCGAAGAGACTAATTACTGGAGAGTACAGTCTGTGCTGTTTTTTGCAACCGGTACGGATACTTACCACGAGGACCAGGGCTGGGAAAACGATACTTTGAGCCCACTTTTGATCTGGGGAAGCGGAGATTCAGCCCGCGAAAACTATTTCGGATTCTTTCCTTTTTACGGAAGGCTTAGGAACAAATTATCCTACTCTGAATTGAATTTTACTCTGTTTCCAATCTATGCCGGTTGGAAATACAAAACTTATTCCGCCCACTCTGTACTTTGGCCGATTTTTCTGTACGGATCTTCCAATCTTAGAAGCGAGTTTCGGTTGTTCCCCTTTTTCTCCAAAAAGGTGCATAAAGGTAAGTATGAACGTTACTCCGTATTGTGGCCTTTTTTTCAATGGGGAGAGACCCTTCAGGATAAAAGAGAGCCTGTATCGTATTGGATGTTCTGGCCCTTTTATCTCTCCAAGGATTCCGCTTTCGGAAATATGAAGGCCAGAGCTTTTTTATGGTTCCCGATCTTGGGCTCACTGTTCAGTTACGGTTACGATCGAAGGACCCAAGAAAGGGATTTGAATTTTCTGTATTTTATCTTTCAGTATGGAAGGAACGACGATGAAGATTATAGAAAATTAATTTTCTTTCCATTTTACGGTTACTACCGGTACGCTTTCAAGGAAACCAGATTTTTCACTCCCTTTTACTTTCGTCTCAGTTCCGACACGTATCATATTAAATCTTCCGAAACCTATTTGATCCCCTTTTGGTGGAAGTTAAATCGGAACTATGTACAATGGGGACGAGAGGAAACCTATTATAAACTCTGGCCCCTGTTCCGCTGGCACGAGGATAGAAACGGGAACCTTTCCTGGAACTTTCTCTCTCTGTTTCCGATCAAATCCGAAGCGATCGAAAGAATCTGGGATCCGATTTGGTCTATTGTAGAGTACCAAAGACTGACAAACGGAGAAAGGAGGCTTTCGCTTTTGATGAGATTGTATACACAGAGATGGACAAAGGATGAATTTCACGTTCATGTTCCGTTTTTGGTAGAGCTGTCCGTCACTCCGGAAAAGACCTCCTACAAATTTTTATACGGATTTTTCGGATACGAAAACGATGGAGGAAAAAAATCCATCCAGCTTCTTTGGTTTATCCGAATATGATTTCATTGCTAAAAGAGCAGATCAACCAGTCTCTTTACGCTGCCGGCTACACGATTCTTTTGATTGTGGAAAGCTTTTTAAATCTCAGATTTTCCGTGGATAAGAGAAGGGAAATCCTGGACCAGATGTATATCGCCGGAGTCGGTAGCTTGTTCGTAGTTTCCGTCGTCGCGGTTTTTACCGGGATGATCTTAACTTTAAACACCGGTCTAGGCTTGAAAGACTTTGGTGCAGAAGGACAGATTGGTTTGCTTCTTACGATCACTCTGACCCGAGAAATGTCTCCGTTCATGACCGCGCTCATCCTAGCCGCGTCCATAGGCTCCGCTATGGCCGCCGAAATCGGTACGATGAAAGTCTCCGAGGAAATCGACGCTTTAGAAGTGATGTCAATAGACCCCGTTCGGTTTCTTGTATTTCCTAGAATATTCGGTTTTTCGATTATGGTTCCGGTTCTATGCGTCTATTCCACCATCTTAGGAATCTTAGGTGGAGCAATCGTAGGTCATTTTCAATTAGGGATAGAGTATATTGTTTATTTTCAAGATGTATATGACCGAATTACGTCCATCCCAGGTCTAAAAGATTTGTATACAGGATTGTTCAAAGGGTATGTATTTGGACTAATCATCTCTTCCATCTCATGTTCTCACGGATTAAGAACATCAGGAGGAGCGATCGGTGTAGGACAAGCGACTCGAGAATCTGTCGTAACTTCGTTTCTTATGGTAATCTTCTTCGGATACGTGATTACAGCACTCTTCTACAGACAATAGAATTAGGATCCAATGGAAAATTACGCGATCGAGCTCGTAAACGTTCACAAATCTTTCGGACAAAGAAAGATTTTAAAAGGAATGAATCTGCAGGTGAAAAAGGGAGAAACCATGGTGATCCTCGGACCTTCAGGTACGGGCAAATCGGTGACTCTGAAGCATATCACCGGGCTTTTGGACCCAGACAACGGAGAATGCAGAATCTTTGGAGAAAAGATTTCTCACGAAGAAGAGGCAGTCAAAAAAAATCTAAGAGCTCGCATGGGAGTACTTTTTCAATCCGGAGCTTTGATCAACTGGATGACTGTCTTTGATAATGTGGCACTTCCATTGCGCGAACATAAGTTATTCCCAGAAGAGGAAATTCAGAAAATCGTAAATGAGAAGTTGCGTTTAGTAGATATGACAATCGCCAAAGACAATTTTCCCAATGACATTTCCGGTGGAATGAAAAAGAGAGCCGGGCTAGCAAGAGCAATCGCTTCCAATCCAGAAATCATACTTTATGACGAACCCACTTCTGGTCTGGACCCCGTCATGTCGAACGTAATCAATGAATTGATCATCCGAATCCAAAAAGAAACCGGAGCCGCACAGGTAGTTGTAACTCACGATATGTCTAGCGCCTATATGATCGCTGATCGAATTTCGTTTTTTTACGGAGGAAATGTACTATTCACCGGGAATCCGGATGAAGTCAAAAATTCCACGAATGAATTTGTGCAACAATTCGTCCTAGGACATACCAAAGGTCCAATGGTTTTGGAAACCAAATCCTGACACTTTTTCGATTCATCAAATGCTAAGCGAAATACCCGAATCCGAAATGCCGATACTAATTAAAGTGGAGCTCGACTAAACAATGAAATCCTTTCGCTATTTGATGGTTGGAGCCATTTTTTCTGCCGCGCTTGTGGTTATCGGATATTTTACCGTAGTAACCGAGGGTGGACCGATTCAAAGAAGAGGAGAGTTCCTGAAAATTAATTTTAAGAACTCCGAAGGAATCAAAGTAGGAAACAAGGTCACTGTGCAAGGCGTTCCCTTCGGATACGTTTCTTCCATTCGATTGATTCAAATAGACGACGAAGGAAACGTTATGCCTGAGGGAGAGGTAGGAGTCGCCACCAGAGTCGAAGTCTCCATCCTTCTGAAAGAAAAGATCAAATTGTACGAAAATTATGATATCACGATACGGAACGAAAGTCTTTTGGCCGGAAGAGTGATTTCGATAGACCCTGGCTCCATGGAACCTCCGCCAGAATCTAAATTAGAAGTCGGTAAAGTGTATCAACCGGTAAATTATGAAGCTGGAGCTTCCTTAAAAGGTAGGGTCTTGCAAGATCCACTGGTTTCTCTTTCCGAGTTGATTGCTGAGAACCGCGGAGATATACGCAGGACCTTTTCGAATATCGCAGACATCACCACCAAAGTAAATACCGGCGACGGAACTTTGGGAAGGTTGATCAACAGGGACGATCTTCACACTAACATCAACACTGTGTTAACCGACGCACAAATCGTAATCAGAGAGTTGCGAGAAGGGTTAGAAGATACTCGGGAACAAGCTCCTGTCACGAGTTTTATCCGAGCTGCTCTTAGCTCGTTCTAAGTATTTTCATTGCGCTTTCTGCGAGCTATTCGATACATTAGAATCATATGGAACCTAATGTATCGATCATTGGCACGGGAATTATGGGAAGCGGAATGGCCCAAAACCTTTCGGCTCGAAACATTCCACTAAGACTGTATGCAAGAAACCTAAATAAAATCCAGCACTTCGAATCTTCTAAAGTGCATATCTTTCCAAACGTACTAGATGCCGCCAAAAATTCACATTTAGTAGTCTTATGTTTAACGGAGGATTCCGTCGTAGAGGAAACTGTCTTCCAAAACGGAATCCTTTCTTCCGGCTGCAAATACCTGATCGATACCGGAACCACATCCCCTGCCCTAACGGCAAAAATACACGAAGCTTGCAAAAAAAATAATATACTCTTTTTCGATGCACCGATGACCGGCTCCAAAAACGCCTCCAGGGACGGCCAAATCCTATTTATGGTCGGAGCAAAAGATTCTTCCGAAATCGCTGATATTAGCTTCTTCTTTGATATCTGCGGAAAGAATCTGGTGTATTGCGGGAATGTAGGAGATGGACAAAAGGCAAAAATCGCTCTGAATTTAGTACAAGCAGGAATATTTCAGGTATACATGGAAGGTTTCGCGCTCGCAAAAGAAAACGGAATTTCTTGGGCAACTTTGAAGGATATCCTACTGCAATCCGCAGCAAAATCTGGAATTGCTGAATTCAAATTTCCTTATGTATTTTCCGGAAACTACGAAACGCATTTTTCACTCAAGAATATGAGAAAGGACGTATACCATGCCCTCCACCTTTCTGAGGAACTGCATACAAAATTGCCTTTGTGTTCTAACCTGGGAAAAATTTATGATGCCGGAATTTCCGAAGGACTAGGAGAAATGGATTTTTGCAGTCTAAACGAAGTGACCGCAAAGATCACTCCGAATGGAAAAACCTAGATTTTCTTACTGGCCCTCTTCATTCCAAAGAATCGTTTCAATCGTTCCTCTTCCTTCTTCGTTTACTCTTAGTTTAAGTTTTGCCCCTGTTTTTCGGAGTTTGTCCTCGTATTCCTTCGCCTTTCCTTCCGGAATAAAATACTTATGAATATCTACATCGAATCGGTTCCACTTGCAAGTGCCTCTCAAAAACACCCAGCATTTCGCAGACTTCCGATTCTCTTCGGAACAATTCTTGAGAAAAGATTCCACATACGTCGGTTCCATTTCTGAGTAGCATACACAAGGGTCAGTTGCCTTCTCACTGCCTTGCAAATCTATCCCTGCCTCTGAGATTCCTTTGTTCGTACTCTTGAACAGTGTGCAAGATAAATCATCAGAGCGTAAATCCAGTCGAAACAAAAGATAGTGTCCGGAAAGTAGGTCCACTGGATCATACCCGGTCATCGGCAAAATCAAAACCTTCCCTTTTCTTAAATCGATTTCTCGATCTAAAACTAAAGAAAAAAGTACAAGAACCGGAATCAGGAAAGCTATAACTGACAAAATCTTTTTTTTCACTTCTTCTCTCCCCAGGAAGAAATCAATTGTAAAAGGAAGTTTCGGATTCTCTCCTTTTGTTGGAAAAACAGAAGGCTCGCTCCAATAATGACTCCTCCAGAAATGATCAACCCCCAAGCGGTTTCCAGCAAGGAACCGAAAATTTCAAAATAGATAAAGATAAATCGAATTCCGATTACTACCAAACAAAAATCGAACCATCTCCTGGAGTCAAAGAAAAGGAAGGAAAGGAAAAACCAAGTGAGTATGAATAGGAAAGCGGAAGGAAATTTTCCATACCAGCTCAGCACCTGAGGCAGACAAAGTAAAATCAATGCCACGCTCGAAAGTAAAAATAAAACGATCCTTTGTTTTCCTATTCTGACCTTAGAAAAGAACGCCCAAGCAGAAAGCAATCCCACGAGGATGAAAGCAATCCATCTCGGGAAAAAAACCCGAGGAACATTATCAGATACTGATGAGCCTAAATCATAATCGAAACGTAATATGGAGCTAAAAATCGAAGCCGCGACTAAATAAACGATCCACCAAACTAGAAAAACATTAGAGCCTAAAGTCTTTGCTTCTTCTTTTTTTTCTAAATGCTTTTCATACTCCAAAGCAAGGATTCCAAAACTCGAGGCAAAAGCTAAATTCAGAAGAGAATACCAATATTTTACTTCTGTCCATAGCAACCTAGAGCCAATCCAATCGAAGACTGAAAAAGAAAAGAAAAAGATCCAAAGGTGAAGAAAGGTCTTTGTAGGATGAGTAAGGACGAGCAAGAACGTCATTGCTGCCCAAAGACCTGTTGCCTGGTAGAGCTCTCCTTGCGTATGATAGATCTGAGAAATCAAACCTATCATTCCAAAACACAAAAGGGAAAAAAATAAAACAAGCAAGAGCTGCCAATTCGGATTGCTACCTTTTTTCTCCGATAAATAGACCACCCCCGTTCCCAAAGAGAGTAAAAGGGCAAATCCAATCGAAAGTTTGAACCAGTCCGGAATATCTTCCCAATTGACTGCAATCAATGCAACAATCCCGGTTGCTAACACTACAATGCCTAGAATAATAAACGAATAGTATGCATACGGGATTTTTTTGGAATGTTCAAAATCCAGAATACGATCCGCTTGGGAAGACTGGATCAGTCCTGCCGCAACCCAAGCATGCAGCTTTGCCTTCAAATTCATCCGCAGAATCCTAAGAGTGGATTTTTGCTAAGTCAAGCACCTAAAGAAAATAGATTTGCATCCCATAAGAAACTACAGTTTAAAGGAACCAATCGGGATGTCGCGCAGTGGTAGCGCACTTCGTTCGGGACGAAGGGGTCGCTGGTTCGAATCCAGTCATCCCGAAAAAAATATAGGGAATTTTCCAGAACGGAAATCTTCCCGATATTTGAAGGAATTCCTACAAAGGACTACTTGGAAGTTTTAAGGTCAGTACTTTTAGGTTCGGACTCTGGTTCTTCCTGATTCTTGGATTCCCCTAACGTGGAATGAATCATCTTCGTATATCTTTCCTTAAAGAAAGATTTTTCGTCCGGCTCTTTGATTCCGGCTTCTTTTACTCTTCTTTCACTTTCTGCGATTCTGTCATCATCCAAAGGGTGAGTGCTCAGGTATTTTCCGAGTGGAATCGAATCTTCGGATTCACCCAAATGTTTTTGTCTCCAAGCTTTGATATCACGAAAGAAATTCGCGCTTGCGCCCGGATAATAAGGAGTCGCTCTCATGTACTGAAATCCGAATTCGTCGGCTTCCTCTTCTGAGCCTCTACTATTTGCCAAAGAAAGCAAATTGGAAGATAGGGATGCCCAGCCTGAGGCGTGTTCGGCGAGTTCCGGTCCCAAAATAAAGGAAAGAGTAATATAAATCGCAAAGTATGTGGCAATGCTCGAGGAAAGCTGCTTCATAGAATGCCTTTTTTCCGCGTGCGCAATCTCGTGGGCCAAGATTCCGGCTAACGTAGCCTCGTTTTTCACAAAATGAAGCAACCCAGTATATACAAAAATATAACCTCCTGGCGCACAAACAGCGTTAATCACGCCATCATCGTCCAGGATCGTAACCTTGTAAGGAAAATCCTTTTTGTATTGGATCAAATTGGACTGAAGTACCCGATCTGCAATCCCTTGTATGTAAGAGCGAAGCTTCTCGTCGTGTTTGATTCTCATACCTTCTTGGCCAAGCACAGCCGCTTCATAAAACTGCTTTCCTAAAAGTTCATCCAAAGTAAGAGGGAAAAAAGACTCAACCATCCAGCCGCATCTAGTTACGGAAAGAGAAAGGAAAATTAAAAGAACGTAGTGAAAAATCCGAAGCCTCATACCAAGAGTTTCCAAATTCTGCGAAATTTGTCGATCAGGATTCTAGAGATAATTCTACTTCGTAACCGCCATAGGCTCTGAGATTGATGACCCCGTCTTCAAAAAGAAGATACTGGCCCTTAATCCCGATCAATCTAGAATGAATCTCTGGATCTTTTTCCGGATGAAAAGATTTGGAATTCTTAGGATATCCCAATACAGGATATTTTATTTTTGTAATTTCGTTATTTAGAACTTCTTGGTAAACCACGCCTAAATCCCAGGATTCGATTTGCGCAAGTAGCTCCTTCTTTTTAGAAACTAAGTCGATAGGCACTGAATCCGTCGTCACCATGGTTTGCCAGCGAGTCTTGTCGTCCATGATGGAAGCACACTTGAACTCGATCACTCCCGCGTCTCTCCGAGAAGAAACTTCAAGCATCGCAATCGCTTCTTGAGCACCCTGATCCACCCATCGATTCGAAACAGGATTTTCTTTCGTAATCCCTACTTTCAATCCGCTGGTATTCGAAAGATATACGGTATGTTTAATAAAACAATTTTCCTCACCCCAATCGGGCTCCCTGCAAGTTCCCAGATGAAAATGACAGGTTTCCGGTTTCAAAATGCAAAGATCATTTTGCGCGAGAGACTGGAAGCAGGAAAAGCAACTCCCCTGGTTAAAACTCTTTTTGGTAGTCTTGCCACAATCCACACATCGAATCTTCCCGGAAAAAGTCAGGCCTATTTTTTTACCGAGGAGCTCCTTCATCAGAAACTCGGGCTTTGGAAAACTCGGTTCTTGTTTTTCCGAAGAATTACTGGCATAATTCGCGACACACCAAGTGTATTCCACAGGATCCAATCCTTGGTGCGCTAGCATTCTCAAGAATCCATGAGAGAGGGATGTCATCGAAAGAAGTATTCTCTACCGGACAAAGGTCTCAACCTTTTATCTACTTTCACTTCCAAAATCGTTTGCAAAGATTTGCCATTCCAGTCAAAAACTACGATTCTATCGTCCGCAGAATAATGACTCAATTTGCCATTGGCCAGATAAAAAAGACTAAGATCGGAACCTTTCGTGCCAAGACCGGGGAGAAAAATTACCTGTTTCCCCACGAGAGTACCACCTTCGTACTGTTTGGCGTTTCTAAAATTTGAAATAGGTTCGACTATCTTGGGAGAATTTTTTTGTAAAGACGCGGTCACTGTACTTTCCGACAACTTGGGCGGAGTCAATGTTTCGCTTTTAGAATCTTTTCCGGAACTCTCAGCTGCTACCAAACCGGCTTCCGCGCTAGAAGGCCCCTTTCCTGGTTCCGCCAAATTTTCTTCGGATTTTGCAGAAAACGAAGGCAAATTGAGCAAGTTACAATTAAAGTTCCCATACAATTTAGGAAAATCTTTTGTACAAGGCTCTTCTAAGATTTGCCCATCTTTTTCAAAAGAAACTCCAAGTCGTACGCTATGAGCTATTTTCGCAAAAGCATAATATTTCAACCGCGAGAGTACTTCGTTTAACGAATAATCTTTCCACTCTCCCGCTTCCTCAGCACCAAGAGGCTGGAAACAGAAAGATACGCACACGCAGAATGCAAAACATAATCGTAATAGGTTAAATCTAGTCATAAGGTAACGAACGCTACAGTGCTCACTTCCGAATCTTCACCTTACTAGAACAACTAGTACAGGAAGTATTTTCTAATTTTCTGTTTCTCTTGCGATTCCACTTGAGAAAAGGATTCTTTAAAATTCTCGTAAGAGACTTCAGAGTCTATCGACTCCCTAAACCTTTCCGTACCCCATAGAAAATCTATATTATGAGTACCGTCTGGATACTGTCTCCACTTAAAGTCCTTATAGTTCTTCTTTAAGCTGGCAATCAACTGATAGGCCATTCTAATCGGATCATAAGTCCGCTTTACCACTGTTAAGCGCAATCCCCTGCAAATCTCTCCCTTGAAAGGACCAAAACTGGGTTTGAAGAATACGCTCTGGTAATAATATTCTCCTTTAGAACCTTCGTTTAAGTCAGAAACTATTTTGTCCGGTTCATCCATCCAAGGAGCGCCAAAATATACGAACGGAGCTTGTGTTCCTCTGCCTACAGAAACATTCACGCCTTCCAAAAGAACTAAACCCAGATAGTTCATCGCAGAATCCAAGGTCGGAAGATTCGGCGAAGGAGTCGTCCAAGGAATTCCTTCCTTTTCCCAATTGAAATCCCTGCGCAAGTTTTTGGGAGAAATGACTTCTAACTTTACGGAATTCTCCAAATATTCTCCGTTATAAAATCTGGCTGCCTCACCCATGGTCAGGCCTGTCATAAACAAAGAAGGAAATTCCCCCGCAAAGTTTATAAATTTCTGTTCTAGTTGCTCCCCTCTCGCACCTAGATAGAGTGCCGGATTCGGATGATCCAGAACAATAAATCTCGACTTGTCTCTGTCTGGAAGACTGTCCATCAATCTTTTCAGAACGCTTAAGTAGGTGTAACATCTCATCCCCATGTCTAGAACATCAAAGATGACTGCGTCAGTTCCCTTTAACAAAGTGGGAATTTCAGAATTCTTCACTCGATAAATATGATAAATTGGTAATTGAAACGTGGAGTCTACGGTGACAGGTGTTTTACTGAAGTCTTCCTCTAAGCCCAAAAAGCCGTGTTCCAGTCCGATCAGATGCTTAATTTTTACCTTATTCGCCTTGAATTCTCTTAAAATCTTTTCCGGATAACGTCCGATGCCGGACGGATTCGTAACCAGAACCACCGTTTTTCCGGAAAGCGAAGGCAGAATTTCGGAATAGAAAATTGATTCTGAGGAAACTATCTTAGAATCTGAAATATGTCTTCGAGGAGAGGCTTCGGTACAAGAATCCGAAAGGATTGTCAGAAAAAAAATGAATGAAGTTAGGATTTTTTTGTTTCTTTTTGCAAACTGCATGGTTGATTACCTAATTTGTTCACTAAATAAGCAGAATCCTATTCTTCAAGGAGAAAAACGACAGATATGGCGCTGGCACGGCTACTGAGGTTTTCCACCCTCACACTTATTATTTCATTCATCGTTACTTGTGCTTCCGGAGAAACCAGAGGTAAAAAAAAGAAAGAATACTACGAGCGTAATGGAAATCAAATCACCGTTATGGGAGAAGCTCCTATTTATAACGGAGACAAAACGAACGCAAAACAAAGAGCTCTCAAGGATGCAAAGATCAATGCGATTCGCAAGATTGTTGGAGAAGAAATCTCTAACAAAAGTTCCGCGGCGGATGGAGAAAGCTTAGGAAGTTCTCTACTCTCCAAAACAGATGCATTCGTAAAATCTTATGATATCGTAGATGAGGCAGAGGGCAAAATCGACACTCAGCCAATCCTGAAACTCACCGTACGCTGCACCGTAGAAGAGTCAAAAATCTCTACTGCGGTAGAATCACTGCTCGCGGATGTAGGAAATCCTAGAGTAGTCGTGATTGTTCCTGCAAAAGTCGGAGGCGAGCTCGTAATGCCTCTCACTCCGAACAATATAGCAGAGGCAGAGATCATTAAGAATCTCAAGAAAGCAGGAAACAAGATCATCGATCCAGTTTTGGCTTCTAAGAAAGTGGATAAAAAGCAGGTCGATCCGAACAACGTAGAAGGAAATCCTGTTTTGGTCCAAGCGCAAGGCCTAGGCGCAGAAGTATTAATTATCGGTAATGTAGAAACCGAAGACCAACCTGTTGTAAGCAGTATTGGTGGCAAAGCTTTGGACAGGCCACTGTTCAACACCGCTGCAACTGGTTCCTACAAGGTAGTATTACTTTGGGGAGACGGAAAGATCGTAGATTCAGGTAGCGCAGATGGTCGCGCGGCTGATATTACGCAAAAGGTTTCTAGAGAAAAAGCCGTAGCTCAGTGGGCAGAGAGTGTTACTAAAAAAGTAAACAAACAGCTCAAAGACGAATGGTTTAATCTCACTGAAAATAATACAATTATTCTGAGATTTAGCGGCTTGAACGCAGATGAAGCCACTAAATTCAAGGACGATCTTGCAGAATTAACTGCGGTAAAGGACGTAAACGTTCGTAACTCTGCAGAAGGTGGATCCGAGTGGGAACTCACTTACCCTGGAAAAGACACTTTGTTTGTAGAAGAGTTAGTTTACAAAAAAGATAGAGGGTTCTCCTTCTTAGCTTCCAAGTCTATGGAAGTAAAATCAACTAGCAGAGGAATCGTTAACCTCGAGTTTAAAGACAACAAATAGAACCCTTACTTACAACGAAGAAGATCTATAGAAGAGCCGGGATAATCATCCCGGCTTTTTTATACAAAGCCCATCGGAGAACCGACTATGCTCCAAAAAAGCACATTAGATTTCCTGAAATCTCTGGCCAAAAATAACAATAAGCTCTGGTTTGAGAAAAACAAAGAATCATTTCAAAGCGCAAAAGAAGACTTTGAATTAATGATCACAGAACTCATCGCAAAACTTTCCAAACTAAATCCCCCACTGGCTCACATAGACCCCAAAAAATGCATTTTTAGAATCTACAGAGATGTTCGGTTCTCGAAAAACAAGGATCCTTACAAAACAAACTTTGGCGCAGCGATCAGCGAAACAGGAAAAGGCTTGGACCGCGCTCTCTTTTATCTGCACGTACAACCCGGAAACGAATCTTTTCTGGCTGGCGGTTTGTATATGCCCGAATCCAAAAAACTACAAGCAGTTAGGACCAAGATTCTGAAGGATCCCAAAAAATGGGAAAAACTCATCTCTGAGAGCAAGTTCAAGAAAACTTTCGGCGGATTATCTGATATGAAATTGAAAACTGTTCCCCGAGGTTTTGCAAAGGATCATCCTATGGCGGAAACTTTGAAATATACGAGTTATGTTGTGGAAAGAAAACTAGAGGATGCAACCTTACTCTCAAAGAATCTAATAACTATGTGCGCCGATTCGTACAAACTACTACTACCCTTCAATCAGTATTTTAACGAATAGTCTTTACAATTCTATAAAGGGAAAAGTAGCGGAAAAACTTCAGAATTTTAAGAAAAACAAAAGTGAAATAAAAAACTCCAGGATTCGTAAGGAACGAAACTACCTGGAGTTTTTTTATCTTGCGGATTAATAGAGAAAAATCAGGGAGAACTACCCACCCCAAATTTGCTCGGAGAAGTTCCAATTCCGAAAGTACTCGGAGAAGTTCCGATCCCCTCGGTCGAAGGAGAAGTTGAAGTTCCGTCTTTGCTTGGAGAAGTCGCGATTCCTTCTGCACTAGGAGACGTTGCGATACCATCAACGGTAGGAGATGTTCCCACCCCTGCGACAACTCCCGGAGAAGTTACGATTCCAAGAAGCATAGCAGCTTCTCTTGAGGCACCTTTTTCTGCATTAGAAGAACAAGAAATTGAGATTAGAGAAATTGCGGCCATTAATAGTATTTTTTGCATAAGTAAACCTTTTCCAGCTTTTCGCCAGACAAATTAAAAGTTGGCCGAAATCTGTCTATTTTTTTTGGTATTTTTTGCCGCATTTTCGCTAAATGTAATAAATTTCCCCAGTGAAGCGCCTAACGTTACAAAGCCGGAAATCCAGTAACACTCAAACGTTTACTCCCAGGGGCGATCACCTAACGTACAATATCGGATTCAAGACGCCAATGACGTTTATCAATCCAATTTATTAAATGAACCTGTCGAAAATTTACAGTTAGGCGCCCTTTTCTCTGAACCAGCCGAATGCTTCAGATGTTCCCCTCGGCAGCATAGGCAGGTCTGGACCGGGCAAAAAATCATTTTTTTGGAAGAATTTCCGACAGAGCAGCCGGGAAAAAAATTCCTTCAGAGATTCTTTGTCCGAGGTCCGCCAAATCAGAAGAACGCTTTCGAAAATCAATTGTGGGCAGATTCTGAAAAAACTTTACATCTGTTTTTACCGGTCCGTCTGAATACTCTTCAGAGTTTGCGGAATAAAAGCAAGGCCTGGCATGAACCAGCCCCCTCGAGTAAATCAGAAACTCCAAATACGATGCGAAGTCTGTAACATACCACTCATAAAACGAGGCACAATAATCGTTCCCTAGAACAACTTCCAGATTTGGATTTTGATTTCCGGTAAAGAATGCCATTTGGTAATAGCTTGAAAACCAATCCAAGAATCTTAAATGCGTTCTAAAAAAGGCTTCCTTGAATGATTGCCCAGTATTTCCTAAAGTCGTTTCGGTTTCCTCGAATGCTTCCGGCCCTTCGCCGCATAGAATACTGTAATCGATTTTCTTTGTCATCAAACTCAGCGGACCAATCATGATCTTTCCGTCCTCGCCGTGATCCCCTCCCGGTCCGATTTCATTCTCCCACCACCCTTCGTGGACCGTGCCACAGGCTTGGCTGTGCTCCCAAGGTAAAGGATTCGACTCTAAAAGTGCATTTTCATCCTGATCTTTTAGATAATCGTTTTGGAAATATTCGTTTTCTCGATGATGCCAGCGCAGTTGGATTCCGCCGCAGTCGGTGAAGAAGTTTCGAATCGAGGCATCCAGAGAAAATCCAAGGTACCTTTCCATCTCCTCCACAATACCTAGTTCAGGCGGAGCGAGATGGTAGGTAAAGACATTTACCTCCTCTGTCTTTTTCAATTCTGAAACCATTTGGTCAAAGCGTCTTAGATATTTTTGAGCGTCCACTGTAATCTCCTTTGAAATCTCAGAAGCAGCAGTGAATTCATTCAACTCAAGTTAATTCTGTATTCTCAGAAGGAAAGGTTCCCTAAGAATCCTAAAACTCGAATCATTCGGTTCACTCAGAATTTGAACCCTTCTTCGATTCTAGCTGAAATCTGTTTCTGGCAGAAAGACGCTGAAAAAATACTGTGCTCGTGAAAACAAAACCCCAGAAAAGAAGAAAGCTTGACCTACTTTTCCGATTTCCATCCGAAAGAAGCCAAAACTCATAACTTTAGAATAACATAAAATTATAATTTATGCAGAAAATGAGCACCAATTCATATTTATTCCTGGCTGCGACAAGCCTCCGTTTTCCGCAAAACTCCGCCCAAACTTCAGATTTTCTGTAGCGAACGCACCAAAGAAAAAAACCAAATTTGGATCGACCATACCGAACGTACGATATGCGAAACAGGACACATTACATTTTTTTTGATTACTTTTGCATTATATTTCAATTAACCCTTGCAGCTTAATCCGGAGTCATTATTTTCTGCCTACTTTCTTATGAGAGTAGTGAAGAGGATAAATCAAAATGAAAAATGTGCTAAGAACTGCTTGCGTACTCGCGAGCTTTTTTATAACAAGTGTAATAAATGCTTCTGGAGGAGGATCCACTAGTAAGCCATTAAGCGGAAGCTATCCAATCGTACTGGCCCATGGAATTTTTGGATGGGGACAGGGCTCCACAGTCATCGACTATTGGGGAGGCAACGCCGCTTATTTGCAATCCCAAGGCGCAACAGTTTTGACTCCAAGTGTAACCGCTTTGGATTCAAGTGCTTCGAGAGCTGATCAGCTAAAAACAAAAATTCTGACTGCGATGGCAGCAAATAATTACACTGGAAAAGTTCATATTATTGGTCATTCGCAAGGTGGATTGGATGCGCGATATATGGTCACGAATCTAGGAATGGCGTCTAGAGTTGCTTCCATCACTACGGTAAATACCCCGCATTATGGAAGTCCAATTGCAAACGTAGTAGCTGCACTCATCCCAAGTTGGGCATTACCATATGTCGCGACCGTAGTAAATACGTTAGCTGGTGTGGTTTACGGTGATAATTCCCAGAACGCAGTTGCAGGACTGAAGCTCTTGACTACGGATGGACTCAAGGCATTTAACGCAGTTACACCAAACAAGACAGGTGTGAAATATTTTTCCTACGGTTCTACGATCACGATTCCGGATCTGATACAGCATCCAGCGATGGGACTGCTGCAACCTATCTGCGCTATCGGTGCTCCATTTTATGGGATGAGCATTGCAAATGACGGAGTAGTACCTGATTCTTCCCAAAAATGGGGAACTTGGAAAGGAGGTCCTTCCATTCCGATCACAACGACCGGAATCGATCACTTAGAGGCTACAAACGCATTGTATTTAGCATCTCTCTGGTACGATACAAATGCGTACTATCTAAAGATGGCAAGTAACGCTAAGAGCAATCAATAGCAATTTTCCGGATTCTTCCGGCGAGAAGTTTTAGGTCTCTCTAAACTCACCGATGGGGAGACTGAAACTTTAGAATCTTGCGCCGCTCATATTTCCCTGGGATTCAATACCACGGAAATATTGGGCGGTTTTCTTTTTGTTATTTTTCAATTCATCAATCCACATCTGGAAATTTCTCTCGGTTTGCACTAAAGTAAAAAGCCGGTTTGACGAAAGTGTACGTACGGATGTTAAAATATTTCTGCTAACAGCGCCGTATTCTCTGCACACCAAACACAAAAAATCCCGAGGAATCCGCGAGGATTCATCGGGAAAAAGTTTTGAAACAAGTAGATGAACGATGAGACCTAGTATTAGGCTACCGAAACGTGTGCACCTGTATGTATCAGGTAGTGCAGCATCTCCTTTCTGATCTGATCATACATCGGATGATCGATCATGGAGTCTCTGTCCCTGGGCCTTGGAATCGGAATGTCGAGGATTTTTGCAATATTCGCTTTTGGACCATTGGACATCAAGATAATTCTATCCGAAAGATACATCGCCTCGTCCACATCATGTGTGATCATGAGGACAGTTTTTCTATTTTTCTCCCAGATTGAATTTAGTTCGTCCTGCATACTTCCTCGGGTAAGTGCATCCAACGCTCCGAACGGTTCGTCCAAAAGCAGAACTTTTGGATTCGTTGCAAACGCTCTTGCTATCCCTACCCTCTGTTTCATACCCCCGGAAATTTCGGAAGGTTTCTTTTTTGCGTGATCGAGCAGGTGGACCATTTCCACATACTTCAGAGCTTCTTGCTTTCTGAAATGCTTATCCTTATCTGGGTAAACACTATCGATCGCGATTCTGACGTTCTCCTCAACGGTCAGCCAAGGTAAAAGAGAATGCGACTGAAAGACTACCGCTCTTTCCAAACTTGGCTTAGTGATTGTGAGCCCATCCACTTTTACTTTTCCGGATGTTGGAGTCGTAAGCCCGGCGACTATATTCAATAGAGTGGATTTACCGCAACCGGAATGACCGATAATGCTGATAAATTCTCCTTGGGCAATATTCAAATTTACATCCGCTAATGCATAATATCTGGACTTTCCTTGTCCAAAAACTTGGTGAACATTACTGATTTGTACAAAATTCTTATTCACTTCTTGTGTCATGACTTTACTACCTCGAAGATGATATTCCTTACGTTAAGAGTCGGACTTAGTACCGAAGAAACTTCCGATATACCCCATGGTTCGATCAAGGCAAAGGCCTACGAGACCGACAAACACAAGAGCTACGATCAAGTCGCTTAATCTGGAACTATTCCACGAGTCCCAGATAAAGAATCCGATACCAACTCCGCCGGTAAGCATTTCAGCAGCGACAATCGCCAACCAAGCCATGCCGATCGCAATTCTCAGCCCAGTGAAAATATAAGGTGCAGCCGAAGGTAAAAGAATCTTAAAGAAATAACGGATTCCATTAATCTGATATACCTTAGAAATGTTTTCATAGTCTTTGGGAATTCTCTTAATGCCTACAGAGGTATTGATGATGATAGGCCAGATCGCGGTAATGAAAATCACAAAGATCGCAGACGGACCAGCCTTGTTAAAGGTAGCCAAAGAAATCGGTAACCAGCCCAAAGGAGGAATGGTTCTTAAAACCTGGAAGATCGGATCCACTGCCTTAAACATGATCGTAGATTTACCAATCAAAATTCCCAAGATAATCCCGATCAAGGCCGCTCCTGCATATCCATAGGCGACCCTTTGTAAGGAAGACAGCAACTGCCAGCCTAACCCCTTATCATTCGGGCCATTATCAAACCATGGATTCGCTACCAAATTCCAGGAATTTTCCCAGGTTTGAATCGGACCCGGTAAACTTACATCGGGCATTTTAGAATAAAAATGCCAAGCCACTCCGAAACTAAAGAGCGCAATTACTGGTAACAATATCGTTTTTAACGTTTCTATAATCTTTTCCGTTCTTTCCGTGTCTCCGACGGATTCCAATTCGAAACTCGAAGTCTTCGATTGCGGATACTGAGCCGAGACTGTGTCTATTGAAATCTGAACCTCAGGTGTTGCATCAAGTTTTACTGTACTCATTTTCATCTCCCGTTCAAAACGGAAGCACCGGCTTTTATCCCGGCGCTTTCATTTGAATCTTTTTAACTTACTTTCCTAGAGAGTGTTTCTTCCCATCTATATTCTTAATTTTTAATTTTGCTAAGTAACCTTCAGGATCCTTCGGATCAAACTTGACTCCATCAAAGAATGTTTCCACTCCTCTTGAGTCGCTAGCCGGGATTGCGCTTTTTTGCCCGATCTCGGCTGCAGCAGCTTTCCAAATATCAGCTCTGTTTACTTCGCTAATTACTTTATCGTAATTGATTCCATTCGGTAAAAATCCCCAACGTCTTGTTTCCGCTAAGAACCATTTGTCGTGACTTTTGAAAGGAAAGCTTGCATTGCTTTTCCAATACTTCATCTTAGGAAGTTTTCCGGTTAGAACTCGTCCGTCTCCGTAAACGAATTCCCCCTTCAATCTTGGAAGTATGTCAGCTTCAGGAACATTGATCCAATTTTTCTGAGAAAGGATTTTTGCCATCTCGGCTGCGTTCTCATCCTTATCAGCCCAGATCTGTGCCTCCATAACCGCTTTCAAGAGCGCCTTGGCAGAGTTAGGATTTTTATCCACCCAATCCTTTCTCAAGGATAAAGATTTCTCTGGATGGTCGTTCCAGAGCTCTTGGGTCATCAATGCAGTATAACCGATTTTCTGATTCACTAATTGCTGATTCCAAGGCTCTCCTACGCAGAATGCATCCATGGTTTCCACTTTCATGTTTGCAACCATTTGAGGAGGAGGGATCACAATCGTATTCAGATCTAAATCCGGATCGATTCCACCAGCCGCGAGCCAGTAGCGAATCCAATAATTGTGAGTACCAGTTGGAAAGGTCATTGCAACAGTAAGAGGCTTGCCCTCTTCTTTTGCCCTGAGAGCCACTGATTTGAGAGCAGAGCTATCTTTACTCACTCCGATATTTTTGTATTTCATCGCTACCGAGATCCCCTGGTTGTTGAGATTCAATCTAGCGAGAATATACATCGGGACTGGTTTGTTCCCTTTTGTATTGAGCCCCAAAGTCATGGCGTACGGCATCGGAGTCAGAATATGAGCCCCATCGATACCGCCATTTTCTGAACCGAGTTCGAGGTTATCTCTTGTGGCTCCCCACGAAGCTTGCTTGATCACCTCGACTTCGGTCATTCCATACTTCTTGAATAGACCCTTCTCTACCGCAATTGCAAGCGGAGCAAAGTCCATTAGAGCAATGTAACCCAGTTTGACCTTAGTCGTTTCTAATTTGTCTTCCGCTCGCAGGCCGGGGGAGCCCGACACAGCTAACAAAAGACAGGCGAATGCAATCGCCCGACTCTTTAATTTTTGCACCATAATTGATTCCTATCTGCGCTTTTTTTTGTAATAAGCCTTTCAGCAAGGAACGTGCCAAGTTTCACAAACTAGAAAAAAATCGGTCAATTGGAGAGTTTTCGGAAGTTAGAAGCAGTGGAGCGCTTAGTAAACTAAGAGAAAAAATCCATACTGAGAAAAAATTCCAGAACTCTGAAAATGGGACGAAATGCGCCAAAATCGGGTTTCCGCTGGAACATCTTAATATCAGAGGAGTAATCCTCAAAATCACTGAGCTTTTTATTCTAGCATTTTGAACAGAAAGGCACGATTCTTGCTCTCTGTGCACTTTTTTTAAACTCCGTTCTAATTTCTTGAGCACTTTTACGGCTAGAAACTTTATCCCAAGATTCTATAATTTTACCAGTATGCCTATTTTTAGTACACTACGATGCTGTCTATTTAACGTCGTTCTGATTCTTTCTTTATCACATTGCACTGCATGAGTTTTTATCAGGAAATATTTTTCATTTGAAAAAGTAAGGGTTGTACTGTCGTATTCCTTTTTCTGATGAAATCCAAGTACACACTCAAACATAAACTTCGCTATCGCTTCGATAACTTTATGTCCAAAGGCGGAGCCTCCATCTTTATCGCCTTAATTACACTTTTCTTAACCGCCTTCGTTCTCTTATCGGTGCTCAGGATTCTAGGCTCTTTCTTGCTTCCGGACGAATCGATCCAAGGAAACTCAGAGTTTTTATGGAGGGTGTTTCTTCAGATTTCAGATGCTGGTGCGGTCGCGGAGGACGGGGAATCCAACTGGATAAATAAAACGATCGGAATCAGTACAGTCTTTCTTGGATTGATCCTCTTCTCGAGCTTGGTAGCATTCATTACGAACCAATTCGACCAGAAAATCCAAGAATTGCGTAAGGGCAAAAGCGATGTCCTTGAATCAGGCCATACGATCATTTTAGGATTCGGAATTCGAGTGGTAGAAATTATTCGAGAACTGATCGAAGCAAACTCTTCCGAATCCAGAGCCGTGGTCGCTGTACTCTCGGAAAAAGATAAGGAAGAGATGGACGACTACCTGATGGATGCCCTTGGAGATACGAATACTACCAAAGTGATCACTCGCTCAGGAACTCCTTCTAGTTTGCATTCTTTAAGAAAAGTAAATGCCGGACTTGCAAAATCAGTCCTGGTATTGAACCCATCTGGTTCGGAGGACTCGTTAGAAAGTAGAACTATCGGAGACGCGAAAGTCTTAAAGTCTCTAATGGCCTTGGTTGCCCTAGGAGAGCAGTCCGGAGTTCCTCCAATCGTAGCTGAATTACATTTGCCCGAAAACAGAAAGATCGCAGTCTCTCTATCCCCCCATATCTGTGTAATGGACGAAAGAGGAATTTTATCTAAATTACTAGTCCAAACTTCCAGAACCTCTGGGCTCGCAGTTGTCTATTCCAATCTAGTTGGCTTTGAAGGAGACGAGGTCTACTTGTACAAACCCAAAAACGGCTGGGAAAATCTGAACTTCGGAGAAATTTCCTTTCGCTTTGACGAATCTGTCCCCTGGGGATTTAAGAAAAGTAATGGAGAGCTCGTGCTGAATCCACCTTCCAATTATCAACCAGCTGATGAAGAAGAAGCAATTCTTTTGGCATCGGATGATTCAAAGATTAAATTCTCGGCCAAGCCGGTTGCTACACCAAGAAGCTTCACAAAAACCGAAAAAGTGAGAACTACTCCTGTGGACAAACAACTCATCATTGGATGGAGCTCCAAAAGTCCGCTAATCGTAGAAGAATACGCGAAGTTTGTGGCATCAGGTTCTACAATTGATCTACTACTAAAACAAGCAGATGATGAGATCAAAAACGAGATAAGTAAGTTAAAGAAAAAGTATCCCGAAATTGTCCTGCGTTCGTTTCAGGCGGATTTCTTCCAGGAATCGGTTCTGGAAAAATTGACCCCGGAAATTTACGATTCTGTTATATTCCTGGCCGAGGACCGAGACAACATTGAAGAAGTAGATGCGCAAACGATTTCTTTGCTACTTCGCTTTAGACAATACTTCAAAAGATACAGTGAAAAGTCTGGCGCGAAAGCAAGCACACAACTTATCACGGAAATTATGAATTCGGAAAATACGGAAATTGTCTTAGAGACAGGAGTAAAAGACTTCTTAATATCGAACCAATTCGTATCTAAGATGATGGCTCAGGTCTCTCAAGAACCTAGCATTATGCAGATTTATGAGAATCTGTTCAGTCCGGAAGGCAGCGAAATTTATCTGAAGCCACTTTCTCTCTATGTAAATCAATTACCGCAAGAACTTAGTTTTGCAGATTGCGTAAGTCTCGCTCTGCAAAGAGGGGAAACTTGTTTTGGAATTCGAATCGCATCGGAAGAGAAAGATGAGGAAAAAGGCTACGGAGTTCATCTGATTCCTCCTAAATCTCAAACATTCAAATTTACGGAAAATGATTCTTTGATTGTTTTGGCGGACGACCAGACATAGATCTCGGAAGCCGGATTCAGAAGACAAAGTTTCCCTTATACTTTCTAAAAATTTTATCGGAAGTAATGATCGGAACACCTTCTAACCTTGCTTGAGACAAAAGCAAACGATCGAATGGATCTGAATGAATATTAGGAAGTTCACTTTCTTCTAATATATGATCCACTCGAATCGGAAGATAATTTAGACCGAGTTGGGTTTTTGCTCGGCCTAAAAACACTTGCAATCCGTCCTTCACCTCAAGTTTTCCGATTCGCATCTTTATCTGCATTTCCCAAACGCTCGCAATACTCAGTAGTAAATTACTCTTTGGGTCGCTCAGAATTTTGGATTGGCGGCTAGAAAGTTTTTCTGGAGAAACGCATGCAAATAGGAATACGCTCGTATCCAGCAAATAGTTCAAACCAAACCTCCGGAAAACAAATCGGAAATGTCTTCGTCGAAATTTTCGGAAATCTGGGCGGAACCTTTTGCAAATCCCAACTCCCGTTTTTTCTGAATCTCCTGCGTGTACGGAATCAATTTTGCCACTGGCTTTCCTGATCTTGCTATCACTACTTCTTCTCCATTTTCTATTTTATGAATTAATACTGACAAATTCGTTTTAGCTTCATGAATATTTACGACAATCGAGTCAACAGACATAGTAAACTAAGTCTAGTCGACTAAGTCTTCTTAGTCAATTCAAATTGAGAAGGCTTAAACTTTCAAAGGCAGAATTGGTTCCCAAAAGATTGAGTTTCCTTCCTGCTCAGGCAAATTCGATGTAGAATTTATCGAATTGATTTTGTTTTCCAAAATTCATGAATCGATTGAGGCAGTTCCTAAAAAAGGAGGGTTCGTGATTTTTTTTTGAATTTTGGAGGGTAGAAATTCTAAAAATAGAAAAAAAGCCACCGAAGCATTTGCTCCGGTGGCTTCCGATTTCCCCGAGGATTTATGGCTGTAGAAGCTTTAACACTGAATTCGGTTTTAGATTTGCCTGCGCTAACATCGCCGTACCACTCTGCACGAGTATCTGTTTAGTAGTTAGCGTAACCATCTCCTCCGCCATATCGGCGTCCCGAATCCTAGACTCTGATGCCTGCATATTTTCATAAGCAGCCATTAGGCCTTTTGCGGAATGTTCTAGCCTATTGAAATAGGCTCCCATATCCGCTCTTTGCTTCATGATCTTTCCGAGCGCCGCATCGGCTAAGCCGATTACATCGTTCGCTTCCCCCGGTGAGGAAACCGCAATCGGTTTGCCATCAGCCTTGGTAAGTTTCAACGCTCGGGAGGTCATTGTCCCAATATAGAACCTCTCCCGTTGGTTCTGATTTGGTCCCATGTGAAACCACATAGAGGCTACTTTCGATCCTCTAGCAAACTGTCCTTCGAAAAGTTTGAATCGGTTGAACTCAGCTTGAGAAGCAATCCGATCCACCTCATCGACTAGGGCAGATACTTCCACTTGGACCAACTGCCTGTCCTCGGCGCTGTAGATTCCATTCGAGGTTTGGATGGCCAAAACCCGGATTCTTTGGATGATATCCGCAGATTGCTGAAGGAAACCTTCTGCAGTCTGGATGAAACTCATCCCGTCTTCCGTATTTCTCTCTGCCTGCCTCAAACCGTTGATTTGGGTTCTTAGCTTTTCAGAGACAGCCAAACCTGAGGCGTCGTCACCGGCTGAGTTAATCCTCATACCGGATGCAAGCGCCTTCATGGTTTTATCCACAGCTAACTCGTTGAACTTGAGGGTGCGGTGTGAATTCACCGCGCTCAGGTTGTGATTGATAATCATCTTACACTCCTTGTAGAGAGTTACCGGCAGATCTCCCTATCTGTCGGCCGGACATGGTCAGTCCGGTGCTCCGGGATGGACCCGGTCGGACCACCCGACAGGCCATGCGTAATAACTCCCTGGAGTTAGATTATCATTCTTTATGCAACGAGTTTGGGCTTGGAAACTCCCTCGGTTCAAATCCCGGAATTTCTTCCGAGGAAAAGGAACCGGAGAAAGACTCAATTCATGGAAGGCATGCTTCTGAATCCAATCCTTCTCCCGAACCTTTTCCGAATTATCCGAAGACAGCGATTGCCGCAAGTAGCGGCTCCTCAGTCTATCGAAGTTCGATCAAAGTCCCAGAGTCGAGAACACGACCATTGGTCGTGCTCCCGATCCCGGGTGTTCCAAACTACCTGAGTAGTTGAAGAACGGATTGAGGTCTGACGTTGGCCTGAGCAAGCATTGCAGTTCCAGATTGAACCAGGATCTGGTTCTTGGTAAATGCAACTGTCTCTTCTGCCATATCTGCGTCCCGGATCCGTGACTCTGAAGCTTGGATGTTCTCGTAAGCTACCATTAAGCCTTTTGAGGCATGCTCAAGGCGGTTAAAGTAAGCACCGAGGTTCGCTCTTTGTTTGTTGATCTTCATAAGAGCGTCATCCAATAGGCCGATTGCTTCGTTTGCCCATTCAGCAGTAGAAAGGGTCAGGAGGGAGCCATCTGCCTTAATCAGATTCAAAGCCTTCGCGGTCATCGTAGCGATATAGACTCTTTCCCTCTGGTGCTGGTTCGGGCCGATGTGGAACCACATCGAAGCGGTTCTTGATCCACGTGCGAAGTCGCCTTGGAGAAGAGCCATCTTGTTGAACTCTGCTTGAGAGGAAATACGATCGATCTCGTCTACGAGCTGCGAAACTTCTACTTGGATCATCTGGCGGTCTTCAGCGCCGTAGATTCCGTTGGACGATTGGATGGCAAGTACGCGGATCCTTTGGATGATATCGTTAGTTTCCTGCAGATACCCTTCCGTAGTTTGGATCAGGGACATACCGTCTTCGGTGTTTCGCTCCGCTTGTCTTAGACCTTTTACCTGCGTTCTCATTTTTTCAGAAACGGCAAGTCCGGAAGCGTCATCACCGGCGCGGTTAATACGCATACCGGAGGATAAGGTTTCCATATTCTTTGCCACTTCGTTGTTCTGAAACTTCAGAACGCGGTGGGAGTTAATCGCGGCTAAGTTGTGGTTAATGATCATCTGTTTCCTCCTTGAAACTGATCATGAGCCCGGCATCCGTGCCGGGGTCTTGTGCGTTGGTTTGGTTTTGGCCTTTTAGGTTTTTATCTGTAATGAAGGTTCGTGATCAGAAATTTCTTTCCATTTCACGCTTTCCTTCGTATTTATCTTCGGTGGTGAGGGGACCTGAGATTAATTCTGAGGAATTCTTTAAATATCTCCATTTTTCTTCGTTTTTTGAAGAAATTCTTTGTTTTTTGGAGAATCGAATCTGGGCGGGGGGAATTTTTTTTAGAATTTTTTTGCCTTATTTAGGCTTATCTAAGACTTCGATCGTTTCCGAAAATTCCCTAAGCAATTTTTCCGCTTCCTTTGCTTTTTTTTAAAATGGGACAGGCAGAAATCGGTTTGCCCTTCCCTGTCGAAACTTTATACTTTGTGATTCTAAGTTGGCATCGACAATTCCTTCCGTCTATATCTACGAACGACATGAACAATCCAAAAACAAAAAACGACACCAAGGACCTCTACGAACTCTATCATAAAATGCTGTTAATCCGCCGATTTGAGGAAGCTTCCGCAAAAGCATACAGCATGGGAAAGATCGGAGGATTCTGCCACTTGTACATAGGACAAGAAGCAGTAGGCGTTGGGGCAATTTCCGCCTTACAGGACAAAGACTATGTTGTGTCCACTTACAGGGACCACGGTCACGCATTGACCAGAGGTCTGGATCCGAAAGCACTAATGTCAGAACTCTTCGGAAAAAGAACCGGTGTTGCTAAGGGTTACGGCGGCTCTATGCATTTTTTTGATAAAGAAAAGAACTTCATGGGCGGCCATGGAATCGTCGGAGGACACATCTCACTCGCTGCTGGGATTGCCTATGCTTCCAAATATAGAGGAGATGATTCAGTCACTCTCTGTTTCTTTGGAGAAGGAGCCGCGAATATCGGATCGTTCCATGAAGGTATGAATCTAGCCGCGATCTGGAAACTTCCTCTGGTCATGATCTGCGAAAACAATCATTATGCGATGGGAACTCCTGAATATCGGGCACTCTCGGTAAAGGACGTATCCGTGAGAGCTACTGCTTACGATATCGCTAGGGACCATATTGAAGGGGACGAAGTACGTAAAGTGAGAGATCACGTGCAGGTCGCCGTGGACAGAGCCCGGAGAGGAGAAGGCCCTACACTCATGGAAATTTCCACGTACCGATTTCGCGGTCACTCCATGTCAGATCCTGCCAAATACAGAACCAAAGAAGAATTAGAAAGATATAAACAAGGAGATCCTTTAATTCGAGCCCAAAGAGATCTGAACACAGCAGGCTGGGGAATCGATGAATTAGAAAAACTTGATAATGATATCCAGAAAACAGTCGATGAAGCTGTTGTATTTGCAGAAAAGAGCGAAGAGCCTCCGTTAGGCTGGCTGTACAAATACGTCTATGCGGAGAATGCATAATGGCTGTACTAACGTATCGCGAAGCCCTAAACCGTGCGATGTGCGAAGAAATGGACAAGGACCAGAATATCTTTCTCATGGGAGAAGAGGTTGGGCACTACGAGGGAGCTTACAAAGTTTCTCAAGGCATGTTGGCAAAATACGGAGAAAAAAGAGTGATAGATACTCCGATTTCGGAAAACGGCTTTGCTGGTGTAGGGATAGGAGCAGCTATGGTCGGTCTCAGACCTATCATAGAATTCATGACATGGAATTTTTCTCTAGTCGCAATCGATCAAATCATCAATTCCGCTGCAAAGATGAATTATATGAGCGCCGGACAATTTCCGATTCCGATCGTATTCAGAGGCGCAGGAGGTGCGGGAGGTAGACTGGCTGCACAACATTCTCAATCCTTTGAAAGTTGGTACGCACATGTGCCAGGCTTGAAAGTAGTAGCGCCCTACTCTCCTTCGGACGCGTACGGATTGCTCAAGACTTCTATCAAGGACAATAACCCGGTTATTTTTATCGAAAGCGAAGTTCTCTACGGAACAAAAGGAGAAGTTAGAGATGGAGAGTTCTCCATTCCATTAGGGAAAGCTGATATCAAAAGAGAAGGAACGCACCTAACAATTATTAGCTGGTCTAGAGCACTTATGTACGTGATTCCTGCGGCAGAAAAACTTGCGAAAGAAGGAATTTCTGTGGAAATAATAGATATTCGATCGATCCGACCTTTGGACCTGGACACTATCTTAAAATCGGTGCGCAAAACAAATCGTGCTCTGGTGGTAGAAGAAGGCTGGAACGTAGCAGGATTCGGAGCTCAGATCGCCTATCTTATTCAAAAGGAAGCATTCGACGATTTAGATGCACCGGTAGAAAGAGTCACGCAAGAGGATGTCCCCATGCCTTATGCAGCAAATTTAGAAAAAGCTTCTTTACCAAGTGAAGACAAAATCATCGCGAAAGCAAGAGAGATGTTATCCTAATCTTATGGCAAAAATCGCTGAAATGACCCAACTGAGTCCGACCATGTCCGAGGGAATCCTCATTCGATGGCTGAAAAAGAAAGGAGACTCTGTAAATCCGGGGGAATCTATTGCAGAAGTAGAAACCGACAAGGCAGTAATGGAAATGGAAGCATTCGATTCCGGAGTACTCCTAGAAATTATCGCTCCGGAAGGTTCTAAGATTCCTGTAGGAGGTCCTGTTGCAGTAATCGGTAAAGCGGGAGAAGACATCGCCTCGCTTCTGGAAGAAGCAAAGTCTAGAACTCCGGTTGTGCAGCAATCTTCCTCTGAAGGAAATTCTGCTAAAACCGAAACATCACCTAGTTCCGCGTTTGCGTCTTCTGTTTCGGAAAAGAAATCGATCTCCGAAACTAAATCTTCTCCTGCAAATATGGAACCAGCGCATTCTATGCGACCAGACATAGAAACATCAGGAAGCTTCTTAACTTCTGATGGTCCAAAGCAGCACCAGATGAATTTGGGAAGCCAAGGACTCACTCAGAGCGCACAAGAAGGTAGAATCAAAGCTTCTCCCTTGGCCAAACGTTTGGCGACCGAATCCGGAGTTGACCTTGCGAAAATCTCAGGCACTGGTCCCCAAGGCAGGATCCTAAAAAGGGATATCGAAGCTTCGAAATCTCAGTTAGTTCCAGGAAGATCTTCTAGCACTATTGCTCCGATTCTCAGGGAAGAAAAACTCCCAATCTCCGGAATGAGAAGTACAATCGCCAATAGATTGGTGCACGCAAAGACTCACCAGCCTCATTTTTATTTGGAAGCAGAAATCAATGCCCTTCCCCTTTCTAACCTCAGAGAGCAGTTCAACTCAGACCTAAAGAGTGGCAAAGATGAAATCAAAGTAAGCATAAATGACTTTCTAATCCGCGCTTCGGCTCTCGCCCTTTTAGAGGTTCCACAAGTGAATTCCTCCTGGCGAGAAGACCATATTCTAAGACACGGCAGAGTAGATATCGGAGTAGCTGTTTCTATCGAAGGCGGTTTGATCACTCCTTACGTCAGAAATGCAGATAGAATTGGAGTTTTAGAAATTAGCAGGACAGTAAAAGAACTTGCCTCCCGAGCGAGAGAGAGAAAACTCAAGCCGGAAGAGTATTCAAACGGTACATTTACGGTCTCTAACTTAGGGATGTACGGAATCGATAAGTTTGCAGCAGTCATCAACGAGCCCGAAGCTGCTATTCTGGCTATAGGAGCTGTGGTAGAAAAACCTGTCTTGGTTTCGGGATCCATTGTGCCAGGTAAAACCTTGACCGTCTGCCTTTCCTGCGATCACAGGGTCGTAGATGGTGCGGTGGGAGCGGCCTGGTTAGCAGTTCTGCGAGAATTGATCGAACATCCGCTCAGACTTTTAGCGTAGGCAAAAAAGTCAAAGACCGAAGATTTCAGATGCCGATTTCAAAACTCATCATTTAGTTCGTGGAAAAAGAATCAAACCGTACGCAAAAAGTAAAAAAAGCTGCCTTGCTATTGTTGTCCTTAGACAAGGAATCCGCAGCAAAAGCACTATCTCAATTGGATGAAAAGCTAATCGAAGAAGTAGTGCAAGAGATGGCGAAAATTCGAAGTATTTCTAAAGAAGAAAAAGAAGAAGTGCTTTTGGATTTCCAAGATTCACTAAAGGAGCTCTCCGGAGAGTCCAGAGGTGGAATCGACACCGCAAGAGAGCTACTTTATCAATCGATCGGAAAAGAAAGATCCGAGTCTATTTTAGGAAAACTTGATAGAAAGGACACTGAAGAGGATTTTTCGTTTTTGAACGATGCCGAGCCCCAAACACTCGCCCAACTCCTTTTACCGGAGCATCCTCAGACAATCGCTGTCACTTTAGCTTTTTTAAACCCGAAGAAAGCCGCGGAGACTCTAAAGTTTTTACCCAAAGAACTGCAGTCTAAAGTCGCAGTAAAACTTGCAAACACTACGAAAACTCATCCGGACGCGATTCGTCAAATCGCAAGAGTATTAAAGAAAAAGTATGAGCACAGGGATAAGTCCGAACTTAGTGAAGCTGGTGGTGCAGAAGCGCTTGCAAATATCCTAAATTACATGGACAAATCTTTGGAAGATACAATTCTAAAAGAATTGGAAGAACATTCTCCGGAACTCGCTTCACAGGTCAGAGAAAAACTCTATACTTTTGAAGATGTTCTATTAATGAATTCTAAAGAAATGAGAGTACTGATCAACAGACTAGGAAGCGATGATCTGATTTCGACAGCTCTCCGAGGAGCGGGAGAAGAAATTCGCACTCATTTCTTCGAAGCCTTATCCAAAAACAGAGCCAATGACATTTTAGAATCAATGGAGCTGAGAGGAAAAGTGACTCTAAAAGAGATCACCGAAGCCAGAAATCAGATTTTGGCTGTGCTAAGGGATTTGGAAGAAGAAGGATCTATTATATTAAAGAAAGATTCTGAAGATTATATCTGAATCGTTTAAAATCGGAATCTAGAAAGCTTTATAATTTTCCTAGATTCGTAGATTTTACTATTCTGAGTTCTTACTTCTTGAAAGTCGCAGCTTAGAATTCAATTCCCAAACTTTTTTGAATTCTGAAATCGTATAATCGTATCAAACCTGCGTAGATAGCTTCGAAATCTGTTCTTTTACCGAATATTAGAACAGAGTCTTAAATTTTGGGCATAAACCACTTACCTCCGAACTTGAAACCCTTTCCGATTTAAGGTAAACCATCCTATACTCCTAGCTCTGGAAAAAAACATAGAGAATCTTAGGACGCTTAGTCTTTACGAGGGAACTAGCATGAATCTGGAATTTCTCCGAAATTTGTCTCACAAATTCATAGTAGCGGGATTGCTTGCGCTATATTATTGGAGCATAGTTTTTATTGTTATTACTGGATTTGGCTTAAAGGTCTTTAAGCAAAGGCTTACTGAACTTTTCTTGATCAGTGTCTTAGGAATTTCAGTTATAATCATCGGCTGTTTCTTATTAAACATCCTTACAAACTTAACAATCATCGCGGACTCTATCAAAGTCGGCGAATCTGTGAAGGATAAAGATGTTCTCAAACAAAACATCCAGAAACAAAGATACACATATTACGGATCCGTGTTTCTTCTTCCAAGCCTTTTGGTCAGCTTTCTTTTTTTGGGGGATTATCTCACTCTAAACAAAAAAGAAATCTATTGGAGCGAGACGCTGCTAAACTAGTGCTGGAGTATAGGAAGGAAATTGAGTCTTTAGCATCTAGGAAATTTGATCGATCTTACGAAATAAAAGCCGCCAAAATATTGAAAATTATAAGCAGAGCAAACGCAGAATTTCCATATGTGACCATTATTCATCGAATCAATCTTAACTCCAAACAGGTTCTTATTTCCTTTGGCGATTATGTTGAGACAAAAAACGATGAATCATTTAATACGTTTGATTTCATTTACGCATCTACTCGGGAAGAAAGAAAATTTATACATTCGGTCCTTGAACAAAAGAAGGAATTGCCTGCTTATTTTCAAGTAGAGGATGACTTTTACAAACTAATCTATCCAGTAAAAGTAGATGGTTACATTTTCTTTTTACTCCTCACGGATTATCAGCAGTTCGGAAAAGTGGGCTGATAATTTGCATTTAGCTTGCATGTAGGACCTCCTACAACATTCAGAGGCTTTAAAAAGATTTGTCAAAACTCAAATCTTCTGAAATAGAGACAGAGCGGCAGGCGTGTACCACCGCACCAGCCCCCCACCCAAGAAAGTGAAGAACCGGGAACATAGGTAACACTTTAAACCGGAGACATGGGTTACACTTTTGGTTGTTGAATTAACCTTTTT
>NZ_NPDZ01000014.1 GCF_002811875.1 Leptospira perolatii
ATCGCGGATGTAACGACTGCAGTAGCAAGAGGTGACCTTTCCAAGAAAATCACAGTTGATGTAAAGGGAGAGATCCTAGAGCTAAAAAACACAATCAACACGATGGTGGACCAGTTGAACTCCTTCGCGTCCGAAGTAACCCGGGTGGCAAGAGAAGTAGGAACAGAAGGAAAGTTAGGCGGACAAGCAGACGTGCGAGGTGTTGCAGGAACTTGGAAAGATCTAACAGACAGTGTGAACTCAATGGCATCCAACCTCACAGGGCAAGTGCGAGATATCGCCGAAGTAACAAAGGCGGTAGCAACAGGGGATTTGTCCAAGAAAATCACAGTTGATGTAAAGGGAGAGATCTTAGAACTAAAAGACACGATCAATACGATGGTGGTTCAACTGAACTCCTTCGCATCCGAAGTAACGCGGGTGGCAAGGGAAGTAGGCACCGAAGGTAAGTTAGGCGGACAAGCGGACGTGCGAGGTGTGGCGGGTACATGGAAAGACCTAACGGACAGTGTGAACTCTATGGCATCCAACCTCACTGGACAAGTCAGGAATATCGCGGATGTAACGACTGCAGTAGCAAGAGGTGACCTTTCCAAGAAAATCACAGTGGATGTAAAAGGAGAAATCCTAGAACTAAAAGATACAATCAACACAATGCTAGACCAGCTGAACTCCTTTGCTTCGGAAGTAACTCGGGTGGCAAGAGAAGTAGGAACAGAAGGAAAGTTAGGCGGACAAGCGGACGTGCGAGGTGTGGCAGGAACTTGGAAAGACCTAACGGACAGTGTGAACTCTATGGCATCCAACCTCACCGGACAAGTCAGGAATATCGCCGATGTAACGACTGCAGTAGCAAGAGGTGACCTTTCCAAGAAAATCACAGTTGATGTAAAGGGAGAGATCTTAGAACTAAAAGACACGATCAACACGATGGTGGACCAGCTGAATTCCTTCGCGTCCGAAGTAACACGGGTGGCAAAAGAAGTAGGAACAGAAGGAAAGTTAGGCGGACAAGCAGACGTGCGAGGTGTGGCAGGAACTTGGAAAGATCTAACGGACAGCGTAAACTTCATGGCAAACAACCTGACGACTCAGGTGCGCGGTATCGCAAAAGTCGTTACTTCGGTAGCAAACGGAGACTTGAAGAAAAAGTTATATTTAGAAGCAAAGGGAGAAATCGCAGAATTATCCGATACGATCAACGACATGATCGACACACTAGGACTTTTCGGAGACCAAGTAACGACAGTTGCGAGAGAAGTAGGAATCGAAGGTAAGTTAGGCGGACAAGCAAGCGTTCCTGGTGCTGCAGGATTGTGGAGAGACTTAACAGACAACGTAAACCAATTGGCGAGTAACTTGACCGCACAAGTACGTGCAATCGCTGAAGTGGCAACCGGTGTGACAAAAGGAGATTTGTCCAGATCGGTTATGGTGAAGGCCGCAGGAGAAGTTGCCGCACTTTCTGATAATATCAACGAAATGATTCGCAACCTTCGGGAGACCACAAGAATCAATACGGAACAAGACTGGCTGAAAACCAACCTAGCAAAATTTACCAGATTGCTGCAAGGACAAAGAAATTTAGTCAACGTGAGCAAGCTAATCCTATCCGAGTTAGCACCGTTAGTCGCAGCACAGCACGGGGCATTTTTCATCACCGAAAGCTTAGAAAACGAACCATCCTTAAAACTATTAGTAAGCTATGCTTACCAAGAAAGAAAGAACGTTTCCAACCGATTCAAACCCGGAGAAGGTTTGGTTGGCCAAACCTTCATAGAAAAAGAAAGAATTTTATTAACAAACGTACCTTCGGATTATATCAAGATCAATTCTGCTCTGGGAGAAGCTCCTCCTCTCAACATAGTCGTCTTACCGGTATTATTCGAGGGAGAAGTAAAAGCGATTATAGAACTCGCATCCTTTTCAAGTTTTACTCCGATTCACTTGAATTTCTTGGACCAACTTACTGAGAGTATCGGAATCGTGCTAAATACGATCGCGGCGAGTATGAGGACAGAGGAACTTTTGATTCAGTCTCAAACCTTGACGGAAGAATTGCAAGGTCGTCAGGAAGAGCTTACAAAAACGAATAAACGTTTGGAAGAACAAGCAAAATCATTACAAGCCTCCGAAGATCTTTTGAAAGAACAAAGAGAAGAATTGCAGGATAAGAACGACGAGCTGGAGGAAAAAGCAAGTCTACTCGCAAGGCAAAACAACGAAGTAGAGCGCAAAAACATGGAAGTAGAGCAGGCGAGGCATTCCCTCGAAGAAAAGGCAAGACAACTCGCGCTTACTTCTAGATACAAATCAGAATTTTTGGCAAACATGTCACATGAGCTCAGAACTCCGTTAAACAATATGCTGATTCTCTCTAGATTGTTGTATGACAACGAGAGCGAAAATCTTTCCGGCAAACAAATCGAGTATGCAAGAACGGTGCACAGTTCAGGAAATGATTTGCTGCAGCTTATCAACGATATATTAGATCTCTCTAAAATAGAATCTGGAAAAATGACAATAGATCTGGACGAGGTTTCCTTTAAAGATTTGGGAGAATACCTGGAAAGATCATTTAGGGAAACCGCGAGAAACAAGGATCTAAAGTTTCAAGTTGACATCAATCCGGAGCTGCCATTTCAAATGACCACCGATTTGCAGAGATTGCAGCAAATCCTGAGGAACCTGCTATCGAATGCGTTCAAGTTCACGCAAAAAGGAGAGGTTAAGCTTCGTATCTCAGATGCGAAAGAAGGCTGGAGCTCTGACCATCGAATCTTGAATCAGGCGCTATCTGTGATTGGATTTTCTGTGATCGATACTGGAATAGGAATTCCTGTAGATAAGCAAAATGTAATATTCGAGGCATTCCGGCAAGCAGATGGAAGTACTAGCAGGAAGTACGGCGGTACAGGCTTAGGACTTTCCATTAGCAAAGAAATCACTCGTTTGTTGGGCGGAGAATTGCGCTTAACAAGTACTCCAGGAATTGGTAGCACATTCACACTCTATCTTCCATCAGAGTATATTCCAATAGAGGATTCTCCCATTTTCGCGAATCCAGAACAGGAGCAGGAACAGTGGAATCTATCCGAGAGCGCAAGGGAGAACGGCGGAGGCAACGGAGGCAATCAGGTCAGAAATTCTCTGACTCGAAGGAGCAACGGTCAATTCAGAAGGGTGATCACTGATGACCGAGCAAACATAGACTCAGAGGTGATACTGATTATAGAAAGCCAAAGCGATATATCAGAACGTTTCTTGCAAATGGCTCGAAGTAGCGGCTATAACGGACTAGTCGCTCTAGACGGAAAGACAGCGATGAAATTAGTACAGGAATATCCCGTGCACGCGGTTTTGTTGGACTTCCAACTTGCGGATATGAACGGTTGGTTCCTACTGAATTGGCTGAAAAAGGAACCCAGATTTGGAAACATTCCAGTCTTTATTATTTCGGAAGGAGATGAATTCAAGACTAGCACAGGATTGGGAGTGATCGGAAGAATTCCAAAATCGCTTCCGAGTGATTCTTTTTCGCAACTAGTCGAAGAACTGAAAAAAATGCGACAAAGGAGCCTAAACGGCATTCTGGATAAAAAGAAAGTCTCGAGTGAAACGGAAAAAGAGACAAACACTTCTTTAGAAACTTCGAAACCGATTCACGACGATTTAGAAGAAAATGCATTACAAGGTCGTAAAGTATTAATCGTTGATGACGACGCTCGGAACATCTTTGCACTTACTAGCATCTTCGAACATTACAGAATGCAAATCGCACATGCAGAGAACGCGAATGATGGAATCGAGTTACTGAAAAATTCTCCCGACATAGAAATCATTATAATGGACGTAATGATGCCTGATATGGACGGATACGAGGCTATGCGGATCATTCGGTCGATCGGACGTTTTGCATCGACGCCAATTATCGCGGTTACCGCAAAGGCGATGAAAGGCGATAGGGAAAAATGTATAGAGGCCGGAGCTTCAGACTATATCACAAAACCGGTGGATATAGACCAATTAATCTCACTGGTGCAAACATGGTTGCCTAAGCATGGAAAATCGGATTAAAGCAAACATACTGATCGTAGACGATAACCGCGATAACCTGTGGGTCATGGAGAAAATCTTAACTTCTCCCGATCTCAATCTGATCCAAGCCGATTCAGGAGAAGCTGCATTAAGAGCGCTTTTGGAACCGGACGATTACGCATTGATCTTCATGGATGTTCGTATGCCCGGAATGGACGGGTTCGAAGTTGCTTCCATGATCCGGCAAAGGGAAAAATGTGCCCAGATTCCGATCATATTCCTGACTGCGTATGGAGAAAATGAGACCGGAATGTTCAAAGGTTATTCCCTCGGAGCAGTGGACTTTTTGATCAAACCAATCGCGCCGGAAATCTTAAAATCCAAGACTTCTGTCTTCGTAGACTTACACAGAAAGAATCAGATTTTGAAGCTTCAGGAAGAATTGTTACGAGAAAGCCATGATCAATTAGAACAAAGAGTCCAGGAAAGAACCAGGGAATTGCACAAGGTCAACCTGGAACTCAAGACCGAAATCATGGAGAGAGAAAAAGTTGAGGCAGCATTGAAAGTATCTTTGCAGGAAAAGGAAGTTCTGCTCAGAGAAGTACATCATAGGGTGAAGAATAATTTACAAATCGTATCAAGTATTCTGAACCTACAATCCGGGTATATTACGGATAGTAAATCTTTTGAGATCTTCGAAGATGCTCAGTCCAGAATTAAGTCCATCGCATTAATACACGAGCTGCTCTATCAGGGCGAAAATTTGGCGCAGATGGATTTTACCGAGTATCTGAATAATTTGGCAGGAAATCTAGTACGTACTTATAGAATGCAATCTCAGATACAACTCGAAATCGAAGCAGATCCTATGCAATTTAGCCTGGATCTTGCGATTCATTGCGGCTTGATCGTCAACGAACTGGTCACGAATTCGCTGAAGTACGGATTTAAGGGAAGGGATCAGGGAAAAATAACAATTTCGATCAAAACTTATGAAGGTGATACAGTCTTAACTGTAGGAGATGACGGCGTGGGAATCCCGGAAGGCTTCGATTATCTGCATACTGATTCGTTGGGTTTGCAACTAGTTACTACACTCTCTGAGCAAATAGGAGCCCATTTGGAATTGGACAGAAGAAACGGGACAAAGTTTTCGCTGACATTCTCGCAAAGGAACGGAGTGAGAAAATGAAAGCCCAAGTCGCTCGGATCCTGATTGTAGAAGACGAAAGCATCGTAGCAAAAGACCTTCGCACTAGACTTATCGATTTAGGATACTCCGTACCTGCAATCGCGTACACCGGAGAAGACGCTGTCCAAAAAGCGATAGAGTATGAACCGGATCTAGTGCTCCTGGATATCATGCTTTCTAGAAGCACTTTAGATGGAATCGAAGTCGCAAGTGCGATACGTTCAAGAATCGATACTGCAATCATTTATCTTTCCGCTTATGCAGATACTCGCACTTTTTCTAGAACAAGAGAGACCGAACCGTTTTGCTATTTATTAAAACCGGTTCGAACTAAGGAACTATCTATTGCTTTAGAAATGGCGCTCAACAAAAAAGAAAAGGAAGAATCGCAAAAGAGAAACAGAGAACTACTAAAATTTGCACTCGAAAGCCTGCAGGAACGCTCGAACAAAACCGAGGCAGAGCGACTAGGCTTGGGAATCGTATCATGGTGACTACAAAGATAATGATCGTAGAAGATGAAGGTTTGGTCGCGCAGGACCTAAAACGAAGGCTTTCCAAAATGGGTTACTCCACTTTCCACGTGGTAAATACCGGAGAAAGCGCAGTAAAACAATCCAGGATCTTTCAACCGGATCTCATACTCATGGATATTATATTGGCCCAGGGTTTTATGGATGGAATCGACGCGGCAAAACAAATTAGGGAATTCTTGGATACACCTATCATTTTTCTGACCGCATCTTCAGATACTCGCACTTTAGTCAGAGCCAAGGCCACGGAACCAGACGGATATATCTTAAAACCGTTTCAAACCAGAGAGCTGCAAATCACGATTGAACTGACTCTTTATAAACACGAGTCCGAAAAGGAAACCAGAAGAAAGGACAAATGGCTAAGGACTGCCTTGGATAGTTTGTCGGAAGGAGTGATCGCATCTGATACCTCTGGAAATATTTGTTTCATGAACGGAGTAGCACAGCAATTTACAGGGTGGAAGGAGATGGAAGCTTGCGGAAAGCCTATGGCAGAAATTGTTCGGTTTGCGCGTCCGTTTTTCAGAGAACCTAACGAGACAAACTCTGAGAATGGACTCGAAAGTATGAATGAAATTTACTCGGAGGGGTTGGTACTGTCCAAGGACGGAAATATCACAAAAGTATTTGCCAAAAACGAACCAGTATTGAGTACGAACGGAGTTAGACTGGGTTCTATACTTGTACTTCGAGATTCCTGAAACCTTACATTATAAAATTCGACTACAGAAAAATGTTACATACTTAGATAGATCGAATTTCTAAGCTTGCGTTTTCAAAACCGGAAATTAGGATTCCCGCATCGGAGGATAAACCAGAGTGGATTCCAAATTTTCTAAAACCGCGAGTGAAGTAGAAGGTACAACAACTAGCAACTATCCTGCAGAATTTCAAAAAGTAGTAACAGGAAGGAGAAAAAGAAGAGTAGGGGATGCATTTCATCTCAAGAATTTCGGTGTCAATATCACTGAACTAGAGCCAGGCGCAAGCTCTGCTCTCAAGCACTGGCACGAAAAGCAGGACGAATTTATCTATGTATTAAGCGGAGAAATCTTACTCAGAACCGACAAGGGAGAAGAGACATTGAGGCAGGGGCAATTCGTTGGATTTCCTGCAGGCGCAGAAAACGGACACCAGTTGGTAAATCGATCGAACCAAAAAGCAGTGTATCTAGAAATCGGAGATAGAACTCCGGGAGAAGTAGTGCATTATTCCGAGGTGGACTTGGCGGTAAAAGTACAGGACGGTAAATATCTATTTACACGAAAAGACGGCTCTCCGGTTGCTTGATAAAAACAAGGAGAGCATTCTTTTTCCGAAATTCGAAAGCACCTTTTAAAGATATTCGAATTACTTTTGGACGAAGGTCAGAAAGTGTTCTACTTCCTTTTTAGAACCAACTACAAATGTAGTTCTTTCGTGCAACTCGGAAGGTTGTAAATCTAGAATCCTTTTGCCTTCCACTGTGACGGCCATTCCGCCTGCTTGTTCTGCGATCAATGCCATCGGGGCCACTTCGTACAAAAGCCTGAGTTTTCCTTTTGGATACTTGGGCGATTTTGTATCGTTCGGGTACAAAAAGATTCCTCCTTTCAAGAGGTTTCTGTGAAAATCAGCCACCAGAGAACCGATATATCGAGCCGATTGAGGCTTTTTGCCTCCTTCGATAGATTTAATGTCTCGGATATAATTCTTCACTTCATCCGACCAGTAGTTATAATTACCTTCGTTAATCGAATAGATTCCACCTTGCTCTGGCATCCTCATTTCCGCGTGAGAAAGTAGGAATTCCCCGCAGGAAGGGTCTAACGTAAAACCGGAAACACCCTTGCCTGTGCAAAGTATCAGCATCGTAGAAGAACCATATACGATATAGCCTGCTGCCCTTTGTTTGGAACCAACTTGAAGCAAATCCTCTTTGGTTCCAGGAGTTCCCTGAGGTGAACTCCTTAAATGGACAGAGAAAATCGTACCAATCGAAACGTTTGCATCAATATTAGAAGAACCATCTAAAGGATCGATCGCGATCGTATACTTTCCAATTTTATATCCATTCGGAATCGGAATAATCTCTTCCTGCTCCTCACTACCCATAACGCAAAGGTGCCCGCAACGAGTCAAAGTGTGGGTGAATATTTTATCAGCGTATTCATCCAACTTCATCACAGTTTCTCCCTGGACATTCGTTTGGTCTGTCGCGCCAAGAATATTATCTAGAAGCCCAGCCTTTCGAACCTCTCTCGAAACTACTTTGGCGGCATACACCAAGTGACTCATAAGCGCGGTAAAATCACCGGTGGCCTGTGGGAGTTTCAGCTGTTCTTCGATTAAATACTGGGAAAGACTCATCAATTGAGTAGGATGTGCGGACACGAAAGGACTCCTAAGTAAGTATAAGAATAGATGTACCGTATAGAAAATTCCATGCAGCGAAGGTGACAAGTCTGTTTTGATAGAATTCGGAAGGGCATAGATCTATGCTTTTGGCGATATTTCTCAATAAAAAATCTCTAGGATTCCGTGGCAGGGAAGCCCTCAAATCACTAGTAAGGGCCTATGGAAGACTTTTATAAATTAACTATAAATCTTTCTCGAAATCGATTCTATTGTTTCCGATATTGAATGTAAGGCCAAGAGATAAATAGAATGGACCCTAAGCTCAAATCACAGATCCCAGATGTATTCGAGGAATTTACCAACCAGTTTCTAAGGGATGTAAAAAACTCCTTGAGTCACGAAATGGTACTCACCCATTTCTATTTTCAAGATCTATCTCAGTATTTTAAATTGCTGGGAGAGCAAAAGTCCGGAGAAATCATCGAAGAACTCAAATCTGTGATACACGCCCATTTGAGGCCGTACGATAAACTCTATATGTTGAGCACTAGATCCTTCATGACCTTTTGCCCTGACTGCAGATTGGAAATAGTAAAAAGCCGCTTTAACGACGTTATCTTTCAAGTGAACCATTTAATCATCGACTATGAAATTAAATTCATGGAAATTGATGGCCCCTTAGATTCTTTCAAATCTGTTTACGAAAATCTACTACTCTAGAAAAAAACTCTCTATAGAAAATGAACATTTGTACCGTAATTTACATCGTACGGGAGAAGTGGGATGGAAGAGAAACAGGAGATGTTCAAAAGGACTTTAGAAAGGTACATTAATTATCGAGCTATCGATATCATCCTGACTTTAAAGGATGGAACAGTTGTCGAGTTGGACAAAAATAGACGCTTAGACGGCGATGTGGTGATCAAAAATGGAGATTTTGGAATCGAAGCGACGATAGAAATTTCTAAAATACAAAAAGCGGATTTTTTTGCCGCTTAGCTCTGAGAAAATATCCTATTTTATTTCTTGAAAAAGTCTGCTTTTTTCTTAAAATTCTAGCCGTTGTCAATGGCGGATTTTTAGAAAAAGAGGCTGTTTATGGAAACGATAGGATTGGTTCTCGCTGCTGGAACGATCGGAACCTCGGCGATGTCGGTCGTGATGTGGTCGATTAGCTACGCAGGTTCGATCAACGCAGACATGGTTCGGGCAATCGGAAGTTTTTTTACAAAGAGACTCGATTCTGCGCTAATTCCTGGAATTGTCACCCACCTGATCATTGGATTTATATTCGCATTCCCTTATACATTTATCATTAGTCTCGCTCCTCATATACTCACTGCCTCTATCCTAACGGGGGGAGTGCTCGGCTTCATGCATGGATACGTAGTAGGCTTCTTGTTAGTAGCGCTGGTAGCACAGCACCATCCACTTCCCGAATTCCGCCAAGCAGGAATCGGAGTGGCAGCCGCTCACGTTTTCGGACATATGGTGTATGGAGTTTCGATTGGACTCGTGGTCGGATTGACGAATCTGGATTACAGTTTCATCCTAGAAATAAAATAGCTGTATTTCCTGAATCGCCTTTTCTTATGATCATTTTGTAGGAGTTCCTACAAAGATTTCACCCGAGAAAAGCACTTGCTTTAAATGCAGATTTGTGCGAAGGGGACCGAAGGTACCACCGCACCGGCCCCCACCCAATGAGGGCGGGGCCCTCAAAAAAACACCTCATTTTGACCACAGTTGGCCAAAAACTAGGCAAATTTCTTGACGAACTACCTGGGTGCAAGAAATTAGTAAATCAGGGGCATTTTGTCCCCAGGTCCCCCCAATCGAAATGATAAAAAGTTTCTATGGGGCGAATCGCGTTTACTCTAGGGAACTGTATTTTATTCCCAAACAATCCGAATAGGAGCCACCGAATGGTAGGAATTATCGTCAAGGAAGGAGAATCCATCGAATCCGCTCTCAAACGTTTTAAGAGAGACTGTGCAAACGCTGGAATCATGAGCGAAATTAAGCGCCGCGAATTCTACGAAAAACCAAGCATTAAAAAGAAGAAGGCACTCGAATCCGCAAAACGGAAATTAGAAAAGAAAAAGCGCCTTTTCTCTCGGAAAGATCGCGGTTAATTCCGCGAATTTCCGCTCTGGAAATTTTTAGGATTAGGGAAACATGTCCCTCCAACAAAAAATCAATTCAGATCTAAAAGAGGCGATCAAATCCAAAAAGGAACCTCTTTTGTCTACACTGCGGCTTTTGAAAGCCGACATCCAGTATGAACTCACGAAGACCGGCGCGCAGGACTTGGCGGATGAACAAGTCATTGTGCTGATCAAGCGCGGTTATGCGAAGAGAATGGATGCAATCCAAATGTATGAAAAGGCGAATCGTACAGACTTAGCCGAAAAAGAAAAAGTAGAATCGGAAGTTCTAAAATCATACTTACCGCCTGATGTATCGGAAGAAGAAATACTAAAAGTTCTAGAAAAAGTAATATTGGAATTAAAACCGTCGGGCCCTAAGGATATCGGTAAGGTCATGGGGAAAGTAATGGCCGAGTTTAAAGGTAAAAACATAGACGGCTCAAAAGTATCCGCACTCGTTAAATCCAAATTATCCTAAGCGAGTTGACTCATTGTTGTATCAAAGGGAGTTCATCGACCGCATACGTAGGGAAGTACCTATCGAAAGCTATATCAGTCGATTTGTACCTTTGCAAAAGCGAGGAAAGAACTTAGTAGGCCTTTGTCCTTTCCATCAGGAAAAGTCTCCTTCGTTTAACGTTTCTTCCGAAAAGCAGTTCTATCACTGTTTCGGATGCAAGGCTTCTGGAGATATTTTCCAGTTTGTCATGAGTTATGATAAGGTGGATTTCCAAAGAGCGAAGGAGATCCTCTCTGAATACTCTGGGATTCCGATCCAAGAAAAGGGAAAAGAAGACCAGGAAAGGACCGAGTTACTCTACCGAGTCAACAAGAAGGCTCTCCAATTTTATATGGAGAACCTTCGGTCGGCGCAAGGATTGGAAGCTAGAGAATATTTGAAATCCAGAGGGATAGAAGCAGGAATCCAAGCGCAATTTCAATTGGGATTCGCTTTGCCAGGGTACCAAAATTTGACCCAAAAAGTATTTTCTACAAAAGAGGAACTTCGTGCTGCTTTGGAAGTCGGATTAATCAGAGAATCCGAAAAAGCCAAAGACCCGTACGACTTTTTTAGAGAAAGGATCATGTTTCCTGTCCTAGATTTATCGGGTAGAGTGATCGCCTTTTCGGGTAGAATTCTTGGCCCTGGGAAGGAAGCAAAATACGTGAACAGCCCTGCGTCTTCGATCTTTGACAAGGGCAGGACATTTTATCATCTTTACCAAGCGAAAGAGGGCATCCAGAAAACTAGAACAGCGATTTTGGTGGAAGGATATTTGGACGTGATCGGTCTGGTTACCAAGGGATTCGAAAATGTGGTCGCTTGCATGGGAACTGCGGTGACTGAAAATCATATTCGTACCATGAAGAAATTTGCGGATCGATTCCAGCTCGTTTTGGACGGAGACAATGCCGGAAGAAAGGGCGCACTGCACGCGGCAGAACTTTGCCTGAAAGAAGGAATGGAATGCTCTGTCGTACTATTGCCGGAAGGAAAAGATCCTTTCGATCTAAGTAAAGAAGCGACTCGCCAGGAACTTCAGAAGGTCCTAGAAACAGGATCTCCTGCTTCTTCCTTTGTAGTGGACGAGCTACTCGATAAAACCGACTCGAGGGCGCTCCCTGAGAAGAAAAGAAAAGCCTTGGATAATCTTTACGGTTTCTTGAGAAGTTTGCAAAGAGATTCTGACCGGGAATTCTTCCTGGGTTTAGGTGCCAGGAAATTAGGCATCAGCATGGATGCAGTTTTGAGAGATTATCGTGGAGAGGGAGCCAAGTTTGCACGCACCGGGTCCGATACTAAAGGAAAGGATCCAGTACAATCTAGAGGTCCCAATCCGGCACAGGATTGCGAACGAAAATTGATTTCCTTACTTGTGAAACAGAACTCTCTTTTTTCATTTTCAGAGGAACTTTCCAGACTAGAATACTTGGATCCCAAAAGTGCGTTTCTCTGGGATTTTCTATATACCAGATACGCCGGAGAAGAAGAAATCTCTCCGGCAGCAGTATTATCCTCTCCGATACCCGGAGAATTTAAGGAAGCGATAGCTCCTTTTCTATTAGAAGAAGGTGATATTAGTCCCGAGGAGGGAAAGGAAATATTCGACGACCTTTTAACGAAACAAGCCATCTTCGTAGAAGAAAGCAAAATGCAAGAATTGGAATCGGATTCCACTTTGGATCCGTTAGAAAAGCTAACCAAGTTAGCATATCACAGAGCGAATAAAGAAAAACGTCTTGAGTATTTACGGAGTAAGAACTCCGCCAAACGATAGAGGACCGACCATGGAAAACCTGCAAAGTATGCCAGAAGTGCAAAAGATTATCGCGATAGGAAAAGCGAATAGCGAGATTTCCTACGACGAAATTAACGAAATACTTCCGGATAAAATCTTAAACTCCGAGAAGATAGACGACGTCTTCACACTACTTCACGAGATGGGAATCGAGATCGTAGAAGAATATACTCGGAAATCCATGGAACCTGCTTCAGTTCTAGTTCCGAAGGAAGAGGCCGTAGTCGCAAAGCCTGCTAGGAAAAAGAAAGAATCGGCGGCCACTGCCGGAGGTTCCGAAGATCCGATCCGACTTTATTTAAAAGAAATCGGTAAAGTAAATCTGATCTCCGGGGAAACCGAAGTATTCCTCGCTAAAAAAATAGAGAAGGGCGAGAAAATCATAGAAGAGACCATCCTTGGTTCTTCTATCCTGAGAGCAAACTTCATCAAGCTTCTTCCTAAGATCCGAAGCAAAAAGACCAAGGTGTACGACTTGGTCCGCGTGGATAAAATGTACGCGATGAACGCGGATGAGGCGAAGAAACTAGAAGAACTTTTCTTCAAAAACATCTCGGTCATTCAAGAGCAAGAAAAAGTATTACAAGAAGCTCAATCTAGAATCCGCAAATATTCCGAGAACTCCAAAAAGTACAAAGAGTTTAAAGAAAAAATAGATATCTCGAAAGGGATCATTGATAAGGCGGTGCGCGAACTGGGAGTATCTCAAAAAGAGATACAAAAGATTTCCCAGAAGATCAAATCTATGGTCTTCCGCATCAAGGAAATAGACAGACATTTTCTAAAAATCAAAGCTCAGTACGGTTACGACGTTCGAGATATCAAAGCATTCAACCGTTTTATAGAAAAGAACGAGAAGCTAGAAGATATCGAAAAAATGATGGGAGTTTCCATCGATGAAGTTCGTGAAGTCATTAAAGATATCCGAAACAACGAGCGCAAGCTGCGTCGTATGGAGCAAGAGGCTGGATCTTCCGTCCAAGAAATCAAGGACTGGGGAGAAAAGATCATCAAAGGAGAGCGAGAAATCGCCCAGGCCAAGAAAGAATTGGTCAAAGCGAACCTGCGCCTTGTGGTTTCCATTGCGAAAAGATACGCGAATCGTGGAATGCACTTCTTCGACTTAATCCAAGAAGGAAACATTGGCCTGATCAAAGCGGTCGATAAATTCGAGTACAAAAAAGGATACAAGTTCTCGACTTACGCCACTTGGTGGATCCGCCAAGCAATCACTCGCGCAATTTCGGACCAGGCAAGAACGATCAGAGTCCCGGTTCATATGATCGAACAGGTCAACAAAGTGATCCGAGAAACCAGATTGTTCGTGCAAGAATTCGGAAGAGATCCTTCCAACGAAGAGATCGCGGAAAGACTCGGCTGGCCGGTGCAAAAAGTAAAAGCAGTCAAGAACGTTGCAAGAGAACCGATCTCTCTGGAAATTCCAGTCGGTAGCGAAGAAGATTCAGAACTCGGAGATTTTATCGAAGACAAGGATGTGGAATCTCCGGTTAATTCTGCGGCTTCCAGCATCTTGGCGGAGCAAATTCGCCAAGTCCTTCACACTCTTCCTGCTCGCGAACAAAAGGTAATCAGAATGAGATTCGGTTTGGACGACGGTTATCCTCAAACGTTAGAAGAAGTCGGTTATCAATTCAAGGTTACCCGCGAAAGGATCCGTCAGATCGAGGCGAAGGCACTACGAAGATTGCGACATCCATCTCGTTCTAAGAAGCTAAGAGATTATATAGACTGATCCAACTTAGCTTACGAAGGGGCATTCAATCGAATGCCCTTACTTTCGATTGGTTGCGTAAGTCCCTGAGAGTGATGCGATTAGACTTTTAGTTTCATCTTCCTGCGATTTCCTGAACGACTCCTTCCAACCTAAGGATTTCGTTAGAATCTGAGAAACCGGCCCGACAAGTTTTGCCGAAAGCTTTAGATCTAAGAACAGAATTCTGAATCTACGAGCTATCACGTCGGTGATACTTCTTGCAAACTCCTGCGAAACAAACCATTCTACTTCTTCTTGGAAATAGTCCGCTCCTTTAAGTAGAAGCTTCGGTTTTTCGCCCAAAACTCGGAAGACTTCCCCTCCATAAGAGTTTTGTAATCTATTTGCATTCTCCGCAGATATTTTGTATTTCTTCTGAATTTCGGAGTGGAGATTGTCCGAATAACCTTCCTTTCCGGGAAAGGAATATCGGTCCGTACTGCAACCGGATTTGGTTTTGAGCTGGCCTTCCAATACGAGGCGATCCACCAGATCTTCTGCCATTTTTCGGTAGGTAGACCATTTGCCTCCTCCCATCGTGACCAGACCGGAAGGTGAAACTAGTATGACTTCTTCTCTAGAAATGCTCTTAGTATCTTGGTTTCCTTCCGGAGAAATCAGGGGACGAATCCCGGCAAAAGTAGATATGATATCACTTCTGCTCAAAGGTTTTTCCAAATAGTCGGATCCTGTTTGCAATAAAAAGTCCACCTCTGATTCCAAAGGAATCGGATCTTCGGAAACGGATTCGATCGGAGTATCAGTAGTTCCCAGGATCACGTGATCTTCCCAAGGAATAATGAATACGACCCTGCCGTCCTTTGTCTTAGGTATGATCAGCGCAGTATTGCAAGGAATGGTTTCCTTTTTAAAGACAAGATGGATTCCTTGGCTCGGAGAAAGAACCGGGTAGGTCCTAGGGTCATCCTTGAAACGTATCTGATCTACCCAGGGCCCGGTTGTGTTCGCGATGATTTTCGCCTTTATCTCGGCAGTGTAACCGGTGAGTTGATCCTTGATCTGGGCGCCTACGATCTTGCCGTTCTTTTTTTGGAAGGATACAAGTTCCGTTTTGTTTAATATTGCAGCCCCTTCTTTTGCGGCAGAACGAGCGAGTAGAACATTCAATCTGGAATCGTTGAATTGAGCGTCGTAGTATAAAATTCCGCCTGCCAATCCTTCTTTCTTTAATGCGGGAAAATCCTTTAAGACTTCCTTTACGGAAATTCTTTTGTGGGAGGGAAGTTTTCCTCTCCAGGCAAGAGCATCATACATCGTCATTCCAATACTATAGTACGGCTTTTCGTAAAACCTGTATGTAGGGAGTACAAAGGGAAGTGGCTTTACTAGGTGAGGAGCGTTCTCCAACAACCTTTGTCTTTCGGTGAGAGCCTCATGAATCAGCTTGAAGTGAAACTGAGCCAAGTAACGGACCCCTCCGTGGATCAGTTTCGTGGAGCGAGAAGATGTTCCAGAACCAAAATCGGACTTTTCTACCAGGACAACTTTTAGTCCTCTGAGCGCGGCGTCCAGGGCAGCGCCTGCGCCTGTTGCACCTCCTCCTATAATTAAGATATCAAAGGATTCCTGGGAAAGTTTTGAAAATGCGGTTTTACGATCGTCTTTTTGCATTAGGGTATCTTCCTGCTTTACAGGTACGTTTCCGACTACAATTCTGCTTTCGAGGAACCTTTTGAAGGGTCACTTCGATGTCGGGTATAAATGACATTCGTTTCTTTTTTACCCAGTAGAAAACTCCTTTTTGCCGGTTTCCTAATGTTTTCGAAACAACCCAATAACGACACGCATGGAACCTAAACAACAAATAGAAATCCTGAAAAGAGGATGCGTCGATGTAATCAGCGAAGAAGAGCTGATCTCCAAACTTCAAAAAAAGAAGACCTTAAAGGTAAAAGCAGGCTTCGATCCGACCGCACCGGATCTGCATCTAGGACATTTCGTTCTGTTACGAAAGATGAGACACTTCCAAGATTTGGGTCACGAGGTCAGTTTTTTGCTCGGAGATTTTACCGCGATGATCGGAGATCCGACTGGAAAATCCGAAACTAGAAAACGTCTCTCTAAAGAAGAGGTATTAGAAAATTCTAAAACATACCAGAGCCAAGTATTTAAGGTTCTAGATCCGAAAAAGACCAAAATCGTTTATAACTCGGAATGGTGCTCCGGTATGAATTTCGAGAATGTCCTAGTACTCTCTTCTAAGTACAGCGTAGCAAGGCTCTTGGAGAGAGACGACTTTAGCAAAAGATACAAATCCGGACTGCCCATCAGTTTGATCGAATTTCTTTATCCATTGGTCCAAGGTTACGATTCCGTAGAGATGGAATCAGACGTGGAATTGGGCGGAACCGACCAGAAATTCAATCTACTGGTTGGGAGGGATTTACAGAGGGAATACGGAAAGGAACCTCAATGCGTTCTCACTTTGCCTCTGTTAGTAGGCTTAGACGGTTCTAAGAAAATGTCCAAATCTCTAGGCAATTACGTTGGAATTACCGAAGAGCCGATCGACATGTTCGGAAAGCTCATGTCCATTTCCGATGAACTCATGTGGAATTACTTCGAATTATTAACCGACATTCCAATGAAGGAAATCTCGGAGAAAAAGAATGGAATCCAGTCTGGTTCACTGCATCCTAAAGAGGTGAAAACGGAACTCGCCAAATTGGTCATGGACCAGTTTTCCGATCCTCAAAAGAACGAGGCAGCGATCCAAGAATGGAATCGGGTTCACAACCCAAAATCCAGGTCAATCCCGGACGAAATTCCTGTATCTAAACTGGGGGAAGAATTTTTTGAAGAATCTCAAACTCCGCAACTGGTCTGGGTTTTGGCCAAGATCGGCTTTATACCATCAGTCTCGGAAGGTAGAAGATTGATTAAATCGGGTGGAATTTACGTTGACGAGCAGCAAATTTCGGATGAAAAATTTACTCTTTCCCTGCAAAAAGAGTATCTAGTACGACAAGGTAAAAAGGGAAAATTTCTCAAATTAGTAACTTAATCCTGCATATCAGTGTGACAGCATGCTCAGCGACGAAGAATCTTCAGTACTTTCTAAAACGATCAAAGAAATACAAGAAACCGAGGTCGCTTCTGAGGTATTAGAACACAAATTTCTAAGGATCAGGCGTTATACTTCCGGGGTCTTCTTTCTCATACTAGCGATCACCACCATATTCGCACTTTCTAGAAAACTAGACTCTCTCCAAAATACCGTTGAGAAACAAAACGAAGTGATCGCGGTTCTCTCAGAGGATATCTACAGTTTAAGACTGGATGAACAACAAAGGGAAGAGGAACTCCTACGTTTCAAATCCTCCATTTTGGAAGATGTTCCGGATGCGGATCTGTCCGAAGAAGTGGACCAAAATCTGAAAATTCTTTCTCAGTCTTTAGATAAGAATATTCAGGGAAAAAATATCACCCGCGGAAACGTTCAATTTCCGGAAATCGCGCTAACCTTCGACTTGGGAACGGGTGAAGATTTACAAATACTCCATGATCTTTTAATAAAATATCCGATCAAAGTAACTCTATTCGTGTCTAACGAAAACCCAGAAAAGAAAAGCGGCTCTCTCTTTTCCAAAACAAACATTTATTATATTAAAAAACTAGCAAGTATGGAAGGTAGGGTAGTTTTCGGAAATCACACCTGGAGTCACTATAATCTTCCCAGAAGTCTGAAAGAAGCCTCTCACCGAAAAAGAGTACTATTGAACTATGTTTCGGACGAGATTATAGACTTAAATTCTCTGTTAGATGAAATGAGATCCGTAGAGGAAAAATTTCGCGCTCTGACCGGGCAGGAACTTACTAAGTTTTACAGACTTCCATATGGAGCGATCGATCAGATTTTACTGGATACCTATGCAGCTCACGGTTTCGAGAACCATATTTTTTGGAGCAATAATAGTGTAGGCTCCCTGGATGTTCCGGACTTCGTTTATAAAAAATTCGTAACTAGGAAAGACTTGGTATCCGGAAAAACAAGGCTAATCCCGAATCCGCATTACAAAACAAAAACCGAGATGCTTGATTTTCTCTATAAATGGGAAAAATCCGACAAGAACGGAATGAATGGTGCAATCATTTTGATGCACTTAGGATCTCCGAGACAAACGGAAAAACTCATTTATATTTTGCCTGAATTCATCCAGTCTATGCTGGAGAAAGGCTATAAATTTGTCACCGTCCCAGAGATCCTAAACGACCAAGAGAACTAAACTCTAAAAGTTTTTTACCGACTTCTTACGATTCGATTTTCCGTTCTTCATTGCAATAGAGATGTAGTTTGCTCCATCGCTCAAGATAGACAAAGATTCTTTTTTCTTCCAGAAATTCTGAATCCTTTCTTGCAGACGATAGATGAACAGATAGAAGACTGGAACCATCACGAGCGTAAGAATACTAGCAAAAGCTAATCCCCAGCCGAAAGCGAGTGCCATCGGAATCAAGAACGGATCTTTTCCTCCGATTCCATACGCAGTGGGCAATAGTCCCAGCACTGTAGTAACCGAAGTCAGAGTGACTGCTCTCAACCTGAGTGCGCCTGTCTCTAAAAGAATATTATGAATACTTTCTAAAGGTTTCTCCTTCCTTAAAGTATTCGCAAAATCTACTAGAACGATCGAGTCGTTTACGACAACTCCGGCCAATCCTACGATTCCTAAGAAAGAAAGGAATCCGAAGTATTCTCCGTGGGATACGAAAGCCAAGATTACCCCAATGAGAGAGAACGGAATTGCGCTCACTACAATCAAAGGTTGCAAGAAAGAGCTGAATAGAGAAGCGAGTATCATGAAAATAATGATGAACGCAAGCAAGAATGAAAATCCCAAACTTTTCATAGATTCTTCGGTGTCTTTGTTTTCTCCTCCGAATCTTACTGAATAAGCAGGGTAATTCTTCATGAATCCTGCAGCTTCCATTTTCTTTCTAACAAAAGCGTTCACTTCCGAAGAGTTTGATTTTTGGCCCACCAAGTTTGCAGTTACCGTCAAGACCCTTTTTCCGTCCAGGTGATTGATATTGGAAAATCCCGGCTCTCGTACATATGTAACCAACTTAGAAGCTGGGATTAATTTCCCGAGCGAATTGGTAACATACACATGATTGAGACTATCCACCGATTTTCTAAATTCGTTCGGGAATCGGACTTTGACTTCCACTTCCTCATCGGTTCTCTTTATCTTCGTCGCGACTGTACCTTGGAAAGCGGTATTGATAGCCTGCGCTACTCTTGCTACAGAGACACCTGTGGTAGAAGCCATGGATTCGCTGACCTTAATTCGAACCTCATCCTTTCCTTCGTTAAAATCGTCAGAGACATCTGTTGCATTTTGATTTTCTGCAAGAATTTCCTTAAACTTGTTGCCTATCTCAATCAGAGTTGCGTACTCATTTCCTCGAATCTCGATCGCAACAGGTTTGCCCACCGGCGGTCCACCCGACATTTTTTCGTATTCTAGATTTACCAATTTTCCTTTTAGGCTCACAAATTCAGGTTTTATCTCAAAATTCGCAATTGGAACATATTCTTCGCCCAAAGACTCAGCTTCTTTCTTTCTTTGCTCTTCTAAGAGCTTGAGTCCCTTTTCGTTTAACAACCATACTGTTTTGGATCTGAGTTCAGAGATCAGATCTTCCGTTGCCACTTTTCTATTTTCCTCGGGAGAAAGATAGACCATGACTTGACCATAGTGCTTTCCACGTTTGGTAAATGGATCGTTCGGATCCTTTTGTATGATACCGACTCGAGTGACGTAGTTTTCCACATCATCTTTGGAAAGATTCGCGATTTCCTGCTCTATGACCTTTAAATATCTGCTGGTCTCTTCCAAATTGGATCCGGTCTGGGCAGAAATCTTAACTTGAAAAATATCTACTGATCCAGGAAATAGTTTTTTACGCGGGTAGATGATAAAGATCGCTATGCACAATACGAACAAGCTGATCAAAGAGAAAGTCATCATCTTTCCGTGACGGAGAGAATAGTCTAGTACTGGAAGGTATATATTATTTTTGAATCTTCCAAACCATCCGCTTTCTCCTTTGATCTCTCCAGAGTGAACTTTATGCTTGTTGATATCATACAAGTGGGAAGGTAAAATAAAGAGCGCCTCCGCGAGCGAGGCAGTGAGAGCAATAATCACCACCAACGGGATACTGAACACGAACTTCCCAAAAATTCCGGACATGAATAGCATCGGAGCAAACGCTGCTATCGTCGTTGTGACCGTGGCCGTAACCGGAGAAACCACTTCGGTAACTCCTTTTAGAGCAGCCTCGTAAGGAGGAACTCCTTCTTCAATGTACCTGTACACGTTTTCACAGATGATAATCGCGTCATCTACCAATATCCCTACGACGATGACCAAACCAAACATGGAAATTAAGTTCAAGGTCATTCCAAAAAAGTTCATTAACACGAAAGTCGCGCCAAATGACACCGGAATTCCGAGTGCAGTCATCAATGCCACTCTCCATCCGAGGAACATGAAGAGAGAACCCGTTACCAAGATCATTCCAATCGTAGCATTCGAAAGGAGCACTCCGAGACGACGGCGTATGTACTTAGAAAGGTCGTTTACAAATGCATACTCGAATTCAGGAGATGTTTCCTGGAACTTCGTTACGATCTTTTTGGTTTCGTCCACCACCGAGATCGCATCCGCGCTTTCCTTTTTGATTACAGTTAAAGCAATTGTTTTGCGACCATTGGTTTTATCCAGATAGTCTGCCTCTTTCAAACCTTCGGTGACTTGAGCTACGTCTCCCACTTGGATCGAATTTCCGATTTCATTGGCTCGTACATGTACTCTGGAAATTTCCTGAGCCGTATCAAATTCACCGATCGTTCTGAGAATCACTTCCTTGTCGCTACCGGTAATATTTCCACCGGGGAAGTTTATATTCCGATTCTTTAATGCTTGGATTAGGTCTTGGCCGGTCAGATATTTTGACAATAGACGAGAAGGATGCAAATCCACTTGCATCTCGGTATTTCTCCAGCCCCTTCTTGCAATTTTAGCAACTCCAGGAATATCCAACAAAGCTTGCTCAACGATTTTGGCCTGAGCCCTTAATCTCTTTTCTGCCTCTACGCTATCGTCGGCTTTTCTTAGGGTTACGTTTACTTCGATGACCGGCTGCCTGGAAGTTGTTACCTCTGTAACCAAAGGGTCCTCTGCGTCTTCTGGGAGGTCCTCGACTCTATCAATTGCAGACTTTATATCATCTACTACCTTCTGAGAGTCCCTTGCGTCCGGATCGATAGTGATTACGATTCCTGAGCGACTTTCAATAGAAGCAGATCTGAATTCCTTGATTCCATCTACTTCTTTCACTGCTTCTTCCAGAGGATTGGTCACTAGCTTTTCCACTTCTTGTGGAGAAGCTCCCGGAAACACAGTAGATATCGTGACTATATCAAAGTTGATATTCGGAAATGCTTCCCGATTCATCCTCAATGCGGTAAATAAGCCCGCGAGTATGATCAGAGCAGTGAGTAAATTTACAAAAATACTTTTAGAAAGAAAATATTCGATTAATGATTTCATTAGGAAAACCTCCCTATAAGAAAGTTCTGTTCTTAAAAACTAATCTAGGATCGGGCCAGAGTGCTCTAAGGAATCGTTGAATCCAAAAAGCTTCGTACTTTTCAGCTTATCTACGTAAAGTACTCCGTGTAAATGGTCACACTCATGTTGGTACACGACTGCCTGGTAGCCTTCGATGATTTGGTCGTGCTCATTTCCCTTTTCATCCATCCACTTCATACGGATCTTATTCGGCCTTTCTACCAGGCCCCTCATTCCAGGGACGGAAAGGCATCCTTCCCAATTTCCGTCCACCTTATCCGTTAGAGGTGTGATCACTGGATTGATGATGATTTTCTCAGGAACTTTTGACTCCTCAGGAAAATCCTCTTTAGGATCCGTGCCCACAACCACAAGTTGTTTGAGTACACCGATCTGCGGAGCAGCCAAACCAACGCCTTCCGCAAATCTCATTGTATCGAACATATCTCGGATCAACTTCTTGAATTCTTTTGTTTGCAATTCGTCAGGATGAACCGGCTCGCTTACCTTTCGAAGAATTGGATCTCCGATTTTTAGAATTTTACGTACGGACATAGATAGTTCTAATCCATTCTTCGGGACTTTTTTTGCCCACAAGATTTCCAAAATACTTCCAAGATTTTCGCAAGCTTCTCTGAACTCGGTTCTAGGTATTTATCGTTTTTTGTTTCCCATCTATAGACTGCAGTCCAGGTAGAAAGATGGGATAAAGTAAGAGCTTGGTTCGTAATAGAATCGCTACCGCTCGGTGCGAGTACTCCCAAAGGAACTGAGAGTTGTGCTTCATACAATCCAGAACGATCTAGATTTCTTAAAGTACTTTCAAATCGAAACGGATGTAAAATAAAGCTAGGCAAAAGATCCAAATTCTTAAAAAACCAATCTATCTTTTCGATCAAAGTAAAAGGATAACTCTCAAAGGGAAAAGGCTCTGGGAAAATTAAGAAAATATTAGAAAGCGAATTCGGAATTTCACCGGCAATTTTCCATGCCTCTCTCGCTGAAAATCCTTCGGCTACGATAGAAATTTTTCCCTTTTGTAAGCGGATCCACTGGATCAATTCGGTGGAATCTTCCTCTTCTTCCGAAATCTTTTCGGCTAATAAAATTCTTTTTCCAAGGAAAGCAGAATCGAAATCAAAGTATTTCCTGGGTTCCTTCCGAATCCAAAGTACGAGGGCTCCGCTCGCAGGACCAAAACTCGTAAAACGCCAGCGCTTATTCTTCATGGTTCCCAAAAGATATTGACAGAGTCGGTAAAAAGAAACTATCTATTTGAGGAGTGGGAGGCAACTGGAGACGAGGGGAATCGAACCCCCGACCTTTTGAATGCCATTCAAATGCTCTCCCAACTGAGCTACGTCCCCGTTCGAGAATCCTAGGGTTCCACGGAAAGGCGTGCTGTCAATCCGGAATTGTTAGGAGCGATTGGATGAGCGAAACCGTTGAGGAACTAAAGAAAAAAGTAAAGATCCAAAATGATATCATCAAGGGCTACGAAAAAGTCCTAAGACTGAATGAGCAAGAACTCGAGAACGCCGACGAAATTATTAGAATGTACGAAACCATCATTCAGTATTCAGGACAAGAATTGAAGAATGTAAAAGAAGCTTTTGACGCAACTTCTATCGTGACAAATTTGTCTAGAGAAGAATTGATTGCAGCAATGAATCGAATTAAAGAATTAGAACTCGCAAATAGAAAACTTCGTGAAGAAGCTTTGAAGTTTCAGTCGAGCTAATCCGCGACCTTGACCCAGCTAAAGAAACAAGAGACCCTACTCAGAAGCGGAGCCGATGGAACCCTTTATTTAGAAGAAGGGCAGGGCGTCGCCGCGATCTTTGAGAGTTTTCTACGAGAATCTTTAGCTCTCACTCACGCCGAAGAAGGCGCAGTATACTCCAGAACCGAATCCGGAGAAATTCGACTGGTTTCCGGATCAGAAAGCCACAAATTGAGAGAAGCAGGAAACTGGGCATTTTCCTTAGAAGGCCAAGACCTTCTACTAGAAAACGGAATGCCACTGTCGTGGTCGGAATCTCCTACGAACACACCTTTGATCGTGTGCAGACTGAAAGTAGAAGATAGCAATTTTGCAAAAAACACATGTTATGCGGTTCTAGTATTAAGAGGAAAAGAAACTTCCGATAAATTTGCCAAAACGGATTTCGAACTACTCAGAACTACTTGCAGAACTATCGGGAGATTGTTAAAAGAATCATATCTTTCCGGGGAAGCTTCCTTGGTTACTCTTTCTCTTCTAGCAACGACTCAGCTCGTTTTAGAAGCCGCCCAAGCAAAAAGACAATCAGAAAGATTCGACTTTTTGTTAACCGAAGTGATCCGAGTCTCCGGACTGATCAATTCTTCTCTAGATCTTTCCCAATTACTCGAAGCGATCATGCTCTCTTCCAAATCCGTGTTTCGAGCAGAAGCCTGCAGCGTACTACTGTTAGACGAGTCCAAAGAGAATCTATACTTCCACACAGTACTAGGAGAAAAGAGCGAAGCAGTTACCAAGATGAAAGTCCCAATCGGCAAGGGAATTGCCGGAATGGTCGCCAGGGAAAGAATGCCCATGATCATCAACGACGCCCAGAACGATCCTAGGGTTTACAAAGAGGTCGACAAGGCCTCCAAATTCACTACGCGGAATATCATGGCGGCTCCGCTTTTGGCGAACGACGAAGTCATAGGAGTCATCGAGGCAATCAATACAGTGGACAGGGAATCCTTTACCGGGGCAGACCTGGAACTTTTCTTAAGTTTTTCTGCGACCTCGGCTTTGGCGATCCAAAAGACTGGCTTATTACAAAATCTTGAAATGGCAAACCGAGATCTGCGGAAAAAAGTCTCGGAACTAGAATCACTATTCGATCTCACCCAGGCAGTTACTCAGTCCAGGAATCGACTTTCTCTAGTACGTAAAACAATTCGGATCGTACATCGGGAGTTAGGCGCCACAGTCGCCGGAATATTCCTTTTTAGTCTCACCAAGGACAATCATATCAATTGCGCGTACTTTACTGGAGAAGAGGAGAGTATAGATCGCGTACTTTATAAAGAATTGGAGGGAACTCAAATCCTTGCGTGCATCCAAGAGGGTCTTCCTGTATTAAAAAGGGATATCTTGGACCAACCTTTTCCACATCCGATAGATAGAAAGTTTCTGAAAGGCTCTTATATTATTGTGCCGCTCTTTTTATCCAGTGGAGAACCGTATGGTGCTGTGACAGTAGCGGACCGAAACGACAAACTATCCTTTAGGGAGTCGGATTTCCGGTTACTGCAAACGATGGCTTCTCAGATCACAAAAGGATTTGAGGCGTTTCGACTCAGAACTGAGATGATTATGAGTAAGACCATCCAGCAAGAGATCGAAATTACTAGAAAGATACAGCAGAATATTCTGCCTTCCGAGAAGGTATTTCTTTCAAATTTTGACCTGGGAATCTTGTCCGTACCTGCAAGAGATGTCTCCGGGGATTTTTATGATTACTACCAATACAGCGACGGTCAGTATTCCTTTTTAGTCGCCGATGTTTCCGGAAAGAGCCTTCCGGCTGCTTTATTTATGGCGATGAGCTCTTCTATCATCCGTACTTTAGCCAGAAACCATGATCTATCTCCGGAAGAAATTCTCAGACAAGGAAACGAATTAATCTTTGAAGATTCCCATTTCGGGATGTTCGTCACTGCATTCTTTGTTCACTACAACCCGTCACTCTTTACGGTAGAATATGCGTCCGCGGGACACAACGACCAAGTTTGGATCAAAGAAGATGGCTCGTACGAATTGATCAAGGGAAGCGGACCCCCGCTAGGAGTCATCCCTACCGCAAAATACAAAGGTGGAAAACTCAGGGTGCGCCCCGGAGACATCGTAGTTTTGTACACGGATGGAGCCGTAGAAGAAAAGGATTCTCACGGAGTGGAGTTCGGTCTAGAAAGGATGATCGAAGAAATCATAAAGAGAAGGCACTATTCTTCCCAAAGAATCGTATCCGAACTTCTCGAAATCCTAAGAGACTATTCCAGTGGAAAAGAGCCTTTCGATGACTTTACCGTACTTCTACTCAAGTTCAACGACGACTTTCAGTTTTATAGAACCTTTGACGCACATACTTCTCAGATTCCTATTTTTAGAGAATTTATCTATGATACGATCAAGGTCAGAAATTTAGGAGAATCCTTAAGAGACGATATACTGCTTGCTTGTGATGAAGCCGCGACGAATATCGTAATGCACGGTTACAGAAATACAATTCTGCGGAATCCAAAGTTCGATTGTAAAATCCGCTTTACGGATGACTCGATTACCATTGTATTAACCGATTCGGGGACAGGTTTTGACAGGTCCTCGGTCCAAAATCCTTCTATCGAAGAAAATCTTACCGGAAAACGAAAAGGCGGCTTTGGAGTCTACCTGATCGAAAAACTGATGGATTCCGTAGAGTATCTGGTAGAAGAGGATAAAAATATTCTGACACTTAGAAAATATTTTCGCTAAATGGCGGTTGGTTACACATGGAACTTACGGTAGAAATTAAGGGCAACTCCAGGATCATTCATTTGATCGGAAACATGGATGTACATAACACCCATCGTATCGAGTCGGCCTTTATGGACCATATACGCAAATCTACCGAACCGAACGTTATCCTAGATATGTCCAATGTTGAATTTGTATCTTCTGCTGGACTCAGGGTCATCGTAGGATCTCTCAGAATTTCGAAAGAAAAGGATATTCAGTTAAAATTGGCAGCGTTAAAGCCTGCGGTTCGTAAAGTTTTCGAAATCATAGATATGGATTCCTTGTTTAAAATCTATGATACCTTAGAGGCAGCGCTAAAGTAAAAGTAGGATTCCCCGAATTTTCCCGCCTTTAAGTACATAAATCATTCCTGTAAATTAAGCTTTCCCAGGCAATTAGGCCGTAAAAACTGGGCAACGGCAACTCAAGCTTAAGGACCAGGTATGTCTGAGCAATCATACTCAATCGAAAATCCATTTCAAAGTCAAGAAGCGCCCGATTCCACGACTCCCAAAGGAATCTACGAGGAAGCGGTAGCAATGGGAACCGACCTTCTTGGAAAACCATTCCAAGGCGGAGGAACAGATAGAATCCTAGTACAACATTCTAAAAGCAGAATGACTGTCTGGGAACGGATCAAAGTACTCACAGAGTCGGAACCAAATATCCTATACCAAAACTGGGGAAAGAATTTAGACGGTGCTTCTTTAGTCACCGGAATTCTCAACATAGGCGGCAGAGACATAGCAGTCTACGGACACGACTTTACACTTCGCGCCGGATCCATGGATGCAACGAACGGGAATAAGCTAGCCCGTTTAATTTATATGGCGGGGGAACACGGGATTCCGTTGATCGGAATGAACGACTCCGCTGGAGCCTATGTTCCAGCTGGAGTAGGCGGTCTGGACGGTTACTCGGAGGCATTTACTGCACTCCGAAAAATCAGCGGTGTGGTTCCGAGCATTATGTTGATGTTCGGTTTTAATGCCGGTGGAGGATCTTATCTACCTCGCCAAGGATCATTCATGATCCAATGTGATAATACGTTTTTTGGTCTGACCGGACCAGGAGTCGTAAAATCAGTTTTGGGAGAGGATATCTCCGCGGATGATTTAGGTGGACCAAAAGTACACGGAAATAGCGGGGTAGTGGACCTGACCACTCACGACGAATTGGGATCTCTCAGAACTGCACTTCGTTTATTATCCTATATTCCGAATAATAACCACAGTCTTGCACCTTTTCATCCTACATCGGATCCTACGGACAGATTCATTTATGAAGAGGAAATTCTGTTTAAGAAGACCTTCAATTCTCCTACCGGAATGAACACCCCGTTCGATATCACTCTATATCTGCAAAACATTTGCGACCACGGACAGTATTTCGAGCTACAACCGCAAAGATCCAGAAATATCGTCACCGCATTCGGAAGATTAGGTGGTCATGTGATCGGGTTCGTTGCGAATAATTCCGCGGTTTCTTCTGGTCAGATCGATATCGGCGCCGCAAGAAAAGCGACCAGATTCATTCGATTCTGTAACCTCTACAATATCCCGATGGTCTTCCTTGAGGACACTACCGGGTTCCTTCCTGGAAAAGAACAAGAACACGGAGGAATCGTTTTAGAAGGTCGCAAAATGCTCGATTCGATCATCGACCTTAGAACGCCAAGGATTACATTAATCATTCGTAATGCGTTTGGCGGAGCTTACGCTTCGTTTAACTCTTACCATACCGGAGCAAACATGGTGTTTGCACTTCCTACCGCAAGAATCGCGGTGATGGGTTCCGCGGGTAAGGACTACGTCTATAAAGACGAGATCGGAGCGATTCAAAAAGAATATCTAGAAAAACTGAAGAAAGGGGTTCCTGAAAGAGAAGCTGCAATCGACAGAGATAAAAAGCTACAGACTCTTTCTCAAAAGTACGAAAAGGATCTGATGAACCCGAAAGAGGCCCTCTCTTTGGGTTCAGTTTCCAGAATCGTATTACCTGGAACCACTCGCAAGATTCTATTCCAAAACTTGGATTATCTAATCAAGCATTACAAACCGGATTCCATGTCCGGTCCTCAAAGGGAGTTTGAATAATAAACATGATCGATTATCAGAATAGACGCATTAAGTTTCACGAATCTACTTCGCCGTGGATCAGATCTTTTTCTCTGGAATCAGTCAAATGTTTGATCGTTTGTCGCGGGCCAGTTAGAAAAGAAGCGATGGAGATCTTTGATCTCCTCGGAATTAAGGAATACGGTATTTTACTCTCCGAAAAAGACTCGGTAGTGTATCCGATGTCCTTGGCTCCTGAACTTAGAGGATTTAGATTCCCTTCGAATATTCATAGAGTTCCTGATTATATGGGTTCCGGTGCGGAAGAAAAAGCGGCGAGAATCAAGCAGATCATCTCGATCGCAAAAGATAATCATTACACTCATATTTTTGCCGGTTACGGATTTATGGCCGAAGACGCCGAGTTTATCGAAGCGATCGAAAAGAGCGGGGTCACATTCATGGGACCTGCATCTTACGTAGCTCACCAAGCAGGCTCTAAGGACGAGGCCAAAAAGCTCGCTCGCCAGTTAAATGTATCCGTAACTCCCGGAGTGGAAAACATCTCCGCTCTTTGTTTGCTGAAGAAACATCCGGACCAAAAGGCGTTAGAATCTCTTTCCAAGGAGAAAGGATTAAACTTTACCTACGATTCTTCCAAAAGCCTTTCGGATAACGCGGAAAAGTTGTTATACGCAGGTTACGATAAAATTGTAGAACTAGTTACAATTCCAGAATTGCAGGCGGAAGCAGAAGTCCAATGCACTCAGATCTGGCAAAAATTTCCTAGCAATCGAATCAGATTCAAATACGTCGGCGGTGGCGGTGGAAAAGGGCAACGTGTAGTTTCCAAGCCAGCAGACATCAAGGCCGCAGTCCAAGAAATTCTTTCTGAATCCAAGGTTACTGTTCCTGGTTCTAACAGAAACTTTTTGATCGAGTTGAATATCGAAAAAACCCGCCACAACGAAATACAACTTATCGGAAATGGCGAATGGTCTCTGGCTTTAGGCGGTAGGGATTGCTCCGTGCAAATGCACGAGCAGAAATTGTTAGAAATCTCTCTCACCCAAGAGCTACTCAAAGAAGAGATTGAAAACGCCAGCAAAACCAATCCTAAGAAGGCAGAAATTCTAAAAGCGGATCTGAAAGTTCTCCAAGAGATGGAAGAACAATCAGAGAGATTCGGAGAAGCAGTAAAGCTGAACAGCGTCTCCACCTTCGAATTGATTGTAGAGGGAACGAATCACTTCTTCATGGAGATGAATACTCGGATCCAGGTAGAACACAGAGTTACAGAGATGGCTTATACTCTGAAATTCGTGAATCCGGAAAACAAGAGCGAATTCTTTATTCTAGATAGCTTGATCGAAGCGATGGCCCTGATTTCGGTTCACGGAAAAAGAGTGCCGAAGCCGGAAAGACAGGTTCGCCATGTTTCCGGTGCAGAAGTGCGTATCAATGCTACCAACAAAGCAATTCAACCTCACGCGGGAGGAATTATCCTAAATTGGTCCAAACCTCTTCCGGAAGAAATTAGAGACGACCAAGGAATTTCCATTCGAAATCCTGATACTGGTTTGTTCGTGCACTACCGAGTCGCCGGAGCATACGATTCCAATATTGCGCTATTGATCACGTATGGCGAGTCCCGTGAAGATAATCTTCGTAGGCTAGGAAATATTCTAAGAAGAACTGAACTAAGAGGACAAGACCTTCAGACCAACCTAATTGTACATTACGGATTGATTAACTGGATTCTAGGAAAGGATCCAATGTTCAAACCTTCAACTGCTTTCATGATTTCGTATCTCGCGGCTGTTGGAGCACTCGAAGGAATTTCCAAAGATGTAGATCTAGAAGTAGCTTGGGGAAAAACGATGGCGAAAACCCCTGCGGCAGGTCACAAGGTTTTATCTAGAAAACTTACTTTGATTACTAGGCCTCTCGCAGACCTGCTTTCAGACGCGCATCTGCTCGCAGGGTTCTTGGGTTACCATTTGAATCATTCATGGAAGGTCGAAAAGGGAAATGTGATTTGGCTCAAGAACCCGATCCACATTTTGAACGACCTTTACTATTACCTGAATATGGAAGGAGAACCCCACCAATCTCCTTCGGAAAAAATTTGGGACCATGACGATCAGATCCTGAAATCAGCGCTAGCATTCTACGCAGAGTTAGAAAAAAGAACTGGTATTACAGCTGAATCTAGCGAGTGGGATGCTTTCTTTAATCAAGCAAAGGCTCCAGCTGGTTTTGATGAAAAATTATGGACTGCTTCGAAAAGCGCCCACCTTGGATTCCAGATCGGATTGGATATGCTGAAACTCGTTCCGAATCTAGGAAACCAATCCGGGTTTTATGAACTAACAATGGACGAGAACTTGGAGCCTGTGATTCCGGAAGTGTATCGCAAACCGGAAACCAGAGATCCTTTGATCAAGAATCTGGCTCCTTCTCCAAAAGCAAGCTCGGATGAAATTGTTGCTCCAATGGGTGGAATGTACTACTCGAAAGAGTCCCCAGATTTACCTCCGATGGTAAAAGAAGGAGATCATTTCAAAGTAGGGCAGCCTTTATTTATCGTCGAAGTAATGAAGATGTTTAATAAGGTTACCGCTCCATTCTCCGGTACGATTAAACAATCTCTGCTTCCGGATAGTGACGGAAAGATCATCCAGAAAGGACAACCTATCTTTAAGATCGTTCCGGACGAAGTGATTAAAGTGGAATCTCCACAAGAAATTCAGGAAAGAAAAAATAAGATCACTAGCTCCGTACTGTAAACAGAAAGTTTGAAATGAAGTCTCGAGCCGCGGTGTGGGCTCGAGGCGAATCTGTGGCCCGGGGCGAATACGGTGACTCGAAGCTAATACGGTGCCAACTCGTTCTTAGAAAGTTTGATCACGTCCCGAAAATACCCGATCAGTCCGAATAGGTTAAAATACTCCAAAAGCGCAGGGGAGTGGTTGGAAAGGACAAGGCTCCAGCCTTTTCTGTAGGATTGTTTTTTCAGAACGATCAATGATTGTATAAAAGAAGAATCTACCTTTCGAACGCTAGCTAGATCTATTTCAATCCGCGAAGGAGAACTAGCCAGAACTGAGGAGAGTACGCTCTTCCATTCCGATTTCAGGCATTCCGACGCATCTCCCTCGAGAATAATTTTATAAGCTACTGTATTCGAAATTCCATTAGAACTTGTGAAACTAAAAATTTGAATCTCCATAGTCGCTTCGCCTCTTCTTCATTCTATCTAAACTTTATTTTTCACGGGTATTCAGATAACATGACAACTCTGAGTCCATTTGTGTCCATTTGACTCAATTCTGGAACTATTTGACAAAGATTCTACATTATCCCTGGGTTCGTCAACGGAAAGAGGAAAAAGCACTGGAAAATCTGGAAAATTCGAAATGAAGCACCGAGAGGGACATAAAACGAATCGTATATTCAAAGTTATTAATGGAAATCGAATGGAGAGGCGTTTTGCTCAATCGGCAAAAGCTAAAATATGTCTTCTAACTAAGGAGCTTTGCAGGAAGTTTAAAATTCATAGAGTCCTCCCTTGAACCTGGAAATAACTCTACACTGGCATTTGGGTAAAACTGCATTAGCTTTCCGATAATCTCGTCCACAAGGATCTGGGGAGTAGATGCGCCTGCAGTAATTCCTAATATGCTAATTTTATGATCTTCTATATATTCTTTGCTCAGATCGTCCGCCGAGGTTACTTTAAAAGAATTCAGCCTATTTTTGCGTGCCAGTTGTAATAAACGAAGAGAATTAGAGCTGTTATCCGCTCCGATCACTAGCATCGCATCGATTGCATCCATCATTTGAGCTACCGCTTCTTGGCGTTCGGTAGTCGCATAACAAATATCGTCTTTTGCGGGGTGTTCTACCGTAGGGAACATTTCCGCTATCTTTTCCACGATCAACTTTGTATCGGCCACTGAAAGTGTGGTCTGCATAAGGTAGGTGATCGGTTCGTCGGATTTGATGACTCCTGCCAGTTTTTCTACGTCTTCTGGGGATTCCACGAGGAACATTTTAGCTTCTCCCATGGTTCCAATCGCTTCGTCATGTCCCTGGTGACCGATGTAGATGATTTGGTAGGAGTCCTTGTACTTTCTAGCCTTACGGTGGACACGAGTCACCAGAGGGCAGGTAGCGTCTCCGATCTTCATGTTTCTCTGTTTTGCGTTTTCCACGACTGAGGGAGAAACACCGTGAGCTGAAAAGATCACAGTGGCACCATCGGGGGCTTCATCCAGTTCGTTGATGAACTTGATCCCTCTTTTCTTCATATCTTCTACCACGCGACGATTGTGAACAATTTCCTTACGGACATAGATTTGCCCGGGAGTTTGGGCTTGTACCTGTTCTACGTAAGAAATTGCGTATTTTACGCCGGCACAGAAGCCTCGGGGATTTGCCAGGTAGATTTTCTGAAGCATGCTCTATTGGTATGGAACTGCGGGTTTCGATTTTTTAGCATTCCTTTTTTGGCCGAAAATCCGTTTCGATTTACCGGTATAAAAAGCGACATATCCGCTCACCGAGGGAAGCTTTCTTTTATCCATCTCTCTCTGAAAAAGTATCTCTTCCTATTTTCCGAACTTCCCGATTTTGAATGTGAAGAGGTCAAGGAAGACCTCTAAGAAAATCACGCCCCCAATTTTTGGGGGATTCGGATTCAAGGAGGAACCGAATGATTATTAACCACAATATCAGTGCCATTTTCGCTCATAGGACTTTAAAGTTCAATAGCGAAAGCATGAACAGAGATATCGAGAAGCTATCGTCAGGGATGCGAATCAATCGCGCCGGTGATGACGCTTCCGGTCTAGCAGTATCCGAGAAAATGAGAACTCAGGTCGGAGGATTGCGGAGAGCGGAGATGAACACTGAGGACGGTATGTCGTTGATCCAAACAACGGAAGGGTATCTGCAAGAAACCCATGAAGTTGTACAAAGGATCCGCGTTCTCGCTGTACAAGCCGCAAACGGTATCTACACCGAGGAAGACCGCCAGCAGATTCAAGTTGAGGTTTCTCAGCTGGTCGACGAGATCGATCGAATCGCTTCTCAGGCTGAATTCAACAAGATGAAACTACTTACTGGTGCTTTCGCTCGTTTGAATCCAACTGCAAGTATGTGGTTCCACATGGGTGCAAACATGCACCAGAGAGAAAGAGTGTACATCGAGACAATGAATACCGCATCCTTGGGATTGCGGAATCCAACCGTTTTGACATTCATCTCCCTCTCTACGGCGGGAAAGGCAAACTCTGTAATCGGGCTTGCCGATGACGCGCTTAGAATCATCTCTAAACAGAGAGCGGATCTAGGTGCTTACTACAACCGATTGGAACACGCCGCTAAGGGTCTCATGAACGCTTATGAGAACATCCAAGCAGCTGAGTCCAGAATTAGAGATACCGATATGGCTGAGCAAATGACCAGCTTTACCAGGTATCAAATCCTGACTCAAGCGGCTACCGCGATGCTCGCTCAGGCGAACATGAAGCCGCAAACAGTACTCCAGCTATTGAAGTAATTTCTTAGCATCCTTACCGATTCCTAAATTTTGGAATCGGTAAGGGGAGTATTGCAACGCGAATGTAGGTTCTTTCGACGGGAACTGAAGGATTTATATTTATTATAAATCGCCGTACGACTCTGAAGCCTAAGGTTCTCCAGAACTTTTAGGCTTTTTTTTCTTCCGAAATTTATCCAGATTGTAATCTTCAGTGAGCAATTTCGCTTTTTCTAAATCACTCCGTTTTACATTGGTCAATTAATCCTTGAATCGTCAGGAGCATCTTCGAGAGCCTAACGATGCAATATATTTTTTAATTCATGGTCCGGAGATTGAAGTGCTACAGAATTCTAAAAAAGCATATCTACTTATTATAATATACTCTGCTTTTCTGTTGCTTGGTCTGGGAGCATTTCCATTGATCGACTGGGATGAAAATATCTACGGAACCGCATCTAAAGAAATGTTCTTTTCGGGAAATTATTTCCGTACTACTGTCAACGGTCAGTTGTTTATAGAAAAACCTCCTCTCTACTTTTGGCTGGCGAATTTGGCCTACGAAATTTTCGGAATCAATGAATTCGCTACTAGGATTCCCTCCGTTCTAAGCGCTGTCATTTCGTTTGCAGCATTGGTCCTTTTTGGAAAAAAGCATTTTGGCCTCAAATTCGGTTTGATCTGGGCGCTAATCTATTCCTCTTCATTGCTGCCTTTGGTTCTCGCGAGGACCGCTTATATCGATCACTTATTCAATACTTTCATACTATTAGGTTTTTTATCTCTCTTTGAATATGATTTCGAATTCCCGGAAGGAGGGAAGGAGGCCAGAAGATGGTTAGTTGCCGCTGGATTCTTCACTGCACTGGCAGTACTCGCCAAAGGGCCTCTTGGCCTAGTGATGCCTGTTATTTCGGTGTTCGGAATGAGGTTACTTGGAAAAAGATTTCGGATTCCGATTGTGGATCTTCTACTGTTCGCCATTTCCTTTCTAAGCTTTGTCTCTATTTACTATCTCACAAATTATTTGCTGTACGGGAAGGAGTTCCTTCTTGGATTCATCGATTTCCAGAATAAACTACTGACCAAATCTTTGGAATCACATACGGGTCCTTGGTTTTATCACTTGATTGTAGTCATTTTTGGATTTTTTCCCTGGACTCCGTTCTTAGTTTATTATTTTAGCAAACAAGTTAGATCAAAAATCTTCGAGATTGGAACAGAGGAGGGGACAAAAAATCCAGCACAGAGGTTAGCCTTCGGCATGGCCACATGGGCTGCCTTTGTATTCTTGGTTTTTTCGTTTGTGCAAACCAAACTTCCACATTATTCTGCCTCGGTTTACTTTCCTCTTTCGTTTTTCACGGCAATTCTTGTGTATCGTTTCGGAGAAGAGTTCCTACAAGAAAGAAAACTTCGATTTGCACTTTCATTGGGGGCAATTGTTATCGGGGGCCTCTTTGCTTCGATTCCGTTTTTCGCAGGATATTTGCACCAATCGATTCCTGATTTTACAGGGAACTTTCCGCACTTTAACTTCTATGATTCGATTCCGGGTATTTTGTTAGGAGTCGGGATTTCACTTGTCTGCATTCTATTTGTAAAAACCAAGAAAAGCGATCTAGTCACAAGGTTTATCTTACCAACCTGGGCAGTCCTTCAGATTTTCCTCGTATCTCTGTCAGTGACGGCAGTGCCCAAAATCATAGACTTGCTTCAGAGCAAAACATTACGATTATTTGATACTGCCATTTCTCAAAATGGGAAGGTTATATTTTACAAATATTTGTCCTTTTATCCGATGTTCTACCGGAAAGAAAAAATTCATATTATAGGAAGCTATAAGTTCCAAGACGAATCAGAACTTTTGAAAAAAAGAGAACTCGAAAATACATTTATCCTCTGTAACCGAAACAGTTTGTTAGAGCTACAATTAATCTATCCAAATCGAAAATTCGAAACGATCTCACAAGAAGGGGATCTGATTCTATTAAGGGTGGACTGAAGTTTAATTTGCGTCCAGTTTTCTCTATTTAGACAATATTTTTAGTCTATTAGCATTTCCTGAAGAACCTGCTCTATAGTAGCTGAATTAGAACTTCTCTTTTAGAAGCTGCAACTCAAAGTTAAACCTTTGTATCTTTGCTACAGTGTGCAGAATTAATCCTATAGAAAAGCATAATATAGAAACAACCATAAGACCTACCGCCAGCACTGCTAAAGGCACGTGATACACGTATCTATACTGTATGTAATCTAAAATAGACGGGATTCCGGAAAGAATGGAAGCGACAAAGGCCAAACCAGAAAGAAATCCGAAAAAATGCATAGGCTTGTAATCTTTAAAAATCCAGAATATAGTATTTAGGACTCTGTACCCATCTCTAAGAGTTCTCAGTTTAGAAAAACTACCAGCAGGCCTGTCCTTGTAAGAAATCGGAATTTCTCGAATCAAAAATCTCTTATCAAGAGCATGCAAGGTCATCTCTATTTCTAGTTCAAATCCAGAAGATAGTACAGGATAATTTTTTACGAATTTGCGAGAAAAGACTCTATAACCGCTAAGCACATCTCTAAGTTTTACATCGAATAGAAAGTTGATCAGTTTCTTTACGAGATTATTCCCGGTAGAATGGAGCAGTCTTTTGTTTTCCTTCCCGTAGATTCCTTGGCTCAGGCGATCGCCCACAACCATATCCAAAGATTCCTTCTCCAACATCTCAATCAAATTGTGAACTTCACTAGCTGGGTAAGTAGTATCAGCGTCAGAAAGAATGTATAAATCCGCATCAAGCTCGGCAAATGCCCTGCGAACTGCATTTGCCTTTCCCTGCCTGTATTCAGTAATCACCCTGCCTTGGACAGAGTGCTTTTGAATAGATTCCAGACCGATCCGCTTTGTATGATCACTGGAATTATTGTCTATGATCAGGAATTCCGCTTTGGGTAACTCTTTACCAAAAGCGGCTATCGTGTCCTCTAATGTAGATTCTTCATTATAAGCTGGTAGGATAACAGCGATCTTCTTGTCTTTCATATAAACTCACGTGAGCAATTCACATTTTTGTAATAATTGTAAAGAGTGAAAAAAATATTTTATCTTCTAACGATCACCAAAAGCCGGGAGTCGAATTATCTGCAAGAATCTTTTATTTTTTGTAATTAGGACTTTAAATTTACTCGATCCCAAACTTCCTTCATAAACGCTGTAATCAAAATGAAGTTGTTTCGTGATTCGACAGAAATGAAACTTTGGTAGAACGAGATGAAAGTGTGGCTTAAGAGGCTTATATATTTTACCGGGGGGCTTTTTGCTCTACTTGTTTCATTTAATATCTGGACCTTAATCTTTCTCAGGTCAGATCTGGCTTCTAATCAATCTGATGGTTCTATACAAAAAAACCGAATATACAATCCGTACGAATCTTCTACAAAACTGAAATGGGTGAAAGCTGCCTTGCATATTCATACGGATGCCGCATGGTTCACTCCCGGAAGAAACACTCCAGAAGAAATCCAAAAGGTATATTCTAAATTTGGATACAAGCTCATCGGTTTTACTGACTACGAAACTGTTACAAAATCCAAGGAAAAGGTCATTGCCCAGCTTCCTGGTTACGAATGGGGCAGGAATTTTAGAAAAAGACACTTAATGATCCTGGGTACCGAGACCCCGGATCACGATTTCTTTCCTTTATATGCGAATCCCGAAAATGTACAGTGGGAAATCGATCGACAACAAAAACTGGGAAACTTTATCACAATCAATCATCCTCAATTGAACGAAAGTTTTCCCTTGGAAATTGTACAAAAACTTTCGGGGTATGACGCCATCGAAGTATTCTCTCCATTCGGAGATATACCCGCATTCTGGGATCGACTGCTGAGCGCCGGACTTCCTTCCTTTTGTATGGCCAGTGACGATTTACACTACTTACCAAAAGAAGAGTTTCGTAAAATTCAAAGGGCAGGATTGCCTAGCTTTCAGCAACTTACTTCTCTCCTGTATGGGCAAGAAGGAGAGTCGCTTACTAGGTTCATTCTTTTGAATACCGATTCACTGGAAACAGAGGATGTAGTTCGCGCTTTAAAGTCTGGAAATTATGCCTGTGTTCGAAAGATGGAAAGGTCGTTGGAAGATCCTGTTCTTGGAAGTTTTGGGATTAAGGATAAAAAGATCGTATACTTTTCGTTCGGTGATCTAGCAATGCAAGTGGACTTTATTGGAGCCAATGGAGTGATCTTGCAAAGGCTCTCTGGAGTAAGAGAAGGTAATTACGAATTCAGAAATGATGATACTTTCGTGAGAATCCAGGCCTACTTTCCGACTGCTGTTGTTTTGAGCAATCCCTTCTATCCGAAGTGAATCTAATCAGACAGCTATGAATCCTTTCTAACTTGATTTAAATCAAATTGACAATTTGTCCACTTCGTTTAATAATATGGCCTTCATTTCCTTAGGAGTCACTGAATGAAAAAGATATTCACCATAATACTGTACCTTTCACTGTTGCCCGCTTGCTTGCTTGCATTTAGCGAAACCGATGAGCTGCTTATGAAAGAAGCAACTACACCCGAATTAAAGAAGATTGCTAAAGAATTCTTCATCAAAAAAGCGAAAGACCACAGAGACCTAGCTGAGCGCTATAAGGCAATGGCTGCTCATGGAACCGGTGGAAAATCGAATGCTCAAGATGAAGAGAAAAAGAAATACAAAAAATTAGCTGATCATTGCGTTCAAGAAGCAGAAAAGTACGAAGCGCAGGCAGCTAAGTATTAATCTACTAACATTCACTTTTCATTTCTAAACAAAAAGACCCGCCTGATTGACGGGTCTTTTTGTTTCTGAAACTATTTTCAGAGTAAAGAGATTTAGTTTAACCAAACCTCTCACTCAAAAGCTTCACGACTTGTTCTGGCCTCATGTTCGCTTGAGCCAGCATAGCGACTCCACTTTTAGTAAGAATTTGGTTCTTTGTAAAGTCCACGATGTACTCTGCCATGTCCGCGTCCCTCACCCGGCTTTCTGCAGATACCATGTTTACATAGTTGGCTTGTAAACCTTCTGCGGTAATCTCCAAGCGATTATAGTACGCACCAAGATCAGATCTTTGTTTGTTTACCCTTTGGATCGCGTTGTCCAGAATTCCGATCATCGTGTTGGAAGACGCAGGAGTAGAAAGAGTTTGTTTCTTTCCATTTGTCTCCAGCTTCAAAGCCGATGCATTCATTGCATCCACAAAGATCTCTAACTTTTCGTTCTGGTTTGGTCCCACATGCAGTTGTACTGGATTCTTGGATTCCTTAGAATACGCTCCACTCAGAGGGCGAATCTTATTGAACTCCGCGGTTTTTCCTAGTCGGTCCACCTCGTCGATCAACTGGTCCACTTCTAGCTGCACTAGTTTTCTGTCGTCGTCCGAATAAATCCCGTTTGAAGTTTGGATCGAGAGTTCTCTCAAGCGTTGCAGGATATTGTTTACTTGTTCCAAATTTCCTTCGGTAACTTGGATAAAAGAAACTCCATCCATTACGTTTCTCTCAGCTTGAGCCAACCCACGAATCTGGGTCCTCATTCTTTCGGAGACCGCGAAACCTAATGCATCATCACCGGCGCGATTGATTCGCATCCCGGTGGAGAGCTTTTCCATAGTTTTGTCTAATTCTTTATTAACTGTCTTCAATACGTTGTTCGTACGAAGAGCGCTGATGTTGTGATTGATAATCATAGACACAACCTCCCTGTGTGTAGTGAGGTTCGGATCCGTCCGAACCTATATTTCCGAGCTTTCGAGGGGAGGGAGCCCCATCTGGCTACTCGGGTTCCACTGCGATTTCCACTCCCTGTCCGAATGGGGTGGACTTTTTTTTCAGTTTTTTCCTAAAGACTAAAGCGCATAGCGACGATAATCCAAATACAGGAAAAACCGCATTCATCCTACAACAAACAGTTGCGCTTGCAACTTTTTTTCCTGACTTCTCTTCTTTTCCTAGGGAAAAAACCGAGCGTTCCGGAGATTCTGTCCCGTAAAACGCGGACAATACGATGAAAATCTATACGAAAAAGGGCGATAGCGGTAGTACTTCCTTAGCATCTGGGCTTCGGGTTTCCAAGGCAGATCCAAGAGTGGAACTGTATGGAACTTCGGATGAACTCAACTCTCAGATCGGAGTCGCGATTTCTTTTTTGCCCAAAAATTCACAGCTGCAATCCCATCTGGAAAAAGTGCAGAATTTGCTTTTTGAACTCGGTAGCGAACTGGCCGGTTACCGGAAAAAAGACGGTTCCTCGTGTATCCTAGACGAGGATATTAAAGAATTGGAATCCTGCATTGATCGCTGGCAGGAATCTTTAACTCCTTTAAAACATTTTATACTTCCGGGTGGCACAAAATCTGCCTCCTTTTTGCACGTTGCGAGAACTACTACGAGGAGATTGGAAAGAGAAGTTGTGTTGCAAAAGGAAAGCGGCCTAGAAATTTTTCCGGAAAATCTTAGGTTTTTAAACCGGTTGTCGGACTTCCTATTTGTAGCCGCAAGGTATTCCAACTTCGAGGAGAAAGTAGAGGAACCACAGTGGAAATCGAGAGCCAAGGGAAATTAACTCATCCGAAAGGTCTCCGGATTCTATTTCTCGTCGAGATGTGGGAAAGATTTTCCTACTATGGGATGCGTGCTCTTCTTATTTTATTTCTGACCAAATCTTGGTCGCTCTCTGACTCCGAAGCTGGAAGAATTTACGGCATCTATACCGCGTTAGTCTATGTAACCCCCATTCTGGGTGGATTTTTAGCAGATCGATACCTGGGTTACAAATCTTCCATTTATATCGGTGGAATTTTGATCATGCTAGGTCATATCTCTCTTGCAATCGAGCGCTCCGGAATTTTTTTCTTGGGACTAGGCTTCTTGATTTTGGGAAATGGATTTTTTAAACCCTGCATTTCTACAGTCGTCGGAAAAATCTACGAATTAGAAGGAAAGATCGATCTAAAAGATGCAGGATTTACGATATTCTATATTGGAATCAATTTAGGTGCGTTTGTTGGCTCTGTTATTTGCGGTTTCTTGGGAGAAAAGATAGGCTGGCATTTCGGTTTTGGAGCAGCAGCAATCGGAATGCTTTTTGGTTTAGTGATGTTTACATTCCAAAATAATAATATTCCTCAAGATGCATTCCGAATTTCACTTCCCCAGAATCAGGAAAAAAATGCAGACTTGAATCTCCAGATCGATGGGGATAGAATTTTTGCGATTTTGGTGTTTTCAGCTTCTAGCGTGGCTTTTTGGGCCTGCTTTGAACAAATGGGCTCTTCGTTGAATCTATTCACAGACCGATATCTTGACCGGAACGTTTTCGGTTATGAAATTCCGGCTTCGATTTTTCAATCCTTGAATCCTCTGTTGATCATTGCTCTGGCTCCAATAGTCGCTTGGTTCTGGAAATTTCTGGAAACTCGAAATTTACACCCGGAAACTACTTTAAAGTTCTCTTTTGGAATGTGGATTTTAGCTCTGGGCTTCGCTCTACTTTCCATCGGTACTTTCCTTCCGACGGAAAAGTTGTCGATTTGGTGGATCTTCGGCGCAGTTCTTTTGCATACGATCGGTGAACTTTTTGTTTCTCCTGTGGGCCTGTCCCTAGTCACAAAGCTTTCCCCGATTCGTTTTGTATCTATGATGCTCGGTATCTGGTTCTTGGCGAATTTCTTTGGGCATTTGCTCGCCGGAGAATTGGCCGGTTTGATGGGAAAAAGAGAAGATCTGCCTGGATTCTTTTTGATTTTTGTAGGAATTCCTGGAGTGATAGGATTCGTCTTATTCTTAATTAGAAAACAATTACAAGCTTGGATGCACGGAGTACGATGAAATTCTTTTTTAAAACCTCGACCTTTTTTATTTGCCTCTTACTCTCCGCTCCGATTTTTTCGGATCCTTTTTCTGATTTGTTAAAGGAAGATTTCAACGCTGGGCAAACATTACTGATTCGTAATTCTGTTTTTCAAAAGTTGGGATCTCGTGCAGAAACTTCTGGTGTTAGAACAATCACAAAAAACCTAATTCCCTGGGCGATCATGGAAGGAATGGTTCCGGAAAAGGTAGCCGACCTGATCGTAAAAGTAGATTATGCGGAACAACTAGGTGTTTCCTTTGAAGACGCCGAAGATACGATTCCGATTTCAGTGAAGCGAGATTTGTCCAATGAGGACTTTGCCTATATCGGGCTTTTTTTCCGAGAAGCAAAGATTGCCGGAATCCAAGAGCCGATTCGAAATCGATTCTTAGAAGCGGCTCTGGAGAAAAAATGGGACGGTCTTTCTATTTTAGCTGGAGGAAGAGCCTTGGCCGCGGGAAAACTTTTGGATTTTCCGGAAAACAGATTTGCTTATAGAGTTTTGAATACCTTTCCTTCCAAGGGCAAAAAGGTTCCGTTTTCCAAAATTGAATCTGCTTGGAACGATTCCTTGCAGGGAAAATCGGAAGGTGGATCTGCTGCCTTACTTTCTAATTTAAGAAAAATTCATGCAGAGGATATGAACGGCGCGATCTCTAGAAAAGAAAGCGTATTCTCACATGCTCGCTCTGTAGAATCCTCTTTGGAAGATGTAGGAAGTATTACCATCGGAGAAAGGCCAAAGTTCGAACCGGTTCAAGATCCGCCTTTGGTTCCAGATATTCCGCCCCCGGACCAACCAGTTCCGACTGACAGCGATTATACGGGCGATTGGACCACTGTCTCTACTTCTAAACTGAGAACAGTAGTGAAAGAATGGGTTGGCTCTCCTTATAAATGGGCAGGGGAAAGTAAATCCGGAGTAGACTGTTCTGGTTTTACTTATAAGACTTTAATAGACCCAAGGATAGGAGTTCCTACAAAAATCATTTCTCATGGTTCTAGTCTACAGCTGAAAATCGGAACCTCTGTTCAACACTCTCAGCTAAACTCTGGAGACCTGATCTTTTTTTCTGCGTCTCCCAATCAGTCGAAAATCACCCACGTAGGGCTTATTCTTTCCACAACAGAATTTTCTCACGCTTCTTCAACGAGAGGTGTGGTAATTGATAAGATCCAATCCAAGTGGTGGGTGGATCGATACGTACTGTCTAGAAGACCTTTTAAAAAAATCGTGCCCTAAAAAAGGGATTCTGAAACCGCGAAAGCTTTTACTCTCTTAGATTCATGTCCTCCACGATCTCTAATAGAGTTTTTGCTTTCAGGATCGGATCCATTTGGCTGAGGATCTCCTGCTTTTTATTGAAATCGAAGTTTAATATGGAAGAGATAAAATCGAGTGGAAAAGGATGATTCCAAAGTTCGTTCATTCGAATGATCAGGTTGTCTTGCGCACCCTCTGAGAGTAGGATTCGTTTTGTGAGAGAAAGAATTCTGTCAAATGTCTCTATAAATTCCGGAGATTCGATATAGTCTAGGTTCGATTCTATCTTCTCGACAATTCCGATCCGAAAAGGATCCATTACTTCATAGTTCTCTAATCTAGCAATTCCCTTTCCTTCGAGTAAGATATTTGATCTTCCGTCCGGTAAGGGGTCCCTTCGGATGATTTTTCCCCACCCGAAGATGGTCTCAATTTCTGGATAGGGATTTGATTTTCTGAGCTTGTCCAACTTGATGGGAGCTACAGCCATTTCTTCCCCCGACTCGGAACAGTAATCCAACATCATTCTATATCTAGGTTCAAAGATGTGCAGAGGCAAAAATGTCCCCGGAAACAGGATCACCTCGGGTAGAGGAAAAATGGGGATTGTAGTAGTTGACACGGAGAAAATATCCTAACCTTTTGAAGTGAAAACGCAAACGAATTTGCATATACGGCGCGAAATTGTACACGATAGAACCTCATACTTACGCAAAAGCAATCTCAAGACTTCCGGAACTGAAAGTGATCGTAATCGGCGACCTGATTCTGGACGAATATTTAATCGGAGAAGTAAATCGAATTTCTCCGGAAGCACCGGTGCCCGTGGTTTGGGTCCGTAGTGAAAATTCCACTTTGGGCGGAGCCGGAAACGTAATCAAAAACCTTTCTAAATTCGGAGTCAAATCCGTAGTTTTAGGAAGATGCGGAGAAGACGAAACTTCCAAGTTGCTACTTCGCTTATTAGAACAAGAAAACACTTCTGCGAAAGATAATAAAATTGTAAAGTCAACTCACGTTCCCACAATTTTGAAAACGAGAGTGATTGCAGGACACCAACAGGTTTGTAGAATCGATAGAGAAGAAACTTTTCCATTAACAGCTTCCGAAGAAAATGAACTACTGCAGGCATTCGAAGAAAGGATTGCACAAGCAGACGCAGTAATATTGTCTGATTATGACAAAGGCACTCTAACTCCTAAGTTGATCCAAGGAGTAATCGATCTTTCGATCAAACAAGGAAAGATCGTAACGGTTGATCCGCAAGTGTCCCACTTTTTTCAGTACAATGGTGCGAGCATTATGACTCCAAATCATCACGAGGCAGGTAAGGCCTTAGGTAGAAAATTGGAGTCCGATGCAGATGTGGAATTTGCTGCAAAAGAAATCGCGGCACAACTGGACTCTCCGATGATGATGATCACACGCGGAGAAAAAGGACTCAGCCTATACTCAAAACAATTCGATAAAACGACTCATATTCCAACGGTAGCTCAGGCGGTTTTCGATGTAACTGGAGCCGGAGATACGGTAATTTCTACATTCACGGCTTTTTTGGCGGCAGGTTTCAATGAAATCCAGGCAGCGGTTATCTCGAATGTCGCAGCTGGCATCGTAGTAGGAAAGTTAGGCGCAGAAACTACTTCTATCGAAGAATTAACAGACGCCTTGAATCTTAAAGGAATCTTAATTTGATTCACGATTCACTGCGCGATTGCATTGAGAAGGTGATTCCATTTTCTGATTCTAGTGCATTTTCGGATTCCGTACGAAGCAGGAAAAGAATCGTATTTACCAACGGAGTCTTTGATCTTTTGCACAAGGGACATTTGACCTATCTGACCCAAGCGAGAGATTTGGGGGACTTCCTCTGGATTGGGGTCAATTCGGATTCTTCTGTAAAAAGGCTAAAAGGACCGAGTCGTCCGATGAACTCGGAAGAAGACAGAGCCTTGCTTCTTTCTTGTCTGCAATTCGTAGACGCAGTCACAGTCTTTGGAGAAGATACTCCTCTGGAATTGATCCGCAGAATACGACCTCATGTGCACGTGAAGGGCGGTGATTACGATGTGGAAGCACTTCCCGAAACTCCCTTAGTCAGAGAGCTGGGTGGAGAAGTAAAAATATTGCCCTTTGTGCCTGGATTCTCCAGTACCAAACTGATCCAGAAAATCCGCTCACACTCTGAAACCAAGTAAAACTGGAATTTCGGAGTTGGTTTTTCCGGAACCGAAGAAAACCCTGTTCCAGAAGGGAAGGGAGAGGTCATTGTCCAAGACTAGATTTATTTTTGTCACCGGAGGAGTGTGTTCCTCCCTGGGAAAAGGAGTATCTGCTGCCGCTTTAGGCTGCCTGCTGGAAAGTAGGGGTTATACTGTTTCTCTGCAAAAAATGGATCCGTATATCAATATCGATCCTGGGACAATGAGTCCGTACCAGCACGGGGAAGTCTACGTCACCGAAGATGGTGCAGAAACAGACTTAGATCTAGGCTACTACGAAAGATTCACGAAATCCAAATTTACTAGAAAGAACTCTGTTTCTACCGGACAAATTTATAATACTGTCATTCAAAGAGAAAGAAAGGGAGATTACTTGGGCAGAACTGTCCAAGTAGTTCCACATATTACCAACGAAATCCGAAACAGAATGTATACACTTGCGAGAGAGTATGCTACAGACTTTGTGATCGTTGAGATAGGAGGAACGGTAGGCGACATCGAATCCATTCCTTTCTTAGAAGCGATTCGACAAATGAGATACGAGCACGGTCCTTCTCAAGTTCTATTCATTCACGTTACTTTGGTGCCAACGATCACCGTGGCGGGAGAAGCTAAGACAAAACCTACGCAACACTCTGTGAAGGAACTTTTGGCTCTTGGAATACAGCCAGATATCTTAATCTGTAGAGTGAGCCAACCGATGGGCAAGGACATGAAGAGTAAGATTTCTCTCTTCTGTAACGTGAAAGAAGAAAATGTTATCTCCGCTTCCGATATCAGTACTTCTATTTATGAAATTCCTAAAATGTATAAAGAGGAAAAACTAGACCAAGTCGTGCTAAAGACCTTGGGCATGGATCTGGGAAGGGCCAATTTCACAGAATGGGACAAGATCATAAAGAACCTACATTCTGCAAAGACCAGTGTGAAAATTGGAGTCGTTGGAAAATATATTTCTTTGCACGATGCATATCGCTCGGTATATGAAGGGCTTTCTCACGGTGGAATCGCAAACGAGGCGAATGTAGAATTCGTAAAAGTAGATCCGGAAAAATTAGATAAATCGAATGTGAAGGACGTCCTAAAAGGAGTTCACGGCATCTTGGTCCCTGGGGGTTTTGGGGACAGAGGAATCGAGGGAAAAATCGCAGCGATTCAATTCGCTAGAACCAAAGGAATTCCTTTCTTTGGAATTTGCCTCGGAATGCAATGCGCTGTGATCGAATTTGCACGACATGTGCTGGAATTAAAAGACGCAAATTCCACGGAAATCAGACCGGACACTCCTCATCCAGTGATTTCGCTTTTAGAAGAGCAGATGGAAATCGATCAGATGGGCGGAACCATGAGACTGGGCTCCTATCCTTGCAAAGTCAAAAAAGGAACCAGAGCATTTGCAGAATACAAACAAGAATTGATCAAAGAAAGACATAGACACAGATTCGAATTCACAAATCGCTTCAGAGAAAAGTTCGAAGAAGGCGGAATGGTTTTCTCGGGAACTTCACCTGATGAGAACCTCGTGGAAATTGTAGAACTTCCTGATCATCCTTGGTTTATCGGAGTGCAATTCCATCCAGAATTCCAGTCTAAACCTACGAAACCTCATGCTTTATTTGCTGGATTCATTCGAGCAGCTGTCAAAAATTCCAGGAAGATTTTATGAGCGATAGTACCGCAAAGATTCGCAAATTCATAGGGGAAACGGAGATAGGAGGAGATAAACCTTTCTTTCTAATCGCCGGACCTTGCGTCATGGAAAACAGAGAGTTACTCGATAGAGTATGCGGCGAAATGGTCGAAATCTGCAGCGAATTAAAAATTCCTTATGTGTTTAAAAGCAGCTTCGATAAAGCGAACCGTTCTTCCGTAAACTCTTATCGTGGACCTGGACTAAAAGAAGGAATTTCTCATCTCGAATTCATCAAAAAGAAGTACAAGGTCCCAGTTCTAACGGACATTCACGAAACTTCTCAAATAGAACCGTTAAGGGACGTAATCGACGTCTATCAAATCCCTGCTTTCCTCTGCCGACAAACAGATTTGATCGCAGAATCGGCTAAGACCGGAAGATGGGTAAACGTCAAAAAGGGGCAATTTTTGTCTCCTCAGGATTGCAGACATATCAAGACAAAAATCCAAGAATCTGGTTCCGAAAAATATCTGGTGACAGAGCGCGGAACCTCATTCGGATATGGAAATTTAGTTTTCGACGGAAGGGTGATTCCTATATTACATAATTATGATATTCCAGTGGTGTTCGATGGAACTCACTCCGCGCAACTTCCAGGTGCTGCAGGAAATATTACCGGAGGCCAGAGGGAGTACATTCCGAGTATCGTCCGAAGTGCAGTGGCTCTCGGAATCGAAGGAATCTTTATGGAAGTACACCCGGATCCAGAGAAAGCTCTTTCGGATGCAACCACCCAGTATCCGATCGATAAAATCAAGGATTTGTTAAAAGAACTGATCGGATTGGATCGTTACGTTAAAAAGGAAATTCTGAACCGTAACTAAATCTGTAATGATTTCCTTCGGAAACTTGTACCAAAGACTCAGAAAATTTCTTCAGAGTTTAGACAGAGAAACGATACAGAAATACAGACTGATCCTGGCAGCTGTGGTCGGTGTCTCACTGTTGATTCTATTCTTTACCTTAGCTTCCAAAAAAGAAGCGAAATACACTCGAGTAGAAAGCGAGAGAGAAACAGGCTCCACGATTTCATTTCGAAATTTCAAAAGAGATCAATACGACGAGCAAGGAAAACTTCTCTGGAAATTGAAGGCGAAAGAATCCTTCGTATTTGTAGGAGAGGGCAGAACAGTATTTTACGATATAGACTTTGAACAATTCGAAGACGGCAAATTCAAATCAGCTCTGGTCGGAGATAAGGGAGAAATCAATCATAAGACAAAAATGATGCTCTTAAATGGAAATATTTTACTCAAGACAGACGGAAATAGAATTTTACGAGCAAAATCTTTGGAGTACAATACTGAGACCAAGAAAGTTTCTTCTGACGAAGAGGTAATCATCGAAGCAGATGGAACTACAATTCGAGGTGTAGGCTTGAGAGCAGACAAAGACCTGAACAAGTACACGATTTTGCGTCCTACTGCAGTGACCCACGGCGGGAGTAACCCACTTTCTCCCAAGAAGAATCGCTAGTCAAAATGAAATCATTTCCTCCGAGTACAGCAATCAGTACTTTGCCTTGGAGCAAATCGATCTTGGCCGTATTTGTAATATTCTTGGTAGTTTCGGATTCGTCTTCCCACGTAAGACCTCCTCTTTTATTTTCTCCAGATACTTTAGAGAGAAAACCGGTCACTGGAATCGGCGAGCCGGACCCGACTAGAAAAGAAAGCTTTCCGACTTTTTGGGGAGGGAATGCACTTACTCAGGAAGATAGGTTGTACCAAGGACTAAAAGTCACTGTTTTCACTTTGGAAGGAGGGGCTTGGATCCAACATAAGAAGGTCCGATTGTCAGCTAACACGATCGAGGTCATTGGTAAGGAAGCATATAAAGGTTATTTAAAGTACGGAGTCACCGTTCAGGACCAGGAGAATGGAACCACTCTCAGAGCAGGGAGCGGAGATTATGACAAGTACGAAGAAACAGTCATCATAAAGGATAGACCCAGACTTTTCTTTAAGGACAAGAACGCCAAAACTACTATCATCTATGCGCAAACGATAGAAAGGCAGCTCAATACAAAAATCACAAAGCTAAAGGGCGGAGTCACAGTCTCTCATCCTGAAGTGACTATTTTTTGCAAAGAAGCTACATTCAACGAATCGGAAGAAGTAATTACGACAGATCAGAATCCATTCTTACTCTCCAAAGATCGATATCTTACAGGTCGAAATCTGTCCTTTTATACGAGCGATAATAGAATCGTGCTAGATTCAAAAACCATTTTGATCCAGGGAAGTACCGAGTCAGTTACCAGTGAAGGCGAAGAAGGAAAGTCCAAAGAAAAAAGAATCATTACCATTTTACAAGGTGACAACTTAGAAAATTCGATCGGAGAATCTGGCGAAAGAAGTACAGTATTGAAAGGAAATGCATCTGTGCTTCGTGAAAATCTAAAAATTAACGCGAACAAATTGGAATCGATCGGTGCAGACGGCCATACGATTAAAGGAAGAGATTCCATCAAAATCGAAGATAGAGAAAATCATCTTGTACTTACCGGAAATATTTTGGATTTTTTTCGAAAGGAAAATTACCTCCATTTAACTGATAACGGAAAAATGGAATTCTTGGATGCTAAGTCAGGAGAAGTTACTACAACTATCTTGGCACAAGAATTCGAAAGATTTTTGGATCGAGACGAAACAGTCATTCGAGGCAATATTACCATACAAGGCAAAGGCACCCAGGCCCAAGGAGAATACGCTACCTATTACGAAAAGGAAGAAACGGTTCATCTAGAAGGAAATCCTAGAATGGAAAGGAACGGAAGAATTTTGAGAGCCGGAAAAATCCTCTTTTATCCTAGAGAAGGCCGCGCGATTTTGACGGAAGGAGTCCATCTAGGAAATTGATATCGCATGGGAACTAGGTTTCGAATGGAAAACCTCGTTAAGGTCTACAACAAGCGCAAGGTTGTGGACGGGGTCAGCTTTGACATTCGGAAAGGCGAAGTAGTCGGACTACTCGGACCGAACGGAGCTGGAAAGACTACATCTTTTTACATGTCTGTGGGATTCGTGCGGCCAGATTCGGGACATGTGTTCATTGATGGAGAAGATGTTACAGATTTTCCAATGCACACTCGTGCGAGATTAGGTGTCGGCTATCTAGCACAAGAAGCCTCAATCTTTAGAAAGCTCACTGTAGCAGAAAACCTAGAGTCTATCTTAGAAACGATGAAACTTCCGAGAGCGGAGATTATTCAGCGTAGAGATGAACTCCTTTTAGAACTCCAAATTATGAGAGTTGCCAATCAAAAAGGCTATACACTTTCCGGGGGTGAGAGAAGACGTTGCGAAATCGCACGAGCTCTAGTTACAAATCCAGACTTTATCCTTCTTGACGAGCCTTTTGCGGGAGTGGATCCTATTGCTGTTAAGGATATACAAACCGTGATCAATAGCCTTAAAAAGAAAGGGTTGGGAATCCTAATAACGGATCACAACGTAAGAGAAACCTTGAAAATCACGGACAGAGCATACATTATGCACAGCGGTAGAATTTTGATCGCAGGAACGCCTAAGGAATTAGTAAACGATCCTGAAGCAAAGCGTATGTATCTGGGAGAGGATTTCAAGCTGTGAACTTAAACCAGCAACTCGTACAAAAGCAGACGCAAAAACTGGTGATGACCCAAGATCTTCGCCAGTCCATCGAGTTGTTACCACTTTCTACCGTAGAATTAGCAGATAGAATCAGCGCGGAGTTGATCGAAAATCCAATGCTGGAAGAAGAGCCTTCTCTCGAAAGAAGTAAGAATCCAGATCTGTATTCCTTGGATGATTTAAGAAGAAAAGAAAAAAATGATTTTCTAAAGAACTCAGACCAGGGATGGCAAGATTCTTTTAGCTTAGAAAGACCTAGATCCAGAGGAACAGACGCCTCTGACCGGAATCAAAAATACATCGAATCTTCTCCGAATACACAGTCTTTATCCGAACACCTTCTCTGGCAGTTGCGAATTTCTAGCTTGAAACCAAAAGAAATTGAGATCGCAGAAATTCTAATTTCAATGCTCGACGATCGGGGCTTCATTTCAAAATCACTCGAAGAACTGACCGCCGAAATCGGAGTTAGCACGAAGGTACTAAAAAAGGTTCTCTCACAGTTGCATCAATTGGATCCATTAGGAATTGGTGCAAAAGATATTCAGGAAACCTTACTCATACAATCTAGAATCCTTAGGCCGGGAGATACAAAACTCCATGACCTAATCGAGAACTATATCAAGGATTTGGAAAAACTAGATTACAAAGGAATCTCCAAGAAAATGGGAATTCCAGTGGAAAATGTAGAAGCAATGGCTGCCGAGATCAAAAAGCTAGAGCCATTTCCAGCTACTCTGTACACTCCCAAAAAACCGGACTATGTCATTCCGGATGTGATCGTAAGAGAAATCGGCGGTGAGTTCAATATTTTCATAAACGACGAGTGGCTTCCTAGATTAAAGATTAATAAGGAATATAAAGGTTTCCTAAAGAAGGGAGCCAAGGATTCGGATAAAGAATTTATTTCTACCAAATTGAGCTCCGCTGAATGGCTGATCCGATCTGTCAATCAACGAAGGCATACACTGTTTCGGGTGGTTTCTGCGATTATTGAATTGCAACAGGAGTTTTTCAAAAAGGGAGTAAGATTTTTGCGTCCTCTTACACTCAGGGATATCGCAGAAAAATTGGATCTGCATGAATCCACTGTATCAAGGATCACTTCCAACAAATATGTGCAGACGTCCTGGGGGATACTAGAACTAAAATGGTTCTTTTCATCCGGAATTAAGTCGAAATCTTCCGAAGGCGGAATGGAATCCTCTAAGAAAATCCACGATATGATTCGCACTTTAGTAAAGGACGAAGATCCCGAAAACCCTCTATCCGACCAAGAGATCGTCGAATACATGGAACAAAAAGGGATAGAAATCGCTAGACGAACGGTAGCAAAATATCGGAAGATCCTTCGAATTCTTCCTTCTAGCCAAAGAAAGAAAGTCAAATCTTTAGAATCCAGGTGATTCGATGTCAGTTCCCGGAATCAATGTTGCTAATATCTTAAAAGATCATCCAGAGTTGGGTCTGGTTCTAATTGCAGGAGAGGCCGGACTTCAAAATAGAATTCATAGTTCGGAGATCAATCGACCGGGACTTTCTCTCACAGGGTTTTATGAAAGCTTTGCACACGATCGAATCCAGATTTTTGGAAAAGGGGAGTGGGCTTTCATCACATCTAAGAATGGAGACGATCTCGCAAGAATCGCTTCGGAGTTTTTTCACTTTCACTTAAATTGTATCATTTTCACTCACGGAAATCCGGCGCCGGAGATATTCATAGAATATTGCAATCGGCTCAATATTCCTTTACTTGGGTCAGAAGTTTCTACGCATAAATTCATCACATTGATCTCTCAGATTCTAGATCGAAGCCTAGCTCCAAGAACGATGAGGCACGGGGTGCTCATTGAAGTATTCGGAATCGGTATATTACTTTCCGGTAAAAGTGGCGTGGGGAAAAGCGAAACCGCACTGGAATTGATCGAAAGGGGCCACAGATTGGTCGCCGATGATATGGTGGAAATCCGGAGACTTAGCGAAAGTTACCTGATCGGTACTTGCTCGGATCTACTACGACATCATATGGAGATTCGAGGATTAGGAATTATTAATATAAAGGATATTTTCGGTATCGGTTCAGTTCGGGATCACAAACTGATCGAATTGATCATTCACCTCGAAGAATGGACCGAAAACAAGGAATTTGATCGTACTGGATTGGAAAATCTGACCGAGGAAGTTTTGGGAGTTCATATCCCGTTGATCAAAGTTCCTGTCCGACCCGGTAGAAATATCCCGATCATTGTGGAAACAGCTGCAATGAACCAAAGACTAAAAAAATTAGGAAAGAACGCGGCTTCTGAATTCAACCAAAAGCTTGGTGTTTATTTACAACAGGGAAAACTTGAGAGAAATCCTCCTCAGAATTAACGAGAATAGTACGGGTATGCATGCTAGACCCGCTTCGGTATTTGTAAACTGCGCATCCAAATTTCCTTGTGAGATTTTAGTGACCAAGGAAGGCGTAGAAGTCAACGGAAAGAGCATTATGGGACTCATGATGTTAGCGCTTGCACCAGGCCAAGAGTTCGTAATCAAAGCTTCCGGAGAAAGGGAGGATGAGGCACTTTCCGCCCTGACTCGTTTGGTACAGAGCGATTTTGCGTCATGAATTTCTTTTTCTTTCGCAGCGAAGAAAATCGATATTACTTCCGTGATCTGTGGATATTATCCGCTGTAATCATACTCGCTATTTTTTTTGCGGAAATTATACATTTTCGGAACAACGCCGATGCTACCTTCGTAGATCGAATTTTGGTCTATATCTATTACACGATTCCTCTATTTTCGCTTTTTCTAATCATCTCCTATCTCTACAGAAACAAACGGAATCTAGAAACCGGTAGGCTCAAAAGCTCGATTCGGTACCGGCTTTCTTTGGCATTTCTGTTTGTGGCCTTGCTCCCATCTATCCCTGTTTTTTTTCTGTCATCGAATGTGACCGGAAGATTGTTCGAAGGATTCTATGGATTGGATATCGCACAAGCTCTTGATTCTGGAGAATACTTTGTCCGCAAGCAGATGGAACCGGACAAGGCGGATCTACTAGGAAAAGCGAAGCTTTTGCAAAATCTGGTCCGAACAGAAAATCCTGATTCAAATCTTTTAACACTACGTGCTCACGAACTAGATCTATTGAAAAGTTCCCACTACTATGTGGGGTGGTACGAATCCGAAAATCCTATCTTGGAAAATAGAAACTTGCGGAGAAAGCCCGAGCAGAGTTCCTTTTTTCCTTTACCAGGAGAAAAAATTCAAGAGTCAGTATCTCTTTTGCCCAGAGAATGTTATTATTTCTTAAAATTACCTTCGTTAAAACAAGGTAGCTTTCTTATTCTAGGAAAGAGAATTTTTGTGGGAGAAGAGGAGAGGGCTTATTCTCTATTAAATACTCGAAAGAACTATCACAAGGCGGATTTGGCCAAAGAAAAATTACCTTACGAACTTCGCTTAACAATCAGCTTGCTGACTATTTTTGTATTTTTGTTATCCATTTTCTTTTCCTTAGTCTTTGCTCGAAAAATTTCTAGACCGATCATAGAGTTGGCCAACGCGACTCATAAAGTGTCGCTAGGAGATACAGATATTAATTTGCCGATCAAGGAAACCGGAGAAATTGGAGCCTTAATCGATTCTTTTAACCAAATGGTAAAGGATCTCAAATCCAAAAATGCAGAACTGATGCATTCTCAAAGGATCGCCGCCTGGAAAGAGGTCGCACAGAGAATGGCGCACGAAATCAAGAATCCTTTAACTCCTATCCAACTTTCTGCGGAAAGAATCCGTAGAAAATTAGAATCCAGTAATTCAGAACAATTTAAGGAAATCGTAACCAAAGGAACTGAAACAATCGTAGGCCAGGTAAAAATCCTGGAACATCTTGTGAACGAGTTTTCTGAATTTGCAAGAATGCCCGCTCCGAAACTGATCAACCAGCATCTGGAACCGATTCTACAAGAAAGCATTAAACTTTATGAAAATACTCCTGGAATACAATTCGAACTACACTTAACAAAAAATCTCCCGGAGATATTTCTGGATAAGAAATTGTTCTTAGGGATCATGAGCAATTTGCTAAAAAATGCGGTAGAAGCCATAGAGCGAAAAAAAACAAAGGAAAAGTTAACGAATTACGTAGGAAAGGTTCAAGTATCCACTCGTTTAGAAAGGAGAATTATGAGGAAGTCCATCGTACTTACAATAGAGGACAATGGGACCGGAATTTCGAAAGATTACAGAACAAAGGTGTTCGAACCGTATTTCTCCACAAAGGATGAGCACACTTCCGGGATCGGCCTTTCTATCGTACAAAAAAGTGTGATTGACCATAATGGGCATATTTCAGTAGATTCTTCGGAATTAGGCGGATGTAAGTTCCGCATCGAACTCCCTGTAGCTTAAAGACCCATGAAAATTTTCATCGTTGACGACGAACCGGAAATCCGGAAGTCCTTAAAGGATATTTTGGAAGATGAAAATTATGAGGTGGAACATTTTGCCAACGGAAAATCCTTTTTAAAGCAACTCAAACAGGAAAGACCGGGATTGGTATTGTTAGATGTATGGCTGGGAAAGGAAGACGGTCTTTCGATATTAAACGAATGCAAGAAATTGTATCCGACTGTTCCGGTTCTAATGATCTCCGGACACGGAACCATAGAGCTCGCGGTTCAGGCGACAAAAAAAGGCGCAGTGGATTTTCTAGAAAAACCGCTTTCGATCGAAAAAGTCCTAGAGGCAATTGAATCAGCGATTGCGCAAACTGCAAAACCGGAAATTCCGGATGTAAAATTAGAATATGATGATATTCTTGGAAATTCTCCAGCCATCCAAAAAGTAAAGTTCGCGATCGCTCAGGCTGCGGCCACCAACGCGAGAGTCTTTATCTATGGAGAAAATGGCACTGGAAAAGAACTAGTCGCGCGAACGATCTACAAAAATTCCAAACGGAAAGATCAGCCTTTCGTAGAAGTGAACTGTGCTGCAATTCCGGAAGAATTGATCGAATCAGAACTTTTCGGTTACGCAAAGGGAGCTTTTACTGGAGCTACTGAGACTAGGATCGGAAAGTTCGAGGCCGCGAATTTTGGTACACTATTTCTGGACGAAATATGCGATATGTCCTTGTCCACGCAGGCAAAAGTACTGAGAATTCTGCAGGAGCAAAGATTCGAAAAACTAGGAAGCACGGAAACGATTTCTGTAGATGTTCGCATTATTGCTGCTACAAATATCCCTGTAGAAGACGCAATCAAGGAAGGAAAGTTCAGAGAAGATCTGTATTACAGATTGAATGTAATCCCGATCATTATTCCGCCACTCAGAGATAGAAAGTCGGATATACCTCTTCTTGTTGATCATTATGTACGATTGACTCAATCAGAGAACAATCTTCCGCCGAAAACGATCGAGAACGAGGCCTTGGCTTTGTTAGAAAACCATTTTTGGCCCGGAAATATTCGTGAGCTAAAAAACGTAATCGAAAGGCTATGCATTATGACGATCGGAGAAACGATTCGCGCCCAAGATGTGAAAGATTCGCTTACTGGTTTTAGAAACGCAAACGATTTGGTCGAGAAGGGAGACTTCAAAAGAGCAAAAGAAGAATTCGAAAGACAGTATATTATAAAAACGTTGCAGATGAACGAGGGAAATGTTTCCAAAACTTCCAAGGCCTTAGGAATAGAAAGATCCCACCTTTATAGAAAAATGAAAGGCTTGGGAATTCAAGTGGATGAGATCCATGATTGATAGAACTGAAATTCTCAAAGAGCTAAAAGGAATCCTTCAAGATTTTCGATTCTTGTTACAGAGGAACTCCTTCCAGATTCTAAAATACCAGGGAGAACCGGAGCCCCATGAATTAGATTTGGTCTGGAAAGAAAACTGGAATTGGGGCCAAAAACAACTCACAGGGGGCAAAAAAGAAGAGAATGCTCCAGTGCGAACTGCGCCGAAAGAACAAGACCGAAATTTTATATGTAAATTATGCTCGGACCGATTGAGCGCAATTCGGCATTTTCTAATCAAGGGAAGAAAGAAAGTTCTGGTACTTCACTACACCGGAGAAACTCAAACAGGAAAGCCGGCCTATGTAAAAACATCTCCGCAAAGAATCTTTAGAACTGCAGAAGCAGAAGATCTATTCGATAGAATGATCCAAAAAGAATTCGGATTTTCCATGAGAGAGTTTTACTACCAGGAATATCCGGCTTGTATTTTTTCTCAGGACAGATCTTCGACTGCAGATTGGAAAACTAGAGTTGAGAATTGCGAAGTACAGGTAAAAGATACGATCGAGAAAGAAGGAATCCAAGGAATCGTACTTTTAGGAACCAGTGCAGCCTTGGTGTATGGAAAAGAGGAAGCCTCCAAAAGAATGGGCAAGACTTTCGAATTTTTACCCGGAATTCCAATGATAGTTTTGCGATCCCCGGAGGCAATTTTAGCTTCCGAGCAAAAAAGAAAGTCGCTTTCCGGAAAAAACGAATCCAGCGAATTTTTGGAAGCAAAGCAAAAAGAAATAGAAGTGAAGGAAGGCGTACTCTCCCAGCTTAAAATCTTTCACGAATCGGTGAAAGATCGGATTTGATCCGTTATGGCGAAATCGCACTAGATCTTCCCCTATTGGAGGATACTTTTACCTATGAAGTTCCACCCGAAACTCAAGTCGGTGTTCGAGTCAAAGTTTCACTTCGGGGAAGAAAAGAAGAAGGAATTGTTCTCTCCGTACACTCGAACGAACCTACCTACGAAGTTCTTCCTGTAGAAAAGATCATAGACAAATTTCCGATTCTTACCCCGGAACAGATCCAACTCGCAAAATGGATGAAGGAACATTACCTCGCGTCCTTGGGTGAATGCGTGCACAAAATGGTTCCGAGCGGAAAAAGACATGTGCAGTCACTTCCGAACGAATCGACTCAAGATACAAAACCGTTTCCGTTAAACGAAGAACAAGAAAAGGCCTACCAAGCCATCCGCAGCGATTTCGGAAAAGAAGCAGTTCATTTATTGTTCGGTATTACCGGAAGTGGAAAAACGGAAGTATATCTTCATCTGATTCAAGAACTTTTGGAGAACACTTCGAAGGGAATACTTCTACTTGTTCCAGAAATCGGATTGACCTATCACATTATCCGAAAGTTAGAAGCGGTGTTTCCTGGACAAGTCGCGCTAATGCATTCAGCGCTGAGAGTATCAGAAAAATTTAAAGCTTATACCGATTTGTTACAGGGTAAAAAGAGAATCGCGGTTGGAACCAGATCCGCTGTCTTTGCTCCCGTAAAAAACTTGGGATTGGTAATCATAGACGAAGAGCACGACGGATCCTTCAAGGAACATTCCAGTCCTAGATACCACGCCAGACAAATCGCGCTACAAAGGTGCAAAGAAAACAAAGCAGTGCTGCTACTCGGGTCCGCAACACCTTCTTTAGAAATTTATCACCTCGCAAAAGAAGGCAAAATCGGATTTCAGGTTTTGACTCAAAGAGCTGGAAAAGCAAAACCTCCCGAGGTAAAACTACTGGAAAACAAAAGAGAATCCAGACTACTTAGTTCCGAGCTGACTTTTGCGATGAAACAAAGATTGGATCGAAAAGAGCAGGTGATTCTACTATTGAACCGTCGAGGATACAGTCCTCTTTTATATTCGGAAAGTCAAAAGTCTTATATCCCTTGTCCAAATTGTACTGCCCATCTTTGCTTTCACAAAAAAGGTTCTGTGATTTGCCATTTGTGTGGATACTCCGAATCCTTATCTAGATTAGAAGCTAGGTTAGGTGAAAAGCTAGTATTAATGGGAACTGGCACCCAAAAATTAGAGGAGTTCCTGTTAGAATCTTTCCCAGGTGCAAAAGTAGAAAGATTGGACCAAGATGCTATCCAAGATCGTTCGTTGCTTACGGAAGTCATAGACAGGTTGGTGCACGGAGAAATCGATATACTCACCGGAACCCAAATGATCTCGAAAGGTTTAGACGCAGGCAGAGTAACTTTGGTAGGTGTACTCAATGCAGGAATCGGACTAGGACTTCCAGACTTTAGAGCAGGAGAAAGAGTATTCTCTTTGCTGACTCAGGTAGCCGGAAGAGCAGGTAGGTCTCATTTGGCGGGAGAAGTTCTGATCGAAACACATAGCCCTGAGCATCCTATCTTTGCGATGGCACTCAAGCAGGATTACGAAGCTTTTTACGAATCAGAGATTTTAGTCAGAAGAGAGCTTTTCTTTCCGCCTTTTTGCAGATTAATCAGAATTTTGGCCCGCTCTAAGGAAGAAGAAGCCTCAGTAAAAACGATACAACTAGTTCATGAATCTTTAAAGAAGCATTTACCCGATCCAAATACAATATTTATGGGTCCGGCTCCTTGTCCTTTTTACAGAATAGACGGAAATTACAGAAACCATATACTGATCAAAACCAAATCTCTTTCACTATGGAGGGATCATATTCGCAAGGAGATTCGTCCTTTGAAACTTTCGAAAAACGTTTACTTGGAGCTGGATTTTGATCCAGTGGATCTAGTCTAATGAAGATCGCTTTTTTTGGAACACCAGAACATTCCGCAAAACTACTATCCAAATTACTCGAAGTACCGAGCCTCCAAGTTCAGTTTGTAGTCACAAATCCGGACCGTCCAAAGGGAAGGAGCAAGTCGAATGTTCCGAGCCCAGTCAAAGAGCTCGCGATTTCCAAAGGGCTACCGGTCTTTCAATATGAATCAATCCGAAAGGAAAAAGAAAAAGCTCTACAAGATTTTTCGACATTTGAAACCGAAATGTTCGTTGTATTCGCTTATGGATCCATTTTGCCCGCGGAAGTATTTCGCTCTCCGAAATTTGGGACGATCAATTTACACGGGTCACTTTTACCAGACCTGAGGGGAGCCTCGCCGGTTCAAACCGCACTCTGGAGAGGATACAAAACCACCGGAGTAAGCATACAATACATATCCGAGGGAATGGACGAAGGCGATATTATTCGGGAAGCAGAAGTCCCGATTCTTCCGGAGGACGATTCTGCTTCTCTCATGGAGAAAATTACGGATGTCGGAACTTCGGCACTCCTGGAACTATTCCGAGAAGAAAGATCTACTCCTTTTGCGGCGATTCCTCAGAATTCGACCAAGGCAACCTACTGCACCAAAATACGCCCCGAAGATAGAGTCCTAGACTTACAATTGCCTGCGGAAGAAATTCAAAATAGAATCAGAGCCCTTTCTCCTGAGCCGGGCGCAATTTGCAGATTTAGAGAAAAGAGGGTAGTTCTGTACCGAACAAAATTGACGGAGCAAAGTTCCGAGACGATTCAGCCGGGCAAATTGAAACGAATGGACAAAAAGGGGCTCCTTTTCCAGTGTGGAGATGGTCGATTCTTGGAAGTCATTTCCATTCAACCGGAAAGCAAAAACCGAATGACTGCTTCCGACTTCATGAACGGCTACCGCATTACGGATGAGGATCAGTTCGAGTGACTCAAGAAGAATTCCGTTCTAAGTATCTACCAGTTGGCAGTTACATCTTATTCTTAGCTATAGGCTTAGTCGTATTTTTTATCGCAGCTTTTTTGGTCGTATTTGTAAGAACCAAAAGCGCCATTCTAGTGGTTATGCCAGATGTAGTCGGCAAACCTTACAACGAAGTACATAACGAATTAGTAAGGTTACAGCTCAAAGTAAAATTGGACTCCAAGAGATATCCGGACAAGACAGATGGAATTATTCTGTACCAATCCATTAGCTCCGGCAGAGAAATAGAAGCTGGTTCCAAGATTTCGTTAACCGTAAATATCGGCTTGGACAGACTGATCATGCCGGATGTAAAGGGACAAACTCTCGCAGCAGCAAAGAGCTCTTTGGATAAAGTACTCTCCGGAGAAACCTACGTCTCTATGGAAATCGGCGGAATTACTTACGTAGATTCTACCGAAGGACAACTTCCTGACACTGTCATCGATCAAATTCCTGAAGCCGGAAAGAATACCACCGGAAGAGAAAAAGTATATCTTCTCGTCACCAAACCCGCGGCAAAAGCCGGAAACGCGGGAGGTTTCGAATTTCAAAAAGGAGATTCTTTCGTCTTTGCGCAAAGAACCTTGGCTCGGGCAGGAATTCCGAGTAAGGCAGAATTGGTCGAAACCAGATTTCCGAGAGAAAACGGAAAGATCGAGTCGGTATCAAAAACAAATTCAGGGTACAATTTCAAAGTCTACTATTTCGAACCGGAAGATCATGTAGAAAGCGGCTACGAATCCTTTGAATACAAAATTAAAGAGAACGGAAATTATCAATTGGTGTTAAAAGACCAGGAAGATGAATCGAAAAAAATTCAGTTATCCGCGCTAACACCATTCCAAGAAGGCGAAAAAATCCAAACCGTATTTTACAGGGTTGGAGACGTGACCTTGGTACTTCTAGACCAAAATGGATCCGAGGTCAAATCCAAAGATTACGAGAACGAATTTTGAAAATATCAGCTTCTATTCTAGCAACTCAGCTTACTTCCTTATCCTCTCACGTACCTAACTTTAAACAAGACAGCATAGACTTGATCCATTTGGACGTAATGGACGGAAACTTCGTGCCTCAGATCAGCTTCGGAGAAGCACTCTGCAAAGAAGTAAAAGCTATGACTAAGATTCCGATGGATGTGCATTTGATGGTAGAAAAACCGGAAAATCACGTGGCCAAATACTATGAGCTGGATCCTTACTGCATTACTTTTCATTTGGAAAAGACCGATTTTCCGATCCGTCTTGCCCAAGAGATCAAAAAGAGTGGAACCAAAGTCGGCGTGTCCATTAACCCTGGAACTACAGCCCAATCTCTGGAACCTCTTTTGCCTTATATAGATCTTGCATTGATCATGACCGTAGAACCTGGATTTTATGGCCAAAAATTCGTGCAGAATGGCCTGGAGAAAATTAGAAAGGTAAAAGAGCTCATAGGTAGTTACCCGATCGAGATACAGGTAGACGGCGGAGTGAACGAAACCAATATCGCCGAACTTGCAAAGGCAGGTGCGGATATTTGCGTAGTAGGGGCAGGGTTGTTTAAATCCGGAAATCCAAACGATAACGGCACTATGTTAAAAAGACTCGCGAATTCTAAGCACTAGGACACGTTTTCCTGAGCGAGAAAGATTGGCTTTCGAATTCATCGGACCTGAGCCTCTAAGATTCCTATCTGCAGAAAGACACCTTAAGATTACGAACCACTTGACATAACAATTTAGCGCGAAAAAGTGGCCTTTCAGGGGTCATTTCTCAACCAAATTCCCCGAAAGGATTTTTACTTTGGTCAAGATCAGATTACAAAGAACCGGAGCCAAAAATAACCCGCACTACAGAATCGTGGCTGCGGATAGCCGTTCTCCAAGAGATGGAAAATTTATCGATATTTTAGGCCATTATCACCCTGCTGAGATAAAGGACCAAACCACCATGAACAAAGAAAAAGTTCTAGGCTGGTTACGTAAGGGCGCGCAGCCTACCGGTACAGTGCTCAACCTTATGAAAGGAGAAGGCATCTGGGCGGAGTACAAACAATCTCTGAAGAAATAATGGAAGAACTGATTCGATATATCGTAACTTCTCTAGTAGATCATCCTGAGGAAATTTCCGTAACGGAAATCGAAGGAGAGGAGCAAACTGTTTTAGAGCTAAGAGTTTCTCCAAAGGACGTAGGAAAAGTTATCGGAAAGAATGGAAGAATCGCAAAATCACTTCGTGCGATTTTGACCGCTGCTTCCGTGAAAGCAGGCAAGAATTTCTCCTTGGAAATTATTGACTAAAGACTTCGTACTCGCCGGAAAATTGGGAAAGCCCTTCGGCCTGAAGGGTTTTCTAAAATTAATCGCCCAAGAAAGTTCCCTAACAAGCTTAAAGCTTCCGATCGCAGTTCGATTGGTATTTCCAGGAAGCCGCCCCAGCATAGATACAAATCTGGTGGAATTAAAGGGACATTCTAGTCGTTTGGCTTTACGTTTCGAAGGCATTGACACGCCAGAAAAGGCCTCCAAACTGATTGGCGCAGACCTAATGCTATCCCACTCGCTTTTACCCGCTTTGAAACAGCAGGAATACTATCTATTCGAATTGATTGGATTGAAAGCGTATTCTGAAGAAGGAAAGGACCTGGGTTGGACATTAACTGATCTGATAGAAAATCCAGCGCACCCAATCTTAGAATTTCATGATACGGAAAGGGAGATTTTGATTCCGTTCATCGAAAATTTTGTTGGAAAAGTTCAAATAGAAGAGGGCAAAATCTATTTGAAGCAACCGGAGCAATGGGATGAAGTTTAACTTTATCAGTCTGTTTCCTTCTAAGATAGAAGCCTACTTTCGAGAAGGTTTACAAGAAAAGGCCATCCGCAGAAACATTTTCTCTATCCAGGTAGTACAACTTAGGGACTTCGCAAATAATAAGCACCAGAAAGTAGACGATACTCCTTATGGTGGTGGCCCTGGTATGCTGCTCAAAGTGGAGCCGATTCATTTGGCCCTGCAGTCTCTAGGAGAAGAAAAAGGTAAGGTAATACTCACAACGCCTTCCGGGATCCCATTCACTCAAGAAATTGCGATGAAACTCGCAAGCGCTCAAAGCAATCTAACATTCATATCAGGTTATTATGAAGGAGTGGATCACAGGGTTTCGGAACATCTTGTTGACATAGAACTGTCCCTTGGAAATTATGTACTCTCAGCCGGAGATTTGGCAAGCGTCTGTATAGTGGATGCTGTGTCCAGGCTTTTGCCCGGGTTTATGGGCGATGAGGGTAGCTTGAGCGACGAGTCACACAATGTGGTGGACGTACTGGAATATCCTCAATACACGAAGCCTTCCGAATATAATGGATGGAAAGTTCCCGAAGTTCTCCTGAGCGGTCATCATGCCGCAATTGAATCCTGGCGGGAAACGAACAGAAAGAGAATCGACTCCGATAAAATGAGGAATCTATGAAAGAACTTCTGAAAGTAAAAGGCGGATTGCCAACCGATGCAAATCGTTCCCTGAATTTTAGCGTAGGGGACACTGTAAAAGTACATTATAAAATCCAGGAATCCGGTAAAGAGAGAGTGCAGGTTTACGAAGGAGTCGTAATTTCCATCTCTAACGGTGGCAACGGAAAGTCCTTCACAGTACGTAGGGTTTCTTACGATGTAGGAGTGGAAAGAATTTTTCCGTTGTATTCTCCAAGGATTGCAAAAATCGAATTAGTCCGTAAAGGAAAAGTGCGCAGATCTAAACTATTCTTCCTCAGAGAACGTTCCGGAAAATCGGCTCGTATCCGTGAGTTGAAAGGTGGAAAGACTCTGGTTGCTGAAGACAAAAAACGTCAAGCAGCTGAAGTTGCGAGCGCAGGGGCAGAACAAGCCTAAACTCAATTGAAAGCGGGGAACTTCGAACCGGAGGAATCCCGTTTTTACGAACTCGGAATTCCATGTGGAATTGACGAAGCTGGGAGAGGACCTTATGCGGGTCCTCTTTCTGTTGCTATGGTTTCCTTTTCCCCATCCACGCTAGAATCTATTCTTTCCGGCCGACTACTACAAGGCCTAAACGATTCCAAAAAACTTTCAGAATCCAAAAGAGAGAGACTGTTTCTAGAAATACGAGAGAACGCATTCTTTCTACGTCAGACATTTATTTCCCACCATTACATCGATCAAAAAGGAATCAATCGAGCGGTGTTAGAAGGCATACTGAAATGTACTCGTTCGTTTCAGCGGAAACAAGAAGCACTCAATACGGCAAACAATCAGCCGATACTTTTAGTAGACGGTAACTATAAATTCTCAAAGTATCCAGAGTTCAGTTCGATCCAAAACAAGTCTCATTATTATACCAAAGGAGACAGTAGAATCGCGAGCATTTCAGCAGCCTCGATTGTAGCCAAGGTACTAAGAGATCGATGGATGAAGGGAATCTCTCAGAAATTTCCAGGGTATGGTTTCGATCTTCATAAGGGCTACGGCACAACAGCACACGAAGACGCGATTCGAAGTCAGGGACTTTGCAGAATTCACCGCCGTTCTTTTACTAAGAAATTTATATGAATCCGCTGACTCCAAGTGATCCCACTGGTCCGATCAAAGGACTCGAAGCTTTGGCACGAATCCGTTCTATTTCTCATCCAGAAGTATTCGACGGGGAATCAAAAGAAGCACCTTTTTTTAGAGTTTGGGTCCAAGAAGGAAGTAAGGACGGAAAGGCAAAGTTGTTTTGGCAAGGACACTCGCTGGACATTCGAACCGAAACTACTTTATTAGCGGGAGAAGAGTTGGTTCTCGAAAAGGTAAATGTTTCCAAAACAATCGAATGGAGAATTTTGGAAAGAAAACTATCAGATACTACCGAATTTGGGGAAAGCATTTCTCCACCCGGAATGGCGTTAGGTGAACTTTTAGAAAAATTAGTCACTAGCAAAGAAGAAAAACCTACTTCTATGGAATCCATGATTTCTTTTTTAAAAACGTATCTTCCGTTTCTAGATTGGAAAGCAGAGACGCCGATTTTTAATTGGGAACTACCTGAGGGTGAGGCAGAAGGATACTTAGGAAAGGACGAAGAAGAGAAGGTTTTTGTTCTGAGAGTTGCGACTAAGAATGGGGACCCAAGTCTGTACAGGTTTTCTTGGAAGAAACAAGATGCTTCTGACTTGGTCCTAACTGCTACATATTCCGGATTTAAAATGTACTTGCATATGGGTCAAAATAGGAAAAAATTTATGCAATTCCTTGAAGATTCTGGGGTGAGGTTCCGGGAAGTTAGGATCCTGTACAAACCCTCATTCCAAAGGAAGGAATGGACCGCATGAAATTGGGGATTGCCCTCAGATTCGTTCCTGAAAAGGAAGAGGCACCAAGAGTGATTGCCACTGGAGAAGGAATCCTCGCCAATCGAATCCAACAATTGGCAGAAATACACGGGGTTCCAATTTTTGAAAATCCACCATTGGCAGAAGCTCTATCTCCACTCAAACCCGGGGAGGAAATTCCCGAAAATCTGTATAGAGCAGTCGCTGCGGTCTTTGCCTTTCTGATAGAGGAAGGCACAATGCGAAAATGATAAGGAATTTGATTCATGAAAAAAATTAACGTGTCGGAGTTAAAGGCAGGGATGAGATTCACTAAGCCAGTGTATCTGGACAAGGAGAATCTATTCATTACTTCTAATACTCCGGTTACCGATTCCGATTTGGAAAGACTGAAAAGATTTGGAATCACGGAAGTATTGACTCATGGAGAACAGATGGTGATCGAAGAACCGCAGGAGGTTCATCACGAAGGACATCACCTAGAGGACTTTATCCTGAGCACTACAGTGGACGAGGATCTGCTGCCGCTCAAAAATATCTTTGATAATCTAAATAGAATCCGACTCACTTTTTCGAGCCTTTACAAGGCTACCTTCCATTTGGTGCAGGACATTTATAGGAAGGTATCCGACGATAAGAGTTTCGATATCGCTACAGTTAGAGATATGGCGGAACAAATTACTGATTTTGTCCGCGCACATAGTAATCTTTCTTATTTAATACTAGCTACGAACAATCCAGGCTATTATTTGTACAACCAAATCACGAGTTCAACTTTCTATGCGCTGATTATAGGAAAGCTGCTGGATTACTCCCGACCAAAGATGGTGGATCTTGCAATTTCCTGTCTTTCCGCAGATGTAGGAATGACCAAAGTCCCGCCGGCAATTTCGGAAAAGACAGAGCAGCTTACGGATGAAGAATATAAATCCATCTTAAAACATACGATTGTAGGGTATCAAATCTTGACTCAGAAGATTAAGATGAAGAATAGCTTGGCGATCGTGGCATTACAACACCATGAGAGATATGATGGTAAAGGATATCCTCAGAAACTCGCGGGCACAGCGATTGAAGAGCAGGCAAGAATATACGCAATCGCGGATAATTTTTCGGCCCTGATTACCAATCGTCCGCATCGACATAGCATACTACCTCACGAAGCGATTAAGTCCATGATCAGTATGGATGTAGGAAAATTTGACCTAAAGATCGTTCGCACTTTTTTGAATCATATTTCACTGTATCCAGTAGGTTCTTGTGTGGAACTTTCTGACAAGAGAATCGGGATTGTATTGAGCTCAAATCCAGACAAGCCGTTGAGACCAAGCATACGAATTGTGAAAGACGAGTATGGAACTATGGTAAGACATCTAATCTTGGTCGACCTTGTGAAAGATAATCATTTGTTCATTGTCAAGGCTTTAGATCTAGCGACTACCTTGGCTGTAGAAGAAAATCCGATTTAACAATTTCATCCAGAAATCGAATTTTTTCATTCCTGCAAGTAAGGATTTGATTCGAAAGTGTAGGAGTTCCTACAAGCGTGGAATTGAAAAATCAGCTTGAACGAAGCTACTTTCTGTGATAAGTGGAAGGTGCTTCGGGGTTTTTCCCACCACCATCCCCCCACCCAAAGAAGTGAAGAACCGGGAACATAGGTAACACTTTAAACCGGAGACATGGGTTACACTTTTGGTTGTTGAATTAACCTTTTT
>NZ_NPDZ01000015.1 GCF_002811875.1 Leptospira perolatii
ATCTTTTCTTTAGTGTTCGAGATCACTACACAATCGAACTCAATTGATTGTAATAATCTCAGCTAATAAAAAATTTAATTTCTCATTCGCAGTTATGTATGTTGTTAAGGATCTTTGCGTTTCCCTAAATCAGAACAAACAAAGGGAATGAAAACATTCCGTTCATCTTGCTTGATTTCGGTTTCGACCGGAACTCAAGAATGGAGCCCACCGGCCTGAAAGACCAAAATACAAAATCGACTGAGCCGGTCAAACTGTTTTTAGACAAATTTTCAGTTTCCTGTTCTATTTCTACTTTTGTCACGTATATATGCGACATAATACTATAATCTTCGACCAAGCCACGGGGGAATCCACCGAGTGATACGAGCGAAAACAAGTCCCAGGAAACCCGCCGACAGAATATAACATTATATAATATTAATAAACCAAATCAGAATACAAAATCGACCCGAATTGCAAAACGCAAATGCCAAATGTAAACTTGAGTAGAGGCGGCAAAGCCCTTACTTGCGCCAGAAGATATGAGAAAAATTCTTGTGGGAGTTTCGCTTAAGTGCATTCTGACCAAAACCCCTACCGATGAAACTGCACCGATCCCTTAATCTATATGATTCTATCTCATTGATGTTTAGCTCGATGGTGGGGCCGGGCGTTTTTATAACAACTGGCTATATTTTAAGCCAAACTCCGAATCCAAACATTGTTTTATTCTGCTGGATCCTTGGAGGATTGCTCGCTGTTGCCGGAGCCATGAGCTATGCAAAGTCCGCGAGTATCTTTCCTTATGCGGGGGGAGATTATGTTTATTTAAAGGAGGCCTACTCTCCTTTGGTTGCCTTCGCGAGCGGATGGCTTTCTTTGTCTGTGAATTTTTCGGCTTCGATTTCTCTCTCCGCAATTGCTTTTTCGAAGACCTTCTTCTCTTTGATCGATCCTTCTTTGGATTATTACTTTTTAGAATGGAAATTCTTAGGAATTAACTTTTCAGTTGGAACCGCCCAACTGCTCGGTATGGGTGCAATTCTTTCGTTTACGATCGTGAATTACTTCGGGATCAGCATCGCCTCGAGGATCCAAAATTTTTTCACTACGATTAAGATACTTGGACTGGTGGCATTCGTAGTCCTGGGACTCACGATTGGGAATTATAGCCTGGACCATTTTCAATCCTTCTCGGTATTACCGAGCGATACGAGCGCATGGAAATATGTACTTGCTGGCGTAATTCCGGTTACCTTTTCTTATCTTGGCTGGAACATGATTACATATGTGGCTGAGGAAGTTCGAGATCCCGAAAAGAACATCTACAAAGCAGTCTTTGTTTCCTGCACATTGGTGACGCTCCTTTATGTTCTAATTAACTTTCTTTATTTGAGTTCCGCTCCCAGCTCCATGCTTGCCGGAGATGCACAGATTGGGGTGACCGCGGCGGGCTTTCTTTTCGGCAAGAAAGCGACTCTATTTGTGACAGCGTTTATTTGCTGGGTGTTCATGGGCGGTATTTCGGCCTATATCATCGGCGGCTCTAGAATCTACTTTGCGATGGCAAGAGACGGCTACTTCTTTAAAAGCATGTCCAAACTCCATAGCAAGCACAAGAGCCCTTACATGTCCCTTGCTTTTCAATGTGCCTACGCTTGTTTGTTTTCTTTGGTAAAAGATATCGAATCTTTGCTCTACTTGATCACTTGTTCGACTTTGCTTCTCGCTACGATTACCGCCTACACTCCGATTCTTTTCGAAAAAAGACATTTAAGAACTAAATTCCGAATTCCGGGATATCCGTATTCCACATTTATATACATAATTTCTAATATAGTTATCATCGCGGCCCTGCTCTGGAGCAAACCGGCAGAGGCTCTTTGGGGATTCGGATTTACTTTGTTAGCGGTTCCTCTCTACTACTATTTCAAAAGGACCAAGAGAGCTTCCACTCACGAAGCTCCAAAAATGGAACCCTATATTTCTTCTTTGGAAAGAGTTCCTACCAGTCTTCTCCCCGAGAACGAGCCGGTCCCTGTAGCAAGCGCGGATATACTCTAAGAACTTGCGATCTTTTTTTGGAGCAAAATCCCGCTTTCGGATTCATAGATTGCTGGGTATTTGCTCTTTATTCTTTCTACTTTCCAAGTGCATTCTTTACGAGATTAGAATCGAGGGACTTTCAAGAGAGGACATCCTACTTTTAGGAAGAATCGGGGCAGTCTTTGGACTTTTTTCGTTTTTCACTGGCGGCGGTCTCGGAAAATTCTTATCCGACAAACGAAGCAAGATTGCAGAAGTTCACACGATCTTGATGTTAGCTGGGTTAATATTGCAAACTCCCTCATTGGGGGAAGATTCGCAAAACTACATTACAATTTTCTTATCCTGGATAGGAATGGTTCTACTTTTGAGCGGTTGGATGTACGGCAGGAGAGTATTCGATCGATTTCCTTTTCGCAGAAAACCGGAATCGGTTAAGAATTGAGAACAGGTTCTCTTGGAGCTCGAAGTTCCTCTACGAATCCGTTGGAGCTGAACATGCTTCTGAAATCGTTAAATCTAATTCCATATTTTCGGAGTGCAGGCTTGACGAAGGGCGAGACAGCTTGCCTTATATAAAAAGGCTGATTGACCACGAAGTGGTGAATCCCGTGGGTAGAACCGAAATTAAAGCAAAATAGATGCAACGGTAAAATGATCCAAGAATCCAATACCTGTGTTTGTCTGTACAAGTTTCCGATATCTCCATAGTAGTGCATATTAGAGGATACGACTTGGATTGCGGTCTGTCGGATCCAGCTCGGAATCATATATACTATGGCTGCAATATTTAGAAATTCATGATATTCCTTGATCCAACCTCTTTCCTCAAAAGGCAAATTGAAAAGCCAGACCAAAAAAGAAAATAGACTTAGAGCTAAAAAACTATACCACAATAGCAGATAAACTTCTCGTATGATCCCGATTCGGTGAGGAGCCTGAATCTTTTTTAAATTTTCCGCAGAATCACGAGCAATTTTAGGTCCCTGTATTGCCAAAGCCATGACAGGGTCCACCATGGTCAGTATTCTTCTCCAGCCAAATGGCATTCCGTTCCCGATAAATCTTTCTTCGACGTCCTCCTTATTTCCAGAGACCTTGTGATGCAGAAGATGGATTTCCTTTCTGAACCAAGAGTTAACTACGTTTAGGCGAAATAGCCAAACGATCCAAAAGAGAAAGTTCTGGATTTTAGGACTTTTTTTATAATACAGATTATGAATTAAGTCATGCTCCATTTCGTGAAGCAAAGATGCAAATATCGCATTTCCGAAAATACAAATCCAAGCAGATATCCATCCTAAAATGTAGGAGGTCCCCAGAAGAATCATCCCAAAAGCAGAGCCAAGCGCGATACACATTCCGATACTGTCTTGGTATTGAAGGATACGATACTTCCTACGAAGTCTTTTATCAGCGTATCGAATCCAGCGTATGATTCGCTTCGTCTTTTCTTCTTCCGTCAAGTTCAGTTTGTTTTTGCCCAGATTCATTTCTCTCAAGATGCCAGAAGCAATGTTGGTCCGTACCGCTTTTAGATACGGAAGCAAACTTAAATATACACTAAGTCTCCTAGTTTGTCGTTCGATTCTATAAAAAGAAATCTAGAATGGATCCTGTTTTTTTTATGCTTTGAATTCTACTTTTAGAGAGGACTGCTTAAATTTTGCTAAACGATGTTCTTTTTTAATGCCCTTTTTTGAATAAAACGGTCAAAGATTCTCAATTCTTTCAAAATATATGAAGCAATACTAGGCTATATTCAAATTTATACGAGACAATATGAAACCTTTTAGCTGGAATCGTTTGTTACAACAGTGTGTGTGATTTAAGGTGTGAAGATTTCATTGATCGTGAAATAGAACTTTAAGTAGAATTCTTCATGGAAAACGAACTGCAGAAGCTAAAGATGAAAAACACATTATTTATTTGGAGAAGTCATGTGTTGTTTGTTTCTTATGAGGAGACGAACGCTTTTCATCAACACTACTCCTTATCAATCGTTCTCTCTGTGGACCAACCCGCAAAACTATTCCTCCCGAATGAAGAAACCTTGGATTATTCAGGCGTACTGATTCCACCAAACTATTTCCATAAGCACGAAGCAAAAGGAACCCACCTGTTTATCCTACAAATCGATCCGCATTCCCCCCTACTAAAAGGGCATTTCGGTATTTTGGAACAAGAAGTGGTTCGATTCGACGCGAATCTAATACCGAATCTTAGAGGAACCGCGGAGAAAATCATTAACGACGATGCTTCCTGCGAGGAAGCGCTCTTTCTTTGCGAATCGATGATTCAAGCCGCTTCTCAGTCCATCGGAGATATGAATTCTTCTAAACAAATCGATCCCAGAATTTTATCCGCATTAAAATATCTGCAATCTTTAGAAGATCTTAACGAGGACATGTCATTGAACTACTTAGCTGGAATGGCCCAGCTTTCAGAGGACAGGTTCAGGCACTTGTTTAAAGAAAACTTAAGTATTTCGATTCGCAGATACATTCTGAACCTAAGAGTAAGAAGGACCGCGCTCCTTTTTTACCGAGGAATGAATATGACCCAAGCGGCGCGCAAGGCTGGATTTGCCGATTCGGCACATTTCAGTCGTACTTTTCGAGAAGTCTATGGCCATAGTCCCTCTGCAGTTTTGAAAAATAAGAAAAGAATCAAAGTCAGATTCTGCGAGGAGCTCTGAGGCGCAGTCTTAGAACTTCTGAAATTTCCCTTGAAAGATCCAATTAGATCAGAATATATTATGGAAGTATAAACTTTTCCCACTCTTCCACGTTTCTTGATGCAACACTCTGTTTAAATAGATGTTCGGAATTGTCTTCGAATTTGAGTCGATTCCAGTTTGCTACCTTTCTTTCGGCGATATTCATCCCGGAGATCGCTACTTCCCGCAGTTCAGAGTACGAAGTATACAATCCGTCCAATACACCTGTTGAATTTGCATCCTGGCTTGCGTTTGCCCTGGACTGAAATTTTTGTAGGAACTCTGTTCTCAAAGATTCTATTTCTATATTCTTCCCTTCTTTAGAAAGCTTTTGAACATTCGCTCCCTCAAATAGATCGAAAGCAGAGGAAGCACCCATCACTCCTAACGTAGAGTTTTCCTGAGCATAATAAGAAACTCCCGGTCTCAGGAAGCCGCTGAACGCATGTATTTGCCGTCCTCCGTAATTCTGCCTGAGAACAATTGAAACGACCGGAATGCTTGAGAGCACATTCACGTCCAGAGATTCTCCTCCAATCTGCTGGATTCGTAGTCTTTCCTGTTTTGTTCCAGGTACAAAACCGGGTGCATCGGATAGCATTAGCAATGGTAGATTTCTTCTGGAAAGGAACTCCATAAACACTCGAAATTTTTCCGTACCCTGCGCGTCTGGTGCCTCGCCTAACATTGGTTGGTCGGCGATAATTCCAACAGTCTTTCCGTTTAAGCGCCCTAGTCCGGTTAACAGGCTAGTCCCAGCATCGTTTTTGTGAAATTCCAAAAAGGAATCTCTGTCCAGTATGAACTTTATCACTTCTCTCATATCATAGGTCCGTGTAGACTCAGGAGGGATTTCGGGAGCAAAAGTATTATATTCAAAATTTTGAATATTTTTTTCTCCTAAAAGATAAAAAAGTTCAGATGCAATAGAGAAAGCCTCTTCTTCGGTTTCTACTGCGAAAGTTGCCCCTTTTTCTATCTCCGTGATTTGATTGTCGGATCTTTTTTTACGAATAAGTATCCAGGCATCTCCAGTCTCGTATAACTCTGGCAAACGAAACCCTTCCGGATGTTTGAGTATATGAACAATCGGATTCGGAAACGTATGCAATTGGTTTTGAAAATCTTTCCGTGCTCTTAATTCTTCCGCGCCAACCAAATGAGTACTTCGAAACCACTTGGATCCGTATACAAGCAAAATTCCGGCTCCAGTTTTTCTCGCAATCTGGACCGATTCTTTTGCTTTGATCAAAGAGGAGAAGGAGTGAAACCCATGCTGCGTCCGCGGCCCAAGTATCAAAACTGGACTTAAGCCTAGATTAGAAATGCCAGAAACCAAGGACCCCGAACCGGAGTATGTTTCTTTGATCGGAAGGAACTCCTTCGAATACGCTCGAAGAGTGGATTCCGAAATCACATTGTCTTTTTCATCCTTTTGAAGTTTTCGAGGTAAGTGCCAATTTCCATTCGTTCGTGCAAAAACATTTTGAATCCTCTTGATAAATGAGAGTAGTTCAATTTTATCTTGGGCGACTAAATCTACTGTGCCTGTCCCTCTTCCCATTACCTTTGCTCCACCAATCTCATAGTTGGTGAATTTTTCTCCTGTCACAGACTCGATGACTGTCGCGCCAGTTAGTACTCTGTAAGATTGCTCCTCGTCCAAAAGAATCTGCAAAGACGCCTGAGAAGAACCGTATACGTCCAGACCGGTCGAAGAACCGACTCCTACTGCCACCACAAAACAGGACTTAGGTTTTTGTCCTCGAACATACGAAGTAAACTCGAACCTAGGATCGGCTTCGAGGCTACTTATGATTTCAATCAGCTTAGGATCGTTATGCGAATAGATCGCTGCCTTGAACTCTTCGGCACTGACTCGGTTAGAAAGCAGTGCGTTCATAAAGAAGCCCTCTGCGGCGCGATTGAGAGAAACCATTCCTTCCTTTATATTGGCCCCTGCTCCATCGTTCCATACATAGAAAGGGATATCTTTTCTGTATGCGATGTAGGATGCCGCGATGTATTTTTGTCCTTCTAAGTCCCCTGTAGCACCGCCGGCGACTCTGGAATCTTTTAAGAAAAAGAGAGCTTCCTTTCCGTCTATTTCGCCTAGGTATATTTTGGCTCCTACTCGAATGTTTTTCTTTTCGCTGGAAGTAGTTCCTTCCACTTCAAAATCTATTCCAGGGATCGTGATTTCTGCTGCGGCCCCGATGTCGAAGGCTTCTTCCACCCAGCGTTCTACCGGCCATTTCCCTTTTGCATACAACTTAGAATCGTTTACCTCTTTCTCTTTCGTATAAGGAAATCTAATATCGTTGGCCCCAATCAAATCGATTCGTAGTTTTCCTTCTCGAAAAAAGAAGGAATATGTTTTATTCACAATTTGAGATCGATTTATAGGTTTGAAATTCGCAGTCAGCAACAAGGAAGAATATCTAGCATCCAAAAAGAATCGGATGACCGAAGAAGCTGACCTCATAATTTGTTCATAATTATTTTCGAATGTAACAATCTGTATATCTAAGTTCCCTTCGTTAGAATCCTCTACCATAAGCTCGAGTCGAAGAGAATCAACCGAGCAGAGTTTCAAGGCTCCCTGTAAAAGCGCTGCGGACTCGATGCAATATTCTTCCAGCGGATAAAAATGGCTATCCCAGCTTGCAGACTCCTTTACTAGCTTTAGTAATTCGCGAGGTAGAACTTTGATTAAGAGATACTCAGAGGTATCTTCATATTCCAACAGATACATATACCCTGACTGGATAGGACAAGATAACCTTCTAACTTTTCCCTTTTCCGACCAATAATGAATTCTCTTTTCGATTTCCTTTGTGACAGTGGAACCCAACTTTTGCGGCAGCAAATCTGTTTCTTCTTGGAAAGAACGGAGAAAGTCTGCTGCTGCACTCTTTTGGTCTTTCAATCCCAGCAAGGACCAAGGGTCTTTTGAAAATCGAACATACGAAGAAAGGTGTCTTCTAGAGATTGTAGGAACTCCTTCCGGCGAAGGCCCAGATACTCTCCGGCGAGAAGATAGGTTTTGCCGAATGATCCCTTCCATTTTCGGCTCTCTTTCCCTCTCCTCCAGAGCCAATAGTTGATGAAGTACAAAATCCCAAGAGCGAACCTTTGGAGCCAAGTGAACAAATTTTTCCAAAACCTTGGCCAACAGATCCATCCCTTCCCGTAAATTTCTGTAAGCACAAAGGAGAAATGCAAATGCATGCGCCTGTTCCTTTTTGTGCAGACTAGGATTCCAATCCCCCACTTTGTAATAGGAAAAAGCTCTAGATAAAAGTTTAGAAGTAGGTAGAATGGGTCTTAAAGATTCATGATCCCATTCTGCTAAAAGTCTTTGCAATTCCCCAAAGTGAGAATGTGAAGACCCAAAATCAGATGAGAATAGCCTGCGAAGCAATACGGAAAACCTGACTGTTTGCAAAAGGAAATCTTCCCACTTTGCTTTTTCCTCCGTGCTTTCTTCGAGCCGTGAAACTTCGATATGGTTTAGCAAATAAGTAAGTTTTGCCCGGGTTTCTTTCCCTTGCGAAAATCCCAGAATCCAAGAACAAAGCAACTCTCTTAATTCGGAAGCATGAGCCACCAACAAATAGCGTGCCTTTTCCTCGAAGAAAGGATTAACTTTCTTTAATATATCTACAGGAATCTCCTGCCAAATCGAATACAGTGCTTCTGAATAGTTTGCTTCATTGCGGTCGACAAAATCAGAAGATGCAACATTTGAATTCATCACTGGTTCCTGCTTTTCCGTTTGATTCGGAATCGAATCTCCGGAAACCTGCGCGAGAATTTCGCCTTCTGCAAAGCTACGCCCCAGTATGAATCCTGAGGGGCTCTTACCTCGAATTAACTTTTCTTCTTCTCCGTGTTCCGCTAAATATTCCAATTTTCCATTAGAAGGTGATCTCAAAAGAGTTTCCATTTTCATAGCTGAGATCACTAGAATAGGATCCCCTTTTCGAATCGCTTCACCTTCTTTCCACGATTTTCCAGTTTGCGGATTCTCGCAGAATTTTACAAACGTGCCTTGAAAAGGAGATCTCAGTACGGAGTCGTTTTTAATCCGACTTAGTGAATTTTCCTTTTCAATTTTCAAACGAGCATAACGCAACTTTCCGAAGGAATCACTGAATCGAATCGAATAAAAGTTAGGCCTGCAGTCTATCCGAACAGAAACGAATCTTCCTTTCGTTTTCACAAGGAACTCCCTTCCATCTTCTGATGGCCGGCTTACTCGTATTTTGCGAGAGCCGATTCCATCTCCAAAAACTAAAAACTCTTCGATTCCAATTCTTATTACTAAAATGGAATATACCTTTTCATTAACATATATAGAATATCTACAAGGAGATTCTTCGGATTCTTCCGAATAAAGCAATTTCGGAAGATCCCTTTCTCGAAACGTCTCTGCGGCCATGTTTCCTGCTTCACGAATCGTTTCCGAAACACAGGCATACACGATCGCTTCACTAGATAAGCTATAATCAGAGGTCACCAGTTGCGGATTATCATCTAACAACCGATTGTCGTAATCTCCGCTTCTAAAAATCGAATCTCTGACAATCTGAAGGAGCTGCTCTATGTTTGTAGTAATTCCACGGATATAAAGTTCGCTCAGTGCTCTCTCCATCCGCATAAGGGCTTCTCCCCGATCCTTTCCTTTGGCGATTAACTTGCCCACCATTGGGTCATACTCACCTAAAATTAAATCGCCCCTCTTGAACCCAAAATCGGATCGTACCCCGTTAAACGTGGGTAATTCGATCTCTTGAATTCTACCGGGAGATGGAGAGTAATTTTGAAAAGGATCCTCCGCGTAAATTCTGCACTGGATTGAATGTGATTTTTCCGCGAATCTTTGTTTTAATACTGTGGAATACTGGATTTCATTCTCTCTTCCATCAAAGAGAAAGATCTGCCATTTGACCAAATCGATTCCAAGAGATTGATCGGTTACAGGGTACTCAACTTGCAGACGAGTATTCATTTCTAAAAAGCCAAATTTCTGCTGCTCTCTATCGAATAAAAATTCTACAGTACCTGCTCCGCAAGCATCGGAATAGCCGGAAACATCTGCAATTTTCTCTGCCGAAGAAAGCAATTGAAGTTGAGTTCGAACATCCAGAAATGTCTCCCCTGACTCTTCGATAATCTTTTGATTCCTTCTTTGAACCGCGCATTTTCGAATTCCGACGGCGGTTCCATTAAAAATTTGAACTTCAAAATGTGCAGGTCTCTCGACGTATTTTTCTAAATAGAAAGTTCCATTGCCGTAGGAAGTCTTACCAATCCTTACTGCACTTTGTATAGAGTCGCCTAACTCCTGTTTGGAGCGAACAACTAGCATTCCCTTGCCACCACCGCCGGCGTCTAACTTTATCATCACTGGATATCCGATTCTTTCGGCTTCATTGTGTGCTTCTTTAGAATCTTCGCTTAAGGGCCCAGATGCTTCGAAAAGCGGAATTCCATTAGCAGCCGCAAGACGACGGGCATCCAATTTGTTACCGACTCTTTTCATTACTGAAGATTTCGGTCCCATAAAAATGATTTCAGTATTGTACAATTCTGCGGCCCATTTGAGCGTATCTACAAATCGAAAGTCTTCGGAAAGAAAGCCGTAACCAGGATAAACTGCATTCGAACCTGTTTCCAAGACTGCAGCGGTCAGAATCTTCGCATTTGTATAATTGCCTGCTTCACCTATATAAACTACCTCATCTGCGAATTCGAACCAAGATTGCCCCTTATCCGGATCAGCAACCACAGCTACCGTAGGAATTCCCTCTTCATGCAAAGCCAAAAAGAATCTTTTTGCGATCTCACCTCGATTTGCTACTAGGACTTTCTGAAGTCTTCCACTTCTCACCTTTTGGCTTGTATATTCTTTGGTCCAGGCAAGATTCTTTTTACGCAATTCCGCAATACACTTTTCCATCTCATCACGAGAGAATTCCTGCTCTATTTTTTCCGCCGTAGCTATGCCCAGATGGTTATTCATAAAATTTTCCTAATATTCAATTAAAGCATAAGCGATCGCATAATCGCCCGAGTGACTAAGGCTGAGCTGTGAACCTGAGAAATTTAGTTTTCTTAAATATTCTGATAGCTCACCATAAAATCTGTAAAAAGGACGACCGAACTCATCGTTACGAATCTCTATCTCAGGATAGGAGATTTTCAACTCGGGCGGGAGGTGCAGCCTTGGACCATCCAGAGCCTTTACGAAAGCTTCCTTCGCGGCAAATCTCCCCGAGTAAAACAAAGCTCTTTGAGAAAAAGGCTTTCGGAATGCGATACTTCTCTCTACTTCGGTAAAAGTTTTCTCGAAAAAACTGCTCGCAGAGTCTTCTAAGAATCGTTGAAATTCCATCACGTACACCAAGTCCACTCCTAGCGAATACTTCACAAACAAACCTATCAATTAACGATTTTTTAATTTTGTTCTGAAAGTATCGTCTAGTAGAGCCGTTTCCTCATCCACATCTCCAAACGGAAACTCACTCTTTCGCTCGAACATCTTCGCAATTCCGAGTCTATTTTCGTGATATCGATTCAAGGAACTGATTTCTCGTTCAGATCTTTTCTCCAAATAGAGTTCTCTTTCTTCATTCGATAATAGCGCGAGGAAAAAGTTAGAATGAAGAAGCAGGCAAAGCACCCCTACATGACCAAAACCTAATGTAGTCAGCAAGCCTGCCTTCCACTCATGCGATCCGAAAGAAATCGATTCGTCGCTAAAAGCGATATGAGAATACGAATTCATATCTGGATCCACGTCGAATAAATTACGATTTCCTGATAGAATCCCATCTTCGAGTGCCTGCAAAAGACCGATCGCTTGCCAAACCGCCGCACCGCCTTTCGAATGTCCTGTAAAAGATTTTTGCGAAACGACTGGGAGAAGGTTTCCTGGAGTTCTGCCTAATTTTTTTACGATCGAATTCAGTAATCGATTTTCGTTCTTATCGTTTGCTTTTGTAGATGTATCATGCTTGTAGGCTATGTTTATATCGTCAGCAGTGAGCCCAAACTTTCCCAAAACGGTTCGGAGCGGAGACTTACTAGCTGAAGATTCAGACGCAAGCGATAGTAGGCCGAGACCAGGTGCTGGTATGGAAGCTTGAATTCCATCCGTTCTAGATGCCGAAAGACCTAACACTCCGTAGACGGGCAAACCCAGTTCAAAGGCAAGATCCCCTCGTGCTAAAAGAAGAATTCCGCCACCTTGCGATTCCAAAAACCCATTTCTTCTGATATCGTTCGGTCTACAGATTTCGGAGGGAGCAATTCCTTGTGAAAGCATTTCTTCCGAATCAGCGGTTGCATTCATGTCTCCGAATCCAACCATGCTTTCTTTTGCTAGATCGTCGAAAGCGCCGGATATCATGAATTTTGCTTTCCCGGAAAGTATAAGGTCAAACGCGAGTTCTAGAGAAACGCCACCGGTCGCGCAAGCGGCCACAGGAGTTTGCAGAGGACCATATGCACCAGAATAGGTGGTGATCGCCCATGCGCTTGTTACATTGATTAAAGTTTCTTGAAGTACGTCGAGTTGTCGTTCGTTGTTTTGCTCAAAATCCTGGAATACTCTTTGCAACTTCTTCATTCCACCCATCCCGGAGCCTACCGTGGATCCGACCTGGCTAGGGTGAATTGATTGAAAGAGTTCAAGGGGGTCCAATCCTGCTCGAAGATATGCCTCACATGTGCAGTAGAGATTATAGATTGTAATCGGATCGACTTGGCGGATCAGTTCTTTTGAAATTCCATACCTTTCCGGATCCCATCCAGAAGGAATCTGCCCTGCGACCTTGCGTCTAATTCCAACTGCTTTACGAACCTTTAATACTGATCCTTTCTTCCTTTTTACGAACCATTTTTCTGAGTCCGGATTTTTGTAAATTTCGGTGAACTTAAGATCGGCTTTTTGGAACTCTTCCGCCTCTTCTCGATTTACTACTGGAAAGTAAAAATCTTCCTCCAGGACCACATCCACGAAAACGCCCAAAGCACTCGGATCAAATCCTGTTGAGTCTAAATCAATAACGCGTATTCCAGAATTATTTATTATTTTTTCTTCATATTTAGATTTTATTTCCCACTCTTGAACGATCTCTCCACTCTCGGAGTCCACCCAAACCTTCCCCTGATCACTCGGCTGAAAGCGAATGTAACCCATCATCCAGGCAAATTCCAAACACGCTTCAATCGATAATTGCCCGTCTTTCTCTAATTCCCAGCGTGTGAAGGAGCTCCCACCTGGACCTATTTCAGCGAAACCTACAATGCAAACTATAGAGGAGATATCAGAATGTTCCGCTGTTTTATACCTTTGCAGCTCTGTATTCGAAGGAACTCTAGGAAGCCTGAATGCCTGCTTTGGCAGAGGAGAAATCATAAAGTCAGAATTCAGTTCAAGAGATTCTGAATTTACTTTTGTCAGAATTTCTTTGACTTCTCTTTTTTGTTTTGCCTCTTTCATCAAACCGGATCTGAGTTCGCTTAATCTGCTGCTTAAGTCCTTCACATGGCCGAGTCCACCGGTCAGATCTGCTTTGAGAACTTCAAACTCTGAATCTTTCAATGATAGAGCTGCAAGGCCAGTAAGTAGGATGCCCATTTCGATTCTGGAAAAAGTTTTTACTCCCAGATTTTCCTCTAATCCAGGTGCCACTAGATCGTTTGCCTCCATTAGTCCCGTTCCCCTTACCCATCCGATCACGCATCCGATAATTCTTACTTTCTCTCCCCAATCGGCCGCTTCGGAGAATTTTTTCCGGAAGAGAGTCTCTAAGCCTAACTTGGTTTCCGCGTACATTCCATCTCTGCCGAAAATACCATGGTTCGGTGATAGAGGAAGCAGCACGTTCAGAGGATTTTCAGAGAGTAAATTCTTTCGACGCTTTCCTAACTCTCCGATCAACTTCTGCACTCCGACTAACATGACTCTTAGGGAAGTCATTGATGTGTCGTCTAACGCAGAAACAAAATTTTCCTCAGCTACCGCAGCAAACGGTAGCAGAAAATCAGGACTCCATTTCTCCAAATCTAGCCAGTCGGATAAAAATCGAATATCCGCAAAAGAGCCGGGAGAGAAAGGAACCACGGTTAGCGCGGCTTCCTTTCCTGCGAAATCCCTGTACAAATTCTTGTATAAGCGAATTCTTTTCGAATTATAAGAAGTAGTGGTGACAATCACTTCCGCTCCGCCGGACAAAAACGCCTTTGCGACCTCCCAAGCAATTGAGTTTGGCCCTGTGCCTATAATTAAGACTTTCTTCCCTGAAAACGAAACTCCAGACCGATAGATATCTATTATTATTTTAGAATATTCTTCCTGAATTCTTTTTGAATCAGAAAAGCTCGCTCCAAAATCTTGAGATGTAAAGAGAAAAGAATACTTGGAGAGGTTAGAAACAGAGCTATCACGAACTGTTTCTTCATAATACTTCCAATTTCCCTCCTGTCCTAGTTCAATTCTCGGCTTAAGAAAAGCACTCTCGGGCTTAAAGACTGGGTTGTGAGATCCCACTTCCAAAATCGAGTTCTTTGCTCTAAGGAACTCATCGCGAGCATTCGTTTTTTGATTTTCGCCTTTGTTATCCAAACTTCCCAATTTGGAACTTTCAAATTCCAGAATCTGAAGTAGCTCCTCGGAAGAATGATTTTTCAGGTAATCTAAATCTTTCTCTGAAATTTTGGAAACTTCTCCTCTAAGAATGGCCGCTTTGAGGAGTAGGATTCTCTTTTTGGCCCATTGCCAAGAGTTTCTAAAAGAAACGATTTTCTTTTTGTCAAATAGAGAAACAACCGGATCTTCTATCCGAACCACTCTGCCTTCTTCCACTTGAGAAAGATCCTTTACCAAAAACTCCGCGAAAGGATCCTCTCCTAGAATTCTTCTTCTAAAATCTTTTATAGTCTTAGAAAAAAGACCTTCGATACCGAAGTATTTTTTCTCAAGCTCCTCAAGCGCCGCAGCATCTACAGTAGGTCCTCCGTGGCCTGAACTATGCTCACTACGCTTAGGAATCAGGACCCCGTTTGCAGACGCATAGGAATCTACCACCTTTTCCAACCAGGTCGCGGCTTCTTTTGCTCCGCCTAATCTAGTAGCAAGACCATGTTGACTCAGTTTTCCTTTTCGAACTGAATCACCTTCTCTGAGCGCCAGAGTAACACTCAAGCTAACCGAAAATATTCCCTCTTCGTTTAACAATCGCTCCTCTTTTAAGTGTTTAAATATCTCGGCTCTTCCGAAGTCTGGCGGAAAGAATTTCCGGATACTTTCGTCGAAAGCGGTCCGAAGATAAGGTCCGGGTTGTTGGTAAGAAGATTGTTCTTCCAAAATCTTCACCAGTTCCTTGATCGGTTTATCCTGCCCACCTTCCAAATTTGTTGTTTTGAATTCAGTGGCGATATCGGCAAGTGCCTGATTTCTTTTGGATGAATTTCCTCCAAAAATTTCATCTATGGTTTCCGTATCGGAAATTTCCTCAGTTCTAATCCCAGCCTTTAAGGCGAGCACCGTCCTTAAAGCTTCACTTTTCTGGAAGTGGATCAAAGGAGCAGAAAGAGATTCCGTTTTTGCAAACACCGGTTTGGATCCATTCACAAAAACGGAATTTGTCGGAGATCCATTCGATGGATCTGGAGATTTAACTGTGAAACTATCATCACTATTTACATTTTCCGAAGTTTCCGAGATTTGAACCGATTTCCATTCAGCTGGCGACACATCATCTAATTCACAGAAAACGCTCTGGCGATTTTCTTCTACATGTAAGATCTGAAATTGAGCTGAGTCTTTGTGCTCTTTTAAAGTCTGCCTGGCCATTCCCGCCAAATCCCCGCGCGCGCCTACATCGATCATCCTTCGTACATTCAATTTTTCGAATATAACATCCTGAGTCTGGATCCAGCGGACAGGCATAGCTAACTGGTAGGCGAGAAGTTCTATGAGAATTTTCCTGCGAATACCGTTAAAATTGAATTCTGATAGATTCTTTTTAAGGATATCCTGCAAAATATGACTTCCTGAGATTTTCAAAGCTTCTTGCAAGAACTCCGTAGTGACCTCAAACGGTAACGCGACCAAATTTGGAATGTAATTTCCATCGAGTTGACCCAAAGGTAAATCCATCGGAATATTCTTTTCCAGAATTTTACGGAAATCCGAAACACCCCCGACCAGTACCCTCGAGTGGAACGGAACATCGATCCCTTCCAATCGAATCGTGGTTTTTTTCCCGCGAACAAATTCCTTAAAGCGTCTTTCCATCATCTCAAGAGCTTTCAAATCCCCTGTGACAGAATATTGCTTATCCCGAATATTATAATTTACTACTTCTAGAGGAAGATTGGTCTCCCTTTGGCAAGAATCCACGATTTCTAGAATTTTTCCTTCGTTGAGACCTACATGCCTATTTCCAAGCACTACGCTCATTCCGTAGGAACTCCTACCTTCGGAATCCCTGGGAACTAAATTTTGCATGGTCAACCCTCGGTTATAAACGATGGTGATCACGTTTTCCATTCGAATGAATTGCCTTGCAGACAGGGCAGAAAATTCTCCCAAGGAATGCCCCGCAAAGGCAGAATTCGGCACAAGGTGCCCTCGCTTTTCCAAGATTGCCCAATCGGCCAAAGACTTTGTGACTAAAGCTACTTGTGTAAACTGTGTTAGGTGAAGCACTCCTTTAGGATGATTCCACTCCTTTCCCTTCACGTGAATAGAGGTCGGATTTTTCCGAACGATCTCTAAAAGCGAGAATCCTAAGTTTCTAGTCGTGGTTTCTTCTGCCCGGTTCCAGACCTCTTTCGCTTCTGGAAATTCTTCCAGGAAACTCATTCCCATTCCCTGGGATTGAGACCCTTGTCCAGTGAACACATAACCGGTCTTAGGCGGAGTCACACATGCCCTTCCACGTAATTTAGTTTCGCCTTGAATCGACTCCAATCTAAACTCTAGAATTTTGTTTCCGGTCTTTTGCGAAACATGGAAGACTTCCAAGCGAAGCTCTTCGCCTAGGCTTACTGGCGCTTCAAAAGTTTCTTCCAACCAAATCAGTCTAGACGAATCCCCGTCACAAACCTTTCTTTTTATACCGTTAACGACCTGGGAGGATGTCCAAAGTCCGTGTACGATTTCTTTCTTCCATCCACCAAGGTTGGCAAAAATTTCGTCCGTATGAATCGGATTCGTATCTCCGGAAGCTTTGGAATACGACAACATATGAACCGGAGCAACAAAGACCTCAGATAATATTCTATAAGGCTTTTTTAATCTTATTTCCGGGTCTGATTCTCGCAACACCAGAAACAGGCGATCCAAGGGAGATAGTTCCCCTTTGGGTGCATTTAGTTTTAGAGAAAAACTTCCGAATGTGCGTGATTCATTGTTTTTGCTAAAAGTAATTTCTCCGGCTATCGAACCTTCTGATCGGCTCGAGTTTAGCGAACTTATTACTTCTTCCCCTACGAAATGGATCAATGTACCGATTTCTAGAGGTTCTGCACTTTCAGTTTTCGTTATCCAAGGAATTTCCTGTAAGGCTAAAATTTCGGATTCGCTCGAAATCGAAAAAGTCCTGTCTATTTTTTTTCGACCGAACTCGACGTTTGCCAGATATCCTCGAACCAGAAAGCCGGTTTCAAACGAAGATATAGTTTCTTTGTCTTTGTACAATTCTCCGGTGATAAAAATTGCAGTTGAATCCCCGATTTTAGTTACTTTAGAAATTTTTGATGCTGCGACAATTTTATCTTTTGGCCTTAGTCTGCTATAGCCGGATTCCCAACGGAAGGATTGCGACAAATGAAGTAGTTTAAATAGATCTATGTCTTCAAAGGCAAACAAGGGAGAAAGAATACTTTTCCACGCAAAGACAGCGCCCATCGAAAGCGAAGGCTGGGTTAGCTCTTGGCTATTCAAATCTTTTCTGAAAAAATCTCTTATAGATTTAAGATATTCTAAAACGTCATTTGTTTCAATAGTCTCTTCGAATACCCATTCTTTGTTGAAAACATCTTCCTTTTTCGCACCATTGATCCCGTAATTATTCGCCTTCCTTAAACCCCAAACCTCCGCGTAAAAGGATCGGATTGATTCTCCTCTTGCTTTTAGATTCTCCCTAAATAATGAATCCAGAGTTTCTCCGGAAAAAAATCTCCTTTTAAATGGGACCTCTTGTCCAGTTTTAGGATTCCTGAAAAACAAAAGCAGTTCTGCTTTCTCCGCCTCGAATAATCTCAGTTTGGCGACATTTCTGTTAACGGAATGCACATCGAGCTGAACCAGTTCTCCTTGAGCACCTATTTCCCAAGAATATGTTCTTGTAGATTCCGGACTAAAAATGTTCGGCAAATCAGAAGGAATTCCTTCGATTATATTTGTCCTCAATAAAGAGGAAAGAAAGCCGCCGCCTCGTTCAGCCAACCAATCGATCCAGGCTTTTTTCTCCTTCTGAGAAATTGATTCGATTGAAGTTTGCACCATCGGGATCGCTTCTCCCACATTCTCCTTTTCAAGTAGATTGACTTCAAATGGTAAGAATAGATTCGCCTTCTTGGGAATTTCCGACCAAAGATCGATCGTTTTTGGTGAATGTTTATCTAAGTCTACTCCTTGCAAAAAGTCAGATAGGATCTTAGTCACAGGCTCATTCAAGGCCGTAATTCCGGTTAAAGCTTTCGGCCCCGGAATCCAGGCACAGGAATCAGGATCGATACCTACACAGTGCGAGTACCAGAGGGAATCTGATCGAATCCATTTCGTCAGATCCTCATCTAGAACCGGAATAAAATTCACCGGCTTTCCTGCACGACGGCAAACTTCCAAAAAGAAAACTCGATCTTCGGGAAGTAGTAACATTTTTTCGGCTTGAGGATGCTTCTCTTTCCAAATCGACAGAAATCTTTTCGAATCGGACAATACATTCTTGTTTTCTAATATAATTTTTTCTGCAGGAGCCTGATGAAAAGTTACCCTGGCCTCAAATCGATAAATCAGTTCCTCCAAGCGAGAGCGATAGCTTTTATCGATAAAGGGTTGGTCAGGCCAATCACCTTCAGGAGAAAGTAGCCTGTCCTCGGGACAGACGAGATAAAAAAACCTTTCCAGAACCTGCGTGTAGGTCATGCGAGTCAAATCGCCGAAATAAGGTTTCGCAGTTTTGTTAATCAATAACAAAATATCATTCTTTTTTTCTAATATATTCTTTCTAGCATCTTCCGGAGATTTCCCTTTTGTAAGCGATTCGGCAAGCTCTGAAAGCCTTGTCCACGTATTGGAAGCATAATAAATGTCAGCACCCAGTCCGGATTTTCCCGAAATTACACCGCCAACATCCTTGCCATCCTGGGTCTTCTTCCATTCCAAGGCTCCGCTTCGCTCAACTAACTGCTGCTTAATGCTTTCGGCGGTTTTGCATTCTTTGGCAGCCATAAGTCTAGTTCCAAGGAAAACGGCGTCCACTGGCATGAAACAATCCGCTTCCCAAGAACCTTTCAGCCAATGAGCAGCTTCCTCTGGGCTCGAAATTCCGCCGCCTACAGCAAGGATTATGTTTTTTCTATCACGTATATCTGAATAAGTTGCGCGAACTAGATCTTCTAGAGCTTCCCAACTATGATGGCCTCCCGCTGCTCCACCTTCGATCTGCATCATAAAAGTAATTTCGGGAATTAGTTTAGATATTTCTAATACTTGGCGAATCTGCGAAATCGTACCCGGCTTAAAGGAGTTCAACCAGATTCCCATCGAATTGAATTCAACTAAAAGACGAGCTGCCTCCTCCGGTTCAGGGATTCCGGCGGATATCGTAATTCCTTCGATAGGAGCTCCTTCGGCCTTTAATCTTTTCACTAAGGGCACATGCAGATTCCAAAGATATGCATCCAAATAAAGTAGATTGATTACAATGCCTTTCCCTTCCGGCAATTCTTTGGAGATTTGATCCAATCGTTTCCGGAACAGCTCCTCGGTAACTTGTCCTCCGCCTGCTAGTTCTACAATATAGCCTTCTTTGGCCGCCGAGATTACAATATCAGGCTCCACCGTGGAAGGCGTCATTCCTCCACCAAACACTGGCGCTCTTCCTGTCCACCTTGAGTAAGAGTTCCATAGGAAGCGGTTCCCGTTCTGCAATTTAATCCATCTCGGGGCATACTCTTCCCAAGAAAGCGTAAACTCCGGTTTACTTTTTTTGAATGAACGAAACCTTGCAGTTTGGGTCAAGTTCTGAATCGAGTAATAGCCTCCTTGTAAAAGAGAGGAACTCAGTTTTTCTACGGAATCCCCGGGTCCAAAGGTGAGAAGTATTTTTCTCTCTCCGGACTTGAGCATTGAATCTAAGGCCGCACCCCATTCCAGGCCGTCGGAAACAACCATGGATGAAAAAACTAGTGCTAAGTTTCCTGCTTGAAAGCGAAGATCGCCCCCATCCTTTGTACTATATAAAGGAATCGTAAACTCTCCACCAGTTGGAGAAAATCCAATCTCATCAAAAATAACTTTCAGTTTCTCAGGAATGCCCAGGAGAAACGGAGAATGAAATGGAACAGAGACCCTCAAAAAACTCCAGCTTTGAATCCCTTGAAATCCTGACTGTGAAAGAAAATGTCGGAACTCGAGTAATGCCTCGGGAGAACCGCAATAAACCGAGTCTTTCGGACCATTGCGCAGTCCAAGGAAAACGCTATCTTGCTCACGTCTTCCTGAATTAAATTCTTTTAATGCATCCTCTAGATATTCGCCATCCCCTGAACGAATGTGAGCCATCGGAGAAAGAGTTTCTCCTTCAGAAGCGTACTTATTCAAAAAGTCCGGATCAATCTCTAAGAAAGGAAATCTTTTCTGCGACTCTGCTGCTAACAAAAATAACGCGACAAAAGTAGTGTTAAATTTTTCTAAAAAAGAATTTCTATCTTCACATGCAGATAATAAAATTCCGGCAAATACACCTTGAGAATGTCCGTAAATTCCAGAAGTTCTTTCTCGTAAAAGGTTCCAATCCTTAGGATCTCGGAAAAAGCGATAAAGATTGGCGGCCTGGGCCGCAAAGATTAAAGGAACACTATAAGTGCTTCTACTTACCAAAGTTAAGCGTGGAACCGAATCCGGATTCAATAGCCAAGAACGTAAATCAAAACCTTCAGGAAACAATAGTTCAAACGATTCTTGATCTAAGTAACTGAGTGAAGTTTCTACCGAGCGAAATAGCTCCAAGAAAAATGGACTGTGCTCGCCCTCCTCTTCAAAGAAGGAAGAAAGTTCTGTCCAAACATCTGCACCTTGTCCGCCAAATAGCACGCAGATTTTAGAATCGACATAGCCAGAATCAAAAACGGGAGGAACTTCACTTTCAACATACTGTAGATTCTCGCCCAACTCTTTCGCCTTCATATTCACACACCACCCAGCAACAAAAAACTTTTTCGATTAAGATTTCAGTAACAACTGCTCTTTCAAACGGTTAGCCTGAGATTATCCTCACCTCTTTGCCAAGTATTTTTTGTTTGTTTTCGTTTTTCTAGATGTAACGAACGATTGTTTGTTATATTTTCTTAATATTCCTTGAAAGAAACGGCTAAATATTTCTACTCTTAGCCGTTTCTTTCAAAATAAATTAACAAGATTGATATGAAATGCCGAAAAAGAAACAGTTTCACAAAGCTTGAAAATAAAGATTTATGACAGTGCCTCTCATTACGAAATCATTTTGTAATTGTTTTGTATAGATTAGAATCGAGTCGCATGTAAGCATTTTACACTTTTTGGATCAAAGTAGAGAAATCATGGCACAGCAAAAATATCCATACTTCAATCAAAGATATTATATTATATTTTTTTAAATCTATAAGAACGAACTTCAAAATACCTCACCTTCTTTTTTTCGGAATCCTCCCCACAAAAGCGATTCCGAACCCTGTTAAAAATAAAAGAAATATTGTTGAAGAATCGCTCCAGATACCGAGCGTGTATCTTACTTCGAGGAACTTATGGATTTTAATTTAAGCAGAGATGAACAAATGTTTATCGAATCTTTTCACGACTTTTGCAAAAGGGAGATTTTTCCCTTTGCCGAGGAATCTGATCGTAAGAAGGAAATCCCTCGCTCCCACTTTTCAAAACTCGGTAAATCAGGATATATCGGATTGATGCATGAAGAGGAATTCGGAGGACAAAATGGAGGAGCTCTCCTAAGCACCCTGGCAATGGAGGTAATATCCGAATATTGCGGAAGCACCTTTTTCAGCGTCGGAGCGTCCGGCGGATTATTTGGACTTCCAATCAAGCATTTTGGGAACTCGGAGCAAAAAAGGCGATACTTACCCGAAATTATTTCCGGTGAGAAAATAGGCTGCCTAGCGGTCACAGAGCCAGAGAGCGGATCGGACGTATCCTCCATTAAGACGGTCGCAAGAAAGATGGGGAAAGACAGATATTATCTTTCTGGGCAAAAGACTTATATCACGAATGCACCTAACGCAGATTATTCGTTGGTATTAGCGCGTGCGATTGATGAAACAGGAAGCGAAAAAGGCCTGACTCATTTTATTGTTCCATTGGACTCCAAAGGAATAAGTAGGTCGAATCCTATGGATAAAATGGGGCTCCGGGGATCTCCTACAGGAGCATTATTCTTCGATTCTGTGGAAGTTTCGGAGGAGAATGTACTTGGAAAAATCGGAAAGGGATTCAGGCAAACCATGCAAACTTTTAATGCGGAAAGACTTTCTTTAGCCGCCTATTCCTTAGGAGTAATGAGGGCTTGCTTGCAAGATTCGAAATCATTTGCAAGAACAAGAAAAAGTTTTGGAAAATCCATCTATCAACACCAGGGCGTAGCATTTATGTTAGCTGAAATTTACACGAAATTGGAAGCTTCTAAATGGATGACCTACAATGTGGCATGGGAGACCGAGGAATTAGAAAAAGAGGGAAAAGGAAATATGAAGCTCGCCGGAAAATGCGCGGCTTGCAAATTCTTCACTACCACTTCGGCCAGGGAAGCGACCAATCTTGCGGTACAAATACACGGCGGTGCAGGATTCATGGATGAGTATAGAGTATCCCGTCTATACCGCGATATTCGCTTGGGGGAAATTGGAGGAGGAACCAGCGAAATTCAAAAATTGATCATTTCCGGAAGTTTAATGAAATAAACCGAATACACCCGGTTCGGTTTACTAAATAAGTGAACTAATTTCTAATTCAATCACTGAGGACGGTCGCTCGAACTCGAGCGGACGTATTTCCTAGTTTTTCCTCAAGATAATGATGAATCTCTGGATCGTTATCCTCGATCAGCTGCCAGAACGAGAATCCTCTTATATTATATTTTTCTAAAATTTTCATCTTTGACTCAAAGGATGCGCGATTCATATAAAACGCTACCCTGTCACAGCCACCCATGCGGTACCATAGAGAAGGATCCTCGTAGACCTTTCCTTCGTGTCTGTATAAAAATGGTCTCAAAAAGACCCAATCCGAAATCTTTCCCTGTGTTTTATATATTTCTAATACGTCAGTAGGTTGCTCCTGACGGGGAGACATTCGATCTTTTATCCATTGCGCGCGAGAAAAATAGACAGCTTTTGAATCCACATCACAATTCAAAGGCCAGTCGTAGCCGTACGTCGGAATCGCCATGTAAAGCTTCTCATTCGGAATACGTTTTACTGCATATTCTAGTATTTTTTCTATCCACCAATTCGGTGCTTGAGGCCCCGGCCCTGGAAAGCCATTCTTACGCGGGTGTAATTCGTAGGCCATAATTTTGACTTTATCCGCAGTCTTCCCCAAAAAATCGTAGTCATGGGTTAATTGCCCTCTGTAAGTTTCGTAAAAATCGACATCGATTTTCCGCTTTAGGCCGGAACAACTATACTTGGATTTTTCTTCCACTCCTGTTTTTGGATGGATCGATACGGACAATATCTTACTTTTCTTATGTAGTTCCGCTTTTAAGAGAGTTAAGAACTCTTCATACGCTTCCTTTTTTTCGCAAGTCATCCCTTCGTAGTCTATATCGATACCGTCGTATCCATACTTGTCAATTTCTTGCAAAATGGTTTGAATATGAAAATCTCTTATATTTGTGTTTCCGTTCAGTCCGATCGCATCCGAAACTTTTTCAAAATCATTTTCCCATCGAAAAATCGTAGGTATAATTTTGGTATTCGGAGAGACCAACCTAAACCAAAGCATTCTTTCTCCGATCTCTTCCGGAGTCCAAACTGATAGAATTTTGCCGGAGTTCCTTCTTCCACCTTCCAGAGTATAGAGAAATGGGTGAAGTTCGTCATAGAGGCGTATATACTGTAAAATCGCGAAAAAATCCTGGGACCAAGTAGATGCGAGCAACCTCCGAGGCTCATTAGAAACCTGATTGGACTCTTGATTGGAAAGCTTCCTCGGTCGAAAATCTCCGAGCCAATCCACTAAAGCTAGGATTAGAAATCCTATGACGATTGCCGTAAGAATCAGAAAGAATTTTCTGTAACGTTTTGTCAGTTCCAAGATGATTTCCAGATTTTAAAGGGATTCCCCGCTAGCAAGAGATTAGTAGGCCTTTTTGAAATATTTCTCAACATAGCAATGAGGCCTCTTGCCTCACTATTGCTCGAACTTTCTTTTTTTAGCATTCGTTTTCTAACGATCCACACAAAACAGCTTCTTTATAAATTCAGAAAAAAAGGGAGATCCTTGTCCTATTTCCGGCAAAGGGATAGTCAATGTTCTCATACTAGTATAGTATCTTTTACCGAAAAATTCATCTTCAAGATCACACTAAAGTTAGCTTTTGCGAAACGATAAAAAGTAGGAACCATAATCATGAGTAGCGGGAAAGGCGGATTCAGTTTTCTAGATTTCAAAATTCTGAATATTGAAAGCCGGATTTTACTCCCGTTTTTCCTAGGCTGTCTATTGTTAGTTTTGCTTTTAGGACTTTTGCTGTTTTACTTTCAGATGAAAAATACCGAGACTACTGCGATTCGAAACGTAAAGGTCATTACTGAACAATTATTAGCCTTACGAGTATACTATTCCGACAACATCGTCAAGAAGGCATTAAAAGAAAAAACGGAAGTAACTTACAAGTATAAAGAAGTTCCGAAAAGTATTCCCTTGCCCGCTACAATGGTCAAAGAATTCGGAATTCATCTTACGAATCAGTTCGAAGGAATTCGCGTAGAGCTTTTTAGTCGGTATCCTTTTCCGAACAGAGGCAAGAAAGGAGGTTTGGACCAGTTCGAAAAATCTGCCTTGAGTTCTTTAGAAAAAACTCCCGAAAAGCCTTATTATGTTTTTGAGGAAATAGATTCTGTTCCATACATTAGATATGCTTTAGCTGATCGAATGCAACCTTCGTGTGTAGGTTGCCACAACACACATCCCGAATCACCCAAGAGAGATTGGAAAGTGGGAGATGTAAGGGGAATCCTCGAAGTTAGCATGCCTGTGAATAAGACGGAAAGCGGCGCAGATCTTATTTTATTTTTCACAATCGCAATCTTAATCGGCTTAGGTACGATCTTTATCGTCAACCTTACTCGTAGCAAGCAAACCGAAGCCATGATCTTAGATTTGAATGCAAATTTGGAATTAAAGGTAGAGTCTAGAACCGAAGAGCTCAATAAATCGAATGCGGAGTTACTTAGAGCAATCCACAGCTTAGAAAAATTAATGAACGATCTGACCAAAGCGCAGAGCCAGCTATTATTGTCCGAAAAGTTAGCTGCGATCGGTCAATTAGCCGCGGGAATGACTCACGAGCTAAATACTCCCCTCGGAGCAATCTCTTCTTCGAATCGAGCTATATTAGAAATTATAAATAAGGAAGTTAGAGAGATTCCGAATTATTTATCAAATCTGAATGAAGTAGAATTTAACTGGTTCAAGGTATTGCTTGAAGAAAGTCAGTCGGATCTCTCCAACAACGACATCCTACCGAATAGAAAAAGAAAGGCAGATTTGACTCGTTTCCTTTCAGACTCTGGCGTAGAAAATCCTATGATAGTGGCTGGCATGATTCTGGATATCGGAGCAGACAGAATAAGCAATCAATTGATCGAACTATTTCAGTCCGAAAAATGCTTAGATATACTAAAAGCAGTCTTGTGTTTTGTTACGATCAATCGTTTAAGCAAAGTTATCTCAGTCGCTACGGGCAAAGCAACACACGTAGTAGGTGCTCTGAAAAACTACCTTCATCCCGGAGATAAAAGTAAAGAAGAGGATATGTCGGAAATAGATCTGATCTCCGAAATGGAAACGATTTTGGTTTTATACCAGTACAAAATCAAGCACGGAGTGGAGATCATTAAGAATTACGAAACGGAAGAAAGATGCATCGGAAACGCTAATAAACTCAACCAAGTTTGGATCAATCTGATAAACAACGGATTACAATCGATGGATTATAAGGGAAAAATTGAAATTTATATTCAGAAAAGAGAAGACTGGATCGTTGTGTCGTTTATTGATTCTGGACCAGGGATCCCTATAGACATACAAGCTCATATATTCGATGCGTTTTTTACTACAAAAAAGCATGGGGAAGGAGTAGGCCTGGGACTTGACATTTGTAAAAAAATTATAGAAAGTATAGGTGGAAGAATAGAATTCGAGAGTTTGCCAGGCCGAACTCGATTTAGTGTTTGGTTGCGACCTGCAGGAATTATTAAAAAATCGGAATAGATTATGAATACTCAGCGAGAACAAAATGTGATTCTTTGTGTTGATGACGAACCGACTATTCTCATTTCGTTGGTGCAAGAACTCAGAAAGGAATTGGGTCATGAGTTCCTGTATGAAACTGCACAGGATTCTGCAGAAGGTTTAGAAATCGTAGACGAACTCGTTTCGGAAGGCCTGAACGTAATCCTAATACTTTCCGACTGGTTGATGCCCGGATTAAAAGGAGACGAATTCTTAGCCATCGTTCATAAAAAGTATCCAAACATTCGATCAATTTTGATTACCGGACATGCGGAAGCAAACGTTGCAGAAAAGCTAAAACAAACTGGAACTTTCGCAATTTTATCCAAACCCTGGGATCCGGATGAATTGTTAAGCGCAGTAAAATCCTGCTGCAGTAAAAATTAATTTATTCTAAAGTCTTAGGTGTTATCCCAAGGGCATAAGGTTTGGGTAAATTCACAAACTGGATAAAAGCTGGTTCAAAGCTGAATATTATTTTTTGCGAGTATGTCCAGGGCGGTTTTTCGCAAAATAGGATGAACCGTAAAATCATTGGGGTCTGGTGCTTTAGATTGGGATTCCGCAAGTTTAAACTTATCGGGACCGATCCATTGTGATAAAGCCCAAAGCATTCTTTGGAAAATTTCGTCGATTCTCTTTTGATATCCCGCCTTTTTATAATATCCATAGGCTAGAATAGGCAATTTTTTATCGAACATGAAATAGTCCCCAAGTCGAATCAGGCCGTCTTTATACTCGGCCTTTAAAAAGCATTCTCTTGCTTTTCGAATATCGCCCTCGTTAAAGGCAAGATTGCCCTCCCGAATCAGCTCCATTCTCTCTTTGGGATTCATGTGATTAAGATCGCCCTTTTTTGTCGAATTCACAAGCTTTTTTCCGCCCTCCCGTGCGATTAGACTTGAGAGACGGAAAAAACTATTTTTTCCAAAATCTCTTGTCCTTGCCTCAGGACTCTGTCATTTGTCTATCTTATGAGTGATATTAAAGTCGGATCCAAAGCGCCTTCGTTTAATAGTGTAGATGATAAGGGTAATAAAGTTTCCTTAAAGGATCTGTTAGGTAAAAAAGGATTGGTCCTTTATTTTTATCCAAAGGATCAAACTCCCGGGTGTACTACGGAAGCCTGCGATTATCGCGATAATTTCTCTCGATTTAAAAAAGAAGGGTACAATGTCGTCGGTGTCTCTCGAGATTCCATAAATTCGCATCAAAAATTCATCCAAAAGCAAGATTTGAATTTCACCTTGATTTCGGATGAAGATGGAAGCATCTGCGAAAAATACGGTGTATGGCAACTTAAGAAGTTTATGGGTAGAGAATTTATGGGAATCATCAGGAGCACATTTCTGATCGGTGGCGATTTGAAACTACTTAAAGTCTATCCCAAAGTAAGCGTAAAAGGTCACGTCGACGAAGTGTTGGCGGACATTAAATCTCTGGAGAAAAAATGAAATTAGAAAATTCCAAGATCAGTTTCGGCTTAGGAAGAAATCCGAGCAAAAACTATTATAAGATTATCCTAGTGAGCAAAGGCCTCCTCCCGAAGGAATTGTCTGCAAAATTTGCGGATCAGATCCAAGCCGGAATATTTACCGGAGAACTTGGACAATCGTTAAACGACGAATTAAACAAAATCATTTACATTGGAATCGGTGACCCTGAAAAAATTTCAGTTCGCTCGATCGCACAACAGTTTTTGGGAATCGGTGAAAAACTCAGAAAGTGGGAAAGCGTAGGCTTGGAGATCCACCTTGGTTCTGGCTTACTCAAATCTCTATCGACCGCGACCCTGGTTTATCAAATAGCAAACTCTATCGATCTAGGAGCGTTTCCTTTAAACGTTCTGGCAAAAGATTTTAAGGAAAAAAAATCCAAATTTGGTCCGGTGACCTTTTTGCTCGAAGATTCGGGGAGCGAGAAAGCCGCTAAGGCAGGATTAGAAAAATCTAAAGCTGTAAGTAAGTATATCAATGGAGCCAGACATATCTCGCATTTGCCTGCGAACCATTTTACTCCAGAAGAATTTGTTTCCAGATCGAAAGAAATCGCAAAAGAAAACAAATTGAAAATTATCGTTTTTGATGAGCCTCAACTTAAGAAAGAAAAGATGGGTGGAATCCTTTCTGTATGCCAAGGATCGGATAAGAAAGCAAAGTTAATCATTCTAGAATATACTCCTGCAAAACCAAAAACGAAAAAGAAATTAGCGCTGATCGGAAAAGGACTTACGTTCGATTCAGGCGGGATAAGTATAAAGCCGGCCCAAGACATGCACGAAATGAAATACGATATGTGTGGAGCAGCTGCGGTGATTCACGCGATAGGGGCGATTGCGGAACTTGGAATCGGAGTCCCGGTAGTAGCAGCAATCGGAGTCGCGGAGAATATGCCCGATGCTGCGGCAATCAAACCAGGCGATGTTTACACTGCTCACAACGGACTGACCATCGAAGTACAAAACACAGATGCAGAAGGAAGACTAGTTTTGGGAGATGTGCTTTCCTATATCGGAAAGAAGTATAAACCTGATTATATGCTGGACTTGGCGACTTTAACAGGAGCAATCATCATTTGCTTGGGCCACGAGGCGGCTGGTGTAATGTGCAATTCGGATAAGCTGACTGCATTGTTAGACGAAGCATCGCTTTCTTCGGATGAAAGAACTTGGAATCTTCCTTTGTGGGAAGAATACGGAGAGGAACTGAAGAGCGATATTGCAGATATGAGAAACGTCGCCGGTAGACCTGGAGGAAGTCTTTCAGCCGCGAAATTCCTGGAGAGATTCGTTGATAAAGGAATTGATTGGGCGCATTTAGATATCGCTGGTACTGCCTGGCGCAAAAAAGCTTCAGGGACCCAGATCGGAAATGGTCCTACAGGATACGGAGTACGATTGCTTGTGGATCTAGCAGAAAAGCTAGAAAAACTGAAATAGACAGATATTCGGCTCAGTCTCTAACTGGTTTCGATCGTTGACGCAACTCAGGACAAACATTCCATTAAAAAAGGCGGGTCCGGATTTTTTCGGAGTTCTATCCGGAAAGTCCGAACTTCCTAAGAACTCCGCCTTCTTTCCATTTAAACCGGAACTATTTACGAGGCACCTGCTATACTCTCTGTCGATGTTAGTGGTCATTCCTCTAATATTAGAATTTTATTATTCTTACCTCCCCAGAGACGTTCGAATAGTTCAAATCGGAGGAATTTCTTTAGGGACTGCATTGATCGTCCTGTTCATCTTTTCGAGAATCAATATATCGCGAAAAATGAAGAGAGATGCAGAAGAAGGTCGTTTGAGAAACGGAATTCTTGTGCTGAAGGATATCCTAATCATCAAAGAGGATAAGATCTGTCATATATTTCCGAGGGAAGATATACTCCAGATTCGATCCGGTTGGATTTTCTACTCGGAAGGTCCAGACCAAAGGGGAGTTTTCATCGAATACCAGGAATCCGCGCGAGAAGAAGAGAAGGAATTTTCAATCGACGGTGAATACTGCTTTTACCTCGAGGCCGACCAGGTGGCCAATTTTTTAAGTGATTGGTTGGAAACGGGATTCCTTTGGAGGACTGGAATTATTCGGGAACTGCAGCCGGTTCCTAGGAAGAAATGAGGAAGGGCCCCGCCCTTCCACTGGGTGGGGGCCGGTGCGGTGGCAAGCCCAGTGGTCGCTTTTTCACAGAATCTCGCGGTTGGCAAGACATTCCCAATAGGAAGAATCTCGTAGGAGCTCCTACAGCTTCTTCCTAGATTTCTCTATTAATGTGACATAATATGCATGCCTTCTTTACAGGTTTTCTCCATTTTCCTTCTGAAAATTAACCGTAAGTTCGCTAATTTCCTCTGATTGAGGAGACTGATCTAGAAAATTCCTTTCACCATAGTGCGCCGCAAAAAGAATGACAAAAGATAGTGCATCGCACAAATTTCAGGAGTCGGTCCAATGAAACAACCGAAACTTCGTAAAAGATATATCGTATTTGCCTCCTTGCCTCTTTTATACCAATCCTTCGTGGCCCCCATCGCAGGCTCTCTTTCGGAATCCTGGAAGAGAAAATCTGTAGTTCAAGAAAGCGAATCGGTTCGCCAATTCATACTCAGCCACAAAGCCAGAATATCCCCTCCAGAACTAGAGGTCCTGATCGAGACTATCCTGGCGGAATCTAACCAAATTCAGGATGGTGCCTGCGGAATCTATTGCGAGGAGGGTGAAAAAGTGGGCCTTTTACTCGGAATCATTCGAGTAGAATCCGAATTTTTTAGAAAAGCACGCTCCAAGAAAAATGCCCGAGGATATATGCAGGTGGTTCCAAACACAGGCGCCTGGATGGGCCGTAAAGAAGGAATCAAAGTTCAGCCTGAGAGCCTTTTTGAAACCAAAATGAACATTCACTTAGGGGTAAGCTACTTAAACCACCTGATCGATTCCCAAGAGGGAAACATCAGAAAAGCATTACTTGCCTACAATGCCGGTCCCGCTGCCGTGAAAAAATGGGGCGGAGTGAAACAATACGCAGAAGATGTTTTCTACTTCCAAGAGGAATACCTTGGAATGAGGAAGTGACCCAAATCCACATAGAATGGAATCCGGTTTACCAAATAAGTTTTAATTTCTCTTCACTATTCTCAGTACACAGCCCGCTCTTTGCGAAATCAAAGGCGGGCTTTTTTCTTTTATAGGGGCGGAATTCCCATGGGAGGAGTCCCCACCCTGGTTTTGGGCGGGGGCCGGTGCGGTGGCAAAGCGAAGCGCTCTCCATAGCATAAATCATCTTTTTTGTCAAGTCTAATTCGCGGGGAGGTTGTGGGACCTCCTACAGAAACGAAGGAACAAATTATATCGAAATAGCAAAATATTCGAATATTATAAAATTATTACTTATCCTTCATCCACTGAATGCAGTCTTTGAGCATTGATTTCACATCTGAAGCCGTTCCATGGTACCAATGACCGTGTCCTGGCAAGATCCATTCAAAGGTGTAATCCATCAATTTTTCCATGGAGTGTATCTGTTCCTTCCAGGAATACCAGCACGCGTTTCTAAAAGCGATCAACCTTTCTCTATTTGGGTCGTAGGCCAAATGATCTCCTGTAAATAGAACAGAATTATTGTACAGCAAAACCGCGTGTCCCCTCGTATGACCAGGGGTTGGAATGATTTCCAGACTATCCGCCAAGCGATATGGTTCCGAGCCGGCAATGGAGATTTCGGGATTACCTATTGCGGAGGCATCGCTTTCATGGATAATTCTTTGCGTCGAAAACTTATCATGAAACTTAGAATGATCCGCCACATCATCCTGGTGCGTTAAAAAATGATAATAGACGCCGCCCATTTCCTCCATTTTTTCTGCTAAGGAAGGCACATAGCGAGGAGAGTCAACCAGTACATTTCCATCAGCTCTCTTAATTAGATAGGAAAAGGCTCCGTAAGAGGATTTAGAGTGGAATCCACAATAATATATATTCTCTCTTAATAAATAAGGAAAACTTGATTTTGCTAAGTGAAGATCCATCGGAAATTCTGTTCCAATCGAAGATGTAGGACAGGCTACGAGAGCTCTCAAAGCTTCCTGCTGCATTTCCTCGCTTTCGGGTTGATGATAAACGTAAGAACGCCCTCCTGATTCTGAAAAGGTAGAAGGCGCGATAATTCGACAAGTTTCACAGTCGATGCAAGTCGAATCCACATAAAAATTGCCCGATACATTTTCTGGTCTTTTTTTGGAGTAAGTTCCCATTCTCTGTTTAGACTGGTCCCGTCCTGAATTCTCCGAATCCTTGGCCCCAGATTATTTGGGAGTATTCACCCAGTTCGATGATTGAAAATACCTGTTTTCTAAAGCTTTCAATTCTCCCGTTCTAGATAACTCGGAAAGAAAAAACTCAAAGTTCCGGTAATAGACCAGATCGCCTTTAGGAAGTAAGGCGCTCAAATGATCTTCACTCACCTGCTCGAGTAAAGGCCGAAAATTTGAAACAATGGCAGGGTCTCTAAGTAACAGACCTTTAATATAAAAAGTATCCGCGACAAAACAATCCGCCTTGCCTTCCTGAACTGCGGCCCAAGCTTCCGCGACACTACCGTAAGTATAAATTCTGGAATTTGGAAATTTATTTTGTACAAATTCGTGACTACCTGAAAATGCTCTTACACCAAAACTAATCCCGGATACATACTTCAAGTCCAAAATGTTTCTGAAATTTACGGTGGTCACTATATCCCCTTCAGGAGGAGGAGGAAGCAGTCTTTTTTGGATTAAAGCAGCGGTACTAGATATTATATAGGGGCTACTGAACTTTACTCTTTTCGACCTCTCCAAGGTGGCAGCCAATCCGGAAAGAGACAAATCTACTTCTCCGGAAGCTAATGCCTCGGCATGATCTTCAAAATTCGGTTTGTGAATAAAGATGTATTTCACTCCTAAGAAATCGGCATATCTCTTTCCAAGTTCTGCATCGAAACCAGGATATCCTTCTTTTGGATCCGACACATAGAAAGGAGGAAGGTTTTTGTTGCCGGAAACTCTCAATTCTCCCCTCTTCAAAATCTGGTCCAGTCTAGACTCCCTTCCGTTCGCGTTCTGCGGAGTTACATTCGCTAACACACAGAGCAATAGGCCTACAAGAAGAATTTTAGGGGACGATATCATAAATCTATTCAATACACCTCAGGTTTTATATCCATGAACATATTTGAAGCTACTTTAACTTATTCTAATCTACTTTTAGCTCCGACAAATTAGAAAAATACTCAAGACTTTCCGGATTGGCAAGCGCATCCTTATTCAGAATAGTTTCTCCCTGTACTGCTTTTTTTACGGCAATTTCTACCTTTTTTAGATTTCTGGTATATGGGATATCCGGGACCGAAAGTATTTTTGCAGGCACATGCCTAGGAGAAACCTTTTCTCGAATTTCCTTGCGGACATATGATTCGAATTCCTTGGTGAGAGATTTGTCTGAAGCCATTTTCAAAAAGAGCACAACTCTCACATCGTCCTTCCAATCTTGCCCGATCACTACAGAATCTGCAATTTCCGGAATTGTTTCCAAAAGACTGTATAGATCTGCGGTGCCGATTCTAACTCCACCCGGATTCAAAGTAGCGTCGGATCTTCCGAATACCATCATCCCACCTTGCGAGGTGAACTCTGCAAAATCTCCGTGTCTCCAAATTTCCGGAAAAACATCAAAGTATGCTTTCCGGTATTTTTCCCCATCAGCATCATCCCAAAAATATAAGGGCATGGAAGGGAAGGGCTTGGTGCAGACCAACTCACCCTTTTCATTCGAAACTGAATTTCCAGATTCGTTCCATATCTCTACAGCCATTCCCAATCCGACGCATTGCAATTCTCCAGCACGAACTGGAAGATTAGGATTTCCTAATGCAAAACAACCGTTCAAATCTGTGCCACCTGAAATTGACGAAAGTCTTATATCTTTTTTCCAAGATTCGTAGACATATTTGAATCCGTATGGCGGTAGAGGTGATCCAGTGGACAGAACTGTCCTTAAGGAATTCAAGCCTTGAGTCGGCTTCCACTTCTCTTTTTCCAAGCTCAAGATATACTTTGCGCCCACTCCGAATACGTTCGTTTTAAGTTCCTCGGCGAGCTGAAATAGAACATCTATGCTGGGATAAAACGGATTTCCGTCAAAGAGTTGGATCGTGGCACCGATAGAAAGAGAGCTGACCAACCAGTTCCACATCATCCAACCACAGGTAGTGTAGAAAAAGATTCTATCCGCTTCGTTCAGATCAGTATGAAGCGCCAATTCTTTCCAATGGTTGAGAAACACTCCGCTCCCTTGAACCATACATTTCGGTAAGCCGGTGGTTCCGGAAGAATACATTATATAGACCGGATGGTCAAACGGGAGCTGAACGAATTCTAATCCCGAACCAGAGCGAGCTGAAATAGCCTCTTCCCAAGATATCGAATTCTTGGGGAAATCCTTCAATCTGGATTCGTTTGATTCTTTTCTTTCCGAAGGATATCCTACAACAATGATTTTTTCCAAATCCTTAAGCTGGTCGGAGATCTCACGGATCGTCATATTCAATTGAATTATCTTTCCTTTAAATTCATATTCATTAGAAGTAATTAATACTTTTGGTCGTATTTGGCCGAATCGATCCAGCACCCCTTTGGTTCCAAAATCGGGAGAACAAGAAGACCAGATCGCTCCCAAGCTAGTCGCAGCTAACATGGAAATTACTGCAGAAGGAAGATTTGGCATTAGCCCAACCACCCGATCCCCCGGGACCACTCCTAAACTTTTCAAGTAGGAGGCTAACGCTGCGACTGATTCCGACAAACTCTTGTAGGTAACTTCCTCTTGGAATCCATTCTCCCCTTTGTACTGGATTGCTAGTCCGGACTGTCTTCCTCTCAAAAGATTTTCCGCAAAGTTGAGCTTTGCTCCAGAAAAGAATTTCGACTCCCAAAAATGCTTTCCCTTCTGAAATTTCTCGGAATAGGACTCGCTGTGTTGTACCGGAATATACTCCCACAAAAGGGCCCAAAATTCCGAAATTGATTCCACACTCCACTGATGAAAGCTTCTGTAATCTGGAAATTTGCGTCCGGTTTTTGACTCAATAAACTTTTGGAAATGAGTCATCCTGGACGAATAAATTTGATTTTCTGAGGGAGACCAAAGGATTTCATTCATGGTGGACTTTGATGGTCGAAAAAAACCGGATTCGGTCAACAGTAAATTTTTGTTGTGAACTCGGCCTCTAGATTTACGCTACGTTTACACTCGGGAGTCTTCCATTGTCCGCTCTAAATCACCTCGATCTTGCCTCAATCATATTCCTTTGCATTAGCATAGTTTACGCTGTTCACGGTTTTTTGCACCAGCTTATCGTGGGGGGCGCGATCGCAGTGTTCCAACACCCAGACGAAAGGCAATCTCGCTTGCTGTTAATGGTATGGATTGCAACCGGTGGGTTCATGAGTTTTATGGGTTTACTTCCGGCTGTATTATTGATTCTTTATGGAATTGAACCGGCTCCAGTCAAAGCAGTTCTCTGGACCAACTTGCTTTCACTTACGTTTCTCTGTATTCACTCAATACTCTGCGGGTTGCGCCAGCTTCCAAAACCTGTGCGAGTCGGATTTTATTTAACCGTAATATTCACGTTTGCACATATCGTATTTTTATTCTACCATCGCAATAGTTAGGAAATTCGAATAAGAATATCATCCTTCTGAAGGTTCGTAGTAGGCTAAATTTTCCGGACCTTCGTAGATTACGATCCGATCTACCCTTCCGTCGGCAGAATGCACACTGTGTTTGAGTCCGTGATAGAACCAACGAGCCATATTTTCGGAAGTAGGGTTTATCGTTTTAAAATCCGGATGCTCGTTGATCAAAATATGATCGAGTTCGTGTACTAGTTCCTTGAGACGCTTCTTGGATGTCAAAAAGTCAAAACTAATACCGTCTTCCCCTATGTTCTTATTACCGGATAAGTACACCTCAATCTTAAACGAATGCCCGTGAATCGGTTCATCGGATCCGTCTGGGAAGTACTTGTATAGGTAATGCGAAGACTCAAATTTATCCTCGATTCGAATGTAGAATTTACCTGATTCCTGAAAAAACATTGGTGATTGACGTGGCTCCCGGCAGTCTATATACTGGAAGTATACCCGTACGAGTAGGAGATTTTCTCAATGTCGGAAGCGGTCAAGCCTAGATTTTATAAGGAAATGACGGTCGGTGAAGCGATGGCACTCCATCCAGAAGCCGGGCTTGTTTTTTCTAGCTACCACCTGGGAGGATGTTCCCATTGTTCTATTAATGAATTGGAAACGATAGAACAAGTTTGCATGGGCTACGGTGTGGAAGTAGAGGTTCTAATCGAGAGCCTTAACAATCTGATAGACGATTCAGAGGAATAAACATCTTAAAACAGAAGCAGCCCGATTTAGGACTGTTTCTGTATCTTATTTTGCATTCAAAAATTCTTAAGTAAGTAAGTTTTCTATCCCTTAGGTGCCTAGTGCCCCATCTTCCGAATCCGGAATATAATAATAACGAATCCCAGCTTTTCTAAAATACTTGTACGATTTCGTCCATCCGCTTTCTGCGGGCTGCAATCTTCTTTGGAAAGTTTCTTCTGGAATTCGAAATGTGTCTCCCAGCGAATCATATCTGAAAAATCGAACCTTGGTTACATTACGAATCATTAATAGATTTCCGGGTTCCATTTCCCAGTTTCTGTCCGGTTCCCACGAAAAATATACGGAGCGACTCGGAAAGATCGGATACTTTTTCCCTTCGTACAAAACCTTGTCCTTAGTTCTATGAATGTTCTTAAAAATCTTTTTCGGTCCGCTCTTTACGATAAAATGAATCGTTCCACAGCGAAACGTTAGAAACAAAGGAATTGCTGAAAGCCCACTTGGTTCTCTAAGCTGCTTTTGGGCTGCACGTAGATCCGGAATATAACCAGATTGCTTGGACACGCGCTCCAAATTTCCGCGCATGGATTCGTCTAAGAACTCGACAGTATCATCCCGACGAATCTTTTCCAGTTGTCTATAAATTCGATCAAACTCGCCTTTCTCGTATGCCTTGCTTCTCACAAAGCCGTCTAACTGGCGTTTTAGATTGGTGAGCCTAGCTCTAAAATATGGAGTATCATTTTTGGAGGCGATTTCGAACATCTCCTCCCATAGAGATTCAAGTTCTCTTACTTCGGAAGTTTGGTCAAAAGTGGCCTTCTCGACCTCCTCCAGAATATACCGAAACTTTCTCTTTAAATCGAATAGAAATCTGGAATCTTTGACTCTTTCCATACGAATCAGTTCGCGTGTTTTCTCATCTTGATCGACAGTATGATCCCGACAGATATCATAGACATGACCAAATGAGATCCCCCGTAACTCATAAAAGAAAGAGGTATCCCTGTCACCGGTAATAATCCTATCACGATCCCTATGTTAATTGCAATATGATAAAATAATAATGCAACAATTCCAGAGGCCAATAGCGAACCGAACCTGTCCTTACTTTCGTAGCTAATCTGCAACCCTCGCAAGGGAATCGAAAATAGAAAGAACAGCAAAAAGGTGGATCCGATAAATCCGGACTGCTCCGCCCAGGATGCGAATATAAAGTCAGTGCTAGACTCCGGGACGTGAGGAATTCTGCCCTCCGTCATTTCGGCGTTCAAAAATCCCTTTCCGAACAATTTTCCGGATCCTACTGCAGGCTTGGAAGCTCTCAATTGGTAGCCCGCCCCCTGCTTAAATCCGTCTGGATTCAGGAAGGCAGTTAGACGAATGACCTGATTTTCGCGGAATGGGACTGTCTTCATTACGACGACTGCGGATAATATGCTGATTCCGAAAATTCCTAATGGAATATAATAAGTTCTTAAACTTCTTGCACCTCTTGCGATTCTAAGGAAAATCATTATGATACTTAGAACAATCAGAGTAGATCCAAATCCTACCAACAACGCTTGATTTGAAAGAAGTTTGAAAATAAAGCTGGCCTCAATTTCTACAACTTGGTCTACAGCTTCTTTGAGTGCCGCAAAAGTTTTTGGAGACAAGCTTGCGTTCTTTATTTCGTCTCCTTCGAGTACTCTCCAAACTTTTCCACCGAGTCGATTTACAATCGAAAGTAAATCGGTTTTGCCGGTTCTTTGCAAGAATTCCTGAATATCGTTTAATAAAGTGAGCCTGGAATACTCCACATACATCGGAAGAACCAAGGATATTCCACCCAATGTGAGAAAGGAACTGATGTGCAAGTAATCCGCCCCTCCCAAAAACAGCATCGTGAACAAGATCGGCAGAAAAGATAGCGCCGTTCCAAAGTCAGGTTGCAAAAGGATAAACGCCATCGGAACCAGTACGATCACGAAAGGTAGAATCAAAACCGTGATCTTTTTCATTTCCTTTTCTCTCAGCACTAAATACTGACCTAAAAGAATTACGGTTGCTAACTTGGCGAATTCAGAAACTTGGAATCCGACTGGACCGATCTTTAGCCAAGATCTTGCTCCCCTTCCTGAAGGAAGATATCCTATCCCAGGAATTAGGGTTAAGATTAGTAGTAGTACCATGAAAAGATAAATAAAAAGAGCGTAAGCGCCTAACAACTGGTAGTTGATTCTTGAAACGAAAAACATTGCGGCTAGCCCAATTCCAAAATAGACCAACTGCTTGTACCATTTTCCAGGAGAATCCTCGAAATTCACCTCTTGGGAATAAAGTGTGAAGACGCTGCAAAGTACTACGATGATTACAGAGAGCACTAAAAAGTAATCGATTCGGTCGATGGTTCTATCTGACATCATTGGAATTCTCCGGAAGTAGTGGCGAATCGGATTCGGGAATCTCTACACTTCGTTTAAAAGATCCTGGCGGAAAGGCTGCCTTAAATATTTCTCTGGCCACAGGTGCAGCTCCCGCGGCGCCACCTACTCCGTATTCAACGAAGACTGCAACTAATACCTGTTCGCTGACCGGAGCATTTGCAGGAGCATAACCGATAAACCATGCGTGGTTGGATCCAGAAGCTCCTCTTCTTCGAGTTTGAGCCGTTCCGGTCTTGCCCGCAATATCAGGAAGGAAGGGTTTATTTAAGACAAATGCTGCGGTTCCATTCTTTACAACTAATCGTAAACCTGCCTTGATCGATTCGATCGTAGAGGGCTGGATCGGTATGTCTCTTAATAACTGAGGCTGGGTTCTATTGATGATCGAATTATCGAGAGGATCGCGGATTTCTCCCACGATATACGGCTGATAGATTTGTCCGCGGTTCAACAACCCGGCGTAAAATAAAGCCATTCCCAGAGGAGTAACCGACATGAATCCCTGTCCAATGGATAAATTAATCGTATCCCCATCAAACCAGCGGGTACCGAAAGTTCTTTTTTTCCAAGCAGAGGATGGTACGAAACCAGTGATTTCTCCCGGAAGATCAATATTCGATTTGGAGTCTAGCCCAAAATGTTTTGAATATGTCAAGATCGGATCTGAACCAATTTTATATCCCAGATTATAAAAATACACTGAACAAGATTTTTGTAATGCATGTGCTAAGTCGTTTGTACCGTGTCCGCCTTTTTCCCAACAAAGGAACACTTGATCAGGAACTCCCACAAAAGTGGACTTGAGAGTAAAGCTTCCGTTGCAACTATAAGCGGTATCTTTTGTATAATCTATCTTGTGGCTGCTTTCTAGTGCCGCCATTGCAACCAAAGTCTTATAAGTCGACGCCGGAGGAAATTTGGACTGAATTGCCAAATTCAAAAAACCTCCGTTCTTATCCACTCTCTTGTAGTGGGAGGTCCTCTCGGATCTGTTCTTTCCGGAGAGTATGTTCGGATCGTAACTCGGATTCGATGCCATCGCGAGGACTTCTCCAGTAGAAGGTCGAATCGCGATTGCGGTTCCTCTTATCCCTTTCAATGCTTTGTAAGCTGCGATCTGGATATCCTTGTCGATGGTTAGTACGAGATTGTTTCCAGGACTGGAATGTTCTACTACCCTCTCTTCTTCTATATTTCCTTCCGAACTTCTTTTTTGGATGCGAAATCCGTCTGTACCTCTAAGTTCAGAATCATACTCCAGCTCCAGACCGTTCTTTCCGAGCCATTGGTAGGATTTAATTTCTCTAGTGAGAAGATCAGTCTTTGAGGGTTTTCCGATATAGCCTGTTACATGAGCCAGCGCCGGACCCATCTTGTAGATTCTTCTTGGGGACGGCACCAATATTACGTATTTTGAAATTGTATCGAATACCGAAATTCTTTCTTGCTGTGCCTTGCTAATCGCCTCTAAAAGAACGAATGGCTTTTTAGATTTGATATTCTTGGAAAATCTTGGTTCAATCAAATCCTCTTCGTAATAGGAAAGAGGAATCGAAAGCGTCCTGGAAAATTCCTGGAGAAAATTTCTTACTTTTACAGGATCATATTTTAATAAAGAAGTGTTTAACACAGCATCCAAACTGGAGTAGTTGGAAACAAGCGCCATGGATGTTTCTGGAGTGAGAAAATTCCGGTCGAACATTTCTCCTCTTGCCGCAGGGATCGTCTCACTCTTTCTAACGAATTTTTCGGCCTTTAAGGAATTGTCCGTTCCGTGTACTATCTGCAGATTGAATAGCTGTATAACAAAGGAGGCAAGTGTAAACACCACGAAGCCCGAAAAGATATAGAGCCGGATTCGAAAGCTTCTTTCTAGCTTAAACTCTGTTGCTGTAGGAGATCCACCGAGCACTTAAGCCTCCGCTTGCTCCAAACGATACAACTTGCCGAGAAGATAGAAAAAGAGCGGAGCAATAATAGCGTTGTAGATGGAAGTTCCAAATAGAGAATAACTAAGATTCTCGTGAAAAAAGAGAGAGAACAGAAGGTAGGTCGCTACCCTAGTTACGAAAGTTATAATAACAGAATATAACGTGATTGAAAGATAGTTCTCGTGATACGCAGAACGTGCGAACTTTCCGACAAGAAAGCCCATCAGACAAAATGTGAGTGAGTGCAGCCCGATCTTATAAGTGACTACGTTTCCAACGATTTCTCCGCCAAGCCCTGAATCAGAAAGCAGGCCTCCGAAAAAACCCACCCATACTCCAGCAAGTGCTCCTTTTCTGAGCGCAAAGAAAAGCACGAATAGAACCATAAAATCTGGCTTGGTTCCGAAAGTTTCAAATGAATTCGTTCCGTTCAAAAAATGCGCGATAAAAAGTCCCGCGCCAATAACGACGTATTCTAAAATCATTCCGCATTCTCCTCTTCGGAGAAACCGCCGCCTTCCGGCTTAGACTTAGGGGGCTTTTTATTTTCATTCAAAGGAGTTTGCCCTTCATTGCTTTGGGGTTTTTCCTTCTCCCTTTCTTCTTTAGGATAACTTAATTCACCAAAATAAGGATTTTCTAAATTAATATTTTGACCTTCTGGCCATGTCTCTGCCCATTTTTCTGGCAGCTTCATTAGAATGGTTACGGACTCGATCATATCGAATCGAATAAAAGGTTTTAAGAATGCGGTCTTAAAACTTCCATCTCTGGGTCCCTCTTCCGTGATGATACCTACTGGGATTCCGGGAGGAAACACTCCGGAAGAACCGGAAGAGTATACTGCTTTTCCAATTTTACTCAGAGATTCTGTGTATTGAATCATCTCGGAAGGACCTAAAGGATAATCTCCGAATACTCGCGGATCGATGACGATCCCGCTATCAATATAGTTCAATAGCGCTTCGATTCCTTTTCCGGAATTTCCAGAAAGATTTGCCCAAAGGTTGCTGTCCGGAATCGAAACGCCCATATTGAAGTTGGAGTTGATGATAGGTTGGACGACTGCAGAGCCGCCGGTAACCGCGATTACTTTTCCGACTAGGGCTTCAATGATCTCTCCCTTTTGGTTCACAGCTCGGGCAGTGACGGGCATATAAGGTTTGATCCCGGCTTCTGATCCTTTGTCTACAATGATCGTTCTATAAATGGAATTCAATCGAACGGAAAGTACTTCCGCTTTTACTGTAGGATATTTTTGCCTGGTGTTAAAACGGAGTTCTCTTCTTAAGGATTCGTTTTCTCTATCTAGTTTTTCTAAATCTTGCGGAAGCAATTTGTAATCGTCGATCGCCGCGACACAAGCATCTCTTTCTTGTCTTACGCTTTCGAAAGACTCTAACTTGTTGTAGGCTCCTTTGAAAAAAGAACCCAAGCCATCGATGGATCCTGAAACACTATCACCGACTCTCTGAAAACTTGCAATACCTCTAACGAGTACGTTACTTCTAAAGGTTAAAGAGAGAATAGAAAAGAGTACACAGAAAAGGAGGGAAACTGTTTCTTTACTTTTACTGATCTGAATCCAAAGCATTCGATTGTATTTGCCCGCCAACCTATAGATCGGTCGAACTTGAAAATTCGATAATACCCGATCCTTTCAGCCCCCCAAAAAAGATTTCTAGCGAATTCCCGGCTTGATGTACTTGAGCTCGTCCAAGTATTTTCCGGTACCCAAAACCACACAGGTCAGTGGGTTTTCCGCGCGGAAGACAGGTACACCGGTTTCCTTGGAAAGATAGGTTTCGAGTCCTCTTAGCAAGCAACCGCCTCCGGTTAATACGATCCCTCGTTCTACAATGTCGGAAGCCAATTCAGGAGGAGTCTTTTCCAGGACCCTTTTGATTCCATCGAGTATTTCGTCCGTAGGTTCTTTAAGAGCTTTTCGAATCTCATTCGATTCCAGTTCTAAGGTTCTAGGAAGTCCAGAAATCGCGTCCCGACCTTTTACTTCCATCGTCTCGGTTTTCTTTTCTGGATATGCATTTCCGATCGTAAGCTTGATATCTTCCGCGGTACGCTCACCAACTACGAGGTTATATTGATTTCTCAAATATTTGATAATTGCTTCGTCGAACTCGTCTCCACCCGTACGGATAGATTCTGCGATTACCATTCCGCCTAAGGAAATGACTGCGATTTCGGTGGTTCCACCGCCTATATCTACGATCATATTTCCCGCAGGTTCGTTGATTGGGATATTGGCACCGATTGCTGCGGCCAAGGCTTCCTCAATCAAAAAGATTTCTCTCGCACCGGCCTGTTCTGCAGATTCGCGGACGGCGCGTCTTTCTACTTCCGTAATTCCGGAAGGAACTCCAATCACAATTCGAGGTTTTACAAAGGTAGTCCGATTGTGTACCTTTGCGATAAAGTAGCGGATCATTTTTTCCACGGTTTCGAAATCCGCGATAACCCCGTCTTTCATAGGTCGGATGGCGACGATCTCTCCCGGAGTTCGTCCTAGCATCCTTTTCGCCTCTTGGCCCACTGCCAAAACCTTTCCGGTGGCTGCATGCACTGCCACAACCGACGGTTCGGAAAGAACGATCCCCTGCCCTTTTACGTGAACCAAAGTATTTGCGGTTCCGAGGTCGATTCCCATATCGTTGGAAAATAATCCGTAGAGCTTATCGAATATCATTGCTTTCCCTTTGCACCGGCTAGCGGTTCTATTTTAAATTTCAGGAAGTTCCGTACTGACATTTCCTGCCGCCGCCAGTACGACGAATCTTGGGCGTTTGAGCCTTCGATCCATTTCAATATTTCCAGCGCAACCCTTACGGGCAATTCCAAAACAAAAAAAACGAAAAACAAATTGGAAACATGGACGGACTTCCTACACTAGTGGTTTATGGTCCGGGCCAATACCCTAGCTGCCATCGATCTTGGTACAAACTCCTTTCATATGATTATTGTTCGGGTCCGTGAAAACGGGACCTTTGAGGCCCTGGCTCGAGAGAAGGAGAACGTTCGTCTCGGAAGCGGGCTGGAAGAAGGCGGAGAAATAGACCCCGAAGCTTTTCGAAGAGCTGTCGAGTGCTTGAAAAGATTCAAGCTACTAGCCGACAACTCCAAGGCAGAAATTCGAGCAGTCGCTACATCGGCTCTCAGGGAGGCTTCCAATCGAATTTCCTTTTTGGAAGCCGCTTGGAAAGAAGCCGGGATACGCATCGATGTAATCAGCGGTTACGAAGAAGCTCGCTTGATCTATTTCGGCGTTCTACAAGGTCTCCCAGTATTTGATAGAAAGATTCTAATGATAGATATAGGGGGAGGAAGCACAGAAGTGCTCGTTGGGTATCGAGGCGATATCCTATTCTCCAAAAGTTTTAAACTAGGAGCAATCCGGCTCACAGGTAAATTTCTAAACTCAGACCCGATCAGTTCTGCGGATGTAAAAAAATGCAGACTGTATATAGAAGAGATGCTTTTGCCCTTCCGAAAGATTCTGAAGGAACTGCAACCTGATACGATTATAGGATCTTCCGGAACCATCCAGGCGATGGCAGAAGTAGTGAGAGCATCCAGTGGGGATCCCGAAGAAAGGCCTCTGAACCATTTCACATTTACATCTCCTGAATTTAAGAGGGCGAAAAATATGATCTTAGAAGCTGACACTTCTAAGAAAAGATCCAAATTACCAGGGTTAGATGCTCGAAGGGCAGACATTATCGTAGGAGGAATGCTGATCTTAGAAGAGCTGTTTACTCTGTTGGACCTCCCCGCTTTGACAGTCTCCGACTTTGCACTGAGAGAAGGAATCATTTATGATACGATCCGAAAATGGGAGCACTTTCAGGATGTAAAAGAATCCAAGCACTTGGATGATATTCGGCAGAAATCAGTTCATAATTTGCTTGTTTCCTTTACTAGAGATGAGGACTACGCTAGACATGTTGCCAAACTTTCACTTGATCTATTCGATCAATTAAAATCGTTTCACCATTTGGGTGTGGAAGAAAGGGAACTTTTAGAGGCGGCAGCGCTTTTGCATGAAGTAGGCCTTTTCATTTCACATTCTGCTTATCATAAGCACAGTTACTACTTGATCCGAAATTCGGAGGCGATGTTAGGATTCACTTGGGGAGAAATCGAGTTAATCGCATTAACCGCGAGGTACCACAGAAAGAGCCCTCCCAAAGCGAAGCACAGAGAATACCAAAGAATTTCTTTGCGAGATCAAGAAACAGTTCAGAAATTATCGGGGTTACTAAGAGTCGCGAGCGCTTGTAATCGGAATAGACAAGGTCTGATCGAAACGATCCGCTGCCAAACCAGAAAAAACCAAATCATATTTTCCCTTGTCCCTAAATCCGGGTACGACAAAAGCCTGGAACTCTGGGCCTGTGAAGAACAAGCTGAGGCATTTGAAACTGCTTATGGAGCAGTTCCCTTGTTTCAGTAACTCGCTTTGGAACAGTCGGGAATCAGATTGAAATCACTACATTTCCCTTTTTATGCCCCAAGTCAGCGTAAGCATGAGCTTGTGCAGTTTCTTCGAGCGGATAAATCTTATCAATTACAGGCCTGATTTTTTTGGATTCGATCAGCTCTTTTAGAAAAATCAGTGATTCTGTTTTTTCACTTGTGATAGATTTTACAGAGAGGTAAGTTCCCTTTTTCTTCAAAATATTTTTGCACGTAGCTTTTGATATTTTGCCTACTGCATCAAAAATCACATCGAATTGCTGGTCCGCTTTTGAAAAATCTTCCTTTGTGTAATCAATGACTTTATCGGCACCTATCGATCTTACCAAATCCAAACTGGAAGTACTACAAACACCTGTAACTTCCGCCTGCCAGTATTTGGCGAGCTGAACCGCGTAAGTTCCTACACTGCCAGACGCTCCGTAAATTAGAACTCTTTGTCCCTTTAGGATATTTCCCTTTTTAAGAATATGTAATGCAGTCATTCCTCCGATCGGAATCGCTGTTGCTTCCTCGAAGGTTGTTTGACTCGGCATGATTGTTACGACGCCCAACTTCCAACTTTCTGGTACACATACATATTCTGCATAAGCTCCTTGTCGCAATCCAGTAGTTGTCCCGAAGACCTTATCTCCTATTTTAAAAAGGCTCACATCCTTCCCAACCTTTTCGATTTCGCCAGCAAATTCATATCCCAGTATCTGTCTCTTTGGCCTATTCATACCAAAGATTAAACGCATCATGATCGTAAAAAACTTAGAATCAGGATGCCTTCCCGCCCGAACAAACTGAGTCCCTGCTGTAACCGTCGTGGCACGCACCTTTACTAAAATTTCATTCTCTTTAGGCTCAGGCTTTTCCGCGTTTACAAGTGTAAGGACCTCCGGCGGTCCATAATTTTCGTAAATGATTGCTTTCATGAATCCTTCTATTCAATAATTCATATTTTTCTAATAAATTCTGTGTGCTTGTGAAAGGCCAGCATCCAAAAAGTGTACTATTTATACTTATCGATTTCGTCCTTCCCCCGGACAGTTTATCATTGAAAATAAGGTTTTACTTCAAATGATGTTCTCTTAGGTCTAAATAAACCTCACATACAGAACCATGATGAATATATTTGTATTTTGTAATGCCTGAATACGGCTCAAACTGAATTTCGGTATAGCTAGATAAAGCGCGCTGGATAATTTGAAATGCAAGATATTTCTTCATCTTTCTCAATGATTTTTGGGCCTTAGACAGAACTCGGTCTACTTGCCAATCATATCCTTCTACCTCCCCATCAGGGCCCTTGGTGCCTCCGAATTTCTGCCCATCAAATAAGGGAAATTCGAAAGCAATATCATCCAAATCAAGATTTGGTAAATTAGAATTCTTGCGCAGATCGGAAATTACTGTATCGACGGAATCTCCTCTAATTTCAAATAGCTTTCCCCCGACAGATAGATACGCATACCTTTCGGGGCGAATCACCACTTTCTTCAGATTTTTATGTTCTGGTTTAAGATACCAAACTGCCTGAGATGGATGACCTTCAAGAATGAATAGTTGGGCTTCTCGATTTTTTATTACTTCCAAAACGCGCATTTCTATAGAAATATTTTTTTCTATGGTTTTACCGGGACCTATGCTCTGCTTTGCTTTTCCCGAATACCACCACCGATTACCAGGCTCTAACGGAAAATACTTTGGGACGTCTGCGGAACTAAAATCCGAGGTCTCGCCTGCCTGATTCATTCGAGCTCTCGTGCTTTTCGAGTCCATCTCAGCAGTGAAACCAAACAGAGAAACAAACATTATAGAAAATAATACCTTAGTTGCTATTCTCAACAATTCAGATTTGTTTCTCATTTCAACTCCCCGCACAACTTCTTTGAGTGCAAACGATACCATATCCACTTCAAAATCGAGACACCAGTTTAGCGCAACGAGATCCCGAGACGTCTTCCAAACTTTTGAAATTTAGCTTTATGTAAATTACCGAAATCGACTTAGCAAAAGTTTATTCTACATAGAAAGTGGACTCGAATTCCCGAAATAATTGTGCGATTGCTGGATCATTCAATGGAGCAGAAACCGATTCGGACCAAAGGACATTTCCGCTTTGTTCGCTACCGGCAACAATTCCAAATGCTTGCATCGAACCTGGCCAGTAGGATATTCCAAAACATTGGACCTCACAACGCTACATTTATGCTTCACGTTTCTTCCTACTTTTCAAGCATTGTCCGCCGAAAGCGCGAATCGCATCCTACATTTCATCCATACTTCATTGTCCTACAGCCCGCATTGATTCTTCGGTGTTGCAGAATCTTTTACTCTGCCAATTTCTATAAAGATTTATTATCCGAATTAGCTTTTTGTAATTATTAGATTGCAATTCATCTGACGAAGCTTTAAAAAGTATTTCGAATGTTAACCGAAGCTCAACCAATTGCTTTTATCGCCACAGCTAATCCTGCAAGAGCGAAAGAGTTTTATCAAAATTCTCTGGGGCTAAGATTCGTAAGTGAGGATCAATTTGCCTTAGTCTTCCATTTGAACAAGACAATGTTGCGCGTTCAGATTGTTGAAAAAGTCACTCCAAAGGAATATACTGCCTTGGGCTGGATGGTGGAAGACATAGAAAAAGAAATTGAGGAGCTGACTCGAAGAGGGATTCAGTTTGAGCGCTATCCGGGGTTGAATCAAGATGTCAGTGGAATTTGGGCTTCTCCGAGCGGGGCAAAAATTGCCTGGTTTAAGGATCCTGACCAAAACGTGTTATCTCTGACTCAGTACTGATTCGAGAAATACTTTCATCACCGGGCGTCAAAGCGAAATGTACCGGAGGTCAAGCAAGGGTTGCCGAGCAATCCAGAAGCGCAGCTTCAGAGCCGACAGTTAGGCGATGAACCCGGCGCTATCAATTGAATTTTGAGATATTTACAAAGGGAGTTGAAAACGACCTTCAAGAATTCCTTGAACTGTCAAATCTTCATCAAGATTCTCCCATCTCAAGGCATATCCGTCCAACTCTAAATTCACTTCTTTAAGTTCTGATTCTGTTGCTGCTTTCAAAAGTTTAAATCGATCGGCAGGAAAACCTATTACACGACCATCAGAGAGTTCGATATAGACCATGCGAGTTTCCGTCCAGACTTTAGTCGCAGGCACATTTGAAAGAATATTATCTTTAATTATGGAACTCATTATAAGCCTTTAAGAATTGGTTTCTATATTCAAATACAAGTTTCTCTATTTCGCGAACTTCGTGAGCTTTAAAGCCTTTGTTGTCAGATAACATTATGCTATCTAACCAAAATTTGCACTCAGAATTCCCCTTTCTACAATGAATATGCGGTGGTTCTTTGCCTTCATTCGAATAAAAATGAAATCTATAACCATATATTTTGAGTATTGTAGGCATCCGACTCTACAATTGAGCTAAACATTTGTATGTCAATTGATATTTGTTCATTTGCTAATCTACATATAGAACGTACATCGATTCAGAGACTGATTGTGAAAATTTTAGCTAACAGAAAAATTTTCGCCGGGTTTTTCGCCTAACGGTCAAGCCAGAGTCGCGTAAGCGATCTCGAAGCGCAGCTTCAGAGCCGATAGTTAGGAAAGTAGGGCAATAGACTCTCAGCCTGTTCTTTGTAGCGTTTGAATACTATCTAATTTGAGTTTTAACTTCTCTTTCTGTTTTCTTATTTCTAAATCATTTTGAAGATTGATCCAAAACTTATCCGACATACCAAAAAACTTAGCTAACCTTAAAGACATATCCACGGAGATTTTCCGCTTATTGTGCAAAATCTCCAATACTGTAGAAGTTGAAACATGCAATTCTTTTGCGAGCCTATAAGGAGTTACCTCTAAAGGATCCAAAAACTCTTCTCTAAGAATTTGAGAAACTGTTGGTGTTGGAATTCTTTTAGTTTTCATAATATAAAGCCTTATCAATGGTAATCCGTGATAGATACATCAAAACAATTTCCTTCTGAAAAGTTGAATGTTATTCTCCAGTGATCATTTATTCTTACAGAACAATAACCTCTCAGATTTCCTTTCAAATGCTCAAATCTATTTGTAGGAGGACTTTTGAGATCTTCCTCTCTTTCAGCGTTTTCGAGAATAAGGAGCTTAATTAAAGCCCTACTCTGAATATCTGGAGGTATTTTCTTCGAAAACTCTTGGTGAAAGATCTTCTCTGTTTCCTTATCCCCAAAAGATTTGATCATTAAACCATATATTCGCAATTCAGATATATCTGTCAATCAGATATATATCCACTTTGCTTAAGAAAATAACCCAATTGTAAAATGTTTTCTTTTCCGTTTTAATCTATGATTTTTGCCCTATTTCGCCTAACTGCTAGTTTATACGCAAGTTCGTCTAAGCCCTTCCCGAATAAATTAGCTGAATCTTTTATCCAAATCATTTTGAAAGAAGAAAGGAGAAAGGTTCATTCCACAACTAAAAGTGTAACCTGTGTCTCCGGTTTAAAGTGTTACCTATGTTCGCGGAATCTCCCCGCCCTCTTTGGGTGGGGGGCTGGTGGTGGGAAAACCGCAGCGTCGTTCCCGTCCATCTATCAGAAAAACTGCATTTACGCAAGTAGTTTCTTGTGAGCGTTGTAGGAGCTCCTACGTTGCTTCTCTCAAAAAGAAATTACTGATTCGTTTCCTCAGGAGGCAGGATTTTTTCTACCCAGAGAGGCCTGCTTCCAACGATTTCTTTTCCAACTAGGAACGAAAGAATATATCTTCCTTCGCGAGGAAAGACCGCATGTGGAATCGGAATGCTAATTTCGACAGGCTCGGCTCCGTTGTTCACCCGAATAGTCCCGCCAACACCCATGGACTTCTCTCCAGTCTCTGCGTGTTCGAGCTCCAGGGAAAACTCGTGATCTCCCGGACGAAGATTTGTTACGCAAACATAAATTCCCCAAGGAGGAAACACTACAGGAAATTGTTGAGCGAAGAACTTCGTGAAGGTTCCGATAATTCCTCGCTTTCCGTTTTCTTCAGTGATAACTCTATCAGCAAAAATTAATGCTAATAATACGGGCTCGCTCACTAGGCTAGGAATGCGTCCTGAACCAGTTGGTCCTGCTCCTGTAAGTGAACCTTCATATGACCTGCCGCAGGACTTGCAGACTCTTTTCTACCTGCGTATTTCAGTCTTTGTCCGTTCGGAAGTAGTTCCTCGATTCTATCTCTTACAAAGAACCAAGCTCCCTGATTCTTCGGCTCTTCCTGACACCATACAAAAGTTTTTGCATTCTTGTATGTTTTCATCAAATTCTGAATTTCTTTTTCAGGGAAAGGATATACTTGCTCCATTCTTACAAGAACTGTGTTTTGAATTTGGTTCTCTTCCCAGTATTTAGAAAGATCATAACAAACCTTACCGACACTGAAGATGATCTTCTCTACTTTCTCTGCCTTGGCAGGAGAATGACCGATCACTAACTCTTGGAAGGCACCGTGTAACAATTCTCCAATCGGAGATAATGCTCCTGGAAAACGTAGCAGTGATTTTGGAGTAAAGATAATCAAAGGTTTTCTGTAATTTCTCAACATCTGACGGCGGAGCAAATGGAAGTACTGCGCGGCAGTCGTACAGTTGGCGACCTGCATGTTTTGGTCTGCGCAAAGTTGCAAGAACCTCTCCATCCTACCGGAACTGTGCTCCGGTCCTTGACCCTCGTAGCCGTGAGGAAGCAAAATCGTAAGACCGGAGAGTCTTTGCCACTTCACTTCGGAACTAGACAAGAACTGGTCAAAGATCACTTGCGCATTGTTCGCAAAATCTCCGAACTGGGCTTCCCAAATTACAAGCGCATTCGGATCGGATAAAGAATATCCATATTCAAATCCTAAAACAGAATATTCGGAAAGCGAGGAGTTGATGATCTCTGCTTTTGCCTGGGCCGGAGAAATGTGATTCAAAGGAACGTATTTTTGGCCGCTGTGTATATCGACCAAAACTGCGTGACGGTGAGAAAAAGTACCCCTTTGGCTGTCCTGTCCTGAAAGACGGATCCGGAAGCCGTTCTCTAGAATAGATCCGAAAGAAAGAGCCTCAGCCATTCCGTAGTCCAAAGGAATCTTTCCATCCGCCATTTCCTTTCTACTTTGTAACAATTTTACGAGCTTAGGATTCGGAGTGAATCCTTCTGGTACAGTTGTAATCGCGTGAACGATACCGTTGATCTGCTCAGACAATAACTTAGTAGCTGGCTCGCTATCCAGTGGATCCTTGGAGTATCTAGCCCAGACACCTCTCATGGTATCCACTTTCATTTTTACGTCTTGCTCTTTTGCTCTTTGGAAAGAGTCTTCTAAGCCTTGCGCGGAACCGTTCTTAATAAAATCTACTTCATCCTGAGTGATATCGCCTTCCGAAAGTAGCTTTTCTTCCAACAATTGGGCGGTCGTCGGATGACTTTTGATCACGGAGTACATCTTAGGCTGAGTGAATGCAGGCTCGTCCGTTTCGTTATGGCCTAATCTTCGATAACATATCAAATCTATAATAAAGTCTTTTTTAAACTTCTGACGATAATCCATCCCTAATTTAGTGACGCGATAGACCGCCTCAGGATCGTCTCCGTTGACGTGTATGATCGGGATTTGGAATCCTTTTGCCAGATCAGTTGCATACAGTGTAGAGCGAGATTCTTCCGGGAGAGTGGTGAATCCGATCTGATTATTAATCACTATATGAAAAGTTCCTCCAGTTGTATAACCGTCCAGATTCATCAAGTTTAGGGTTTCTGCAACTACGCCTTGGCCTGCAAAAGCAGCATCTCCGTGGATCACCACAGGCATATATTTAGATCTGTCCAAATCACCATACTGCTCTTGTCTTGCACGAATGGAACCCGCGACTACAGGATCTACCGCTTCCAAGTGGCTTGGATTAAACGCTAAAGAAAGCTTCACTTCCTTTCCGGCAGTAGTCATTTTACTATTAGAATAACCTAAATGGTATTTAACGTCGGCATAGCTTGCTCCATCTTTCGCAGCCTTTTCTTCGAATTCTGCAAAGACTAAAGACGCAGGCTTTTCGATAATGTTCACAAGAACGTTCAGTCTACCTCGGTGAGCCATACCGATTACCAAACCTTCCATGTGGTATCTTCCTGCTTCCTCAACGATGGTATCGAGCATCGGAATCATGCTCTCTCCGCCTTCGAGAGAAAATCTTTTTTTACCTACGTATTTCTTCGCGAGGAAGGTCTCGAAATGGTCTGCTTGGAAAAGTTTCTCAAACAGCCTTAGTCTAGCGCTCTTTGGAATTTGCGCGTGGAATTCCGCTGATTCTAATTGCTTTTGGAGCCACTCTCTTTCTTCATCGTTTACTAAATAATAATGCTCGACACCGATTGTATTGCAATACGTCTTCTCAAACCAATCGACTACATCTCGTAGTTTAGCTCTTCCTAATGTAGGATTATCTGTTTCTACAACCGTATCTAAATCCGCTTCACTCAAATGTCTTAATTTCGAATCGATAAAATCTCGGTTCGGTTGGTGAAGTCCAAGTGGGTCCAGTTTTGCAGCTAAGTGTCCTTGCCTTCTGTATGCGTTCAGCAAGTTGATAATCCCCATCTCTCGGATGGAACCAGCTTGCGCGTCGGTAAACGATGTAGCGACTGCGGCTTTTCCGTTGCCGTTTCCGTTCGTTACCGCGCCGTTTCCTACATAGGAACCGTTTGTCTCAACTTCTTGGAAAAATAATCCCCACTCTTTATCGATAGCTTTCGGATCTTGTTTGTACTTTTGGTACAGTTCCTCAAGGAGAACACCATTTTCCCCGTAAAGGGCCATTAGTTGTTCTATCTTCATCGTAAATCTCCCTCAGGCGTGGATCGCCCACTTGTCAACGGCCATCGCCGCTTCTTTAATAATTTCAGATAGAGTCGGATGCGCATGGAACGATCTTGCGATATCTTCTGCAGAGGCTCCGAACTCTAGAGCCACAGCCAATTCAGCAATCATATCTGAAGCCCTTGGCCCGCAGACGAAAGCTCCTAAGATTTTGTCCGTTTTTTTATCCGCCAAAATCTTGACCTGGCCTTCTGCCTCATTCATCGCTTTTGCTCTCGCATTTGGCTTAAATAAGGATCTTCCGATTTTATATTCTACACCGGATGCTCTTAATTCTTCTTCGCCTTTTCCGACCCAGGCCATTTCCGGCCAGGTATAAATAATGAAAGGAATTGCGTCGTAATTCACATGGCCTGCTTGGCCAGAGATTTGCTCCGCCAGTGCCACGCCCTCTTCTTCCGCTTTGTGAGCGAGCATAGGACCGTCGACTACGTCCCCGATTGCATAGATTCCTGGAACGTTTGTTCGGAAATGAGAGTCCACTTTAATTCTTTTTCTCTCAGTAAGTTGGACTCCTGCAGTTTCCAAACCGATCCCCTCTATAAATGGACGACGGCCGACCGCGACTAACACCACATCCGCATCTAATTCTGATTCTTTTCCATCAGGAGCAGAAATTTTCACCTTTGCAGATGTCTTATTACCCGATTTAGAAAGGTTCGCACCCAATACCTTATGCTCAAACAAGAACTTGATCCCCTGAGCCTCGAGGCTTCTTTGCAATAAATTTCCCATTTGGGGATCAATATTAGAGATCAAGCCCGGTAAAAGTTCTACGACAGTGACTTCGGCACCCAGCCTTCTCCAAACGGATCCGAGCTCCAGCCCAATGACTCCGGCACCGATTACGACCAAATGTTTTGGGACTGCCCTGAGGTCGATCGCATGGTCGGAAGTCACAATGGTTTTACCATCCACAGGAAGACTAGGAATATCGATAGGAACAGAACCTGTAGCTAGAATGATGTTCTTTGCTGTGAGTGTTTCTTTTTTGCCGTCGACCAGCGAGACTTCGACTTTTTCTCCACCCAGAAGTTTTCCAAATCCTTCGTATCTGGTGATCTTGTTCTTCTTCATCAAATAGTCAACGCCCTCGGTGACTTCTTTGACAACCTGGTTCTTTCTCTCTAGGAGCTTATTCAGATCCAGGGAAACCTTTCCCACACCGATACCGTGGTCCTGCGCTTTATGAAGAATTTTATGATATTCTTCAGAAGAATCCAATAATGCTTTGGAGGGAATACAACCTACGTTTAAGCAAGTTCCTCCTAAGGTTTTTCTCTTTTCTACGATTCCGACTTTTTTCCCTAACTGTGCCGCCCGGATGGCTGCGACATATCCTCCGGGTCCGGCTCCGATGACGAGAACGTCATAAACTTCAGACATTCTTAATATTCCTTATAGTTCCAATAATAACCGAGTTGGGTCTTCGATAGCTTCTTTTACTTTCACAAGAAACGTAACCGCTTCCTTTCCGTCGACAATTCGATGGTCATAAGAAAGCGCAAGATACATCATCGGACGGATCACGATCTGATCGTTCACGACAACGGCGCGCTTTACAATATTATGCAATCCTAAAATACCACTTTGAGGAGGATTCAAGATAGGCGTTGACATCATCGAGCCGTAGATTCCTCCATTGGAAATGGTGAATGTACCACCTTCCATTTCGGAGAGTTCTATTTTTCCATCCTTCACCTTTTGCGCAAGTCTTGCGATCTCTGATTCAACTTGAGCGAAGCTAAGCAGATCGGCATCCCTCACAATCGGAACTACCAAGCCCTTAGGACCTCCTACAGCGACTCCTACATCGTAGAAGTTCTTATAGACTATATCGGTATTTCTGATTTCAGCATTGATCGCCGGAACTGCGTGCAAGGCATGAATCGCCGCCTTAGTGAAAAAGCTCATGAACCCGAGGCCAACGTTATGCGCCTCTTTGAACTTATCCTTGTATTTATTTCTGAGCTCCATTACGGCGCCCATATCCACTTCGTTAAAAGTGGTCAGGTGAGCGGCGTTGTGTTGCGCGCTCACCAATCTTTCTGCGATTGCACGACGAAGTCTGGTCATTGGGACCACTTCTTCTCTAGGGCGATCCGTTCTGCGCGCTGCAGGAACAGCCTTCGGAATCGGCGCAGAAGCTGCGACAACAGACCCAGCAGCTAAACTTGCAGCAGAAGTAACTCCGCCGCTGGTCGCTCCGGGAGATGAGGATTTATTAGAAATAGCGAGTAATACATCTTCTTTCGTGATCTGTCCGTTTTTACCGCTTCCTTTAATAGAAGAAGGATTCAATCCGTTCTCTTCTATGAGTTTGCGAACCGCAGGTGAAAGAGTTTCGTTTGTTTGAGTTGTAGAAGTTGTTGAGGAAGTAACTGGTGTAGAGGTTGCAGAAGCGGAAGGTGAGGGAGAGGAGGTCGTGGTCGCCTTTGCGGCCGGGTCGATCAATCCGATCACTTCCTTGATCTTGACTGTGTCTCCGGGCTTTTTATGAATCTGCTGGAGAACACCCGCCGAAGGTGCCGGAACTTCCATGGTCACCTTATCGGTTTCCAGTTCTACCAAGACTTCGTCTTGTTCCACTCGTTCTCCAACTTTCTTGACCCAATTTGCTATTGTTGCTTCGGTAATGGATTCCCCCATTTCGGGGACCTTTATCTCAATGGACATCGATGATCCTACAGAGGCTGTTTATCTGTCCTCGGAAGGGACCGCCTCGATTTCACTTTTCGGAAGGGAAATAATTCTGTAAAGCGGTTTCAGTTTTTACACACCTAAGACCTGGAACGTTTAAAGTGGGTACAATTCGAATACCAAGTTAGCGTTAGAGCCGGCTTTTTCGGGAACATTTGGGGCGCCTCGGAGGTCTTTTTTCAATGGAGAATTCCAAAGGTGAGCAATTCCTTTTTTATATCGAAAAAGACCCCCGACCGGGCACCTTCGGGCTCGCGGAGCCCCGCTCGTCCGTTCCGGACTGCTTTGCAGCCCTCCGTATCCCTGGCGCTTTCGACACTCCCCGGACGTTTTGTCTCCAAGACTCCCCTTTTTTTGTACGGATCTCGAAACCGAACTGATAAGCGACATCATTTGGCTAAGATCCTTTTCCACTCTTCGGTATGGATTCTCATCCTCAGTTTGGTTCTAGTTTCGAACTCCGGTCTTCTGGCTAAAATCGCAAAAGCAAAAAAGAGCCTACAAATGGTCGTGGAACTTGCAAATTGCAAAGTCCGATCCAGAACCGTTAGCCTTCCAAATCCTTGGGAAAAAAAGGAATTTGAGCTGCAAGTAAAGGAAAGCATTCTTGCCGATTGCAAAAACGAAGACGGATCTATTTACAAATTTCTGATAGAAGAAGAATCATTCTTAAATGAAACCAAAGCCTACGAAAGATTTCCTAGGATCCAGGAAATTCCGCCCGACCTGAAAAGAAAATATGGCGAGCGAGCCGCAGCAAAGCACCCAGAGTTCCAGTTCAGAACAGGTTTTTTGCGTTACAATAAAGTATGCATACTGAGCGCATTCATTCCAATCAGTGACGAAGAATTGGAAAAATGGAAACTTAAACTAGAAAAAGAAATCCAACAACAGTAACCTATTTTCAGTATTACCTTACAAAGTATTCTTACCAAGGCATTTTAAGAAAATATGAATCAAGATAAAAAACACACCCCACAATTCAAAACTCTCTTCTGCTTAACGCTCTACCAAGGACTCAATTATAGATTTAGAACAGCATTCTTGGCTCTGCTTTTATTCTTCTCTCTAAGTTTAGTGTTCAATGTGCAAGCAAGCTCCTTGGATCCATCAATCTTAAAAGAGGGAGATATTATTTTCCACGAAAGTTTATCTAAGCAAAGTAAGGCTCTTAAATTGGCTACGAAGTCTAGATACACGCATATCGGAATTTTATTTCGCTTCGGCCAAGAGCTTAAAGTCTTGGAAGCGGTCGAGCCGGTAAGGATCACTGAGTTAGAATCTTTTATCGCCCGAGGAAAGAACAGGCATTTTGTAATCAAAAGACTAAACAATTTCGATCAGCACCTAAGCGACCAAAAAATTCAAAAAATGAAAGATTATGGAAGAAGTTTCCTGGGCCGACACTACGATCCTTTCTTTGAATGGAGCGATGAACGAATTTATTGCACGGAACTTGTCTGGAAAATTTATAAAAAAATAATCGGTGTAGAACTCGGACCACTATCTCATCTTTCCGACTTTGACCTTAGCGACCCATTTGTGCAAAAAATGATGAAAGCCCGATATGGCTCCAAAATACCATATCATGAAAACGTAATGTCTCCTTCGGATATGTTCAAATCTGAATTATTAGTTACCGTCATTGAGAAAAATTAGAACCTGCATATAAAAAGTGGGTCCGCAGACGAGCTGACCGCGGACCCAAAGTGCGTTCAGAGTCTTGCTTCGTATACGATGTTAAAAGGAGTTTCTGTAGCCCTGCGGAAATTTTTAAATCCGCTTTTTGTAACTACATCACGCATTCTAGCCTCGCCTGCCTGTGCCCCCAATCCAAGTCCTACTTCTTGGCTCAAGGAACTCGGAGTGCAGAACATGGTAGAAGCAGCATAATAGATCCGACCCACCGGATTAAGATTCTGCTCTAAATGATCGTGCGCAAACGGCTCTACGATGATCATAGTACCGTCACTATCCAAAGTCTCTTTTGCATGTGCCGCCGCACCGACCGGATCTCCCATATCGTGCAGACAGTCGAACATTGCTACAAGGTCATAGCCTTTACCTGGAAACTCCTTTGCTTTGGCCACTTCGAAGGTTACGTTTTTCAATCCCGCCTCTTTTGCTTTCTCTCTTGCCTTTTCAATGGAAGGGGTATGAGCATCGAATCCATAAAAATGAGAATTCGGAAAAGCCTGAGCCAAAATGATTGTGGAAGTACCAAATCCGCAGCCGACGTCAGCCACCTTTGCGCCCTTCTTCAATTTGCTCTCGACGTTTCCTTGCAACGAAGGTATCCAAGTCTGAATCAACTGAGATTGATACGTAGGTCTGAAAAATTTTGCAGTCGCACAGAATACATGCTCGTGTTGTTCTCCCCAGGGCACACCTTTACCATTTCGAAATGCTTGGATCAACTTAGGCACCCCCGCATACATTGCAGAGACTCCGTAAAATCCACCCATCAAATACGCAGGACTATCCTCGTTCAAAAGAACCTCTGCGACCTCCGGCGAGATGGAGAACTTTTTCTTTGCTGGATCATATTCTAGAAGCTCCGCGGCCGCTTGAGCCGAAAGCCACTCCCTTGCATAGCGCTCCGTTGTTCCTGTTTTCTTTGCTAGCTCTTCTGATGTGAGCGGGCCTTCTTTTAGAGCCGTGTAATAACCTAGCTCGTCTCCGATCAGGACCAGAGCACCTGTGTATGCCGCCGAAATCTCACCGAATATTCTTCCAACAAACTGCTCGAGCTTTTTCTCATCTATCTTCATGTTTTCTCCTCTTCGACAAATGCGAAGAACGAGAGTCCTTGAAAGATTGGATGCTTGTGCTTACGCAAATGTCTACATTGGCTTGCGTTTAAAAAAAGAGGGAATTCCTACAAATAGATTTTTTCTGTGAGGAGGGGGGATATCTGTTAAAGAAACGAGTGCTTCCCCCTGGGGAATTAAACCGGTAAAAGCCGAAAAACTTCAGTCAGTCTTGGGCTTAAACTTTCTCTCGGTCTTTCCGATTTCTTCGTCGCTGATCTGATACTCTTGCTGTAGAAACTCTCTAAAATCTATAGATTTATGGTGGTCTCTATCTCCGTCGCATTGGCGATTTCCTTGGACAGCTTTGGTCACACCTGCAATCGTGATCGGTTTCAAAGTAAGATTTTGTGTCACAGGACATACTCCTGGTTTTGGAGAAAGTCCGTTATACGCGCAGGTTCCACCGGATTGCACTTCATCTGGTGCTGGATCCTGACCGCTTTCATTATTGAAACTAGGATAGTTTTCTCCTCTATAAAAGCGATTGTACATTCTTCCCCAAATCGGCACTGCGAGCACGGACGCCGCTTGACCACGACCCAATGAAATAGAGCTCTTATCGAAGCCCATCCAAATCACAGTGGTCATCCTTGGATCAAAGCCACAGTACCACGCATTGGTAAAAGAAGAAGTGGAACCGGTCTTGCCTGCTGCGATTCCTCTATAATTTCCCTTTTCCGGATTTCTAAGACCGTCGGTAGCAGTTCCTGCCATCGCGACTTGCATCAGCATTTTTCGAAGAATATAGGATGTACCTTCACTAATGATCTGAATAGAGCCGTCTTCCCTTTCTTTCTCCAACTCTTCTCTTACTTTCAATTCTTCGTTATAAATTACGTTTCCGGATTGATCGATGACGTATCTGGTTGCAAAAGGAATTACATTCCGACCTTTGTTCGCCACGATCGAATAGCCGACTGCCATTTCCAAAGGAGTCAGTTCCGCGATTCCCAGCGCAAGCGCCGGACTATCTGGAAATCTACTTTTATCTGCTTTGGTCAATCTAGAAGCGAAATCGATCACCGGCTCCGCTCCGGTTCTCAAAAATACTTGGACCGAAACTATATTCAAAGAAAGTGATAGAGCTCTAGAGAGCGGAACCATTCCTTGAAAATCTCCGTCAAAGTCCTGGGGAGACCAGCCTTCTCCTTCTTCGGTCAAAGTAGTCAAAGGTGCGTCCATGATTCCGGTTCCGGACCCGACTACTCTTTCTTGGATCGCTGCACCGTATACAAAAGGTTTGAAGGACGATCCTGTTTGCCTTCTTGCCTGTACAGCGCGATTGAACTGATTCTTCGGAGTAAACTCGTAACCCCCGACCATGGTTTGGATATAACCATTGGTATGATCGATTGTTATCGCTGCACCTTCTACGTGAAGGTTCTTTCCAAAGACCGCAGATCTTTTTTGAAACTCAGTGAAAGCTGCAGACTCATTTTCCGCAGGAAGCAACAAACTCAAAGTGTCTGCTGCGTCGATTAGTTCCCTTTCTAAGGCTACCCTGAAATTAGCCTTATCGTCTAACTTGCTGATATACGGAACAGAAACCTGAAACACGCTGCCTAGCAAATTATAGAGTCCTACTAAGGATCTGTCGGCGCCGCCGGCATAATTTACAGTTACCCCCGAGACCAAGTCGTCATGTTTCTTAATCGCCTTTCTCATTTCTTCTTGAGCGATTTCTTGTTTACGGATATCTAATGTAGTATAGATTTTTAATCCTCCGTTATAAATCCGATCTTCACCGAGTTCTTTTAACAATTTTTGTCTTACGTACTCAGTAAAATGCGGTGCACGATTGAGCTTGGTTCCCCAAGTAGATTGAGAAGGAGATTGAGTGATTACAACCGGCCAATACTTGGCCCAAAATTCGTCGTGGATCGAAGCGATTTTCTCTTCCGGAACGTATCCTTCCTTCGCCATTAATTTTAGAACTTCTAAATGAGCCCTTTTGGAAGAAGCCGGATTTTTGTACGGAGAATAATCGACTGGAGCCTTGGGAAGCCTAGCGAGAAGTGCGGCTTCTGCTACATCCAAATCAGAAACATCTTTGTGAAAATAGACGTCTGCAGCCGATGCCAAGCCTGTGGTCCCGTGTCCCAAGTATATTAAATTAAAGTAAATTTCTAAGATTTCTTCTTTAGAATATTCCTGCTCGATCTGGAGAGTAAACAGAGCCTCTACGAATTTACGAATAAATGATTTCTTACGATCCTGCAAAATCGTCTTAGCTAATTGCTGCGTTAGAGTGGAGCCGCCCTGCTTGATTCGACCGGAGAGAATATTTACGATCGCCGCCCTTCCGATCGCCATAAAATCGATCCCGAAGTGATTAAAGAAATTGTTATCCTCTACGGACAAAAATGCCTGAACTACATGAGGAGGAATGTCCTGGTATTTTAAGAGTTGCTGCTTATGACGATAGAGCTCGGCAAATACGATTCCATTGATGTCGTATAATCTAGTCGGAGTTGTCGGCTGGTAAGAAGCGAGTTTCGCGAGCTCCTCCCCATCGTCCACTTCGGAAAGGATGTATCCGAAAAATAGTCCTCCCGCCATTGCAACGCCTAATAAAATTTTGATCGTCCGATGAATTCCGTCGCTAAACAAAGTCATTCGAATCTAAATCCCATTCCTTCCAGACCAAAGGCCCTATCCTTTACGCCAATATTAGAAGACTAGGTTTTGGCGTCATCCCGGATGAAACAAAATTCTGGATTGGAGTTGCCCCAAGAAAGAAGTTGAGAAAACTTGGGGCCGTATGGCTTCTTATTCCGCTGGATTTGGCCCGGAAATGACCCCTGTTGTCCGCAGGCTACTTTTTCTAAACTTTGGTGTATTTGCCTTAGAGTTCGTTTTGAGGTTTATTCCAGGCAGTGCTCTCGGACTCTTTTTGCAGATCTTCGGATTAACTCCTTCCTTGGTTTTGGGAAAATTTTTTGTCTGGCAACTTCTTACTTATTCCGTATTGCATGATCCGAATTCAGTCTTCCATATTTTATTCAATATGTTGTCTCTCTGGATGTTTGGATCCACTCTGGAAGCCTATTGGGGAGGAAGAAACTTCCTAAAATTTTATCTCTTTTCCTGCCTCGGCGGTGGAATTGTTCCGATCGTCGCACATCTTCTGGATTTTCCGCAAGGGACCATCGTAGGAGCCTCTGGAGGAATCTACGGTTTATTGGTCGCATTCGCTCTGATTTGGCCCAACCGAGAACTGTACTTCTTCGGAATCTTTCCTATAAAAGCAAAGTATCTGATCTTAATCATTCTACTTCTGATCGCGTTTACTTCCAAATCCAGCGGGGTTAAGACTCACGATGGAGGTGAATCCGGCGGGATTGCGGTTACTGCTCACGCGGGAGGAGCACTTTTTGGATTCTTATATTTTCTATATTATAATAGACTAAAGAATCGATTTTCCTTTTCTCTACCGTCCTTCTCTTTCTCGAGGTGGAGACAAAAAAGAAAAATGAAGCGCTGGCAAGAAGACATGAAGGAAAGGGAAAAAGCGAAGGACGAAGTGGATCGCCTTTTGGAAAAAATCTCTCAGGAAGGAATGGATTCCTTGAGTCGAAAGGAAAAGAAATTCTTGAAGGATGCATCGAGCAAATATTACTCGGATAAATAGCCGAACTTCGTTCTCAGATTGAAACCCACGTTTATCATAGATCAAACTTCCGTCAGAACTCCTTACTACAATCTAGCCTTGGAGGAAGCGATCTCTCTAAAGTTAGTTTCCGAAGGCTTTATCGGTGGTCTTAGATTCTGGGAAAACCCAAGATCGATCGTGATCGGCTTGTCCGAAAAACCGGAAAGAACAGTAGGACCTTTTTATGAATCCTTTTTACAAAATAGGAAAGAACAACCCTTCCCCAAAAAACCGATTGATTCAGAAACAGTATACATTGCAAGGAGAGCCAGCGGTGGAGGGACGGTAGTACACGAGCCCGGATGGAACTTGAACTTTAGCATCTTTGTTTCACTCAAAGAAAAGCCTGAATTATTTCCTGTAGGGAACTCCTACAAAACTTTGTTAGGGCTCGTGTCCAACGCATTAAGAAATCAAAATATTCAAAGTAACCCAAGGGGAAAATCAGATCTTGCAGTTGGGCAAGAAACCGAAATGCAAACCTGGAAAAAGATTTCAGGTAACGCTCAGTTTAGAAAGAGGGACTGTATTGTGCAGCACGGCACATTGATACTGGACCCCAGGCTGATCGAACTTGTAGGAAGTTATTTGCCTCATCCTCCTGAAGAGCCTGACTACAGAAAGGGCAGAGATCACAAAGAGTTCGTTACTTCCCTTCCTCCCGAATTCAAGGTTGGAAAATTCAAACAAGACCTCGCCCTTTTATTTGCCGATTATCTGGGGGTCGAGAAAATAGGTACAGGGAAGGAGTTCCTTCCGTTTTTAAGAACTGTTTTTTTGGACGCAGACCGCCTTTTCAAGGAAAAGTATGGCACAAAAAGATTCCTAACTGGAGAAGAATAAATCATGTCGACCCAAAGCACTATTGAATTAACGAGGAATCAACATATGAAGTATCTACCTGACCAAGACCCGGAAATCTATCAGGCTTTAGTCGCAGAAGATAAGCGACAAGAGGACAATCTCGAAATGATCGCCTCTGAAAACTTTGTTTCCAGAGCGGTACTCGAAACTTATTCCTCCACTCTAACCAACAAATACGCTGAAGGATATCCTGGAAAAAGATACTACAACGGATGTCATAACGCGGACATCGTAGAAACTCTAGCCATTGAAAGAGCCAAAAAGTTGTTCGGAGCAGAGTATGCAAACGTGCAACCGCATTCCGGGGCCCAAGCAAATATGGCTGTATTCATTGCGACATTGGAGCCAGGCGATACCTTCCTCGGAATGAACCTTGCTCACGGTGGACACTTGACTCACGGTTCTCCGGTAAATATCAGCGGTCGTTATTTCAAGCCAATCGCATACGGAGTAGACCCTAAAACAGAGACGATAGATTATGATTCCATTGCAAAACTCGCTAGGGAACACAAACCGAAATTGATCGTCGCGGGAGCATCTGCATATTCCAGAACGATCGATTTTGCAAAATTTGCGGAGATCGCAAAGGAAGTAGGTGCTAAACTAATGGCGGACATAGCACATATCTCCGGCTTAGTCGCAACTGGGTACCACCCTAGCCCAGTAGGAATTTTTGACTACGTTACCACCACTACTCATAAAACACTTAGAGGACCTCGAGGTGGACTGATCCTATCTACATTAGAAAATGAGAAAGTCCTAAATTCGCGAGTTTTCCCGGGAGTCCAAGGCGGACCTTTAATGCACGTGATCGCGGCGAAAGCGGTAGCCTTTAAGGAAGCACTTCAGCCAGATTACAAAACTTACATTGAAAACGTATTAATAAATGCTAAAGTTCTTGGCGAGACATTTGTAAAGAGAGGATTCAGAGTGGTTTCTGGTGGCACTGATAATCACCTGATCCTGCTGGATGTTTCCGTAAAAGGATTAACCGGAGCGAAAGCATCCGACGGTTTGGATGAAGTCGGCATCACCGTGAACAAGAACGCGATTCCATTTGATAAGAATCCTCCAGCGGTTGCTTCCGGAATTCGACTCGGAACCCCAGCTCTCACAACGAGAGGACTTAAAGCAAAGGATATCGAAAAAGTGGCGAACTTAATCAGCGACTTTTTGGACAATCCAGATGACGAAAAGACTCAGGAGAAAGTAAAGGGAGGAGTTCGAGAAATTTCTCAGCAATTTCCTATGGATAGATTTCGTTTAGACTGAAGTCTATCTAATCGCTCCTTACCTGTCTTCGGGTTTTTTGACCGATCAGTTCTAGGAACATAATCTAAAGCTTGCCATCGAAAATCGCCTAAGAATATATTAGGCGATTTCTGCTTTCTCTCCTTTTCACAGTTTGTTTCCGATTTTTTAGTTTTCGTTCATAAAATTCCCCTAAAAATCAAATTTGGATCGACTTCTTTCTAATTTTAGAGCAAGCCGAAAGGATATGATTTCGAAAGGATGTGAAAGCAGATGAAATCAATCTATGCTCTGCCTGTTCTGATGATGGGCGTATTCTTTTTGTCCCTGGGTTGCACGAACTATGGACTCGGAGATAATAACGGAGACAACAAAGATAAATGTAAAGCCGCCAGCGTTGCTTACCTGTCTTGCGTGAATGCAAATCCTCCACCAAGTTCTGCTTGCGATACTGCTTACCTCGGTGCACTTGCAGTTTGCGGTGGAGGTGGTGGAGGCTCCGGCGGTGGTGGAGGCGGCGGAGGCTATTAATTAGTACTAGGGATTTTATTTTTTGGGGCCCCACCCTGCTTTGGGT
>NZ_NPDZ01000016.1 GCF_002811875.1 Leptospira perolatii
AAAAAGGTTAATTCAACAACCAAAAGTGTAACCCATGTCTCCGGTTTAAAGTGTTACCTATGTTCCCGGTTCTTCACTGTATTGGGCGGGGGGGCTGGTGGTGGGTACCCCCGCCCGGCAAAAAGCCAGATATCATAGATTAGCTCTTGAGGCAAGTGGGTTTCTTCAAGAGGGGCCTTGTAGGAGCTCCTACGAGGCGGCTCCCCTCGCCTTCTTTCGCAGTTTTCGGAGGCAAATCTTACTTTCGGTGAAAGATCTTACCTTTTCCCCAGAAAAAAACTTGCTATTTCCCCAATCCGGGAGTCATATATTTAAATAGTTCATTCTTAAACTATCTAAATATGGGAAGTCATTTCAAAGGGAAAACGAGAGAAGTACAGGTGCTGGATGCCTATATCAAGCTAGGCAGATGCACCGACTCGATTCGCTCTATGGAAGATAAGGTGCTTGCTCAGTATGGTCTGACAAGTGGGCAATTCGGATGTTTGGAGACCTTGTTTCACGTAGGACCAATGTGCCAAAAAGAAATTGGTCAAAAACTTTTTTCCTGCGAAGGAAATATTACCCAGATTGTAGATAATCTCGAAAAGAGAAGTTTGGTCCAAAGAATCCGGAAGGAAGAAGATAGAAGATATTTCATCGTCCATCTTACCGATACAGGAAGGGAACTGATCAATCAGGTATTTCCGGTTTATCTTTCTTATCTAAAGGAAAAGATGTCCCAACTCTCGGATACAGACCTGGACACTTTGGGCCAAATCTGCAAAACGATTGGAGTTCGAGATGTATAGATGCAAATGGTCTTTTTTTGGCCCATATACTTTATGAATGAATTATTTATTCAATTACTATTAGTTCTCGAATCATTCGGAGGAAATAATCATGATTCAGGCGATTTTCAAAACAAATAAGGACACCTCGGGGCTCGTGCTTCGCTTAATACTAGCGTTAGTATTCTTTCCACATGGTGCTCAAAAGGTACTCGGTTGGTTCGGTGGCTACGGCTTTACAGGATCACTTCAGTATTTCCAAGGACAAGGAATTCCTACAATTTTTGTACTTCTGCTTTTCGCTGCGGAATTTCTGGGCCCCATCGCTTTGGTACTCGGACTTTTCACACGAGTTTCTGCTTTAGGGATCGGAGTCGCGATGAGTGTTGCAGCTTTGGTCCATCTTCCAAACGGACTCTTTATGAATTGGTTCGGTAACCAACAAGGCGAAGGTTACGAATTTCATTTACTAGCAATCGCGATCGCCGCTGCTTTAGTAATCAAGGGGGGCGGCCTTGCTTCCTTGGATGGAGTCTTAGCAGAACAAAAACGAACCGCGTAAGTTTTATTTCTCCGCGCCTAGAAACTTTTCAACCAGAGCTATGTTTCTCTTAGGAAAACGCGCAAAGACACAATGCACCTGTTACCAGCTGACTTGGGAAGGAAACTTCCCTTTTTTTTCTAATCTAGCAGAATAGAATTTTTAATTCGTTGTTTGTATATTTCCCACTTGAGAGTCAGATTTTACTGAAATTCCTGCAACATAGTTTCGTAGAATTCGATTCGCTTTCGAGTCTATTAACTCAGATATGCGAGGAGCGAGAAACTCTACAAGAATTCTTCTCATCGGGCGACGACTTTTAAGGTACATACTGCCCGTTCGATCTTTACATTCCACAATCAACTATTGGAAAGAATTGGTTCTTGCCTCGGTTCTTTTCACCATGACCGTTCTCGGAACCTTGGTGTATTTTCCGAGTATCAACCTTGCCGCAAAAGAAGGACGCTACGCGATCGTTTGGATGGATACGATCGCGCTGTTCGTTGTGTACCTACTTCTCTTTAGAAAAAAAATCCCCTATTCTATAAAAGCTTATACTGTTCTAGGATTGAATTATTTGCTCGGGACAGGATTGCTCATGACAATCGGCACGGAAGGTGGTGGTCTACTTTGGTTGTTTCCGTTTCCAATTTTAGCCGGCATTCTTTTTAATTTTAAACACGCAGTCTTTTCACTTGGGCTAAATTTCGTTTCTCTTATTATAGTTTCCACATTCCTAATGTTACAACCTTTAGGGTGGAGTATGCCTCAGGAAAGATTTTGGGTCGTAGGACTTAATTTCATGATCACCAACGCCTTAGTATGCGTCTCGATCATGATCCTGATGAGAGGTCTTCAAGAAAATATTAAACGAAAAGATGAATATCTCAGATTTCTAAAAGCGAAGAATTTCCACATAGGCAGATCTAAAAAGAATCTGGAGAAAGAAATACTACAAAGAGTGGAAATTGAGAAGGAGCTAGCAGAGAACCTAAAAGACAAAGAGGTGTTACTCCAAGAGATCCACCATCGAGTCAAAAATAATCTTCAGATCGTTTCAGGCATGCTCAACCTGCAAAATATATATGCCTCCGACATGGACACCTCCGAGGTTTTGGGAAAGGCCCAAGACAGAATACAGGCCATGGCTTTGATTCACGATCATCTTTACCAGCAGGACAAATTTTCGAGCATCAACATGAAAAACTACTTAGGTGCGCTCGTTCGACAACTGGTCTCTTCTTACTCATCTCTGGATAGTAGAGTCACTCTTTATACGGATATCGATCCTTTGCACATTCCGATGGAGAAAGCAATCCCTTGTGGCTTGATCGTAAACGAACTAATTTCCAATTCTCTAAAGCATGCGTTCCCGAACGGTTTGGCAGGGAGCATTAAGGTCAGCTTGAAATCCGGAAAGGAAAGTTCAGATCTTTTGCTCACTATCCGGGACGATGGAGTGGGGATGCCATACGAATTGCAGGGGATCATCCACACGATTCGTTCGGTTCCGATCGTCAAACAAAAGCAGACAGTAAAAGTAGATCGATCCAGACCTGAGTCCTTAGGTCTGATGATCGTAAAGTCTCTTTTGGCTCAGCTCAAAGCAGAAATTCGAGTCAAAGTAGATAATGGGACCGAAGTTACTATGTCCTTCCCAAAAACTTGACTCGCTTCCTATTTCTGAAAAACTCAAACAAAAAGCTTCCAGTCCTATTCGGGAACCAATCTAAATACTATGAACTCAATCTTACACGATCCTCAGGCAAAAAAGTTTTATACTAAACTGGATTCTGGATTAGAAGCACATGTTCTTTATCAAGACGAGGAGAATGGGGTTTGGAACATTTACTCTACATATGTTCCTCCTGAGCTGAGAGGACACGGAATCGCATCCGACCTGGTGCATGCAATTTTGGAAAAAGCTAAATCAGAATCCAAGCAGATCATTCCTACTTGTTCGTATGTGCAAACTTTTCTAAAAAGAAATCCTGAATATTCTTTCATGGTCAACGAATGATCCATCACATAGCAATCGCGACAAAAGATGTTTCTGCACTAAGAGAATATTATTTGTCGCTTCCCGGGTTGAACTGGGAGAGGGACCAAGTAACCGAACTGGGAGAACTTCGTTCTACTTGGTTTCAATCTGGAAATTCCAGGATCATGATCGAGAAAGAAATCGAATGCAAAGGACCTTACGCACTGATTTTTGACGGTTCGGATAAATCACTCAGGAAAAAGGTAGAGCTTACGTTCGGAAAAAGCTTCGAATCAAGAACCGATTACACGGTTTACTTTAGAGATCCAGATGGAAATAAAATAGGATACAGCTCCTATCCAGATCCCTGGAATTAGAATATCAAGAAATCTTCATAGGCTCGAGTCCGCAAATTCCGAGCGCCGCGATATAACCGGTGGTCCATGCATTCTGAAAATTGAATCCGCCAGTGATTCCGTCTATATCTAGAGCTTCTCCCGCAAAGTACAAACCCGGAATGATTTTACTTTCCATGGTTTGAAAGTTGATTTCTTTTCTTCTGACTCCTCCGCAGGTTACGAACTCTTCCTTAAAGAGGCCTTTTCCTTTCATTTGGAAAGAATACCTTTTTAGACTTTCCACCATCTCGTGCAAATCTTTGGAAGAAACTTCGGACCATCTCTTTTCTCCCTTTAGTACTAACCCCCACAATCTTTCCCAAAGTCTGGAAGGAAGTCCAAATTCGGACCTAGATTCTGGCTTTCGATTCGGAAATTCTAATTTTCTTTTTTGTAATTCTGATCTCAAATCTTCTCTCGAAATATTTGGGATCAAGTCCAAAAGTACGGTTGTCCTGTAATCAGAGTCGAACAATTCTCGAGCACCCCAGGCGGATAATTTCAGAACGGCCGGCCCACTCAATCCCCAGTGAGTCACTAACAAAGGGCCTCTTTGCTTCAACTTAAAATCAGGTAAGGAAATCTCCACATCGGAAACAGAAAGACCTGACAATCCTTCTAACAATACAGAATCAATTTCAAAGGTGAACAAGGAAGGAACAGGTGGTTCAATCTTGTGACCAAGATTAGCAGCCCATTCCCAAACTTTGCGGGAAGAACCGCTCGCGATCAGCACCTTATCAAAGTTCTCCTCGTTTCCTTCCCACTTAACAATAAATCCAGCACCATTTTGAGCCGGATAAATTCCGGTTATCGGAACTTTCGTGCGAATAGAAACATTCAAACTTTTTGCCTCACCTAACAAACAATTAACGATGGTCTCTGAATTGTCTGTTACGGGGAAAATTCTGCCGTCGAGTTCTGTCTTTAGTTTCACTCCCTTATTCGAAAACCAATCGATTGTATCCTTGGGCTGAAAAAGCTCGAAGGCATATCTCAGTTCCTTGCCGCCTCTCGGATAATTTTTTGCCAAATCTTCCGGGGAAAAACAAGAATGAGTTACGTTACAACGTCCTCCTCCGGAAATTCTGACTTTCGTTAGAATATTAGGAGATTTTTCAAAGAGCACAACTCCGACTTGGTTTCCCGATAATTTTCTGATATGGATCGCGCTAAAAAAACCAGCGGCTCCGCCTCCGATAATTGCTACCTTTTTCGGAGAATTATTCGAATGCAATCTCAGACCTTTTCAGGATATTTTTCCCATTTTTCCGGCAGAGAAATCAGTGAACGCATTTTGTATTTCTTCAGCAGTATTCATTACGAACGGTCCGTACCTTGCGACAGGTTCATTAATCGGAATTCCTCCGAGAAGTAGGACTTCCCAATCAGAATCCGTAGGAGCCTTCAGCCAGATCGTATCTCCTTCCTGGTCATAAAAAATAGTTTCGCCTTCTTGTATATGAAGTTCTACTTCTTCATCGGTGGCGCTTCCATTCCCTACAAATGGATACGCGATCAGATTAAATCCTTTCGGCACAGGAATTTCTGCTTTGGAATTTTTAGACAACTTTAAGTGGAAGAGAAGAATAGGAGTCTGTGTACTAATCGCTGCAGAAGTTCCCCAAAGTTCGCCCGCAATCACCTTAGCCCAAACTCCATCCTTTTCCACAGTGGGCATAGCTCTTCCATCCAACTCTTGGTAATTCGGATTCATGAATTTTTTTACACCGGGTAAGTTGATCCAAATCTGAAATCCATGCATTCTTCCGCCCTTCGACTGAAAATCTTTCGAAGGTAATTCAGAATGAATCAATCCGGATCCAGCTGTCATCCATTGAACACCACCAGGTGTCAGCTTTCCGGCATGCCCCCAGGAATCTCTGTGTTCCATTTCACCTGACAGCAAATAGGTGACAGTTTCAAAACCTCGATGAGGATGATCGGGTGCTCCAACCGCTTTACCAGGAGCATATTCTACCGGACCCATCTCGTCCAGTAATAGAAAAGGATCCCAAAAGGAGATATCCCGAGTAGGAAAGGGTCTCCTTACTGGAAATCCTCCTCCTTCGATTGTTTTTTCAGAAATGATTGTACCTGCTATTCTTCTAAGACTCATAGTTTATCCTACTATAATACTTGGACAGAGTACTTGCCTAATTTAGGGATTCTTTTTCCCTTCATAGTAAGTTTTGCTCACATCAGACTTCTTGCTTTCCAAATAGAAAGTTCCTTAACATATGCTTTCCACCGACAGTAGCGAAAGACTCCGGATGAAACTGAATCCCCTCCATAGGATATTCCTTGTGTCGAATACCCATCAGCTCTTCGCCAGCAAAGCAAGACTTTTCCCACTCTTCGGATAACGATGAAGATTCTACGACCAATGAATGGTACCTCATTACTCGGATCGGATTCGGCAAATCTTGAAAGACACCCTTTTGATCGTGTCGAACTTCTGATACCTTTCCGTGCATTGGAAATTTCGCACGAACGATTTTGGCCCCGCCAAAGTTTGCCATCCCTTGCATTCCAAGGCAAACTCCCAAAATCGGGATCTGACTTCCGAGTTCCGAAAGTATCTTGGAAGAGATTCCGAAATAGCTTGGATCTTCAGGGGTTCCGGGTCCGGGAGAAAGCACAATTCTTTCGTATTTCTGATTGGCTAAATGCCTAAAATCAACCTCGTCATGTCGAAACACATCTAAGCGAAATCTAAATCCCAGCTCGGCCTCCAAGATTTCGCCTAACATCTGGAACAGATTGTATGTAAAAGAATCATAATGATCAATCAAAAGAACTCTCATATTGCCACCTCCATCGCCTTTAGAACTGCTCCCATCTTATGTATGATTTCGGAGTATTCGTATTCTGGGTCGCTATCGTATACGATTCCCCCGCTCGCCCTTATAAAGCTGCCTTTACTTGAGCGAAAGTAACTTCGTATAGGAATGCAAAATGAGCAGTTTCCATCAAAACCGAATCTTCCGACCGCACCACCGTAAGGTCCTCGCGGATCATTCTCTACCTTCTCTATAATTTTCATCGTCTCCACCTTTGGCGCGCCGCTCAACGTTCCTGTAGGAAAAGAAGAGGCCAAGGCAGAAAACATGCTAAGCCCTGGCCGGATAATCCCGCTGATTTCCGTGGAAAGGTGTTGCACGTGACTGAAACGCTTTAGAGCAAAAGAATCTCTTACTTTTACCGTGCCGAATTTTGCGACTCGTCCAAGGTCATTCCGATGCAGATCCACCAACATATTGTGTTCCGCAATTTCCTTCGGATCGGATAAAAGACGCAACGCCAAAGATCTGTCCTCTTCCTCGTTCGAACCCCTTCGAATCGTTCCGGCTAAGGGGAATGATTCCATAAATCCGTCTTTCAATCGAAATAACAACTCTGGACTAGCGCCTAATAAAGTATCCGTTCCGAATTTCAGATAAAACATGAAAGGAGAAGGATTCACTTTACGAAGCGATTCATAGAGAGAAATATCCGATCCTTGAGATTCATAAGATTTTTTGAAACCGATTTGGCACTGAAAGGTATTTCCTTTTTGGATCTCCTCCATTACCTCTTCTACCATCAATCGATGATCTTCTTTCGTCCGAGAATCTCCCAGAAAATTCGCTCTAAACCGGTCTATTCTATAGTCTTTTAAAGAAGTATGATATATTCTTTCGAACATATCAAATCTGTCCGTTCCATAGAAAAAGTATTTCGATTCACCTGTTCTTCTATCAATCAGAACCCCATCTTCCATCCAAGCAAATCGAAACTTAGGAAAATCTAGATGTTCCTTCAGCTTCAAACCTGGCTCCATATCGTTTATCGCTTCGTAGGAAAGATAGCCGTATAAACCTCCCCCTCCCGATTCCGTTGCTTCCAAATAACTGGTCTTTGGCGGAAAAATTTCAGAAAGAAGTTGATACGGATTTCCTTCGGCGATTAGACCCTTTTCGGATTCCAGTCTCTTTCCCTTTGCGGTTAATACACGCTTTGGAAAGGCAGAAATAAACGTGTATCGCGAATTGTCGGACTCTACCCCCAAACTCTCGAGCAATACTACTGTTTCCGATTCCCTTTCTAAGTGCGCGAGAAACTTCAAAGTCTCGTTTTCGCGTAGAGGAAAAGGTCGAAAGTGGGGTTGATACGAAAAAGAATTCGCCTCTCTTTTCAGTTCTCTAATGTCCTCGCTCATCTTACTTCCATCTCCATATTTGAATTTGTTAATATCATTTCCATATTACCTTTTCCTGCTGGAACCATCGGGAATACGTTTCAAATGCAACGGAACTTGACCAGTGATAATCACGAGTGGAACGGAATCACAGTAATCGTCTGCAACCGCAGTGACCAGATTGGTAACTCCGGGACCAGAAGAAGCAAAGCATACAGAGGCTGATCCAGTGCTCCTTTGTTTTTCTTTCAGTTTCGTTTCCATATTTCTCCCAAAAAGGATCAGAACAAAAAAAAGCCCCCTCCGGCTTTACACCGGAAGGGGCTTTTTCTGCATGATTGCCTGTGAATCGTCCCTACGGCGTAAAGCCAGCCCTTGGTAGTAAAACTACTACCATCCAAACGACCACCCAAAGAGTGAGGTTAGACTGTATTCCGCGAGAATTCATGAATAATATAAAGGGCAGATTGCCCTGTCGACATTCGGAAATACTTAATTTTAGAATGCAATCATTTTTTACTGAGCTAGTATTATTTTTCAGTAATTCGATTCACACCCGTGTTAAAACGTAATAGATTCGTTTGAAATAGATTTTGGTAAGATCTTAAATTTATCTTTAAAGATACCTATATAGAAGTTAAGATTTCTGAAAAATGGAAAAGGAATCCTTATGGCTAGCGTTACTCTCAAAGGCAACTCAGTGCAATTGGAAGGAAATTTACCTTCTCTAAATAGCAAAGCACCTATGTTTTCCGGAATCGCACAAGATCTCAAAACGATGAACTTATCCGATTTTACTGGAAAAGTAAAAATACTGGTAGGGGTTCCCAGTTTAGATACCTCGGTTTGTGCAATGGAAACGAAAAAGTTTCACGAAAGAGCAGCCAAAATGGACGGAGTAGTAACTGTCGTGATTTCGGGAGATCTACCATTCGCGATGAAACGCTTCTGTACAATGGAAGGCATCAATTCGCCGAACTTGGTGACTTTGTCGCAATACAGAGATTTCTCTTTTTCGAAAGCGTACGGCACTCATATCGCTGATGGCGGAATGAAAGGCCTATCGGCAAGGGCTGTATTTGTATTAGATAAAAATGATACAATAAGGTACGTGGAGCTGGTTCCTGAAATCGCTAGTGAACCCAACTATGAGGCTGCAATTGGAGAAGCCAAAAAGCTTCTATAAAATCTGCCGAAAAGAAAAAACCCTCTCCCGGTTAAAGGAGAGGGTCATATGAAACGGATATTCGGTATTTTCAATCACTTCTAAACATCAATACCAGATTTCCACACCTAGGAGAGTCCAAACTCCTGTGTCTTCAGACCAGGAATTTCTTAGTTAGCTTCAAGAGCTTATCCACAAAACCTGTGTAAGGTGGATACATTAGATTGATCGAGCTAACGGCTGCTTGCTTGAACACAGCTTTTTCATGCGAAAAGGTTCTAAAGCCCCACCAGCCGTGGTAACTACCATGCCCGGATTGATTGATTCCACCAAAAGGAAGATGCGGATTCGCCAGATGGATGATTACATCGTTCACTGCAACTCCGCCCGAGGAAGTCTCTCTAAGCACCTTGGAAATCGCTTTTCTGCTTTTTCCGAAAATGTAAAGTGCGAGAGGCTTAGGCTTGGATAAAACTTTCTCCACTGCATCATCTAAATTTTTATACGACACGATAGGCATTACAGGTCCAAAGATCTCATCTTCCATAATCCTAGCATTCTCTGGAACGTTAGAGATCAAAGTTGGCGCGATAAAATTCTGAGAAGAGTCTGTCTGTCCTCCTAGAACTACCTTTGCTCCTTTCTCGGTCGCATCGTGAATGTACCCGGCAACTCTTTGGAAGTTTCTTTGATTTACCAGCCTGCAAAAATCGGGATTGGATTTTACACTGTCTTCATCCTTTCCATAAAAGCTTTTTACAGCTTCGGTAGCGTATTTTACGAATTCATCCGTCTTACCTTCCGGAAGCAGTAAATAATCAGGAGCGACACAGGTTTGGCCCGCGTTCATGATTTTTCCCCACATCAACTTTTTGGCGGCCTTTTTCAGATCCGCTCCGGGAGTGATAATCGCAGGAGATTTACCACCTAACTCAAGGGTTACGGTAGAAAGATGTTTTGCCGCGGCGGCCATCACGATTTTTCCAACGTGAGTGCTTCCGGTAAAGAAGATATGATCGAACGGGAGCTCCATCAGTGCGGTAGAAACCGTGTGATCTCCTTCAAAGACCGCAACCTCGTCCTCTGGAAAAGTTTCTTTTACTAATCGAGTCAGCAGCTTAGAAGTTTCTGGAGTAAATTCAGAAGGCTTTATGATCGCAGTATTGCCTGCGGATATCGCCGCTACCAGTGGTGCTATCGCTAAATAGAACGGATAGTTCCAAGGCGCAATGATCAAGGTCACACCTTTTGGCTCATATATAACCTTGCTAGATGCTCCGAACAAGGAAATCGGAGTACTCACTCGAATTGGGCGCATCCAACCTTTTACATGTCGAATCGCATCGTTCGCCTCTGCAATGCTTGGCATAATTTCGGTAAGGTCAGTCTCGTGCGGAGCCTTTTTGAAATCGCTCTGCAATGCTTGTTTAATATCCGGTGTTAAGCGCTCGATCGCTGCCTTTAACTTTTTAAGCCTTTGGATTCTTTCCTTTGCTTTGGTTAATTTCAATACTTTGTGGAAATGCCTTTGCTGGCTATGAAAGACCCTTTCCATTTCCTTTGGATTAGCTGGCGGAAAAGATGCGCTAGTGGAACCCGATGCCGGTGTAGTTTGGCGGGATTGCGTTAAGGTGGTCTGCATTTAGGTGTGCTCCTTTTGCACAGGGCTCGAATACGAGTCAGAATCTAAAGGATTATCAAACTCTATTTCAGAGAAATAGGCAACCCTTTTATTGAACGATCATTCCGTAACAAGCAGTGAGCCCCCTCTAATAACTGCACCTGGGTCGGTTTTTCAACCAATCGTTCGGAGAACCAACTTTTAAAAAAGTCGTCTGTTTTATGAAACGTTAGTCGCCATTCTTGATTCATAATTCCAATCTTTCTATAGCGGTCATGTAATCAAACGTTCACTCCAGTAAAAAACTTTAAAAAGAAAGCGCCACTAACGTACATTTTTTTCAACATTTTTCGTATATATAAATCATCTAAGCGTGACTTTGAATGCCTATCTTTGCTCACGCTTCATTTTAAAAATTCGAAAAGAGATTTTGTATGAGCCAAGTGGCAACACCTGAACTATACCACCACAAGGATGCTGGACTCTTCAGCAACTTAAAGGATCTAAATCAACCAATCAAAGAAAATGTTCCGTTCCATTTCAAATTTCATACACTAACAGAAGACATTGATACGATTTTAGCGAGAACTTTGGATCGCTTCCTCTTGCATTTGGATATTATTTATATTAGAGATTCAGTTTTTGCCGCATTAAAAGAGACCGTGTCCAATACAGTAAAAGCGAATGTGAAAAGAATCTATTTCAGAGAGCTACAAGCCGACATTCATGATCCTCTGAAGTATCGCAGCAACATCGTAGGCTTTAAACAGACTTATTTGGAAAACAAAGATAAGTATGATAGCCTACTTCACAAAAACAACTATGTGATTGTGGTTTCATTTATTCATAATAAAGAAATGATTCGAATCCGGGTCATGAATAATGTCAAACTTAGTTTAGAAGAAACCGAGCGCATTAACCAGAGAATCGGTCAGGCTAAAACTTATACGGATCTAGCGGAAGCTTTTCTAGAGAACAATGACGAAACAGAAGGAGCCGGGTTAGGACTAATAATGATTCTGATGATGTTAAAAAATGACGGACTCGGAGCAGGTTCTTATAGAGTAGAAAGCCAAGGAAATAATACTTCTATTATCATCGATATCCCTCTGAACATTCAGAAAGAAAACCTTCAGCTCAAAAAAGTCGAAACCATTATCAAAGAGGTCGATCAGCTTCCCACTTTTCCGAAGGCGATACAAGATATCCAAACTATGATCGATAAGCCGAATTCGAGTATTAATCAGATCGCAGAAATGATCAAACGAGACGTTTCGCTCTCCGCAAATATCCTAAAGCTTGCCAATTCTGCAGCGTTCAGAAGAGGGGGAAAAGTGGAGTCTCTGGATAGAGCAGTCCAGTTAATCGGACTAAAGGAACTGCAAGGCCTGCTCTACTCCTTAGGTACAAAGGAAATTTTGGAAAAAAGATATCCTGCATTCCTGATGATTTGGGAAAAATCGAACCAGTGCGCGTACTATTCCAAACTCATCGCTCAAAGAATCGGACTCAACAAGGATGTAACGAGCAATCTAGTCTCTGCGGCACTTTTGCACGATATCGGTGAAATCATCCTTTTATCCCTAGAACCGGAGTGTATGGAAAAAATTCATACTTACTCTGCCTCCAAGGAAATCGCTTCTGCAATCTCAATGGAAGAGGCAAGCCTTGGAATTACTCATACAAAGTTAGGCGCTCTGATCGCGGAAAAATGGCATTTTCCTCAACTATACTCTGACGTTATGGAGTATCATCACAGACCTTTAGCTCACAGTGAAGGGAACAAGGAATTTCTTTATCCAATCTACTTGGCAGACATGATGATCAAAATCGGAGAAGGAGAAGCAAAGTTTTCTGAAATTCCAGAGGATATACTCAAATTTTGTAATATTCTTTCTTCCGGAGATTTTCATTCCTTCCGGACAAAGGCTGCAGAAAGTTTTAATTCCGTATACTGATTTCCGAACAGTGTAAGCCGACAAATGGGCATTTGACTATCTGTAACGAACGCTATTCAAAGTTTTTCTAATTTACCCAAGGATTCAAAACAATATACCTTCGGGCGTATTGTGAAAGAGCACGTTATGCACACATAATCAAGGCATTCCCGGAGGGGATTTAAAACATGTCGCGCATAACTCGACAAACAACAAAACTACTTGCTACTCTTTCACTGGTGCTTTGCGTTTCCTGCTCTTCCCAACAAGATCCTGCTTACCAATGGCTCTTAGGTTTGGTAGATGGAAATCCTGCTGCACCTGCTCCCACAGGATCTCAAGACTTTGGAATTGATATACAGGACGAAACAGCTCCTGTAGATTTTGTCTTTGATACGACTCGAACCATATTGGTGAACGTTCAAGTTCTATTGGACGGCACTACCGGTTTGCCGTTAGACGGAACTTCCGTACAAGTCACCATGGCTTCATCGGACCCAAGCCTTCCCAGTACTAAAACGATTTTCTCAGCGTACACAAACCCGAACGGAGAAGTCCAAGGTAGCTTTACCGTAGACGCTGATACGAATTGCGTCCACTTACGTGTAGAGGCGTTCGGAAAACTTTACGAAGCAGATATTGATATTATAAAGGTTACGAAGATCAGCAGACGTATCTCGATTTCGTTTAACGGAAACGTGATCGAACTTCCAGATACTGACGGAGACGGTGTGCCTGATATCGCAGACTCTTATCCAACGGATCCGAATAGAGTTAGCACGATTCGGATTCCAGCAACGGATTATTATTCCATCGCATTCGAAGATTTATACCCAGCACAGGGAGATTCAGATTTCAACGACTACGTAATCCGCGCAGTGTTTGAAGAAGATCTGAATAAATACGGAGAAGTCGTCCGAGTCAGAGGAAGGTTTACACACGTCGCAAAAGGTGCAGCCTATAATCATGTTCTGAAAATCGGCTTACCACATGCAGAAGTTGCAAACTACACTCTCCAAAGAATCAGTACAGACGGAAGCACGGTCGAAGCCAATCTAGAAGGCACAGGCCCTGCAATGGACAGCTTGGAAGTGTTGCCTAGCAGTAATACGACGATCACCTCTTCTAACGCGAGCAAAAAGAATACGACTTTCCAAATCGGAAAATCGGCCAAGTTAGAAGTGATCCTTTCCAAACCAATATCCAAAATTGCGCTGGGTTCTGCGCCTTATGATACATTTATCCATGTGATCAATACTGGAAAAGATATCCATATGGCAAATCGGTTCTTTGATTCAGCAGGAAAGGATTTGTATAGAGACAGCACTGGATTCCCTTGGGCTCTACTCATCCCGGGAAATTTCCTCTGGCCTTACGAAAGAATCAATATAAGAACCGCTTATTCACAGTTCCAACCTTGGTATGAATCACTTGGAACTACTGATTTGGATTGGTTCCGAACTCCAAATCTGTCGGATGTATTTCCAGCAACGCCCTAAGGACTCCTGAAAGAGTAAAAAGCATCCTTCCAAGCCTTCCCCCTTCGGCCGGGGGAAGGCTTTTTTTTCCTTTTCGAGTCACGAGATCTAGCCTATGCTGATCCATGTGAGTTCAGGCTCCTTGAAATCCCCAGATCCAAATTCCTTCGGCTCCGAGTCAGAGCAAAATTTTGCATATTTCTTACCATTAGTAGATGAGATCTCTCCGATTATCGCCTTGGATGAAGACTACATGGTTCGATATGCCAATACTTGCTTTAAGAAGGAGTTCCTACTTGGATCCAGTCCGATCGGAAAAAGTCTATTTTTGCTTCTAGATTTGGATTCAAAAGAAGAGGCCAATCTAAAAGAGAATCTGGAAAAGACCAAAAATACACTCACGAGAGTGCAAAACCAGGAATTTCGGAAAGGGAAGAAATTCTACGGATATTCGTTATTTCATTTCGAGTCTTACATCGGAATGATTCTGAAAGATATCAGCCATAACAAAAAGCTCGAAAAGAAGGTAGCTTCCCTGCATACAAAAGTTCTGGCCTCCCAAGAAGAGGAAAGGTCCAGATTGTCAAGGGAGCTGCATGATGGTGTAGGACAATTAGTGCTGGCCGCTAAGTTGCATTTCCAGGCTTACGAAAGATCCCCATCGGAGCACCCGGAATCATTCAAAGCTGGATTAGAACTTATCGATCGAGCAAGCCAAGAATTACGCGAAATTTACACAAATTTACAACCTTCTTCTCTAAAAGAACTAGGGTTGGAAGCTGCGGTACGATCCCTAACAAGCCAAATATTTCCGTTGCAAAAGATACAAGTTAAGACTAACTTCCATATCGCCGAAAATATACCACAGCATATTCAAAATCAAACCTATCGAATTCTGCAAGAGATCTGTGCAAATATTCTGAAACATTCTCAAGCAAACAAGGTGGAACTTCGTCTATTATCAGAGAACGGTTATCTGGTGGTGAGCGCTAGGGACAATGGAAAGGGATTTGAAGAGAAGGAGGCAAGACTGAAAGCGACAGGTTTCGGATTGGAAAATATCAGGAGGAGGACCGAAGACTTGAACGGTACTCTCTTTCTGGAATCGCGACCAGGTAAAGGGACTTATTACGTTCTACGGATTCCACTTTACCAACTTTCAAAGGAGAAAGTATGAACCCTCAACCTTCTGTTTGTAAACTTTATCTGGTGGATGACCATGCAATTCTTCGTGAAGGGCTAAGGCTGATTATATCTGGCCAGAGTGATTTAGAAATCGTTGGAGAAAACGCTAACGCAGAAAAGGCGTTAGATGAGATCGGAAAATTAGAGCCCGATCTTGTAATTACAGATATTTCCATGCCGGGAGTCAGCGGCATTGATCTTGTAAAAGGAATCAAAAGATATTATCCAAAGATACAGGTTATTATTTTATCTCGCCACGATAACGAAGAATATATCCAAAAACTGGTAGATCTCGGAATCAACGGTTACGTGCTGAAAGATGATGCAGGTGAAGATCTGCTCAGAGCGATTGATGCAGTACGTAGAAAAGAAACTTATCTTAGCCCAAGAATTGCAACTAGAGTTCTATCTGGTATGAATCGTAAGAAAGGCGGAGACCAACCAGAGGATGGATTGAACGCAGGTCCTTCAGTTTTCTCCGTACTTTCCGATCGTGAAAGACAGATTCTAAAATTGATAGCAGAAGGGAACTCCAACGAAGAGATCGGCAAGCTACTTCATATCTCTCCTGCCACAGTGAAAGTACACAGGGCAAATATTATGAAAAAACTAGACTTGCACAAAGTAGCAGACCTAGTCGTGTACGCGATCCGCGCTGGAATTGTAGAGAGCTGAGCGAGAGGCGATGTGTCCTAAATTAAGGTCGATCGCCAATCTTAGTTTCTAAATTAAGTGCATTGCATGAACGTCATTTGCGTTTTGCCGTTGAGTCGGCTTTTAAGCGCTACGCGCTAATTCAATCTTTATAATTTTTTATCTCTTTCAATTCACTTGAAATCCGCTCCCTTTGCTCGCGAACCTCATATTCATCCTGGATCCCCATCCAGAATTCAACGGAATTGCCGGAAATGCTTAATAGCGCTAGCACCGAAACAGTTCGTACAAATTTATTCTTCTTCCTTAAGATTGTTTTCGATCCGAAAGTTTGGTACGAACCATATTAAAGCAATCAGGCAGATCGCGATAAAAGCAATTTTCGGAAAGCCAATGAGGGAGATGATTGCAGCAGAAGTATTTAGCCCGATCGTAACATAACTTTTGGAATGGCCTGTGTATGCCTTGGAGAAAGCAGAGTCCGCCCCATGTAGACGACACAGCTGTTGCACTAAAATAACGTACGATAAGGTGACTAAGGCTAATACTGCAGCATAAAATGCGACGGTGATATCTGCAAAGGCACTAGCGCCCATTGTCGCGGTTGTAAACGGAATAAGCGAAAGCCAAAATAGAGAAAGCATATTGAACCAGAGAATTCTGTTGTTAACCGTTCTTGCTCTATGGAACAAATGATGATGAGTGCTCCAGTAGAGGCCGACAAAAACAAAACTAAGTGCATAACTGACGAAAAGAGGATAGGCATCAATATAGTTTTGCCAAGTGGGATTGTGGGGAACTTTTAATTCCAGCACCATGATGGTAATGATGATAGCAATTATGCCGTCAGAAAACGCTTCGAGCCGATTCTTTTCCATGAGTTGTACCGGTTGGAATTCTATTACGTTTTGCTTAGACTGGTCAAGAAATCTTCTCCTTCAAAGTTACCGTATAATTTGCTGAGTTGGAGCGAGGATCGTCTTGGCACCCTAAAACGAAACGAGAAGCCGTAGTTAGGCACAACTCTTTAAAATAGTTGATTATACCGACAATTGTATCCTTTCGGTAATTCTGTTATTTCAAATCGAGAGTCTTTTGGATTAAATTTTTCTAAGTTTAAATCACCGTATTCGAAAGTATCCTTCAAATCGTGAGGCTTACGACTTGAAAATTTACTTATTGTTGAATAGACCGAATATGTACAGCCATGAGTGCACACTTCTGGTTCACCAACGCCTTTGTAATAAAATTCTTTTTTGGGAATCAATGTTATTTTCTTTTTCGTAGCGTCAAAACATCCATGCTCCGAACAATTATACCCCTCACAATTATAATATTCAGATAATTCATAGGACCCGTCTGAACAAATTTTTAAGTAGGAACCTTCGCCTTTAATCTTAACATTCAAAAGTCTTAACGGTTGAGGACATTGATAATCATTCAGAGAAGCTAGTTGAATTAAGGATCCAAATATATATCCAGTTTCGTCACCATTGAAAAGCACTTTGGCCCATTTATCTCTAAAGCCATATTTAATTGTAAGTGTTTCTTTTTTATCCAAGAATTCAATGACTTCGACCATTTCATTCTCCAGAACCTTTCCTAAAGTTGGAGATTTTATACTTGGTTCTTTTCTAATTGCACCTTCTTTTACGATTACCTGATATTTCGTTGTTCTAATATTTATTTTTTCTTTCTTAGAAATTAAGAAGCAATTGCCTATTAGCAGAATCAAAGTTATTAAACCTATTTTATTCATTTGCAAAATTTTCCTTTTCGTGAATCTTAAAACTTTGCTCATGAACTAACAACAAAGTTTGATTGTGTTCACCTAACAACGAGGACTCGATTACATTTTGTATTAGCGAGCTAAAGTGCAGCGTCAGAATCGACTGTTAGGCGATGTGCATTAATTAAGGCCAGTAACTAGCCGTAACCCTTCTTCAATATCAGTCATCTTGCTCGATTTCAATTTGCCGACTTTATCAATAAACCTTTCTCGATCTAAAGTTACTATCTGAGAAACATTTACGACTGAGTTTTTTGACAAGTTAGAATCTTTTTTAGAGAGAATAACATTGCCTGGGGCTTCGGCTAAATTCAAATTTGATGTAATTGAAACTACGATTACCGTATTAATATTGCTCTCATTAAAAGAATCGTCTTGTACTATTAAAACTGGACGCTTAAAACCGGGCTCACTTCCAAATGGAATACCTAAATCCACCCACCAAATTTCACCACGAATCATTCTTTAAACTCTTGCGAAGCAATTCGACAGATAGATTATTGATATTGTCTTTTGAGTTATCTTTTCGATCTCCATAGATTTCATTTAGTCTTTCAGTAACTGATTGCTTGCTATGTGATCGAATAAACTCTTCTAATGCCTTGGCAAAAAGTTGGCTCCTAGGAATTCCTAGCCTTTTAGCAGTTTCTTCTACTGCTTTAAATAAAGCATCGGGAATTGAAACAGCTGTCTTCATAATGCTGGTATAACCCGAGTTATACCCATGTCAATAAGTTATTCTATCGATTTGTGAAGAAATTTAGTCGTTCTGAAAAACAAAAGATTTGCGAGGATGCTGGCGCACGGCCCCGCAGTACCCGTCAGCGCTAATATTAATCCCAAAAACAACTTTTCTCATGGATCACTTCCTCACGCACAGCAACTGCACTGGAGATGTATTGCAGGCAGAAGAAAATGTAGAATTAATCGCTTGGTCATTCGTGAATCCGCCGGTTCCTAATTGGCCAAACGATCCTCCTGTACCATCACCCCAGGTCGAACAATCTTCTCCGGGAGAAGAAGTCCAATCCGCGGCGAGACCTGTCCACCACTGCAGAGCTCCGTTCGAACTGAAAGGCTGATCTAGCGGAAAACCACTCACTCCGGGAGTTGTTCCTGGAATTCCGTGAGTACCTGTTAGGAACACTCTTACAGGAGCCGGATAATTAAGATAGTAAGCGGTACTTGGTAATAAAGGCCAACCTGAATTTTCTGCAGAACCGCCTGAGCAGAATGCAGTCGTGCACGCAACTCTTCCAGTCCCGACAACTAACGCTTGATAGTCGGTTCCTATTCCTGGGTATGTCGCAAAATTTGTATCCTTCTCGGTGGCACAAATTCCGTCTGCACCGGCGACTCCGCTCAAGCCCCCGGTCCTTGGAGTAACAGTAACAAATATGTACTTATAACTCAGAGCAGGATCTGCAATTGCCCCCAAAAAATTTGGATTGAGTAGCAGAATCGCTTCATCTCCGCTTGGAAAAGGTTTTGAACAAGAAACAACTATAAGTGTTAAAATAAAAAGTTTCAGTGATCCCAAAAAACCACCTGAAGACACGTTCCTTCTACGAAGTTCCTTCTTTTTGGTGGAGAAAAATATACCAATCGAAAGGAACTTAGATATATTATGCAAAAATAATAAATTACCTAGACCCGATACATCTGTTTTTTTGTGTGATAGTTTCATAGTGCATCTAGTAGCTCCAAGAAAATGTCATTTCAATTCGGGAGGACTTACCGCTTAAAAAGCTCGAAGCCGAATAAGCTCCAGCATTCGATTGTATTTCTGGCACTACACGCAAGCTAATCTTTGAACCGGCGATAGACCGATTCTCCCACCATAAGATGTAGGCCAAACTGAGGATTGCGATTCCACCAATCAATGCCTGATTTTGCTGATGTGTATGATATTCCGCTTTATCATGATTTCTCGCTTCTAACAATGCAAACGTACCAACCGTTGGAATATTTCGGCTCAAAAGCCCGATCACTTTTGGATCATTCATAGAATCATCTGCCAAACGATTGCCGGCCATTCTTTCCGAGTTACCTACAACTCCCAATACTCCGAACCAAAGCCAAACCGCGCTTGCTTTCCACTTTTGATCGTTCTTGTAAAAACCCCATCCAGGCACCCAAACGAAGGATTGATCTGAAACTTGCTTTCCTTCTTTTTCAGCAATCGCAACTGCCTTTGGCCTGTCCTGTTCCACTTTAAATTTTGTCCACGCTGTAAATGCAGATGGCTTTCCAAATCGATTGAGTGCAGCGATTCTGAATTCGTAAACCCCGGAGGCAACTTTGAACTCTATCTCGTTCTCTTGGACCTTCCTCTCCAAAACAAGTGCTTCTGAAACCTGAGGTTCCTCGAATGACTTTCGCACTTCTACTAAATATCCGCGACTGCCCTTTACCTCTTTCCACTCTATATAATAAATGAATTCTCTTTCTTCGGCAAATACAGATCTGCCGAAAAGGAACAAAAGAATCGCTATATAAGGGATACTTTGCCTACACCTACGCATTATTTTTCTATCCAAGATCGATCTATTTCCTTAAGGTCTTGCGCCGCTCGATTTTGTTTCCGGTGCTTCCAATTCTTCCCTTAATAATATCTTGAATTCAGCTTGTGAGTTAATCTGAGAATTTCCTTCTAATTCCAAAGACCAAACGAACTTACCTATATCCAATTTTTCTAAATCTCTAAATCCGAATTTTTTACCTTTAACTTTTCGTTCATAGACAAGCTCGTTGCCGCCACCCTTCTGCAAATACAATCGAAACTTCCATTCGCTCTTAGCTTCAGGAAGATCCGATTTCCATCGAAACACGAGAGAATCTTTTCCGGTCATGTCTACAATTGTGTTATTCTTGGGGTACTCGAGAATTAGACTATTCGTGGCTTCGGTAACCTTCGTATTTTCTGCAACTTTACTTTCCTCAGTGGCTTGCCCCGAGCTTATTTGCTCTTCTTTTTCCGAAATGGTCGGAGCCTGAGCGTTTACGATAAGCATTCTTTGTTCGGAAGCAGAATCAGTGCCTGGTAAATTTGCGTATGAAACAACCCTCCAGTAATAAGTGCCTGGATCCAATGTTAAGGACAAGTTCGTTCTAAAAACTTGAGACTCACGCCAGTTTGCGAAGTTTGGATCTGTAGAAATTTGTAATCGATAACCGCTCGCAATTTTTAGCCTGGACCACGCAAACGAAACTGTTCTCTCGTCGTGTTTACTTCCCGGAGCAGGATAGTGCAAAGAAGGAGGAGGATTCGGCAATATTCGAAATTTATGTATTTGTGATATACTCTTTCCGTCAAAGGTACGGATTCTCCAAAAGAAAATTCCTTCGCTGAATCTCTCTTTGATCGATTTTCCTTTGACTCTCTTTTTATGCCGGATAGCAGAAAAGTCCCTTTGCGTCGAGACTTCCCACCAAAAATCAGAGGCATTATCAGAGTCGTTCCAGCTGAATTCCACCGTTTCATCCTTGCCGACAGGAAAATATCTTCTGGAATCTTCAGGAGAAATTAAGTTTAGCTCGTTTTTAAATGGCTTTCCTTCAAGTGCGGACTCACCAGCGACTAACGTAGATTTGACGATTCCTTCCTCGGTCCATTCTATCTCCCCCTTCTGAACCTCTGCCCGAACTCCGTCTTTGGACTTGGTAGTACGGAAGACAGAATCCAATTTCGGGTTTAGGCCCACGCTTCCTGTCAAAACGGATAGTGCTTTTTTCCCGTTAATTACGAGTAAACTGCCTTCTCCTAATTCTAGATTTTCCTTATTTTCTTTTAACTGAAGAACCACCATAGACTGAGGATCCAATTCGATTTGAGTACCAGAATTTAAATAAACGATCGCTTCGGATGCTTCATCGGTTCGGATGGAGTCCTTATCGTGTACGGCCATGCCTTGGTCCAAATCTTCCCAAAGCATTCTGTCAGGAAATTTTCTCTGGGCCGTTTTATATCGAAACGAGACTGTCCCCATGATCTCTTTTCCGGAACTTCCCCTGGATTTGGATTCTAGATATAGTAAACTCAGAGAAAGCACCAAACTAATGGAGCAGGCTACTGCGACTTGAATTTCTCTTTTGTAGGATTTCCAGTTCACGGTTGTACCTACTGGGCAAGTGCTTTAGAAGGAGAAGTCGGAGTCGGGATACCGCAAATCTTGCGGAGCTCTTCTAGGTTCTTCGGTGATTCCTTATCGCTCTTCCACCCCAGGACAGCGTACAAAGTTTGGGGCTCTTCCTTGCCTCGGATCCAAATTGCAGGAAGCTTTTCAAAATAAAAAGTTTCTTGCACTTTCAGGTAGGAAGATTCCGAAACAAGGATATCGGTTCCGAAATCCTTGTTCATATATTCGATTCTAGAAGCAAGATTCACAGTATCTCCGATAACCGTGAATTCGTACTTCTTTTCCGAACCGATCTGTCCTGCAACGACCGGGCCTGTATTGATCCCGCAACCGAAACGGGCCTTCGGTCTGCCCATTTGTAGGCCGATTCTATTAAATTCTAATAATGCGTTTCTCATTAACAGGGCTGCGTTGACCGCATTACGAGTGTCATTCCCATCGGAGTAAAGAGCTCCCCAATGCGCCATAATCGCGTCTCCGATGAATTTATCTACGATGCCCTGGGTCAAATAAATGCATTCCACCATCTCGGTGAAATACTGATTCAAAAATTCGACAACTTCACTCGGTCGCATCTTTTCTGCCATACCGGTAAAATCCCGAAGGTCCGAAAAGAATACCGCCACTTCTTTCGTTTCACCGCCGAGTGAAATATCACCAGCTAACGCGCGTTCTGCGATCTCTTTGTTGACAAATTTACCAAAGGTATCTTTTATCTTTTCCCTTTCTTCCAGCCCTTTCGCCATTGCCAAGAAAGAGTTGGTCAACACTCCGACCTCGTCTCTTGTTACAGGTTTAATTGCCACTCGATAGTTCCCTCTCTCTATCTGTCGAGTCGCACTTAATAAATTTATAATGGGAACAGTCAATGTTCTCGAAAAGAAAAACACAACCAAGAACGCAAGTGAAAGAACAGAAAGCAGAATGTACAGGTTTTGTCGACGAATCCGATAGACCGCTTCAAAAGCGCGATCTGCTTCGAGTGAGGAAACCACAGCTAGATTTCCATCCTCTAACTGTTGAAAGGAGCCAAGAGTTTCCTTTCCTTCAAATTCCGCGGTCTGAGAACCGTTATCCGCAGGATTTCGAAGTAAAAACTGAACTAGAGGATTTTTTGAATAATCTTTTCCTGATAGAGCCTCTGATTCGTCAGTATGTGCTACTAACTTTCCCTGAGCATCTACGACCCAGATCCGAAACAAATCTGTTTGCAAGGCGGAGCGAGCCGATTCCCAAAGTTCTCCGGGTGCAATCAGAAAAAAGCTAGCTTCCGCACCGCCCTTCTTTCTATCGGAGAAAAGAACTAAAGGAAAACCGAATCGAATACTTAGATTCGCTAGAAGTAAATGTCCACCGTTTGAAACAAACAATTTTGACTGTTCTTCCTGCGATGTACTATCCCAAATCTTGCTGATCTCTTTTTCATCCTTATGCAGATCTTGTAAAAATCTAGGATTCCAGTAAATGAGAGAGACTCCTCCCCTTTCTTTGCCCCAAGCCAGGATTCTAGGATTATTTTGAAAATAAGACTGAAGGAAATTTGGTACGGATAATTTTTGACCACTCGATTTTGGAGCGATTGGGGTGTTCGATTGAGAGTATAACTGATCCAGTTTGGAGCTCAATTCTCGGATCCTCAAACCGACTTGCAATCCAGTCAATCTGGCCAAACTCAAATTGTATTCTTGAATCAGTGATACGGTGTAATTACGAAACAGAGTAGTCGCCAAACCGATCACAAGTCCCATACTCAAGACAACGATCGCAGTTACGATCGAAAGTAGCTTAACTCGAATCGTGATCGCAGATGCCTTGAAAAGACCACCCCCCTTTTCTCCTCCTGCGAGCGCTGCGCCTTTGTGGGCTTCCTCGGTGTGCGCCTCGGATGATATCTCATCCTTAAGAATATCTTGTTTTTCTAATTCCTCTTTCGGTTCTGGCTCGAGGGTTTTTTCAGATTTATTGTGCTCTATTTTTTTTGCGGGAAATCTTTCATTCAATAGAACCAAAAGCTCCTGACTAAAATCCGCAGAGTAAAAGACCATCACGGATCCGGATTTAGCGCTCTTTCGAAAATAAGCTTCTAATTTATCCGCCGAGCTTCCTGAGGCGCGAAACCTAGATCCGTCGATCGTAGAAATTGCTATATTCTCTTCTTTTAATATCTTTACGAATTCCCTGAATTTTTCGGCGGACTTCCAGTTAGATGCGTCACCTTGGCTTCCCCAAAAAATCACTTCGATTATTCCGTGAAGGTGCAATTCCTCTAACCAAGTATTCAATTCTCCTTGGTCGGGAGAAAATCTCGCTGCAAAGATAGAGATTCGATCTTCAAGCGGAAACTCGTACAAATTTAGGACCTTCCTTTTTCTCCCTATCGAGGAGCCGCGAAAAAGTTTGAAGGAAGAGTCTAGTTTGTCATTCGAAAATCAATTTCTATCGAATCATCTCCGCTTTTTCTAAGAGTCGCCCATCGTTCTGCTACTGCTTTGTCACATAATTCAGAATTTTGCACAAATCTCTCGTTTAAGGAAAGGCGAATAACTTTTCTCTTAAATACTTAACCTAAACAAAGTAAAACTTTAGATTTAGAATCTGAATGATAGGCTGAAATGTTTTGATAAGTATTGAGTTCACAAAGAAAGAATCGGAGGCGCCCGGGCCTCCCGCCCGGGCCTTCACAACCCTGATTCGGACTTAACCCTTAAGGGGCAACATAAATCGAAGCGCCTTTCTCCAGGAACTCCTCGGATTTTTCCTTCAATCCTTCTTCCACAGCATCCGACTCACTGAGACCCTTCTCATCTGCGTATTTTCTCAGTTCTTGCGTAAGATTCATAGAGCAGAAATGAGGCCCACACATGGAACAGAAATGAGCAGTTTTCATTCTATCTTGTGGCAAGGTTTCGTCATGAAAGGATTTCGCTGTTTCCGGATCCAGAGATAACGCAAATTGATCGTCCCAGCGGAATTCAAACCTTGCTTTGCTCAAAAGATTATCCCTTTCCATCGCACCCGGGTGCCCTTTGGCAAGATCTGCAGCGTGCGCCGCGATCTTATACGCAATCACTCCTGCTTTTACATCTCCTTTATCTGGCAATCCGAGGTGTTCCTTCGGAGTCACATAACAAAGCATCGCTGTACCATGCCAGCCAATGATCGCAGCTCCGATTGCAGATGTGATGTGGTCGTAACCGGGAGCAATATCTGTCACAAGAGGTCCAAGCGTATAGAAGGGAGCTTCCTGACAAATTTCCATTTGCAGATCCACATTTTCTTTGATGAGGTGCATTGGTACATGTCCGGGACCTTCGATCATTACCTGGATATCTTCTTCCCAGGCTTTTTTGGTAAGTTCGCCTAACGCACGTAATTCGCCAAATTGGGCTTCGTCATTCGCGTCTGCGATGCTTCCAGGACGAAGTCCGTCACCGAGTGAAAAAGAAACTCCGTATTTCTTCATGACCTTACATATGTCATCGAATCTTTCATACAGAAAGTTCTCTTTGTGATGCGCAAGACACCATTTCGCGATGATGGAGCCTCCCCTAGATACTATGCCCGTAGTTCTTTTTGCTGTGAGCGGAATATAACGTAACAGTACTCCTGAATGAATCGTAAAATAATCCACTCCCTGTTCTGCTTGCTCCTCCAGAGTTTCCAGAAAGACGTCGATCGTAAGATTTTCGGCCTTTCCTTTCACTTTTTCTAATGCTTGGTAGATAGGGACAGTGCCAATTGGAACAGGTGAATTCCGAATCACCCATTCTCTGGTTTCATGAATATTTTTTCCGGTGGAAAGATCCATGACTGTGTCCGCTCCCCATCGAACCGACCATCTGAGTTTCTCCACCTCTTCTTCGATCGAAGAAGAAATCGCTGAATTCCCGATATTTGCGTTGATCTTCACCAAGAAATTTTTTCCGATAATCATCGGTTCCAACTCAGGATGCTTGCGATTCGATGGAATAATCGCCCTTCCTCTGGCGACTTCGCTCCGTACGAATTCAGGATCCATGCCTTCTCTCAAGGCAACGTATCTCATTTCCTCGGTCAAAATTCCTCGTTTTGCATAAAACATTTGCGAGTGATTCTGATCACCTCTTTCCACCCTCTTTCGAATCCATTCCTCACGAAGCTTCGGAATTCCGACTCGCATATCTATTGTTAGGTTATCGCCACCCCAGGGTCCTTCTGTTGAATAGGTAGAATAAGAAGTTCCATCAGTTAGATTGATTTTCTTACTCGGTATTGAATGCTTGGCGGCAAATTCTGCTTGGATAGGATCCATATTTTCCTCCGACGATTGGGAAAGAAAATCCTGACTGGAACGAAACTGTGAAAATCTGGGGGGAAATTTTCGATTCAATCAGCTTTTACTGATGATCGAAAATAAAACTCAAACTTAACTTTCTGAAAAATTTGAATTCTCGAAGAATCTATCGCTTTCCTCCGTTTTCCTTCGCAGGCATTATCCTGATCAGGTTCCAGGGACTCTCTCAGAGATTGGAATTCTCCTCTCCCACCCCCAACGGCTTCTTCCATGAGATTCTGGTTCGAGAGGATTCGCAAGGAGTTTCTTTTTCATAAAAACGAAATATAAGAGACATTTTCACAGAATGAACGGTGACTCAGAATATAAATAATGTTCTCTGCTCAAAAACCTTCTCCTAACTTTTGTTCGAAATAAAATGGACCCTTTCCTACTTTTTTTGCCATTTTGGAATATCCTGTTTGACAAGGGTCCCTACAAAATTAGAGTCCTGTCCTATGCTTGAGCCCACTATAGACATAAAATGCTCGGGTAATTTCCACTCTACGATACGAAAAGTTTAAGGAGCTATATAAATGGTTCGTAATATCAGCAAGGCGCTGATAGTGGCAGCTTTCCTGTTCACTACAGCAAATCTGAGTGCTAAGTCCTACGTTACCGGAGGATTGGGTCTTCAGTTCGACTTAGGACAACTCGGCGAAACAATCGCTACCGATGGTTTGGATGCGTCCAACTACTTTGACGTTGCACCGAATGCTCCAGCAAACGCAAACGCTGGGGTCGCGGTTCGTCGCGCAATTATTCCGGAAAACCGCATGCTTTCTCTGCAGCATACTACCGCGAATATCATCAAAGCAAAAACAAGTGGTGCAATGTCAGGTATGACTATTTCCGCTGGCTATGAGCGCGATTTCGGAAAGGCTTTCTTCTGGAGGGTAAACGCTCACTATACGAGAAAAGTTGCCGGTGGGCAATCATCCATGAAATTTGTAGAATACAAATTCTATGATATTACTTGGGATTATAATGCGGTCCAAATTCCAGTCAACGTAGGTATCAAAGTTTCAGTTTCTGAAGATGCTGCTCTTTACGTTGGTGCTGGATTACACTATTTTAATGGTGGATGGAGTCTTGCAGGTAGCTCAAGAGTGGAAGACGTGCACCAAGCATTGATTGGACTCGGCTTAGGAAGCTCTACAATCACGAACTTATTGGCTGATGGAACCAACCCTACTACCAATTTCGAAAATACTAGATTCCACGTAGCTGGTCTTGCGCCAAACTGGCTGGTAGGAGCTCAAGCTCGGATTTCCGACAAAGGACATATTTACTTTGAAGCTGAAACTCTGTATTCCTTCAAATACGGTATTGCTCACCCACAATCTGCTGGTGGAGCACAGTCCTTAGCACCTAGCGTTGCTTATCCGATCGTTCTGGGAGGAACCCAGTATCGCTTTGGATACAAACACGAGATTTAATTCTTTAAATCAAGTGTATAAGTTGCAAAAAGGTCCTCTGTATAGAGGACCTTTTTTTATGTACATTAAATATTCAGAATATTAGATTTGTGTTAGAAAGAAACTTTCCCTTTCCCCTCTAAAGGAACGAATTTGACTGGAAGTCGATTCAGAACCACCCAACTGTTTTCCTTTTTTTGCAGCGTCAATAAATACTGAAATTCGGAATTGTATTCAATCGGCAGAACTGCCTTTGCCAAGTCCTTTAAGTGTCTGAAGAAAGGACTCTCGGACTTAGGAACAGTAGGAAAACAAGCAGAGGCGACCAGACGATCAAAAGCTCCAAATTTTTCTGCCACCTCATACGCATCCCCCAAAAGTACAGTCTGCAATTTTGAAAAAGACGGAATCCAAGTTTCGAGGTTTTGAATTGCCTTTTTATGCAATTCAGGAACGATTTCTACCGAGACGATTTTCACCCCCAGCTCATTCAGAATTGCAGTCAGGTATCCAGTTCCAGTACCGATTTCCAGAACAGTCATCCCCGGCTCTAACGCCAACCGCTCTGACATGTAAGCGACAATATAAGGCTGAGAAATCGTCTGATTCCAGCCCACGTGAATTGCCTTATCATCATAAGAATATTTTTGAAGATCGTCCGGAAGGAAAAGATGCCGTTGCACTTTCCGCATCGCCTCTAGAACTTTAGAATTCTGAATCCCTCTCGCTTCGATTTGTGTTCGGACCATCAGATCCCTAGCTTTTTTTTGCCCCGAAGTTTCGAGCGGATGAACAACTGGAACGTGCAGGTCAGAACTTTTATTTTCCATTGACACTCGAGGTCGCGTTCATATCCTGGCACTGGGTTTGGCTCTGTAGCTCAGTCGGTAGAGCAGAGGACTGAAAATCCTTGTGTCGGTGGTTCGATTCCACCCGGAGCCACTGCCTAATTTCCCGCCTTCCTCTCTTCCCCCAATTTCCAAAGTTCCGTAAAAACGACCGGATCTACTTCCTTGCAAAGTTCCGGCTTATACAGTTTCTTGACCGGAGGCTTCGGATAAATATGTATTTCGTCCGTATCCGGAATGTAGGTCATCATTCTCAAAATCTGATCGAGTCCCTCGATTTCGTACATAGTGTAAGACATCCCCTTGGACGGGATGATTTGAGAGGTTTCCAAATACTTCATGCTGCTCCTAATTTCCGGACTCGTGACAGAGATTCCCCTTTTTCAGGGATAGAACGCCGAACCTTCCGACCATTCTACAACAAGTTCCTACAACCTCAGCTCATTTTTCCGAGTTCGATAGCGATTCTTTTTTGCTTGTACTTTTTCTGGCACTCGATCTAATCTTCCTACATGTCCGGAAGCTCAAAGAGGATGGATAAGGCATTCTTGGTCGGGCTCACCGGAATTATCGGGGGTGGAAAGTCTACTGCTGCAAAGATTCTGGAAAGTATAGGCGCGTTTCGAATCAGCTCGGATGAGATCGCGAGAAAATATTCGGACCCGGATTCTCCAATTCGAGACGAATTAGTCAGAGAACTCGGAGAGGAAATTCTAAGCGAATCTGGCAAACCGGACAGAAAAAAAATCGCAAAGGTGGTATTCGAAGATCCAAAGAAACTCGAAGCACTGAATCGATTGATTCATCCAAGGGTACGCGCAGAGTTTCAATCCGTTCTAGAGGGACTTACAGAGAACACCCTCGTGATTTGGGAAGTACCACTTCTCTTTGAAACGGATGCGTTTGAGATATGCGATAAGACAGTATGCGTACTCTCCGATCCCGAAAGTTCTTTGAAACGGGTAGTTTCTAGAGATGGAATCTCGCTCAAAGAAGCAACTGCTCGCATGAATAGCCAGTTACCTATTGAGGAAAAGGCAAAACGAGCCGATTATGTCATTAGAAATCTAGGAACCTTACGAGAATTAGAGCAGGAATGCAAAAGGATCTTTAAGCAGCTAAGAGGATAAGAAATGAAAGAAAAAATATTCTATGTCATTAATCTAGATAATAAGAGAATCTTTTTATTATCTCTGTTTCTTATCGGACTCCTTTTCTCATTTTTCTTTTTGGGAGTTTCAATCGGTAGGAAAAGGGGCCAGGTCCAAGAAAATCTTGCGCTCGCGACTTCAATCAGCTCCGAACAAAGTTCGGGAGGCAGTACTCTAAATGCAATTCCGTTAGACTCCTTTGAAAGTAAATCCGAAAATACTAATTCGGTTAACGTTGCAAATTCTACGAACAGAGAAGAAGAGATTCGGTTCAGAAACCTTCCGCCAAATTCTGAGATCGTAGATCTGAAAGTTGAAACGACAAAAAAAGAAACAGAGACGAAAGAAAGCGAAAAAAAAGTCGTCTCGGACACAATAAAAAGGCCTCAAAAGGAAAAAAAATCTGTACGGAAAGCAAAAGATCATAAGTCAGCTGAGACTGCAACAAAAGGGAAAAAGCATATATCTAGCGAAAACTTTTTTGTGCAAGTTGCTGCATTTAAGAGTAAATCAAAAGCGGATGAACTGAAATCTAGCTTGGGCGGAAAATCCTTTGTGAAAAAAACTGCAAACGGTTATTTTACAGTTCGGATGGGAAACTTTTCCTCTAAAGAGGAAGCAGATCGATCGATCAAGAGACTTCCCACTCAGCTCAAGGAAGGAGCTATTATCTCAAAGGAATAATTTGATAGGACTGTTTGCACAGTACTATGATTTTTTTTCTATTGACCCTTACATATGAGACAGACACTTTCGTCGCAGAGAGAAATGGATCTGCAAGGGCTTGAACCAGTTCGTATCGCCGTCGTCAGATCTACGATCGAACGACTGCGAGTTACTTATTCTGATTTGTTAACTACCATCAAAGGTTATGATGGTATACCGCACTTTTTTGAAAACCATCTGTATTCACCACCGAACAAAGAAGAGAGAGATAATGCGCTCGAAAGTCTTTACGAAAAACTAAAGACTGTCGCCGGAAAAGCAATGACCGACAATATCCGGCAGATTATCATGCTAAACAATCTTACGGACTCTTTAGATTTTGATACCGCAAAAATTGTAGTCGATAACAACCTACTAGAAGACGGCGAAATTTCCAGGAACAATCTGTATGCTGCGATCGGAGAAGTGAAACGATTTGAGGACCGAAGAACTCAAATCGTTATGGTCGGAGAAACCCTCAAATTTTTCTTTTCACTTTCCAAATTACCAATGGTAAAACTGATTATGGCGCCGATCAAAGTTGCCGCTTCCATGGTAGGAGCCACTTCTCTCGTGGATACAATGGAAGCGGGCTACAAGCTCTCGAATCAAATAAAGGACCTGGGCCCTTTTGTGGATGCATTTGTAGATCGAGAAAACCGATTAATCACCAAACTAGAACAAGGTGCAGAACACTTTTAACATAGCCTTCCCTGAATCTAGGTTGCAAGAACTCAGCTAATTCGCACAGTCTTCCCTAAACTTCAGAGTTTAGCAAGGAAGGAAAACATGTTTATAGGCCACTACGGAGTTTCTTACGCTTTAAAGAAAGCGGAACCGAAAGCGCCATTCTGGGCGTTGCTCATTGGCGTGCAGTTCGTAGATGTATTATTCATGTCCTTTATACTACTTGGAATCGAAAAAATGAGATTGGTCCCAGGATTTACAGAGGTGAATCCTTTCGATTTGTATTTCATGCCTTACACTCACAGCCTGGTGGCTACAGTCTTTTGGTCTGTTTTAACCTTCTTTCTCTTCAAGTTTCTATTCTTAAAAAATATAGATTCGAAAATAAAGAATAGAGTGTCGCTTGTGGTAGCAATTTCGGTTGCATCACATTTCTTCTTGGATTTACCTATGCACACGAAAGATCTCCCTCTCTTTACAAATGATGGTTTAAAGATTGGATTCGGTCTTTGGAACTATAGAATTATTTCGATTTCACTAGAAGTATTGCTCTTGGGCATCGGTGCTTATCTTTATTTCACTAACACAAAGCCTAAAGATTCGTTCGGCGGTAAATATGGAATGCATATATTCATCGGAATCCTTTTTGTCCTAGCAGTCGCGACTCCTTTTCTCCCCATTCCGGCCACAATCACTGAATTTGGAATCCAAGGTTTATTCGGATATTTTGCAATTGCGGCGATAGGTGGTTGGTTGGACTCAAAAAGAATTCCTATCTCATCCAACTAACAGATGCTAACTATTCATTGTTAAGGTGGAAGTTTAAACCAACCAAAGGCTGAACTCGAAAAAATAGTATGATATCAAACCGATAGGCACTTCATTTCCTTTTGAAAATCGAAATTTACATCTTGTTATTCTGTTTGATCTAAAACCTATGAAACTTTTAACAGCTATTTAATCTTTTCTTCACGAAGTTGAATACAAAACTTTCGGAATAGAATTTTTTAAGGAAGGCAACTAACTAGAACTATGCGAAAACCACTTTGCTAAACTCAAGATTCTTAATATTTTATGATAAATAAAAAATTTTTCAGAAATTTGAAAAATGCATTTTATTGGGATGTCCTTTTTCATATGAAAAAGATTCACATAATACTATTGCTTTTAATTCTTTTAATGTCTGCTTGTTCTCCAGGTGAGAACAATTCGAGTTCGACAAAGCTTGTTCCCACATCACAACTTTTAGAGAATGTCGTAAGTGGGTCTTCGGCTTCTAAACTTTCCTTATCAATTTCTTCACCGACTCCAGGGCCAAGAAACTATAAGTATCTGTTCGTGGCGACAAACGAAACGGGTCATGATGCAAACTGGGGAGGAATCGCAGGAGCTGACGCTTTTTGCAATTCACATGTACCATCTAATATTACCGGAGGGGACGGTGGCATTATAGCCGATGGCATCGTTAGTGATTTAAAACCTTTTAAAGCAATGGTCGTTGACGGAGTATATCGTTCCGCTGCAGGCGGGGAATTCGGCAAAATCGATTGGGTCTTCCGACCAAATACAGAGTATCGCAGAGCTGCCGATAATGCGATTGTTTTCACCAGCAATTCGGATGGATTGATCGATTTCTTTAATAATGCAAAGTTGCAAAATTCTTTCGCGGTCCCGAACATCCCTACTGGAATCTGGACCGGACTGGATTCCAAAGACTGGACCGTGTGGACAGTCGGAACTCCGGTTAATTGCCAAGGCTGGACCACAAGTATGTTGCCCCTATACGGAGTCTTCGGAAATGCGAATTCATTAGATGGTCATTCTCTAATGAATCAAGTCGCAGGTACTTCAATTGGTGGGACTCTGCAGTGTGGGACTAAAATTTCACCCCTTCAGAACTTAAAGTTAGGAATCCTTTGCGTGGAACAGAACAGCGCAAATCCGGAGGAATAAGTTTAAAGCGAGGGTGCTACAGGCCTCTCGCGTTCGAGTCCCTCAGCATTCTTTATTAGAATTATCTTATATCGGTTTAAAGGAGAGATTCTGACACTTTGAATAACAGTCGCTTCCTATGGGGCGCGACTGTGTGAGTGGAGGTCCTGACCGCTACGCAATTCCGCTTCCTGCGGAATTTGGCTCCGCGGCGTCTCGCGTCTGCCATCGCACATCCTGTGCTCTGGTCGGCTTGGCTTACGCTCCCTATGGGTCGCTACCAAGCCTCTCAGACTCTCGCGTTCGAGTCCCTCAGCATTCTTTATTAGAATTATCTTATATCGGTTTAAAGGAGAGATTTGCTGCGAGTGGAGGGACTCGAACCCCCACACATTACTGCACCAGAACCTAAATCTGGCGTGTCTACCAATTCCACCACACTCGCGTAGAGTTCCAATTTTTCAAAACTGGGTCATAGGTCAAGTGTAATGAGCGTCGGAATTGAAGGCGAAATTTATCAAAAAAGCATTGCTGGAGGAAGGAAGCGGAATGGCAGAACCAATTAAAGTGCGCATTTTTTCTTAGAGTACCCCGCCCGGGGTGGGGGCCGGAGCGGCAGCGGTGGCTTCCTCCGAACCGAATTTTCAGAAAAACCCTGACGTGGCGATTCCTTTTTCTCGAAAGCGCGCGTAGGACCTCCTACACCATTTGTTCGCAAATTCCGGAGTTACTTCTCGTCAGAAAGAAACCCTTTCAGGATGAAATCAGTTCCTGGTAAAGAGGTAAGATCGCTTCTGCTAAGGGCAAATCCTCCGGGCGAGTGATTTTCAGATTATAAGGATGCGATTCTACAAGCGCAAAATTTAATCCAGCATGCTGGCCCCAGGTACATAGATCCGTAATTTCAAAGCTCCCGGGAGTCCGAGGAAGTTTTTTTAATAAATCTCCTCGAATTGCTTGAGGAGTCTTCATGAACCAAATTCTTTCACGATCCAAGAATTGATTTTTGTTATCTTCCTTTTGCAAAACTGTCTCGTGATTGCGAGTAGCTAGTGTCGCTAATCCAGATCTCTCCGTTTCCATTCCCAGGTGATTCAAATCTTCTGAATGCACAAATGGTCGGGCTGCATCGTGAATGTAAATTAGGTCATTCGAACCGATCTGTATGCTATCTAATCCCCGAAGCGTAGACTCGTGTCGAGTAGGACCTCCTTCTACGATTCGATCTCTTTCCCTCAAATAAGGAGAGCAGATTTTTTCCGTCTCTTCCATATGGTCAGGATGTGTGACAATGATGATCTCTTTCGTTAGTCCCCATTCTAGAAAACTTAAAAGACTGTGAAGCAGTATCGGTTTTCCTTGCAGTTCTAGAAACTGTTTCGGTCTGGAACCGCCCATTCTGGTCCCAGACCCACCGGCTAACAATAAAACACGAATGCTCTCAGAGGGGAACCAGGAGTTCATTCTGAACGACTTGCTCCAAAGTCTGCTTTTTGCGAATTAACTGAAATTTACCTTCCAAATCCAAAAGCACCTCTGGTGTCTCTGGATAAGAATTATAATTCTTTAATGACATAGAGGAACAATATGCACCAGCACCTTCCATTACAACGAAGTCATCTATGTTCGGGATCTCGGTTACTACAGTCCTTGGGCCTCCACCCTCCTCTTGCGTCATAATATCTCCGCTCTCACAACAGTGTCCGACATAAACGACTTCTCCCTTTGCTCTAGTCGCATTCTCTTCTTTCGATACAACTACAAGCGGATGCTTTGCTGCATAGAGAGCTGGCCGAGTATTCACATCCATTCCAATATCAAGTTTTACGAAAGTAAAACCGCCATCGCCGGTCGAGACGACGTCATCAACTCTAGAGACGATGGCTCCGTTGTTTACCATTAAAAAGGATCCTGGCTCGATCTCCATTTTTAGTTTCTTTCCATGTTCTTTTTCAAACTTTTGAAATAATTCTTTTACAGGAACTCCGATCACCTGGGGATCTGTTGTTTTCTCGTCGGCCATTCTTCCTACTTTAAAGCCACCTCCCAAATTCACGGTATGGCAATTCGGAAATTTAGCTGCGATTTCCAGTGTATAATGAGCAACGGCCTTCCAGACCTCAGGATCCGAACCAGAGCCAATATGAGTATGGATTCGGATCACTTTAAGCGAATACTTTTGTACGATGTCCTGCACTTTTGAAAGATCTTCGTGCCAAATTCCAAAGGAAGAAGTTTTTCCTCCCACGTCAGTCTTCTTTGTCGCCCCGGAGCCGAGCCCGGGATTAAATCGAATGCTGACTTCGCCACTTGGAAATAATTTTCCAAATTCTTCCAGTTGTTTCAACGAACATGCATTGAACTGGACTCCAGATTGGACCAGATCCTTTAATCCTAAAGCCAATTGCTGAGAAGTGAGTAATATTTCCTGGGGTTTAAATCCTGCGAGAATAGCTCTTCGGACCTCGTGTTCGGAAGATGCGTCGATATGTATTCCCTTCCTGCGAAGGACTTCCAGTACCGTGCGACTTGGGTTTGCCTTCATCGCAAATCTAACGGTAATGCCGAATGCGTTCGGAAAAGACAGAGCTTTCTCACAGCTCAATTCTATTCCCCTGCGAGAATAAACGTAGATCGGAGTTCCGAAGGTACTCGCTAAGTTTCGGACTTGTTCCTTCGTCAAAAATTTTAGATTTTCTATTGATTGCATACTGACTGATGAGTTTCTATATAGTTTAAGGCCATCTTCCCAAGGTGTCCGGGTTTTTTCAAAGGCAAATTTCCGATTTATGGCTGGCAAAATCACTCACTTGGAAGCTCTTTCTCAGGTCTGCAAACACTTAGACCATGGAACCGCAGAGCAAAGGAAAATTGCGAAGTTATTAAGAGAAGAATCCACAAGAAAGTACGCGAACATCGGAGCAATCGCTCCAGATATTTTCTATTTTTATCATGTGCTTTCCCCCCGCAAAACAAAGAAAGCTACAATCTGGGGAGATTTAAGCCATCACGAAAGTGTACTAGAGCTCGTGCTCAGTTTTCTAGATCGAATTTTAGAAACCGAAGAAGGTTTGTACAGAGATAGATTCCTTGCATTCACTTTAGGTTATATTTGTCACTGCGCAGTAGATATCATTACTCATCCTTATATCTTTTTTATCTCTGGAGATTTTTATAATAAGGACAAAAAGATCAGTTCGGAAGCCCAATACAAACACATGCGGGTCGAGTTTGCGTTAGACTCCTGGTTGCTTCATTTTCGTTGGGGAATGACCCCGAAAGCTTATGATTTTGTGCAGCATGTGGATTTGATTTTCAGAGCAAAAGATGGTAAAAAGAAAATGGATCCTATGCTCTGGCATTTTTGGCTAAGAGGCCTCAAAGAAACTTTTCCGGAAGTTTATAAAACGGAATATATCGGTTCAGAGGAAAAGATTATTCCAGGTGATATATTAAACGAATCCTTCTTAGGATATTTGGACTTTCATCGTTACCTGGATTCCAGAAATAGATTTATCCGGGCGACTCTGAGTTTTATCGATAAAATCACCTTTCATAAAGTAAAGTCTTCAGTCCTCATGCTTCCTTTAAAGGAACATATTGATAAACGAATTATGAATGAAGAAAAGACGGATTGGTCCTATCCTGCGGATCCTTCGATCATCCGCAACGATTCATTTGTGGAATTGATCAATAGATCCTGCGAAGCCGCCAAAGATGCAGTTACGATCGCCTGGAATTATGTGCATGATAAAGCATCCAGATCGTCTCTTATTAAAGAGTACCAAGGTTATAACCTGGACACTGGGCTAAGGTATCATGGGATTGAAAAAATGAGGCAATTTTCACCCTTATAAAAAGGCCGAGCGAATAAATTCATAATATGAAATACGAACCCGCAGACTTTCTATCTCGCTATTTTATCGTACTATTTCGAGCTCGAATCCAAAAATATTTGGATTCTTCTGATCCGATTCGAAAGCTCGCCTATCTCTGCCTAGGACTTCTGTTTTTAAACGGATTTCTGTTCGTATTTTCGATCAAAGATTTATGGAGAATTCCGAAGGCGAATTTGTACGAAAAGCCTTCGATCTTGTACGGCACAAATTCTTCGGGAAATTACGAACCGATCGCCGAGTTCTACAGATTTTCCCGAAACGTTCTGACTGAAAATGATCTACCCGGAGGATGGGAAAACAAAGTAATTCGCTGCTTTGAATCCACCGAAGACAACAATTTCCGCAGTCATAAAGGCTTGGACATACGCGGTATTCTTAGAGCCGCGATGGTCAATTTGATCGCGGGAAGAGTGAAGGAAGGAGCATCCACCATCACTCAGCAGGTAGCTAGATTAAAATTTTTGAATACTGAAAGATCCTTTCTTCGAAAAGCAAGAGAAGCTTGGTTGGCTCTGCTTCTGGAAGTCGTTTTTGACAAGAAAACCTTGATGGAGATCTACCTAAACGAGATCCCGCTGGGACACGGCACGATCGGGGTAGGAGCTGCTTCAAAATTTTATTTTCGTAAGGACGTAAAAGATTTGGGCTGGGGAGAAGCCGCGCTTCTAGCTAGCTTAACGACCCGTCCGAAAGAATTTTCTCCACTCGTAAACCCGAATACTTCGGCGAATAAAGTCCGAGTTGTTTTTAAAAAGCTCGTTGAAAACGGCATCTTGGATGTACAAACCGCCGAAAGAGAATACGACGCTTTCGCAGAATATTATATTACTCTAAACAGATCTCCGAACGATTCTGCCTTCGGAGATCGCTTGAACCGATTCCCTTATTTTACAGAATACGTTCGTAAAAACCTTTCGCGGTACATTCCGCAAGAGCAGCTTTATGAAGGTGGTCTAAAAATTTATACCACCTTGAATATTCAGCACCAGACCCAAGCCGAAAAGGCTCTCTATGCCGGACTGAAGCAGCAGACCCAAATCTCTAATCAAAGAGCCTTTACCAAAATCGATGCATTCGAGGATTCCTATGGAGATATCTACGAGCTTTTAGCCGAGCTTCACGATATCCCAGAATTCAAATTCAAAATCTCCAGATCTTATAGAACCTTCAATCGAGCCTGGCAAGAAGATCTTAGAGATGAACTTTCGATCCTTAGTTTAATGTCCGGTGCGGACGGAACGGGAGAAGCGATTGAAGGAAATTATCGGAGCCAACAAACAGAAGACCATCTTTTACCTGTAGAAGGCGCGATTATTTCAATTCGCCCTAACACAGGTTTTATTACCGCTATGGTCGGTGGTTCTGGATTTAGATCTGACAACCAACAGATCAGAGCTTTTCAAGCTTACAGGCAACCAGGATCTGCCTTTAAACCTCTCATTTACGCTTCGGCAATGGAGTATTTCCATGAACATCCAGATCCGAAAAAAAATGTGACCGCCTCATCATTGTTTGATGATTCTCCCTTGCATTACGTTCTCGAAGATGGAGATGAATGGAACCCCACCAACTATACCGGAGAATATTCAGGATTTATAAGATTAAGACAGGCTCTGGAGTTGTCCAGAAACAGTGTTGCCGTAAGACTTCTGGAACATACCGGGCTCAATAATCTATTGCCTCCTTTAGAAAAACTTCTTCAGATCGAGAACAGAAATCTGCCAAGAGACTTTTCGCTTTCATTAGGAAGTTTTGAAGTATCTCCATTCGAATTGGCAAGAGCCTATGCTGTCTTTGCTTCCGGAGGCAAACAAGTATTTCCAATTAGCGTACTTTATGTAGAAGATGATAAGGGAAATCTAATAAAGGATTTCAGAAAGGAAATGGAATCCAAGGAAAGAAAGAGATTAGTTTCCCCTGAAGTAAGTTATATCATTACTTCGATGATGCAAGACGTTATCAGCAAAGGAACTGGAACTGGAGCGAGAGCTTACGGACTCACTCGACCAGCGGCAGGAAAAACAGGTACGACCAACAATTTCAGAGACGCTTGGTTTGCGGGATATACTCCAGAATTAGTAGGAGTGGTCTGGGTTGGCTATGATATCGGAACTTTATCTTTAGGTCGAGGAATGTCGGGGGCCATCGTAGCTGCACCAATCTGGGGTAGATTTATGGCAAACGCTCTCTCAGGGGAAAAATCCAAGCCTTTCGATTTCGGAGACGCAAAAATTGTACGAAGGACGATTTGTTCCATCTCCGGTAAATTGCCTGGAAGTCATTGTTACCAAACAGAAGAAGAAGTTTTTGATAAAGCGACCGTACCTACGGAAATCTGCGATGATCACAAGGGTGTAGGAGCTCCCGAAGTAGTCCCCGAAACTAACACTCCACCCAGTTCCAAGAAGAAGCCGAACCTATTTGAAGGCGACGAGGATGTAATTCGCTAGGAGCTTTCCTGCAAAAAGAGTTGTCGATTTCGCACCGGACAGCCAAATAGATTAAACCCCCCTTTTGAAAGGCGATCGAATCAAAAGAAATTTCGAGTCTTTCTGCGTGAGTCTCCGGCCACGATACTGGGTGTTTTTCTGATTCAGGAGTAACAGATGGCGATCGGCAAGGACAATAATAATAGCGTAATCGGACCTGGCTCCATCTTCGAAGGGAAGTTTTATATTGCTGGTTCTCTTCGGATCGATGGGAAGTTTGAAGGAGAAATCAAAACCGACGACGCCCTGTTTATTGGAGAAACCGGAAAGGTCCGTACCAACATTTCTGCCCGAGAAGTAGTCGTTGCAGGCACATTAATCGGAAACATAAAAGCAGAGAGTGAAGTCCGCTTGGAAGAAACAGGCAGACTATTAGGTGATATTATCGCTCCGGCGCTCACCTTGGCCAAAGGAGTGGTCGCAAAGGGAAATATTACAGTGACCGGGGGTCAAAAGAAGGATGTGAAAAAGATCGTAGAAGAATCCTTCGGAGGTACTCGGACCCTGGACAACGGAAAAGAAGAATAAAGACCTATTCGGAAACAAGAAGGACTTCAAATCTTCTAGGTACTCCGAAAATCTAAGACTTTTCTTCTCCGAAAATCTCGATTCGCTATAAGGTGGCGGCCGATAATTAAACTGTATGATCTTCAAAAAGCCCAGGAAGCTGACTGCAGGAAAGGAAATTCTCCGAACGGATAATTTCACTTTAATTTACCTGGGCTCTTTCCATATTCACTATTCCTTTTATTTCAGGGGAAACCTCTACCACGGAAGTTTGGATTTTCGCAGAAGAAAATTCAGAATGATTCCTGTTTTTGCCTCCGTCTTTTTGCTGTTACTCTTCCTCGGAATCTGGATGAATCCTTCGAATGCGATGATAGAATCACAGCCGGATGAAGTACAGGAAAACGACTCCGAAGATAGAAGGGCAAAATCCGGAGACGCGAAATTTTTAGAAGAATCTGAAAAGGCCAAGCTGACGATTCTCATGGCCAACGAAATCCGAACTCCAGGCGATAAAAAGAAGCAGTTAAAGGTTACTACTTACAAGGTAAAAAGAAACGAAACACTTTCTGAGATTGCGACCAGATTTAAGGTATCGATGGAATCCATCTCGGGCTCTTCTTCGATCAATGTTGACGACACTTTGTATCCGGGACAAATTTTACAAATACCGAATAAAACAGGCTTACTTTACAAACTCAAAACCGGAGATACGATCGCCAGAGTAGCAACTCTGTACAAAGTCAATCTGGATGAAATATTAGAAGAAAATAAATTAGATGATCTGGATATTCTTAGACCTGGCCAAAAAGTATTTTTGCCAGGAGCAATTATCCCGGATCCGGCTCCTAAATGGGTCGTGCCAGTACAATCCAGAATTGTAACTTCAAAATTCGGATGGAGAACCTACCCTCAGCACAAGTTCCACGAAGCCTTAGATTTAAAAGCAAACTACGAATCGGTCGCAGCTGCCAGAAACGGGAAAGTGATCTTTTCCGGTTGGATGGGCGGTTACGGAAACGCGATCGTGATCGAACACAACGACGAATTCAAAACTTTGTATGCCCACAACTCAAGATTGAGCGTAAAGCGCGGAGATTATGTGATTGCAGGAAAGAAAATCGCGACATCCGGGTGCACCGGATATTGCTTTGGACCTCATCTGCATTTTGAAGTGATCCACCGAGGCAAATCGGTAAATCCTGCGAAATATTTGAAGGGATTGGCTTACAAAAAAGGTTCCAAACCGAACCACTAAAAGACGTCTTTCTCCTAACAATTTTCAAATATTAGAATAGACCTTTCTACTTGCAGAATTGTGCCGGATTCTTAAGGTAAATTCTATGAAACTGTCTCCGCTCTCCGAGAATCGCTTCCGTCAACTGATTCGTTTTGCCGTACTACTTTGTTTCCTATTCTACTTTTCCTGCAGCAAAACTGTAGGAGAACTTTTAGAAACAAGAATTTCAAATTCTTATGCGAACACGCAATCCTTGGAAATCATGTTTTCTACCACAAGGGCGACGAATTCGAATTCCCAGGTAGCGTGCTCTAACGCATATTTTATGGTGTTCGGAAATCAAACTTCAAAGACTGGATCCTGCATCGTAAACGTGCCCGTAGATCACACAGTCGGAGCGATCCCTTTCGGATTAGGAAATCGTGAAAAGCTATTTCAATTCTTAGATCATCGAATTTCCCCTGACGGATCGGAAGAAGCAAATTGGTGGAAAAAAGTAGAGTCCGACGCCAGCCAGGAGATATTAATTTTCGTTCATGGATTCAATGTAGGATTCGAAGAAGCAATCCTAAGAGCGGCTCAGATACAGTTTGATCTAAAATTTCCTGGAAGAATGATCGCGTACTCTTGGCCGGCGGGCGGAGATGTAGGAGTTCTCAGCCAGCTCATGCTAAAATCCACCTATGAAAAAAATTTGGTTTCTGCCCAGAGCAGCCGGGAATCGTTTAAAAACTTCCTACGCAGAATTTCCAAAACAGATAAAAAACTCCATCTAATCGTTCATTCCATGGGCCACCAAGTGGTACTTCCTGCGATTGCAGAATTAGCAAAGGAATCCGGCTCTCCATTACTTAAGGAATTGATCCTGAACGCTCCGGACTTTGATACTGGAGAATTTATCATGCTCATGGATGCCCTTAAGAAATCAGCAGAAAGGATTACTCTGTATTGTTCGCCCGGAGACTCCGCATTAATCGCTTCTTCTCAAATCCATCAAACCGGACGCCTAGGCACCTGTTCCAAATTTCCAGGAGTGGATGTAATCAACGTAAATCCAATCGATTCCTCGATCATTTCTCTAGGACACGGATACTACTCCTCTCGGCCTATTCTTACCGATCTTTATCAATTACTCTTGGGAATGAGTGCAGAGAAGAGACTCTTTATTAGAAAATCTTTAGGAAACGAAAATTACGTACTTCGGAACTAGCATGATTTAACAATCGGCGTTAAAATAACGCTTGTTCGATATTACAAAAATTGAATACACTTTTTTTGTTTTCGGTAGACGTTCGTTTTCGAATTTGGCAAATCCGAAGACGAGATTTTTCTTTTTTCCATTCGCTTCTCTGGACGAAACGAGTAGTAATTTTTCTGTGCCGCAGTTTCGACACAAAATTGTGAATCATTCCATAATTATATGGTTGAAACTCGAGGTTTCTTTCGTAGATTATAGTAATGCTCACAAAACCTAAAATACTTGTGGTAGAGGATGAAATCATAGTAGCAGTCAACCTCGGCCAAAAGCTAAAAAAATTAGGTTATGATTTAGTCGGCATCACTTCTTCCGGGGAGGAAGCAATTCAAAAGGCAGAGGAAAATCATCCAGATTTAGTGCTCATGGATATCAATATCGAAGGCAACCTCGACGGAATTCAAACCGCAGAAGTGCTTCGAAATCGCTTTCAAACTCCTGTAATATATCTCACTGCATATGCAGACGAAAACACTCTAAACAGGGCAAAAAGAACCCAGCCCTTGGGCTATATTGTAAAACCTTTCGAGTCGGACCAACTACGCTCCTCTATAGAGGTTGCATTATATAAAAATGAAGTAGAATTTCAGCACAGGAAGAGCGAAGAAAATCTAAAATCCACTCTGAACCAAATCGAGAGCGGGATTCTAACCACGGACGAAAAAGGCTTGGTGCTATTTTCGAATCCTGCCGCAGAAATTTTTACAGGTTATAGTATTTCAGAATGTGTCGGAAAACCAATTTCCAAAATTTTAAAGTTGGAATCCAAGGACGGAGGTCCAAAAGAACTTCCTATCGATCAAATCCTGGGTGAAAATCGGATGTTGGAATGGGGAGAAGTACTTCTCACAGATTCAAACGGAAAGAGAAATCCAGTTGCGGTGAGTTCCTCTCCTATCCTGAATTCCTCAGGTATCGCAACTGGTTCAATCACTGTATTAAGATCACCGAATACAGCGAATAATGAACCAGGACAAGCTTATCTAAAAGAAATTCATCATAGAATCAAGAATAACCTAACAGTCATCTCTTCCCTCTTGAGCATGAATGCCTCCAATTTGAAAGATCAGGAGAGCATGGAAATTTTCAGGGAGAGTCAGCATAGAATACACGCGGTAGCATTGCTACATGAGGTGCTTTACGAAAATCATGATCTGTCTTCCATTAGTTTCGATTTGTATGTACGAAAGCTGACGGATCTTCTTTTCGAAGTTTACAAAGTAGACAGAAACAAAATCAAACTTATATTAGATATTCGTGAAGCCAAAATTCCCAGCGAGGCGGGAATGAACTGTGCACTTATTATTAACGAACTTCTCACTAACTCATTTAAGCACGGATTATTGGGAAGAGAACGTGGCGAAATCATTGTCAGATTCTATAAAGAAAAGAATCAATATGTCTTAGAAGTAAAAGACGATGGGGTAGGACTACCAGACCCGCAAAATAGAACCAAATCCCCGGGGTCTCTCGGGCTATCTTTAGTAGACTCTTTCGTAAAACTGCTACAAGGAAAATTAGAAATCAAGAACGATTCCGGTTGTTTGGTGAAACTAAGCTTTCCGATAAAAAAAGAAGTAGAGTCCAAATAAAACTGAAATTATCTCTGGTTCGCCTTTTCCACCCAAACCATGCTTAGGCGGCTGACAACTTATCCGAGCATATCTATCTTTCTATATCTCGAAAATCGCCGTAAAAAGTCCTTTCCCTAGGTTCTTCGTGGTCGGAATCTGATCTAATGAAGACATCGTTTGAATTCTTTGAGATCGAACCAAGGGAAGATAGCACTGCGATCGTTTATTTAAACCGTCCTGATAAACGAAACGCAATGGATTGGAGCTTTTGGAGAGACCTACCTTTCGTGGTAGAAGAAATCAATTCGAACCCGAAGATCAATGCTTTCGTAATCGCCGCGAAAGGAAAATCCTTCTCCACTGGACTCGATTTAGATTCCTTCTTTCAACAATTCGGCACAGTTGTTCAGGGTACTTTCGGGGACGATCGAAAGGTATTTTACGAGCTGATTCTTAGAATGCAAAAAGGAATCAACGCGATTTATCAATCTCCGAAGCCGTCCATTGCGGCGGTTCATAGACATTGTATCGGAGGCGCCTTGGATTTGATTTCGGCTTGCGATATTCGTTATGCGACTAAGGACGCGACAATCTCTCTGAGAGAGGCAAAAGTAGGAATCGTGGCAGACATGGGGTCCATCAATCGATTGCCATCGATTATAGGACAGGGTCATACACGAGAACTCGCTTATACTGGAAAAGATATAGACGCAGACGAAGCGTATCGAATCGGATTGATCACCAAAGTATTTCTTAATTATGAAGAATTACTGAGTGGAGCGTTGGAAACTGCTTCTGAAATTGCAGCGAATCCTAGGATTGTAGTCCAAGGTGCGAAGGAAGTCCTAAACTTCGCGGAAGGCAAACCTCTTGATGCGGGCCTAAACTACGTCGCAGTGTGGAATTCCAGCTTTATGGATTCCCGGGATTTCAGGGAAGCAATGTATTCTTTCAGAGAAAGAAGACGGCCAGAATTCAATAAAAATACGAACGGAAGTTTAAACGTACAAATCGAGTAGTCTGGATCTGCCTTCGCTTTCTTTAGCTTGTAATTGCGATTCTACGCCTAACTTCAACAGTTTGGAATTTAGATCTGCTTGAGCCTGGAAGATTTCTCGTGGTAAATTTGCCACTCTTTCCAGAATTAATGACTGATTGGCTTGGCTTGTGATTTCCATATTCACACTTTCCTAAAGGTTTTCGGGTAGTTTCTCTTTCTGTTCCCCCTATTCCGATCATCGGTAATACCGCGTAAAACTTGATAAAATTTCCTTTTTTTTTAGTCTGTCCAGGTCGTGAGATTTAGGGAACTCATTAGAAGCGCTATCCAAAGAGAAAGGCAGAAGGAATTCACAAAAGCCTTCAATTTATACAAAGAATCGCTGCGTCATACCAGTAATCCAAAGACTGTATTAAAAATTAAGAACCGCCAAGCTTGGTGTCAGTATTTCATCGGGAACACGCGCGAAACCTTAAACCTCTTCCAGGAACTGATGGATAACTTCCCTACCCATCCTGAAAGTCGTCTGCATTACGCAAACTACCTGATCAAGGTCCATAACTACAAACAGGCAAAAAAAATTTTGGGAAAGGCGGTAGAGGCATTTCCGGACCAGCTAGAACTTTATCTTACATTAGCAAGTTTGTTAAAGGACACAGATCGATCCAACGAGGCGATTACTGTGCTCAAACAAGCCTTGGCTCAAGAGAAACTTTCCAGGGGTAGAGGAATCAAAAGAAAGGATATCTGGGCGGAACTTGGATATTTATATTTCCAAAGAGGTGATTATAACTCTGCCTTGGCCTCTCTTAAGACCGCCATGAGAATGGACGAAGAGGAACATTTCTTACATTACGATATGGTGGCCCAATGTTATCTGAAGGTAGGAGATCATAAGAACGCTCTGAAATTCATTGATCTATATATTAAATATTTCGGAGATGGAGACGCCGACATTCTGGTCATCAAAGCAAGAGCACATGCACAATTAGGTGAAAGTCATCTTGCATGTGCTTCGCTTCTTCAAGCTTACTCTATGGAGAACGGACTTAAGCTTTCTGCAGAGGATATGGTAGATTTTGGACCTTTACTCCAGACCGGTTTCTTTGATACTCTTGAAAATGTAGAGATAGACGAAGCTTAAATTTAAAGATTTTTTAATAGAGGTTTTAACTCAGATAAAACCTGTTCTTCTGGAATCGTAAGGTCGAGCTTGTCCACTTTCCTAGGAACTCTTCCCATGGCGACATCATCTGCAAGACCTTTGATCTTTGTAAGGATAGATTGATCGGTACAATTCGAGATGGAAATAATATTCGGAATTTCTTTGTCCCAGGAAAATCTAAGACCGGGAGAATCTACAAAGAATGACTCGGTAATCCCGTCCCCTTCCTTGTCCATCATCGTATAAACAGTGGAATCCCCAGTGATCACTGTGACCTTTTTTCCCTTCAGGTAATTTTCCACCTTGATCCTAGTATTGGTCATGTCCCGGTTCCAAAGATAATAATAGAGTTTTTCGATGTGAGTTTCCAAGAGTCTGTCTCTTCCTTTTCGAAAAATATCTCCGTACTTTTTCCCGACTTCTTCTTCTCCTCGCATCTGCCCATCGACTTCCCTAGGGCTAGTCGAGTGCAAATAGTAATCCGGCTGCCCATTCAATTGATTTGTATAGAAGGTTTGGTCCTTTCGGTCTCCAGGGTAGGGATTTGTCTCCGGACCTGGATTTCTCAAAAATTGAAGCAGTACATTCTTCCTTTCTCTAGTTTTAGAAGCAAATTCTACAAAACGATTTCGTAATGCACTAGTTCGAGGTGAGTCCTTGCCGTAGATTCTTTCCGCGCGCGAATATTCCGCATAAGCAGCTTTTTCTGCAGCATACGCTTTTAGCAAATCGTCGTCATATTTTAGAAGCAGATCGAATTCCTTGGACTTTGGCTCAGGTTCGGAAATCGGTGCAGTATTGTTTTGTGGGTTTTCGCCTTGCGTCTCAGGAGTCTTAGCTCCGCCGGGCTCCGGATGCGCATCCAGACTTTTTTTACCGATGGATCTTTCTCCTTCGGGCAACTTGTAATATTCTTCGTCCAGTTCCTTTAGTCGAGTAAACCTGTAGATCTTGCCTAGATATTCTTTTTCCTTTCCTTTGACCTGAGATGGATCGTCATACCCATCCTTCAAGAGAGTGAGTTGGCCTCTGTCTATGATTACCAAGGTTGCTAAAGAATTGTCTTTGGATAAATTGCGATCAGGAAGAGACCTTCCCTCCGAATCCACTAGCTGTATATAATGAAATGCGAGCCGATCTGTGCGAAAATCAGTGATATTCGTTACATCCGGGGAAGTTTGCAGATCCACCCCCAAAACCTGACTAAGACTCAGGAATGGTAATGCAAAAAAGCCGATTTTTCTAGAAAACTCCGACAACATCCGGTACTTCTTATCGGCCAAATCAAGGCCCGAAACAAGTGGAGATATCGAAGTATCAGGATTTTACCTAACGTGTTTTTCGTTTAATGAATACGATAATCCAGAGATCTGGTCCAATTGACCGCTCAAACGATATTCAATCGTTTGCAAATCGGGAAAATTCTCAAATAAGGTCTTCTCCGCGGCAAGAAAGGCGGAGGAGAGCAAGGCTAGCTTTCTGCGATTGATTTCGGAACTTTTCGCTTCCTCAGTCATCTGGCTCGCATACGTATAGTCGATTCGGAATTTCATTTCGGAAAGAATATCCTCTAAGCTGGACTTTCTCAAATCGATGATCAGCACATTTCCTCTCTTCCAAAGGGCTATGACTGAAAACTGGAGATTCGGAAGTTTTTTCAAACTTTTGAACTGATTCGAAGATTGACCTACCGTGTGATCAAAGTAGCTAGATTCTCCGACCTCTCCGATTAAGGAAAGAGCATCATGTCTGAAGTCGTCTCCGGTTAATAAAACTTTTCTTCGAATCGGCGAGACACTTCCTTCCCCATCCGATCCGTACAGTGTCACTTCTTTTCTAGGATCCGAGTTCGGAAGGTCATACAAAGAGAATGGAATTAGAAGTTTAAAAGGACTTTTACCGGCGAGAACGAAGCCCGTAATAAATAATGAAACTAAGATCCAAGAGTAGGTTAAGAAAAGGATTCTTTTTCCTTCCGGACTAGAAACAGGAAGAGTTGCAATCTGAAAGATCTTACCATAAAGAGCAGCCCATCTCGCCGAGATCGGATCCCAAACTTTTCGAAAACCTTCCTTAATCTTTTGCCAATTCATAGGCTCTAATACCTTCCACAACGCTTTTGGCAATCCGAACCTGAGTGGCTTGATTTTCCAAAAGTCTAGCTTCCCGAGGATGAGTCAAATACCCCATTTCAATCAAAATAGCCGGCATTAAGCTTCCCCGTAATACGGAGAAGTCAGCTTTTTTGACCCCTCTTGACAATATCTTTGAACCAAGGTTTTTTTTCATCTCCGTTTCCACTCTGTGTGCCAGGAGACGACTCCTTCTCTGGATAAGAGAGGACAACATTCCGGCCTGTATTTTTTTGTAGGTGTTCCTACCCTTCAGACCGCCGATCTTATTTTCTAAAATAGCTGTTTCTCTTCCTGATTCACTGGATGGTGTCTGGGATAAATAGTAGACTTCAAAACCGTTTACATCCTCCGCAATAGACGCATTGCAATGCAGGCTCAAAAAAAGTGCTGTCCCACCCTTCTTTAATTGCGAATTGGCAAGTTCGGATCTTCTTTCCAGTTCTATAAATACATCCTCCGAACGAGTAAGAACCACTTGGATTTCGGGATATACTTTATTTAGAAATTTCTTAAGAGCACGAGCTACTTTTAACGAAACTTGTTTCTCCTGGATTCCGTAATTGGAGGAAGTCCCCGGATCTTTTCCACCGTGCCCAGCATCGATCACTATTGTGGAGATATGCAATTGTTCCAGAGTGTTGCTAACTTCAAAAACAAGCTCCGATTCCAGAAACTCGTATTTTACATCTTCGGGGAGCAACTGAACAAAAATCGATTCCACCACTTCCGGAGGAATCACAAAATCCTTATCGGAGTACAAAACGGGCAGGCTTGTCTTTTCGATCCAGCCGTTGATTGTGTAAAAGGTGGAACCGATTCTAAAACGGATCTCTCCCTTGGAATGCAAAATAGACCCGACCATTGTGGCAGGGTCGAACTCGGATTTTAAAGTCGGAATCTTTTCTCTAATTTCTTTGAACCTTACATAACGATACTTTCCGATCGTTTGTATCCGTTCCTGCCCAAGAATTGGGCCAACATAAAAAAAGAAAGAAACCGCTAAGAGCCAAAGAAGGATTTGATTTTTTTCCAAAGCGATTCCTTCTTTTTCGGTTGTTTCACTTTGTGTTCGTTGATATCGAACAGATTTCTCTTTTTCTTATCGTAATTTCTTTGCTTTTGATTTGAAGGTTGAAAGTTCTCTTTTCCGTGACTCTTAGGTTTTCCTTTCTTCCTTCCTTGGGATTGGTTTTCGGATTTTCTCCTGTCCGAAGGCCCGCCCAACATAGAATCCGCCTTTTGAAGGAACTGTTCCGCTTCTTCAATTGCAGCTTCTGGTCTCTTTTTACCAAACCTATCTCTTCTGTGAGGATGAGGCGCGGCACCTTTAGCACCTTTAGAATCGTTTCTGCGGTCTCTGCTTTTTCCTTTCTGATAGCCGCCATTCTTATTATCTCGAGATCTATCTCTGTCCTCGCGGCCATGAGGTCTTTTGCCGTTTCGTTCGTGTTTTTCTCCGAACGTATGATCGTAGGCGTCTCCGCCCACAAATGCTTGAAATTCGCCTTCTGGGAACATTAGTAATTTCTCATCTATTTGTATAATTTCTATTTTTTGTTTTAAGTATTTCTCTATCTTTTCGAGCTCGGTATAATCCGACTCAGAGCAAAAGCTTACGGATTTTCCCATTCGGCCTGCTCTCGCGGTTCTTCCGATTCGATGCACATAGTTTTCGGTATCCTGGGGAAGGTCGAAATTGAATACGATTCCGATATTCTCTACGTCGATTCCTCGACTCGCCACATCCGTCGCGACCATATATTTGAATTTTCCGGATTTAAAGTCCCTCATTAATCTGAGTCTTTTTTTCTGGTCTAGGTCGGACGAAATCCCTGTGACAGGAATTCCATATTTTCTTAAAGTATGAACGATTCTTGGAATATTCGCTTTAAAATTCGTGAATATGATTCCTTGTCCATCAACATCGGAAAGCAAAATCATGTTCACCATGTAAGGCAACTTTTCTTCTCTTCCCAAGTGCGCCAACTTCTGATCGATTCTTTCCGTAATGATTTTTTCTGGATTGATCTGAATTTCTACAGGTTCGTTCATAAACCTGTAAGCAAGTCTCATCACTTCCACTGAAAGAGTCGCCGAAAACAACATCGTTTGTTTTCGATTCTTGCATTTATGCAAAAGCCATCGAATATCGTTGATAAACCCCATATCCAACATACGATCAGCTTCGTCCAAAATGAAATATTCCACCGCATTCAGATCTGCGGTTCCACTTCGAGCCAAATCGATCAGTCTTCCGGGTGTAGCTACGATGATTCCATCCAGTTTTTCTAAATCACGATTTTGTGATTTATAATCAGTACCACCTATGATCGAAACTACTCTGTGCTCTGATCCTTTTAACAGCTTCTGAGCCTCTTCGGCGATCTGAATCACCAATTCTCTTGTAGGAGCTAAAATGAGCGTACTGATTCCGGTGATATTTTTACTGATCAGATTTTGAATGACTGGGACCAAAAATGCGACGGTCTTTCCAGTTCCGGTCTGTGCAAGACCGGTGATATCTTTTCCTTCGATCCCAAATGGAATCGCTCTTTCTTGAATGGGGGTGAGCTCGACAAAACCGGCTTCTTCGATTGCATTTTGTAATTTCGGCTCGAGCTGTAATTCTTTGAACTTCATAGTTTTTTTTGTGCGAGAAAATGAAATGTGTCACCGTAGCAGGCAACGTCCGCGTAGAAGGCAAACAATCGGTGATTCAGGTATTTTCCTTTCCAGCCCTTATCTCTTTTAGGGTGGTAGGACATGGGTTTCTTATATACCGAAGTGAAACCGTACAATTTCAACATTTTTTTCAGAGACTCTGGTGAATAATCCCAAAAATGGTCCGAAGGGTGAGTCTTCAACCACTCTTTAGGATCAGTTACGTAGGTAGGTCCTTGCATGGAGGGTAATCCTAAAAATAGAAAACCTCCCGGTTTGACTAGGTCCGCAATTTTTTGAAATGCCTTTTCTGCCTCGGGAAAATGCTCCACTACAAAGAAAGCACATACAGTATCAAATTTAGAATCTGGCAAAAATTCGGTCTCTAAAAATGAACCGGAAACTACATCCAGAGAAAGAGTTTTCTTTGCAAACTGAACTTCTGTTTTTGAAAGCTCTATACCGCTTACAGAATAACCTTCTTTTCTGGCCTCGTCTAGAAAGAATCCGGAAGCGCAGCCGATTTCGTACAAGGACTTATTGGTCGGTTCCTGAAATTTTCGAAGGATCTTTATTCTACGTTTTGCCAGCTCACGAAGCTGGGGCTCGTCCTCATAGTAAGTCTTTTTGTACTGATTTTTGTATTCCTCTTGAAAATAGGAATCTTCATATTTTCGAACCTTTGCGGGAAGATAAAAGTGCACTCCAGTTTTTCGGCATACCAGATAGGTTTCCGGGAACTTAGGATGTGGAACCAGGTCGAAAATCGCGCTCATTCTATACGGGTGCTATTCGTTAGAATATCCGGAGGAACAGTCGCGTAAAGCTATTTGTGATTCCTTGATTCCTAAAGTGCGAAGCCTTGAAACTGCTTGAAAAAAACACAGGGGTACCTCCGATTGAAGCGTAGATCGAAGAAAAAGGAATAATTGTCTTCATGAGTATCCTCGAAAAAATCAGATCCAAAGGCTACGAGTTGCCTCAACCGCCAAAGGCAATCGCCGCCTATATTCCTGCATCAAAAGCCGGACAGCTTGTTTTTACTTCCGGGCAATTGCCTCTAAAAGATGGAAAACTGATGCAAACCGGAATTCTGGGAAAGGATCTGGGAGTAGACGACGTAAAGGACTCCATGGTGCAAGCTACCCTAAATGCGTTGGCCGCTATTTCTGGTGTAGTCGGAGACGTGGAACATATTAAGGAAATTGTAAAAATTGGAGTTTATGTTGCGTCAGCTTCTACTTTTACCGAACAACACCTAGTTGCAAATCATGCATCAAATTTGCTTTTAGAAATTTACGGAGAAGCAGGAAGGCACGCAAGATTCGCAGTAGGTTGCTCTGCGTTACCTCTCGGATCGCCAATCGAAGTGGAAATGACAGTTCTAATACATGATAAAATCGTTACTTAAAGATCTGACAATAGCTCTCCCCGCAATACCAATCCTGCTCAAAGCGTGGATTCGTTTCTACAAGGAATTGCTCGGTAGATTCGCGGAATTCTGGTCGAATAAGAATGGAAAAGAAAAGTCACTATTCCTGGTCTCTTTCTTTCAGCTGGGCTTCAGCCTAACAAGCTGGATCAGCTACCAAATCTATCTCGGCATGGAAGAAACGGAAAGTATCCGAGTAGCTTCTAATATCTTTTTTATCCTTCCTTCCGCCTTTGTATTTTTTTTCGGAGGATTTTGGAGAAGTGAATGGCTTTTCAAAGCATTGAGAATTTCGCAAGGATTCTTAGGATTGCTTTTGGTACTAGGCGCATTGCTTCCTGATTTTTTCTTTGTTAGTTTTTTAAGAGAAGAAGATTATACGTTTAACTGGAAGTTCTACACTTTTTGCGGCACATGGTTTTTAACCACCATCGTAGTGTTAGTCGGAGGAGAATGACTTCGGCTATCTCCAGATTTCCAGATGCAAGATATTCTACAGTCTCTTGCATCTAGAAAGAAAACTGGTGCAAAATCGCAGTATCTGTGTTACTTTCGAATATAAGTCCTGTCTTTGCCCAAAGAAACAAAGTTAACTGCGCCGGCAGGTGACTGGCCGAAATCTCTGTACATCGGTGATTTTCTGACATAGAGGATCTTACTCTCGGGAAAGTATTGTAGAACCATGCTAGAAAATCGTTCCTTTGGATCAGGTGGCTCAAAGAAGAATACGTTTTTGCTGATTCTTAGCTTCAATCCTTTCGTCGCAAATTCCTCTCCCGCTCTAGTGATATAATGAAAATCGAATGCGCTTCCGTTTTTAGAAAAATAGATTTTGGATTGTTTTAGAGATGGATCCTGACTCGGTGATTCTGTGCCTGTCCACTCTGACTTTAGCAAAAGATCGCCAATGTTCTCCTTTCCTTCCAATGGCTTTATGTCAAACGCCAAGACATCAGCCCCCTGCACCCAACCGGATTTTTCTCCGTATTTAATCTCGAACCAAGAATCCCTCCACTCCTTGTTGCTAAGCGAAGTCGAATTTACCGGGAAAATTTTTGTAGGAGAAACTTCTTCAGGAAACTGATTCCAGTTCAGCCTTGATTCCTTGTCTACTTTTGGCTCCGAATAGACTTCCAAAGGATTCGTAATATCGAGGATGATGCTAAATTGCGATGCAGATTCTTTTTTGAATGTCTGTGCCCCAGCATCGAAAACGAAGAAAATTAAGAGGGTAAAAAGAACCCCAAGTCTGAAATCGATTTTATTCATATATACCACTTTATGAAAAAATGATTCTATAGAGTGAATTTTCTAAAATCAACCGAATCCAAATCGGAAAATAGCAAACTTTCGAAAAAAGTACTGCGAGTTTCGGAAAGGTGAACCTGTTACTGGAAATGAGACCCAGAATTTGGAAAAAACTAACCAGAACCCTGACCGGAACCATTTTTCCGCTCTGTTGCGGAATTTGCGGAAAAGAAGATTTCTTTGCGAGAACGATCGGGATCTGCCGCCCTTGTAGCGAAAAGCCAATTTCCAATCAGGAAAAAGATCTCTTAAGATGCAGGGTCTGTTCCTCCCCTTTGAATGTGAAAGAATGTAGAATTTGCTCTACTAGAAATATATTCTTTTCCGAAGCTCGTTTTCTCAGAAACAGAGACGAACTTCATGCAGAAATTCTAAATCGAATTAAGAAGGAATATTCTTACGGCCCGAGCATCTACTTATCCACTGGAGCTAGAAGACAATTCTTAAAATGGATGCCGGAAAATTTGGATGCGTGTATCTGCTTGCCGAGTGCTCCTGCAAAATGGTGGGGAAATTCTTCCACCCGTCCCTTTCACGTATGCACGGAATTGTATGAACGGGCAAAAGAAATATTACAAATTCCGAAGTTAGATGTCTTAGAAAAATTGAACCGAGAAAGGCAGGCTGGCAAAAGTTACTCGGAAAGATTTTTTTACGCGCGAAAATCTTGGAAAATCAAAACAAACTGGATCGGTAAGATCCCGAAGAATATCCTGTTGCTAGATGACATATTTACTACCGGAGCGAGTATAAACGAAGTATCCAGATTGTTAAGAGACAACGGGGCGGAAAAAATTCTAGTCCTAACCTATCTTCGCACCCTCGAATGAGATTGACCAAACTTAATAAGCGTATAGTATTGCATTTCGGCTCCACATGACTCGAAAGATCCTTCATATTGATATGGATGCATTCTATGCTTCGGTGGAACAAAGGGACAATCCGGACTACCGAGGGAAACCGATCGTAGTGGGAGGTCCTCCGAATTCCCGAGGAGTCGTTTGCGCAGCAAGTTACGAAGCAAGAAAATTCGGAATCCGTTCCGCGATGCCTTGTTCTCAGGCATATCGACTTTGTCCATCTGCGATTTTCGTAAGACCTAGATTCGAAATTTATAAAATAGTTTCTCGGCAAATTCGAGAAATCTTTTTGGAATACACAGACAAAGTGGAGATGCTCTCCTTGGATGAAGCATTCTTGGATGTCACTGAGAATAAAAAAGGAATCCAATACGCTACTTCCATCGCAAAAGAAATACGATCTAGAATCTTTGAGAGCACAAACCTAACAGCCTCTGCAGGAGTAGGAACTAGTAAATTCGTCGCGAAAGTTGCTACGGATCGAAATAAGCCGAACGGAATGACAGTGGTAAGACCAGAAGATACGCTATCATTCATAGAATCCTTGCCTATCGAAAGCTTTCCCGGAGTCGGAAAAGTCACGCACAAAAAAATGCTAGAGATTGGAATACGGAACGGAACTGATTTGAAAAAGACTTCTAGAGAAGAATTGCTCAAACATTTCGGAAAAATGGGAAACTGGCTCTACAATGTAGCAAGAGGAATCGACGAAAGAGAAGTGGAATCTTCGCGCCTGAGAAAATCCTTAGGAGCAGAATCTACTTTCTCTCAAGACCTGATCCAAAAAGAAGATTTGGTCAGCGAGTTAGAAGCGATTTCCGAAGAATTGGAAAGAAGACTATTGAAGAGCAATTTTAGTGCAAGGACCTTCAGCTTAAAAATCAAGTTCAAGGATTTTACCGTGAAGTCCAGAAGTAGAACTTTTACAGAAGCTCCTAGAACAAAAGAAGCATTCTTAAAAGTCTCTCTCGAAATGCTCGAAGAATTTTTGACAGAGAACGGAACTTCTGCGGTTCCGATCCGCCTACTGGGTTTGAGTTTGTCTCATCCAGAAAGTTCGAACAAAGATTTAGAAGATGGTTTTGCAGGTTCTTTGTTTCATTTTGAGGAAGAAACTCTAGAACCTATGGCTTTCGACGATCTTTAAGATCTCAGCTCCATACTGAGCCACCTTCGACTCTCCCATCCCTTTGATCAATTTCAGTTCTTCCAGTGAGTCCGGCATTTGCTCCGCGATTCTAGCTAGAACCGGATTTTGCAAAACCATAAACTTTTTCCACTTACGTCTTCTCGCGGTTCTGTCTCGAAAATTCTTCAATTCATTGAGAAGTACTTTTGTAGGGGAAGAAGACTTTGCCTTTTTCAAAGTAGAAGGCGATTTCTGGTCAGCGATTTCCGATTTTCGCTTTTTGCCTGAAAAATTTTTTCCTAGATTCGCGAGATACAACTTAGGGTACTTTTGCCCTTTCACTAATAACTTTTTTTCAAAAAGCCATTTTTCCAAGATGAGTTGAATGGATTCTTCCGGCACGTGAGAAAGAGTTGCATAAAAAGAAGATCGATCTAGTCTCCTTCTAAGTACTTCTTTGGACTTGGATCCCCTTAGAGCACTAGAAACTATTTTTTTACCGAATCTTGCCGGGTATTCGCTTAATAAACCTTCTATATTCTGTATCTCTTCGCTACTAAACTCGTGAGATTGTTTTTCTCTTTTCTTTTCTGATTTGATTCTTTCTCTTTCTATATACGCTTCTCTTCCGGACTCGGTTCTGCTCGCTTCCAAACAGATATCGCATTGATTACAAGGCTCGGTTTCTTCTCCAAAATAACCGCAAAGGGATCTTTGTCGGCATTCCAAAGAAGTGGCGTACGACTTTACATGTGAGAGCAGCGTATCTCCCCCCTTGTAATTCGCTTCTTTGGAAAGTAAAAAATTTTGCACATTCAAATCGCTCGGATGAAAAAACAGAATGCAATCGGATGGTTTGCCGTCTCTTCCCGCCCTGCCCGCTTCTTGATAATAACTTTCTAAAGAAGAAGGAACTTGATAATGTAAAACTAGTCTTACATCCGGACTGTCCAAACCCATTCCAAATGCATTCGTCGCAACAAGTACATTCGTTTTCCCCGAAGAATAACCGTCCTGTGTCTTTTCCCGACTGGAATCGGTTCTGCCTGCATGATATTTTCCAATCTTATAACCCGACTTCTTGAGCAATTCGTAAAGTGAATCCACTTTGGCTCGGGTCGAACAATAGATAATCGCTTTTCCGGAGGAAAGCTTTCTAAAATTACTATATTCTAATATACTCAAAAGATCTGCTTCTTTCTCTCTCTCCGATTGGGGAAATCGGATCTGAAAACGTAAGTTCGGTCTTGCGTAAGTGCCTTGTACACCAACCGGAGAGACCAGACCCAGGCTATCAGAAATATCCTTTTTGACCCGGTCCGTTGCAGTAGCTGTTAGCGCCACCCAAGGCAAGCTCGCAGGAAGGTGATTCCTTAGAGTGTACAACCTGCGATATTCTGGGCGAAAATCGTGACCCCATTGCGAAACACAATGTGCCTCGTCGACTGCGATCAATCGTACGGGAAACTTTGGAAGTAGATCCAGAAACGATCTAGAAGTTGCTCTTTCCGGAGATACATAAAGTATTCTGATCTTTCCGGTCGCCGCCCTCGATAGAATTCTAATTTGCTCCAATTCATCTTGCGTAGAATTACAATACGCAGCCTCTAAGCCCCTCGCGGTCAGTGAATCAACTTGGTCCTTCATTAAAGCGATTAGAGGAGAGATAACTATAGTCAGACCTGTTTCAAATACGAAGGAAGGCAATTGGTAGATCAGAGACTTTCCGCCTCCGGTAGGAAGAATCGACAAAACATCTTTGCCTTCTAAGATGGATTGCAAGGCTTCCCACTGGCCTGCCCTGAACTGAGCGAAACCGAATGCCGCTTTTAACGCAGCTTCCCAGTCTCTCTTAGATATAGAGCTCGGCATTCCAACGCTAGATTTCATTTTTCACTTTCCTGATGTGTGACTGGTTCCATATTCCTAATTTTTCGATATAGAAATCTTGCAGGATCTAACGCAGAGTACAAGCTATTTTCCACGGGAAGTGGCTCGTTGCAAATCACGCTCGCTAACAATTCTCCACCGATCAAACTCGATAGAACTCCTCTAGATCCAAGTCCACCAAAAACGAATAAGCCCTGAATCGGCTCCATTGGTTCGTATTCCTTGTTTCTGTTTCTAGGAAGCCCGGAGCCCGTGTAAATTTTTTTGAATTGTTTAGGATTCGGTACAGGACCAAGTATCGGAAAACGATCTTTCGTCTGAGATCTGATTCCCACAACTTCACGTATCTCCTGAACCGATTCTAAGTTCAGCCCTTCGAATCTATTTCGAGCAAAACTTAATAGTGCCTGCGTGTCCTCAGATCTAGGATTCTCCTCCAGATGAAATTCGTCAAAGGTAGAACCTAGAATTCTTTTTCCTTCGCACAAAGGTGTTAGATAATGTTCTGCTACATGAATCGGTTCCGTGCCAATGTTCGATTCGATTGGTCCCGCACCTTTTGAAAACTCGATTTCTAAAAGCTGTCCTCTCACTTTGCTCAATTCAAATAAAGATTCTCCCAGGAAAGAATCCAGGAGTTTTTGAATTCCAATCGAATTTGCCAGGACAAGAGCGGACCCACAAGCAATCTCTACTCCATTTTGATCTAAAACCATCCAATTCGAGTCTTCTTTTCGGATCTCTTTTACAGTACATGAACTTTTTTGAATATTCCGATGATTGAATAAATTTTCGACTAACCTCGGTGTTTCGGTCCAGAATCCCGAAGGAAAAAACATCGCCCTTTGTTTCGCACTTAGCAAAGTTGATTTTTGACTCGAATCGCTCAACTCCTCCGCGATTTCAATGGGAAGTGAATGATTGCTTGCTCCTTGCGTCAGCCTTTCCCAAGAACATTCTTCGGTTTCCAACTGAAGAGTCCCAGAAATTGCAAAATCTTCCTTTTGCAAAAGATAAGGATACCTGCGCAATGAATGCCCAAGAGCTCTCAATGTCCAAAGGCTAGTCGGACTGGGAAATTTGGTTAGATGAGGATGAGAGATCGCCTTTGGAATCGCGGAGGCTTGGTTTGGTGAATTCGCATCTATTACGATAATGGAATATCCGCGAATCGCGAGAGAACGGGCCACCGATGCTCCAGCCAATCCTCCGCCTATGATCAGAATCGGAGTTTCTTTCTTAGGAGGCGCCTGTTTTGTTATTGGATAAGCGAACTGATTTTTGAGAACTGCGGATTTTTTCGAGTTGGTCCCTATGGCAGAACTGGTTCCGAAAGCTTGCTCTCCTAACATTTTACCGCAAAGCATTTCACGTTTTCTTCCGTAGCCTTTCTTTTTTTCCAGCTGGAATCCAGCCTTTGAAAGAGAATCTTTTACACTTTTAGCTACGGTGAATGTTGAAAAAGTAGCTCCTTTGTTCGCAAGCTTTCCGATCTGAAACAAAAGTTCTTCTTCCCAGAGTTCAGGATTTTTGGAAGGAGCAAAGCCATCTAAAAAAAAGCAGTCAAACTTTCCTGAGGAATCAGGCAAAAGACTTCGAGCGTCTCCGATCCAAAGGTGCAGGCAAATTCTATCCACCTCAAATAAAAAGGAATTGCAACCTGCCACCAAATTAGTGTATGTCGGTAGAAATTTTTCCAGAACTCCTGACAATTCCGGAAAACAAGAAATCGCTTTTTCGATTTCATCTCGAGTTAATGGAAACATTTCGTAAGAAACGAATTTTAGCAAAGAGAACGGAGACTTAATTCGTAACTCTTCCCAGAGCTTCCAAGTAGCAAAAAAATTCAAACCGGTTCCAAAACCGATTTCTAATATTGAAAATGCGGGTATATTAGAATCATTTGATAGACTCAGTCTATCTGACAAATTGTTTCCATCGATAAATACGTGACGAGTTTCTTCTAAACCGTTTTCTGGCGAAAAGTAAATATCTCCGAAATTCTTAGAAACAGGAGTTCCATTCTCCTTCCAGTCGATCACCCTTCTGTGTCTCCCCGAAGATTGGAACTTCTTTCCCGGTTTCTAGGAATTCCCGAAGAAGGTAAATCGTCCTTCAATTCCGGCTGAAAAGCTCGATTCGGAACTTCGGACTCTTTTGCGAGTTGAATCTCCTTCCTTATTCCCAAGCGCATCGTACTCATGGACATATAGAGTGAGGGAGCCGGCTGGTTGTTTGCAGTGAGAACATGTTGTTCCACAACAGTACCTTTGCCCGTCTGATCACCGAAGTTGGTCAGTTCCAAAAAAAGATATGCGTTATAAAGTATCGTGTCCGGAAAATACTGACCGACCTTATACTCCATTAATAAACGAATCCCCTTCAGCTCCATCAATTCGTTCTTTACGCTCGAGACTCTTCGTTCGTTTTCTAAAATATCCAAACGATAAAATGCCAACCCATACAGAGGACCCACGCCAAAATTAAAGCTCTGTCCTGTATAGTATCCCAAATAGAACGTAAAGAATACTTGATAATCCTCATAGATATAATCCATCTTTCTACCGAATACCGATGGAAGCGGAAAGAGCTGATACTGAAGGTATTGTTCAGGAGTAATGTAAGGTCTACCGTCATCCGGAAAATTGATCAAGGTCCCGCGATATGTCCTGGGGGAAGTGAGACTAAAAGACCAAGCGAACCAATTTAAAAAGGATAACCAACCTTTTAACTCACCTGCTCCAGGGAGCCTCCCGGGAACCGAACCGATTGAGTAGAATGCACGATATACGGAGGAGTCTTTACTAACGATATGATTTTCTGTCATCTCAGACTGGGCACCTAGAGGCTTGGCAGGCAAGCCGCCAAAAGAAGGAGGCCTAGTCATAAAATTCAAACTGGTAACTTCGGCGCCCGCATTGATAATGATAGAATCGAGTACGTGCGATAAGGACTTGCAGTCTAATCCGAAGCACAGAATGATAATGAGAAGGGTCCGGGTCAGACGGCGAAAGTAAGTTCTGCTTTTTGCCGATCTTCCCATTCCATGCCAGATTCATCCGATCCCTATCGAATCCAAGTCCTATTTGGAAATTGACCTTTCGGTTTCAGGAGGGTTGACTGGCAATGGTGCAAATTCGACACTAGCTCATATAGCGTTTCATGAACACTGTTTTCGCACAACCTATGATTTCACCGGTTTCGGTCGCGCCTATGATGGATTGGACCGACAGACATTTTCGTACCTTTTTGAGATTCATTACGAAAAAGACTCTGCTATACACCGAAATGGTCACTACTGGTGCGATCCTAAGGGGAGATCGAAATAGGCATCTTGGATTTTCCTTGGAGGAACTCCCTCTTTCTTTACAGCTGGGGGGAAATGAGCCGAGCAAGCTTGCAGAATGCGCAAAGATCGGAAGCGATTTCGGTTATTCTGAGATCAATTTAAATGTAGGATGTCCTTCAGACAAGGTACAAGAAGGAAATTTCGGAGCTTGTTTAATGAGGCATCCGGATCAGGTCGCAGAATGCATATCCGAGATGTCTGCGGCAGTTCGCATTCCTGTTACTGTGAAATGTAGAATCGGAATCCCGGGAAAGGATCAACTCGAGGATCTCCTGCATTTTGTGGAAAAGGTTCACAATGCCGGCGCAAACCGAATCACAATCCATGCAAGAATTGCGATCTTAGAAGGACTTAGCCCGGCACAAAATCGATCCGTACCTCCGCTACGCTATGGAGATGTATACCAAGTGAAGAAATCTTTTCCAAATGTAATCGTCGAAATCAATGGCGGAATCAAGACTTTGGACGAGGTTAATTCACACCTGAACCATGTTGACGGAGTAATGATTGGAAGGGCTGCATACGAAAACCCTTTCCTATTTTCCAAAGTAGATGAGCTTTTTTTCGGAATGTCACCGAATCAAAAATCAAAGAGAGAAATATTTTTCCAGTTAAATGAATACCTCCAAAGGAATATAGACCAAGGCGAAAAACCTGCTCGAATCCTCAAACACGTGCTAGGTGCGTTTCATGGAGTCAGAGGTGCAAAATCCTACCGAAGAATTCTGACCGAAGGTATGCACGTAGATTTTTCTAGCGATCTTTTGGAGCGGGCTCTACAGAACTTACCTAACGAAGAACTGGATTCTGCGGTTACTGCGTCTCCAGAGTTCGCATTTTAGCAGACTAGCATTTCGCATTACAACGATTCTGTTTTGCGAAATGCCAAAAGAATCTAGTAAAGCGTCTTTTTATTTTATCCTTGCAAATCTGCCTAGACCGAATGAAGCTTAACCCTTCCCTATGTTTTGGGTGCTCTGGATTTTACTCTTCCTTTCTAACTCCTTACAGGCAGAGCAGATCGATTCCTGGTCCGTAAAGAGCCTAGATGCAGACTGGACTTTTACTCAGGAAGGATCGCCAACTCCGCGTTCGGTGAAAATTGCCCTAGGCCTACTGGACCAAGGATATAAAATTCCGATCAAAGGAAAGTATAGAATTGCAATTCACTATTCCGGAAAGAACGACGGTCTGACTCAAGGAGTATACTTAGATCGAATCCAGTCGATCGACAAGACCTACTGGAACGGAAAATTGATCGGGAGCACTGGTGAATTCGATCCGTATTCTCCGAATTGGATCCGGCCAAGATTTTATCCGATTCCGACACACATGATCTTACCTGGCGAGAACGTTCTCGAGGTCGAAATAGAATGTAGAGAATCTAGACTATTTTGCGGAATCTTTCGCAGCGCTCCGAAGGTAGGAGACTACGACAAGATTAAGGAAGATTTAATATACGAAGATCTCGTCCAAGTGACATTTGCGGTTCTTTTCTTGGGAATTTTTTTACAGCAAGCAATTGCTCACTTTCTGAACCGATATTCGAATGCAAGTTTGTTCTTATCTTTATCAGCAATCCTTTATGTAGGTTGGAGAGTGGCTGTCCTAAATAAAACCCACTACCTCGGAATCCCATTCGAATTGATCGTTCGAGTTTTTTTTATCTGTCAGACTCTTTTCCCTGCATTCCTTATTCTTTTCGTATACGCACTCTTTGAAAAGAAACCCGGTATTTTTGTCCAAGCGATCTTAGGCGCAGACTTTATCATAGCATTCCTGCATCTGTATTCATTTTCTCCCGATCAAAGATTCCTAATGGTTTACTTTTGGGAAATTCTACTGGGACTGAAAATCATCGCGTTGGTAAGCCTTGTGGCAACCCACTATAAAAGTAGCGGAGAAGGAAAAATCATACTCATTGGTGCCTTACTCGCTGCGTTTTTAGGAATTTCAGATGTAGTGAAGGATGTCATAACGGGGAAAAATCAGTTTCTATTCCAGTATGGAATGCTCGTATTTCTATTCGCAGGGGTAATGGGAATTGCGGTGCAAAATGCAAGAGCACGGAAAGATCTAAAGGAACTCAACGAATCTCTGGAAACTCTTGTCGAAATCAGAACACAAGAATTGGAAAAACAGTACAGACTCCTGAACGAAGAGATCATCGTTGCAGCAGGATTGCAATCGAAGCTAATTCCTGGCTTAGACGGCAAAATAGGACGACTACTGGTGAATTCGGTGTACGTTCCTGCGGAGAAAATCGGAGGAGACTACTTTGATTCCTATGCCTACGGAGAAGACAAGATCCAATTTTTGTTATGCGACGTGGCAGGTCACGGAATCTCGGCAGCACTGATTGCTTCTATGCTAAAGATCAGTTTCTTGGAATTGGCTCCCAAGCATTCCGAACCAGCTGATTTGTTAATCGAACTCAATGCTAGATTGGTCCCCGTAGTTGAAAAAAACTTTATCACAGCCGTTGCTGCCACCTTTGATTTAGAGCTCGGAGAAGTTCGCTATTCTTTAGCCGGTCATCCTCCTCCAGTTCTGGTTCGAGAAGAAAGCGAGGAGCCGATTATTATGGACGGAAAAGGTTCTATCCTTGGATGGAGGAAGGAAATCCAGCTCGGAACCTGGAGAGAAAAACTGAAAAGAGGAGATCGATTCTTTTTCTACACGGATGGAATCACTGAAGCAATCAGCCCTGAAAAGGAAATGTTCGGAGAAGCAAGGCTCATAAGTTTGCTACGGGATTCTTTCAGTAGAAATCCTAGAAATCTAAACGAAGAGATTCTTGCGAACATAAAAGACTTCGCGGGAAATAAGCTGCCTGATGATGTAACCTACCTTACAGTAGATGTTATCTAGAAATTTTCTAAAATTAAATCGTGGCTCAAAATGGATCATTTGAATTCAATCATCACTATCGACTGTGGCTATATAGAATCCGAACTAGCCTGTGCTTATTTGATCAAAGAGGGCGACCGTGCCTCCTTTGTAGAAACTAACACCTCTTTTGCGGTTCCAATTTTCTTAGAAACCTTAAATCAACAAGGTCTCCACCCGGAATCTGTGGATTTTATTATTATTACCCATGTCCATTTGGACCATGCGGGTGGAACCGGAGAATTATTAAAGCATTGTCCAAACGCTAAAGTGTTAGCTCACCCAAAAGCTGCGCCTCATATTATCGATCCTACGAGACTGATCAACAGTTCAGTCAAGGTCTACGGAGAAAAACTCTTTAAGGAACTTTACGGGGAAATTGTTCCCGTACCGGAATCCAGAGTAAGAATTATGGAAGATGGAGAAGAACTGAATTGGGGCAAAAGAAAATTAAGATTTCTTTATACAAGAGGCCATGCAAATCATCATTTCTGCATATATGACTCTGCTAGTAACGGAATTTTTACAGGAGATTCATTTGGACTGGGATATCGAATCTTCCGGAGCGGAATAGAACCTTTTCTTTATCCTTCCACGACCCCCACGGATTTTGCTTCGGACGAAGCGATTCTTTCGATCGATAAGATTTTGGCTACTGGAGCAGACAAGGCCTACCTTACTCATTTCGGTGTCTGGGAAAATATGACTCTCGGCGCGGCACAGATGAAAGAAGGAATCAATGCCATGGAACAAGTGTTAGTCGCCGCACAGAAAACGAATCTAGAAGGAGATGCGCTTCTCGCTTTCTGCCAAGTTAGAGTGAAATCGTATCTGGATGAGCAGCTCGCGATTCGGAAAATTTCGATTGATGAAAAAGGCAAAAGATTCCTAGACTTTGACGCTCAGATCAACGCGCAAGGAATCGCGTTCCAAGTAGAAAGATCCAGGAAAAAAGGAACGGAACTTCTGAAATAGAAAAGTACTTCAAATCCTAATTCATCTCATGAATTGGAATTTCTGTTCCGGGCGCGCGGGGAAATGAGGGGCCCCCGCCCTGGGTATGAACCGGAGACATGGGTAACAGAATAGACCGGGAACATAGGTAACACTAAACAAACGCAAAGGAGGACAAGCCTTTGCCGTGGAAAGAGGTGAGACCGATGGACGAGAAGGTTAAGTTTATTGCTGCCGTGGTAGA
>NZ_NPDZ01000017.1 GCF_002811875.1 Leptospira perolatii
TGCGTTTGTTTAGTGTTACCTATGTTCCCGGTCTATTCTGTTACCCATGTCTCCGGTTCATACCAAGGGCGGGGCTCTCTTCTCCAATCTACATTCCTTTTTCTGAATGTACCTTCTTCCTTCTCCTACCTGAATATCTGCATGAACACAAAATATCGAAAGATAAAGGGGAAAACCGGAGAAGACTTCGCGGCTGATTGGTTAGTTTCTCAAGGGCACAAAATCTTAGAGAGAAATTTTAGGATTCGAAAGGGAGAAATCGACATAATTTCAGTCGAAGGGAAGACAATTCACTTTATTGAAGTCAAACATTGGACAAAAGGTAAGGAGTTTCTTCCTCTCCAGAGTCTCACCCAGGCCAAGATCCTGAGGATGAGATTGGCTGCAGAAGTTTATTTGACCCGGAACGTTCTATTTCTAAGTTATTTAGTCTCCTTTGATTTGGCACATTTAAACGAAAAAAGGGAACTGAATTTTTATCTAGGATTGTTTTGAAAACCTGCATTAAGCACTTTGAATACTCGGTCGAACTTTATTTTATCTGCGGGTTCTCAAGGATGAGGACCTTAAATCGTTACAAGGAAGTAACTATGAAAAGCATCCAGATTCTCGGCAACCTTGCCGAGACCGATCCATTCGGTCCCGACCCGGTTATCCTGAGAAAAAGAGGGATTCCGGTTAAAAAACGGAAATTCGAGGACTACAAAAAGAAAATCGACGATCCTAATTATCTCGATTTTGCGATTGATAAGATCGCTATGGAGCTCTCGCATTTCCTGTCGAAGTAGAACAAAAAAAATCCGTCGAAAGAACCTAGGCACTGGCTCTTGTTTCCTGAAACAAATTGTCGTTCAGAAAGAAGAGAGCTTCCTCCAGATGCCTAAGCTCTACTTCCAAACTTCCTTCTAAATCTGCGATGGTCCTGGAAACCTTGCGCATTTGATTGCTCTTCCGAATACTGAATCGAAATTTCCTGGCGCACTTTATGAGAAACTCTTCTTCTTGTTTTCGCAATGGAATCGTTTCTACGATTTCGTCCGCTCTAAGATTCCCGTTAAAAAGCTTTCCAGTTTTATTACTGTTTCTTACTTCCTGAAATTGGACAGATCTCTCGATAGATTGCTGAAGCTGGTGCAAGTCGACTTCCAATACTTTTCGGCCCGAATGTACTTCCGTTCTCAAATAGCAAAAAAGTTCAATTCTGTCTAAAAAGGGCCCAGCGAGCGAAGCTTGGTACGATCTAATCTGGTTTTGGGTACAGGAGCAGACTCTAATTTTAGATTGATAATAGCCACAAGTACAAGGATTGGAAGCAGAGATTAGTAGAAAAGGGGCGGGGTAAGTAACCGAACCGGTAATTCTAGAAATTGTAATCTCTCTTTCCTCCAACGGTTCTCTCAAGGCTTGGATCGCAGAATCGCTAAACTCGGACAACTCATCTAAGAACAAAATTCCATGGCTCGCCAAGGAAACTTCTCCCATGCTCAGGTTCCTAGAGCCTCCTACGAGAGCCACATCTGAAACAGTATGGTGAGGAGAGCGAAACGGTCTAGAAACCTTTAAGTCTTTGATTGTTTCTCGGAGTGACCTAAGATACATTAACTCCAAGCATTCAGATTCTCTTAAATTCGGGAGAAGGAATTGTGCAAATTTAGAAAGTAGACTCTTTCCTGCACCCGGAGGTCCGACCAACAAACAGTGGTGCCAGCCCGCCACCGCAACTTGTATCATCCGAAGACCGACTAGCTGGTCTTGGTAGAGTTCTACCTTCTTCGGGATTTTCTGTTTTTCAATTTGGAAGTTAGTCTTCTTGGCTCTAGTCATCTTTCGACCAAGAGCATTTTCTAACTCCTTCAGGTGAGCTACTGGATAAATAGGAAACCGATCTAAGAGTGCTGCCTCTTGTTGGTTTTCGAAAGGTAGAATTACCTGTTCAATCACATTCTCAGGATATTTCATCAAAATAGGGAGAATCCCTTTCAAAGGTCGAACGCTTCCGTCCAACCCGAGCTCTCCCAAAAAAAGGGTCTTATGTACCGGAGTTACGGACTGCAATTGCTTTGTGAGAAGCAAAATTCCGACCGCAATCGATAGATCTAGATAAGTTCCTTCTTTTTTCCTACCTGCGGGCGCTAAGTGCACCAAGATGCTCTGCAACGGGTACACAAAGCCGCTGTTTTCTATGGAAACTCGAATTCTATCCCCGGATTCCCGAATCGCTTGTGCAGCCATTCCAGTAACGGTAAATCTGGGAATCCCAGGCTTTAAGTTGATTTCTACGCCGACGGGAAACACTTCCAAACCTTCCATTGAGGCGCCTTGGCATCGGATCAAACTGAGTTCTTCTTTCATATCTCTTTCGGTTTAGTAAAAAAAGGGAGAACTTACTTTTTTTCGAAAAACTAGTTTATACTTGGCGGACTCTGAATATCCTGTGCCTGAAATGGTGCGAATACCGGCTTTGTTCCTGGTACTATTCCTAGTCAGCTGTGGATCCAGGTTGATAAAGCAGGATAGGGTAGCGGAAGTAAATACTCATTACCAGGATAAGGTATATTACCTCAAGCGAGATACCAAAGTATCCGCCACGGAAACATATAAGAAGGGAATGTTGGTGAGAATTTATATCGAATCCACACCTTCTCTGGTAAAGATCAAATGTTACCCTGCAGATCAAAAGAGAGAACACGCGATCGGCAGGTTAATCGTTTACCAAGTGAATGAGGATTTCGGCAAAAAAGCCATTACGATAGAAGATTTGGATACTCTGATTGCAAATGAACTCGCGGAATACAAAAAGAAAAAGTAAGAAGCGGCCTTACCGCAATTCAAGATCTACAAGTTCGCTCTCCGATACTAGGAAAGTGAACCGGACCGTACTTTACTTACCGATTCTTTCCACTTTGCTGGTTACCGCATTGTCTGCGGACCCTTTAAAGAACTATGATTCGGCGATTAACGACTACGCAAACAAGGATTCTTCCTTTTTTACCGATAAGGAAGAGCGTAAGATCAAACAATTATTTTCTCAGTCACCGGAAGAATGGGAAGCCGACAAATATTCCTCTGTGAGCTATCACAAAGACAAATCGAATTTAGAGCTTCCTTCATTTATAAATATCAGTCCGATCATTTCCTCTAAGATAGTACATCAAAGTGGTATAATATTCAAAAACTATGTCGTGAAGCCGAAAGATACTCTGTTTAAAATCGCGAAGACTATGAACACGAGTGTTTCAAAAATTAGCTCCGCAAACGGCATGAAAAAAGGGACAGTCTTAAAACTGGGCCAGACTCTTAGTATCCCGATCAAAGTTGCAAACGCGAGCCGCAAGAAAATAGAGTATAGAAGAGTATTCCTGAATCCTGTAATCGGAGCGAGGATCTCTTCTAGATATGGCAGGAGAAGGGATCCGTTTCATACTGGAAGCGGTGGATATCATACTGGCATTGATTTAGCTGGCCCTCAAGGGGCACCGATCTTGGCTTCTGCAGATGGAGTAGTTTCTTTTGCAGGAGTGAACGGCGGATACGGAAATAGCGTCATTATCGATCACGGGAACGGCTATCGCACTATGTATGCACACTGTGCAAAAATTACTGTGGAAGAAGGAACGAAAGTGAGAGCGGGAACGGTCATAGGTGCAGTCGGACGCACAGGTTCGGCCACCGGATCTCATCTTCATTTTGAAGCTTTCTACTACGGAAAGAGGATCAATCCGGAGGTCGTTCTCCGCAAGACGATCAAAATTGTGACCAATCTGGAAAACGGAAAGGTTGCCAAACTCTGAAATCTAGATACAGCCGGAGCCCGAATCAGTTTTTTGAACGGCTGAAGATTGGATTCTACTACAAAGGGCGCAGATGAACGCGTTTTTTATTGAACTAAGAAAGAACACATTCTATGCACTCATTCCAATCGTAGTTCTGTTTTCACTTTCATTGGCATATTTGTTTCGCGGACTGATTTTGGCATTCCTTACACCGGATGTGCAGACTTCCAATACTTCCATGCAGCCTAGGAGAGTGAATAATTCTATGACCATTTCTATGACTTCCTATGAGGAAATGGTCACTGGAAACCTGATCCGAGGCAGTCTGGCACCTCCTCCCGGAGAGGGAGATCTGGCCGCAGGTGCACCTCCCGATACCGGAGAAGGTGAGGAAATGAGAATCACCGGCACCTTGAGCGGGCACTGGAGTTTTGCCCGAGTCACTATTTTAGAAAAAGGAAAAGCCGCGGCAGAAGAATTTGCCACCGGGGAAACTGTAGGCGGTTACAAAATAAAAGTTATCTCTCTAAACCATGTTGTACTGGAAAAAGGAGGGGCCTCTCTGAAGGTGGAAATCGGCCAGACCCCGGGGGAAGCCAGAGCCAAACTCGGAATGGGAGCGGCTCCAACCGGACCTGGAGCTGGCGGAACTTCGTCGGACTCGGTCCGAAAAATTCTCTCCAGACAGGACGTGAACAGAAAGCTCAAGGATCCTACCGCGATCTACAAGAACGCGAGATTCGGGCCTTTTCTGGAAAACGGACAGATTACAGGGTACAAAATTTACAGCATCGGAAACGATCATATTTTCTACGCTTTGGGAGCAAAGAGTGGGGACGTGATCCGAAGAGTGAACGGCATGCCTCTGAACGAGACAGAAAAAATGCTCGAGATCTGGAATGCAGTCAAGACTTCGGACAAAGTATCCGTAGATGTGGAAAGGAACGGAAAAATTTTAACATACGAATTTATCATTCGGAATTAGCTGCGGTATGCGTAAAAAACAGATAAATGCCTATTATTTGAAAACTCTTTTTCTGCTCTCTTTGGTGGTTCTAGCCACTAGCCAAACATTGCATTCTCAATCTACACGCAAAAGTACCAAACGCTCCACTGCGGCTACTCCAGAGGACACAAAAGAAAGGACATTCTTTGCAAACTGGAGAGACACCGAACTAAACGATTTCTTAAAGGGAATGAGCGCCATCCTAAAAAAGAATATTCTATTGGATGAAAGCCTCAAAGGAAAAAAGATCACGATCATTTCCCAAAAGGAAATTCCGGTTCGAAACGCATTCGCATTCATGAAATCCGTTTTAGAATCCATGGGATTTGCGGTCGTGGAAGAACCTGACCTGATCACTATCGTCAAACTAAAAGATGCGCTCGCCAGAACTCCTTATGTGAGAGTAGGAAAGGAACCTCTAGCGGATAATGAAATCGGGGAAAATCGAATCATCACACAGATCATTCCGATAGAAAACGTAAAACCGGAAGAATTAGAGCCGATCCTGAAAAGGTTAACCTCTCCGAACACTGATGTGATCGTTTATAGAAATACGAATACGATCGTCCTCTCCGGATCTTCCGCAGATGTTCAAAAACTTTTACTTTTGGTAAACGAATTAGATGTCAAACCGGAAGATAACGTACCCGGATCTGTTGCGTCTGCAGGTGATATTCATATTTATACTCTCGAACATAGTGAGTCAGAAAAGATTGCGGCTACATTAGTAAAACTGGATAATCCTGTAGTATCAGACAATCTTCCTGCACCCGGAACTCCTGGCGCGCCACCTCCGGTTCCGGGAAAGGTGGAGAAGATCAAAGCGGTCTCTCATAAAGAATCCAATTCTGTAATTGTCACAGCGACAGAATCCGAATGGAATGAGATCAGGAAGATCATTCGAGTACTGGATTCCGCGCGAAAACAAGTACTCTTGGAAGTATTGATCGTAGAATTGTCTTCTAGTGATTTAAATGACTTTGGTATCGACTGGAGAATGCAGGACCAAGTCTACGGACAATTCAACTCCGGACTTGCAAAAGAAGGAAATATCATCAATCAGAATGGTCGGGTCAATCCGAACGTAAACACTTTGACGGGCTTTTCCTTAGGATTCATCCGAGCAGGTGCGCAGCAGATTATCGGAATTTTGAGCGCGAACTCCGGAAATGAGAATTTCAACGTACTGTCAGCACCTCAGGTGTTAACCTTGGACAACCAAGAAGCGGAGATCAACGTAGGACAAGATGTACCGGTTAGAACTCAAAGCCGTAACGCAGGTTTGGGTGGTGCAAATGCGGTGACCGTAGACAACTACGAGTATCGACCCACCGGGATAAAATTAAAATTCACTCCTCACGTAAATAAGAACAATAAGATTACTTTAGAGCTATTGCAGGAGATTAAGAATATCGCTGCGATCGCTTTGTCGGGTGGAAACCCTACATTCAACAGAAGGGAAGTAAAGACCACGATCACGATCGAGAATCGTCAAACCATTGTAATCGGTGGACTCATCTCGAATGACAAAGAAAAAAGACTAATTAAGATTCCGATTCTCGGGGATATCCCATATTTAGGCTGGCTTTTCCGCAGGACCACGGAGCAGAACAAAAAAACCAACCTAATGGTATTTCTCACTCCACATATTCTGGACAATCGTGAATTAGCGGATAAACTCACTGTTAAGAAAAAGCTTCAACAAGAAAGATACGAATTGGAGCGAGAACGGATCCTAAATAAAGAATCCTCGATCAAAGAAAGAGGGGAGTAAATTACACAGTGAAGACCCTTGGAGAAATCCTAGTAGAGGATGGAATCATCTCCGCAAAGGATTTGGAGGATTCCCTTAAATTACAGAAAAAGAATAATGTATCTCTGAGCCAAATCCTGCAAAAGAAGGGGATTGCGGGAGAAGCCGACGTACTCAGGGCAATGGCGAGACTCTATCGGATGGAGTTCCGCGAAAAACTGGAATTCAAGGGAATGGAAGAGGCATTTCAAAAAATACCTCTCAAACTGATCCAAAAGAGTAGACTCGTTCCTTTCGAGCTGAATAAGAAGACAATAAAAATAGCGATCGCGGACCCTAGTGATCTGCACCCGATGGACGATGTTCGTTCCTTTCTTCGGGAGTACAAAGTAGAATTCATACTCGCTCCGGAACCGGAGATCATGAGAATCGTACATTCTCAATTTGATAATACCTCCGCAGCAGCTAAAGATTTATTAAACGAAATGGAAGGAAGCTTCTCCGAACTAGCGGAGGGCTTCGACAACGAGACAATAGATCTCTCCGATGATGCGCCTATCATCAAGATGGTGAACGTTATCCTTTCCCAAGCTGTGAACGAAAGAGCTTCGGACATTCACATAGAACCTTACGAAAAAAGCCTAGTCGTACGTTACAGGATAGACGGGATTCTGCATAACGTTCTGACTCCTCCGAAATCTTACCACGCCGGAATTACTTCCAGAATCAAAATCATGTCGAACTTGAATATCGCTGAGAATCGTTTGCCACAAGACGGTAGGATCAAGCTGAGACTCGCTGGAAAAGATATCGATATCCGTGTTTCTAGTATACCTTGTCAGTTCGGAGAGCGTATTGTAATGCGTCTCTTGAACAAGACAGATCAAAAGTATTCTTTGGATACGATGGGATTTTATCCCGAGATACTGAAAACTCTTAGAACACTCATCTACGAACCGCACGGAATCGTTTTGGTTACAGGTCCGACAGGTTCCGGTAAATCCACGACTCTCTATTCCGCACTTACCGAACTGAATACGGAAGAGAGAAATATCATCACCTGCGAAGACCCTGTGGAATACCAGATCGAAGGAATTTCCCAGATGCAAATGCAGGAGAAAATCGGACTGACATTTGCAACAGGACTTCGTGCTATCTTGCGACAAGACCCGGATGTGATCATGGTGGGAGAGATTCGGGATGAAGAAACCGCAAGGATTGCAATCCAAGCTTCACTGACTGGACACTTGGTGTTTTCTACATTGCACACGAACGACGCCGCCTCCGCAGCGACTCGTTTGGTAGATATGGGAATCGAACCTTATCTAATTACATCTACGGTGCTCGGTTTTATGGCACAAAGGCTTGTCAGAACCATTTGCCAAAATTGCAAAAAACCTTATAAACCTTCCCAGGCAGAATTGGAATCCGTCGGACTTACCCGAAAGTCCTTAAAGAACGGAGGAAATTTCTACAAAGGAGAAGGATGCAGCCACTGTATGGGAACCGGTTATAAAGGTCGGACAGGAATCTACGAATTATTGGTAATCAACAATCAAATCAAGCACGCGATTCTCTCAGGCTATGATGCATCTAAAATCATGGAAGTCGCGCTCGAAAACGGTCTGCATACAATGAAGGATTACGGAATTCAAAAAGTATTAGAGGGAATTACCACGCCTGACGAAGTACTTCGAGTTACCTGATCGGATACTAAGTATGGCATTATATACGTACCTAGCATTTAACAAAAAGGGAAAAGAAGAAAAGGGGATCATAGACGCCCCGAACATACAATCTGCTCGCGCAAAATTAAAAAGTAAGGGATTGTATGTAAGACAGATTTCCGAAGACAAGGAAAGAAAGGACAGAGAACTGTTTCCTTTCCTTGCGAAACTTTTATACAGGGTTCCCAGAAAAGTTATCGGATTATTTTGCAGACAGCTCGGTACTTTGCTCGGCGCAGGAATTCCTTTAGATCGAAGCCTTTCGAGTATCGTAGAGCAAACAGATCACGAAGTATTTCGAAAAGTTGCAGTCGCTATGCAAGCGGATATTACGGAAGGTAGCACTCTCTCCGAGGCGATGAAAAAGCACCCGGACGTCTTTCCGAACCAATATCCATCCTTAGTCTCAGTCGGAGAAAGAACCGGAGACTACGAAACAGCTCTGATTCGTCTTGCAGAAATGGAAGAAAAAAACCAGGAACTAAAATCAAAAGTCACCGCTTCCTTGGTTTATCCGATGATCATCTCCGCATTGTTAGTCGGCGTAGTAATCTTTCTTTTGACCGCGGTGGTTCCGCAAATCGAGGATTTGTTCAGGCAATTCGATGCTCCATTGCCTATGATTACGAAAATTGTAATCGGTACTTCGAGGGCTCTTACAGGATACTGGTACTTATTCATTTTGCTATTCGGTTCCGCCGTTAGCGGATTTCTATATTACAAAAACACGCCGGAAGGAAGAGAAAAATGGGAGAGATTCATTCTCGGGATTCCTATTATCCGGACTCTTTCTAAAAAAGTATTAATTTCTAATTTTGCGAGAAACCTAGGAATCCTATTATCAAACAGGGTCCCACTTATGATTTCTTTGCAAATCGTGGAACAGATTGTGAATCACACGATCTTCGGAGAGGAAATTCGAAATGCTACTTCTCGGATCAAAGAAGGAGAGAAGCTTTCCGCAGCCTTTCAAGGTTCGGAAATTTTGCCCCAAATGGTGCTCGGTATGATGTCCGCGGGAGAGGCCTCTGACAAAGTTCCTGAAATGATGAATAAACTTGCGCAGATCTACGATTCTGAAGTGGATTCTTCCTTGAAGGCGATGACTCAGGCAGTAGAACCGTTGATGTTAGTTTTTATGGGTTTTGCGATCGGGATCATTATGGCATCGATCATTGTTCCGATGTTCAGCTTGACCCAAAATTTGAAAGGTATTTAAAATAAGAATGATTAGGAGAATCGACTTGAAACTAGTTAGGAAAGGGAATAAACGCAGAAAAGGATTTACCTTGATTGAATTGGCGATCGTCGTAGCCATTCTCGGAGCAATTATCGCAATCATCATCTCCAGTATCAACGTAGGAGATATCAAAGATGATACTGCTTCTATGGAGTTGAGAAAAGAGGGAAGAGAAATCCAAATGAACTTGGAAAGATACGCCCAGAAATTCGGAAATTATCCGAGTGAAGACCAAGGACTGGAAGCGCTGGTAGAAAAACCTGCGACTGGAGATGTTCCGGAAGACTGGAGACCAATGGTCAACAGCAAAGATTCGATTAAGGATCCTTGGGGTTCGATCTATAAGTTAAAGTTCGACGAGTACGGAGACATGCAGATTGTTACTTTAGGAAAAGATAAGCAAGAAGGCGGCGAAGGTGCAAACGCTGACTTCAATATCCTAAAAGAAGAAGAGTATCCTTCTCAATTTAAAAAGAAGTAATATAGGATGATCAGAAGGAAGTCGGGGCGCAGGGCAGGCTTTACTCTCATCGAGTTGTCCGTCGTGATTTTTATGATCGGCGCGATCATGCTTACCGTACTTCCTTCTGTTGCGAAGCTTTTTACACCAGGCGCTCAAGAAGAAGCATTAGTACTTCATGATGCAGTGAAATTCTGCTACAGAAGATCGATGCTTAATCAAAAAACAATCTTCCTTGAACTGAACGTTGATACTGAAGAATACCAAATCTTAGAAATCGAGAGAGACGAAAACGGTCTGCACGAAAAGCCGATTTTCGAAACAAAAGAACTTCCTTCCTCTTCCGCGATCGTAGACGTAATGGATGCGAGAGGGTATCGCTATGTGAAAGGAAAAGTTAGAATTCCATTTTCTCCTACAGGAGTCGCCGAAGATTTTTATATTCATCTAGGCCCGGATCCTGAAATTAAGAGGACCCTGATCGTTCGAAGATACGGAGGCAAATCAGAAATCAAGGAGGGAGAAGAGACAATCTCTGACGAAAACCTGGAATGGTACAAACAAAGTGAATTTGATGGCAGCCCTAAGTTATAAAATCACTTCTCACTGGAACAAATACCTTTCTCAGGAAAAAAAAAGTCGAAAGCGTACTCTTTCGAAATCTAGGAGATCCGGGTTCACTCTGATCGAAATGGTGATCGCAATGACTATCGCGATCACTTGGATCGCCTACGTGCTGTTAATTGTAGGCGAGGGAATCAGAATGAGAAGACTCGCCGCGGTCCAATCCCAAGCAGTCCATCTCGCAAAGATCAAGATCGCTCAAATTGACTCCGCGTCAGTTTTACAAGCGGACAAAACCTCAGGAGACATTCCTGGATTCAAAGGATTCAAGTTCGAAACTCTAATCAAGGAAGAAGAAATCAATCTACTGGAATTGTCAGGAAACAAGGGAAAAAAACCGGAAGATCTTTTAGGAGGCTCAGATTCGGCGGCGAGTAAATTGATCCAGCAAAGGTCCGGTAACAACCAAGGTTCTGCGACTGGAGGTATGATAAACGTATTTCATATTTTTGTAACGATTCATTATCCGACCGGAACAGGAACTTCGGCTTATACTGTCGAAACTTTCAAGGCTAGACAATTCTAATGCGTAGTTTTCTACCTAGACGAAGAAGCAAAAGATCCGGATTTACTTTGCTAGAACTTTCCATCGTAGCCATGCTTTTGGGTTCTTTGTTAGTATTGGTCTTCGGAACCTATACATCTCTGCTCAGGATTTCCAAGGCTGCTTCGGATAGCGGGGGAGCCACAAAAGAAGACGCGATGCTGGCTCTCGAAAATCTCAGAAGCACTTTGTCGATGGCATATTTTCTACAATCTGAACCGAGACTAATCTTTGTAAGTCGGAAAGAAAGAAAGGACGGAAAAAAACATCCGGGAGAAAGGGGTCAGCATATTGTATTCGCAGCGGTACATCCAAACTCGGAAGAAACCTCGCTTCCGGAAGTTCGCGAAGTAGAATTTTTCATAAAAGATTTAGGAGAAGACAATGGGCTCGCGTTGATCCGAAGGGAGGACGAAATCGTAGACCGTTATCCTTTTTCTGGCGGGCAAGATTACACGCTTTTGGAAAACGTAAAAAGCCTCTCTTTTAAATTTTCCAAAACCGGAAGTAAATGGGACGATGAGTGGGATTCAAGAGAAGCAAAGAGTCTCCCCAGATTAATTCGAATCGAAATGATCGCAAAAATCGGCAAAGACGAAAGACGTTTTGAAACCTTGGCCTTTCCAGGGATTTTACTGAAATAAATTACTCTTAATTTGAACGAAATGATACGGAAAAGTTTAGCTCTCAAAACCAGGAGAACTTCCAAAAGAAGAGGAGCCGTCGTAATCCTGTTAGTCGCGGGAATTGGGGTGGCAGCGATCTCCACCACTCTAGAATTTGCGGACCGCTGCATTTCGGAGTATAAAATTTCCAAAGGTGAGATGGCCGGTTTCAGAGCATTGCTGCTTGCAAAGGCCGGATTTCAAGGAGCGATCGGCGCACTCAGAAAAATTCCGGAGGAGTTCCTGTACAAAAGTGGAATCGGTTTGAATCCGCCGCCTGTACCTCTGGGTGGAGGATTTATCTTTTACAAGCTGCACGGAGAAGACGGAAAGATCAATATCAACTCTATCTACAACCAGGATACCAAGGAGATCAATCTCAGAAACCAAGAGATGACCCAGAGACTATTCGAAAGATTAAAACTGAAAAGGGAATTACTCGTTCCTGTGATTGATTGGATTGACGACGATGACCAGGGAGGTGCCGAATCTCCGTACTATAAAAGTCTAAAACCTCCGCGCAAAATTAAGAACTCTTACCTCTATTCATTATCAGAGCTTACTTCTATTAAAGATTTTTCTCCAAAATTAGTGTACGGATCGCAAAAACCTCCTGATTACGACGAGAAGTATTCCAAGGATTTTCAATCGGAAGAAGAAAAGGCTTTGGTCAGCGATACAGATTTCGTATTAGCAAACAATCTAACCGCATTTGTCCCTTATCAGAGGAATTACGACGACAGAATCAACTTGAATGCGGCGCCTTATTTCGTTTTAATGTCCCTATCCGATTTTATGACCCGGCAAGCAGCGATGAAAATTCTGAAAATGAAGATCCAGAAGGGAGGGTACATAAAAGAACCGAAGGATCTAGAATCAGCTACCGAGTTTCAAGTTCCGGCCGTCGGAGGTCTGACACTTTACAAAGAATTGGTCGGAGAGGGAACGGATATCTCGGGAGGTAGGATCAAAACCAAAGGGGATATCTATCGAATCGCCGCTGTAGGCGAAGTTTCCCTCGAAACTGGAAAGAAACAGGGAGATTCCGAGCTCATCGGAAAAAAAGCGATCAGAAGAATTACCGGAATCTTCGATCTTACAAATAGCGTCATGTTATATTATAGAGAAGATTAAAATCGATGTTTTTATACGAAAAATTTCTAGCGATCGATTACGGCACTCACAATATCAAAGGTGCCCTCTTTCAAAGAACTATGGGAAACTTGACGGTGCTCCGCACTGAGACTATGCCGATCACTCCCATGGAAGAGAAGCAGTACGAAACAAATATATTACGCTTTCTGAATACTTATTTTCCGGGAGAACACGCAATCCTGCTGGCGCTTTCGTTGGAAAAACTCTTTGTCCGCGAACTCTCGATTCCCCTGACGACCGAAAAAGCGGTCAGAGAAGTAATTCCTTACGAAGTAGAAAACAGGGTCCCGTTTCCGATGGAAACAGTCGAAGTATTAGGAAGCGTTTGGAGAATCGATCAAGATAAATCAGATGTAATTACCTATACCGCACATCACGCTGAATTTGATACGATCACAGAACCGTTCAAGGAAACAAGAACCGTATTCCGCGGTATTTATGTAGATTCCGTTTGTCTAGGATCGATTGTAAGCAAACATCTAAAAAAAGAAATTCCATTTACGAACGTTGCGCAGCTTGATATCGGTGGCACGAATAGTTTACTTAATGTGATCGCAGACGGAAAGATCGCGCACACTCGTTTTATCGGAATCGGAGGTGACCACTTAACCTCCGAAATTGCAAAAAGTTTAAAACTGAAACCCGAAACAGCGGAAGAGCTCAAGAACAGCATCCAATTCGAACCTTTCCACGAACCTGAAGACGGACTGAATTTGTTTGCGAAGGAATTCCGACTAAAAGTTCCGGATATCAAGAAAGCATTCGAGATTACGAAGGAATTTTATGAAAAACTCGCAGAGGAAGTGCGCCGGAGTTTTCTCTCCGTAGGAGAAACCGAAAGGCCGGAAGCTCTCTATCTTTCCGGAGAAGCGAGTAAGATCCGAGACATAGATTCGTTTTTAGGCGAATCCCTTTCAATTCAAACGAAGAGATATGACTTCCTACAGACTGATCCGGATCGATTTGCCACTTGTTATGGGATGGCTTATCAACTTTTGCAGCCCAAAAAAGCAAAGGTGGATTTCTTAGAGACGCCTTACGTAAAACGATTGAATAAGAATTTATTCGATCTCACTGCATTCCGTCCTCATTTGATTTTATCTGGTGTATCGCTATTCCTATTGATAGGAGTTTTCTTCTTAGGAATCATTTCCGATAAAAGAAAGCTTACGGCAGCGAACAAGATCTTAGCGGAAAAAGTGCAAAGGGGGATAGGAAGGCAAGTGCCTCCTGATGCCGATGCCTTAGAATTTGCAAGAACAGTAAAGGACGAGGCAAAAGGAAAGACCGAACTTTATAGAAAGTATCTCTCCAAGCCGAGTGTGCTGGATGTGCTGTACGAAATCTCCGCGAAGTTCCCAGATCCAGGAATGCAACAATTCCAGTTCCAGAATTTTACTTATGACAATAACGTGGTTACCATCCAGGGTAGGGTGAACGAATATTCTGAAATCGGAACTATACAAAGATCCTTGGAAAATTCCCAGCTATTTAAAAAAATAACAATAGAGGATAAGCGAATCACCACTGGAGCAAAAGTATTTAAAGTAAGTTTTACTTTAAAGTTAGAAGTAGCAGCTAGCATGCCTGGCGGGCCGGGCTCGGAATTTTGAGAGAATAGAAAATGTGGGAAAAATTAGAACCTAGAGAACGCCTCCTAATCCTGATCGCCGCGGGACTTTTGGTATTTATGGTACTTTTCCTCGTGGGTAGAAAAATCTACCTAATGAGAAAGGATCTGGGCGAAAGAGTCATGGAAACTAGTTCCGATTCCCAGACATTGGACAAGATACTCCAAGAATATACTTATTTTACGACACTCGATACAACTGGTGGGGAAAGAGATCCGAGCGAATTTTATGGAAAGTTAGATCCTCTTTTTGTCCAATACGGCCTGAAAGAGAGAATTTCCACGATGAAGGACCACACGAAAGAGATAGATAAAAAATACCAAGCGATCATTATTGATGTTAATTTCAGAGGCGTCCCACTGGAATCGGTGATGAAATTAATCTATGAAATCGATAAGAATAAACGTGTGAATGCTAGAGTGGAATATTTGCAAATCAACAAACCCTATCAAGATAAAAATGCATATGATGTGAACATGAAACTCGCAGCGTATAGCGCCTCCACAAAAGCGAGACCGAACTAGTATGGCAAAAAGCAAACCGAAAGCGCCGGCTACGCCAGAAGAGGAAGAAGTAGTTTCGAACGAGGAGGAAGAGTTCCTAACAATGGAACTGGAAGAAGTTCCCGAAGAAGAAGAGGAACAAGCACCCAGATTCAGTTTAAAGCAAAAGTTAATCCTAATCGGAACAGGAGTATTTTCTTTTTTACTCTTTGTTTTATTACTATTTCCTTATGAACAAATACTTAGAAGTGCAATCAGTTCCGGAGGAGCTCTCCCGGTTACGTTTCGGGATCTAAAAGTATCGATATTATTCGGAGAGGTTTCGGTCAAATCTCTAGATTTCAGCGGAAGTTCACTGAGAGTAAAGGCTTCCGAAGCTTCGATACAAGCCGGACTATTTTCGCTATTACGAAAAAAGGTGAACGGAAAATTCGAAGTCGAAGGAATTAAATTAGATTACGATTCGGAACCATTGGGCTCTATCGATTCATTGCAAGGATTCATAAAATTGGATTCTATGGCCTTGCCGATGAGCAGACAAAATGGATCCTTCGAATTGGAAATGCCTTCGGACACAAGAGCATTTCTTCCGGGAATTCCGGAACTTCCTTTTTTAGGAAAAATTGAAAATTTCAGGATCCAAAAGCTGATCTTGAAATCCGCTTTAACCGGTGGAAATTTAGAAATCAAAGAATTCATTTTGGATACCTCAGTCGCTCGCTTCGATGTTTCTGGAAGCATCCGACTTTCTGATACTTTAGGATTTTCTCAACTGAGCTTGAGAATCTGCATGGAACTCGAGCGTAACTTTGCTCTCGAAAGAGAAGACATAGCCGGGATGCTTGCTCTATTAGAAAAAAATGGTGGAGGAAAATGCATACCGATCGGAGGGATTCTGCAAAAACCTGACGTTAAAATTCCTGGATTGAGCGGTGGGGCAGGTGCTAGCACTACTCCAGGAGAATCTCCGTAAACTCTAAGCAGCTTTTCGTAACGGGCCAAAAGATAGAATGGCCAGTGTAAAGCACACGTTTCGTTTCTTGATTTGCACCGGTATGTATCTCTTGGCTGACCTGTATCTCGTCTAATTCTTGATTTTCCATAAAGGTCGGAGAGCAGAAAGCTAAAGCTCCCCCGACCGATATAGAGAAAAACTTCTCTAATAATTCAGTTTAGCTCAAGAGCATCCGGTAGTCGCGCCGCAAGACATGCATTTCAGACAAGATCCGTTTCTCACCATCTCGAAAGAACCACATTCTCCGCAGGAATCTCCAGTATATCCTTTGATCCTCGCCATTTTGACTTCTTCCATGAGAGCGATTCCGGAACCAACAGAAGCTTTTTCCTTAGCTACCATCTGAGAGTAGGAAATTGTTTCCGGCTCCTTGCGGATGGCAGAGCTAGTCGGCACTTCTAAACCAGAATCTTTTTCGGAGCTAGGTTTAGAAATGGATTCAGAAGATTTTCTGGAACCGATTTCATCTCCTCTGAGATCTTCAGGCGCGACCTGGCCTAGATCATACCTACCCATATAAGTAATCGCTAATTCTCTAAAGATGAAATCAATGACAGAGGTACTCATTTTGATATGCTTATTTCCTGTCACAATTCCATTCGGTTCGAATTTGAAGAATGTAAACGCGTCTACAAATTCTTCCAAAGGAACTCCGTGTTGTAACCCGAGGGAAACAGAAATCGCAAATGCATTCATCAAGCTTCGGAATGCAGCGCCTTCCTTGTGCATATCTACGAAGATCTCTCCTAACTGGCCGTCCTCGTATTCGCCTGTGCGGAGATAGACCTTGTGTCCTCCGACAATCGCTTTTTGAGTGTAACCGGCTCTACGGTTCGGAAGTTTGCGACGATGAGAAATATACTTATATACGAGTTTCTCAGCGACTTGCACAGGATCCCTGGAAACCGCGGCCTCCAGAATTTCTTCCTGTTCTTCTAACTCGATTCCATTCAAAAGTTCTAATACAGAATTTAGAGGCTGAGAAAGCTTTGAACCATCCCTATAGAGCGCATTCGCTTTGATCATCATTTTCCAAGAAATGAAATAAGCGTTCTTGATATCCTCAACGCTCGCGTCCTCTGGAAGATTGATGGTTTTGGAAATTGCACCACTGATGAAAGGTTGAGCAGCAGACATGATCCGAATATGAGATTGATAAGAAAGGAATCGTTTTCCGTACTTACCACATTTGTTCGCGCAATCAAATACCGGATAATCTTTCTCCTTCAGGTAAGGAGCATTTTCTATCGTCATCGTTCCGCAAACGTAGTCGTTTGCTTTAGAGATTTCCTCTTTGGAGAAACCTAAATATTCCAAAAGATTAAATCCCATCGAATCGTATGTGGATTTAGGAATTCCAAGATTTCTCTGCAGGAAGTCCTCACCTAAATTAAATTTATTGAATGCGAAATTAATATCAAAAGCTAAAGGTAACGAACCCTCTACTTTTTCCAAAATCTCGTTCGTAAAACCCTTTTCTTTTAGGCTCTGAGTATTGACAACAGGAGCGCCGTTCAAGGTAGCGTGACCCTTGCAATAATTCACGATGGATTCTATTTCAGAGGAAGAATATCCCAACTTTTTCAGTGCAAGAGGAACTGATTGGTTGATGATCTTGAAGTATCCTCCTCCTGCTAGTTTCTTGAATTTCACCAGTGCAAAATCAGGCTCGATTCCGGTAGTATCGCAATCCATTACCAGACCGATCGTTCCAGTAGGAGCAATCACGGTGACCTGAGCGTTTCTGTATCCGAATTTCTCACCTAGCTCTAACGCCAAGTCCGCGTCTTCTTGGGCTGCTTTTAAAAGATAAGAAGGGCAGAAAGCAGGATCGATTCCGCTAGGTTTAATTGTTAGTTTTTCGTAATCTTCCGATGGAGCATTGTAAGCCGCTCGTCTATGATTTCGAATCACTCTTAGCATGTGATTCTTATTCTTTTCATAGCCTGGGAAAGGTCCTAGTTCCTTGGCCATCTCTGCAGAAGTAGAATAGGAAACCATGTGCATCATACAAGTGATCGCACCGGTAATCGCCATCGCTTCCTTCGAATCGTATGGAATTCCCATAATCATCAAAGCAGATCCTAGATTTGCGTAACCTAAACCTAAGGTTCTGAATTTGTAAGAAAGTTCCGCGATTTCCCTAGAAGGGAATTGTGCCATGGTCACTGAAATTTCCAGAATCACTGTCCAGAGACGGCACAGGTACCTAAATCCTTCCACATCGAAAACCAAGGTTTCCGGATCGATAAATTTCTGCAGGTTTGCAGAAGCAAGATTGCACGCTGTGTTATCCAAGAACATGTATTCGGAACAAGGATTGGATGCATGAATATCTCCGTCTTCCGGACAAGTATGCCATTCATTTATGGTAGTATGGTACTGTGTTCCCGGATCTGCCGAAGACCAGGCCGCGTAGGAGATCTTGTCCCATAGTTCTCTAGCACGGATCGTTTTTGCAGGTTTCGGATGACGCTTTTCTTTATGAGCTTTTTCTTTTTCCGTGCGATTGTACAAATGCCAAGCTTGGTCTTGTTCCACCGCTGTCATGAACTCGTTTGGCAGACGAACTGAGTTGTTACTGTTCTGACCGGAAACTGTATTGTATGCCTCGGATTGCCAATCAGTGGTCAGCTCTTCAAATAGAATTTCCCTGTATCCCTGTTTCGCGAGATCGATCACTCTTTTGATATAATTATCTGGTATCAGAACTCTCTTTGCTTCGATAATTGCTTTTTTCAGAGAAGAATTTTTCTTTGGATCGAACTGATCTACACCCTCTATTTCAAAGCAAGCTTTCATAATAGAGTTTAGGTGGCGGTTGTTCAGAATCGAACCGGTGACTAGAGAAGCTACTTTCTTTTCTTCTTCTACTTTCCATTCTACAAAACGATCTATATCTGGATGGTCTACATCTAAGGTTACCATCTTAGCAGCTCTACGTGTAGTTCCTCCGGACTTGATCGCACCGGCAGCTCTATCTCCGATCTTCAAGAAACTCATCAATCCAGAGCTCTTTCCGCCTCCGGATAAAGGCTCATTCTCCGCGCGGAGATTCGAAAAGTTCGTACCGGTTCCGGAACCGTATTTGAAAAGGCGAGCCTCACGGACCCAAAGGTCCATGATTCCACCTTCATTTACTAGATCATCGTTTACACTCTGGATAAAACAAGCATGAGGCTGTGGGTGCTCATAAGCAGAGGCAGATTTGACTAATTTCCCAGTTCCCGGATCCACATAAAAATGCCCTTGGGATTTTCCATCGATTCCATAAGCCCAATGCAACCCAGTATTGAACCACTGAGGGGAATTGGGAGCAGACATTTGGGCTGCGAGCATAAAGAAAACTTCATCATAAAAGATCTTAGCACTTTCTTCGTCGGTAAAATAGCCGTACTTAAATCCCCAATACGTCCAGCAACCAGCCAAACGGTGGAAAACTTGCTCTGCCGAGGTTTCTCCGCCAAAACGATCTTCTGGTTTTAGAGATTCTAGCTTTTCCTTGTCTGGTTCAGATCTCTGAAGCCATGTAGGAATCCCTTCTTCTTGGATTTTCTTTAAGTATTTAGGGATGCCTTTTCTGCGAAAATACTTCTGGGCCAGAATATCTACCGCAACCTGAGACCATTGCTCCGGAACCATGATATCGTTTGCTTCGAAAACGGAGGATCCGTCCGGGTTCGTAATCCTAGAATTCCTTTTTGCCCATTGAATTCCGGCCTGATTGTTCTCTGTTTGTCTAGTGAAATGTCTAGTCAGCTTCATAGCTTGCTCCCTAATGAAACTCCAGTAAGAAATATAGCGTTTTTTGGATTATGTCACGCTACTCTAAGATTACAATCTTCCATAGCATTTTTTCCGAACAGCTCTCGTTTCGCTGGAATTTTCTCGCGAAAGTACGAACTGAAAAATGGCTATGTCTCAAAGATTTTTCCTTGCCAGCTCGCCCAGGATAGAAAAAATGGATTCCGTTACCGAGGATACTCCCCTTTAGCTCAGTCGGTAGAGCAAGTGACTGTTAATCACTGGGTCGCTGGTTCGAGCCCAGCAGGGGGAGCCACTCCGAAGTCCTTTTCCTTCCAAAAAGCAAACCTTTCTTTAGTTTCTAAAAGGGTCTTCACTCCTTCTTTATCATACTGAAAAGGGCAGAAAATTGCCTTATCTTTTTAGACAAGATATCCCGTCATTTGTTTAGATTTTTCACCGGATTTCCGATCGTTTTATAGTAAATTCTGTAGGAGCTCCTACAAGGAGCCGACCCTCTAAAAAAGATTGCAAAAAAAGAAAATTCGTGAGATGTGCGAACAGCGGTTCCGGTACCACCGCACCGGCCCCCACCCAAAAAAGGGTGGGGCCTTCCAAGAAAAAACATCCATTTCGCATAACGTGTACATTAAAGAAAAATAAATCATTTCACCAATGCTCAAAAAGAAGGAACAAAACCTCTTCCTAATTGCACATAACGTTCAACCTTAGCCTAAAAATTTTGTCGTTTACTGTCCGATGCCCTCTCCAATTCGTTAACCATTACAAATCAAAACATTTGGAGTTGATAAATTTCTATGAAAAGTATTTTCAAAATTTCCGCGGTTTACGTCACGATCGTATTCGCATTGTCAGGGTGCGTAGAAAAAGACAAGGCGAAAGATCAAGATCTCTTACTCGGTTTATTGCTACTCAATCAAAGCCGATCAGGAGCTGCATCCGTACCTGCAAATGGATGCGCTGACCCTTCGGTTCCGATTCTAAACGTAAATGGAGGACCGACTTCAACACAAGTAGCCGCACCAAATACATTATATTTCTTTAAATATACTTCGACTGGAGCCGGCGATGAAACCATAAGCCTGGACGTATTGTCGGGAGACCAAGATCTGCTAGTGGGTTTTATCAATTTGGATTTAACTGGAAACTCTCCGACTTCCTTTGTGGAACTGGTTAGTACGAACACAGGAGATGATTCTCTCTCCGGAGTCAGCACTTCGGGCGGATCCTTTCGCTGTGTAATCGTAGCTGGGTTTACCGCAGGCAGTTTTACTCTACAAGTGACCGAATAAAAAATCCGGAAAGGGCATTTGAATACATGCCCTTTTTCCGAAGCCTCCTGTTTACAGCGATAGGAGGCTTTTTCTATTTCTTAGGAAGATAGCCTGAAACTCAGAATAACTCTTCGTCATCGGAAGAGGGTGGAGCTGCTTCGCGATTGGATCCTTCTTTCTTGGGTGAAGCAGTCTTTTTTTGTGCTTCACCTGAGTTTGCTTTCGACAAGTATTCTATTTTTCCTTCCGCTTCCGAGAGAATCCCTTGGCACAAACTTCTGAGCTCCATGCCTCGTTCGTAAGCCTGGATCGATTCCTCTAGGGTAAGCTGACCTCTTTCTAGTTTCTCGGCGATTTGCTCCAACTCAGCAAGCGCTTGTTCAAAGCTTATTTCGTGCTTCTTAGCCATCTAAAGTACCTTTGTTTGAAACTAAAATTCTTCCTTCCGAAAGGATCACCTCTAGTTCTTCTTCCATCTTTATTTGCTTAGGTGAGGTTACTACTTTTTTCTGTTTCGTCCTTACGACGGAATAACCTCTCTTGAGGGTTCCTAGAGGAGAGTATCCTTCTATTTTACCGGAAACTAACTCGAATTTCTTTTTCAACCTTTCCAGTCCTGCTTGAAAAGACATGGGCAAGCGAAGGTGAAACGGAGCCAGTCTACTACTCGAAAGAATGAGTGCATTTTTTCCCAAAAGTCCGACTCTGGAAATCGTTTCGTCCAACTTTTGAATCCTTTCATTGAGCAATGTCTTTGGCTCTAAGAACACGCCCTTGCTTGTAAGAATCCTGAACCTTTCTTTTAAGTTACGAATCTGATTTTTGAGCGCGGCTTCTAATCTGGTTTCAAACTCACTTAGCTCCGATTCCACGGCCTCCATTTCAGGGACTACCATTTCTGCAGCGGCAGTCGGTGTAGGAGCAAATGCGTCTGCTGCCAAATCGGAAAGAACCGAATCAATTTGGTGACCTACCGCAGATACGATTGGAACCCGGGATTCTGCAAAAGCTATAACCACCTTTTCATCGTTAAACGCCATAAGATCTTCGTAACTTCCGCCACCTCGACCTGCGATGATTACGTCCACGTTCCATTTTGGCTGATTCAATTCTTGGATGGCTTGTACAATCGAAGAAGGAGCTTCTTCGCCTTGGACCAAACAAGGAGAGATCAAAATATTGATTTCTGGAAATCTTTGTTTTGCGATTCGAATGATATCTTCAATCGCCGCACCTGTGGGCGAAGTTGCGACTCCGATTCTCCAGGGAAAGGCGGGGAGGGCTCTCTTTCTTTCCGGGTCAAAAATTCCACGAGCAGCGAGTCTTCTCTTCAACTCCTCCACTTGAAGCAAAAGATCCCCACGACCAATTTCCTCCACCTTCTGCACATTCAGATTGTACTGACCCCGAGGTTCGTAAACAGAGATACTTCCGTAGGCTCTCACTTCCATTCCATTTTCGAGAGCACGTCCTTTATATTTACTGTTGCTGTAAGAAAAGAAAGTGCAGGCTAGAAGCGATTTAGGATCTTTTAAATTAAAGTATACATGCCCTTGGTGGGAACGAGTCAGATTCGAGATTTCACCTTGAATACAAATATTTCTTAATATTTCAGGTCCAGTCAGAAGCTGTTTGATAATAGAATTTACTTCTGAGACGCTGAATGGCTTGAGTTCGTCCACTGAAATTAGCTTTCCGTTTTACGAGTAAAAAAGTCTTTGCGGTATAATTTCCAAAAATCCCAGAGAATTACCACCAAGGTGACTGCAACCGGTCCTAGAACCAATCCCATGATTCCAAACTCCTGAATTCCTCCGATCAAAGATAAGAAAATCAGCAAGGGATGTATTCTTAATTTCTTATCTAGCATCTTAGGTTTTACAACGTTTTCCAAAACAAGATAAAAGGTTAATCCGGCCGCCATAAAAAAGCCGGCTCCCCAAAAGTTACCTTCCAAAAACATCATATACAAACCGATCGGCAGCCAAACCACAGAAGTTCCGATCACTGGAATCAACGAAAAGAATGCGGCCAAGCTAGCATACAAAAATGGATTGGAAATCTTTGCAAAGATCAAGAGCACATACATTGCTCCTCCCTGCATAATGGCCACGATAAGGTTTCCCCGAAATACTGTCTGGACCGCAGAGGCGATTTTCCTTCCCACTTGTTCCTCTAATTCTTTGGAAAAAGGTAGGTTCTCTGAAATGAATCTTTCTACTTTTCTTCCATCCTGGTACAAAAAGAACAGTAACAGAACGGAAAAGAACAGATTCATAAGGATCCCCGCCGGCAAATCAATGGAGCCTAAAATAAAGGAAGATGCATTGCTCAAAACGGCATACATGCTGTCCAAATTCAAAATATCGATATAATTTCTCGCAAACTCCCCGTAGAGTTCAGGAAGCTTGACCCAAAAGAACGGATTGTCCGTGACCAGATCGGTCAGCACATTCAAGCTCATCAAAGTTTCTATAATCTTGTCTTCGGACAAGGAAATCCTGATTTTGAAAAGTATGGATAAGGATTCGTCGATCAAGGTACGAATCACGAAATATGAAGGCAATAGAACGATCATACATACAAATCCGATCATCAACCAAGGAGCCAGCCAATCGAACCTAAGTCCCATAAAGCTTCTGAGCTGTTTGTATTGCTTTCGAGTCGCGAGATAAAGAATCAGAGCCATTAGAGAAGAGTAAAAATACGGCCTGAGTACTAAAAACAAAAGCCCCGCAGTGGTCAAAAACAGCGCGACCAAGAGTAAATGAAATGCGGTTCTGTTCGGATTTTCGGGGGAAGTCCTAAGATTCATCAGAATCCGCCAGACTTACGATAAAATAGTTTTACTTTGGAACCACTGGATATTGCTTCTATAGATATCGCGACTGTTTTATGATTGAATCCTTCCACCAGATACAATGTCTTTGCTTCCGACTTTTGATTCTGCAATATCTTAAAATTCAGAAAATTGAATATTGTTTCGTAGTAAGTCTCGATCCTTGGCTTAGAGAGCTCGTGTTCAAAAATAACCACTGCTTCTTTAATTTCCAGAATTCGATCCGTCCTTAGCTCGGTGGAATAGATCAAATCTGATCCCTTTGGCACAAAATCGGAGGGAATTCCGGAAGGATGCTTGTAGGGATATTCTTGGTAGGTTAGGCGGCTTGCACGAAATATCTTCGCTTTTTCCTTCTTCTTAACCACGGTCGGCTGGTCTTGGTTCAGAGAATTCGGCAACTGAGAATCCACCTGGGAAAAGATAGGTTGAATTCCCAGGAGAAGAAAAAAGACTAAGAAGCTACGCATTTTTGGAAAAGAACTTTCACCCACGAAAATGAGTTGAATCGAACGCTCCCACTTTGACAATCTTTTTCTTAGACGGAATCATGGACGGATTCGAATCCTATTTACAAAATCTACTAGACTCGGTAGCAGCGCTGCCCCCCTTACTTTTATGGTTCTTTTTTGCTTTCTCTAATTTTGCAGAGAATGTATTCCCACCTTGGCCCGGAGACACAGTCACTGTATTCGGTGGATTTCTTGTAGCGAGAGAGAATTCCGGATTCGGAATCTTAGCCTTAGTCACGAGCACTTTTTTCGGAAACCTGGCTGGGGCCTGGGTAATGTACTCCTTTGGAAATCGATTTTTACATTGGCTAAAGCACAAGGACTTCCCATTCAAATCCGAGCTTTATGACGAGGAAGCAATTCATAAAACCTTAAATTGGTTCTCAAGAAACTCCGTGCTCGTCGTAATCTTTTCCAGATTTTCCGCAGGAATCCGATTCTTCGTTTCTATAGTCGCAGGAATGGTCCATATGAGACCGATCGCATTCTTTTCGTATTTTTCCCTCGCAGTCCTGCTTTGGTGCGGGTTATTGATTTACGCCGGATTCTATCTCGGATCCAACTGGGAAAAGGTTCTAGAATTTCTCAACTTGTACAATAAAATCATTACATTTTTGTTAATCGCCGCCGGACTCATATTCGTCGCCTATCGTTGGAAAACATATCGAGTCTCAGAAAAGAATAAACAAAAGGAAAATTAAGAATCTATTGAGTACGTTTTATGATCGGTTCCGCCAGTATTAATCAGGTACCGATCACCTCTTTTAGCGTACTCAAAAACTTGGAATGAATCTCCTTTGCTTCCTTAGGTATCTCCAAGTTCTCGGCGATCGAAAGCAATCGATTTGCATCGATCACAGAATCTTCAAACCATTGTCCGGTCATTTCTCCCGCGATTTTTAATACAGAAGAAAGATCTAAAATATTTCGTTCCGCGAGAATGATTGCAAAACCCAAAGCACCGTCCGTAGGCAGGTATGGTTTGATCTTTTTCATTTTCCACGGATCGATCCCGGTAGGCAAAGCACTTTGTACATTCCAACGCATCTCTTCTGTAGGAGGTCCTAGAGGAGTCTTATTGATCAAAACGAGTTTTACTGGATTGACATCTCCATGAATCTTTCTGTTTTCCTGCGCTAGTTCCGTGATTAATTTTGCGCTGTCCCGAGTAATTGCGTCTCTTCCCAAAAAATTCAGTTTATAAAGAAAGTCTTCTAACTCTTTCCCTTCCATTTTACCTGTGAGAATAATTTGATAGAGAGTAAAAATCAGATAGTCGCTTTCCGTATTATCGCCTAACAGAATTTCTTTGGCATTGGTTGGAAGGTAGATTCTATCTCTTAATAGGATCGTAAGTTTATAAGCCAATTGATCAAATAAACTCTGAAAGGAAGCACCTGCGAATTTTCGAACCCTTTCAATTGCACCCCAAATCCCATCTGTCAAAAACCTGGCAGGATGGGAGACTGTGTCCCAAAATTTATCCACCATTCCTTTGATGGTTCCCTCCAAATATTTTAGGTGGAGGGATTCTGTTTTGACTCCTTGGGACCGAAATGTTTCCAGCAGAGTCCTTCTAAAGAAATGGGGGCTCGCAGAGATAAAACAGATCGGAGAATTCTCTGTGCCTTCCCTTAGCTCTCTGAAAAATGCAGGCATTCCAGGAAGCGGAAGTTTTTGCTCCGGAGTTTCAAAAAGAGTAGAGATCTTACCTTTACTAGAATGAATATCCGTGGCCAGATAGGTTTGATCGATATCCGAGGTTGTCACGTAACCTTGGTAATTTTCTGGCAAGATTCGAAGAGCACCTTTACCGATCAGACTTTGGGCAACTAACTCGTTTTTTCCTGGAGTATTTAGATACGCTAAATCTTTACCGAATTGCCTATAAGAATCCGGTTTTACAAAATGAATATGAAATGTGTAATTTCCCGGAGCTAAAGCAAAGGTGAACTCGTAAAAGAAAAATCCGCTCTCATCTCCGTGGATTTCAGGGGATCTGTGCAGGATTTTACCGGAATCATCTACGATTTCAGCAAAAAGGATAGGTTTTCGAACGGATTCCAGCCCGTAGTCCAAGAACGGAGTGATGTCTTTTTCCTGTCCTTCGAATAATCCAGTCAACATATTCCAGCGGGATACATCCTTCATTTCCTCAGTGATGCCCACATCCAGAACCTGACCTCGAATATAGTATCTGGTTTCCCTTCCTAGGGTCCCTCCGCAGATTGCGATCCTTCTCTTGTCCGTATATCGAGGTAGTTTTGTACTGCGCTCGGATTCGTCTGTCACTTGCAACCAGATTCCTTTTTTAGATTTAGAGAAAGGAAACTCTATCAGTTGCATCAGAAAGGGAAAGCATAAAATCCAATTTCTTTCTTTTCGCCCGGACCAGTGGAGATACGATGGTCTTGAGGGAAGTTGCCATGGGCAAACCTAAAAACCGCAAAGGCGAAAAGGGTCCCAGAGTCGTCTATATACGAAAGATGAGGTACGAGGACGCCTATCGACTGCTTGACGCAGAAGTCCAGGAAGCTTTTTTAAAAGGAGAAACCTTAGTAGAGGTAGTCCACGGAATCGGAGAAGGGATCCTAAAAAGAATGACCGAAGAATTTATAAATTCTCGGGATTATTTGAAAGTGCTTCAGGACGGCGGATTGAATATTGGAAATCCAGGTTCAACTTTGGTTGAAATATTGGGCCCGACCAAGGATGATTTAAAGAAGTATCTAAAATGAAAGGTTCAGAAAGAAAAATCCAAGTTTTAGACGTAACTCTTCGAGATGGAGAGCAGACTAGAGGTGTCAGTTTTTCTGCATCGGAAAAATTGAATATTGCAAAATTTCTATTACAAAACCTGAAAGTAGACCGTGTGGAAATCGCTTCTGCAAGAGTATCGCAAGGTGAACTAGAATCTGTCCGCAAAATCATGGAGTGGGCAGGAACAGAAGGAGTCCAGAATCGAATCGAAATCCTTGGATTCGTAGACGCAAATAGAAGCGTAGATTGGATTTTAGCTTCCGGAGCAAAAACTTTAAACTTACTTACAAAAGGATCCTTGAAGCATTTAGAAGGCCAGTTAAAAAAGACTCCCTCTGAACATTTTAAGGATGTGTCAGATACGATAGAGTACGCGAAGAAAAACGGACTCGAGGTAAATATCTACCTTGAGGACTGGTCTAATGGATTCAGACACAGTCCCCAGTATGTAATCGATTTCGTGGATCATTTGGTGAAGACAGGTGTATCCAAAATTTTTCTTCCAGACACATTAGGAGTACTCTCGCCGGAAGAAACCTACGAAGGAGTCGAAACTCTCGTCTCCAGACATCCGAATTCCCATTTTGAATTTCACGGACACAATGATTACGATCTGTCCGTCGCGAATACTTTATTTGCGGTCAAAGCTGGTGCCAAAGGAATTCATGTAAGTGTAAACGGCTTGGGCGAAAGAGCAGGGAACACTCCGATGGAAGCAGTCATCACCGCACTGCACGACAAAGGACTGATCAAAACCGGAATCGACGAAAAGGAAATTACGGAAGCCAGTCGACTCGTAGAAGTTTTTAGCGGAAAGAGAATTTCTTCCAACCGTCCAGTGGTAGGAGAGGATGTATTCACCCAAACCGCCGGAGTGCACGCGGACGGAGACAAAAAAGGAAATCTGTATGCAAATCCTATTCTTCCGGAACGTTTCGGCAGAAAACGTAGCTATGCACTCGGAAAACTCGCAGGCAAAGCAAGTATATCAGAAAATTTGAAACTACTCGGAATGGTGCTCAGTCCAGAAGTAGAAAAGAAAGTTTTGGAAAAGGTGATCGAGTTAGGCGACCAAAACAAAACGGTCACTCCGGAAGATTTGCCTTTTATCATTGCAGATGTTTCCGGAACTTCTGCGGAATCTGCGCTGAAAATTACAGGTTGTAAAATCCATTCAGGCTTAGGTACCAAACCAAGCGCGAGCGTAGAACTCGAACTGAAAGGAAAGAAATACTCGGAAACGGGAGAAGGAGATGGAGGCTACGACGCCTTCATGACTGCCTTGACTCAAATTCTTTCCAAAGCAGGCGTGCAAATGCCAAGACTTGTAGACTATGAAGTCAGAATTCCTCCCGGTGGAAAAACCGATGCACTGGTCGAAACCATGATCACATGGAACAAATCCCCAGAGAATCATGAAGAAGAAAACTTTAAGACGATCGGAGTACATTGCGACCAAACGATTGCGGCCGTGCTTGCTACCGAAAAAATGCTGAATTTGTTACTTTCTTCATGGCACAGCTAAAACTGCTGATCGCCGGACTTGGAAATCCGGGAAAACAGTACGAAAGAAACAGACACAACGCAGGTTTTATGATCCTGGACCTATTGGCCGAAGAATGGGGCGAAAATCTCTCTCACAGTCCCAAGGATAAAGAAGTCCGTGCCAAACTAGAAAGAAACGGTGCTACGATCTTCCTGCTCAAGCCTTTAGAATACATGAACCTTTCCGGAAGAGCGGTCACCGAAATTTCTAAAAAGAACGGAATTTCACCCAGCAATATTTTAGTGGCTCACGATGAGATCGATTTCCCCTTCGGCAAGATTAAGCTCAAGCAAGGCGGGGGACACGGCGGAAACAACGGGATCCGGGATATTTTGGACAAACTAGGTTCTCCCGATTTTACCAGACTCCGATTTGGAGTGGGAAAACCAGAAGACTCGGACCTGGTCTCCGGACACGTGCTCTCTAACTTTAATAAGGAAGAGGTAGAAAAACTTCCGGAACTATTGGAACAAGCAAAGCAAAAAATCTTAGGATGGATACGGGAAAGAGAGGCCCTTTTTCAAAAACACTCCGATAAATAAGAAAAAGAGTTCGGAGATAGCTTTTTGTGAGCGAGTATTCGGTCAAAGTCCCCTTATTTTCATCTGAGTCCTTAAATCTTGCCGCAAACAGATTCCAGGAATACCTGAGGGTGGAAAAGAACTACTCTCAGAATACATTAAACGCTTACCTACTGGATTTAAAGTCCTTCTTTGAATTTTGCCTCAGAGAACAAATCGATATTTTCGGATTAGAACCAGTGGATGTCCGATCTTACTTCGCTTTTCTTTCCCAAAACCAGGGACTGGATAGACGGACCCAAAGTAGAAAGCTGTCTAGCCTACGCACCTTCTATAAAGTTCTTGTAAAGGACGAAAAAATTCCCAGCAATCCTGTGCTTTCGGTCCACTTTCCCAAGACCAGAAAACAAGTTCCAAGAAACTTTAGAATCCAAGAAACCGAAGAACTACTGGAATACGCCGACGAAAAGGCCTCCGAAATTCTGAATTTCAGAGATAAAGCAATTATAGAAGTATTATATTCCACAGGACTAAGGGTTTTTGAGTTGGTAGACGCTTCCTTGCTGCAACTTTCTCAGGACAAAACCGTATTAAAGGTTTTAGGAAAACGTAGAAAAGAAAGATACGTTTATATTGGCAAAGAAGCTCTAGAAAGTTTGAACGCATATCTGGAAGTCAGGTCTAAATTAAGACCTCAGTCGGATGAAATTTTTCTGAATCAAAAGGGAAAGAAACTGACGACAAGAGGGGTTCGTTATATTTTGAATGAAAGAAGGAAACGGATGGGATGGGACAAACCCATTACTCCTCACAAATTCCGACACACCTTCGCGACAGATCTGCTCGACGCGGGCGCGGACATTCGCGCGGTTCAGGAGCTTTTGGGCCATTCCTCTCTTTCTACCACTCAGGTTTACTTGAGTGTAAGTAAGGAAAAGATCAAAGAGGTTTACCGCAAGGCTCACCCACATGCAAGACTCGATAAATCCAAATAAAATACATGCAACCACCATTCTATGTGTAAGGCGTAACGGAAAGGTCGCCATTGCGGGAGATGGACAAGTCTCCTTTGGAAATACAGTAATGAAAAATACCGCCAAAAAAGTGAGAAAACTTTTTAGCGACAGGATTGTTTCTGGATTTGCGGGCTCCGCAGCGGACGCATTCACCTTATTCGAGTTATTCGAAAAAAAAGTGCACGAGTTCGGTGGAAGTCTTTCCAGAAGCGCGGTAGAACTTGCCAGAGAATGGAGAACTGATAGAATGCTCCGCAGATTGGAGGCGATGTTGATCGTGGCGGACAAAGACGAGTCTTTTTTGGTTTCAGGTACCGGGGATGTGATCTCTCCGGACGACGGGATTTTGGCCATAGGATCTGGCGGAAATTACGCGTTAGCTGCTGCAAGAGCCTTAGTCCAACATACAAATTTGGAGCCTTTTCAAATCGTTAAAGACGCGATGACGATCGCAGCAGATATTTGTATATACACGAATCATAATATAGTTGTGGAAGAGATTGGATAAATGAACGACTCAAATCAACTCCAAGCAATCCAGACTGAGGAATCCCGGTACAAAGAGGAAGAACTAACTCCTAGACAAATCGTCAACAAACTAGACGAACATATTATCGGGCAAAAAAACGCAAAACGCGCGGTCGCAATCGCGCTTAGAAACCGCACGCGAAGAAGAAAACTAGATCCGGAAATACAAGAAGAGATTTACCCTAAAAATATTATTATGATCGGACCTACTGGTGTAGGAAAAACAGAAATCGCGAGAAGACTTTCCAAACTATGTGGGGCTCCTTTTTTGAAAGTGGAGAGCACCAAGTTTACGGAAGTAGGATATGTCGGTAGAGACGTAGAATCCATTATCCGCGACCTAGCACTCGTATCTCTTAATTTGGTAAAACAGGAATTCAGGAAAGAGGTAGAATCCAAAGCAAAGGAAAGAGCAGAAGAAGCACTGCTGGACATCTTACTTCCGTTTCCTACAAAACAAGCCACTGCCGAGCCTTCGTCTAACACAATTGGATTTGCGACTTCAGAAGACAGCGAAAGACAGCAAAGGTTTTTAGAAACCAGGGAAGCAATGCGTAAGAAATTGCGGACTGGCAAATTGGATGAGCAAGAAATAGAACTAGATCTTCCTCAAGCGCAGCCTCAAGGCTTACCGATGCTCCAAGTATTCGGCGCTGGCAACTTGGACGATTTGGACAATCACATTCAGAATGTGTTAGGCGACTTGATGCCTAAGAAACAGAGGAAGCGAAAGCTACCGGTTCCCGACGCACTCAAAGTATTAGAAGAAGCAGAAGTAGAAAAACTTTTAGATCCGGACAAGGTGCAAAGAGAAGCACTCAAAAGAGTGGAAGAGATGGGCATCGTGTTCCTGGACGAGATAGATAAGATCGCCGGAAAAGAGGGCAGAACCGGAGCAGATGTTTCTCGGGAAGGTGTGCAAAGAGATCTGCTTCCTATCGTAGAAGGCGCAACCGTAAACACTAAGATCGGACCAGTCAGAACGGATCATATCTTATTCATTGCAGCAGGTGCATTTCACATGACCAAACCTTCGGATCTGATTCCAGAGCTGCAAGGTCGTTTTCCGATTCGAGTCGAACTGGAAAAGCTCTCCATGGAAGACTTCGAAAAAATTCTGACTGCACCCAGATCTTCTCTCACGAGGCAATACCAGGCATTATTACAGACCGATGGAATCGAAATCGAATTCAACCAAGAAGGAATTCTTGAAATTGCAAGAATGGCCTACGAGATGAATGAAAAACACGAGAATATCGGAGCAAGACGTCTGAACACAATCATGGAAAGGCTTTTGGAAGAAGTCAGTTTTGAAGGACCGGATATCCCGGCCTCGCAAAAGAAAGTACTCGTAAACAAAGCCTATGTCGAATCCAAACTAAAGGGAATCGTAGAGGACAAGGATTTAAGTCGCTACATCCTCTAGATCAGAAAGTAAGATCCCTGAGCACGCTCAATGGATATCTCATATAAACAGTTGTTGTTCTGCTTCCGGAAGTAATCGTGAGTAAGTCGAGTGGATTCAGCCCCATCGTATAATAGCCTTCGTCTATCATTGCGATTCCGAAACCAGCACTCTCTTTTTCATCCAAAAACTCGGGACGAAAGAAGTCTCCAGAATTGCCTTGGTCGCTCAGATCTTTGTGCTTAACCCTAGATTCTTCGATTCTACCGAAATCCATGCTATGAATCGGAGAATCATTTCTAATCCGAAAATTCAATTCGTCTTTCGCGATGCGAATCTTCAATGAAATTCGCATATTGTATTTCTCCATCTTAGCTCGAACGTCGGTGAGAAACTCTTTCTCTATCTCTGCGAGTTTCATCTTTTTTGCGCGGATTCTATCCTCTAACTGCAGAACAGTTTGCACCTGACGTTTGATCTTATCCGGAACGACATATCTTTGCATCGCGTCTCGAAGCGGAGAAGTATCTAAAATAATTTCGAGTAGCTCTTCTGCTTCTTCTTCGGATTCACCGGCTTCTAAAAGCCGTTTCATTAACTCGTCTCTAAAAATGATATGACGAATATTACCTTTGATTGCGTTGAGTAAGGCTTCCATCAAACCGCTGAATAGGTGAAACGCCGCTAACGGATTTGCGCCGATCTCCTCGAGCAATCCGTTCACTAACGCGGAAAGGATATCTCTAGTCGGTTTCGTAAGACCTTTCAGCTCTAAATGAAAGAAATGTTTCTTTCTTAGATCTTCAAGGTTTTGTAGGATTTCGGCCCCTTTTAGAACAGATTTCTGGTTTGCCATAGGAGGGAACTTGGAAAATTTAGTACACAGTAGCCGTCGGACAGTATTCGGCAAGCTGGTTTTGACAACATGGAACCGAAATCACCAATTTTTGAACTGATCACTCCGGACTTAGGGGATACCGAAAAAATCGAATTAGTCCACTGGAACACCAAAGTTGGTGAGACAGTAGAGATCGGACAAGAAATTTGCGAACTAGTCACAGACAAAGCCTCCTTTCCAATGGAATCTCCCGTGCAAGGAATTCTTACACAAATTTTTAAACAAAAAGGCTCAATCCTGCAAAAAGGTGATATCCTCGGAATCATCTCCAAGGAAGTCCACTAGATGAAATTGGTCCATATCTCGGACCTTCACTTCCCCGTCAGACTCCCTTTCTTCGGTCTCAAGGGGAAAATGGTTCCAGGCTATCTCAATTATTCTCTTCGAAGAAGAAAAAAGTATCCGCTCGAACTTTGGCAAGCATTGATCGAGGATATCTCTTCCAGAAAACCTGATGCAGTTATCATTTCGGGAGATATCACAAACGTTTCTCATTATAGAGAATACCACGACGCTTTTGCGTTTCTCAGACCCTTGCTGGGTGAGAACACGTTTATGATTCCGGGTAATCACGACCGTTATACGAAACGGGCCGTAGCAGGCGCTGAACCTTTTTATGAAAAGTTTTTCTCGAGATGGATGGGGGAACAGGTTCCGAATACGAAGGGATACCTGAAATGGAAAAAAATTGGATCGATGATGTTCATTGGGTGGGATTCGAATCAGCCCATGTCTATTTTGAACGCATACGGTTACGTTTCACCCGAAATCGTACAAAACACAATAGAATTCTTGGATCAAAAAAAAGTAAAAGAGTACATTTTAGTTTGCCATCATCCGATTTGGAATCCCGAGCATCAGCAGGAATCTTACAGCCATAGATTGCGTAATCGAGATGAAATCGCCAAATTACTGTTAGCAAGACCTCCTTTAGCATATCTTCACGGTCATGTTCATTCGAATTGGATCAAGTTTCCGGATCCAACGCATCCTTACTTCGTGGTAAATTCCGCGTCTAGTACAAGGCTTCCGGATTCTCATCACGATTCCGGTTACCACTACGCAGAACTCAAATCCAAAGGATTAGAATTTCATAGAATTGTATATTTCCCAAACGAGTCTAAATTTCAGGAAGCAAAGGCTATTTCCTATTCATAAAGGTTTAATATGGCAAATAAAATAGAACCAATCGAAATCCAAAGAGAACTGACCAAAATCAAACATCCTGAACTCAAAAAGGATATCGTTTCCCTCGGAATGATCGCATCGTTAGATGTCGGTGCAGAGGAGACTAACATTATAGTAAAAACTCCGAACCAAGATAGAAGGGTACAGATTGGCTTGGAAGCTCAGATAAGACAGTTGCTCTCCAAGAAAGAAGGAATCGGAAAAGTTAAAATTAAATTCGAAGTAGATCCTAAACTCCAACTAGACGATTCCAATAAAATTGTCGGAGTCAAAAAGGTGATCGCTGTTGGTTCCGGAAAAGGCGGAGTAGGAAAGTCAACAGTTACGGTGAACCTTGCGGCCGCAGCCGTATCTCAAGGTTACAAAGTAGGAGTGTTAGACGCCGACATTTATGGACCTTCTATAGGAAAAATGTTCGGAGTGGGTGGGAGAGTAGCACTTAAGGCTGAGGAAGACAAGATTTTTCCCCTAGAAAAAGACGGATTGAAAATAATTTCTTTCTCTTTCTTAATAGATGAGAAACAGCCCGTGGTCTGGAGAGGTCCAATGTTAGGAAAGGCTGTAGAGCAATTTCTTTACGATATTGTCTGGGGTGAATTGGATTTCTTGTTCATCGATCTACCGCCCGGAACAGGAGATGTGCAATTGTCTCTCGCTCAATTGATAGACTTAGACGGAGCTGTGATCGTAACCACACCTCAGTCTGTCGCTCTCTTGGATGCAAATAGAGCTTCTGCCATGTTCCAGCAGGTGAAAGTACCTATCCTTGGAGTGATAGAAAATATGAGCGAGTTTGTATGTCCGAAATGTGGACATTCTTCCGCCATTTTTTCCAAAGGAGGAGGTCAAAAACTCGCAGATTCGGCCGATACGAAACTATTAGGCGGTGTTCCTCTAACGTTAGATCAAATGAACGCTGGAGAAAACGGAAAGCCTCTAGTTTTCCAAAATCCCGAAGGTGAAGTAGCCAAAGCGTACAAAAACATCTTACAAAACCTGCAAGAAGAGATAAAAAAGTGGGAATAACAGAACAGGACCAGTCTGTTGGTACAGAGGGGGTATTACCGTGAAGTTTGAAAAAGGTACAGAAAAGAGCCCTACCGGAAACCTCATTGTTTATTGCAATGTCGTCGGAGAGAACCCCCTTTATCCAGGAGGAAAAATCATCGCCTCCAACGTTGTAGTTAGTTTCCTCAGAATTGGGGAGAATTTTCCGGTAGTTACTTTCCCACCGGTCTCCTTGGATAGTTATGAAGATCTAAAAAGAATCATTTCTGATAACTACGACAAGTACGACGTCGTAAAAATTAAAGACTTTGAAATGCCAAGCGGGCAAGAAGATTCCAGTTCTTACATTAAAGAAAGAATGGATCATTTTGAAAATGTTGTCATTCGATATGTAGAGCTCTGCAAAAATAGAGAAGGGAATCCCCAAAGTACTTCTTACAAAGAACCCGAGGGAGTTAGAGATTATCTGGATGCACTGGCAAATCTTTCTCTAAAAGTCCGCAGATCTAGCGGAATTGCGAGAGAAGCCTCCTTACTGCATATGGAAAGATTGGTCGAAAATTTCTCGGTTAAACACCCAGAATTCGACCTTCATAATTTCAGAAAAGCTCTGGAAGTACCAGGCCAAACAGGAGAAGAGCTGGTAGGATTGTACTTACAAAAATTTAATGCGATCTCCTACGAAAGATACGAAGACGCGTCCAGTTTGAATAAACGAATTCAAGAAATTGAATCCGTTAGCCCTTAAAATTGAAGTAGCCTTTATAATTTCCGCTCTGGAAAACCCTCTCCAAAACGAGAGGGTCTTTGTTATTCCTCGAAGTCTGCGGACTTCCATCTAGGATAGAGATCAATTTCTATTCCGATCAAGCGGAAGATCCTAGTGGCGATAAAATCTCCCAAATCATCCAAGGAATTTGGATTTTGATAAAAACCGGGCGAGGCAGGAAGAAGCGTTGCTCCTGCATCATGCAGTTCTAACATATTTCTAAGATGGATTCTGTTGTACGGAGTTTCCCTCGGAACCAGGATCAGTCTTCTCTTTTCTTTCAAAGATACGTCAGCGGCTCTTTCGATTAAGTTATCGGTGATTCCGGAATTTATCGAGGCAATCGTTTTCATGGAACAGGGAACCACTACCATGGCATTCCAGGTATTCGAACCTGAGGCAATATCAGCTCCGATATCTTCGAATTTTCTGAAGTGAAACGAATGCCTTTCTTTCTGCTTCCATTTTTGCCGGATAAAATCTAAAAGCTCTTCCGGAGAGTTTACAGAAGTCTGATATTCCTCGTTAAAGACCCGCAAAGCAGCCGGGCTAACCACAAGCCAACTTTCACCATCCAGTCCTAGTAGTGCTTTGAGAAACCTTGCGGCATAAATAGAGCCACTTGCTCCTGCGATGCCTACAACGAGTTTTAAGGGTTCAGACATATAATGATTCTATATATTAAGGTTCTATCACGTACCAGAACGTCCAATATCCCAGGCTTTTGCGATTTTGCAATTTCACAATTTCGCATAAGACCTTACACACCAGATAGCATTCTAATCTTAAAAATAATTCGAGGCAAAGTTTCTACCAAGATTCCTAAGAACAAAACCCCCGAAATATAGGAGTGAATCCTATAAAATTCCAAGGGAAAAACGCCATCCGCGTGGTCTATTGCAATCTTTTGTTCTCTAAACAACAAGAAGCCAGTTACAGCCCAAAAAATCCAAAAAATGTCCTGCAATCCGGAGCTTCGTCCAGCAATCCCCAAAAACACAATGGAAAGAACATGACAAAATCTTGAAATCCAAAGAGACTTAGTTCTCCCGAATTTTGCAGGAATAGAATGCAATCCTTCCTTTCGATCAAATTCCTCATCTTGAATCGCATACAAAATATCGAATCCAGCTAAATTGAACGCTAGGCCGATTGTCCATAAAAAAGGAATCCAAGAAATTTCCCCGGTCAAACCTACCCAAGTGGCAAGAGGTGCAAGACCGATCGAAAATCCTAAGTACAAATGACAAAAGAAAGTGAATCTCTTGGTATAAGAATATGTAAATAGCAAAAGCAAAGTGGGGAAGGAGAGTGCAAACGCTAAAGAATTCAAAAACCAGCTGGAGATAAAAAATAAAATCGAAAAACCTAAAATAAACAGAACAGCAGATCGATCAGAGATCTGACCACTCGGAATTTCCCGATTGGCAGTCCTTGGGTTTTTCGCGTCTATCTTTTTGTCCGCCCATCGATTGAAGCCCATTGCGGCGCTTCTTGCACTTACCATGCAAACTAGAATCCAAATCAATCGAACTCCCCAACTACTCAACGAGGCAAAATCGGGCTCTAAAAAAGCGAGGATGCAGGCAATACCTGCAAATGGCAGCGCAAATAGAGTATGAGAAAACTTTACGAAGCTTCCGAATTTACTAACTCTTTGGATTGTCCAATCGATCATATCTAAATCAAGACTGATTTCATTTACTCTATAGGGCAAAGCAGATTTTTGGGAACGAAAGCGAAAAAGGGTGATTTTTTCTGGCTAAAGTAAAATTTCGTATTGTATGTCTCAATCAACGACCTTAGCAGAGCCAGGTACAATCCCAACTCAAAAAATAAGGCTACTTCTAGAACGAATTACTTCCCGTCCGAAATCGCACGCAAAGTGGCTTAACACCTTGTCTCTATTGGAACATATCGGTTCCAGAAAAATCCATGCTTCTCAAACAGGAAATGATATCTCCGAAATGGTGCTTCGCCATGCATCGGAAGAGGCAAGACATGCGGCATTCTTTAAGAAGCTTGCGCTCAAAATCGGAGACCAAGAATTCAGCAAATATTCGGACGAAACTCTACTGACCAGAAACTCTGCGGTTCTGTACTTTCAAAGATTAGATGCTACTGTACATAAAAATTTAAAGAAAGATGAAATAAGCGGATCATCATTAAAAAGATTGGCGTATCTCTACGTCACAAAACTTATCGAAGAAAGGGCTGAGGCCATCTATTCAATTTACGAATCTATACTAAATGAGTCTAATTCCGGAATCTCTCTCAAGTCAGTGATTAAAGAAGAGGAAAACCATCTTTACGAAATGAATCATACATTAGAAAAAGAAGATAAAGATTTCCAAGCAAGGTCCGAATTCTTCCGAGAAAAGGAATCCAGGCTTTTCGCAAAATTTTTTACGTCTTTGAATGCGTCCGTCTAAATCCGACCAAAAGAACCTGCGAGTAGAGACCAAAACGATCCGAGAAATAAATCAGGTGAAAAACATCCTTGCAGTAAAATACCAATTTTATCAGCGCAGATTTCTGATTTTCGCACTTCTTGTGTTAGGTGCAGTCTTTTCGCTTTCTTCTCAGGAAAATCCAAAGAAAAACACCGATGTACCGATCGGATTGGTAGTCTATTGTTCTGTTCCTACACAAACTCAACCCGAAAAAGCTGAGAAGAATTGGGAGAGAATAGTAACACTCTGGTACAAGTCTTATAAACAAAAAAATATGCAAGAAGGAGGGGGAGCACTATTGATCGCTTCCGCTCCAGAATTACCTGCGAATTCTCCCGAGATAGAAAGACTTAAGAATACGCTTGGATTTGATATCGTATTTACCGGAATCTCCCCGAAAAAAAATCCGGACCCAAAAGCAGATTCTAAATCGAAAGTGAAACCTTCTTCTAAAAAGAAAAAAACGAAGAAATCAAAAAAGCAAACATCCAAGGAGAAAGCGAAAAAACCTCTCCAAAACGATGCAACTGTCTCGGAACCAAAGGTCGAAACCCCGGAGAACACTACGAGTGAACCGAAGAAGACAGACGACGCTGTAGATTCATCGGACAAGCAGCTAGACTCGAAGACTAAGAAATCAAAAAAGACAAAGCCTACTTCTAAAGGGAAAAAATCGAAGCGAACAAAAATGAAGCCGAAGCAAAAGCAACAGGTCTTGATTCCATCGGCTCTTACTTCGATTGTCGAGGGTGGCCTTAGGTTTATATTCTATTCTCCTAACTCAATTTCCAAAGATTCGAATATTATAATTGCTGAAAACTGGTTAGAGGAATTTAAGAATTCCCTATTCAAGCTATATAAGCCGAGCGAATTTCATTTTTTATTGTTACACGACCCTTCTTCTAAAGTCTCGGAAAATCCAAATCCGGTAGCAGACGGAATCAGGACGGTACATTCGAATCTTTTGGAAAACACACCGAGTGTGGTACTACTAAACCAACCGCGAGACCTGAGATTTTTTGAAGGAGAATATTCCTTCGGATGCGGGTTAAATCGAAATAAGTTTGAGATATCCGTCCTAGAACTTTTCTTTCGAAATGGAAAAATGATTCGGATCAGAGAGGAATCTTACAATCTAAACAATATAGATTCGAATCGTTCCTGGATTCTGGAATAGCTCCCGCATAGACCTCAGTGATTCCGAGGGAATCGATCTCGGACCAGGCTTCTGTATCTCAATATGCATTTGTAAGTATTCCCAATCCAAAAGAATCCCGGTTGGAACTGAATTTACAGAATACCACTTCGCAGAAAATTGGATTCTATGAGTTTAAATTGCGGCATCGTAGGACTTCCCAATGTGGGAAAATCCACCATATTCAATGCTCTGACCAAGGCCGGAGCAGAAATGCAAAACTATCCTTTCTGTACCATCGAGCCGAACAAAGGAATCGTAGAAGTACCTGATAATCGACTAGAACGTCTAGCCGAATTGTACAAACCGCAAAGAATTATTCCAGCAATCATGGAATTCGTAGATATTGCAGGACTGGTCAAAGGCGCGAGCCAAGGAGAAGGTCTCGGGAACAAATTCCTATCTCATATTCGAGAAGTGGACGCGATCTGTCATGTAGTAAGAGCCTTCGAAGACGATAATATCACTCACGTTCACGGCACGATCAATCCAGTAGAAGACGCCCAGGTAGTGAATATGGAATTGATCTTTGCGGACTTTGAATCAGCCGACAAACAATTCCAGAAGCTATCCAAAAATGCGAAATCTGGAAACAAGGAAGCTCAGGAAATCGTTTCTGTTCTAGAGAAAATATTAGAAGTTTTGAAAGCTGGAAAACCAGCCCGCCTAGTAGATTTGAAACCAGAAGAAAAAAAGATTGCAAAGACATTCAATCTGATCACCTCCAAGCCGGTCATGTATGTCGCAAATATCGCAGATAAAACTGCTACACAAAAGGACCACCCACTTGTTCTCGCGGTGCAAAAGATGGCTTCAGAAGAAGGCGCACAAGTAGTCACACTTTGTGGAAAATTCGAGGAAGAAATCTCAGGCCTAAGCAAAGAAGAACAGATTGAATTTCTATCTGAGATCGGAGAGACACAAAGTGGCTTGGATCGAATGATCCAAGCAGCCTATAAATTGTTAGGACTAGTAACTTTCTTTACCGCCGGAGAGCAAGAAGTTCGAGCTTGGACCACCGACGTAAATAGCACTGCTCCTGTCGCTGCCTCAGTCATTCATTCCGATTTTGAAAAGGGATTCATTCGGGCGGAAGTAATGAAATTCGAGGACTTGGATCGGACCGGAAACCAAGCCAAAGTAAAAGAAGAGGGCAAGCTCAAACTCGAAGGAAAAGAATATCTCGTCCAGGACGGAGATGTGATTTATTTCAGAATCAACGCTTAGTTTTCTTTGTAAATCTAAAAGCAGCTCCGTACTATTGATCGGATCCGATTCTTGGACTCCAATCTTTTCGGGATGAAATCTATGTAGGACATTCCCTACACAAAATAGGCTATTTCCTTTCCTAAGGAAAAGACCCATTTTTGTGGAAAAATTCTTCTTTCCGCTTGTGGTTCCTATCAAGCTAAGTTGGTTTTTAGAGCATGCACAACAATTCGAAGACAAAAGCAAGATACAATTCTGCAAATCATTCCAGTCGTAACTTCGACAGGTTGCGTTTTATCCAAATTCTATATTCCGGAACGATTCTTTTCTTTCAATTTGCTCTTTTACAAAATTGTAATCCATCTGAGAAACCTGATGGATCGCTATTCCTTTCTGCTTTCGCACTAGAATCATCCCGGGAACCGACAAACTGCATTCCCTCCGTCGGTTGTGGAAAAGTACTGGGATTGAATGGGTGGGTAGAAATTCAGATCGGAGAACTGCCAATCATCTTGACTTCTCCACACGGAGGAACTCTAACACCGACAGAAATGGGAAACCGGACCATTGGTACTCTGGGAAATGATTCCCACACTATAGAACTTACGTTCGCGATTCGTGAAGAAATTGTGAAGCGGTTTGGAAAAGAACCGACTTTAGTAATCAATCATGTGGACCGCTCCAAAGTAGACATGAATCGCGCAAGAAACGAAACAGTCGATGATGAAACCTCAGACGTTTTTCAAGCAAATCTGGTTGCATATAATGAATTTCATCTTTTTGCTAAAGCTGCCAAAGATCATCTTACGCAAAAATTCGCAAAAGGCTTGTTAGTTGATGTTCATGGTCATGGACAAAGTGAAAATGTGGTACAACTCGGCTTCAATTTAACCGAGTCCGAAATCGAATCAGATCCGAACACATGGGCCGCCACTAACTTACATCGTTCCACTAATATTGAACATCTGATTGAATCCGGAAGAATGACTCTGCAGGAAGCCTTGATCGGGGATCATTCACTCGGTACATTGCTTACGGAAAAAGGTTTTTCTGCTTTTCCAAGTCGCCAAATGAGGGACTTTGCAAGCGCCCCGGACAATCACTATTTTACCGGAGGATATATTAGTGATACTTATGGATCCCGTCACGAAGGAGCCTTGGACGCATTTCAAATGGAAACTCCCGGTCCAAATATTCGTAATGAAGAAAATCTCCGAATAGAATATGCAAAGAAATTTGTAGAATCTCTCCAAACATTCCTGGAGGCCGGAGGATATTGATAACAGATGCTTTTTTGTCTGTTTTTGTAGATTTCTCTCGAAAATCGGCTCCAAATCTACAAAAGTTGTTTGACCTGCGTAGTGACGTAATTAATATGGCTTTTACACCTGAGGGATTGGGATGTTGGCGACGACAGCGATTCTGAGGGAAATAATCA
>NZ_NPDZ01000018.1 GCF_002811875.1 Leptospira perolatii
TGTGCGGAAAACAATACCTTCGGAAAACCATCTGCTCCAACTGTAACCGCTGTAAGATAATCCAGTCGAAGCAAGGCCAAGTCTGTCAAATCTTCCTGGTTGAGTGCTTCGTCTTTTAAGTGAGTGTGAACTAATCGTAAGCCTCTTAGTCTTGCTTCGACTGGATTATCTTACAGCGGTTACAGTTGGAGCAGATGGTTTTCCGAAGGTATTGTTTTCCGCACATGTGAACCCTGAAGAAGACGATGGCGAACCTTGGACGATCCTTCCGCGAAAACTAGCCGGACAATTGGAAGAAGGAATCCTGGAGGAGATCCTAGAGATTGAATCTAGACTAGCACGCTTTAGGCGGAATCTAAAAGGAGCCCAAAAGGAGAATCGTGCATTTTTAGTAGGCGTCTATCCTGAAACGCATAGAAAAAGAACTCCTGCGCAATCAATAGAAGAACTCAAGGAGCTTTGCAGAACTGCCGGAGTTCACGTAGTAGATTCATTCATTCAGAGAAAAAATCGACTCGATCCGTCTACTGTGCTGGGCAAAGGAAAATTGGAAGAGATCGTTTTGAAAGCACTGCAAAAGCATGTGGAACTGCTCATTTTCGATCTGGAACTGACTCCTTCTCAAGCGAAGAAAATCTCCGACTATGCAGATCTGAAAGTGATCGATAGAACCCAATTGATTTTGGATATATTTGCGAAGAACGCAAAAAGCAGAGACGGTAAGCTTCAAGTTGAACTAGCTCAGCTGAAATATCTAAAAGGTCGACTGACGGAGTTAGACGACAATATGTCGAGATTGACAGGGGGAATCGGAGGAAGGGGTCCCGGAGAGACAAAACTCGAGATCGGAAAACGTAGAGTCGAAGAAAGAATTTCCAGGTTAGAGCAAGAATTAAAGTCCCTGAAAAAGCGAAGAGAAACCGCCAGACGACGTAGAAAGAAAAATGAAATCCCAGTATGCGGAATCGTTGGATACACTAACGCCGGAAAATCTACATTGTTAAACGCATTAACAAAATCGCATGTACTTTCCGAAAACAAGCTCTTTGCCACGTTGGATCCTACCTCGAGAAGGATTCGTTTCCCTCAGGAAAGAGAAATCATCATCTCCGATACAGTCGGATTTATCCACGATCTGCCGCCTGAATTGTCGAATGCATTCAAGGCAACTTTAGAAGAGTTGGGCGATTCGGACTTGCTCTTGCACGTAGTGGACGTATCCAATCCGGAGTACCAACTTCAAATGGAAGCTGTGGAATCCATATTAGAAGATCTAGGCCTTTCTGATATTCCCAGAATATTGGTGTACAACAAGATAGACAATTTGCCTGAAGAGGCAAGGAGCGAGATTTTACGGGAAGTTGATCCTGAAACAGTATACGTCTCTGCTGTAAAAGGATTCGGACTGGACGTGTTACTCGGTAGAATCGAAGAAAGGATTTATTCCGAAAGCTCGGCAAAAGTATCTCAGGCAAACGCGGCTTTCGCTTCTTCCATCGTGTGGTAAATGGCTACCTTCTTAGGGAGCTCCATTAAGCGAATTACGTTTTCTAAAAAGTGATTCAACCCACCGATTACGATCTTGCCGTTGTGCTGATCCACAGTTTTGATCAAAGTAAGTAGTGTAGCGACTCCTACGCTATTGATATATTCCAGCAGAGATAAATCTAGTATGATTTCGTAAATTGCATCATCAAAAACAAAATTAATCTTTCGCGATATTTCAAACGCATTGGAATTCGTGACTTTTCCTTCCATTGTAACAAGTAAGACTTCTTTTTCGCCTACTGGTAGGCGTTTTGTCTCGATAAATAGACCTTCGAATTCCGTTCTAGCCATTATTAATAATCCAAGCTATAAATGTAACAATCCGTCTCTCAAAGTTGCACGAAGTTCGGTTCTTTCCGATAGGCTTTCCGGAGACGCATTTATCTTAGCGGTTCCCCGAATCAAAATTCGGATGCTTCCTTTTCCTTCGATAACTCCTTCGTAGTTCATATATATCCTGCGATGGTCGTCTTTCCTTAATAAGGTGACTTCTTCTCCTTTTTGTAAAAGTTCCCATCCGGAAACATACGTTCCGAACGTGATTAGACGAGAAATTCCCCCAGGATCCAAAAATAAATCTATATGTGGCTCCAAAATTCCTTCGTGCAACGAAAGCGTAAACGGGAGCTCCCAGTCTGGCATTCGATTACAGCTTATCCTCCAATCGAATCGCAATCGAAGGCTCTAGAATAATCTCCAGCGAATCGATTCGGGCCAAAGATGTCTGAATGGAAGATTCAGAACAAGGATGAGTCACAACAACCACTTCTACTGGCTCGGAATCCGATTCATTTTGTCGGACAGAGGAAATCGAAACAGAATTCGATCCAAGCACCTTAGCTATTTCTGCGAGCACCCCTGGCTTATCCACGGTATTGAATCTTAGATAATATCTTGCCTCGGTTTGATTCGCTTCGGAGATCTCTGCTGCAGAAAACCGATTCTTCTCCGAGATCGGTTGGGTATCTCTTCGTGCACCGTAGTACAAAAGATCACTAACCACAGCAGATGCAGTAGGTAGAGAGCCGGCCCCTTTTCCCATTAACAATCCTGGTCCAGCAAATGCAGCTTTGTAATAAATCGCATTTGTCTCGTCCATCACGCTTGCAAATGCGTGGTGTTTCGGAATCATTACCGGTTGAACTCTAGCCTCGACCTTTCCATCCAACTTGCGAACCAAGCCTAAGAGTTTAATTCTATAACCTAACTCCGCTGCGAACTGAATGTCTAATCGCGTAATCTTTGTTATTCCCTCGACTGTAATGCTCTGTAAAGGAATTTTCTCCTTAAAAGCAAGAGATCCAATGATGCTGATTTTATGAGCAGTATCTATCCCCTCCACATCGAAACTTGGATCGGCTTCCGCAAAACCAGCCTTTTGCGCTAAAACCAACGCTTGGCCATAGTCCAGGTGCTCCCTTTCCATTTTGGAAAGAATAAAATTCGTAGTACCGTTTAGAATTCCGTACAATCCGAGAATATTATCTCCCGATAAACAATTTCGGATCACTCGAATCACAGGGATTGCGCCGCCAACAGCGGCTTCGAATCCAATTTCGGTTCCGTTTTCTTCCGCTAGTTTGTAAATCGATTCTCCCTTTTGAGATAAAAGAGCTTTGTTCGCGGTGATTACGGTTTGCTTTGCTTTCAGGGAGGAAAGTAGGATTTTCTCCGCCACATCTACTCCGCCGACCAACTCTAGTATTACGTCGATGTCCGGATTTCCGGCTACCGTTCGAAAATCATCCGTTATAATTGCTTCCGGAAAATCCTTTCGAACGGAGTGCAACTTTTCCAAGGATCGGGAGCAGATACTATGCACCTGAACTCGAATTCTCAATTCCTTTTCCAAACTGCTGGCTTCCTCTTTTAGGATCTTAAGGACTCCTAAGCCGACCGTTCCAGCCCCGATCAATCCGACTCGAATCGTTTTCATTCTTGGACAATCCTTTAAGTTCGTTCCATTCGTTCGACCTTTTTCCAGACAAGAATTGGCCTTTCCAGTAAAGAGTTCGGATTTTTCTTTACGAAATGGGATGCTCGTGGTAGAGACTCTATTTTACGACGGCCGAACGGTTCCGTCGAAAATTGAAGGAACCTTATTCATGGCGAATCGTCGCAAGCCCCCTCGCAAATCTTCCGGTCACAAAAAGCAAGATTCTCATCACAAACAAGGCGGTGGGAAAGGAGGCCAGGGTGGCAAATTTAATAAGCGAAGACAAGGCCAAGGTCAGTCGAACCGTCAGCAAGAACAGGTAGTCGCTTCCAAAATTTCGGAGACGATGAAGGAGCTCCCCAAAAGGAAACCTCCAGAAGGCGAAGATTCTTCCCGGAAAAGCCTGTTTCGCTTTATTGCAGTTGTTGTAATCATTCTGGTCTTTTTCTTTGGGTATTTCATTTGCAGGGAATACCAAGACAAAACACCCGTTTATGGAAAAAGAGGATGGGATGAAACCGCCCACAAAAATATCGGCTGGAAAGAAGCTTCGGATCATTGCACGGAACGAGGAAAACGACTTCCGGACAGAGAACAGCTCAGAACGTTTAGCAAAAGGGCAGACGCAAAACTAAAGGCATTGGGAATTTTTTGGTCCTCTACACCGGAAGGAGATAGCGGATATTACAATACCGTAAATCTAAAGAATGGAGAAATAGGCTCCAGTCCGGTCACAATGAAATTCTCCGCCATCTGCGTAAAGTAACCGGCTTTAAAATTCATGATTGTCCTAACATTCGCGAGTATCAGCTATTTGACTGGGGCAATCTTAACCGGGTTATGCTCCTACTTTCTTCTATTTCGTCGTGATAAATTAGAAACAACTCTGCAGCTTGGGTGGATTTTTCTATTTTGTAGTATTCTACAGATTTCGTTTCTCTTAGGGACCTCACTTTACTATCAAACTTCCTTTTTGCATCGGTGGATCGCTCTTCCCTGCGTATTTTTGATCTGCACTCATTTACTAAATTACTTTTATCTACTACATCCTCAGGCGTCTCCGAGATTCTCCAGGATTTTGATTGGATCCGGATATGCATTCTCTTTCGGTATATTAATTTTTCATATTGTTAGAACTCTCGGTGGAAATTCTACTTATTCATTTTCTGGTTCCGTTTTCGAAATCATTCAGCACACGGACGAGAAACTGATTGCTTGGATACTGATTCTATACCTGAGCGGTATCCTGATCTTCGGAGGAATTCGAGCTTTTCAAGCTTACAGGATCGACCTTAAGCTGCTCGCGCTGTCTATTTGGGTTCCATTTCTTTTGTTACTCGGGACCACGATCGCGTTTCACGCCAAAGAGATTGCCTTTCCGATTGAAAGAGCGTTCGCATTATCTTTTTGGAATCCGATTCTTTTGACCGCTCTATTTTTGACTTGGTTGGTTCACTTAAGAGCATCCGGAGAAGCATTCACTTTAAGAACCCCCTTGCTCCTTGGAATTTTGCTCTTGCTCTTGTTCGTATTTCAGGGAAGTAGCTGGTTGTTTCTTCAACCTGGCTTAGATTCCTTCCGAGATACTATAAAAGAAAGACAAAAGGCAGAGGACCTTCCTAAAAATTCATATACGGTAACTGTGCAAGATTCTCCTGGCTTTCCGGCTGGAACGTTCGGAGAATCCGATTTGTCTTTGTTTTCGGAAACAAGAAAAGATCTAATACTTTCTTTCCTTTGGGACAAACCAAAAGAGATTTCTCAGGAGTATCCTGCTTACGAAAAGGCTGCAGAAGATCTAAATAAGGTAGCAAAGAATTCCAAAGAATTCGAGGAGAAGCTTCTATCTCTCTCGAAGGAACTGGAGCCTTACCGAAGAAAAGTAGAGCACTTACGCGAAAAAGGATTTAAAGAATCCGTAATTCTATTATTAAATCCGGAAGGCCACAAAAAGATTCTCTCAATCTATTTACAGGTTCTCTCGGGAAAGGTTCGCAACTCTCCTGCAGAAGGAGACTCCCTGAAAATTCTGGTTTTGGATCAAATGAGAGAAATTGTGCCTGATGGCGAACCTAGATTCAGAAGAATTATAGGAACCCAAGCAGAATATTATTATTCTATCATACAAAAGTCTCCAGGGAAAACTTCTGCAAAAGAGATCGGAATTCCTTACTCGGATTATCTGAAGTTTCAAACTGGATTACTGCTAAAACCTCTGATCGCCTTTCTACTCTGCCTGATTCTTTTCGGAATCGGTTCCTACTGGTTTTTGTCCTACTTGGTCTTTCTGCCCTTGGACAGATTATATTCCGGATTGGAATTGGTCACCGAGGGAGACCTGAACCGAGAATTGGGTGCCGAGGCCTGGGATGAAATAGGAAGCATTGCGGACCAGTTCAATCGAATGATTCAGGCGATGAGAAACAGTATGGACAATCTGTTATCTGGGACAAACGAGAATCCGAACAAATCCGAAGGCGCTGTGAGCTCGATGACTCGGGCAAAAAATGATTTTTCAGCCTCGATTTCAGAATTGCCCGATAGGCAGTACAGCTTGCAGGAGTTGTTCCAACAAGTAAAGGCAACGAGCTCTCCGGACCAACTGAAAGCGATTCTAATGCAATTAGAGAGTATGCCGGGCGGAAGCAATCGATCCAAGTTGATACTCAAGACTGCTCTAAAACTCAAAGATTATAGAAGAGCACTTCACTCTGTAGAAACTCTTTTGGAATTCGGAAAATCTGACCCGGAGCTTCTATTCTTGTCTTCCTATTGCCATAAAAAGATAGGTGAGTACGAGAAGGCCATTGAACTTGCTGAGCAAACCCAAGAAATATCTCCGCAGCATTCTCAAAACAGACTGCATTTAGCAGAGCTTTACTATCTTTCCGGAAACTTAGAAAAAGCGACCCAATTGGCGACCAAGATTCGAATGGAAGAAGGACCTTCCCCAACCCTTTCAAAATTGCTGAATGCGATAGAAAAAAAATCCGGCTAGTGTATTTTAGTACCAATGCGTACTAAAATACATAGGATCTCGGGCCGCTTCCAATCCAGTACGGAATCCTTCCTTGCGACAGTAGAGATCGATCAGAATACTGGCTTAATTTCTTCCGTAGAAAAAGGTAAAGTATTAGACTCTTCTAATGCTAGTTCGGAAGATTTAGTCTTCGATCCAAATACCGAAGTTATCTTTTCAGGATTCGGCGATATTCACGTTCATGCAAGAGAAGACGAAACCGGAAAACATTGTTATAAAGAAGATTTTCAGAGTGCTAGCCTAGCCGCGATCAACGGGGGTGTGATCCACATCGCCGATATGCCAAACAATCCAGTTCCTCCAGTCGACGATTCGACCTACGAAAAAAAACTTACTCTTACAGAAAAGGCTCCAATTCATATCACTCTTTACGCAGGAATCGGTCCTCACACAAACCCATTATCAAAACATGTTCCATACAAAGCATTTATGGGGCCTTCGATCGGAGAGCTTTTCTTTCACTCGAATCAGGAACTAGAAAATACGATTCAAAAGTACCAAGGCAAAAACGTAAGTTTTCATTGTGAAGATCCCGAGATTCTAGAAAAGAACCAGTATGAAAAATACCATGAAGATCGCAGACCAGCACTCGCAGAAACTCTCGCAACTGACTTTGCACTCTATTTGATTGAAAAATACGATCTACAAGGAAAGCTTTGCCATTACTCCACGAAAGATGGACTACAAAAGATCATCGATGCCAAAAAGAGAGGAGTAAAAGTTACCTGCGAAGTAACTCCTACTCACCTGTATTTCGACAAATCCATGCTTACCGATGAAAATAGACATTGGTTCCAAATGAATCCCCCCTTAAGAGGGCCCGAGGACAAAAAGGCTCTTTTGGAAGGAGTCAAAGACGGGTGGATCGATTATCTAGCCACCGACCATGCGCCCCATTCGATCGAAGAAAAGAAAAAAGGAACTTCTGGAATTTCTCAGTTAGACACATATTCACTTTTTGTAACATGGCTACATCGCAGCGCTGGACTATCCTTGGGCATCATATCCAAGATCTGTTCCGAAAACCCCGGTTCGTTTATTAACGAGTTCCTACCTTCAGAATACGGCAAAGGATACGGATTTGTTGAAGCGGGATACTGCGGGAGCTTTACTGTCTTAAACTTTCACAAAGAAACAATATTCCAGAAAGAGGACATCAAAAGTAAAAGCGGATGGTCTCCGTTTGAAGGAGTTACTTTCCCTGGAAGCATTAGCTCAGTAATAGATCGTGGAATTTTGATACGAAACTGAGGATTGGTCGCTTGAATCGCAAACCAATCCTCAAACATTCTTGGATTTAATAAACTGGACTAGGCCTCGGGATTTTCCAAGACGAGCGCGATTCCCTGCCCACCACCGATGCAAAGGGAAGCTACACCGTATTTCGCCTTTCTGCGTCTTAGTTCATAGGCCAAGGTAATCGTTACTCTTGCCCCACTTGCTCCTAGAGGATGTCCGATCGCAATCGCACCGCCGTTGACGTTCGTGATTTCAGGATTCAATCCTAATTCCTTTTGAACTGCAAGATATTGAGCTGCGAATGCTTCGTTTACTTCTACCAAGCTCATATCAGAAAGTTTTAATCCTGCCTTTTTCAAAGCAGACGGAATTGCAATAGCCGGTCCGATTCCCATTTTTGCAGGATCACATCCTGCGTGGCCATAGCCCCGAATGATCGCGAGTGGCTTCTTTCCGATTTTTTTGGCATAAGAAGCACTCGCAACTAGAGTAGCCGCAGCACCGTCGTTTAGACCGGAAGCATTTCCTGGGGTTACTGTCCCGCCTTCTCTAAACGCTGGTTTTAAAGAACCAAGCTTATCCTGACTGGCAACACCCTTGATAAATTCATCTTTTTCTAATGTAACCGGCTTCTTTCCACCGATCGTAATCGGTAGAATTTCTTCCTTTAATCTTCCTTCGTTCGTCGCTTTTTCCGCGCGAGACTGAGAGATCCCCGCCCACGAGTCTTGCTCCGATCTGCTGATTTTGTACTGATCCGCCAAATTCTCCGCGGTGGCGCCCATAATCAGTCCGACATACTGGTCGGTTAATCCTTGCTCTAAAGTATCCTCAAATTCTGCAGAACCATATCTCACTCCCCATCTTGCATTTCTTACAACATAAGGTGCATTGCTCATAGATTCGGATCCACCTGCAAGAACGACTTCAGAATCTCCCAGATAGATTTTCTTTGCAGCTTGGATGATTGCCTCCATCCCGGATCCGCACAATCGGTTCAGTGTAAGCGCCGGGATAGACACCGGTAATCCAGATTTCAAACCGATATGCCTGGCGAGATAAATCGCTTCTTTTCCTGTAGGAATTACATTCCCAAAAATAGATTCACCGATATCACTAGACTTTACTCCGGTTCTTTCCAACAAAGCTTTCGAAACCTGAACGCCAAGTTCTACAGTGCTCAAATCTTTCAACGTTCCACCAAAATTTCCAAACGGAGTTCTTATCCCATCAAGAATGACTGCTTCTTCCATGATTTCCTCTTTTTAGTTCGCATTCTATATTCGTAATTTTTAATATTGCTTTCAATTGAACAGTGTTAAGCAATGCTCTACCATTTATCTTCCTTTTGAACAAGCTTTCATTCCTTAGACAACCATTCCTAAAACTAAAGATTTTGGTGTCTTTGTGGCAGTAACCATTTAAACCTTATTCTAGGGAAAGTCTTAGGAACTCTGTATAGATTCCATTTTTTGTATCTTACATTCCATTCCAAGTGTCTATTCTGATAAATTCCCCGAATTTGGAAAGGAAACTCTTGAAACCCCAGACACTTTTAGAGATACCTGGAGATGGACCCCTATTTACACATCTGTATACTTGGTCCAAAGATTCTGTCGCGAGGTCCAAAAAATGACCACAGTTACTCGTCCCAAAAGACGCACTCGAAACAGCCTTAATAGAGAAACAATCGTTCAAGCAGCCTTTGAAATTCTGAATGAAGAAGGAATCGAAGGCCTATCGATGCGCAAGATTGCTGAAAAGTTAGATTGCAGCGTGGCAAGTCCTTACTCTCATTTCAAAAGTCAGGAAGACATTATTCGTATTCTGATCTCTCAGGGAGAAGCGCAGCTAACGGAAACTCTGAAAGTTGCCAAAACAAAAGGTAGGACCTCTTACGAACAATTAGTAGTAATCGCCAGAACCTATTATGAATTCTCTGGAAACAACCAAGAGCTGCACAAGGTCATGTTCAACACTGTCCATGGGCCTATGCACAGAAAGGCATTCCCAAAGCTACCGACTAGTTATCGTGTATTTCTAGAAACGATTCGAGAAGGTCATAGATCTGGAGAATTTAGAATCTCCGAAGAAGAAATTCCTTCACTCGCTAGGACATTATATTCCTGGATGTACGGAATCATAGTTCTGGACATGACCGACATGCTGAAAAAGCGCGGAATGGGTGATCCGTTAGATGAAGGATTCCTATTCTTTAAGAAAATGCTTTTAGGTGACGGATCGGAAAATCAGCTGCATTCCTAAATAAGCACTCTTTGCTTTTTTAGTATTTGGCGATGCTTGGATCCACTTCGTCGGAGTATCTTAAGATCCCTCCGTCCAAATTATGTACTTTCTGAAATCCTAAAGATTTCAAATAAGAACACGCATTTGCGGAGCGGACTCCGGAACGACAATAAACCACGATTTCCTTTCCAGAATTTTTCCAGGCATCCAATTCCGAAACACGATTCGGCAATTCGGTAACCGGAATCAATAAATCAGTACCATCTATCAGACTGATTTCTTGTTCATTCGGATTGCGAACGTCGAGCAAAAATAGGTTGCTCTTCCCTTCTAACTTTTCTACCAATTTGTTTTTTAATTCTAGCGGCGACATTTTGTAGATAACCTTATTTACAGATTTCTAAACTGCGGAAGAAAGCTCTTCCAACTCGGACTGCAATTCTTCCCATTTTTCAGTTAGGCGAGCGATCTCGGCTTTTGTTTCGTTATAAGTATCTAACTCCATCTGGTAACTTCTTTTTTTGTAAAATTCCGGATCTGCCAGAAGTTCTTCGGAATTAGCGCGGTTTTTTTCCAGTAGCGAAATCTTTGCTTCCAGCTGTTCGATTTCTTTCTGAATTTTTTTCACCCGATTCTTATCTGAGTTACGTTGAGACCTGCTCTTCTCCTTAGACTCGTTTTGTGGGGCCTCTTCTATTTTTTTGATTCCTCCTTCGGATTTCAAATCCTCGGGAGGGAAGCGCAGGTAATCCGAGAAGCTGCAATTCAGATCTCGGACTTTTCCACCGGAAACAGAGATAGTCCTGTTACATAGATCTTTGAGAAATTCAGGATCGTGGGAAATAACTAAAACGGCTCCCGGATATGCTTGCAAAGCCCTTTTCAAGTTGTCTCGAACCACCAAATCCAAATGGTTTGTAGGCTCATCCAAGAATAAACAGTTTGATTCAAATTTGACAAGAAGTGCGAGTCTTAACCTGCTCTGCTCACCACCGGAAAGCATTCCTACTTTCTTAAAAACTCTATCCTCGGAAAAAGAAAAATATCCGAGCAAGTTTCTGGCTTCTACGTCCGAAAGATCCGGATAAACGGATAATACAGTCTCTAATAAAGACTTTGCCGGATCCAGATCTTCGTGGTGATTCTGGGAAAAATAACCGATCTTGGTCTTGGGACCATAAGTGATGCTTCCCGAAGTAAGTTTATGAATTCCTAATAAGCATCTTAGGAATGTGGATTTGCCCGCGCCGTTTGGTCCGATCACAGCTATCTTATCGCCATTGGATACGTGAAGCTCAGTTCCTTCAAAAATATAAGGCTGCTTTCCGTCGTAGGAAAAGTTTGCATCCTCGATTCTGAATGCTAGATTGCCACAGGGGATATAATTGAACCTATAATCCGTTTTTGAATTCCAAAAGGATTCTTCTGGTGCGTCTATTTTGTCTCTTTTTTCGAGTTTCTTTATTACACTTTGTACTTGTCTTGCCTTTGTGGCTTTTGCTCGGAACCTTTCCACCCATTCGGTTCTTTTTTTAAGATAAGCTTCTTCCTTTTTGAACTGAACTTTCAGTTTTTCTAATAATTCATTTTTATGTTCGAAATATTCTTCTAGAGTTCCATTGAATTCCAGGACACCGGATGGATTCAATTCGGCGATCGTATTGGTAGTTGCATTTAAGAATTCTGGGTCGTGAGTCACCAAAACAAAAGATCGGTTCGTCGTTCTCAAATATTCCGAGAGCCATTCCTTAGAAGCGTGATCCAAATGGTTTGTAGGTTCGTCCAAGAGCAAAAGGTTACCGGGATTCAGTAATGTGATGGCAAGTCCAAGGCGGTGTTGGTATCCGGGTGAAAACTCTTTCACCCTTCTCTCCATCTGTTCGTTGGTAAATCCCAAGCCACCTAGGATTTTTTTTGCCCTAGCTTCTAACTCATGAACTCCATAGGTGAAGGCATATTCTTCTAGAGAGCTTTGTTCATCCAGCAGGTCATGAAACTCTTTGGAATCATGGGAGACGCGATCCATTCTATTATGAATATCTGATAAACGCTGCGAGTATTCGTTGTAATGCTTGTGCCGACTTAGGGCGGTGTCGATGACCTTCGCCTCGAAGTCGAAATTGGGAATCTGCTGAAATAGTGAAATTTCTGTATGCTTGGAACGGCTGATGATTCCTTCTTCCGGAATCAAATCACCTTCCGCCATTCTAAACAGAGTCGATTTTCCGGAACCATTCGGTCCCACAAGGGCAACTCTCGCTCCAGGTTTAATATGCCAGGAAAATCCTTCGAATAGAGTAGAGCTCCCGAATCTATGTTTGATATCTATGAACTGTATCATTATGGTTCGGGATAATCAGGATATGATTCCCGGGGGAACACTTCCCCCGGGCGGGGTGAATATAGGTTTGAGTGCGATTGCTACCGCGCTAGCCTTATCCTTTCGAGAGGTTTGCCTACTTCTTCTTAGCGAGGATTTCTTCCTTTCTCGCTTTGAGGTGTTGTACATACTTGCTCGTTTCCCCATTCATTTTCTCAACAGAGCTTTTCAGAGCTTGTTCGAGCTCTTCCAAAGTCATCTTGTTGATCTTTTTGTTCTTCTTTTCGGTTGTCTCGTCAGACATGGGTACCTTCCGATGCTTTCGTAAGTCAAATTTTTCCAATTGGGTGCTTTCGACAATCCCTTTTGCTGCCTATACTCCAAGGCAGATTTCCGAAAATTGGAGAAAATTAGAAATTCTCAAGAGATTCCGGAAATGTAGAATTGGCACGCCAATGATCTATTCTTTCTTTGCCACAAGACCCGGATTCGGTCCTCTATTTTTGCGTTTCGGTTTGGCGATTCCAATATTCCCGCACGGAGCCCAAAAAGCCCTGGGATGGTTCGGGGGAAGCGGTTTTGAACCAGCGATGGATTATTTTACAAATACTATGGGCTTCCCTTATTTCCTTGGTTTGTTCGCAATTGCATTCGAATCGATCGGGGCCATCGGTCTGGTACTCGGGTTGTTCACAAGACTCTGGGCAACTGGAATCGGGATCACATTAACTATAGCTGCTTTTACTCATCTAGAGTACGGCTTCTTTATGAACTGGTGGGGGGACAAGGGAGGAGAAGGATTCGAATACCATATACTTGCGGTAGGTATGTCACTTTGCTTAGCAGTTGTAGGCGCCGGTTCCTATTCTATGGACAGAGAGATTTCTCACAGAATCATTTAATAAACTTAAGTAAGCTTTTCCAAAAGAAAAACCCGATGCTGACTTGCAAACATCGGGTTTCAAAAGGAAGAATGATTTGATACTATCGATTAGTCTGCGTAACGAATCTTATCTACTACTTCTTCATCCAAGATATAGGATCCTTTCAGAGTTTGGACCACAAGCTTTCCTTTTTTCTGAGAAACAACTACGCCTCTCAACTCGCGTCCGTCTTTCAGGATAATGTGTTCTACAGATAAGTTATAGATCTCACTCAATTCCTTTTCTGTTTTTGCAGTTTTGAGATGACGAGTAGAGTCTAACAGTTCCTTATCAAGACCGCTCAGGTTCTTCCTCATATGCGCATATTCTGGAAGAGTTTTCTTTGCCCTATCTGGGTCTTCGGTCAATTCATCTTTATCTGCAGTTACCACGATCAGATTTCCGACAGTGATTACTTTTACTGATTTTTCCCGAACCAAGGTAGTTACTTCTACAGATCCTTCAGAGACAAACACTGTGGATTCCTGGTCGGAAGCGCTTACTTCAAATGCGGTTCCTCGTACGGCAGCCACCACAGTCGGAGTATCTACTACGAAATTTGCATTTTTGTTCTCTTTCTCAACAAGGTTCATTAACTTTCCTGAAAGTAATGAAAGTTTTACTTGAGATGCTTCCGTTTCTCTTAAGCCTTTTAGAACGAGTCTTGTATTTTCTTTCAATCGAATGACGCTAGAATCCGTAAGACCGATATCTACGGAAGTTTTATCACCGGTTACGATTTGATCACCTTCGTTGAGCAAATCGCCTTTATGCAGAGGAGATTCATGATCGCGAATCAGTTTCGCATCTCCCTTCACAAATACTACGGCAGCTTTTAATGAATGCCCTTCGTTTACAGGAGCCTCTTTGAAGCCAAATTTCCAGACTCCGACGCTAATCACTCCTACTAAGACTGCGGCCGCGGCGAGCATTAACCCCCGACGGCTCGCGCTGGATACGTTAACCACATTCTTATTTTGATTTGCGGGTTCCATGACGCTTTCCTCCACTTCAATGCGGGGTGACTTGCCTATCCAAGCTGGATCGAAGTCGGGGATAGACGAAACGGGGCCTGACTGCTTATTAAGCAGTTTGGCGTAGGCTTCGAATTCGGGTGTCATCCTGTTCATCCTTCTATACCGTTTCCATTTCCAGGATCAAGCCTTGGCTAGTTCCCACATCACTAAGAGCAACAATCTCGATTTAAGCTCTTTGCACTTTTTTTCCAGAATGTGTCTTTTTTTTGACGAATCATTCTGCTTTTTCTTATAATTCATCCATAAGAAAAATCTAAGATCGAAGAAAGTTACCAGGTTGAAAACCTCTTCGCTTTCCTTCTAACAACATTGCTTTTTCGGCTCTTTCTAATAATCGCGAAATTCCAGAAATCGATAGATCTAAGACCTGTGCGATTTCCTCTAGCTTACATCCTTGACCGTATCTAAGTTCGAGCGCAGTACGTTGCTCCTCGGGGAGCACCGACATCAGCTCACCTAACATTCTAGAGAGATCTTCGGCTTCCATCTTATCTAAAACTTGACCTTCAGGCCCTTGAGCTTTCGAACCAAATATCGGAGAAGTTTCTTCTCCCATTAAGGAAACATTCTTTTGATAATAAGATTTACCATGGTTAATCATCAAATTCCGAGCGATTCGGAATAAGATCATTCGAGAAATATTACTCTCCGGGATTTCTCTTTCAGAATAATGTTTGAAGAAGTTCAAGAAACAATCTTGCAGTAGATCCAGTGCTGTCGATTCGTCTCGAATAGAACGCCGAATAAACGAAAACAAATGATCCTTATTTTGGTTATATATGTTTTCGAATATTTCGGCACGTTGCACGATAAGAATGGAAGTTTACAGAACTGTCCCTTTTTTCAAGTAAAATCGGAATTTTCTTGAATAAAGAGTTTGCTTAAAAAACCTAGAAATGAAGGAATCATCGGTCTGTATCAAGGATCCAAAAGGATATATAACCCAATTATGGCCAGAATCGGTCTAGTCACAGCATTATTATTACTCTTATTTACTTTTGATCTAATCGGCGCGACCTTGATAATGAAGAACGGTAAAGTTCTACAAGGTAAAATTGTTAACCAGACGCGAACAGATGTGGAAATCGAAGTCAACGGGAAAGTCTTTTCTATTCCGAAGACTGAAATCCAAGAATTAAAACTAAAGGACGCGCCCAAGGAAAGAGTGAAGCCGAAAGAAGAGCAGGTAGTTGTCCAAGAAGCTCCCAAAAAAGAACGGTTCTGGCATAAACCTAGGTGGAACTATCCACTCAGTTCTGCGGTTTTACCTGGTTGGGGAGTTTGGAAATCGGACAAGAAACTTTTAGGTATAGGAACCTTTGCTGCCGTTATAGTTTTGGCTTATCTTGCGGTAGATTCGGATTCTAAGCTAAAGGAAGCAAAACATGCGTACGAAAACAATGTGTACACGTATGTATTCGTTTCGCAACAAGATCCTACCTTAAATCCTCCGAGCGCTACTTTACCTAGAGTGTTGTTAGGTGCTGGATATTCAGGTCCTTCTTTTGATAAATATGATGCAGCGGCACAACATGCGAATTTGACTTTGATCGCGTTCGGTCTAGCATACGGCGGACAGATTTTGTATTCCTATTTCTTGGGAGTGCAAAAGGAAAAAGCACAAGCATTGTCACCTGCAGTTTCTGCCTCGGAAGGATTGAAATTCAGTGCGTTCCCGTCTTTTGTTCCTACTGCCAATGGCGGGAACGGTCTAGGTTGGAATGCACAAGCTTCGTATTCAATGAGCTTTTAAGGAACTCGGACACAGACTAGGTCTTTTCCCGTGCTGCAAGGATACGCACCGTATCCTACTGCGTTTATAGTTAGCAGGCTTGCTTGTCCGTAATTACCGTAGCTCGAATTGTTTCGCCAACTTCCACTAGCGTCCTGGCAGTTATTCGGACTGGTTGCCCAACCGCCTGTGATCCCGGTCCAAATATCAAATGTACTGATTGCATTCGTTAGACTTCCACCTCCGCCAAAGTTAACGATCGGCGCCGCAGTACCTGAGGACATTACGTCCACCCAAGTTGCACCATCAAATTTCACGTACTTTGTATTTGCTCTAAAGAAGGAAAAATCATCCATTCTTCTAATCCCACCACCGACTAAATTTCCCGCGAGCATCGCCTTGTACTCTGTAGGATCTCCCGGATAATTGGTGGCAGAAGGAACATTCTGAGCGCAAATCTGATCTGCTCCTAATATTCCATTAAAGTTAACTGCTTGATAGTGCGAACCTCCGTTATTTAGAACGAACAAGCATAGATCCGGATCCGAAACTGTAAACGTAACATATTCTGGAATATCGGTATCACTTCGTACAGCTTTCAGAACAAAGGAGCCTCCCACGCAATTGCTATCCGCGGGAACGTTCAAATACAAATAATCACTTCCGGATCCGGTGATCGTAGACACCCCACCTGAATTCGGATTGATACCGACACTGATTCCGGATGACGCAGAGTCCAAAGTGTACGTTACCGTCACCGGACTGGGGGGAGTGAAATTTAAATGCAAGAGAACAGAGAGCGATTGATTTTCAGCAATCGAGCTCGAATCGTATTGGATCGATCGAAAATCTAGACCTGCTTGGGCAAAACTAATATCCAGCGCAAATCCTAAGGGGCTTTTACTAGCATCTAATTCTAAGGCCTCAGCCTTATTGCAGTAATTACTGGAAAATGCCAAAAGCAAAAAGAGAAATAATCGTACAATTATCGTTCGCATCGGAAACCGCCGGAAAGTAATTCACTTTGTTTAACAACGAACGTTAAACCGGAACTACTATCTTATTATATAACCGCTACGGATAATAATATTTTTACTGAAAATCGGGATTTTGTCTCAGTTTTTTCATCTCTTTCCTAAAAACTTCGTATGGATCCTCATCTTGTTTGGCGCTCGCTGTCATAGTTTCGCTGTTTTTGTCATTTTTTTTATGACTAATGAACCAGGAATCGATATGCTTGGTTACTCTCTTCATTCGACTTAGGACCATTTCTTCTTCTGGATTTCTAATTTTGTTTTGTAGAGCCTCGGTCTTGTTCATTAACAACCGGTGGAGTTCCTTTGCTCTATATCTAAAAGAATCGTCGCCAGGATAGCATAGAATCTGATCCGATTTTTCCTTGCCTCCATCCCAAGCGAGTCGAATGAATTTCTCTCTGTCTAGAATTTCACTGAATACTTCTGCAGAAAATTGGGGCAAAAGATACTGAATGTCGGATACACTAGGCGGAGTTTGCTTTTTGAAATAGTAAGAATCCATTGTAGAAGAAATCGATGACCTTTCTTCCGCCATTCTGATTCTTTCTTCGGATCGCAACTTTTCCTGGACCCGGGCTTGTTCTTGTTTTTTGGAATGTTCCTGGTTCTTAAATTTGAGTTGGTTCTGGGCAGATCGAATTTTCTCTTTTGCATTCTTAAAGAAAATGTCCTGAACAAATCGTGCAATTCCAATCAGCTCAAAAATAGAGTAATACCAAGGGAAATATTGTACATATCCTTTCCGCAAAACTTTACCGTAAGCTTTTACAAAGTCTGATTTTTGAAACACTGATTTAATTTGAGGCTCGTGAGATTCGATCAACTTTCTAATACACAGTATTTTCCAAATCTCCGCATTAGAAGTTTGGCTCAGACTAAGAACAATTTGTCTTACACTGTCCGCATTCTTGTGCATAAAAGCATGCATTGTTGTATCGGAAGTCTCCCAGGACGCGTACGCGATATTAGAATCATCCATCAATAATCTGCGTACTTCTTCGGAAAAATTCCGAAATTCTTTTTCAGTAACAAACAAAACCTTACGATCCCAAGTGGAGTCGTTTGCGGATAATTTGCCCTTGATCTCTTGAAAGTGATCGTGTTCTCTTTGGCTGCTTCTTCGTTTTAGCTCTTTTTCTGCGATTTCGGAAAGAGTCCTCACTAGCATCGCGGATAAAGTTCCTCGAGGACCTGACTTGCTGTTCTCAAATCCGCTTGCATTAGAAAAAGCTTCAGCTCGTAATAATCTAAATCTCGCAGTTTCAGAATTTGCAGGATCAGAATAATAATGCTTTTCTAACAGAGCGATTCGTTGGAACTCCTCGGCTAATAGATGCTTTAATTCCTTTTGACTTTTCTGTTGAATGAACTCATCAACAAATTCTAATATTTGAAGTGCTTCTTTGGGCCCCTTTAAAGGTAACAATCCAAAATTTGGAACGTGCACTAATCTTCCTTGCTTGCGAAGATCATCTTCTAGTTCAAACAGAAAATCTTTTGCAAATTTCGGATCTAACGGGATTCGAAAAGCATCTCCCTCGAACGATTCCTTTAAGTACAAAAATAATTTCGGAAATGGGGATTTTCCTGAGATCCCTTTTTTCCAATCGGTTTCTAAATCTTCCCAAATTGCTCTCCGATCAGGCTCTTGATGTAGATCTAGAAATTTGAGGATGTTTTTGATGGAAGCATCCAGCAGTTCTAAATAAATCCGACTTAAATCAAAAGACTCTCCTTCAGGAAAAGCTACAAAACAAGATTTCGACTGCGGAGGTTGCATCGGATCTTCAAACACAAAATATCCGAGTTGAAGAATCGTTCCATCTTCTAGCAATCTTTTGAGATGAAAATCCATCTCGATCGCGCTCAGCTCGCCGACTTCGGGAACTCTATGGTGTGCCTGAAATAGATTTTGTGAATGGACTTTTTTGTAGGATGTCGCGGCAGCTACCGCTTTGTACAAGGCGTGAGTCACCTTGTCATTCATGTAATAGCTTACTACCTCTTTGAGCTTCTTTACTTTTAAAAAGCTCGGAAGAGACGTATTTGCAATGGTCGGCCCCGATGTTAAGGGCCTCTGCGTTTTCATATTCATGACAAAACCGATCTTACTGAATCAATAGTCCAAAAGGCTTATAAAGCTGCTTTTCTGCTGCTTTACGTCCTTCTATTCATTTGCGACTTTCGCTTTCCATTCGGAGAAACAATCTTCACCGAATCCTCTTGACTCTTTAGATTCGCATAAGTTCCTGGAAAGGGAATGCACCTCAGGAAACAAACCCCTTTCAAGCCTCGAAAAGTACTCCTCGTAATTCTAGACGGGGTAGGTTATTCTCCCAAAGGCCCAGAGTTTGGCAACGCAGTTGCCGGAGCAAGACTACCTTTCTTATCCAAACTCTGGTCAAATTCGCCAACAATTCTTCTAAAAGCTCACGGCCGTTCGGTCGGTATGCCTTCGGATGAAGATATGGGAAATTCTGAGGTTGGTCACAATGTATTAGGTTGTGGTAGGATTTTTGACCAGGGGGCAAAACTCGTCAACAATTCGATTGCAACTGGAGCTTTATTTCAAGGACAAGCATGGAAAGATGTAACAAACAACTGTAAGGCGAAAGGTTCCACCTTACACCTGCTAGGTTTATTCTCCGATGGCAATGTGCACTCTCATATAGATCATACAAAAGCATTAATCGAAGGAGCTGTGCGCGAAGGACTAAAGAAAATTAGACTCCATATTCTGTTAGATGGACGAGACGTGCCTGAAAAGTCTGCACTAGATTATCTAATTCCCTTCGAAAACTGGCTAGAAGAACTTCGTCAGGCCGGAACGGATATCAGGGTGGCCTCCGGCGGAGGTAGAATGACAATCACCATGGATAGGTACGAGGCAGATTGGTCCATGGTCGAAAGAGGATGGAAGATTCATGTTTTGGGAGAAGGCAGGTCCTTTCCAAACGCAACAACGGCAATCCAAACATTTAGAAATGAAGATCCAAAAGTGATCGATCAGTATTTGCCGGGATTCGTAATTTATGAAAACGGAAATCCGGTTGGAAAGATTGTAGATGGCGACTCTGTGGTGTTTACCAACTTTCGAGGGGACAGAGCCATCGAAATTTCTCAAGCCTTGACACAGACAAAATTCGATAAATTCAATCGAGGCACGCTTCCAAATATAGTATACGCAGGGATGATGCAATATGACGGCGATCTAAAACTTCCGGAAAGATATTTAGTATCTCCTCCAGCGATCGATCGAACATTGGGCGAGTACATGGCGAAAAGCGGAATTCTTCAGTATGCACTGTCTGAAACTCAAAAGTACGGACATGTGACTTTTTTTTGGAACGGAAATCGATCTGGTTATTTTGACCAATCCAAGGAAGAATTCAAGGAGATTCCTTCGGATGTAATCCCGTTCGACCAAAGTCCCGAAATGAAAGCAGAGCTGATTACTCAGGAACTGGAAAGGGCGCTCAGCCAGAATTCATACGATTTCTATAGAGTGAACTACGCGAACGGAGATATGGTTGGTCATACAGGAAATTATGCAGCTACTGTAAAAGCGATGGAGTTCTTAGATGCAAAAATGCAAAGACTCGCAAAGGTATGCGTAGATAATAAAATCATACTTATTGTAACTGCTGATCACGGAAATGCGGATGAAATGTACCAGCTCGACAAGAAAGGGAATGTTGAGAAGGATAAAAATGGTCTTCCGGTCCCCAAAACGTCTCACACTTTAAATCCGGTACCCTTCACAGTATTAGATCCAGTGGATTCGATCCGTCTGAAATCAAACGTGCAGGATGCCGGACTCGCGAATGTAGCTGCGACTATTTTAGACTTAATGGGATATGAAACACCGGAAGGATATCACGAATCCTTAATTGATCGTTGAGCTTCCGAAAGAGTTCTAGACTAGGGCGATTCTTTTTTCCTCCTGGTAGAATCCTTTCCAAATTGCATCCGCCGTTCCTAGAAGTATATTTTCTTCCAGGGTTTGCTCTTTATGGAAATGAAATTTTACCAACCCCAAAAAAGCCCCGATCATAGCAGCGCCTATAGGCAAATCCTTACTTTCGGAATTGTTTTCGGATTGTAGAATCTGATTTAGGTTTTGACCTATTGTATAAAACAATTTCTCGCTTTCAGCATCTAAGAATGGACAGTTTGCATACCTATCTATAAAAATAAATTCATTTGAACTCTCTTTAAAATAGACGGTTAGTTTCGACCAAAATAGGTGGAATCTCTTTTTTTGAATTCTCTCGCTATCCAAGTCCTTGATAACTCTATCTTCAAAATTTCGAATGCACCTGCGGAAGGATTCGTTAAACAAATCATTCTTATTTCGGAAATTTCTATAAATGCTTCCGACACCGAGTTTCGAATCGGTGGCTATGTCCGGGATATGAGTTTCAAAATATCCCCTGGTCGAAAACAATTTCAAAGCGGAACGCAGTATTCTTTCCCTTAAACTGATAAACGAATTCGCTGCGCCTCTACTAACTATGGCGAGATTTGATCCTGGGAAGATTTTTTCCTTTTTCATAACGTAGGAATTTTTCCGAAAGAATCAACATGTCAACGCTGAATGAAAAATGTTGCCTTTAAGTGGCTTCCTTTTCATCTCCGAATAGAACCACTTCATTCTGACAAAAGATAATTTATATTATTGTAATATATTTTATTACTTTCAAATAAATTCTCATTCCCATTACAAACTGTTTGGTACTCTTGTTTGCGCGTCGATTAATGTTCAAAAAATTTTATTCCGGATTTTGTAAAAGAAAAGGTACTTGGAAAATGTGAATGGAATAGAAGCCGGAAGATCCTCCGAAAAAGAAAGGACTCGATATGAGTCCTTTAGAATGCAATAAAATCTTTCCACTGCTACAAAAGGCCAAGATTTGAGTTTAAGGTTTGCTTACTCCGTACGCAATTAATGCTGCCAATGGTCTCGGAGTGATTCGCATGGATTGAGCGACCAATTGATTAAGAAATCCTGGGATGGTGGATGGAGTTTTGCCCAGTTTGTCCAAGCATTTGTCCACGACGTCCTCCGGTTTGGACCAACCTGCAATCGCATTTGGTGAATGAACTCCTGCCCTTTCTTGGAAAGAAGTTTTAGTATATCCTGGAGAAAGTGAAATCACTTCCACACCGGTGCCTCTCAATTCCGCCCACAAAGCCTCACCGAACAGCAGATTAAATCCTTTGGTAGCTCCATATGTAGCAAAAAACGGAGTAGGTTGGTAGGCAGCGACACTTGCTAAAAATATGATTCCGCCTTTTTTTCTGGAAACCATATCCGGCAAAAATCGACTTGTAAGCGCTACTGGCGCTCTGCAATTTACGTCGACCATTTCTGCTTCGCTGTAAGGAGCCAACTCATCAAACCTTCCATAGGTTCCAAAGCCTGCGTTATTTACGAGAAGACCGATAGAAATACCTAGCCCCTTTACTTTTGCAAGAATCTGATCAGCAGAGTCTGCTTCCTTAAGATCCTGTACAAGCGTCTCTACTTTAACTCCGTACTTTTTGCGGATTGCCTCTGCGACCATTTCCAACTCTGGTTTTCTGCGAGCGACTAGGACCAAATCCATTCCTTTGGCTCCTAAGCGATCTGCGAATGTTTCTCCTAAACCTGTAGAAGCTCCGGTGATCAGGGCGGCACCTCCGAATCGGTCCTGCCAGTTTTTCTGCTTCATTGAATCCTCCTTTTCAAGCAAGCAAATTCGGAATGAATATTCATTCCGAATTTATATTCACGGGTCTTGGAAAGGTCACCCAGGAGGCAGGTTCCAACTTTTATCTCGACTTATGAAAATTTTAGAATCGGAATTCTTTCTTATTCTGCGGAAATGCCCTTCCAGACCACATCGCCAGCCTGGAGTTGGACAGTATCTTCTAAAACTAGGAAGCCACCTTTGCAAAGTTTGACGAGTCCTACAAAGCTTCCATAGCAAAGTGAAAGCAGTTCTTTAGAACCTAAGGATGTGTGTATTTCCCTTTTAGCTCTTGCTTCTTCCAGGAATTCGACAAGATAAGCAAGAGTGTCTTCGGTGAGCTTTCTGCTTCGTTCGTCTAGATAAGGAGCATGTGAATGCAATTCCAAAAATTCGAAGGCTTGAGGATGTTTCTTGTAAAACTCACCCATTTGTCTCCAAAAGTGGAAGAATTTTTCCTTGGTACTTGCATGTTTTGGAAAGTTCTCTTTCAGGTTTTCTAGAAACTTCACTTTCCAGAAACGATAGAGCTCATTTACGAGTTCTTCTTTACTCTTAAAATATCTGTAAATCGTGCCTGCACCAATCCCAGCTTCTTTGGCAAGCTCTGGCATCGGCGTCGCCGAAAATCCTCTTTCGGTAAACAATCTAAGTGCAGATGTGAATATTCTTTCTTTTTTATCTTCCGGATCTCTTATAGACATCGAACCTTCCATTTTGGAACTTACGGCACGCTTCCAAAATATTCTACCTCCCTTTCTAACAAAACTCCTGAGTCCTTTTTCACTTTTTCTTGCACCACTTCGACTAAATATGCTACATCTGACGCCTTTGCACCGCCAGTGTTTACGATAAAATTACAATGTTCGGGGGAAATTTGTGCTGAACCTTTATACAATCCTCGCAATCCAGATTTATCAATCAATTGCCAAGCTTTGATTTCCTTCTGTGATTCATCAAAGATTTTAGGGTTTTTGAACATGGAGCCCGCGCTCCTTTTATTCTTTGGTTGCGAGGAGTTCCTTCGATCACGCTTATCTTTCAGAGACTCTTCAATCTCTGACAAGGTTCCTTTGACCAATTTCATTTTGATCGAAAGTATAATGGAATCTTTTCTTTCGAGAAACTCAGTGGTTCTGTAACCGTGCTTGATGTCAGCTGGTCCTAAACGAAAAATCTCCCCGTCTCTTAGGAACTCGACTTCGGTTAATAAATCGAATAGTTCCCCACCATAACATCCAGCATTCTGTATCACCGCGCCTCCGGTCCATCCCGGTATCGTGCTTAAAAATTCTGCACCAGTGTATCCGAACAAAGATATTTGGCGAAAGACAGGCGTGGTGTTCGTCGCAGCTCCGATTTTAAATACCCCTTCCTCAAGTTCTACAAAGTGTTTAAACGCGCCTGATAAGCGAACTACGACTAGATCATTAGGGTGATCAGAGATCAGAACATTTGTTCCGCCTCCCAAAATCTTCCAAGGTATTTCTAATTTTTGAAAAATTGCCAGTGTCTCCAAAATTTGCTCAGTGGATTCTGGCTCGGCAACAACTGGGCAGACCCCGCCGATTTTAAAAGAACAGTGAATGGATAAATCTACGTCTTCCTTAAACGGAAGCTTATGTAGCTGAAACTGTCGTTTTAGATCCAAGTATTGGTCTGTAGAAAGCGAGGTCACTTTCATCACGAATTCTTTTCCTGCCAGTACGGGCAACAAAAAAGCCGGGGAGAAAAAAAACGGCTCATGCGTCGAGACTTACCGTCCGAACCTTGGTTTAGAGGCAAGTAAACATGTTTTATCTTTTACTACAATCCGCTTACTTAGACTACGCTTCGGGCAGATCAGATCGTCAGACATATATCGATTCAGTGATCCGCTTGGCTTTGGACCAGGAAAAATTAGCCGGCTTGGTCTAAATCAGCGAGATACAGAACCCAAAGCACTTTCTCTCAAATAGCTAATCACCCTTGAAGCTACGGCCTCTTTCGTTTCAGGTCCATACTCCAATTTAGTTCCGTCTTTTCCAAAGATAACCACGCTTGTAGTTAGATCGCCGAATCCCTTTTCCTGTCGGCTAACATAGTTTCCCACGATATAATCCAGATTCTTTCTTCTGAGTTTTTCCATTGCATAGTTGTGCAAGTCATCTGTTTCGGCGGAAAATCCTACGAGCAATACATCTTCGAATCTGTTTCTGGAAACGGTTTCGCTCACGGAACTTAGGATGTCTGGATTTTTGATCAGCTCTAAGGTAAGGATCTCAGCTCCTTCTTCTTTCTTTATTTTTGAATCATTGCTTTCCTTTGGACGAAAATCTGCGGGAGCTGCTGCCATGATTAGCATGGTGTTCGATTGCATCTCGGAAAGCACTGCATCTCTCATTTCTAATGTTGTTTCTACCGAAATTATTTTGGATCCGTTAGGCCTGGAATACTCTGGCTGAGTCAGCCCCCGTATATAGATCACGTTTGGAATCCATTGGAACGCAGCCTCTGCGATCGAATATCCCATTTTTCCCGAAGACGCATTCGAAATAAATCGAACTGGATCGATCCACTCTCTCGTGGGCCCGGAACTAACTATGATTTTTTGAATATTCATTTTTTCTCAAGCTAGCGAAACTTAAGTAACGCTTTTGTATGCTTTTATTATTTTGGCTTGTATCACCGCAACGTCGGCCAACTTTCCGTAACCTTCGTCTCCGCAAACGACAACTCCTTCTTGAGGGTCTAGAATTTCGACTCCGTCTTTCTTTAAACGTTCCAGATTTCTCTGGGTCGCCGGATGTGTGTACATGTTCGGATTCATTGCAGGTGCAACCAATATAGGACATTTCGAGGCAAGATAGGTAGAGGTTACTAAGTCGTCCGCAATTCCATTCGCCATTTTTGCGATGATATTCGCAGTAGCCGGAACGATCGCAAAAATAGCCGCACTATTCCTAGCGTCAATATGCGCCATTCCTTCTTCGTATTCGTCGATCCGAACTTTTTTTCCAGTAAGGGCCTCGAATGTGATCGGACCAATGAACTTAGTCGCGTGTTCCGTCATAATTACGGAAACCGGATAGCCGTCTTTTGTTAAATTTCTGACGAGTTCGCACGTTCTATATGCAGCTATGCTGCCGGTAACAGCGATCAAAATATCCTTTGAACTCATGTGAACATGTTCGCCCAAAGCGCGAGCGGCTACAACCTAAATAGCAAAAGAAGATGATTGAGGAGGCTTAGAGAATCGGACAGTAAGTATTTTGTTTCCGTCCATTCTTTCTACAGTTAGTTTTCCTTTCGGAATTTTTACTTCGGTTCCTTCCTTCGGCATATCTTCCAATTTGTCTAAGATGAATCCTGCTATTGTCCTTATGTCTCGGATATCTTCCTCTTCGATTCCGATTAGAATTTCCTTTAATTCATCTAGTTCAGTTTCGCCATCAATGTAAAAGGAATCCACAGGTGTGGAAGGCATCGGATCCGACTCATGATCATCGGTCTCATCCCGAATCTGGCCAAATACTTCTTCGATGATATCTTCTAAAGTAAGTAAACCGGAAACACCACCGTACTCATCGATTACGATCGCCATATGTTGGTTCGCAGATCTTAATTTCTGCAAAACTCTTTCGATCGACATGCTCTCCGGGACAAAGATCGGCGTTTGAGCGATTGCAGTGACTTTCGTCTTTTTGTTTCTCTTTGGATTCGAAAGCCACTCTAGATACGACTGCACGTGAACGATTCCGGTGACCTTATCTGTAGTTCCTTCATAAACAGGATAGCGAGAAAAGTGATGTTCCGCGATTACACCCAAAACTCCGTCCATCGCAGTATCGGCTGGAATTCCGACAATGCTGAGCCTGTGAGTCATTACGTCTTTTGCCAAGTGTTCCGAAAACTGAAACGTGTTCTGGATGATTTGAAATTCTTCTTGGTCTATCCGGCCCTGTCGATTCTGCTCTTCGATCAAAATCATCAGTTCCTCAGGGGAATGGATGATTTTGTGTGCGTCTCCCTTAAAGCCGATCAACTCAAGGATAAACGAAGTGAGGCCGTTTAACACGAATGTAATCGGATAAAACGCATAATAAAAAAAGAATATTGGAACACTAGTCATTAGTGCGATCTGTTCCGTTTTCTGAATCGCGATCGTTTTTGGAAGTAACTCCCCGAGCAAGATATGTAGGAAAGTAATCAGAGCAAATGCAATCGTGATCGCAATCCCGTGCAAGGGAGCTTCATTTGCTTCATAACCTGCCCATCCGAAAATCGGCTCTATCCAGTGGGAAATATAACCTTCTCCGACCCAACCGAGCAATAAGCTTGCGATCGTGATCCCAACCTGGCAGACAGAGAGCATATCATTTAAATGCGATGACGCTCTTTTGGTAAGTTGTGCCAAAGGCTTGCCGTCCTTTATCATTTCTTCTAATCGAGAAGGGCGGATCGAGACGAGGGCAAACTCTGCCGACACGAAGAAACCATTAGCAAAAATAAGCAGAATTATGATGAAGAAGCCGAGTAGATCCATTAATGGCTAGTACGCCCGACTCTGTTTTGAAGTGAGTATAGAAAATGTTTCGATGAAAAAGCGGTCGTTATTTGACCAAGTCGTTCCGGAAAAGTCCAGCGCCTACTGTCGGGGTCCATGTCTCGTATGGGATACCTTCTTCTGGAATCGGTCCGATGTCGAGTGTTTTGAAATCAGGAAAATGAAAATTTCACTCTAAATTCCGAAGAATTTTTAGAACCTTTGGCCCGAAAGGTGTTTCGCCCTCTTCTACCGAAAGTTTCTCCAAAAACATTATGTCGGATTCGTCGGAGGGGCTCCAAGTGTCAATATGATATACTCGACTAGTTCCGGAGGATAACCAGAAACGTGCCCAATATAGGAAATCCTTTGCATGGTAATATGAGTTTCCGGACTTCAGAGCCTCTCTCGTAAATACAATCCGATCCGGAACATTTCGAATATCGAATCTCTTTCTCAGCTTCTTAAAGGAAACTGTGCTACCGCCACAAGTCCATTCGTAGTCGGCAATTCCTTCATTAGATTTTACGGATGCGTTTAGATTCCAGATTAAAAGGGCCGATTTACCTGGGAGGAGTTTTATTCCGTCAAAAAAGGGCGCGGAGAAAGATTTCCAGACAGTTTGGCTAGCGCTTTCGGTTCTATTATTCGGAAAGTTGTCCCCACAAGCCGGACCTATTATAGTTTTCAAAGTTCCGCCTATGTGGTGTTTGCTGAATCTTTGAAAAAGTTGCACTTCAATATCGTTGCCGTATTCTTTTCGAATCGCTTCGGCGGCGTTAAGTCCAGGTAAATTCAGATAAATTTGCACTTTGTCCTTTTTGCGAAAAGTTTCTAACGCAGCTCGAATTCCAGCAAGTGCAGTATAGCTATTGGTCGAATCTGTAGCCAATTCGCGAACTTCCATATCACTATTCGAGTCGGAATCTTTTGAAAATAGAAATAGTCGACTTTCCTTTTGAAATAGGGCCAAAATCGGATAAGTAGGTTTTCTTAAATCGGCGGCTTTCAATGGATCCGATTCTTCTCTGACTCTAATTACTTCTTTGGCACGAATGGAGGACCAGTGTGATTTCCATGGTTCTCTGCCCGGCGGATAAAGTCCCTTGTACATTAAGATTCTTGCATGCACCTTGTGAAGGCCCTGCTCCGGCGGAGAATCCAGGTCGGTACCATCGTTATTCAACTCGGAGTTAACGAGATGCGATAGTAAATCGTGTAAATAACCGTGCCTGTTATAAAAATCGATGCCTGTATTTTCTAGATTCTTGAATCCGAAAGCTGCCGGAAGATAATTCTTTATCTCGAACACCTTATCGTCCACAGATTCAGCAGCTTGCAATCTTAAAGCCTGGTCTAAGGTTGCCTTGACTCCCTTTATATTATGTGATTCGCGATGTGCCAAAAACAATCCATTGAGTCGGATCCATTCCTCTTTGTAAACCGGATCGGATTCTTTTAAAATTCCGTATGCCTTCGTGAATTCTATGATCGCTTTTCTTAGATTATTCGTCTTTAGCTGCAAGAATCCATGGAGCAAGGTTGCCGAGTATTCCACTCTTCTCCATCCTTTGCTCTGCGCCAAAAAGCTCAGATCCATTGCGAGTCTTGAAGCAACCTCCGGTTCATCATCAGAAAGAATTTGAATGATCCTAAGCCTTGTAAATAAATCATCTTCCGTTAAATTCTTGGGAGTACTGACCGACTTCAAAGCATCTACAGCCTTAAAGGAATTTTTGGATTTCCAAACTGCTACCGACACTAAATCACGAGCGCTGTTAATCGAAATCGGCTCTCCTAAAAAAGGATGGAGAATCCTCGAGGACCAATCCAGAAAATCCAGGTTGAGAAAATATTCTAGGGCTTTTTGATTTTCGTTTTGGAGATACGCAAGAGTTCCTAACTTTAGGTAAAGAGAATTCTTGTACGTCACCGCCAACTCTCCCTGGCGGTCGATTATGTACTTTAGTACTTTCTCCGCCGAAGCCAGATCTCCGTCTACAGCATAATAATAGGCCAACTTTTCGTAAGAGTGCGCGACCATTCGACCGCCAAGATTTTGAGCGACAATCGAAATCTTTTCAAAATGAACCGCCTCCCTTGGTAGACCTAGTTCAGAAAGATGGTCGGAGATATTCGGGAAATACTGCTCTAAAAACGGTACGTGTTTTAGCTCAGTCTCCTCAGAAAAAGGCGCCAACACCCGATGAAGATTTGTATACTCCGTTCCGTAATCGGATTCCTTGGAATCAAAATCGGAAAGATATCCTCCGACTCTTAAGAGTCTACAAAGAGAATAGTAAGGTTTTTTATTGGAGCAATTTAACTTTTTGGAAGACTTACGATTTAATAATACGATTTTTACGGAATCGGAAAGTTCCTTCATGTAAGGATCCTGAGAGGTCCAATTTCTTAAGACCTTTTCCCCTCCTTCTTTTTTAGAAAAATATAAATCTCTAAAGTAAGAAAGCAAAGCCTCGGCAAATCCCAATTCGGAATCTTTGTTAACCGTATTCAATAGATCCGTAAATCTGTTAGAGTCTCTGTTTAAAAGAAGATATTCTCCCGCAAGCAGAACGTATTGTGATTTTTGCAGGAGGTCCAATCCATCTGGAAGATTTCGAAAATCAGCCTCCTTGTCCAAAACAGTACGGCCACCGATATTCAGCTGGAAGTTTCCCGGAGTGCCCACCCAACCGAATTCGGATTTTGCCTGAGCGTTCAAAGAGGTGCAAGCGCTCAGAAAACATAGAAATAGAACGGAGGAGAATTTACACACAACTTGTAAGCAGCCGTTTACATGCTCTTGCTTGTCGAATGTATTTAGTTTCAAAGGATTTAGTTTCGGGCTGACGGGTCGGTTAAATCCCTTCCCTTTTAAGATCCCGACTCATTAGGTCTCTAACAACGTCCTTCGGATTCTTATGCTCGTAAAGCATTTTATAAACTTCCGTTGTGATCGCCATTTCCATCCCCAATTTCTTCGAAAGCTCGTAGGCGCTTTTTGTAGTCTTAACTCCTTCGGCGACTTCGTTCATACTTCCTAAAATCGAATCCAATCCTTCCCCTTTTCCCAATCTGAATCCGACAGTTCGATTTCTAGATTGCTCTCCGCAACATGTTAGTATCAAATCACCCATTCCAGATGGACCTAAAAATGTTAACGGATCTGCTCCAAGTTTTACACCGAGTCTAGAAATCTCAGTGAGTCCTCTGGTTACCAAAGCAGCGCGAGTATTCTGCCCGAAGCCAAGACCGTCGCTCACGCCCGCGGCAATCGCGATTACATTTTTCAAAGAGCCGCCTACTTCTACTCCGATGACATCGGGAGTCCAGTAAGTTCTAAAATAAGTAAAGCTGAATATTTCTTGAACCTTTCTCGCGGTTGCTTCATTTTTGGAAGCGATGCTGACGATTGTTGGAACTCTTCTTACAATTTCCTTTGCAAAGCTTGGCCCGGAAAGATAGGAAAGATGACTGTGGAATTTTCCGGGCAATTCAGACTCAAATATTTCGGAAACGAGCCTTAGGCTTCCATTTTCTATTCCCTTGCTAGCGGATACAATCGGAGCCTTTTCCGGTAAATAAGATTTAATCTCTCTGAGGATATCTGTAATTGCGTGAGAAGGCGGTGAAGAAACGATCATATCTTTTCCCCGGACCGCATCCTCCAAATTGGTGGAGGCTTTCAAGTTTGCAGGCAATTCTATATCCGGAAGGTATTTACCGTTCATTCTAGTCTCGTTGATCTGCTTGACTAGCTCCGAATTTCTTCCCCAAAGGACTACTTCGTAGCCCTTGTCCGCCAAGAGAGAGCCTAAGGCAGTTCCAAAACTTCCTGAACCGATTACTCCAATTTTCATTCTTCGTCCTTTCTCCGAAGGGGCAAAACTTTGCTGCTCGGAAAAACGATGATCCTCCTCGCAATCGATTGTTGGGCAACAAAAAAAACCGGCTTTCTATTCCAGAATATTCTGAAACGAATCTACAATTCTGGGAAATGAGTTTACCAACCTAATCCAAAGAAGTATCCTTGTCGTCCATGCTAGATTTGCGGAAACTTCCGGGATTTCATCTCTTGGAACTGCTCTCGGGAACTTCTTCCCAGAAGGAAAGCTCCGCAAAAAGTAATTATCGAATTACGATCCTGCTCTTTTCTTTAAACAAGGTACTAAAAAAAAAGGTGGTAGAAGCTACCGATGACCTTGAATCCCTTGAGATCGATTCCGGAAACGGAGTGCTCTATCTTTCCGGATTTTATAATATCACAGGCCTAACTTGGTCTAAGTTACTCAGAACCGATTTTATCGATTTTCGACTTTCGTTACGTCCCGTAAAGGTGGATGGAAATAAGGTTCGATTTAGAATCGAATCATTTCGTCTTTATGACCATTCTCCCAGAACAATAGATCCGATTCGATTATTCTCGAAGGTGTTTCGGTTTCATCGAAGGTTGATCTTAGAAGCAATCGTAGAAGAAATTCCAGAGATTCTGTCCTTAACTCCAGTCGGTCACGATGTAATTTTTGACCTGAACTACTTTTTAGCTGAAATTCCTGAGGTAGCTGGAAAAGTCTCCGTGCAGAAAGTGATTCCGGAAAAGGGAAATGTCTTTGTATTTGTCCGTTCTAATACTATTCTAAAACCATTACTGGACTTTTTTGGACCGGATTTTGTACGGATTGAACCGATTTCCGAAAACGAAGATAGTTTGCTCATGCTTTGGCGGGAGTGAAAAGAATTGTGCAAAAGGATCGTCTAACACTGTATGATCGCAAAATCCCAATTTGGGAACTGGTGAAAGACCTGGGAAAGATTGGACATTCTTTGCCCGGATACAAAATTCGGAAAGAAGGCTTATGTGGGAAAAGTATTCCCGTAAGTATTTGTTAGGATCGGCATTGAATGAGGATAATTTACCTCACTGATATACACGACGGCCTGACTGGGCTGAAAGAAGTATTGCTCCGGACGGAGTGCGACCTTTACTTGTTTTCCGGAGATATCATCTATAAAGCTTTCTTTAATCCTGAAAGAATCATCGAGTTCGTTACATTACAAGAAGAGATGTATAGAATCACCGAGGACCAAAAGGAAGAAATTAATCCCTATGATTATGCGACAAGAGCGGTCCGGTTTCCTGAAAAATATGATCCCGCTGTCGTAGAAAAATCCCACGAATACCGAAAACTCTTTCATCAAGCCGCAAAGACGATGAAAGAAAAATATGAATTAATCGAACAGCTTATCCAGAAATACTCCAAGGCACCAGTCTGTTCCCTTCCGGGGAACTACGATATCGATCTACAATATTCGGCGTTATACGAAAGGGACTTACATAGAAAAACATACGAATTGAACGGGCTAAAATTCGCCGGGTACGGAGGAGCTCCGATCATTACTTCCGGAATCCCCGAAAAGTTGGCCGTTAAATTTCATGAATATAATAGAAACGGAAAAAACTATAGCGAACCGGAAGATTTTTTTAATGAAGAGAAGCCAGATATCGTAGTGATTCATAATCCGGCTTATGGTTATTTGGACCGGATCCCCAGTTTCGGTCATATAGGCTCCCAGGGAATTCGCCGCTATCTGGACGAGAATAGTCCGAGTCTGGTGGTTTCTGGACATGTTCATGAAGACCAAGGAATCATCAAAAAGGGAAAGACTATATTTTTGAACCCTTCTAATTTCGGGCCCGTCGATTCGGTTTTCGGGTTCCAACCTGGAGGCTTCTTCTCCGAAATTGAGTTAGAAAACGATCTTGTAAAAACTGTTAAATTGAATAGACTGTCTGATCGGGTTATTCGCACTCTCATCGAAGTCGATTGCACTTCCGACAAACTTTCGGTGGTTAATATCGTTTCCGACTCTGAGGTAACTGCGGAAGATTTCGTTAGACAGTGAAATGACGCTCCCTCGTTTTAGAAATAACGCAACGATACAAAAGTTTATAGGACTAAAAAGATTTTTTAGATCCCATGAGACAAACATATCGAGGGAACGAATCGAAGATTTTAAGAAGTTTTCCAGGCTGTTAAATTACGGGGGAGATGAAATCGCGTTTGATATATTAGGATCTTTGAATTTTGGTCAAGCAACCGCCGAATCGGATACAGATATCGTAATGTACACCCGTTGTGAGGACAACCGCATGGGTGAGTGCAGTTTAGAAGATTGTTATAAGATCTCTCTTTTCAAGCACATGTTTTTGAACTTAGTGACCTTCGAACATAGCGAACAAGCTTATACACTGGAAATAGTTGACTGCATTAATCTGAATCAATTAGAAAAAGATATTTTAGAGAAAAACGGAGATTCCCCTCTATTAGTCCGGTTCTGCTTTTATCGATCGATTTGTCGCGGAGTAAATCGGAAATTACTGCACAAGTACGAAAACATGATAACAGATCAGGAGCTTTTAACGGACGATTTGGAAAAAGCATTGGAGGAATGTTTCGATGGCATTATCCAATCTTCGCAGCACACTTATTCCTTTCATAAATACAAAGGTCGACTCGCGGATAAAGGAATTTATATCCCGGGTTCCATGACGGATAAGATCAAGGATTATTTGAAACAATGATCGCCTTCTTGACATTCGCGGCCGCATTAGGAGCCGCAGCTTTATTCTTTCACGCTTTGTATGCAGTCGATACAAAACGTTTGGATAAGAAAAGCAGGAAGCGGAAAGAAGAACACGACCGGGAATACGGAGATCCTAGAAAAGTGTACGGCGGCAACTGGGATCCAAATTTGCCAAGACCGAGAATCTGCCCTGTGTGTGGAAAGTATCTCGATAAGCACGAATATCTTTATGCTACTGTTTTTGAACCACCTAGTCCCGGCATTAAACGACAGGCGAGGATTTATGGTTGCAGGTATTGTTACCTAGGATTGGATGAAAACTCTTCCAAAAAAGAAGAATCTTCGCAGGAGAAATCACCCCAACCAGTCCAGGATGAAGAACTCGGTCTCTAACAAAAACGTACGCTCGCAGGTCGAGAGTTTAGAAAGTTCGATTCAATCTTTAAAGGGGATCGGCCCTAAAAAGCTGGAGGCACTTGCTTCGGTCGGAATCAATACCTTGGAAGATCTGCTTTCTTGGTATCCTAGAAAATACCTGGATCGAAATCTAACTGACGGAATCCTTTTGAAGCAAGGAGAAAGCGTTACATTAATTCTGGAAGTGATCGATTCCTATTTGGCTCACGGGCGCAAGTCAAGACTGGTAGTCAGCACCAAGACAAAAAACAACGAACCAGTTAGTTTAGTTTTTTTTAAAGGAGTCCAGTACTTTCGCAGGATTTTTCAACCTGGATTGCTCATTGTAGCAACCGGAAAACTGGATTACTTTCGCGGCTTCCAATTGCTTCACCCTGATTACGAAGTTCTTTCCCAAGGGGGGAACGCGGAGCTGGATCCTGACGGAAATATTGGATCGATTCACACGGGCCGTATCATACCACTCTATTCCACTACGGAAGCACTTAGAGACGAACATTTGGATTCAAGAGGTCTGAGAAGATTGATCTTCCAGACATTAGAAATTTTGCACGGAAAAATTCCTGAGATACTGCCAAAGGAAATCGTAAAAAAAAGAAATCTAATGGAGCGCGAAACTGCGTTCAAAGAAATCCACTTTCCTACAGAAGATCTTGCTTTGCATCAGGCCCGCATTCGATTTAAATATGAAGAGCTATTTTTCTTTAATATTTTTATTGAATATAAAAAATCACTCCGAGCCCAAATCCCCAGAATTCTTTGGCCTTTGCCAGAATCTAACACCGCAAAAACTGTACTCAAGAATCTTCCGTTCGACCTAACTCCCGACCAAAAGGAAAGCCTGAATAAATTAGCAGAATGGACAAAATCTGATACCCCAGCGGCGATGCTTTTGCAAGGAGACGTGGGTTCGGGAAAGACACTGGTAGCTTTATTAACCGCACTGAGATACACCGACAATCAAATTCAAGTGTGCATGTTAGCGCCGACCGAAATCCTCGCACGGCAACATTATCAGACAATCTTAAACTATATGGGAAATCTTCCTTTTACAGAAGTAGATCTTTTGGTAGGAAAAGAACCGAAGAAGAATAGATTAGAAAAACTTTATAGATTTAAGAAAGGGGAAACTCTTTTAATAATCGGAACTCATAGCTTATTTCAGGAAGATGTTGAGTTCAAGGACCTCGGCTTAGTAATCATAGACGAACAGCATAAATTCGGAGTAGAGCAAAGAGAAACCATAAGATCCAAGGGAAAAAATCCGGACGTACTTGCAATGACTGCTACTCCGATTCCTCGCACTCTTTGTCTAACACTCTATGGAGATTTAGAACTAGTTACTTTAAAGAACCGTCCCGCAGGACGAAAACCTATCAAAACTCATTGGTTTTTTGAAGATAAGAGACAAGGAATTTACAACTCGATCAAAAAGTATGCTTCGCAAGGAAGACAATGCTATGTCGTCTATCCGCTCGTGGAAGAATCGGAAAAATCCGATTTGAAATCCTGTATGGAAGCGTACGAACATTTAAGAAACGAAATATTCCCAGATTTATCCATCGGTTTGTTACACGGTAAAATGGATCCTGTTCAAAAAGACAAGGTGATGCGTGCATTCCAGAAAAACGAAATCAGCATTCTGGTTACTACCACAGTTGTCGAAGTCGGTGTAGACGTGCCAAACGCTTGCGTCATGGTTATCGAGCACGCAGATAGATTCGGAATTTCTCAACTGCATCAGCTAAGAGGTAGGGTCGGACGTGGAGAACATGAAAGTTTCTGCATCATGGTGACCGATAGAAATATTACAGAAGAAGCAAAGTTTCGCCTGCAAGCGTTAGTTGATTCGGACGACGGATTTGCTCTTTCCGAAGCCGATTTAAAATTAAGAGGTCCTGGAGAATTACTAGGAGTAAAGCAAAGCGGTTTGCCTGATTTTAAGATCGCGGACTTAAGAGAAGACAGGGAGTGGATAGAAATCAGCAGAGAGGATGCAAAACTTGTAGGAACAATCGGTGATCAGGAAAAAAGAGAGCTCACAAAACGTTTTAAGGAAGAAGCTCAATTATTTTCAAATTAGAGTTCGCATAAAAAAGCCCCGATCTCCTTGAGCAAGACCGAGGCTTTACCTATCGATTAAATAAGAATTTTTTTGATCTTAGTAAATCGGCCAAACTATTACAGGTCGAGGATGTAAATCACAGGTCAATCCACCGATATCAACTGTAATTGCATTGAAGAGAAGAGCTTCATTAGCACATTCATCTACATCTTTTTTATTGTAATATTTATCTTCTTCTATTTGCGCAAACTGAGGAGCAAGAATCGACAGAACGCTGAACCCGCCTGCCGCAGACCCGAGGACTGCACTAGTTAAAATGGTATTCTTTGCTTCCTTTCCGCTTACTGTTTCAGGTACTGACAATCCGACCGAATCGAGTAATATACAATTCGCCATCAGTGCGAACGGTAGAAGGAGTGTGATGATTTTTTTCATCCGAGATCTCCGAAATTTGTTTTGAACAATAAAGTTTTCTTTCCACCTACTGTTCAATCGAATTTCAAAATGTCATAACGCACATAAGGAAATTATTTCTAAACTTGTATTCCGGGTGCAATGGGGAATTGCGAAATGTCGCAGAGGGGCCCCACCCTGGTATGAACCGGAGACATGGGTAACAGAATAGACCGGGAACATAGGTAACACTAAACAAACGCAAAGGAGGACA
>NZ_NPDZ01000019.1 GCF_002811875.1 Leptospira perolatii
ATCTTTTCTTTAGTGTTCGAGATCACTACACAATCGAACTCAATTGATTGTAATAATCTCAGCTAATAAAAAATTAAATTTCTCATTCGCAGTTATGTATGTTGTTAAGGATCTTTGCGTTTCCCTCAGGATCATCAGGAGAAAGGAAGATTTTCCGTTCTCCTGCCGGTCCGTTTCAGGTGCCGCTTTCTTTGGATCAACTTCTTCGGAACCGAAGAAGCAGGTCGTAAATGTCACATTAGAAAATTGAAGGACCCAGTCAAGGAAAAAGTAAAGAAAGGATCGCAAAATAAATCATCTGCTTCGACTTTGCACTCGGATTTATTTTCAAAATCCCGGATCGAAATTACAGTTTCAGCCTTAAGTTTTTGGAAGAGCGCTCCGATTTCGAATAATCTTCAGAATATAGTTTTGGATGCTCCTCATAATGAAATCGGTCCAAAGAGAAGAATAGAAATTAAATCGGGTAGAAATTCTGTATTCACTACTCAAAACGAGCAGAACCTGATTTTCACCTGTGGGAACTATTTCGTATTTTCCGCGCAAAGTATCGAAATATCTACCACCGATCGTAACATGTTTATCGAGAGTAGAGAGCGGAATTTGAGAAGGATCAGCCTTGATCCCAAACTCGATGCGCTCTAATTCTTTTATATCCAGAATCGCTTCGCGGAACTCTAAACCGCCTTCGAACTTTGCAATCCGAACCGCGCCGACCTTCTCATCCTTCAGGATCGCCTCGACCGGCTTGGGAAATCCCAGGAAATGAACCAAATCAAATGAGTGCTCTTGAGGTTGGATCTTTTTTACGGAGACAATATTCTCCCATACAGTACGAACAGGAGCATCTATGATAATTTTTGTCTCCACTAGTCTGTAATCCGCCGGATCCGAGAACTGATTTTCCGTATAACCCATTATATTAGGTAATAATAATATAACAAAAAAGGAAAGCCGATTGATTTTTCCCTTTATCCAATATCCAAATAACCCTCCTATTGAAGACATGACTAAAAAAACCGGCAACCCCATAATCACACAAATAGAACCTTCTAAGCCGATCAGCATGATGACTATAAGCATGATAGTGCAAGGAATCCAAGGTAGGACTATCCGTTTTATTACACTTAAGTCCCCTCGGAAATAGGTAGTTAGTATTCCGATAACTGTCGGAGAGAGGAAAATAAAGCCCATGGTCATCTCTCCGAAGTAAGGCCTGACGATCTCCAGTTCGTTAGCGGCTCTAATGGAGAGTCCGTAGGCGAGCCCGAACAAGATTCCTACGATTGAATCGGTTTTTTCTTTAACGAATTTATCCATTCTACTTTGCGTGCTCATCCACTTGGAAAATTCCAAAAGTATTTCCGGAGTTGTCTAGAAAATATCCCTGCCAACATTTACCAGGCACAGCAAACTTTGGTAGGGCGACCTGCCCTCCGGCCTTCATAATCTTGGAAGCTATTGAATCGAAATTGCTAACTTCTGCCGAACATACGAACGCATTAGTACCTTGCCCCAAGCCTGGTTCGGGTGCGGGTCTCTGCAATAAGCCACCCATAATTCCGCCTGTCTCAATATGCCAGTATTCAATAGGAAGGCCTTCCTGTTTATAAAACTTCCAGCCAAAGACTTCCTCATAAAAGTGAACCGCTTTTTTGGGCTCATTTACCTGTATCTCGAAATAAGCAATCGTGTTCATAATTCTACCTTGTTATCGTGGATCTATATTAGCATTTAAAAGAAAATGTTAATATAGATTGGATCCTGCAAGCGATAAACGAAACGAGCAAGCACCTGCTATTAGAAAAACATATAAGCGAAAGCACTTCAGAGATTCGTAATCCTCTTATCTTTTTTCCAATCGGTTCTGTTCAATCGATAGACAAAGCAGTCGTCTTCGTTGAATCTACGTACTTCTAAAAATTGAAATCCGAACCTTTCGTAAAACTTATGCGCTCTGTGGTTCGAAGCCAATGGATCGATCAATATCGCGGTAACATTTGGGTCCGCAAAACATCTTTCAATCGCCTGTTCCATCATTTTTGTTCCGTAACCCTTTCCCAGATCAAATGGTTCTCCGATCCAAATATCGATGGCTCTAAGATTTGCTTGCACTTCTCCCCAATAATGACTTTCTTCGAGCAAAGGATCTATGATCTGAATAAAGCCGATCGGTCTGCCTTTCAGCATGGCAACCAATTGTTCGCGCCAACTCGGGGCTTTACCTAACTCTATTTCCCAATTCCAGTCATCATTAGGGTCCGATTGCAAAACGTGAGGTTGATCGTCCCAGTAGCGCAAAAGCTGTGCGTCCTCAGGAACTGCATTCCTTAAAACAATACTCTCGTCCTTAGGTTGCATCAGAACATTATGTAATTCCTAGAAGCTCTTTTCCAGAAGAATAAAGTTTTCCTGGGAAAAGAATCGATGGTCCGCTCAATGTATCGCAGCACAACTGATATCCCTTTTAATCTACTCTATCAAAAGTAATGGCATACAGGAAGGTACTAAAAAATATCGCGTAACTAATTACGCCGTAAAAAAGGTACAGTGTTCTTTTCATGGCGACGAAGGACGATAGGAATAACAAGCAGTGTCAACTTTTTATCAAAGAAAAGAAACCAAGGGAACGAACTCTCATTAATCAAGAATGTTCAACTTTAGAACCGGAATATCAAACTGTCCGTCTTTCACACTCTGGATCTTTGTGCTCCATATTAATAACGACGATTTCAAACAGTTTCCGTAAAGTAACAAAGGCTATAACAGTGAAACTTTCCTGCGCCAAACGGTGAATCAGAGTGCGGCGATCAAATTCGTTTCCTTGCCTTAAATCAATTCCATTTCTCCTGGAATTCCTTGACCAGACAGTCAGAGATTTAATGTTTGAGATAGAGTTCTGTTTCTATGCGGACGAACATCTTTATAGTTTCAATCTTGTTCACCTTTGCGGCCCAATCCGTCGAATCCGCATTTATCCGATTGAATTTCGAGTCAAAAATCTGTACTTGTAACCACGGCTCAAAAAAGGAATCTCACACATCCAACTCGGAAGACTCAATCTTTAAGAATCGATTAAAGCCTGACAAATCTGAGGCCATTTCTCCGAGCGCGAGTGCTAAGCTCCCAGACTGCCATTCCGTAAAGGACACTCAAGCGGTCCATGCATGCGCGTGCAAAAAACACAATGAGGCAGGAAATGCAAAAGAGCTTTCAGCGTTTTCCTTCCAATTTTTAGAGCCTACTACTGCAGTTATTCTTTCCCCCTTTAAAATCCAACTGGATTCATTTATAGAATTTAAAACTGTCCTTGCCTTAGGACATTTCGATTCGCTGATCAAACCTCCCAGAATCTAATCAAGGATTCCAATCCTTACGCAAAAAGCTTCGAGGATTTTATAAAGTTCAATGGGAACTCTTAAGAAATCCTCACATGGATCGATCTATCTAAGTTTCTCAGATGCGGAGATAGATTGCAGTCGTACCTCGCTTTGGTGCGAGAAACTGATTAGGTTTTTATGAAAAGATTAATATTTACACAGATCATCGCTTTAGCAATTTCTTTATTACAAAATTGCACTGTTCAAAAGGATGAAAACTACAACAAAAATGCATCTCTCCTTCAATGGCTTATCGGAACGCAGGCTCACGCCTTCGTCTATGTAGCCAATCAAGATGCCTCGGCTTCCAAAATCAATGTAATGCAAATTTCCAGCTCCGGCAATCCTGTCGGCTTCGGAGATATATCGTCCCCTGCCCTGCCCGCCTGGGTGACCGCAACTGGTTCTGGAACCGGACATGTCTATGCTTCACTCTCTGGAAATAACTCAGTTCAAGTATTAGATTATAGAATAGGTTCCTTCCCACTGAAATCAATTTCTGTGGGGCGCAACCCTACTAGAATCTACGTAGACCCTATGCATTCAGATCACAATTGGGTGATGAACGACGGGGACGGATCCGGAGCAGATACCATTCTTTGCGATGCAAGCCATTCCTCATTTACAGTGATACACGACACATCTGATACATTAATCATATCGGATATTCACGAAACGATTTGCATAGGAAAAGGACCGCATAACGCCGCTTTTGCGACAATGAATCCTATGCTCGCAATGGTGACAAACGAAACCGATTCAAGTATTTCAGTCGTAGATAACGATGAAAACTCCCCTACTTTCCTGCATCCAACCTTAGGAGTTTTAAGAACTCTTACATTAGGGTCTAATCCTAAAGGAATAGTGTATTCACCTAGTAAGAATCGATTCTACAGCTACTTGCCCTCTACCGGTGAAATAGCAATCATCGATCCTACGGGGAACTCCAACACAGGTTCCCTAGCCGGAACAATTTCCGGAATCGGATCCGGATTCTCCATTCTAAAAATCGACGAGACCGGGAACTTCCTGGTTCTTTCTGGAATTGATTTGGTCAGTTCTGCGACAAGTGCCTCTGGAATTTTGACAGTTGTGGATTTGTCGGATAATTCGGTTCATCCGATTTCAGTTCCTAATTCAGGATTTTCTGATATTCAATTTTCTCATGATGGAACCAAACTTTTTGTAGCAACTGCTGAGAATGGCAACGCAACTCAAAAGGCATCCATCATGACCGAAAAATTCTACATTTACGATAGCTCTCATTTGCCCCACGTCAGCCTTGCGAAAACTGTGCAAGTAGGACATTCTCACCAAAGCTACAGGACCTTTACTCTTTTCAACATGGACAACATGATGGCAGGAGTATATGTTCCAAATTTCAGCGATGGGACTGTGACTGCGTTGGACGGAATGAATTTTGATCCGGTTGCAACGATCAATACTGGAGGAAGCCCTCTCCATTCAACGATCTTCTGTACTATGAATGGCGCCAATTCTGGACATGATCATGGGCACTGAGTCTCATCCAAATCAGGGTGCGCGACTTCTAACGAAACTACTCGCCGAGTTTCGAAGGAATCTCTGCGGGAAATTTTTAGTATTCCTCTTGCTCTTTTCTTTTCCTCTTTTAGGACAAGGCTCGAGCTCTGAACAAAATGGAACTAAGGAAAAAGTTTCGAATTCAGCGATCGAAGAAGATCAAACTTCTACGGTCGATCACTCCAAACATAAAAATGGCCGTGACTCCAGTCACGACCATTCCGTGGAAGTTCCAGCAGGGATCACGGGAGCGCACTACCATCCTCCAGGTAAGATTATGGTAGAATATCGTTATATGCTCATGAATATGTCCGGACTTTACAACGGATCAAGCAAGCTGGACCCGTTCCTCGTCCTGAATACTTCCCAATATTCGGGCAACCTAAGCTCCACGAGCACTTCCACTACATTGCATAACCACGCTGGTTCCGCAAATTCTGCATCCGGTTCCTACCGTTACGATATGGTGCCGACAAAGATGAACATGGAAATGCATATGGCCATGATCATGGGATCGTTTTCGGAAAACTTATCCTATATGGTCATGGTTCCTTTTGTCAGAAACTCCATGGAGATGTTGAATTCGGGAAATTACCAAAAGAGCTATATGAGTGCTCAGGGAGTAGGAGATATTCAAGTCCAAACTTCCTACAAAATCCTGAAGGGAGAAACTCATACTTTGGCTCTCAATTTTGGATTAACTCTACCGACTGGATCGATCAATGAAAAGGATTTCATGATGCAAGGACAGCCCAAGTCTACGGTTTCATATGGGATGCAACCTGGAACAGGCACCTTTAATCCTGTGCCAGGAGTAACGTACACCGGAAGAATCGATCGTTTTTTTTGGGGAGCACAAGCCTTGGCAATGGTTCACTACGGTGCAAACCAGAACGGCTATCGATTTGGGGACAAATACGAAGGATCGGTTTGGTCCGGGTACAAGTTAACTGATTGGTTCGCATTACTGGTTCGAGTCAATATGCAAAAGTGGGAGAATCTAATCAGGAGAGATCCCTCTCTTCCCATCACGATGACTCCACAAAACGATCCTGATAAACAGGGAGGCCGAAGGACAATTGTCTACATTGGTTCAAATCTGAAATTGCCGTTTCTTGGTTCAGATATTCGGGCCAATTTAGAATTTGGAGCTCCGGTTTACCAGCATTTGAACGGACCACAAGTTGGCCTTCAGTCTGTAGTGAATTTTTCTCTACAGATTACTTTATAAAAATAGAATATTCTTTTTTAAGAATAGAACGAGAAAGGAGAATTTGAATGAAAAAGGGAATGCTACTGATCTTTCTAACTTTCCTTTCCTGTGAAAATTCCGGGGCGGATAAAATTCACGGAGGAGCGGATAAAGCTTATTTGTATGAGGGATTAACATCGACATATACATGCCAAAATTCTGCGCCTCCGTTCTCCAGCCTAAACCAAGAAGGAGGAAGTCAAACTCTATGCGGAAACTGTCATAGTTTAAGTAATATTAAAGGAGGCGTGGATATTACCAGTTATTCCTCTTTATTAAACGTAGTTGTACCTGGATCGCCGAACACTAGTATTTTATATAGAGTACTTTTACCCGGGGGATTGATGAGCGGTTACACCGCAGATTCCTTAAACAAAGCCGTATTTTGTTGGATCCAAGGAGGTGCAAAACCGTGAGAAATGCCTCAGCTCAATCTGTTCCAAAAGGAATCTTTCGATTCTGTCTGATTCTTATTTGCTGGTGCATTGTCTCCGAATTTAGTTCTGCACTTGCTTTTGAAAAAGCGATTTCTTTTCCCAAAAGGTCGGCTCGCATCGTCTCGGGAAATATTAGATTTACGAGCATTGCACAAGAGGAAAAGATTTCTGGATCAGGTAAGCTGATCACGGGAAAAGTAGATCCGAAAGGAAAAACCCTGGATATAGAAATCGATTTACGAGATTTTAAAACTGGCAACCGACTTCGGGATTTGCATCTGCACGACAACTATTTGGAGTCCGAAGATTTTCCGTATGCAAAATATAGGGGCAAAATTCTTTCTTTCGAGGAGGATTCCGGAAAGACAAAAGTGATCGGCACTCTATCCTTGCACGGTAAAGAAAAACATGATTTTCTAATTGAGGGAACTCTCTCCGCAGATGAAGGTCGGGAGAATTTTCTCCGATTTTCGGCTTCCTTCCCCGTCCGCCTCTCGGACTTCTCGATCTCAATTCCTAGTCTTCTTTCCTTAAAACTAAGCGAGAACATCGAAGTCAGTACAGAAATTCTATTGGAAGAGGTAGAATGAAGGAACAGTTTTTGCTCCGAATATTTCAGCGAATTTTCGTATTTGCACTCCCCTATTTTGCGTTTGGGAGTATTAGTCTTTTTGCACAAAGGGCGACTTTCCAAAGCTCGAGTTTGATCCAAATGCCATCCACAGAGGATGTAGGAAAAAAGAACTTAGATCTTAGATTCAACCATAGATTTGGAAATGCGCAAAGCGGAATTCAAGATTTGTACGGCTTGGATTCGGGAGCGAATATTTATATCGGCGCCGATTATGGAATCACGGATCGAATCTCCGTAGGTTTCGGTAGGATTTCCGAAAATAAAACTTACGAGCTCAGATTAAAAACAAGATTGCTGACCCAATCAGAGACCTTCCCTTTTACACTTAGCTTTTGGGGAGTTGCTGCCCAAGACACAGATAAGCAAACGGTTCCATTACAACCGAAAATCACACCAACAAGCACAGGTAATGCAACTGTAGACGCTAAACTCTATGAAAACCTGAACGAATACACCTTATCGGAGAACGATAAACGAAGTTACCTAGCTTCCTTTTTAATTTCCCGAAGATTCGGCAAAATCTTTTCCCTTCAGATCTCTCCGATGTTCACTCACAGAAATTTCGTAAAGTCCGGTCTTTCTAACGATCGATTCGGTGTGGACGTTGGCGGCAGAATCAAACTGAGCAAACGATTCGATTTTACTTTCGAGGCTTTGTTTTCCAAGCAAAGAGATTATATTGGAGCCGATTACTCTACGTTAGACCGCCAAACTTCGATCGAAGGAATTCAAACAATGACAGGAGCAGAGATCAACAGTTTTGTGCACACACCGCAAGACCTCGCGATTGCATATCTGCAAAACGTAATATTAGATAAGCCGGTTCCGCATTATTCCGTTCCGCTTAGCTTTTGCCTGGATATAGATACCGGAGGGCATATTTTTCAAATATTCGTGACCGACTCGAGAACTCTCACACAAACCAAGTTGTTAAACGGAGGAGATTTTAATTTTAACAAGCACCAATATTCACTTGGCTTCAATATCCATCGATACTTCTCGTTTGAGGATGAGGAGGAACTGCAAACGCCTGAGCCCCCTAAAGAAGATGATCAAATTAACAAGAGCAAAATGGAAAAAAGCGATTCCTAAATAAGAAGATTCGAGTAGCAAAAGCGAAACTGGAAAAAGGGGCTTGCAATAGGTATTCGCTGACCATAAGGCTTAAGGTTTTGCTAATATTGCGTTGATCCTACTTGTATAAGAAGGTGCATGAACTATGGACCAATCTTCTGCTGCCTTTGGATCTGTGGCAATTCCTACCGTGCCTGATGTTCCGACCACAACAAATCGATTTAAATAAATATTATATGCTGCGTCAGCCCAATTCACCGGATGATCAACATTGCAAGAACCTAAGTTCGTAAATGGAAGCCAAACTCCCTCCGTATAGGCTGTCCAATTCCCTTTTTGATCGGTGGTGTAAACCCAAGAACACTTATCCCCAAAGAAGATTACTTTCGTATTGGAGTCAGCTGCCGCATTTATAAGGTTATCATACTCATATGTATAAAATTGAAATACACGGTCGTCGTTCGTTCCCCAAGCCTGATTCGGCAACCTTCGAAACAGATAAGGGAGCCCATCCCCCATGCCTGTCATGAAGTGCACATTCTGCTTTGTGTAATAATACCAGAAAGACCTTGGGCGATAATTTGGAGGTGGATCCGCAATGGTTGGATATCCATAACCTCCGAGTACACCGTCTGCTTTCCAAGTACCAAGGTCGGGATGAAACTTGTAATTAATCTGACTATACGAACCTGACTCACCCGCGCAATAACCAGTATCCGCATCAAAACTGGCAAAGCAAGTAGCCAGGTTACTTTCAACTCCATCTACTCCCGTCGGGCCAATATGTTTTCTTTCCCAGTTGAATCCATCATAGCTGGTCAAACCATAATAATAACCGCTTGCTTTAGGAAACAAGAATGCCAGTCCTCCGATTAAGAAAACCCCTCGTCCTCCTGTCTGACCAAACGCAATGGATCGTAACGGAGTTCCTGCTGCTCCCGTCGCAGTTGGTGGACATGGAATTTGTTGCCAGATTAGCGCATCAAAACTGACCCACAAACCGCAGTTATTCGATGTGGTTCTGTAGTCCCCTCTAGTCGTCCCAACCGCGACCCATACCCCGTTACCGATAGCGATATCATAAATCACTCCACCATTACAGCCGGGAAAAGGAGTCGATGCTCCTTGCTGCACGGTCCAATTCTGACCGTCTTCTGAGGTAAAGAGAGAACAGTTTTCGCCGACAGCGACAAATTCCGGACCGAGAGGACGTCCTCCTGTGGACACGATAAAATTGGCCAAGAACCCCAAAGGAGATTTTGAGGCGTCCAAATCGATTGCCTTGGCTCTATTGCAGCCGAGAGAACATATTAGAAAAAACCAGATCAAACTTCTCATCTGAATCCTCGACCGGTATATTCGTTTAACAAATATACCTTTCCTTCTTGTCAAATTTTTCCGTGAATCTAAGTCCGCCACCGAAAAATCTTGAGTAAAATTAACATGAGTTAATAACCTCTGTTATGCGTAGTAAATCGATAAAGTTACTATACTTAAAATTAGGTTCTCTCCTGAGTTCATTATTCTTACTTAATGCTTAGAAATTACTGCGTTGATCCTTCCGTTCAGAGCCGTTGATGTAACAAGCCAGTCGGATCCACCAATAGGATCCCCTGCTGTCACGGTAATGTAACCCTTCGGAGGATTACTAGATTGTACCCCGACTCCTACATATCTATTTAGTTTTGAATTGTATGTTAAGTCGGCCCAATCAGTCCTTTGGCAGTCTTTCATGGAAGTCTGAGTTATCCAATTCTGCAGAGGTTGGCCCGAGTTTGTCAGATCTGTCGAGTACATCCAGTTACACTGATCACCTACTAGAACCAGCTTAGAGTTTGTATCTGCCGCAGCGTTCATCCTGACTCCGGGAGCAGAAAAAGTTAAACCTTCAGCGGATACATTCCAAGGTTGCCCATTTGAAAATTTACGATCCGCATAAACTGTTCCGCCCGTCGTTGCTGAATTAAATAAACCAAAGGAATACATTACAGAATTCTTCGCAGAAAATAAAAAGAAGGAGCGAGGATTGTAATTAGGGGGCATAACTGGAAGCGGCGTATCGTAACCTCCTGGACCATCCTGATTTACGTTCCAAGCTCCGTTACTTGGAACATATTGATGTAAAGGCATTGCTATACCGGTAAGAGTTTGATTTTCCATTGTGCAGTACGCTGCAGAATCATTAAACTGTATAAAACAGCTTCCATATTCTCCTCCGGCAGCATTGCCAGGAGTCGGTGGACCAGGAATTTTCCTATATTCCCAACTCGCTCCGCCATTGCTACTTATGATGCTGTAAGTAAAGTCATTCTGGCTCCCGCTTAACTTCAAACCAGCCGCGAGGAATGTATCAACTCCTCCTGCTTTTCCAAATCCGATAGACCGAATCGGTGTGTTCGGCTGACCCTTGTTATCCGACGCCGGGCATTCGTGTCGGGTCCAGTTCACAGAATCAGTACTAGTCCAAAGACCGCAGTTATTGCTCCGATTCAAAAAATGAGAAGACAATGTTCCAACGGCGACTAACGTTCCGTTTCCGTATGCAAGATCATAAATCACTCCGCCGTTACATCCGGGAAAAGGAGTTTCACTTCCCTGAAATACGGTCCAAGTAATTCCATCGTCTGATTTCAAAAGAGCGCAATTATCACCGGCTGCGACGAACTCCGTAATTAGTGCGTTTCCGTGGGGCAAATTAGGATCTGATTGCCCAATATTCGAAAGAAGCGAATCCAGGAAAAGTCCTGCAGGAGTTTTGGAAGCATCAAGATCAATTGCTTTTGCGCGATTGCAACTAACGAATAAAAAAACTGCGATAACAAGTAGCCTCACCATAATTTGCACCCGGAACATTGTTTTTATTCCAACAAAGAACAATTTCATTCCTTGCTTATAAATTTAACGCTATAGATAAATTTTACTTAAAAGAGTGAGAAAGAGCGAGAAAACTACACTAATCCGTGCCATTTCAGCAGATATTGATTATTAAAGATAGATTTTCAGGATTTAACGGAATTAACGTTCCTTCTTCTCTTCTTTTACTTTACCCAAAAATTCCGCAATTAGGACACCAGAGAGAACCAAAAAACAGCCAATGACGCCTGCCGTTGTTAAACGATCATCTAAAATGAAAAAAGCAATGAATGCGGAAAATACAGGCTCGAGAGAAAAGATGATCGCAGCTCGTGTAGGAGAAACTTCTCTTTGGTAGCGAGTTTGCAAGTAAGTAGTCCCGACCGATGCGAGAACTCCATTGTACAATAGTACAGGAATCATTGCGGGATCCCATTCCCAGTAGAAAGTTTCCCAGCCAATTACTGATAAGCAAATTGCAAGCCCGAAGGAGGCAATGCTAGTTACGAAGGTCTGAGAGATGAGTAAAATGGAATCCGGTAATTCGCGACTAGCAGAATCCATTTGAATCACGTAACAAGCGAAAAAGAATGCCCCCGCAAGAGTGATTAGATCTCCGGTTTTAAAACTAAAGAGCAACTCGTCCCCTCCTCCATCCGGTTCGGAAGAAAGAAAAAACAAGCCGGCCATAACCACGATAACGCCTAACAAATTACCTGCGCTAGGCGCTCTACGATAAAGCACAGTTTGAAGGATCGGAGTGATTACCACCAAAGTTCCGGTAAGGAATCCTGACTTAATAGCAGTTGTAAAACGAAGTCCAATTGTCTGACAGGCAAATCCAGCAAACATCCAAAATCCTAAGAGAAAGGCAGTCCAAAGTTGGTTTGGAGTAAGCTCCGAAAGGGCACCGAGCAGACGCTGCTCTCGGGAAGCAGATCTCCGGCTTACAAAAAACAAGATCGGCAAAAACACCAGGAAAGCAATACCGAATCTCATTCCTAGAAAAAACGAGGGTGAAACAGATGTGAGACTAAGTTTCGTAGCAGTAAAGGTACCTCCCCAGATTAATGTGCATAAAATGAGAGAGAATTCGCTCCTGAAACGATTCATAAAATTATAATACTCTTAAATACGATCGACCTAACCTCAAGCCAATCGAAAATCTCAGAAATCCGCCTATCCCAATTAGGTTTTTCAAGAAGCTTCCCGGATCTTATGTAATACCAATTCTACTTGTTTCCAAGATTTCCAAGTAACGCCTTCCCATCGCAGTGTTTCGTAGCCTTCTTTTTCCACTCTCAATTTGATTTTTCTCAGCTGTGGGAAGACTTGAAAAAAGAGTCCATCGCTAGGCCTTGAAGTTCTAGTTTCATCATGGAAAAAGGTTATGTTTTCGTATATTATGTTTGCCGAAAGTGGTTCCCCATCCTGGTCTACGATTCGGAAGTAAATCTTATTACCATCCAAAACCTCGTCCAAAAGCATGGTCCAGGCAGGTCTCATCGATTCCATAATCTTTTCTACATCAGAATAAGGAGGATTTGCGTGAGAAGTTTCCAGCAGATACGCTAAAGTACCGTACTTAAAGAAATAGTAATCTTGGTCGACTCCATCGACACCATAAATATTCTTTCTTGCTTCGAATTTTTTCTCGGGGTTATAAGACTCTATTTTGGACGCGATTCTTTTTCCCAGATCCCAGACCAGATCTGGCTCAGGATTTTTGGTATCGTCTATGGTATATGGGACCAAAATGCAATTCGCATAAGCATGATAGCTAATAGAAGCTGCAAATCTTTCGCGCTCCGCAAGATCGATCATGGATCTTGTTTCTGGTTCAGAAGCTGGTGAAGGTCCACGATAAAAATGGCTATGCGGAGCAGTAGAAGTAAATGGGGATTTGGTCCTTCCCCAAAAAAAAGGATAATTGCGATTTACATCTACTCCTGGATTTTCCCTATCCGAACCGTCGTTTCCATTTGACCTAGCATTCTTTCGGCCCAAAGCAAGCGCATGATGCCAAAATACTCGCGCGCCTTCGGGGTTGACGATCGGTACGATCCATATTTTCAATTTTGCTAATACATCCGAAAATCTTTCTTTGGATCTCAGTACCTCGTAAAGTACATCGTAACAATGCTCTACGGAAATAGCTTCGTTTGAGTGGTGCGCACAATTAAAGAGAACGGAGATTTTTCCTTGATCTGAGATTCTCTTATCAGTCAGCAAAATTCCGATGATATCGGTGCCATGACTAGACTTTCCGATATGTTGAAAGGACGCCTTGCCCGGAAAAAGTTTACTCGTCCAATATAGATAATGAAAATTTAATATATTATCCTTGTATCCTTTCTTGACGTCCCCAAGTGCAAAGATCGTTTCGTTTACCTGATTTTGGTAATTCCCGGAGTAGTATTTAAAAGGATATCCTTGCTTTTGTACGGAAATCCCCTCTTTAGGAAATCCGTATTTGGCGATCATCTCTTTAGGAAGCACAGAATAATAGGCTTCCGGCTCCTCGTAGGTAAAAGGATATTTATCTTCGGTTGCTCTCTTGAACTCTTCCTCGTATTTCCTCTCTACCTTAAGAAGCACCATCTTGCTAGAATCATGTAGAGGTCGAATGGGAAGTGTCTCTCGCGTAAAGCACGATAAAGCGCAAGAAACAGCGAACGCGCAGACAGCCGTTCGTTTTAGACGAAAAATCAGTTTTGGATGGTTGAGAATGACCCGCATCGGATTCTTTGAAAGAATCGCAGAGTGCTTTCTGTTTGGCAAGCTAAGATTCGCGTTATTCAAGCTCGAATCGCGCGAATCTTCAATTCAGGAAAAGTTACAAAAGTTTCAAACTTTCTATTTGCGAACCCAGTATTGCGTTCTACCCAATAAGGAAAATCCTATATAGCCTCTGACTTCCAACTTTTTGCCGTTCTCGATCGCTTTCAGAAAACATTTATACCAGTTTCCGTCGTTCGGATCCAGAATTTTACCTCCGGACCATTTGTCACCGTCAGGACCCAATCCTTTGATAATCACCATTCCGAGAACCGGTTTGTCTTTATTTTCGTCACTGCATTCAGTGCAAGTATGAGGCTTTCCGTTTTCGTCCAAAGGATCTACTAGCTTTGTGATCTTTCCGTAAACCTTTCCGCCCTGCTCGTAAATCTCCACTATGGATTCTTCTTTTCCATCATCGCTAAATGTTCTCCAGGTTCCGGTAACGGCAGCAGGCTGAGAAAATAGATTCGATGTTATAAAAAGGCTAGTTAAGAAAATAAGAATGTAGATTGTTTTTTTCATAAGTTAAATGATCCCTTTTTTGCCGCAAATTCGTTGGAAGTTCATCCCGAAGTCCTGAAAGGACTCCGGAGACTAAAATTTGATTTATTTTTTTACCCAGGTTTGAGTGCGCCCAAGGAGAGAAAATCCGATAAATCCTCTCACATTCAATTTCTTTCCACCCTCGATTGCTTTCATCTTGCACTTATAAGTTTTCCCGTTATTAGGATCCATAATAGTCCCACCGGTATACTCGTCATCTTCGGGGCTTAGATTTTTGAGGAAAACCATTCCTACTACTGGTTTATCTTTGTCCGCGCCTTGGCATTTGGTACAGATCTTAGGTTTTCCGTCTTTATCCAAAGGCTCTTTCAGGCTGACAATCTTTCCGAAAATCTTTCCACCTTGTTCATAAATTTCTACGACGGACTTTTCGCTTCCGTCTTCGTCATCAATCGTCTTCCATTTTCCGACTACTGGTATTGGATCAGCAATAACGGCATTTGAGAGTAAAAACGCAGTTAAAGCCAAGAATAGTACGAGCCCTTTTTTCATGGTTGATTCACCTCTTGAGCATTTTAATAAAATCAGTTATATTTAACTGTAAAGCTGAGGGATCAAGCAAACTAATTAAATTTGTGCTGATTTTTTCCCGAGAATGATCCAAGGGTGTGTTCTATTTTTGAACATTCATTCAAAAATAATTTCTATCAAGAATCCGATGGTGTAGGAAATCCTACGAGATTTTTATAAATACTCCGAAAGCACTAAAACCTTTCACATGTAAATTGACCTGCAGAATCAATTTCGAAAACGGGCTTCAAATTAAAATTGATGCAAGCGTTATCTTTGTGGCTTCTCTTTTTATGCTAGTGTATGATTCAAACAGATACACACTGTTATACGGAAGTCTCAAAATCTTTTTTCTCTTGCAAGTCTCCCTGCTCTAAAAAGACTTCGGGAAATGCAAGAGGAACAATGCGGCTAAAAATAAATATATCATTTCTATCCTTTATGCTCTTTCTAGGTGCCGCTTCGAATCACTGTAGTTTCTTTTCCTCACAGCTTTCTGGAGAATCAAAGTCTCCATCTGGTTGTAACGGACAAAATGTGGAAGGAATGAAATGTATCCCAGGCGGAGAGTTTATTAGAGGAAGCAACCGACACGAGCCTGATGAAAAGCCAGAAGCTAGAATTTATATAAGTGATTTTTACATGGATACGTATGAAGTCACAAACGAAGATTTTGACAAATGTGTGCGAGCAGGCAAATGCAAAGATTGTCTTGTCACAAAGAAATGCAATTATGTAGGACCGAAGTACGGCGCACCTTACTTAAAGCCAAAACAACCTGCAGTTGGCATCAGCTGGTATTCTGCTTCTGAATATTGCAAATGGGCAGGAAAAAGATTACCGACGGAAGCCGAATGGGAAAAAGCAGCGAGAGGACCAGACGGAAATATGTACCCTTGGGGAAATGAACCTGCTACTTGTAAAAATTCCGTTATTATGGAAGACGATCGAAAAGGTTGCGTGCCCGTAGCGATTCAGCCTCCCCATAAAATGCCAACCTCCGAAGTAGGCACTCGTGCACCAGGAGTATATGGGCTGTATGATATGGCTGGAAATTCATGGGAATGGGTACAGGACTGGTATACCTCCTCTTACAATACTTGCGGAAAAGCGTGTGAAGGAAAAGATCCAAAGGGACCTTGCAACGGAGAAGAACCCTGCCCTGGGTTCGCTAAAAAAATAGTTCGAGGTGGGTCATGGTGGTGGCCTTCTTCTTATGCTCGAGGATCTAAGCGCCGTTCTCATATTCCCCAAAACTATCCGGAATACCATCATTTCGGATTTAGATGTGCAAAGGATGTGCAATAGAAAAGGAAAGTCATACGATGGTTTAGCGGGATTTTTATCCTTCTTAACTATATTATTTATTCCTTATTCCGTATCATCGGAATCCCCACGTTTTGAATGGGGATTCGAAAAATCGGTAATCACATTATCAAAGTGGAATATTCAGTTTACCTCAAATGATCCGCAAATAGAAAAATCTCCGGAATCAGAGCACTTAGACCAAACCTATTCACTAGGGACTATCCCGGACTTCGGTGCCAGAAAAGACAAATTTGCCACGATGTCACTTAACGTTCACTGTGGACAAAGTATAGCCGGTCAGTCCTTAAATTGTCCGTACAGAGCCGCAGTCTATCTTCCATTTTGCTTTTCCGGATGCATTCTTTTAAGAGATGGATTTAACCCAGAATTGCGAACTTTTTTTGGAGCAAGGGGCAATGGGTATCCTTCTCGACCGAGAATCGTTCCGATCGAAGGTTTCGATGGTGACGAAAAGATAGAAGTTGTTCTATTTCCCTTCTCCGGTCCAAGAATGCTAAGGGAGAATCCTGTTTTTGGAACTTTCGAAGAAATTCAATCCATCTTCCTGGTCAAAGCTCTCAAGATTTTCTTTTTCACTTCGTTGGAACTTTTTTCATTCTTATTTTTCCTGTTTATATATTTAAGGAGGAGAAAGGATCAGTTTAATCTTTCATTCTCTATTCTAAATCTCTCTCTTGCAGTATGGTATCCTTCCTATGAAGGATGGAGCAATTACGTTTGGGACTCTCCTTGGTCCACAGTGATTTTTGGATATTGCCTAGGAGCTCTTTTGCCGATTCTGTTTCACGAATTTACGAGGCAGATTTTTAAGAGTCCTAGATTCCTACTCGGCACGGTTTTGGAAGTTTGTTTCGTATTTCATATTTCTTGGCCGGCGCTAGAATACGGCCTTACTGGAAGCCTTTTGCTATTTGAAAAATATGCATATAACACTTTCATAATTGTCCTCTGTTTATTTTTTCTGCATACGATTCAGATTTTCGTTCTCTACCGAAATCAAAGCATTATTTCTTTCAAATGGGTTGCGAGTGGCTTGGTTTTAGTCGCACTATCCTCTTTGTTTACGGTACTCTCTCTCGCAGGATTAGGACATGCTAGCCCTTGGGTAAATGAAAGCTTCTTAGGACTTACTCTTTTGTTTAGCTTGGCCCTTGCGAAACGATACGCCGAGGTTTTTCGAGCATTAGAGAAATCCCAATCTAAATTAAAGATTTTGAATGAACTTTTGGAAACAAAGGTCGAAGCGAGAACCAAAATCATCAAATCACAAAAGCAAGAATTAGAGAGAAAGGGAAGAATACTCGCAAAAGATCTATTCATTGCCGGAAAGATTCAATCCTCACTGTTACCAAAGGAGTTACCGATTATTCCAAACGCGAGGTTAGCTTTTCGTTACCAACCTATGATGGAAGTAGGCGGCGATTTGCTAGATGTAATCTACGATCACGAAAGTTCCGCCTTAGGCCTGTTCATCGGTGACGTAACCGGCCACGGGGTATCAGCTGCACTCGTTGCCTCGATGCTAAAGATGACCCTGGGTGATTGGGGAGAATTCATTCATGACCCGTCTTCTTTACTTCTGAATATTAAAGGAAAGTTAGACGGAAAATTGGACGGTCATTTTATCACTGCAACATTTGTGACCATCGATCTGCAAACCGGAACCGCGATGATTGCAAACGCGGGGCATCCGGAGTGCTTGATTTTGAGATCGGATGGAAAGGTAGAATTTTATCGACCGAAAGGTGTGGCCATTTACGAATCGGTCCCATCAGACTACGAAACGGAAATCGTACAAATGCACCCGGGAGACAAGATCGTTTTATACACGGATGGAATTCCTGATGCTCGAAACCAAGGTGGCGACTTTTTTGGGGAGGAGGCACTTTCTCTATTACTCAGCCAAAACAGTGCACTTACACCAGAGCAACTTTGCGATACAGTTCTAAACGGGATTCAATTATATCGCGGAAACAATCCTTCGGAAAACCAAGACGATATCGCATTACTTATTGCGGAATTCACTGGTCATCCTGCAAGTCGAACTTAAGAAAATTCTAATAAATCCATTACCCTTTTACAGAATGGAACCGATTCAAAATCACAATATTCTAAACTTGGTCTGGGATTCATATTAGTACTACAGTCCGAAAAGTGCCTGCAATCAGGACAAATTTCTCTATCTTTTCCGGTTCGCCGTAAATATTCCTCCGAAGCAAGTATTCTCTGAAAAGCTCCCTTTTCATATTTTCCGAATTCTGATCTGGAAGAATGAGAACCTGTAATCTTTCCGTCCAACAAGACCACCAGTCTTCCTTCTCCCTCTATATTTGGAGAATGTGGAAGGTACTGCATTCCAATCTTATGGGAAACTACATTGCTCAGCGAGTTATCCAAAATAGTCATCGGAAACCCGTACAGCTTTAGGAAATTCGCGATCTGAATCATTTGAATGTACTCGGATGGAGTCAGTAAATCCTTCCGAACATCGTAGTAATCTGATTCCACCCTGTGAAGTTGTATGAGCGTAACCTTCTCCAATCTCGGAAACAGATTCATGATAGAATGCACAAAACCAGGCAAAACAGAAAGTAACCTTTTTCCGACAACCACAAACAATTCTACTTTAAGATTATATGATAGTGCGTTGGCGATCCCTTCGATCGCTTTAGAGTACGTCCCTTTACCCCTTACAGTTTCATGAATCTCTTCAGGCCCATTTAGGCTAATCGTAAGAGTTATTTTGTCTAGGTATTGGGCCAGACGTGAACAATATTCTTCGGATAGATATCCACCATGAGTGTTAAAATATACCGACCTATATCCGATCTGAAACGAGTAATCAAGTAATTCGAAAAGACCTTTCCAGAGGGTAACCTCTCCTCCCGTTAGGTGTAAGTTCTTAAATCCAGATTTCCATCCTTCCTCTACGATTCCCTTGGCTCTCTCCAAAGACATGCTACTCTTAGACTCCAATGCCGCAAGCGCAAAGCAGTTATTGCATCTAAGATCGCATTTAGTGGTGAGTTCAATCGTCAACCATTCGGTAAGGTTCATTCTAAATGCCTAAAGTACTTCCGAAACAACATTCAATAGATTCAATCATTATAATGTCCTAATGGACTGAAATAAGTCTTTTCAGAGAATCTGCGTACGTATCTAGATTGAGCTCCGTTGCTATCGAAATCGCTTGAAGCACATTTTCTTTCACTTTTTCTCGAGCCTTTTGGCCCGAATTCGAAATCCGAAAAATATTTGCGATTTCCTTCCGGTTTTCGGAATTCCAATCTGCTCTCAATTCGTTCGGAAGGAAATATATCATCGAAGAAATATCCCCTCGATCCAGATCTTCCTCCAAATCCTGGTAATCGTCGGCCAAACGCCAAGCGATTCCAAAAGATTCATACATCAGTAACAGCTTATTTGCGAAATCAATGCCCTCTAATTCGAGAGCGAGCAGATAAGGCTGCAAGCTCCATGTACCCATTTGCTTTCTAAATCTATCCAGATAAGAATCGAGAGAGTTCAAGCGCCTCGTCTCCTGAATGGAGCGAAAGTAGTCGTCTATAACTCTTTCCACAATTTTCTTTCCATCCGAAAGAATTTGAACCAGATAATTTAAAGAATCTTGATATTTTAACCAAATAACAGTTCGAAACTGCAATAGAAGATGAGTGAGAATTAGGCTTTGATCGACCAAATGGTCATCTAATGAATGTAGTAGAAGCGCCATCGAGTGTGCTTCGATTAAATGTCCGCTATACTGGTCATTTTGGCTTTTAGTATTTTTCTCCATTAATCGGGCCAAAATGGTAAAGCTCGGCGGGTAATATTCCTTGAAATAGTTTAATTCTTCTCCGATAGGAGAGCCAGAGTATTGATAGAGAAATAGTACTGCTTCGGACCTGAAGCTAGATGGCATAAGACGGCACGCGTTTAGTAATGCATCGTTCATTTTTCGAAGTAAGGCCTGCTCGTCTTCCAAAAGACCTGTCCTATCCAACGAAAAATGTTTGCCAAATATTATGTTTCCTTCATGGATCATAGTGTGTGCAAATATAATCTCAATAAATCGCTAGAATTCGCTGTCCCTAATACTGCACTCGAAACCAGAAATTGATCGTGAACTTTCGACCGATTCTTAAAATATCGGTCTACCGCATTTTTTCGAAGAAAAACTTTCTTTTGGAGTTCCTTCAAACGCAACGAATCTACGATATTTCTGTGACACTTATCGTTATATAAGTCGCCTAATTTTCGCTTTCTCCAATTTATTTTAGTGTAATCGATAATATCCTCTGCAACCATGCTCCCGGATTCAAGGGCAAAATCTATTCCGTCTCCGGTGATCGGATCTACTAAGCCCGCAGAGTCCCCACACAAAAAAACTGAGTCTTTTACCAAACTTCCTTTTCCGACTCTCATCGGAATATGATATCCTCTAGGTCGATCAACCATTTTAGCATTTTTTAATTCTTTTTGAAGTGAAGGAAGAGAAAGCAAATTCTCAAAAGCCTCCTCAGGTTTTATCGTGACTTTATGATCTTCTACGGCAGGATAAGAAACTCCTATATTGGCCTTGTTTCCGCTCAAAGGAAAAATCCAGGCATAACCTGGATACAATTCCTTAAGGTAGACGAAATGATAACTATTCTGAAAATCTAAATTGACGTTTTCAAAGTAGGCTCGGTAAGCAAAAGCCTTTTCGGTAGGCAAGAACGGAGACTGAAAAAATTTAGATCGAACCAGGGAATTCACTCCATCGGCACCAACGACTACATCTGCTTTTTCAGTGCGATTTCCAAAATGTACTCTAAAATCATTTCCATCTTTTCGAATTTCGGTTACAGACACGCCCTCAATCAAAGTAGCACCAGCTCCAACTGCCTTGGTAATCAGCGCATGATCAAATTCCTTTCTTGAAATTACGGAAAACGGATTTCCGTACAAATTGCGAGGTGCATCGATAAAATTCCGGTTCCCATACCAGTCGAGCTGGTACACTGAGGAAATTTCTTGACCTGAAGTAAACTCTTGGGCAGATCTGATGCCCATTCTAAACAAAGTATAGAAAGCTCTCGCAGAAACTCCATCTCCGCAGGTTTTATCTCTAGGAAACTTTGCCTTATCTATAACGGTGACTTCAATCTGAGCCTTGGCCAAAAAATAAGCAGCAGAGGCTCCAGCAGGACCTCCTCCAATTATGAGGACTTTCATTTTATTCCCTTTTATCCATCGATCCAAATTCTTTGAAATCAGCAGTCACCGAGTCACAAGGGATCTATTCGCCAATCTTAAGTGTGTTAGGCTAAGAACCGACAAAATCGTACATTTTTAGAGTATGGCTTCTTAACTAAAGCATAATTTTATTGAACTCAGTACTGGAAATATCTTATATAGTTTTCGAGGCAGAAATGAAAAACTTTATTGATTTCACAATTGATCTTAGCAAAAATCCGGCACTTGGAAAAGAAGCACACTCAGTTTTATCAAAAGGTGATGCAACCGCGCTTTCCAATTGGTTTGCGTCGAAGGGATACACTGTTTCAATCGAAGAAGCACAGAGACTAGTAGACAACAGCTCTCATCTCTCCCAGGATAGCATGCAACAATCTGTTAAGGCCGGATACTGAAAGTTAGATACCCAATCTTTCTCTTACTTTTTTCTTTCGCGTCACTTTACTCAGAAGAACAGTCTTTTCCGGTTCAGAAATATGATTCGAAAGATGGTCTCGTACGCCTATCTGGTGATTGGGTAATTGCGCCAGTTCTAACTCCATTAGAAAGCTCTAACTATAGCTCCCAAACTACAGCAGTTAAGACTTCACTCAGAAAATCGAACCCGAGCATAGAGTTTACTAGAATTCCGGAAATTCTTGAGACTGGCGATATTCAATCTTATCAATTGGATATGGAACTGGAGGAGCAAGACTTAACCCAATCAGATGGGTTTGCTTTTTATCTTCCTGCCTCGGCCACTGGAGCTGTTCTACTGATCAACGGAAATTTTATCGCGAGTACTCGTGAGTTGATCGAAGGCAAGCTTCCTCCGATCAATGCAAAACCGCAAATCGTTTCTGTTCCCAAAACGCTACTTCACTCAGGAAAAAATAGGATTGATATCCGATTGTCCTCTCTGGATTTTGCTTCGGCTTTTGAAGGTTTCGTATATTTCGGTCAAAGGAGTAAAATCCAGCATTTATATTTGATCCGAAACATGAAGACAATCGCTGTATCTGCGATTCAGATCTTTTTGTTTTTATATTTCTTATTTATCTATTCCCAAAGAAAGCAGGAAATTTTTTATCTATACTTCGCTTTGCTAAATTTGACCTTATCGATCTGGCTACTCGCGTTCAAAGGTCATATATTGTATCTTCTTGATGCAAGAGCTTCTTATGTAATATGCGCCTTTTTTATAGGCTCTCTTCCTACAGTTTTCCTTTACGAATTCTTTAAGCATTTTTTGCCGATTCGTCGAACCAAAGTGTCTATGGTTTTCGAAGGATTTTTCCTTTTGTGTGCTTTATTTTCTTTAGTCGAATATATTGCTACTGGGACGATCTACTTTTATTACCGTTATGTATTTGAGCTGTTTATTAACGCACTGATCCTATTTCTCTTTTACATTCTATTTAGAATTACGAAAGATTATATCTTGGTTTCAAAGAATATCTCTTACGGACTTCTTGTCGGCGTCGGAGTTTTCTTTACCGCGATCGCACACGATATTGCAATCTTCTTGAACGCTATCGTGTCAGAGTCGATTATTAACGATGGATTTTTTGGAATGTCTCTCGCATTCTCCTTCGTGTTGGCAAAAAGATATTCTGACACGTACAATAATCTCGAAGCCACTCAGGCCTCCCTCAAAGCGCTAAATGAATCTCTCGAAACTAAAGTGATCGAAAGAACCAGGACTATTGTCGCTCAAAAAGCCGTGATCGAAGCAAAAACTAAACTCTTGGAAAGAGACTTGGCGATTGCTGCAAAGATCCAAGCCGCGCTACTTCCATCTGACCTTCCTAATATCGCAAATGTAAGAGTATCATTTCGTTATGTACCAATGCTCGATGTAGGCGGGGATTTTATTGATGCAATAACGGACCGCACCGGAAGAGCACTCGGAATTTTTATTTGCGATGTGACCGGACACGGAGTCGGTGCCGCAATGCTCGCGTCCATGGCAAAAATGGCACTGTCTGATTGGTCAGATTATTTGAGCGATCCTGGATTTATGCTTACTAAGCTTCGCACTCAATTATTAGGAAAATTGAATGGAAACTTTTTGACCGCTACTATTGCTACTTTGTATCCGGAATCCGGCCGACTTTTACTCGCGAACGCAGGACATCCTGCATCTGTAATTCTGAGAAAAAATTATACGCAGCCCGAATTACTCAGACCTTCCGGAATCGCAATCAACGAAGCTATCATGACTCCTTATACCACTCAGGAAACCATGCTAGGCTTAGGCGACAAGATGATACTTTATACGGATGGATTCTTCGAAGCAAGGGATAAGAATGGAACCTTTTTCGGGGAGGAAAGGCTGTTTTCAGTATTCACGGAGAATTCTCACCTAAAGCCGGATCCATTTTGTTCTGAAGTAATTGAAAGCATTCGTAGGTTTACGAATGAAAAGGACGCTGTTCAAGACGACATGGCTTTGGTCGTTTTAGAATATTTGGGAAAGCCAGGAAGAGAATAAAAAAACCTTGGAGGGTTTGCACCATCCAAGGTTCCAGGTTTTCATGGGTTCATTTTTAAGAACTAGGTTGCTACTGTCTCGAGCTCGTTATCAGTTTCGTCTTGTGATTCAGAGTCGTTCAAAGCTTCTTTGTAGGTCATCCATTTTCCTGTGCTTGGATCTATTAGCTTGCACTTGGAAGTAGAATGAAAGTAATCTTTAGTAAACGTGTTTCTTTCGACCACATAACTAGGGTAATGCGCCTTAATTTCCCCCAATGCACGCGGTAGATGATAGAAAGGAATCTTCATATGAACGTGATGTGGAGAATGAATAAATATATTATGGAAAAAGAAATTAAATATATATGGAATATGGTAGTTCACCGTTCCGCGCATTTGGCCATAGAAAGGTGTCCATTCTGAACTATCTTTCCAAGGAATTTCCGGCCTGATATGGTGAACATATACCGTTGTTCCGATAAAGTAGTTCCATGCGATGAACGGCAGGAGCCAAACTTTCGTAAAGAACCATAGACCAGTGCGAACATCAAAGCCGTTCGGAGTGAGTCCGCCAAAATAATAGACTAGCCCGCCCGAAGCAAAAGCAAAGACAAGCATAATGATCTTATCTCTTAAAGCTTCTTTCAGAGGAGCGGTAAAAAGAACCATTCCTTTGAGCCAAACTTCGACAAGATAATACAGACCTCCACCCCACGCGGACCAGGCAATTCTATGGAATGCTTTTCTGAATATATTGAATTTCTTATATTCTTCGACTGAAACTGGGTGCCAGACAAAGTCCCCCTGGAGCTTTATCGTGTGGCCGTGGTGAATTCGATTATGTCCATAAGCCCACTGGTTATAGGCATGAAGTGAAGGAAGCATGGCTATCTGGCCTATCCAGTACGCCAATTTCTCATTCTTAAAAAGTGCACCGTGCGCAGCATCGTGGCCGACTACGAACAATGCTGCAATTGTTACTCCGGCAAAAAACCATAAGAAGGGCAAAAGATACCAAGTATCTATTTTCCAGAGCAACACCATTGAAACAATAAAGAACCCAATATCCCTTAAAAAATAAAGAACTCCGAGGTAAGTTGGGTTGTCAAATGTGCCTTCCGAGAGAATTTCGCGGACAGAGCTCAAAGTCTCTCGAGGCTTTTCTAATGCTGTCATATTAGATTCCTTTCGCTTAGATTTTAGCAGTATGGATTATCCCCAATCTGCCAACTGTTGAATCAGAGCGAAATCGACCTGAGTTGTTGCAGAAAAATTTATTTTTTAGAAGGAAAGGGCTAAAATTTTTTCCGGGGCAAATTCAGTGAATCCCGACCTGCCCCGGTCATTCTTTATAAAAAATTACGTCTTTGATCTCTGAATATGCAGGAGTTTGAACGGAAATACCAAAGATAAATCCTTGATGCAAGGAGGGAGGATTAGAATAGCTTCTTAAATCAATTTTGCATTTCCATTTGTTTGGATTTCCGGAATCGTACGAATAACAATACAAAGTATACGCACGTCCGCTCAGAGCAGAGCATGAGCTTCCTACAAACGCAGTAACAAAATTTCCGTCTGGATTAAAGCTTCCGCTCGGTGCAAACGAAGCGTTGGTGAAATCGATCACAATATTTTCATCCTGGACTAAACTTGCCGCAGAAAAGAAGAATTTGCTCTCGAAGTAGTCCGCGTCTGCGTTCCAGCCTGCGGCAAAAGTCACCTTCTGTTTATTGGCAGAAAGAACATAATTCTTAAGACTGTCTTCCGTACATTGCACCGTATATAGGGTTTTAAGGAAGCCAGTCAAGTTTTGGCCTTGTGCATTTTTATCCTCTTTGTCTTCACAATTTAGCGTGAAACCCAAAAGGACTAAACTGACGGAAATGAAAATTAAGCTCTTCACAAATTGCACCCAGGGAAGTTTTTTCCACATCAATCCCGGTGCAAAATCTTAGCAACCCTAATGCAATTTTATGGTTTTGGCAGAGCCGTCTCACAGCTGTTATATTGTTCGCATCCCAGCAAATCGGTTTTCACTAGGATAGGAACGATTATTAAAGTTCATCCTTTGCTATCTTGTCGTATAAGTTCTTAAATTCCTGGTTTGGTTCAGGCAATTCTATTCGCGCGTCTAAAATATATTTAGAATGTAAGCCTTCGACAAAGAACATGTTTATTTTTCCCTTACTTTTTGTCTCAACGCCCCCTCGATCGATACATTCGAAGTAAGGTTTGATTTTTTCATACGTAGCATAAGATACGTTTACCTTTCCAGGTGCTCCAGAGGATTCCATTCTGCTTGCCGTATTTACCGTATCTCCCCATACATCGTAACTGAACTTTTTCTTTGCGATAACTCCGGCGACCAAAGGTCCAGTATGCAATCCGACTCGGATATCCCAATACGGTTCACCTTTCTCTTTCTTTTTATTCTTGAGCGTCGAAATAGCTTCCACCATTTCAAGTGCGGCCAGCGTAGCGTCGATGGGATGTGTTCGATTGGGTTCTGGCAGTCCACCAACGCACATATAAGAATCTCCGATCGTTTTTATTTTTTCTAAATTATGTTTTTCTATTATCTTATCAAAGATGGAAAAGCATTCATCCAGATTCTCTATCAGATTTCTTGGAGTCATTTTTTCGGATAACTTAGTAAAGCCGGCAAAATCAGTAAAAAGGACTGTCGCAGAATTGACAAAGACCGGATCGACCTTTTCGGTCCTTTTCAGCTCTGAAGCGATTTTTGCGGGTAGAATATTGTGCAGCAATTTGTCAGATTGATCTAGTGCGTCCTGCAATCTCTTTTCAAAAATTTCATTCACGACTTCTTGGTATTCTTTGCTCTGCTCGAATAACAAACGCCAGGCAAGCTCATAATCGATATTCGGAATTCCCCTAGCAATTTCCCTTAGGAGTTCCCTCATATTGTTTTCGACACGTATAAAGAAAGAAATGGAAAAGCCACTTTGGCTATAATCAACCTGGCTGAAAACCTTCTGAGAAATCTCACGAAATTTTCTCAAATTCTCCGCGGAATTGTTCTTAAAGGACAGAAGCCTTTCGATAAAAATTCGATTATATGTGTCAAAAGAATATTCGTCATATTTAAATATGAAACCATTTCTCTTGGCCCACTCTTCTATAAAATTGAATGTAGGAATCGGTCCAGATTCCAGATCCGAAAATTCCGAGTAAAGGCGATCTAAAATCTCTTTATTGATCTCTATGGATGTTCTTTCGTCGATTCTAGATTGGTTGATAGGATTTTCGCCTTTCTTTAACTCTGCTTTGATGTGAAGCAGAAAGTAGCGCGCAATCTCTAAGGAAACTTGGTTACGGACTGCCTTTTCCTCCGCGACAGTATTCTGATTTGTCATAGATACAATTTTCTCTTAGTCTCAATCAGGTTAAGCAGCAAAAACAAAAAAGGTGAAAACGTTTACCTCTGACCTCTGACCTTCGATCATTCATCCTCGATCAAAAAGAAATACCGACTAAAACCTGCAATTGCATTCCGTAAGCATTTTGATGATCCTTCGCCTCAGCATTCGGACTCTTCCATGCCTTCTCAAAAGAAGCCGGGTCCCAATAGGAATTTGAAATGTAAGCTCCGTGCTGAGGATGAGAATTCGTGCCTAGATAACCTAAGAAATTTCCGCCCAAATGAACAAAAAATCCCGAAGGAAATAAATAACGAAAACCTGCGCCTATGGATGCGAAAGTTCTTTTTTGCAAGAGACTCCAATCATAGTATTTCACATCGTTTATGAGAGTAGAGGTATTTGTCGTTCTCTCTATTTTCGAAAAGGTTTCTGTCCCTGCTCCAACACCTACGTAGTAAGGATTTGCGAACGGGAACCATTCGAGTTGCAGCATTGCCTGTCTTTGAATCTCTTCACTATTCGTTAGCGTGAAAGAAGCGGTAGAACCCTGAGCACCGATTAAATCCAAATCAAAGCGACTGATCCGCCTTTGCTCGTTCCCTTGAAACGAAATCGCTAATTTCGAAGAGAATTGATAACCGAATCCAATCCAATTTAATCCGTTAAACTTGTTAAAAATAAATCCGCCAACAAAAAACTTTTTCGAGGACCTCCTACTTGCCTGGTCCTCTTCTCCGGGAATTGCACCATTTCCGCCACCGGAGCTATTCTGTGCGCTTACCGAAGCTGTAGCTAACAGGAAAAATAGGATAATTAAGAATATTGAAATTCGGGATTTCATCTCTGTTCACCTTATCAAAGAGATTTGAATCGGAATGTTAGTTTTCACTATATTGTCCGGTTTGGAAAGAAAATAATTCTTCATTTTTTCTTGTAACTGATCTCGGCACAAAAATTACACTATTGAATTTCCTAAGGGAAGGATAGACCGGCACTTCAGAACTCTGTATTGGTTTAATCGAATTTTTAGGGTGATTGGATTCAAGTAGATTTGGTAGACGAGATCTATGACCTATTCTTAAATCTCCAAACCGATCTGATCTTTTCGCTGCGAAAGTCATCGGGATGAGTTCTCTTTGTAAGGTCCTCTACTTCATCCCATAATATCGAATTCGGATCCAGTTTGAACTTTCGAAAATTCGTAGAAAAATACAAAACTGCACCGGGATTTGAGTAATCTTTATATAATAAATTTAGCAAGTAGGAATAATCTTTTTGGATATCAAAGAAGCCGTCCATTCTCTTGCTATTTGAGAATGTAGGAGGATCAACTACAATCAGGTCATATTTTTCTTTTCGCGCCGCTTTGGATCCAGAAGTTTTCAGCCAGTTTAACACATCAGCCTGGACAAATTCATGTTCTTCGGAATTCATTTGGTTTAAGCGAAAATTTTCTTTTGCCCAATCCAGATACGTCTTAGAAAGATCTACGCTCGTCACAAGAATCGCTCCACCCGCAACAGCGTAAACGGAAAAGGATCCTGTATATGCAAATAGGTTAAGTACTCTTTTGCCGGCCGATTCATTTCGGACGAGTTCCCGAGTAATTCTATGATCCAGAAATAAACCGGTATCCAGATAATCGCTTAGATTTACCTTAAATCGCAGCCCTCCTTCGTTTACTACAATAGAAGCTTGGCGATTGCCTAGTTTTTCATACTGGCTCGATCCTTTTTTCTGTTCTCTTTTTTTCCAAAAAAGCTTTTCGGGGGATACATTCAGTATTTCGAATATTGCCTTTTCTATCTCCGATCTTTCGTGCTGCTTTTCAGCGTCTGTTAATGGATAGCTATTGGCGTATTCGGCAACTTGGCAATAGTCCTCGTACAAATCGATAGAAAGCGGGACCTGCGGAATGTCCCTATCGTAAACTCGAAAGCAACTAATATCCCTACGCCTGGCCCATTTTTTCCAGTGCTTGGACATTCGTTCCAACCGATTGAAAAACATTTCCAAATGTTTCATTCAAGACCAATATGAAAAATAGAGTTGTATTGCGAATTCTTTTTAATCTATGCCTGGATCGGAATTCGATCCGTATTTGCGCGCTTTTCCAGCGGGACAAAAAAGCTTAAAATTCCGTACCATAGAACCGTCAAAGAAACCGAAGGTTTAATAATATTCCAAAGGCTTTTTTTAAGATGGATTGTCCAAAGATATTCGTAATAAATTCTCTGATTCACTGACATCAGCTCCATCATTCTGTTAATATACCACATAAGAATACTGTGTCCAAAGGGCCTACTACCCGTCGCCTGGGGATAATGCAAATCCAGAGTTTTTGTCAAAAACCAAGGAAGTTTGATCGCATTTGGAAGTCTTTTTCTAACTCTATTTGCAAACCCTTTCAACGAATTTCGACTTGATCTAAACTGCTCCATTAAACAATCGTGAAGAATTTTAGATTGAAGACTGGCGACAGATATTCCCTGGCCGAAAATTGGATTTAGAGCGCAGACACTATCTGCAAAAGGAACGAGATTCTCCGGAAAATCTGACAATCGATCAAAACGACGCCATCTATTTGTAGGAATCTTAAATATCGTAATGTCCGTAATTGGCTTTGCGTACTTTATAAAATTGTAAAGATTCGGCCTCGTTAGAGTTTTGGCAAAGTTCATAAAACCAGATTGATTGGTCGGAGCATGATCCTTAAAATAGCCGTTTAAACTCACAAGCCATCGATTCCCTTCTACGCAAGAAATAAATCCCGCTCTCCAGTTATCAGGAGATTTTGGGTATTCTATCAAAAGCTTCCAGTTTTGATCAAAATTCTTTGGGGCCTTACATAGAAAACTTGTGTACGCCAAATCGATCCCAATCTTTTCCTCAAAGGGCTTAGGATAACCTAAACTTTCCAGCCACTGCGGACACCTGGAGCCTCGACCAGATGCATCCACGATTAGATCCGCAAATAACTCTTTGCCGGATGATAGCCTAACTCCTGTTATCCTACGCTTAGTAACATCGGATAATAATCCTTCCACCGATTTTTCGGGAATAAATTCGACTCCGTAAGTAGCCTTCAATCTTTTTCTTAGATTCCATTCCAAAAATGGCCTTGTGAACAGCATCAAATGGACTCCGCTCCGAAATCGGCTTTTCCATACACCAAAATGATGCCAGATAAATTCTTGCGATGAATCGATTACGTTGAGGCCTTCTTTTCGTAATTCCTCGATCATCCCGGGAAAAAAAGACTCTATCACATCTTTTCCCGAATTTAACAATACATGAGGATGCTTGCCTTGCGGAACTCCTTGTCTAGGGTTGGAGGACGATGGCAACTTGTCCCGATCCAGCACGGTGACCTTTTTAAAAAAATCCGCAAGCGCCCTTGCTGCCATCAACCCTCCGATACCGCAGCCGATGACTATTGCATCTCCATAAGGCTTGCTTGACTCTTGCCCGGAAATGGATTTTCCCTGAACTGACTTCCGTGAGTCTTGTTTCGCCCTTCCCTTTGTTAGCCGGGCTTTCGATTTTGTCTTTAGCAATTGTCGGGATGGTTTGCTTCGTGGAATCTTTTTCATATCGATTCTCCTTTCCCGCTCGAGAGCAAGCGCTCAGATTAACGAATGCTCGCATGTTCGCTTAATAATATCTACAATTATTTATTGATAGATTAAAGGTGTCTTGCAATTCATAAGTGAATTGCCCAGGGCTTCACGTTAAACGCAACCGGATCCTATGAGAAAGAGTACTTTTGGAGAAGTTTAATGAGAAAGGATTTATTTTTTTGAGTTTGTCAGAAGAGCTATCCTCTTGCCTTCCATCGAATCCCCGATCAATATATTTAATCTTTTTAACTGAGTCGCGTCTTGTTTTGCACTGATGACCCACCAGCTCGCTGCTTTGCGATACCAAGGTGGCTGCGATTGAAAATAGTCCCAGGCCTTCTTATTTTTGCGAAATTGGGCTTCGAATTCTTTCGTCAATTTTGCAGTTTCCCTTTCATAAGAATACTGATTCGACTTTGCATCATCTCGATTATTAAAAGCTTCTAAACCAGGAGCTCTCATTTGGCCGGTTTCTATCAAAGTTTTCATTTTCTTAATATTGATAGCGCTCCAATTACTAGAAGCTTTTCTAGGTGTAAAACGAATCTTGTAACTGACCTCGTCGATAGATTTTCGGACTCCGTCAATCCAGCCAAAACATAATGCGACATCTACGGATTCGGACCAGTTAATACTGTCTTTCCCGGTGCTGACTTTATGATAGCCGATCCAGAGAACTTTCGCCTTAGTATGATTCTTTTCGAACCAGGAAAAAAGTTTGGCTTGGTCGGAAAAGAATCGAATCGTTTCCTCGTCCTTCATTCGAAATCCTTAATCTATATACGCGATGATCCTCTAATTTTGTAGGAGGTCCTACAAGAATTGGAAAGCAAAAAAACCTTGGCAAAAAAACGAAGTTCTGTTAAAAGGCCCTTTGGTTGCCCGCCACCGGCCCCCCTCCCAGGAAGGGCGGGGCCCTTCTAGACCAGCTCTCAATAATCGAAAATCCCCAGATCCATCTTGGCCTCTTCCGAAGCCATCAATCTCGGATCCCACTTCGGATTCCAAACAACTTCGACTTCCACAGAATCAATCCCCTCAACCCTGAGGGCATTATCTTGGATTTCTTGCTTTATTTGAGGGCCGGCTGGACAAGCCATCGAAGTATAAGTCATTTCGATTTTAGCTTTTCCGTTCTCTGCTTTGATTTTATAGATTAATCCAAGTTCAGCCACGGAGATTCCGATTTCAGGATCTTCGACATTGTGAACCGCTTCGTAAATTTTTTGCTCGAGCTCGTTTGTTGGAGCTTCGAGTAACTGAACATTCATAGATTCGTTCGGTTCCATTTCATTTTCCTCAAATCTAAAGTGCTTTTTCGTTTTTGTTCAGAGCCTTCTCAAGGGTGTTCCAAGGCAAGACTGCGCATTTGATTCTTGCAGGAATTTTTCTGACAGCTTCAAGTGATTCCAGATCCTCGTATTCCTCCGAGAAATGAGGCTCTTCGTCCTCGATCAGCATCGCTTTAAAGGAAACCAAGAGCTCCCTTGCTTCGTCGATTGTTTTTCCGTAGAGGCAATCCGTAAGCATAGAAGAAGAAGCTTGGGAAATCGAACAACCCTTACCGTTAAACGAAATGTCGTGAATCTTGTTCCCATCTAGTTTGAGGAACAATTCCACTTCATCTCCACACAAAGGATTTACTCCTAGTTCGTGCACATCTGGATTCTCTATAGAGCCATGGTGCCTAGGATTTTGGTAATGGTCTAAAAGGACTTCTTTATAGAGTTCATCGCTTAAGGACACGACCGAATATCTCCTTTACCTTCTTTAGACCGTCGAGAAGACGATCTACGTCTTCTTTCGTGTTATAAAGATAGAAGGAGGCCCTGCAAGTGCCAGAAATTCCTTTGTATTCCATGAAAGGCTGGGCACAATGATGTCCGACTCGGATCGCGATACCTTCCTCATCTAGGATAGAACCTACATCGTGCGGATGAACTCCCGGAAAGTTAAAAGAAACCACCCCGCCCCGTTTGGATAAATCGGTTGGACCGTAAAATTCTAATCCTCCGAATTCCTCTAATCTTTCCAAGGCGTATTGTAGGAGTTCCAACTCGTGATTCCGAATTTCGTCCATCCCGACAGATTCAAGATAATCGATCGCAGCACCAAAGGCTATCACTCCGGAAATATTAGGAGTTCCTGCCTCTAATCTTGCAGGAAGATCGGCATAGGTAGCCTTATCTTTCCAGACACGAGAAATCATGTCCCCACCACCCATCCAAGGAGGCATTGACTCTAAAATTTCTTCTTTTGCGTATAGAACTCCCACGCCAGTTGGCCCCAACATTTTGTGAGCAGAGAAGGCATAGAAATCATAATCGCCTTGCTGTACATTGACCGGTAAATGGCAAATCCCTTGAGCTCCATCCACTAGAACCTTGGCCCCAACTTGACGGGCTCTCCTGATGATTGGATGCAGATCGTGAATAGTCCCAGTAACGTTCGACATTTGCGCTACTGCAACAAGCTTAGTTCTTTCGGTGATTATTTCATCTAAATTAGAATAATCTAAAGTAGCATCCGGTAGAATCGGAATATATTTTAGGACAGCCTGCTTTTCTTGGGCGAGCATTTGCCAAGGAACTAGATTGGAATGGTGCTCCAATTCATTTAGTACAATTTCATCGCCTTCGTGTATATTCGTACGCCCCCAAGATTGGGCGACTAAGTTGATCGATTCTGTTGTATTTCTTGTAAAAATGACTACTTTTGCGCAGATTGCTCCGATGAACTTTGCAACTTTAATGCGCGAATATTCGTACTTCTCAGTGGCTTTTTGAGAGAGAGCATAGACTCCCCGGTGAATATTCGCATTTTCGTGCTGATAATAATTTGCCTCAGTTGCGATTACGGAGCTAGGCTTTTGAGAACTAGCAGCGCTGTCCAAGAAAACCAAGGGTTTTCCATTCATTCGAGTATTTAGAATGGGGAAATCGGCTCGGATCTGTTTGATATCGAAACTCAATGTACTGCCTCCCTTTCCAATCTTCTCATACGTCAATCATCCAACTCTACTTCGACTTCGTCACCTACGATTCGAGTAGAATAAACGGGGAGGTCCTCGACCGCCGGCATACAAAGTGCCTTACCGCTTTTCACATTAAATTGCGCGAAATGTCTAGGGCAGGTAATTACGTCGCCTTCCAAATTCCCGTGAGAAATCGCCTCGCCATCGTGAGTGCAGACATCTTCGAACGCGTAAATCTGATCTCCGATCCGAGTGATTCCAATTCTGTTGAATTTGGTCTCGACTACGAACACCTTCCCCTCCGCCAATTCGGAGAGCTTTACTCTAAAAGCGCCCATTACGGTAGACCTTCCAGCATTCTTGTTTCAAGAACAGACTCAATTTCATTACGAAGTTTCTCAGAAGGGAATTCTCTCACGACTTCGCCCAAAAATCCTTCTACAATTAATCTTCTAGCTTCATGCTCGGAGATCCCTCGGGAAGCCAAATAAAACAATTGTTCTTCGTCAATTTCGCCAACAGTCGCTCCGTGCTCGCATTTTACGCTATCGGCAAATACTTCTAACTTTGGAATGGACTCTGCCCGAGCAGTTCTGTCCAACAGCAAATTGTTATTAATCTGCACTGCGGCTACGTCTTTGCATCCGGCAGGAATATGAAGATTTCCGGTAAAAACATGGTGTGCTTTTTCTCTAGCCGCGACTCTAAACAAAATCGAACTATTACCATGGTCCGCTTTATGTAAAATTCTGATTTCAGTATCCTGGTATTCCTTTGCCCTCAAAGGAGAAATTCCGGCAAAACGCGTCCAGGCACCGTTGCCGGTTACCTCAGCGTCATAGAAGGACTTTCCTTTGTATCCTCCCCAAGTAGCGATTGAAGTATGAAATCTACTATCGCCTTCTTGGACAGAATGAGTTGCTCGAAATCTAAATGTTGAGTCTCCCAGACTTTCCGTAGTTGCGTACTGAAAATGCCCACCTTTTCGGATCCTTAAAATAGTGACACCGTTCATCCATCGGAAATCATCCGAAGAACTCGAAATCCATTCTTCCAAAATCCTTGCCTTGGACATCGCAGGCGCTTCAATAATAAACAAAGGAAGCACGAAGTTCCCTTCGTTGCAAGAAACGCAGATCTGAGGTAGAGGCTCCTCTTCTTGTACTTCCTTTAACTGAATATAATAAGCGTGCGTAAAGTGCGAAAGAGTAAACAAAGAAGTCCACTCGCTCTTATAAGCTTGAAGTGCGGGTTCGGCCAAACTCAAAACAGATTTTAGCCGATTCGAATCAAGTTCCGACAATGCAGTAATCTGAGAACCATTTTCCGAAGAAAACTTCACGGCTTCCCGAGAAGGAGCTTTGTCAAAACTATCCAATTTGAAATTAGAAAGACTAATTTTTCTCCAAGACTCCAGCCCCGGGTTCGGGAATTCAGCCTTTTCTAAAAATGAAAATGCTTTTTTACGAAAATCTAATAAATCCTTAGGTTCCGATTTTTCGGATAAAAGTTTTTCGAAAGATAGCTTGAAATCCATTCCTTCAGTTTGCAGCTGCGAGGATCCAATCATATCCTTTTTCTTCCAATTCGAGCGCCAACTCTCGTCCGCCCGTTTTTAGTATCTTCCCTTGTGCGAACACATGCACGAAATCAGGAGTCACGTAATTCAAGATTCTTTGGTAATGCGTAATCAAAAGTATGGAACGGTCCGGAGCCTTGTTCTTGTTGATTCCTTCGCTTACAATCCTTAAAGCGTCTATATCAAGGCCCGAATCAGTTTCATCCAATATACTTAATTTAGGTTTTAATAAAGTCATCTGAAGAATTTCGTTTCTCTTTTTTTCTCCGCCCGAAAAACCGTCGTTTACGTAACGACCTACCCAACTATCCGGAACATCCAAGAGTGCCATGCTTTCCTTTAACTCTTTGCGAAATTCTTTCACTGGCATTTCCTTCCCTCTTACCGACTTCAGGATTGTGCGTAGAAAATTTCCGATCGTGACTCCGGGGATACTCGTAGGATATTGAAAACAGAGAAAAATTCCAGTACGAGCTCTTTCATCGGTGGGCATGGTAAGAATGGACTGGCCCCTGTATAGAATTTCTCCGGAAAGTACCTTATACTTCGGGTGGCCAAGAATTACGTTGGAAAGAGTACTTTTTCCTGATCCATTCGGACCCATTACAGCGTGTACCTCTCCCTCATTGATCACAAGGTTGACCCCTTTTAAGATCTCCTGGATTTGGCCCGATTCCGTTTCAATTCCGGCCTTGAGGTTCACGATTTTTAGGATTTCTGCCACTTCAGACTCCTTCCAATGACTATGTTTTTAACCTTTAGACTGAGATCAATAGGAAAGAAAGTGGTTAGAGCCCCAAAGCGACAAATCCTTTTGGGGAATAGGAAGGAAGAGAATGCCGGCTAAAGAGGTTCCCAGTCCAAGCGCAAAATCAGGACGTATTTGTCCCCAAGACTATAGGTGAACAAAACGTATTGGCGTTTCGTTTCAATATCGTGGATCGGCTCGGTAAATCCAGAAGTTCGATTTGCGTGCAATGCTTCTGCCTTATGCCGTATAAAGAAAGGTTTCCAGGCGTAATTATTGCCGATTTCGGTTAATAATTTAGTCCAAGGCAAATCATACGACTCTCGTTTAAAGGTAGGAGTGACTTGGTAGCCGGCCATATCACATACAAGTATTGAATTCG
>NZ_NPDZ01000002.1 GCF_002811875.1 Leptospira perolatii
TACCGAAAGGAAACACACCGGATGGTGTACCAAAATGGGTACAAAGGTCACGCTACTCTATACGTTTTCAAGAACTCTGAACAAATTGATTTAGTTGGATTCTGCTAAATCGGCTCCCTCCCGAAAATTCAATCTTCCAAATTCACCAGCAATATTACCGCTGAATTGATTTCCGCCGATTAATTTCGCTAAACGATCTAGTTTTAGATCTGCCTCTGCAATTCACAGTTCAAAGTGCGGCTTTAGGTCGACCGTACTGAGTTAATGTATCTAAACTCGCTTTCCATACATGTCCATGGGAAAATCGATTTCACAATGAAACTTTGGACCTTTTTGTAGCGAGATTTTGCCGGAGAGCTGAATCTCTGCAATGCCGTAAATTAACTGCATTCCAAGAGTGTTAGAATTTTCAAGAGCAAGGTTTTCTGGGATTCCTACTCCATCATCCGAATAAGATAAGCTGAGTCTTCCTTCTTGTCGTTCCGCAATCGAAATTGAAATAGTTCCGGAAGCTTTGTTTGGAAACGCATGTTTTACTGAATTGCTCAACAGTTCAGAAATAATCAATCCGATCGGTATGGCTAAATCTATTAGAATTTTGCGGTCTTCAATCTCGATCTTTGTTTCGATTTTGCAAGAATGTGTCCCGTTTCTTTGCAGAGCGTAATGAGTGAGATCACTAACGTATCTTTTCAAAGAAATGGAAGATAGATCCTGCTCAGAGAATAGTAGCCGATGGACCAAAGATATTGCTTGGATACGATCTTGTATTTTATACGCAAGAGTCTGAATTTCTTGGTTCTCGGGATAGATCTCTGATTGCAAAGAGATCAAGCTGCTGATCACCTGGAGCGTGTTATTCGAACGATGATAGATTTCACGGATCAAAGCTTCCTTTTCGGATAAAGATTTTGCTAAGTTTTTTCTCGCTCTTTCTCGTTCCGAAACTTCATCCTTTAATAATTCGTTTGTGTATAATAGTCGTTCATAAGGTCTGTTGATCGACGAAATAAAGACTCCTTTATAAATTAGACAAAACGCAATTACCTTGTAGATATGACCTATAACATTATAGATATCGAATACTGAAGTATAAACAGCGAAAACTACTTCACTGAATATACAAAATACAAAAGCGAAGAGGAAGTATTTTGTAGAGTCCCATCCGTACTTTTCAATTCGAAGCCAATAGGCGACAGAAGACAAAACTAAAAAGCAAATAATTACTATTTCAGCAATTCGTTTAAAGGGGGTCAAACCTGTGTCTGGAGAGAAGGTTGTTGGAACTAGATCCGGAAAAAAAATGATCAAAACAAATATCGAGATGGATACCAATAAAGGTAAAATTAAGAATTTCATTTTAGATGTGAGCAAATCACTTTCGTTTGGAAGAAAAGAGCTAGCTAGCAAGGAAATTGCGGCAAAGAAGCGAACCGCAATCCAGAACTGAGTAGATTTGTTCGGAGAGTTTTCCGTAAATAGATCGGGCATACCGGAATATGCGAGCATATGCATCATGTCCATCAACGCGATTGCCAGAAAAGTAGTACCTAAAAATAAAGCTTGTTTGTCTTTGCTCTGCGCATAAGTAAACCAGCCCACACCAAATATAGAGGCGGAAATAACAATGCTGAAAGATTCAGCTACATTATGGAAAACTAAAAAGGGAGCAATCTGGGAATCGAAATATAAAGAAGAATAAAAGAATTGAATGAGGAAAACAGGAAACGAAGCGAGAAAAACTACGAATCCTAAAGAAAGCAAATTGGATTTCGACTGCAAGATTTCATCCTCTTTGGAAAATTTGGATCGCGTTTAGAGATTTCACAATGAATCATCTTCCAAATTGAGGGATAAAATTTGGACCGCTTTTGTTAGATTGTCAAGAGATTCGTGTTGGTTTAGACTGAGATCGAAACTCAGTCGGATTACATCCGTATTTTTCCTGGAATAGTTTATGAAAAGCTGATTTAGAGTTGAATCCCGAAGAGTAGATGATTGATAAAACAGATCTTTCGGATTCTTCTTTGAGCAATCTTTCTGCTTCCCTTAACCTGAAATCTGCCACGTAATTTCGAAAATTCTTTCTCATTCGGGAGTTTAAAATTTCAGAAAGTTGGTGAGAGTTGATTTTCAGTTTTTTCGCGAGATTTCCAAGGGAAAGGTTTTCATCCAAGTAGACACGCTCCTCGGACATCAGTTCTTCCATTCTTTGCACCACTGAATCCACATCAATGCCAGAGATTCTACTCTCTGCGTAGCGCGCAGCCGATACTTGCCTTCGCAGGGAAATTCCAAGGTCTGCGTTCGCGGAATGGATTAGGAATACCGCGCAGAGTAAAGTCGTTACACCGCAAGCAGCAATCGAGAAAAGTTGCATAAAGAATATCTGGGCCACAACGAAAAGTAAAAGCAGTACTAGTGTGGTTGCATACAAGGTAAAAAAAGGAGTGAATACGATTCTCTTGTCGTGCGGTGTAAATCCCCGCCAGCGCCTCAGCTTCAGAAGCAATTGACTTGGATAAAAGAAATTCAAAACAGTTCCGCTGCCCAGCAGGGTAGGAATCATCCACATATAAATATCACCTGATTGCGGCTGTTCTAGAAATTCTACTTTAGCCGCATGACTTTTAAGATAAAAAGGAAGCATTATTAAAACGGAAAGTATTGAAGGGATAAAATGAATCCAGGGAAGAACGTCTATCTTGTTTCCGCTCAGATTCTGAAAGTATAGATAGGCCAAGGGCCCTATTAAAAATATTGCCGGAATATGCAGATCCATCAGCCAAGTTGCATTTGGTAGTTCGCCGGAAAGTTCTAGAAAGATATGAAATTGTACAATTGAGACTGCAAAAAATAAAAAGGCAGCAATTTTGTCTCGCCTCCAATTTGCCAGGCATAACAAAAATGCGAGTCCAGCTCCGAAAGCTAGGAAAGTATGCATGATCGAATTCGAGAAAAATTTCCGAAAACTGTCCAGATTATTTTCCTGGATTCTAAGGTTTTGATTCCATCCGTATCCGGACGGACGACAAAGCATTTCCAATATGTAAAAATTCGAAGCATGAATCTATATACGTCCGAAGACAAATCATTCGAAAGAACAAACTGGATAAAGAAGGGTTTTAGAAAGCATACGATATTGTGGTCGCTCGTCCTTCTCTGGATTTTCTTAAGCGATTGTACAAATCAAAGAGAAAGCTCTATCGATCTAGTCTCTGCGCAAGACAGCTCCGTTTCGAATCTACAGCAAGAAGGACTTCCTACTTACCAACCAAGGTTCGGGCGTAAAAAACCTGTAATCGCTGTGATCGCGGACAATTACACAACCGAGATTACAGATTTTGTAATTCCGTTTGCGATTCTATCGGATTCCAAAGCCGCCGAGGTTTTGGCATTAGGAATAGAAACGGGGGACGCGATCTTGTATCCGGCTTTGAAAATGAATCTACAGGAGAATATTCAGGATTTTGATAAAAGATATCCTCGGGGAGCGGATTATGTGATTGTTCCGGCGATCCATAGAAGCGAAGATCCGAAACTTTTATCCTGGATTCAATCTCAGGCAGGAAAAGGTGCCATTGTGATTGGAGTCTGCGACGGAGTTTGGGTGCTCGCAAATGCTGGTTTATTAAAAGGACATCGTGCCACAGGTCATTGGTATTCCTTTGCGGATTTGAAAAACAAATTTAAAGAAACAGAATGGGTTCAAGATCTGCGTTATGTATCCGATAGATCTGTGATTACTACGACTGGAATTACCGCATCGATTCCGATATCGTTAGCACTGGTAGAATCAATCTCGGGAAAAGCGAATGCTCTTCTATTGGCCAAAAAACTGGGAGTAGAACATTGGGGGCCGGCGCATAATAGCTCGGACTTTCAATTAAAATATGAAAATGTTTTTACAATAGCCCTAAATACGATTTCCTTTTGGTCCCACGAGGATCTGGGTTTGGAAATCAGTCCTGGTCTGGACGAAATTAAGCTCGCGTTCTTGGCAGATGCTTACTCAAGAACCTACCGATCTAAAGTTTTTTCCTTTTCTAAAAATCAGAATCCACTTTTCACCAAGAATCGCCTAAGATTGATTCCGGATCGGGTTGGAATTCCTACAGAGATTTCAGAAAAAAAACTGACGCTCGATGAAAAATTATCCGCGCTAGACACTTTGAAGCGCGCTCTATCTGAGATAGAACTTCAGTATGGGAAGAATACCGCGGATACTGTGAGGCTTATCATGGAATATCCTAGAAAATGAATTTTCAGGAAATTAGATCAACTCTTGGAGTGTATTCTTTAGCGGATAGGACCTCACGATATTCGCCTTTCCCTGGAAGAATTTCGAGTTTTCAGGCTGGAAATATCTTGTCCGGAATCGTGATTCTGATATAATCCGGCTTCGAATTTGGAGGGAATTTTATGCTTCACCCCGCACGCGCAAGGGTATTCGCGATAGTAACTGTGTTGCTCCTTGCGATTTCTTTTACCTACGTTCACGCACAAGGTCTGGATATTGGTGGTACTTACAAGGTATCTGGTACGAATCCGAACGGATCTAAGTATCGTGGAACGGTTACCATTTCCGAAAATCCGGATGGAAGTTATAGTTTTGATTGGTCAGTCGGATCTACTTTTTCCGGTACTGGAAACTTAGAAGGTAATGTGCTCACTGTAGAATGGGGTGATACTTACCCGGTAATTTATATCGTAAAAAATGGTGGAAAACTTTTAGAAGGCACTTGGGCAAACGGAGCTGCCACGGAGACTTTGACTAGGTAAGAAAGAAATTGGAAAGTGTCCCAAAAATTCACCAAACCTGACGCGGTTTATTCGCGTTAGTTCAGGCGAATGGGACACGAATTCTTTCACAGTTTGTTTTTGTAGATCTTCGAACCTTTTAATCAACCGACCGAAACATCTAAGAAACTATTATGATCTAGATGGTAAGTTCTATACTCCGATGTTGGATTTGGAGAGAGGTCGACGGAATAGGCATCTTTGTACAATTTGCGAGCTGGGTCATAAAATACATTCAATAATATTACATCTTTTGCATATATGGTGGCTGTAAAAATTCCTCCTACGAAAAGGAGTGCCCAGGGCAGTCGAATCTGTTTCATATTTTTAGAACTTCCGAATTTTCAGGTCCAATCTAAGAACCAGTGAATTCGGAAGCCTTCCGTTGCTTTTATAGAATTTTGAGTCTTTCGTTTAGAAGCTCTCGAATATGTTTCCCCATTTCCGGGTTTTTTAAGGAATGAACTGCCCAGTTATACCCCATGACCAAGGAGAGCAGCTGGTCTGCGAGTTCCTTTGCGCTCAGGTCTGATTTTCTAGAGCGGGAGTTCCTTCCTAATTCAGTTGAAACGAAATTCCGAAATGATTGAAATCTCTTTCGAATTTCCAGATTTACTGGTTCCGGAAGAGAATCTCCTTCCATGGAAACTCTGGCAAAAAAGCAACCTCCCGGAAAAACCTTTCGATCTACATAACTAATCCAAGCATTGAAAAAAGCCGAAATACGTTTTGCTCCGGATTCTAAATCCTTTGAAGGTAGAATGACTTCTTTGGTAAAAATTTCTGCGGCGAATTGGATTGTGCTAATTTGCAAGTCTGTCTTAGAACCGAAGGCTCCGTGCAATCCTGCCTTACTCATTCCGGTTGCTTGGGCGAGCTGTCCTATGGTCAGCTCATTTAATCCTCTTTCAGAGGCGTAATCTGCCGCTATACGAAGTACGGTTTTCTGTGTTTCGCTGAATTCCATTTTCGTAACCGAATATCAAATCAATCGAATCACCTGGATTCGTCAAGGTTCAAAGAATTTTCACTTTTTAGGGTCTTTTTATATTTGACGAACGAACGTTCGTAAGTTACTCTAATTACGATAATTCGGAGGAAATTTCCATGCATCCTAAATACTATCTTTTGTTTGCGTCTGTGATCGGCGCGACTACTGCAACTATCCTGATCAGGGATTTTTTGATTCCAAAGGCAAAAGGGGATTGGTTTAAGTTGCTGCAACTACTTGCGATTGTGCATTCTTTTCGTTTTGTAGGCTTGAGCATGTTTGTTCCGGGAATTTCTTCTCCGAATATGCCCGCACAGTTTTCGATTCCGGCGGCTTGGGGAGATTATTGTGCGGCGATCTTGGCTTTGACTACTTACACTTTGCTAAGAAGAAAGTCAAAGTTCGCCGTGGCATCCGCCTGGATTTTCAATATCTGGGGTTTCTTGGATTTGGTGTATGCAGCATACCAAGCCGCGATACTTGAAGTATCAAACTATATGGGGGTGATGTTTTATATATTTGCATTTTACGCGCCCGTGCTTGTAGTTTCGCATATTGTAATATTTAAGGCTTTAATTCGAAGAGGATAACTTCTACTTTTGTAGAAAATATACGAGAACAATTAATCAGGTTAGGAGAAAACTCAGTTCATGCCAACAGATTCTGAATGGGAAAAACACTATCGGTCGTTGGAGAATATGTACCACGGGGCACCGATCAATCGCTATTTTCAGCCCCGTTTGTCTATTCGAAAAGGTGAAACAACGATTCATATTCCGGTGAGAGAAGATTTTTTTCACGCTGCAAAAGCAGCTCACGGAGTTCTTTATTTTAAAGCCGCTGACGATGCGGCTTTCTTTGCGGCCAATTCTGTTGTGAAAGAAGGATTCGTTTTGACATCTAATTTAAATCTTACTTTGCTAAGACCGATCAAGTCCGGAATTCTCCGAGCAGAGGGTAGGGTGATCCAACATGCCACTCATTTGATCATTGCGGAAAGTACGCTTTACGACGAGCGCGACAGAGAGATCGGTAGAGCAATCGGTAATTTCGCAAAAAGTAATATAGTTTTGACGGAAGAAATAGGCTACAAGTAAGGAGTGAATGGGGCCCAAATCAGGGTCCCACCCAGCTTTTTGAAGAGTTTTACGGGAAGCTAGTTTGATTGAACTGGAAGAATCCTGCCTCTTCGATTTTACATGCTTCATAGGAAACGATGGTTGCTAAGTCGAGAGGTATCGGTGCGTTTTGACAAGCACCATAAATCTGCACGTCTTGCGCATATTGCACACTTAATGAGACTCCGATTGTCCGAATCGTTTCCGTACATTTATCGATCGAAGATTTTGTATAAATTTTCGTATCGGAAATCTTTGCATTTTGAACCTTCCCTGCCAAATCCTTGAGTGCGTAAGCGTCAAAGCCGGAGAGTCTAGTCGTTCTATTTCCGCCGAGTCCGGAACAATCTGGAGCGTTGATCAATAAAGGAAACAGTTGCCCCACGAATAAATTACTAGCGTCATTCTGCGCTTCTTTGATTTGTAGCTTTGCGTCCGAACCTTTAATTCCGCCGGGTCCAGCTACACCAAGGTTATTGCATTGAACAAAGATAAATGTAGTTAACAAAAGGAAACAATTCAAGATTGTTCGAAAGAAACTCATTTTTGAACTCCTAAAAATTCGCAATTAAAGCCATGTTGCCTAAAATCACTTTTTTTGAAAATAGGTGGTAAGTAGAATCGGCTTTTTGAAACGAAATGCAATCCATTTTTCTTTCCCGAATTCTACATATTTCGCCGGTACTGGCCACCTACTTCGTACAAGGATTGAGTAATTTGTCCTAAGGAAGCAACTTTTACTGTCTCCAGCAGCTGAGAAAAGATATTTTCGTTCGAGGAGCAAACACTTTGCAATTTTTTCAAGGAGTCCTTGATTCTTGATTGGTTTCTAAACTGAAATTGCTCCAGATTTGTGATTTGAATTTTCTTTTCTTGTTCGGTAGATCGGATTACTTCTGCGGGAAGTACGGTAGGAGATCCGTCTTTTCCGAGGAAGGTATTGACACCTATCACAGGAATTTCTCCGGTATGTTTTAGATGTTCATAATATAAGGATTCTTCTTGGATCTTATTTCTTTGGTACATCCTTTCCATTGCACCTAGAACTCCTCCTCTTTCTCCAAGCCTTTTGAATTCCGTCAACACCGCGCTTTCTACTAAATCGGTCAGCTCTTCGATAATAAAGGAGCCTTGTAAAGGGTTCTCATTCTTTGCAAGGCCGAGTTCTCGGTTGATAATCATTTGGATTGCGACGGCCCTTCTTACTGAATCTTCGGTAGGAGTCGTGATTGCTTCGTCGAATGCATTCGTGTGAAGACTATTGCAATTGTCGTAAATTGCGTATAATGCTTGTAAGGTGGTTCGGATATCGTTGAAGTCGATTTCCTGCGCGTGAAGAGAACGTCCGGATGTTTGTATGTGATATTTTAGAAGTTGGGAACGCTCATTTGCTCCATACTTATGTTTTAAAGTTTTGGCCCAAATTCTTCTCGCAACCCTGCCGATAACAGCATACTCCGGATCGATTCCATTGGAAAAAAAGAAAGAAAGGTTAGGGGCAAAGTCATCGATCTTCATGCCTCTGGATAAGTAGTATTCCAGGTAAGTGAATCCGTTCGCTAATGTAAAAGCAACTTGAGTGATCGGATTTGCACCCGCTTCCGCTATATGATATCCGGAGATTGATACTGAATAAAAGTTTCTTACCTTATTTTCTATAAAATACTCTTGGATATCTCCCATCATTCTCAGGGCAAACTCGGTGGAAAAAATGCATGTGTTTTGGGCTTGGTCTTCTTTGAGGATATCTGCTTGGATCGTACCTCTTACTTTGGCCAAAGTGTCTTTTTTGATTTTTTCATACACTTCTTGGTCCAAGACTTGGTCGCCGGAAATTCCGAGCAGTAGCAACCCTAAGGAATCATTGCCTTTAGGAATTTCTCCATGGTATTTCGGTGGTTGCATTCCAATTTTAGAATATAGGGAATTAATCCGAGATGTAATTTCTTCTGTCTTGCCTTGGCTCTTAATATGTTTTTCGCAAGCTTGATCAATTGCGGTAGTGAGAAAAAATGCAAGCATCATCGGAGCTGGACCGTTGATCGTCATAGAAACGGAGGTAGAAGGGTTGCATAAGTCGAATCCTGAGTAGAGCTTCTTTGCATCGTCTAAGGTAGCGACGCTTACTCCTGAATTTCCTATTTTTCCGTAAATATCTGGGCGAACACCGGGATCCTCTCCGTACAGAGTAACAGAATCAAATGCAGTGCTTAGTCTTTGTGCCGGCATTCCTAAGCTAAGGTAGTGAAATCTGGAATTTGTCCTTTCAGGTCCTCCTTCCCCTGCAAACATCCTAGTCGGATCTTCGCCCGTGCGCTTGAAAGGAAATACTCCTGCGGTATAAGGATACTCCCCGGGAAAATTTTCCTTGTACGACCATCGGACAATTTCTCCCCAGCTCATAAATTTTGGGACGGATATTTTAGGGATCTTTAATTGACTCAGTGACTCTACGTAATTTTCTACCTTGATTTCCTTGTCGCGGACCTTATAGGTAAAGTATTCCGATTGGTACTCGGAACTTTTCTTTTTCCAATTCTCTAGAATCAGTTTCGTATCTGCGTGAAGCTTGGGTTCTAGTTCTTCTATCTCAGTTTCAATATCTAAAGTGCTCTTGCCTTTGCTCTTTAGAACTTCGTAGGAACTCCTCAGATTATAAATCGATTCCGCTATGCGGGCTTGAGATTCGACGAACTGATCGTTTTTCTCACACTCTTCTACAATTTCGGATAAATACCGTGTTCTTTCCGGAGGAATGATATGATTTTTCCGACTCGGTTCCAGGTTTTCCGGAAAAGAGGAACTCCATCCTAATTGCAGTTTTTTATCCAAGGCACCAATAATCGCGAGATACAATCTGCTGGCTCCTGGATCGTTGAATTGAGATGCTATCGTCCCAAATACAGGCATAGAATCGACCGAAGCCTCGAACAATTTACGAGACCTTTGGTATTGTTTCTTTACATCTTTGAGGGCATCTGCTGCGCCACGCTTGTCGCATTTGTTGATCGCAATAATATCCGCGAAGTCTAACATATCAATTTTTTCTAATTGAGTTGCGGCTCCAAATTCCGGAGTCATTACGTATAAGGATAAGTCCGCAACCTCGGTAATCTCGGAATCACTCTGACCGATTCCGGCTGTTTCAACCAAAATCAAATCGAATTCTGCGCTTTTCAGGACCTCCAAACTCTTTTTTACGTTTCGATTGAGAGCCACATTTGCTTCTCGGGTAGCAAAGGATCTCATATAAACTCTCGGATTAAAGATGGAGTTCATTCTGATTCTGTCCCCGAGAAGGGCTCCGCCAGTCTTCCTCTTGGAGGGATCCACGGAAATTACTGCGATTGTCTTTTCGGGAAAGTCCTGCAAGAATCTTCGTACTATTTCGTCCGTAAGAGATGATTTTCCCGCTCCACCGGTTCCGGTGATCCCGAGCACCGGGACTTTTTTTCGAGGACTTGGAAAATCAAATTTTTGCTTAATATTCGGTGGAATATCTTCTCCAAAAGTATTCTCTATTAATGTAATGGATTGTGCAATTGCTATCGGATTTCTGGTAAGAAGCGAGGAATGCAAATCTCCGTTGAACCTCATCGGTGGTACGAAATCTGCTTTGCTCAGTAGATCGTTGATCATCCCTTGCAAACCCAAAGATCTTCCATCATCCGGAGAATATATTTTTGTGACTCCGTAAGCCTCTAGTTCGGAGATTTCACTCGGCAAAATGGTTCCGCCGCCACCTCCGAATACTTTGATATGCCCGGCTCCCCTTTCTCTTAGAAGGTCTATCATGTATTTGAAATATTCGATATGGCCACCTTGGTAACTCGTGACTGCAATTCCCTGGGCATCCTCTTGGATGGCGCATTCTACAATTTCCTGCACCGAGCGATTGTGTCCTAGATGTATCACTTCCGCTCCGGAAGATTGTAAAATTCTCCTCATGATATTTATAGATGCATCGTGTCCGTCGAACAAGGAAGCAGCTGTAACAAAACGGAGAGTATGTTTTGGCTTATATAACGTTTCTGTAATCATTTCAAATTCCGTAAAAGTTCTCTGAGATCGGTCTGGTTTTAAAGCGGATCATTTTGATTTCCTCCGACCAGTTCCTGGACTCTTTGTTCGAGTTCTTCGGTTAACAATTTAGCAGCCCTTTTTAAGGGGCCTTGTGGAAAGGATTCCGGAAAAATCGGTTTTCCAATTCGATAAAGGATCTTTGTGCGAAATGCCCTTCCGCTCAGAAAGGTTTCTGGCTTCATCATTTTCCACGCGCCGCGAATTCCGCTTGGAATGATCGGGACTCCTGCTCGGATTGCAATTTTTGCAGTCAAAGCTTTGAAGGAACCCATGCTGCCATCTTCTGTTCTGGTGCCTTCGGGATAGACAGATATAAGTTCGCCACTTTTTACGAGATCGACCATATAATCTTCTAACGACTCGTAGTACTTTGCTGCAGACTTGGCATCGGTAACATTATGAGATCTTAATATAGGATATCCTCCCCAATTTAGAAGAGTCTTGCCTTGATAACTTCCGATTAAATTAAGTGCTGTTACGATTGTGGTTCGAACTAGGCTTAGAGGAAAAAATTTAAAAGGGGAATTCTCTCCATCCAAGAGTTCCACAAGAGTTTCTTGGGGATGAAAAAGTTCATACTTGCCTAAATAAATTATTTTTCGTTCTACAGATGTTCCCTGTACAATTACGTCCAGATTGTCTGTATGGTTGGAGACGATTACACCGCCTCCGTCTTTCGGTACATTTTCGGTACCCTCTACTTCTACATCGTAGATCAGATGTAAAAGGTTCTTTAGAAATAGTTTGGCGTAGTCTCTTGGAATCAAGAAGAGACTATCCAGCTCTCCTATTTCAGGAGTTTGCTTGTCCATTTAGGATCCTTTCCCGCGGATTTATATATTTACTTAGATTCATGGTATCGACCGTAGACTAATGAATCAACTTAGTTTTTTGTCGGGCGAATGTCCGATATCTCTGGAAAGAAATTATTATTAATCAAATGTTCTATAATGGATACGTGAATTGCCATTCCAAGTTTATGAAAACGCCGTTCACTTAACATGCAAAATAGTAAGAGAATAGATTCTTTTCGTATTCGTTTCATCGATTCTAGTACTCTTAGTTTCGAGAAAAACCTTTGCAGGCTAGATAATCTTTTCTAAGTTAGCTGGATGAACTGGCAAAATCCGATTCTCAGAGATTTTCTTTTTAGCGAAGATGTTTTACGCTCTTTGCATGTTCCAATTCTTGAACCGGTTCTCGGTCCTTTAACTGTTCTCTTTCATTATTTAGGGACTTACTTTTTCTTTATGGCGATCGTTTCCGCTATTTATATATGCGTGGATCGTAAAGTAGGGATGAGGCTGGCGATCGGGCTTATGATCTCTGGAATCCTGAACGGCGCTTGCAAAGCATACTTCGGATATCCAAGACCATCTGATCTTCCTTACTCAGGCTTTTTAGGAGTTTCGGAAAGTTCTTTCGGATTTCCATCGGGGCACGTACAAACTTCTGTAGTTCTTTACGGAACTATGTTGATTCATTTTCGCGCGACTCTTGTGAAAGTAATTTGTGCTTTTATTTTAGCATACATGCCTTTTGCACGAATGTATGCCGGATTACACTACTTAGGCGACGTACTAGGAGGTGCAGTCCTGGGGGCGATTCTACTGTTTGGGATCGAGGTTTGGTTTCGAAAGGATCCTTCTCTTTTGGAGCCGAGTTTTTTGGGAGGGGTCGAAGTTTCCAGGAAAAGGATTCGATCCTACTCTTTACTTTGGATTGCGGCTACGATTCCTAGTATACTTTTGATCGAGGAATCCCATTCGGAGGGACCGACCCTAAAATCCTTAGAGCAGGTGGTTTCTTCGGCAGGATCCTTAGCCGGTTTCGGAATAGGTGTGCTTTTTTTAAAGAAAAATGAGTTTGATTGGCATAGGACCTCTTCTCCCTATTCGAATCTGGTTCGAATCGCGACCGTTGCTTTGGGAATTTTCCTGTTTTACTTCGTGCTAGGGCAGATCGTGAAATCTCTTTTCCCGGAAAATCAGGTTGCCAGATACCTTAGGTACGCGATCGTTTGCTTCTATATAAGTTATCTCTCTCCCTTAGTTCTTAAAAGAATGAACGGAGGAATTCACTTGCAGTAAAGAATGTCCCGAGTCGGCGAATCGCTAAAAGTATTTCCGGGGGCCTTGCACCGCCTCCGAACCTCGGGATTTCTACGCTCCTCTTTTTCTGTCAGCCTTTCAAAGGTCATTTCCTCAGGTCTCAATCTACTTTTTACAATCTATGCGGTTAATATTCTAAGTAAAAACGAGAACGGTCTTTTCCAATATTACTCTGAATTTCTTCCAGTGATGCTTGCCGTAGCTGAATTCGGGCTACCGGCGGCGCTAGTGAAGTACCTTTCTCCAGTGATTGAAAATAAGAAGAAAGTCGGAATACTCATGGCATCTTCTTTTTGGATCAAGTTAGCTGCATTTGGAGTGCTCGCCTTGGGCAGCACCGCCGCTGCACTTGCCCTGAAAGAAAGTGCTTTAGTAACTTTTTTGTTGGTCTTCGGGAGCTTTGTACTTTCGTTCAACACTTTCTTTGAAAGTGTTTTCGTTTCTTTTGGACAATATACTTCTTTGTCCCTTTGGTATCCATTGCCGAACTTGATTCGTCTTTTGATTTTGTATTCTGCAGACCAGCTTTCGAATAACGCATTAAATCATCTTGATATACTCGCAATTTTTTCGACCTCTCCTGTGTTCACTCTGGTACTGTTTTTCTTTTTGTTCCCAAGAGAAAAATTGCATTGGAATGGACCCAACGAAGAGGTGAAGGCCCAGATCAGCGAGCTGACTTCGTTTAATCGGTACGCTTTTTTGGCTTCCGTTTTTGCGATCGGCTCTGACAGACTCGAATTATTTTTTCTGAACCAGTACCAAAGTCACGATGCGGTCGCTGAATACGGCACAGCTCTCAAACTTTTCAGCGGCTTTGTGATTTTGTTTTCGGTTTTGAATTCGATGATTTATCCGAAACTTTCTAGATTGGTGGATAGTCCGGAATTTCCTAAATTTCTCCGACATACAATGCTGCTATCCGTCGGAATGGCGCTGTTGCTCGCACCTGGTGGATTTTTGGGAGACTGGATATTTTCGATTTTATTTAAGGGGAAATACCCGGAATCTGTCCCCGTTTTTCAGCTTCTGTATCCAAACTATCTTCTCCAGCTCGTATTTTCTCCTTTGGGAATGGCCTTGTTTGCGATGGGCCAGCCTAGGATGCTCGCGTTACTTGCTTTGATCCGATTAGCTTTCGGGCTCGTACTTGATAATATTCTGATTCCTGAATATGGGACAATGGGAGCAGCAAGCGCCTTTTTCCTCGGTCAAATTCCGTCTTGGTTGATTCTGAGCGGTTACTTTTTGGCTTTCTATCGGCCTTCGCTCAAGTGAGATTAGGACTTTTTTCCAATTTAGTATATTTACTATTTATAATCTATTTTTGCGTTTTGGTGGTGGGTCTACGCGCGGAATCTTATCCGGAATACAGATTGGATGATTCTTCTCTTTTGCAAGACGGACTTGTGCGCTTGGATTCGGTCGGAAGAGCCGCCAATACTGAAAAAAAGCCGCGTAGATTTTCTGCAGATTCGGGTTTTTACACGTCCCTGTATTCTTGGGGAAGAGTGTTTTCCCAAAAGGGGGGAACGAAAGAGGAAGATGCTAGGAAAACTCTCGGAAAAGCCTCGATCAGTCCGGAATTCGGATGGCTTAGACGAGACGAGAACTCTTTATTTCAGATTTTAGCTTCTCCTGTTTTTTCTTATTTAGAAAAGGTGCAATTAGAAAGAGAGGTAGTGAAGCTTTCTGACGGGGAACTTTTGATTTCTATTATATTCCAAAAAGGTGATTTTAAGACCAGAATGGAAGCCGGAAGGGGTTTTCAAAGATTGGATGCAGGTGGCTTTCTATTCGCAGGAATCTTAAACTATGGGGAGCTAGGCTGGGAGATTTCCTCTCTGCAACTAAAAGGAAGCCTTTTTGCGGGAGAGTTTCAGTCTAGTCCCGCTTATTTGCCGCGCGATAAGACTGAATCGCCTCTCGGAATTCGTGGAGGAGATTTATCTTGGAATCCGAAGTCATTTTTGGAAAAGATTCGATTCTTTTACTATCAGTATGGAGAACCAAGGCAAGAAGCAGTAAAAGGGGATTTTTTTAGAGAGTCGGAGCCTTTTCGTCCCTACGGTTTTTTTCGCTACACCGGATCCGAATGGTTTGTATCGCCATTACAAAAATTCAGATTGGAAGGATCTGCGTTTCACGTAGAGGGCAGGCGCGAAAACGGAAAGGACAGATTTGATTCTTACAAAACCAGGCAATCGACTAACGCATGGTTTGCGACTCTTTCGGCTTCGGTGGAACGGAACTCTTATGTTTTTTTTCTAAGAATGCTCTACACGAGTAAGGATGCGACATTTAGAACGGATCAAGATTCTAATGGATATTCCGGGATTCGTACCGACCCGAGAGGTTTTCTCGCTCCTGTTTCGATTTTATTGTTAAGAGACTTTCACTCGAAAGAAGAATCTCCTTTTTCGGGAGTGGAAACGGTAAGAAAGCCGATTTATGAATCGTCTAGTTTGCAGTACTATCAAATCGGCGGAAGAAAAGATTGGGGAAACGGATGGAGTTCCACGTTAGCCGCTGGATTTTCGATTTCATCGATCGGGAGGGGAGCGGAAATTTTATCTCTGAGTGGTTGGAAAGGAGAGGCCGGATTTCTTCTAGGTGGTTTAGCCTATGCTTGGGTGCAGCCGGGAGAGGACCAAAAATTTCTTATAGACGAAGTCCATAAAAAGGCACCGATAAGAGAATACTTTCGTTGGTATTTGAGCGCAGGTCTGACCTTTTAGCGAAAAGGAACCAAACTGAATCCGTATATTATGATTTACGGACCTTTTTGACAAAAGTGACTCGATTTCCTTTATCATTATATTCTAAAGAATCTACATTCATTCTGACTAGAAAAATCCCTCTTCCGGAAAGCTGACTCGCGGTCGGGTCGTGAACAGGGTCAGGAACTCTGTTTAGGTCGAAACCTTCTCCCGCATCCTCTAAAGTGACAATGACTTGGTCGTCGTCGTAGTTTACATCGATCGAAATCCAATCGTCTTTGCTTTCGCAGATTTTATCTACATAGGCAAAGTAATCCGCTTCCTTGAACATCAGATCCTGCTTTTGTTCGTAGGAAATCTTCGCACTGCCGTGTTCGATCGCGTTTCCGATTAGTTCGTAGAGAGCGAGACGCAGCGAAAGTACATCCTCGCTCTGAAGCCCAGGGAGGTGGGAGACAGATCTCAGAATCAAGTGAACATATTGATTCAAATTTCCTAATCTAGGAACCAAGGCGAACCTTTGCTTGGATTCCCGGACCTGAAAATAATGCTTATCTACCAGATCTTTTCCGGCATAAAAAAGATTCCGAAATCGAATCAGAGAATATCGGATCGCTTCCATCCGAAATGGCTTCAGGAAAAAATCAACCGCTCCAAGTCTTAATGCATTGATGGAAATTTGAATGTCTTGGTTCCCGGTGATTACGATAAACGGCGTTTCTAATCCTTTTTCTCTGAGCTTGGTAATAAATTCGATCCCGTTCATTCGCGGAAGTCTGATATCAGTAATGATCAGATCGAATATCTGGGATTCTGCAATTTCCAAGGCCTGTTCAGCAGTCCCAGCCAGAGTGAGATCGTAATCACCGCCAAAAATTTCCTGGAAGAGATCCCGAATCACTTCCTCATCATCAACGAAAAGGATTTTCATTAAAAGTTCCGAATCAAAAAAAAACTCGGAAACATGGTATAGTCAAGGATTTTGTCAGTCTATATTGTCTAACTGGTCCAAAGAATATTGAGCTTTGACCCGGTCGTTCAGGTTATTTAGCTCGCTCTTCGTAAAGACGGCGATCTTATTACCTGAGAATCTAAATACAAAGAATTCTTCTTTCGAATTGGCTAATATACTTTTTAGCCCGTCCACCGAATCTACGGTCTGTCCATTTAAAGATTCTAGAATAAGTTCCTGAAAATCCTGATAAGAACTGTTTTTTTCGTCCGGAAAAATTCTGGATAATAGTACGATTCTCCGTTTTTCCGGATGCAATTTTCGGGAAAAACTTTCCGCTATGTACACCAATTTGCGATCGCCGACGGTTTTGTACTTATCTCCGAATTCCTTCAAGTATGCCTGAGTGAGTTCGGTGAACAGCATTCCTCCGGATATTAGAAATTTAGGATTTCCTTTACTAGATCTTTCCGGAATTAGAAACGAATCTTCGGAGTACGGTTTTAAATTGTAGCTTACCTCTCTTTTGCGGCCGTCTCTGAATAGTGTAAGAGTGATTTTTTCTCCTGACGATATCGGTCTGCCGTGCTCTGTAAGAATGAGTTCGTATAAGGCTTGTCTATCTTTGGATCCTACTGGAACTCCGTTTACTTCTAAGATCGCATCTCCCGGAAAGAGGTTGTGGACCGGGCCAATTCCAGGTAAAACTTCAGAGACGACTGTCCCAAGAGATCCTCTCGGAAAGTAATAAGATTCTTCGGAGGGAGTAAGGCTTGCGTCCGAAATAAATCCAGGGTGAGGGAAGGGGGAAACCGAAGTGAATCTGCTCGAGTATAGCCTGCGAAGGACTTCCGAAGAAGCGTTCCAACTCCCGTCCGTAAATCCGCAAAGCTTTCCTCCACCGAAAAGGAACCTTCTGCCGCCTTCGAATCCTTCTTTTTTCCCATTTCTGGAAAGCGGCAAAATCGCTTTAGAAAAATCTAAACTTGCCCATTCATAAGAAGGAAAGTAATACGAACAACCTTTGGAACTTCTGGAAGAATCATCCAGAGGAATAATCGGAAATCTTTTTTTCAAGTGAGAGGATTCAGTAGGGAAAACAAGAAGCGCGAGTCCAGTTTCTATGTCCACTTTCTGAAAATAGGCCTTTCTACCGACTGCATCGTCCGGATGGATTTCCGCAAAAAGCGGAATATCTCCCGGCTTAAAAAGTGTCACGATTGTAGATTCATCTATCCGAACCGCGGGAAGTCTTTTTTGAAAAGAGGCTCCCTTTTGAAAAGGGTTTTGGTGAGAGTATTTTTTGTAATGAACCAGTAGAGAAAATTCTGGGGCGGATTCCAGACCAGTGAAGAAAAGAAGTATGAAAAAAAGGAAGGAGCTCCTAAAAAATCGGAATTTAGAAAGCTCAGCTCCTGCATGAAAAAAAGATAATTTAGGGATTCCTGAAATAGTGCTGTAAAAATGGATCCGATTCATTTTGCACCTGCCTTGAGTGCATCTGACCTGACATCAAAGCGCTTTCTGACTCTTGCATCTATGGTCCGGATTGATTCTCTGTTGAATACGACCGGAAGGCTGATCCCTCTGAATTTCAGAACAATGTTCCCTCCTGAAAAACTATTCCACAAATTCTTGAAGTCTTCTAAGTTAGAGGGAGTTTTTCCGTTGATGGACTCCAGGATTTTGAATCTGTAAGGTATGTATTTCGAATTTAAGGGATCCGGGAAAACGGTAGTGAGTAACAAGTCCCTTTCCGTAAATCTGTACAAATCGTCTTGGATAAAATAACTATAATGATATCTTAATGCAGCTTCTATCCGTTTTCCTTCTTTTCCGAATAAGGCTCTATTGACCGGCTGAAATAACAATCCGGCTCCTAGGAAATTTCTGAGCTCCTGTTCTCTATACAGCTCCAAGGATTTTGTCTTTTTCAACGGAGTCGCAATCTTGTAATGCTTTCCGCTCCGATAAAAGTACAGAGTGATGTTTTCTCCCACAAACCTTGGCTCGATCAAATCGATTACGGAACGATTACTAGATTCCAATAAACCGCCTTCGCTGTTTAAAAAACTGTCATCGATCTTATAAATGAAGTCCTCTTGCCTGAGCACTTCTGAAAAGGAAGAATCGGGATAGACTTTATTCACTAGAATCCCTTGCAGACCTTCCGGAATCGTCAGATACTTTTTGAGGGCCTCCGAGTTTCCGTTTTGGAAGGTGAATCCTGCATATGGAAATCCTTCATAAGATCCGTCTTCAATGTCCTTTAGAAAATGAAGTATGATTTCCGGCGGAATCAGATAAGCGGTGTTTCCCTGGATTTGGCTGACTTCGAAAGTAATTCCTACCACTTTACCATTTTGGATCGCTGGTCCTCCCGAATAACCCGGAAGAATATTCGCGTTCACTCGAACAACTTTGCGATAGTCAAGACCAGAAAAAGAATACCTCTGTCGTTCTAATCTACTGACGGTTCCATTTTCTAGAGTGAGATTTTCGTCTCCCTGAGGATATCCTAGAATTAAGACATTGCTTCCGAGGGAGGGCGAAGAATCCAAGATTTCCAGCGGCTCTAAACCCTGGAAAAATTCCTCGTCTTCCACTTTCAAGACTGCGAGGTCGCAATCGAACCCTACAAATTCTACAGTCGCCGGATAATACTTTCCACTATTGTAATGTTTTACTTTGAGATATTTTGATTCGGAAACTACGTGGGCATTTGTCAGGATCTTGTTTCCTTGGATGATAAAGCCAGAGCCAACATCCTTGGAAAGATTTTGCTCCCCGATTTCAAAAGGGTCCCCGGTATCTGAATAAGAATCGCTCCGAACGATTACTACGCTTGCTAGTAAATTTTGTAGATCGCTGTTTTGAGTACCTTGAGACAAAATAGGACGAACTTGCAAGATGGAGAAGGCGGTTAGCAGGGAGCAGAATAGTATTCTAGTTTTATAATTATTCATGAAACAGCTCCGCGTCGGACCAAACGATTTTATCCTTATCTATTGACTGGATTTTTAATTTCGCTAGCAATCTTTCTCCCTCTTTCAGATCCTGTGTGCTCCGATTATCCACTGTTAGGCTACCCTCGAAATCTGCGCGGATTCGAATCCACGAATAGGGAGAGCCTGTCGCACAACTTGCCTGAAAAGAAAAATACAAGGCCTTGTCCCAATAAAAATCGGCGTCCTTTCCTAGGTAGATTAGGGGACAGGTAGAATCGAAAAAGATCTGTTTATCATGAGGAGTGGGTCTGTTTTCAGGCTTCCTAGAGATGCTCAAAAAGTACTGTAGTCCGAAGTTGTCCGGAGCCTTTTCCTCATAGGATGGTCTACGAGTCCGCTTCGGTTCTCTCCGACGATTCGGCCTAGAATCTCCACTTTCAGAAGAAGGGTAGTGCTCCGAAGGTTCAAAGTCTAGTTCCCAGTACAGAATATCTTTGATTTTTACAGGGCGAATGACCCGAAAGGATTCCATTTTTTCTGGATTAGAGATCGGATTCCCCGAATAAATAAATCCTTTTAAAGAATCTTTTGGGCAGTCCAGGTAAACCGATTGGTAAGACTCGATCGGCTCTGATCGTTTGAATACGCAAGGGTAGGGTTCCAGTTCCGGATGAGTTTCGAACCAGTACTTTAGGCTACGTGCATCCTTATTTTGTGAATATTTTCTCCAAGCGGATCGAAATTCAGGGTCGTTTAATCTTCCGACCCGATCTTTCCTTCGAAAACTTCTGAAATCGTTTCGACTCCTATCTGTAAAAATAGGATTTCTATCCTCTCCCGTGCCTGAAAGTACCTGGGAATCCGAAAACAGGGATACCTGGAATCCGATCGAAATGATAAGAATCAGAATCTTTGTGGTCAGTTCCGATCCGGTTCTTCTTTTAGGAGAGTTCTGATTCACTGCTATTTTATTATCGGATTTCTAAATTGAGGTTTTTACCGACCGTTTCTAAACTTTGTCAAATCGGAGGAAATTTTATCTTTATGTCGCGAATTTCTTTCGTCGTTAAAAAAAAGTTAAACAACCAAACGGGACAATGAAATATGGTTAAATCGAAGTTTTACGATATAAACGAATCATACGGTAGGAAATTTTGACTAGTTGGAGTTTTATCAAATCTGACCTGACCGACCAGGACCTATTCATCGACTGTCGCTCTCAGACGCAATTTCAGGAATCCACTCTGAAAGGTGCGTACTATTTTCCATTTGTGAAAAAGGCATTCGCCTCTGATCCGGAATCACAAAAGAAAATGCTAGGCCCGATCGAGGAGATACTCAATCTCGCGAAGAAGGACAACAAAACTAGAATCCTAGTTTTTGATGAAGGAATGGGAATGTTCGCGGCAAGACTTGTGACGCTGTTACGCGCGGCAGGATTTGCTAATTGTTTTATCTTTGGACAACGCTGGCCGATTACCGGACCCTTGGAAAAGGGGACAAAAATTTTGGAGCCGGGTCCGGTCGCCAAAATCAGAAAGTTGGAAGGAATCGTTGATAAGGCATTCCTAGAAAAGAACCTAACTCGATTACAAATATTTGATACTCGCACCCAAGAAGAATACGAAGGAAAGATGCCTAGATTGACAGCTCCGGAGCCAGGAAGCCTTTGCGGTCGTCTGCCCGGTGCATTTCTCTGGGACTGGAGAATGTTATACGATGCTTCCGGCGAATTACTAGATAAGACCTTATTCAATAAAAAGCTGCGAACCTTTCCGTTTATGGCCGAAAGGACGACGGTCATTTATGATTACAATGGCGCCAGATCTTCTCTGCTTTCTTTAATGTTAAAAGAAGTGGGCTATAACGATGTGAATGTCTACATCGGCTCATGGTTTGAATGGAGAAAGTCAAGTTTACCTAAGCAAGCGGTCAGCGTTTACGGACAGGCAGGCCCTTCAACCGGTGCTCCAAGAGTAGGAGGGGCGGAAAGAAAGTAAGGATCATTAGACTTTTTTCCTTCGTCTAAAGTCTGTAGGAAAAATCATGGGAGCCGGTCCACCTAAGTCCAAACTAGAACAAGTCCAAGTAACTGTTGGTGCCATCGATAGGCCAGTGGTATTTTTCGATGGTGTATGCAATTTTTGTAATTCTTCGGTCAATTTACTTATAGCCTTGGATCGAAAATCCAGATTTTTATTCGCTAGCCTGCAGTCTGAAACAGCCAAAAAATTGGTTCCGGGGATCGCAGCTAGGTTGGACGGAACGGAAGCTAGTATGGTGCTGTACGATTCCGGAAAGCTGAAACTCAAATCGGACGCAATTTTAGGAATTGGGGTGCTCCTTGGATTTCCTTGGAGCCTAGCTCGGATCGGATATATTTTTCCTAGATTTCTTCGAAACTCTATCTACGGATGGATCGCGCGAAACAGATACAAATGGTTCGGCAAAAAAGAAGTCTGCATGATCCCGGACCCGAAAGTCAAAGATCGATTTTTGCCTTAGCCAGGCTTTTTCTCCTCTAAAAACTTCTACCTTGAGGAATCTTTCCAGTTCGAAGGAATGTCGAAGAGACCATACTTCAGAAAATAAGCGATTTTCTTTGAAAAAGGATTATTTTAGATAAAAAACAGCGATTTATATATATAATTGTTTAATTTTGTATAAATTCGTTTATTTTCCTCAAATTTCAGAAACTTTCCAGGGACATTCTGCTAGAAAAATTCTTGTCCATACATCCTCTGCGACAACTATGGGCTGAACTTTCAAAATACCCCTGCCGATCTTAAGAACAATTGGAGTTTCTTAGGAAATTTTTTGGCAGTGCAAAAAGGAAAGACCAAATGAAAAGGAAAACCGGTTTCACTATTGCGGGAGGATGTGCACTCGTACTGCTATTGTTTTCGATCAACTCCTTTGCAAATGCACATTTGGAAGAAGTGAAAATCGACAACCAGTTCATACAAACCTACCAGAATAGAGAAGGAATTTGGGTGATTCCGGGGCGAGTTCGGGAATCTTTGGATGAGCTCTACCAAAAATATGGTACTTCCGAATTGGAAGTTAGAGTTCTCAATGGAATACATGCAGCGGGAAAAATCCCCAGCACTGAGCCTCTCTTCTTTCCATATAACAGCAATTATACTAGAAATCTGATTTTAGAGGATAAAGGTAGAGAGATCTTCCCTTCCGATTCTAGAGAATTCATTTGGCCTCTCGGTTTTAAGCATTCTCGTGTGACTTCTAGATTGGGGAGGAGATGGAATGCTCTTCATGCAGGTGTGGACATCGCTTGTCCTACAGGTTCTATCGTAATCGCTGCCGCAGATGGTGTGGTCCTAGATTCTAAAAGAGAGGGTGGTTACGGCTTAAGAGTTCTGATCCAACATCCTCAGATCAATAGTATACAGACATTGTATGCTCATAATTCTCTCTTGTTCGTAAAACAAGGGGACAAGGTCAAGAAAGGTCAGGTACTTGCACTTTCCGGAAATACAGGACATACGACCGGCCCTCACGTTCACTTCGAAGTACGTTACCAAAACGTAGTATTGAATCCGGAGCATTATCTTCCTGCGTTTCTGGCAGAAGGTGATTCTCAGGTGGCGATCGCAAAAGAAACCGTACAGCAATAATCTTCTTGTCTGAGCTAACAGCGGAGAACTGGTCTCCTAATATTCAATCTTTCTTAAATAGCCTGATTACTTCAGGGAAGCCTCAAAAAGTAGTATTCGATTTCGATAATACGATGGTTCGTCACGATTTCGGAGAAGCGGTAATGAATGAACTGCTTTTACGAGGAGTTCCTTGGATCGAAGATCTCTCGCTCTTTTTTTCGAATTCTCAAGTAGTGGAGAAGCTGGAGAGTTTGAGAAATACGAACAAACTGGAATTCAAAAATCTAGTCTGGGCAGAATATGATCTTTTGCAAAAGGAAAAAGGACTCGAAGCTGCCTATCGCTGGTCCTCCTGGATTTTTTCTGGAAGGTCGGACTCCGAATTGAGAAAAACCGCCTCCGAGTTATGGAAAAAAAATCTGTCTAGTAGCGATCAGGAATCCATAAAGCCCTATCTTCCAATTAAAGAACTGATATCCAGCCTGCAAAAAATTGGATCTGAAATTTGGATCGTGACTGCTTCTCCGGAAGGAATCATACAGGAAGTATCTGAATATTGGGGAATCTCGGAAAGCCGTGTATTCGGGATGAATCTTTCCAAAGTTGGAGGGAGGCTTACTCACGAAATTCAGGAACCTTTCACTTACGGAATGGGAAAGGTTCGCAGGCTTAAAAATTCTGGGGTGCTTTCGTGGGATTTAGCGTTCGGAGATACTGAAAACGATTTTCCGCTTTTGGAACACGCGAACAATAAAGGCATTTTTCTAGATAGAGGCAAGGGCAAGGTGCCACCCCAAAGTTCCCTGATTCAGCCTATCCAAAAATGGCAAACTATCTAAGCAGGCCGGAAGCCAAATGAACCAAGACGGTCCCGTATCAGACTCCAATTTAGGTGCAAAATCGGGAAGTGAGCTCGTATTAGTCTCGGTCCCGATCGGAAACCAAGAAGATTTGAGCGAAAGGGCAAAGCAGACTCTTTCCGGGGCGGACTTGATCATCGGAGAAGAGGCTCGAGTAGTAGCACCATTACTCAAGAAAATCGGAGTCCAAAAAGAATTCTTATTATTAAACGAACATACCGATTCTGCAGGGCTGCAAATTTTATTAAGCGAAGTATTTCGGCATAATGTAACAGTGCTGGTTTGTGATAGCGGGACTCCCGGAATCGAAGACCCAGGACGCGATTTGGTAAAGGCAGTACTGAATCGTGGAGGAAAGGTCCGGTCCGTGCCCGGCCCGGCGGCACTGGTAGTCGCACTGAGTATTTCCGGATTCGTAACTTCTCCCTTTACTTTCGGAGGGTTTCTTTCTAGGGATTCGGCGGAAAGAAAAAGACAGATCAAGGATTACCTTCGTCTGGGGCATGCTCTTGTTTTCTATGAAACACCTTACAGATATAAGGCGGTCCTGCACGACTTGGCTGAAGTACTTCGAGAGCTCAGTGAGGAGAGAAAAATCTTTTTAGGCTTGGATTTGACCTCCGAAGACGAGATTCAGATTCGCGGCTCAGCGAAGGAAGTTCTTGCAAAAGTGGAAGAACTTCCTAAAAAAAATCCGGTCATCGTGATTTCAGAAAAGCAGGCATTTCCGGCAACTTCGATTCGGTCCAAACCCAAGCACCGACGAGAGAAACGATAGGCTCTTTTTCTCCATTTAAAATTCGTAATAGTGCATTCTTTAAATCTTCTGGTTCTGTAATTCGATATGGTTGGCTCGGAAACTTAGATCCGAAACTTTCCTGTTCTTTTTGTTTTACATAGTCCAGGAAAAATTCTGGAAATTTCTTTCCGGAATTTTTTTGCTCTTCGACCAAGTTCTTTAGATCAGTATGAGGAGTGGATTTTGCGAGTCTTTGCAAAATCAGAGTAATTCCTCGGACACTCTGGCTAAAAAAAGTTCCGGCGCGGATGATTTTTCTAGAATCAGGTTTTTCTAATGCCCATTCTTCCATTTTCTTTTTGATAAAGCCCATTGAGCCGTAGAACATCAGTAGGTGAGGCAAGTAATAATACGCTGAGTAACCGATCGTTAGTCTAGGTTGCAACTTTTGCTCGAGCTCTACCATTGGATCTAGGCAGAATTTCAACCCCGAGACGATATCCTTTTCGGGAGTTTCGGAAACAGGGTAGCCCAAGTTAGATCTTGCTGGAGTGTAGATGAGTGTGTCCACTTTTGAGGATTCGGTCTGCAGTTCCTTCAAAACTTTTTGAACTGCTTCTTTAGGATCTTCTAATGCAATTCCTTTTAGTGTTCGATCCGAACCAGACACCTCGGATTCACCAGAAGTGGTCGCTATGATTTTCCAGGCTCGACCGGATTTGGACCTGTCCTCTTGGAAAGCCTGGATTGCGCTTTGCCCAGCCATACCTGAACCACCGATAATTAATGCGATTGGATTCGACATAGGATCGACCTCTTTACTGGAATCTTAGACTAAGAATGAAAGTGGCTAGAATCCGAAAATTAAAAGGATATTCCAGGAAAAAACTGCAAGTAGGGTCGAAAATCTTTGTTTGGTGGAGAAACGATTTTGGTTAGAGTTCCTTCCTCATTTCTGAACGTAAGTCTATAGGAATGAAGTAGGCAGCGCTCTATAATTCCGCTTTTCCGAAGTGGCTTGGAATTGTAGACCTTGTCTCCTAAAATCGGAAAGCCGGCGGTAGAGATTTGGAATCGAATCTGGTGTCTTCGACCCGTAATTAATTTTGCTTCCAAAAGAGAAAGGTTCTGTTCTGAGTTTCGGGAGAGCACTTTGAACTCAGTGATCGCTTTTTTTCCCCCGGATCGAACTGATTGCACCCTGCCTTTTCCGTCTTTCAGAAAGCACTCTTCTCTGAATTCATCTTTGGAAGGAACACCCTCCACTACGCAGAGATACATCTTCTCCGACTGCCGTAAAATCTCATCGGCTTCTTTGTTTCTCTCCGGCTCGGTGCAAAATAACACAAGACCGCTGGTCTCCAGATCGAGTCGATTGACCAGTCTGAGGTAAGTTAGGTTCTCCTGTTCTTGCAAAAGGTCGGCGAAGTTTTGTCGATTTTGGTCCAGGGTAGCATGCACCGGAATTCCGGCAGGTTTTTCGGCCAATAAAAGGAAATTTCCGCGGTAATGGATTTTGATTTGGGAGGTAGGCAATGGGCTCTGTCGTAACTTCGTCACTGAATCATTCTCCCCAGCGAACCTGGATTAACTCCAAAATAGCACAGTGTTCTCTTGTGTCCCGGGTTTTTTGTGAATTTAGATTGACACTTCTTCCGTTATATTGGATGAAACAGAGTATGAGTCAGGCTGGAGCCGAGGAGCTGGAAGGGAACGAGGTTGTTTCCAGCGAGCATATCACCGAAGTCGTAAAAGAAAATCTCAAATTAATCCGACATACCAAGGGCCTCTCCCTGGACAAATTGGCTTCGAGATGTGGTGTGAGTAGGGCCATGCTTTCCCAAATCGAACAGGGCAAGAGCGTTCCGACCATAGCAGTTCTTTGGAAAATCGCGAACGGATTAAATGTGCCTTTTAGCGATTTATTAAAAGAAAAGAGCACGGACGGAATTTTAGTCTTAAAAGCAGAGAACACCAAGGTTTTATATTCCAGTTCGAAAGTATTTTCCAGTCGCGCATTGTTTCCGTTTTTGGGGAATAGAAGAGTAGAATTCTACGAATTGATCCTAAAGCCCGGAGGCATTGAAGTAGCCGAGCCACACCAGTCCGGCACCACCGAAAATATCGTAGTAGTCACCGGTAAACTAAGACTTCGTGTCGGAGAGAAAGTAGTGGAATTAGAGCCAAAAGATTCCGTCTACTTTCGTGCGGATGTTCCTCACGAATATATTAATCCCACGGATAATGAAACTCTAATGTATCTTGTGATGGATTACAGAGACGAAGTTTCGTGAGAATCCGGATCGAATGAGATCCTTCCTTTTACTGCAAGCTGTCTGTTTTTCCTTTCTTACGCTCGGATTTATTTCCGAGATAGAATCGCAATCCAAGAAATCCGAAGATAGTTCGGTTCTGCCTTCGGGTTATTTCGGAGTCGATCGAAGAGAAGAGCAAGTATCCTGCAATGACTCGGATTGCATTAAATACACATTGGCCGAGATCGAAGAAAAGGGCGGAACCTCTGAGATCAAAAGACTCATGTCCGAAAACGTGGGAAAAGTGCTCATCGAGACGAACGCAAAACCGCTTAAATTGGGCGATGATGAGTTCGAAGACATTCGAGTCTTTCTATTAGAAATTTCTAAACGAGGTGGCCGTGTCGCCGTCGAAAAACTATATATCGCGATTCGAGGTTTGGAATTCCCAGAACCACCATTGTTAAAAGATGTAGGCCTTGTCGGTTGGAACGTATTCCAACGCATATATCGAGCGATTTATTACCGGCATACTAATGAGTACAACGCAAAAGTACTCTATCATCCGGGAACCGGAAACATAGTAATGGTCTACTTTTCTCACAAAAATTACGGGGACCTATGTGAAACGGTTTTCTCTACTTGCAATGAAATCGCCTACCTGGACGAAGAGAGCTTCGATCTGCAATTATCTGGCGCTTTGAAAGAGTCTCTCGGAAAGAATATCCCGGTAAGAGTGAATTTTCTGCAGACGGATGCAAATATGCCCCAGGCAAAACTGGATTGGGATCTTTTGAAAGGAATGAACCGATCTGTAAGAATGTATAAATGGATATTGGCAGCTCAGGAAAGAGAGGTAAAGCCCGTAAGCAAGTCCAGGTTTATTCCGTTTCAAGCTGCGCTAACAGTTATCGATTATTCTTTGTCGTTATACGACTGGGTAAAACAGGCGCTGATGTACAAACCGGCAAATAGTACAAAAGCAGAAATCCTTTATGTAGAGGACGTTTCAGATCCCCAGATCGGATCCCAGGATGCCACTTCCAAACCGAGAAAGATACATTCGGTAGTATTTTCCCCGATCCCACCTGAGAAAAACGCCTCCGAGTAATCTCGAAGACGCTTTTCAGTAACCTTCTAATATTTCAAAAAGAAAATAAAAGTAATCAGGATGAAGGTCGGGATTAGTAGGCATAAGGTATAAAGAACATAGCCTCCGAAGCTAGGCATCTTTATTTTATTCTCTTCCGCTACCGATTTTACCATAAAGTTAGGTGCGTTCCCGATATAGGTCAGAGCACCCATGAACACGGCCCCAACCGAAATCGCTTTTAATAAAGTCTCGGCGATCGGATCACCAAGGATCTGATGCATATCGGTATAACCCAAGAATCCCTTCGCGAGAGAGACGAATGTGAGATAAGTCGGCGCATTATCCAGAACTCCGGAGAATAGACCGGTTACCCAGAAAAATTGCCAAGGCTCAGTGACTCCAAGCTCTTTTCCATGATGTTCCAAAAGAATCAGTGCTGGAATCATCGTTAAGAAAATTCCGATGAACAAATACGCTACTTCTTGGATTGGGTGAAGAGTGAATTTGTTTTTTTCTCGTAGCTTGATATCCGAAGTCAGTTTGGAAAGAAGGATCAGCAGTAATAGTATTCCTTCCCGAACGAAAGCAATGTAAGGATATTCTTTGATCGCGGGAATATAATTTTCATTTAAGAATGCAACGCAGAGAACAACTCCGAAAAGCCAGATCAAGTTGGACTGTCCTTCGATTCCAATCGGTTGTCTCTTTGCATGGTCGACCTTCAGTGCTTTTTGGGTCTCTTTCTTGTACATGATCGTGTCCCAAGCAAAGTAGATAGCAAGCAAGAGGACCGAGGCAAAAAGCATTTCTGGCAATAGTTTGAATGTCCAGGTAAAAGGCACTCCTTGTAGGTAGCCTAAGAATAGAGGTGGATCTCCGAGGGGAGTTAAGGAACCGCCAATATTAGAAACAAGGAATATAAAAAAGATAACCGTGTGAACAACATGTTTCCTTTCAGAATTCGTATTCAAAATCGGACGAATCAAGAGCATCGAAGCTCCGGTTGTTCCGATAAACGAAGCCAAGAAAGTTCCTATGGTTAAGAAAATCGTGTTATTGACCGGAGTTGCTTCTATATCTCCGCTTAGGACGATTCCTCCGGATATATAGAATAGAGTTCCCAACAATATTATGAATGGGATATATTCAAAAACCATTGTATGGTAAATTTTTGCATACCAGCCGTAGGATAGAAGTACTCCGAGAGATAGACACCCAAGAGCCAGGGAAAGAATCAATTTATTCGTATTACTTTCCCACCAATGAGAAGTGGTATGAGATATGAGCGGTAGCAATGCTATGCTCAATAGGATCAGTATAAATGGAATTACTGACCAATACGGTAGCTCGTCTCCCAAGGCGCCATGATGAGCACTGGGTTGTTCGGTCGGTTGGACCTCTCCATTTTCATGGCTTTCTTGGGTCGAAGAATCTTCGGTTTGCACGAGCAAGTCCTTCGCCTTTTCTTTCAGATCCGCTTCAGCCGACAGAAATGCCGGCGACAATAGTGAGAGGAATAGTATAGAGGTTAAGAGTTGTTTTCTCATTGTTCCCAGGTTTTACCAGAATTTTGGTCAGACTAACGGAAAGAATATCGCTTTCAAAGTAAAAACCCGCTCGTGCCGGGTTTTTTCTCAGGGTTTTTAGTTGCGAAATTCTATCTAATCCCCAAGCTCTACTTAGGAATAGAGCTGAATTCAGGATTTTCCTTTATTTTCTTTTTCCCCAAACCGTCTGATAAATAAGAGGGGTCGGAATGCCGACCTTGACCGGAAATGAACCTGCTTCCTAAACGTAATAAATACTGTCTCACCCCAGATGAGATCGAAAAGCGATTAAAATCCGTTTCGATCCAGCCGACCATGCAGAGAATCTCGATTTGCCAGTATGTTCTCTGTGAGGCGGATCACCCAACTGCAGAAGAGGTCAAGGAATGGGTAGACAGCCGCTCTTTTAAGATGAGTCTCGCGACTGTTTATAACACTCTGAACGTTCTGGTTTCGTCCGGATTGTTAAGAGAATTCAAATTTTCTTGTCTAGGAAAATCTGTGTACGATAGCAATATTGACGATCATTATCACTTTTTTGACGAAGCTACTGGAAAATTCCACGATATAGATCCGACTATGCTAACTCTAAATTCCAATCTACCGTCCGAGTTCATAGTGAATAAGGTAGATATTCTTTTCTCCGGAAAAATCGAATCCTAAGCTTAATCAGCGGCCCTAAGAGCGGCCTTTTAAATATTAATCGCTTCGCCTAAGCTTTGTGCAGCGGCTTCCATAATACTTTCTGAAAGAGTAGGGTGAGCATGAATTCTACCCGCGATATCGTGAAGGGTCAATTCGGCTCCGATTCCTAAATTGATTTCTCCTAATATTTCGGTCGCACTAGGCCCAATGATATGGGCTCCCAAAATTTCTCCACTTCGCTTATCAGAAATAATTTTCACCATACCTTCCGTGTCACCAATCGCTTTGGCTCGACCGTTTGCAAGAAATGGAAACTTGCCAACTGAGATTTCGCGTCCTGATTTTATTGCTTCGTCTTCTTTCCATCCTACAGATGCAACTTCAGGATGACAGTAAGTACAAGCCGGGATTTTCTGATAGTCTATAGGTTCGAATACAAGACCATGCGGATTTCCTTTTTGAATAGAGATTGCTTCTGCGGCTTTGATCCCTTCCATGGAAGCAACGTGGGCCAATAGAGGAGGCCCGATACAATCGCCGATCGCGTAGATATTCGGTACACTGCTTTTTAGTTTGGAATCCACCTTGATGAATCCCTTTTGCAGAAAGACTCCGATTTCCTCCAAGTGCATATCAGAAGAGTTTGGGACCACTCCTATCGCGACGAGTACCCTCGAAAAATTTCGTCTTTCACCTTTAAGATCGATTCCAGTACCCTTGAGCAAAAGAGAAACTTCTTTTTCGGAAAGATTCGGTTCTGATACACTGACACCAGTGAGCACTTGGATGTTTCTTTTTTGAAAGGATCGGAGTAGTATTTTAGAAATTTCTAAATCTTCTAAAGGTAGAATAGAATCGAGCATTTCGATTAATGTGACCTTGGTACCCATGCTCGCATAGAAGTCAGCGAATTCTACTCCGATAGCTCCAGCTCCTACGATTGCCATTGATTCAGGAACAGATTCCTGAATCATTGCGTGCTTACTGGATAGAACTGTTTTACCGTCAAAATGCAAGCCCGGTAACTCTCTGGGCCTGGCGCCTGTAGCTAGGATAAAAAATTCAGAGCGAATCTCCTCCTTGGAGGTGTCCGGAAGCCAAATCGTATTTTTGTCTTTAAAAGTAGCCGCTCCTTTTTTGACCGAGATCTTATTCTTTTTCATAAGAAAGTCTACCCCGTTTGCCATCGAGTCCGCGACATCCCTAGAGCGACTAATTACTTTAGAAAAATCGAATTTAATTTCACCAGCTTTGAGACCAAAGGAGTCAGCCTTTTTCAGCGTTTCTAAAAGATGCGCGGATTCCAAAAGCGCTTTTGTAGGAATGCAGCCCCAGTTGAGGCAAACGCCTCCTAGCTTTTCCTTTTCCACGATGCAAACATTCATTCCGAGTTGGGAGGCGCGAATCGCGGCAACATATCCGCCAGGTCCCCCGCCGATCACAGTCACATCGTAATTTTCTGCCATTGGATCCTCTAGTCGGGTTAGTTTTAGGTACTTTTTTTCTTCAGAACAAGTATCATCCTGCTCGCATTGCTTCTAAATTTCATCTCGTTAAAGTTGGAATAAACGTTCAAAATTTCTAATCTATGCGCAGCTAGTATTTTCTGAAATTCGGAAAGAAAGAAAGCTCTCATCAAATGTTTGTCCTTAATTTCTTTGGAATTCAAGCTATAAACGTAGTTAACTTCGACCACGGTAGATTGGTCGGCGCGTATTAAGCGAAATCCACGATTTCTCTGAATCGCCGTGGCTTTAGATTTGATTTGTGTGACCGGACCAATCGGTTTTCGTTTGATCTTTCTAAGGGGTTCCGCATTCCATATTTCTAAGACTGCGATTCCGGCCGGCTTCAAGTTCATCTCGATTTTCTTGAGCGCCATGTTCACTTCCTCGTTGGAGAGGAGATAGTTGAAGGATCCGAATAAGCTGATGATTCCATCCCACTGTTCCTCGGATCGATAGGACTGCATTGTTCCGACATCGAATTTGCAATGAGCATATCTCTTCTTTGCAACCTCGATCATTTTTGCCGAAGAATCTACTCCCTTGGGTCGGTAGCCTAACGCTTGTAAATGGGTGACGTGTTCCCCTGTTCCGCATCCAAGATCTAAAAAGCTTTTGATTCTATACTTTCTGAACAGGCGGTCTAAGAATTGCGTTTCTTGATCGAATTTTCGGGCCGGTCTCTCGATATCGAAGTAATATTCTGCGAGTTCTGAGTAGAGTTTCATGGAAAAATCAATTGAGCGAAGAGCTAATCCGCCCGTTACATATAATAACGGAACGGAGTCCGGGAAAATGCAATTTTTCGCAGATTTTTTTCAGATTCCCCCAATCCTAATTCTGGCAAAAGCGGAATATACGATTTGGTGGGACCAGCAGACCTTGGCCCTTGGTATTGTATCCTTTGGCTTACTATGTCTGTTCGGCTTTGTAGTACGGATTCATATAGAAAAAAAAGAAACAAATGATCTAAGAGTCGATTCGATTCAAGGCCACTCACAATCGGAGAATCAGAACCTACCTAGATCGAATGCAAGTAAGGAAATCATAGAAGAGAAGGATCTCCCGCTTTCTAAGGATCGCAACATCTCAGACTTAAACTCTGGCGCAAAGAGATCTCGTTTTGCGATGCCGATTCAAGGTAGATGCTATGAGGCAGTCCGAAATTTTCTTTCCGGATTAGGAGACGATTCTAGTCAGAAATGGGAAGTGTATCTTTACGATTCGAAAAATTCTCTTGTTCTGGCTGCATCCAAGCAGGGGGGACTCTTGGTGTTTTCCGATGCGAGTATCAGTCATGACAACTCGGAAGGAATGACTTGGAGCCTAGAGTATGATGGACTTATCTTTGGAGAAGTCTGGTCAAGTTGGAATTTTGGAGCAGAACTCTCTTTGCAAAAACTTAGACCGAAGCTAGAGCAGCTTACGGAAGATTTGTATTTAGCTCATTATTTGCAAGATCCGGAAACTGGATTTGGTTCGGCACTTTCATTTTATAAATCGGTAGAGAAGAGCCGAGAAATCGGGTCAAACGAAGATATAATCGCACTCGTGGAGTTTGGAGACTCAAGACATTTAGCTTCTGTGTTTTCGAATCTAAAATTTTGGTGTGCGCAAAAATATGGAATGGACTTTAAGCTCTTTCGTCTCAAAGAAACTAGACTAGCTATAATTTTGAGTACACAAGTCTGGCTGAGATTCCAAAAAGAATTACCCGATTTGATGGAGTTCCTGGACCAAAAATTTCCTGGAACTTACATAAATATTGGAGCTTCGGTCAGGAGAAATCCTGAAGATCTTAATTGGGAAGGAAGAGCAAAGGAAGCGCTTGCAAAGTCCGAGGAAGAAGGAGTCAATCGATTGGTATGTCTCTAGACCTAGATCCGCTTTTAGATGAAAAGTTTATCCTGACAATCTCTCAGATCTTTCCGGAATACATTGAGAAAACTATTTCCGTAAAGGCAGTTCGGGAAGCTTTCGGTCCTTCTAAAAACGAAGGTTTGTGCTATGAAAATTGTACTCTCGTAGAGTTCCAGGGAGAGGCAACTGGGAAAGTTTTCTTCGCGATGGATGGTTATACAAAGCTCAAACTTTTGCCGAAAATCGCGAAGTCCTTCGATATAGATCCGACAATCCGAAGTCATGCGGCTTCTATCATGCTCGAATTTGCAAACCATATCTGCGCGGAGCTGATCTCTGAAATGAAATTGGGCAGATTTCAAATCGACATTCTTCCTCCGGAGGGATTGAACAATAAGTTAGTTTCCGTTGACTTGGAACATTTTAGACAGTACATTCTGATTTATTTCTTAAAAGACAATGATGCGAAAGAATATCTAGGAAGAGTGTATTTAATTCTTTTAATGAAGAAATATTAATCTTTCCGTCTATTCTTGTAGGAGGCTCGACAATCTCTTACCTTTCTTCGAACCGATACTTTCATGAATTTATATACTCTAAAGGGAATTCCGTTTTTATTAAAATATGCTGATATTATTCAGCTCCCCAGTCCAAAGCCTGAGTTGATTGGTTTAAGTTTGGATATCGGACTCGAATTGAAGACTAAAGTATTTCATCAGGGGTCGGATGCGCCGGTGATTTATGTGCAACACGGTATGAGCGCATGGGGAATCGAAGATCTGAGAATCCTTGCTCTGTGCAAGCATTTGTACAACTCAGGATTTACGGTATACCTTCCAGAATTGCCGGAAGTAAAAGCGTTAACGATTACTTATGATACGATTTTGAGAATTCGATCCGCGTTCAAGTCGATCTGCAAAATAGAGGAATCGAGCATTTCCTATTTCTCCGCGAGTTTTTCGGCTGGAATGGGAATGGTCGCCTTATCTCAGCCGGAGGAGCAGAACTGGCTGAATGCTACATTCTTGGTCGGAACTTATTCAGATTTTGGAAAAACTTTGCCCTTCGTAATCGAAAATTTCGAAAGAGACGAATACGCAGTTTCTGTATTACTTTTCAATTATATTCAGACTATAATTCCGAGTACGCACCGATTGCGGGAATACTTTTTTGAAACGGCTCTAGATGACGGTCTTCGCAGGACGGAAGATGAGAAAAAAGGGAGTAAAATCTATTCAGATCTTGAAAGCAAGGAAAGAGAGTTTATTGAAAAAATCAGGAGTGATTCGAATTATAGGGTAGAAATCGCGCAAAAAATAATTTCCTCACTTCCCGAAGGTTTTATCTTCCGGAGCTCGCCCGCGAATTTCTTACAAAATTGGCGGACTCCAATTGCGTTCTTGCACGGCTCGGATGATTCGGTGATTTCTCCAAAAGAGTCCGAATCGCTTTATTTTGCCTTAAATACAGAAAAATTCTCTGTCCGTTCCATGTATTTACCTAGTAAATTAATTACACACGGAGATCACCTTCCGTATTATACTCAGCTCCCTGAGGTGCTTCCTTTGGCTAGAATCTGGGGTTTTTTTCTGAAAAAAGCAAATCGCAGAAAATCCTTGTGTTGATTTTTTTGAAAAATATCCGTCCTTAATGTCAGGGACACTATTCTCTAATTATTAAACGACCACGTTTTTTTGTTAGCTGACTGGAAGCGAAGTCTTAATAAGAAGGTAGGATGGGGTTGCAGTTTCGCAGAACGTGAAATTAAAAGCTTGGGTTTGGCGGGATTAGGGACTATATATCCAGGAACAAAGAGCCTTGCAATTTTTAAAAACGGTGCAAGGAAACGTAGATGCCGATTGTTAATATGGTAGAATGGTTGTGAGTACAGATAAGAGCGCAGGCACCCCCGGAGTCCCGGAACAAGAAGTTAGTTGGGATAGCGTCTTTTCCCTCAAAATCGATGGGGACAATCTTGAAGCCGATTTAAGCATTCGTCCAGGAATGATCAAGGGCAGAGCACTAACTACTAGTGTAATTTTGGAATACCTACACGATCGAGACATATCTTTGGAGAGAATTCTTTCCGATGATATTTATCAAGCCCTCAAGAAATTACAGGCAAATACTACGAGAATGGATTTCTCTCCCTTGTCCTTTACGGTCGCCAAGGGATTTCCTCCCACAAAAGGAGAGGACGGTTGGTTGAAATTTTATCATCCTCAAGCCCAAAGGGTAAAGATTAAGGAAGATGGAAGCGCCGACTTTAGAAACATAGATCGCTATATCTACGTCAAGGTGGGCGAAAAGTTAGCTACCTTATTTGAAGGAATTCCTGGAAAAGCCGGGATGGATGTTTTCGGGAAACCGATTGCGCCGCCTTCGATAAAAAGACCTAAGCTCACCATTGGAAAAAACGTTGTTGAGAAGGTAGTGATTCAAGAGGACAAACCCCTCAAGGAATATTATGCCAACACAAATGGTGCAGTATTTTCCACTGAATCCTCTTTGACTGTATCGCAAGAACTTCAAATCGATTCGAACGTAGGTTTGGGAACAGGGAACGTCAGCTATGACGGAAACGTAATCGTAAAAGGCGATATAGAACCGGGATCTTCAGTCCACACTCAAGGCAGCTTGATTGTTAAAGGAAATGCCGAATCCACTGATCTCGCCGTTGGTGCAGATTTGGAAGTAAGCGGCGGAATCAAAGGGGATGGAAAGCAAGTAATCAAGGTCCACGGGAACCTGACTGCGAAGTTCATTGAGAACTGTGAGATAGAAGTGGAAGGAGATGTGATTGTAGAAGGATCCATTTTGAATTCGAAAATCCACTGTCTGGGAACAGTACTTCTAAATGGATCGAGCGGAAACTTGGTAACTTCCACTGTCACCGCCTTTAACGGTTTGACCTGTGCCAGTCTGGGTTCCCAAGCAGAGCTGGATACGACTGTTGAATTAGGATTTCATTATCAGAATGATAGAATTCTCCAAGATCTCGTAAAGAGATTACAAGCCGCCGAAAAGGAAATGGAGAAAATCATTCCGAAGATACAGCAAATCAAACAACTAGTGCAGAGATCAAGAGCCGCCCTTCCGGAAGAAAAGAAAGAGGCTTACAGAAAAGTATTCGAAGATTATAATCAAAAGAATAAATTTCTGGAAGCACTAAGACAAAAAATTGAAACTCTTAAGGCAGCCAGGTTTCATCCGGGCGAAGTTCACCTAGTAGTGAGAAAGGGAGCATACCCTGGAAGCATTATCAAATATAGAAGGCAGTTAGAAAAAGTAGAAAAGTTCCAATCTGCTTTTATGATGAAGTTTCATCCAGGCCAAGACAAGGCCGCGATGGTTGCTGTCAAGGTCGCTAAATAGCTTTAGGTTAACGCCTTGCCTGCTCTAAGGCAAGATCTCCAAACACCAGTCCGATTTCCGAAGGCTTAACGATTCCTCTTTCCGTAATGAATGCAGTGATCAGATCCGAGGGAGTCACATCAAAGGAAGGGTTCAATGCCTTAACTTCTTTTGGTGCGATTACTCCTGAGTCCAAAATAGGAGATCCATCGGATTTTTTCAGAAAAGAAAGCCTGGTAACTTCTTCCTCGCTTCTCATTTCAATCGGGATATCTTTGCCGGATCGAATCTTAAAGTCGAAGCTCTTCTCAGTAGCCGCAATATAAAATGGTACTCCGTGGTGCTTGGCAACGATCGCTAGAGGAAAAGTTCCCACTTTGTTCGCGGCATCTCCGTTGGCCGCTACGCGATCCACACCTACGATTACTGCATCTATTTTTCGATCTGACATGAGCCAGCCGGAAGTGCTATCAGTAATTAGGAAGGAAGGAATTCCTTCTTCTAAGAGCTCCCATGTGGTAAGTCTTGCGCCCTGCAGATACGGCCTGGTTTCGTCTGCGTACACAGTCAAATCATGTCCGGCGTCTCTTAAGGACCGAATGACTCCTAAAGCTGTACCGTGTCCACCGGTAGCTAAAGCTCCAGTATTACAATGAGTTAATATACTAATTTTGGAAGGCGAACTTGGAAAGAGAGACAATCCGTTTTTTGCCAGAGAGATATTATTTCTGATATCTTCTTCCAAAACGTTGACTGCGAACTCTTCTGCTTTTTGAACGAACAAGCCGAATTCATTGGATTCGAAGAATTCTTTTGTTAAAAGACTATGGAATTCCTGGAGCGCTGTCCGCAGATTTACCGCGGTCGGTCGGGAATTCAGGATTCTAGTAGTGATCGATTCTAATTCGGAATAATCCGGCTTGGATTTTATGTTCTTTAACTCTAGAACAACTCCGAATAACCCGGTAATGGCGATTGCAGGAGCTCCCCGAACTACCATTTCGCGGATTGCAAAAATCGTTTCATCTGCCGTTTTTGCAATAAACCATTCTTTTTTTCCTGGGATCTGTCTCTGATCCAAAAGACGAAGCTGACTGCCTTCCCAAAAAATAGGGCGCAAATTTTCTCTATCCATACTACATTTTTAAGTCCGGGAGACTAAAGCGGACCACCTTTTTCTACGATTATTACTATGTGATTGAAATCATCCACCCTCTCCCGGGGGATGAGGACGAACCGGGGCTCTCCCAGCCCCGGCTTTGCCTACTTGACTCTTCTGCCAGTTCCGCTAATCATACCATTATGGCAAAGAGAATTTACGGAAAGACCCCTAAACTATTCGGGCTTTCCGTGCTGCATCCCCTAAACCTAGTTCTAATCGTGAATGTTAGCGTTTGGATTTTGCTCCTTTTGGAAGGTGGCAGGGGAGTTATTAATTATTATTTTGGACTGAACCCAAGTCTTGTGATCGAAAGAAAAATGTTCTGGCAGGTTTTTACTTACGGCTTCCTCCACAATGTGTCAGGCGACTTTCTGATGAAGTTTTTTCACATCGGGATGAATATGCTCGGACTTTATACTCTAGGTTTCTGGATTTGCAGGTACATGAATGAATGGAAATTTCTTGCTTTGTACCTGATTGCTCAACTAGGAGGAGGGATCTGTGTAGTGCTTTTCGCTTATTCGGGGCACTTCCTAGGAATCGTCGCGCCTGATTCAGTCTGGGATAGTTATCGAACGATTACGATCGGAGCGAGTGGAGGAGTGTTCGGAGTACTTGCTGTCTTCGGGCTAATGTTTCCGGAAGCTAAATTTGCATTCCCTCCTGTAAAAGCAAAGAATGCTGCTTGGGTACTGATCGGTTTTGGCTACTTGTTCGATATGATTAGCTACTTAAGCATAGTAGGCCATTGGTCCATTCAATTCGCGCCTTTCCCAGTAAGCAATTCAGGACATCTAGGAGGTGCTGTTTTCGGAATTAGTGCCTTCTACGTTTTATTTGATCGAAAGGCTTCGTTACCAAAACCACATTTTATTCGTCAAGAAGAAGATAGGCCCAAAGAAGTCAGAAAGAAATTGGAGGATCCCTTTGAAGAGCAGATCCGAAAAAATCGCGACTTGCTTGGAATATTGAGAGAGACCAAAGATAAGAGTGAGCAGGAAAAGATACTTTCCAAATTACAAGCAAAGGATACAAATCTTTGTCCTCCTCCAACTTTTAATACAGAGGATCCTTTTTGTCTTAGGTGTGACTGGTTGCCTAATTGTGCTTTAAGAAAGTTGAAGGAAGAGTCGCGTTAATTTTTATAGGGAACTAAGACTTGGAAAGTGAAGTCCAAAACTGTGGTAGAAGTATGTTAATTCCTTTTTTAAGAATCGAAGGAAGTTTAGAAATTTCTGGACATGAACGATCCGGCATCTAAGATTGCTTCGTATGTCTCAAAGGCAAACTGAAAGAAAAGGGTTCGAATTCAAGTGACCGAAAAGAAGAAAAGCCTTTTGCCTGATATCTTGAAGAGAGAGAAGCTACAGGCATTCCTGAAAAGGGAAGATAATAAACATGCGAGTCATGTGGTCCGTGTCCAACCACCCTTGATTCAACCTGTGACAGAACCGGAGCCGCCGACTGTAGGACCGGGATCTAAGATTTTTAGAGCAATTGAAGAGTCAATGGACGATATTCGATTCTATTTTTTAGAAGGCGAGTATCGTGGCAAAATTGCAGCCCTATTCAATGAAAATGAAACACAGTTTGACCGTCTCGGTATCACTCCTAGAAGATTTTTGGATTATGCTAGAGAATCTTTTGATCGATTCAAGCAGCTTCAAAAGAAGATGCCTCTTGAGCCGATGAGCAAAAAAGCCTGGGATTATATGGATCGCAGCCTCAGGGAACTGATCGGCAAATTAAACGAGAGATTCAGTAAGTAAGATTTTTTTGAAAGGACAGATTTGAAGGAACAAAAGTTAGAGTTTGTTCTTTCATCGAAGAGAAAGGGTGATCGGTGGATCACCCTTTTTTATAAACTGGATTAAGAGAAGAAACGCTTGTTTGCTTCTTCTGGAATAGCAATCCCGGAAAGTTTCGCTTTTTGTAATACTTCCCAGAAATAACGGTAAGTCGCACGGTCGTGGAGATCTCCCGCGTGCTGGATTGGACCCCAATCAACATCTTGCGCTTTGATTAGGATTTCCGCAGAGTCTTGGACCTCGCTAAAGTCTGGTGACATCGCATCTAAGATCGCTTGGATTTGAGTTGGATAGATTGACCACATTCTCAAAAAGCCGAAATCGTCGTGTGCGCGCTTTGCGTCCTTGTAAGTTTGGTATTGGTTTTTCAGGTCAAGAGTTACGTTGTGTGCAGGGATTACTCCGTGGGCCAATGCAGTCGCGACCATTGTAGATTTTGCTCTACGAAGCAACTCGTGATCGAACTGTCCTGGGCTCTTCATACAAGAAGCTGGAATTGCGCCATGGTGCCCCGAAATAAAGTCCATCAATCCAAAATCTAAGACTTGCATCCAAGGGAGCGCCGCAATTTTTTCTACTTCTGCAAGTGCGCCATGAGTTTCTACTAATACGTGAATCGGAATTTCACGCTTAATTCCTGCTTTTTGAGCAGCCTTTTGGATGTAAGTGATCATTTCTTCCACTTGAGCCGCTTTGGTTGGCTTTGGAATTGTGATGTAAGCGATAATTTCTCCAGCACCAGGAACGATGATATCGACATCTTGCTTCCAGAATGCATTGCTATGATCATGGATGCGAACACCGCTCATCTTATGCTTGTTCAATTCGGATTTTTGGATCCGAACGATCATCTCTGCGTGTTCTTTTTCTTTACCTGTTTGAGCTCCATCCTCGCAATCCATAGTGATGTCGAAGAGGCCGCCTAGTTTGTTTTGTAGCTCTAGAGCTTTGGTGATTAGCTTTTCTGAACCTGCAAAATGTTCGCAAGACGGGATGATGGGGAAGGGTTTCTCTCCTTGGAAGAGCGCTTCCTGGGGATGGGTCAATTTGGACATAGAAATACCTTTTTGCCGAATTTAGAAGCCGAACTGGCTGATTAAATACAGGGTTTTTTGAGTTTTCCCTCCCGGCAACGGATTTTTAGACCGGAGGAAAACATTGACTTAAATGCATCCGCTCGAAAGCGTCTTAAACTTCCAACAATTGCAAAATCACTGCTTTTTGCGCATCGAGCCGATTCTCGGCTTGTTGGAAAATAATGGACCGCGGATTACGGACTGCTTCGCGAGTGATTTCGTATCCTGAATGAATCGGCATATCGTGCATAACTTTTGCCTTAGTCTTAGAAAGTAGAGACTCATTGATTTGGTAAGGCATCATGAGCTCCATTCTTTCTTTTTTCTTTTCTGCAAAATTCGGATCGTTGAAGAATTCCATGTCTACCCAAGTATCAGTGTAGATATAGTCAGCGTCGCCAATTGCCTGGTGCAAATTTGTTTCCCAAGATAGAGTTCCCTTTTTTTGCGCACGGGTAACTGTTTCTTCGTCGATGTTTACCTTTTCTGCAATCGGAGTAACAAGCGTTAGGTGCATTCCGATTGCTGCTGTAATTCCGATTAGGGAGTTCACAACATTATTATGAACTCCTATATAAGTTAATTTTAACTGTGACAGAGGTTTTGGATTGTCCAGCGCAATGGTCAGTATATCAGCAAGCGATTGGCAAGGGTGGAACATATTACAGCACCCGTTGATGACTGGCACCTGAGAACCACTTCGTAACTGCAGTAGGTCCTCGTGCTTCCTCATTCTAGCCATGATAATGGAAACGTTTCTAGAAAGGTATTCGGCCTCTAAGTCTATATCTGAAAGCTGAAAGTTCGAAGACATCCAATCCAGGTAGATCGCGTTTCCACCCATTTCTGTCATCGCTACTTCGAAGGAAACCCTAGTTCTTGTGGAAGTCTTTTGGAAGAGCATTGCCAAAGTTCTACCGGTCATATGTCCTAGGTAATTGGCTCGATGGTTCTTTACATGGATCGCAAAATTCAGGAGATCCAGAATCTCCTCGTCGCTCCAGTCTTTCCAAGAGATAAGATGTTTTATTTTTAGAGAACTCATATCCTTCTCGTCCAGTAAACAAACGAATAGAGCTTTAGACAACCGTAAAACCCCGAGGAAGCTTTTGTAATCGCAAATGCAGATATCTTCGATCGGCGGATTTTGTATCTACTCGATTGGATTTAAGAATAAGGACGGAAGGGTTTTTAAAAGTGAGATAGAATCTTGTAGCAAAAAGGAAAGGGGGTAACCCCCCTCAAAGTGTTTTTCCGGGGAAAAAAGCAGTCTATATTCATCGAATCTTCTGCCGGTTAAGCGGAGGTGACGATTCGTTTGATAAATTGCAAAACGACGACGAGTTTGCCTGAAATAGGTTACGATCGTTTTACTGAACTAATACGAATGGATAATAAATCCTATGCGTTTTAACGAAAATCTGGCCCGGGTTTTCCGGCTGACAAGGTTAGGCACCGCGAAAACGTATTCAAAGAGGAGATTTTGAACTGTGTCGGAAACAGCTTTAGGACAAGCACAGAAAACCGTGGAGGCGGAGACCAAGCGTAGGAGGACCTTCGCAATTATAGCGCACCCGGACGCAGGGAAAACGACACTTACCGAAAAACTACTCTTGTACGGAGGTGCGATACAACTCGCTGGAGCAGTAAAGGCACGTAAAAACAGAAAAGCAGCGACCTCCGATTGGATGGAAATGGAAAAAGAAAAAGGGATCTCCATTACATCAGCCGCGCTACAATTCGAATACAAGGGACATGTTTTAAACCTACTTGATACTCCTGGCCACGAGGACTTTTCCGAAGATACATATCGTACCTTGATTGCAGCTGATACTGCTGTGATGGTTCTAGACGCAGGAAAGGGAGTCGAACCGCAAACCATCAAATTGTTCAAAGTATGCCGCGATAGAGGAATTCCTATCGTTACGTTTGTGAACAAGATGGATCGTCCGACCAAAACTCTATTTTCTCTTTTAGACGAAATTGAAAACGTACTTGGGATCACCGCGATTCCGATGGTTTGGCCGATCGGAACAGGAGTGGATTTTAGCGGAGTTTATAACCGCTTAGACAAAAAAATTTATACTTATGACAAGACTCCAGGCGGATCTTCCAAATCTGCATTTCAAAGCTCCGGTGTGGACGACCCGAGTTTGGATTCCATGTTCGAAGATTGGGTCTTGAAATCTTTTCGCGAAGAGATAGAACTAGTCGAAGGCGGAATTGGTGACTTTTCGCTGGAAGCATTTTTAGAATCTAAGATCACTCCGGTATTCTTCGGATCCGCGGTAAATAATTTCGGAATTCAGCTTTTCTTGGATCATTTCCTACAGATTGCGCCTCCACCTTTGTACTTTCCTTTGGATCACGGCGGAAAATTAGATCCGGTTCGGACCGGGTTCAGCGGTTTTGTATTTAAGGTACAAGCTAACATGAATAAGGCGCACAGAGATCGAATTGCATTCCTCAGAGTATGCTCTGGAAAGTTCGAAAGGGGGCTAACCGTGAATCACGGAAGACTCGGGAAACAGGTGAAGCTTTCTTCCTCTTTTGCGTTCTTTGGACAAGACAGGAATACAGTAGATGAGGCATTTCCGGGAGATATCATAGGTTTGGTCAATCCAGGAACGTTTGCAATCGGAGATATCTTATCTTCTGGCAAAGTGCCTGATTTAAAACCACTGCCAGTCTTTGCTCCCGAAATTTTCGGAACTCTTTCCTGCACAGAAACTGGCTCACTTAAAAGTTTTAGAAAAGGAATCGAGCAACTAGCAGAAGAAGGAATCTTACACTTATTCAGCTCCCAGGTGATCGGCGGAGGTCTTCCAGTGATCGGTGCAATGGGGCAGTTGCAGTTCGAAGTATTTCGTAGAAGACTATTAGATGAATATGGAGCTCCTACGAATATTAATATCCTACCGTACCAAGTTTCTTGCTGGCTGCCCGAAGAAGATGTACCTAAGGTGCCGACCGGATCCAATCTGGTTCAAGATAGCTTAAAGAGATCTGCGCTTTTGTTCGAGTCCGAATGGGAAAAAGGCTACTTCCAGAAAAAAAATCCGGAAATTCGACTATTGGATTATCCTACTCAGGAAATACAATCAGACGAGATCGAATGACTCTCCAAGCCCCAAAAGGTGGCCGGAACTGCTTTTCCGTAGGAGCTCCTACAGTCTCTTAAGGAATAAATTCCTATAGACAGGAATGTCTTTTCGTGGCAAGGGGAGTACCACCGCTTCGCTCCGGCCCCCGCCCACGAGGGTGGGGCATTTTCGAACGAATGCTTTCTTTAGGTTTGGAAATAAATTATTTTTAAAAAATCTTGGTATTCCCTGAATTTTTTCTGTAAGATAAAAAAAGGTTCCGAAGTCGTATATAATGTATTTGCACCAGATTATTCCAGAGCGGGACATCATGTTTCCGCTCTTTTTTTATCTACAGGATTCTTCACAGTTTTTGGGAGCAGCGCAAATCCGGTATGATAAAATCGTAATGTACTCAAATAACTGATGCTGCGATTCCTTTGCCTTTTATTCAATTGATTCAATCTTAACCTCTAAGCACCCATGAGAATATTCATCCAGCTCCCCTGAATTCAAACGGCTCAGTATTGTATGCAAAGGACTGATCAGGGACAAAGTAAAAATTCGAAACGAAATATTCCTTACCAAGTGGTCCTATGTTGTCCGGATGGACGACGAATCCGAAATCTTAGACCAGAATCATCGTATCGCTTCCTAGGAGATATTGATGAGCCAGTATAAACATTGGATTGTCGTTCCAATTACTTTTATCTGTTTAATGTCATGCGTAAAGAATACTAAGCCGGATAATTCGGAGTTACTAACGTTATTTATCGACCAAGCCTTAGGGAACTGTGCGATAGTCTTAAAGACGTCAAATTCGAACGAATACCAAGCAAGTCTTTTGCCGATTTCTAAAGGAGACTGTAAAAAAGAATCTGTAGTCGGATTAACAACCGAAGAGAATCTGGATATCGCGGCTCGAAAATACCAAAGGGCCCTGACGGTAGCTCAAGAAATTGGTCCTTCGTGTTTAAATACTGCTGATTTTATCCGGGCAAGGTTGAAAAATCCCTCGGTTACTACTTTATTTAATGAGTCGTCGAGCTTGGCGCGTATCAAGGTTTATCCGGTGCCGGATTTACTAATCGAATCTAAAAAGTACATTTTAAATTTTCTGAAATTTAATGAGCATGATTTCAGCTCGTCGTCAGCAGGAAGTTTGGAGCAATCTAAACGCCTTGGAGATATTGTATTGTTGTTAAACTTAGCGAGTGATTCGTCTGCGAACGAACCCAGCTGCTATTCTTCTACAACTGCAAAACTCTCGGCAGAATTTCCTACCGATAAATTTTCCTATGGCAACGATAGTAGATCCGGTACAAAAACATTTTTGGAAAGCACTTGTTATTATGGTTCGGGATTATCCGCTCAAGAGATGGAACACTTCGGTTGCGCAACTTTGTCGGAAGAATTTTAAAACTGATTATTTAGAGCTTGGCTTTGAGCATAAAGATTGGCAGGGATAAAGTTATAATACGAAACGAAAGTTTCATTACAAAGTAGTCCTGTGTTGTCCGGCAGGACGACTTAGCTTCACAATCATGTTAGCCTATACCTATTAACAAACAATTCGCTTAATAGGAGGCGCGAAAATGAAAACGATTCAGGGAATGTTAGCGATTTGCTTTATGACATTGACTGTCTTTGGTTGCGAAGAAGGAAAGAAGGATGATAATTCTAACTATTTGAAGGCATTTATCGACCGAATCACTCAGACCGAACAGATAACAGGTCATTGCGCACAAGCAATGAAAATGGGAGGGGGTAAGTACGCGGCCATAGTTATGCCGATATCCGAAAGCGAGTGTAACAAATCTATCCAAACCGGAAATACTCCGGAGGAAAACCGTCAAACTATGATTCCTAGGATACAGAGGGCCTTAGCAGTGTCAGAAGAGATTGGGGTAGAATGCGTCAATACGACGTCTTACCTTCAGGCTAGGGTGGACGACCCATCACTCATTCCACTGCCCCCTCAAAGTCAATTAGACTCTTTTCGATTTTATAAAATACCAAGTTTGATTTATGAAGCAAAAAAGTCCTTCCTATCGATAGGATTCACAGAGGATCAGATCAATGCATTTACAGTAATGACTGCAGAACAGTCTCGTAGGTATCAAGACTTTGTACTGACCGAAAAAATTGCAAATCAACAGGTAAATGAGCTAAACTGTGGAAATGCAGTAAAAGCAAAGGCGATTTCTGAATTCCCGACAGACATATACTTTACTCAGTATTCGCAATCTACATCCACCACGATCATGTCAGATATGATGTGCTACTATGGGAGCGGCTTGACTACACAGCAAAAAGCGGACAATGGATGTGCCACCCTTTCTGAAGAATATTAGTTCGAAGGAATATCTCTTATCTTGAAAATAAAAAGCCTGCAACTCTGCAGGCTTTTTTGCTCTAACGCAAATTGAAAGAATTCTCACCACTTTACTAAGTAAAAAGTCGGAGTCGAAAAACGAAAAGCTTCGTTCCAATAATCACACAGTCAGGGACGAAGTTATAATACGAAACGAAAGTTTTGTTACCAAGTAGTCCTGTGTAGTCCGGATGGACGACTAAGTTTCCGAATCATGATAAGTTCAAATCACGATATTGAAGTAGATCTTGCATCTTGAGTTGATTTACCAGGTGCAGGATACAAAGGACTTAGAATGAAACAGAGAAATCTTCGCTTACTATTTTTTGCGATTTTAATCATGTTTGGTGCATGTGAAGACCAAAAAGAAAACAAGACTTTAAAAGACGTCTACAATCATTTTGTGGAAAACATCATTCAGAATCCTGCTCCAAGCGGGACTCCAGGCAGCGATCCAGGGACGGGAACAGGAAGTTCGAATTTTAATGCTTGTGCTAAAGTGTTAAAAATATCTGCGGATGATTACTTTGTCCAAGTTAGTTTAATTCCCTATGCAAGTTGTAAGAAAGAGCTTTTATTGGGAAGGACGCCTGAGGAATATCGAGCAGTTCGATTGGCAGAATTTAAGAAATCAATGCCGATTGTAAGTGCCTTCCCAACCGAATGCGAAGCCACGATTAAGCATCTTCAAGAAAGAATCGATGATCCAAGTAAAATTGAAACAATTACTCAACAGCAGATCGACATGACAAGATATTATCCTATCGATAATTTGCTAAAGGAGACTAAGGGTTATTTATTGAATTATAGTGATTATAATTATACGCCGATTTCTGAAGAGACTTTTGCAGGAAGTCAAGTTGGTACATTTAGTGAAAACGAAAGATATTCGGAACTTATGACAGCAGGGCAGTTGCAATATTCTGAACGATTAAACGAAACTACTTGTTCTACGGCGGTTGTTAATCAGCGTTCACTGGAGTTTCCTCAAGAAACTTATTTTTCGGGAAGGCACATTGATTCTCCAAGGACGTTTTTGCTCTCCTTTTGTTACTACGGAAATTACTTTGATGTCCCAGAACGAAAGAACCAGAAGTGTGCCACCCTTTCTGAAGAATATTAGTTCGAAGGAATATCTCTTATCTTGAAAATAAAAAGCCTGCAACTCTGCAGGCTTTTTTGCTCTAACGCAAATTGAAAGAATTCTCACCACTTTACTAAGTAAAAAGTCGGAGTCCAAAAAAAGAAAATCTTCGTTCCAATAAGGGCAGATTGAAGGACGAAGTTATAATACGAAACGAAAGTTTCATTACGGAGTAGTCCAAAGTTGCCCGGCAGGACGACTGAGCTCCTGAATCGTGATAAGTTTAAATCACAATATCGAAGTAGATCCTGCATCTTGAGGTGATTTGCCCAGTGTGGGATACAAAGGACTTAGAATGAAACATAGAAATCTTCGCTTAATATTTTTTGCGAGTTTAGTAGTGTTTGGTGCTTGTGAGGATCAAACTGAAAATAAGACTCTAAAAGACGTCTATAACCGCTTTGTGCAAAATCTCATTCAAAATTCTGCGCCAGGTGGAACACCGGGGAGTGAACCAGGCACCGGAACCCCAGGCGGTGGACCAGGGACAGGAACAGGCAGTGGATCAGGAAGCTCGTATTCTACGAGTTGCGCTATTGTAAGGAAAGCGACACCGGATGCGTACCAGGTCTTCTTAGTTCAAATTCCGTATGAAAATTGCAAGAAGGAGATCCTTTGGGGGACAACCCCCGAAGAAAATCGATCCATCAAAGTAAAAAGCTATAAGAGATACCTGGAAATTGTGAGCTCCTTTCCATCGGAATGTGCGGCAACGATTACCTACCTGCAAGACAGGATTAATGATCCGAGCAAAATTACCGTTGAATCTCAAGCTCAAATTGACAGCGCTCGTTATTATCCTGTTGATAGTTTGTTAAAAGAAATGAGAAATTCACTGCTAAATGCTCCTTCTGCGCCGATTTCCGAGGAAACTTATGCTGCTAGTAAAGTCGGAACGTACAGCGAATACCAAAGATTCGAGGATTTACGAGCTATAATATTTATGGGGCCTATGGAAGGGATAAACGAGACTACATGCGTTGATGTAGTCGGAAATATATTTACCACGGAGTTTCCTCCAGAAACTTATTTTTGGGAAGGTAAGCCTATTGATTCTCCTAAGACGTTTTTGAACGGTCTATGTTACTATGGAAAAGATTACGACGCTCCTGATAAGCAGTATCAAAAATGTACCACACTTTCTGAAGAGTTCTAGTTCAAAAGAATACCCTCATCTGGAAAATAAAAAAGCCTGTGGTTTTTACTGCAGGTTTTTTTGTTCTTAGATTGAAAGTAGATCAGATACTTTCGAATGAATTGCAAAGTAAGGAATAAAGAACTTGGGATGAAACAGAGATATCTTCTCCTACTATTTCTCGGGGTCTTACTAGTGTTTGGTGTATCTTATTATCAAACAGAAAATAAAATCCTAAGAGATGCCTATCATCGGTTCTTAGGAAATCTTACTCAGGATTTCGATCAAGGAGGAACTTCGGGTGGAGAACTAGATACGGGGAATTCAAATTCTACGAGTTGCGCTATGGTGTATAAAATGCAACCGGATAGCTACTACGTCGAGTTACATCTAATTTCGCGGGAACGCTGTAAAAAGGAGATTTTATTTGGAACAACACTGGAGGAATATCGAGCAATTCGATTAGAAAAATTTAAGAAATACTTGGAGATTGTAAGACTCTTCCCGACCGAATGCAAAGAGACGATTCATTATCTGCAGGAGAAAATCGATCATCCGAATAAGATTACCGCGACATTTATTCAAGACTATATCAACAGGATAAGATATTATCCTGTTGATCATTTGCTAAAAGAAACCAGGAGCTATTTACTAAATTTCAACTCGGATCGTTATAAACCGATTTCTCAAGAGACTTTGGCAGGTAGTCAAATCGGTACCTTCAGCGAGTCCAGAAGGTTTTCTGAACTTCATGAAGCATTTAAATTGCAACACGATGAGCAAATACTCGAAACTACGTGCTCTAATGCAGTTGATAGGAACCTGTCTACGGAGTTTCCCGAAGAATCTTATTTTTGGGGATTCCCCATTGATTCGCCTCGGAAGTTTTTATACTCGAATTGTTACTACGGAAAATATTATGACACTCCAGAACGGCAAAAGTTAAAATGTGCAACCCTTTCGGAAGAGTTCTGAGGCTTAAAAAGGAAATCCGTAAAGTAAAAACAGAATGCCTGCGGTGGAAACGCAGGCTACCTTTACTTAGCCCGTTTTAAAAAATTCTCACCGTTATATATTAAGCAAAAAGTTGGAACCGAAACTCCCAAACGCTCTCTTTCTACTAAGCGCAGAATCAGGGACGAAGTTATAATATGAAACGAAGTATTCAGTACAGAGCAGTGCAATGTTGCCCGGAAGGTCGACTGAGTTTCTTATTCGTGATAAGTTCAAACTACAATATCAAAGTAGATCCTGCATCTTGAGCTGATTGCCAAGTGTGGGATAAAAAGGACTTAGAATGAAACAGAGAAATCTTCGCTTAGTATTTTTTGCGATTTTAATATTGTTTGGTGCATGTGAGGATCAAAAAGAAAACAAGACTTTAAAAGATATCCACGACCGTTTCTTACAAAATTTCTTTCAGAATTCTCATCCTGGAAACGATGGACCGCCAAGTAGTGGACCTGGTACGGGGAGTTTGAATTTTACGGCTTGTGCTAAAGTATTAAGATCCTCCTCGGATGTGTACTTAGCCGAGGTTGATTTAATTCCATATGAAAGATGCAAGAAAGAGATCTTATACGGAACAAATCCAGAGGAATATCGAGCAATTCGATTAGAAGAATTTAAGAAATCGTTAGAGATTGTTAGCCCCCTCCCAACCGAATGCGCAGTAACAATCAGCTATCTGCAAGAGAGAATCGATGATCCAAGTAAGATACAAACACCTACTCAAGCCATTATCGATATGACAAGGTATTATCCTGTTGAAAATTTGCTAAAAGAAATTAGGAATTATTTACTGAATTACACTGATTACAATTATACACCGATTTCTGAGGAAACTTTTGCAGGTAGTCAAATCGGTAAGTATAGCGAATTCCAGAGACTTTCTGAGCTTAAGGTAGCTGCACAATTGCAGTATTACGAGCAAATAAGTGAAACTGCCTGTTCCCAGTCAGTAATGGGTATAGCCCAAACAGAGTTTCCAGAAGAAACTTATTTTTGGGGAAGTCATGTTGATTCGTCGAGGACGTTTTTGTTCGCTTATTGTTACTATGGAAATTACTTTGATGTTCCAGAAAGAGAGAATGTTAAATGTGCGACCCTTTCGGAAGAGTTCTAATCCAAAAGAATACATCTCATCTTGAAAATAAAAAAGCCTGCAATTTACAGGCTTTTTTATTCTAAGAAAGAATCTTAAGATAAATCAAAATCAAAACTATAAACCGATTAGCAGGTAGCAGGTCGGTTGATTCAAGACTTCGATTGCGCAACTTTATTAGAAGAATTCGAAGACAAATAAAAAGGCCTCCCGGAAAAGGAGGCCTTTCGTTTATGGACAGAATTTAGAAATCTAAATTAATTTAGAGATTCTCCGCTACGATTTCTGCGATGTCTTTTACTTTGACATCTTCTACCTTACCTTCATTTTTTACGCCGTCGGTAATCATCGTAATACAGAATGGGCAAGCAGTTGCGATTGTAGTCGCTCCGGTATCCAAAAGCTGTTTTGTGCGCTTGAAGTTTACTCGATCGTTGTTTTGCTCTTCCATCCACATCTGAGCTCCACCGGCACCGCAGCATAGTCCCTTAGAATGGTGATCAGAAGCCTCTGCGAGTTTTCCTCCGGAAACCTTTTTCACAAGGTCTCTTGGATTTTCGTAGTTGTCGTTGTATCTTCCGATATAGCAAGAGTCGTGGTAGGTGTATTTCCCGGAATTCGCGTCTTCCGCAGTTTTTACATCTATCTTTCCGTCTTTCACTAGTTGGTTGATGAACTCTGAGTGGTGTGTGACTTCGAAGTTTCCGCCGAATTGCGGGTACTCGTTTTTGATCGTGTTGTAGCAGTGAGGACAAGCAGTTACAACTTTCTTCACGTTGTATCGATTCATTGTATCTACGTTACTCTGTGCAAGAGTCTGATAGAGATATTCGTTTCCACCTCTTCTTGCTGAATCACCAGAACATCCTTCTTCGGTGCCCAAAATTCCAAAGTTTACATTTGCTTTTTTGAGAATCTGGACGAAAGACTGAGCAATCCGTTTGTTGCGATCGTCAAACGCACCAGCGCATCCTACCCAATATAGAACATCTACATTAGAATCTTCTGCTAGAGTTTTTACATCTAATCCGTTCGCCCAGTCTGCTCTTGTATGAGCTCCTACGCCCCAAGGATTGGAATTGTTTTCCATATTTACGAATGCATTCATCAATTCGTTCGGAAACTTGGATTCCGCCAGAACTAAATGTCTTCGCATCTCAATGATTGCATCCACTTGGTTATTGCCAACAGGGCAGGCTTCGACGCAAGCGTAACAAGTAGTGCAGCCCCAAAGAGCTTCTTCGGAAAGTCCTTCGTATGTATTAATGACTCCAGTTTCAAGGGCCGCAACTTTATCGGCAGCACCTTCTCCCTCCGTTTCACGAATCTTTACTACCTCAGGCATCTTATCCATGAGTGCGTGTTTTAAGTCCGCAATGATTGCCTTCGGATTCAGAACTTTGCCGGTTCTGTTTGCAGGGCACTGCACTTGGCAACGACCGCATTCGATGCACGAAAGTCCGTCCAAAAGATTCGGCCAAGGGAAATCTTCAGTGCGATTGACTCCCCAAATTGCGGTTTCATCTTCTAAGTTCAGCTTAGAAAGAGCGCCTTTCGGAGTATCAGATTGTAGGAAGTAATTGAATGGAGCAAAAATTAAGTGTGCGTGCTTTGAAGTAGGAACGTACAGCATGAAAGCAAACACGGAGAGTATGTGAACCCACCACATGATTTGCACCCAAATATCCGCAGTGGAGTATTCCACGCCGATCATTCTCCATGCACCACCGATTCCGGCAGCGAGGATAGAAGGTTCGTGGCTTGGGTCGTCGTAAGCCGCTCCTACTGACTTTGCACCTTCTCCTAAAAGAGTGGAGACCATTAACAGCGCGATCATTCCGATTACGATTGCGGAAGCAGGTGAGTGCACGTCCAAACCTTTTGCTTTTTGGATCCAACGTCTCCACGCAAAAAATCCCAAGCCCACTAAAACCAAGATGGACATTACTTGCACAAAAGCTTCATAATAAAATCCTGCAGTATCTCCTACAAGAAAGCTTACTAAAGAGAATTTGTAAGGATCATCCATACCATAGCCAATCACCCCGGCGATCATTTGGCTTCCGGTATGCAAAAGATAGGCGATGAACCCGTAGAAAATAAATGCGTGCATGATTCCACGTAAAGGTTCTTTAAAATTCTTTTTTTGTAGAATCACGTTCATGACGAAACTATTGATTCGGAACGCCCAGTTTGGATGTTCTCTAAAATCTTCCGTTCCGTGGGCTTTTCTCGCGTTGAATACAAGCTTCAAACGATAAAGAATGGCCTGCACAAATACAAAGTTCGCAACTGCAAACAGTGCCGTAAAAATGACATGGAAGGCGATCTGGGAAATTGCCATATGTATATGGTACCTTTTCTCTTTGAATGGTCTTAAGATGCACCGTATTCATCGCGAATCCGACTGTCCAGGAAAAATTGCAGAACAGTCGTTCGTGCTGTTTTTATTGCTGGCGGCCAAAGAAGAAAGTGGGTTTAGGACAAATGTTCTCTTAGAGAGAAGTGTTCGTTAGTGCGAATGATCCGAATTCTAATCAATGCTAAGAAGTTTTTGTTGCACTTCTTATATTTTCTTTTCTAAAAGAGAATCAGTCGCAATTAAGGCTTGCAGGTTTCTTTGTACGTCTTGTTCTAAAAAGAAGTCGCAATTTTCAAAACGATCGAAACCTTGAAGGAAGAAGCGATCAGCAGAGCTATTATTGTATGAAAGGCATTTTTAATTCGGAACCCACAGACTCCATTTTGGAGAAAGCATTAGAGGGAGAAAGAATCTCCCCTGAAGAAGCGCTCGAACTCTACGAGAATGGAGACCACTTGAAGATCATGGCGGTAGCGAGAGCTCTAAGAGAGAAGGTCCTCCCGCATACTCAAGCTAGTTACACCATGTTTCGGGTGGTGAACTACACAAACTATTGCAATGTGGAATGCAGTTTTTGCTCCTTTATGGATGAAATCGGATCCGGAAAAGGATACGTACTTACAAAGGAAGAAATATTAGAAAAAATGGATTTCGCCGTTTCAGAAGGAGCAGACCAAATGTTCCTCCAAGGCGGAGTTTATCCAGAATTACCTTTCGATTATTACTTAAATGTAATTTCCTTTGTAAAAGCAAAATACCCGGACATGCATATCCGTGCATTTTCGCCAGTGGAGATTATCAATTTAGAGTCCATTACTGGCCTTTCATTAAGAGAAGTGCTTCTCACATTAAAGAATGCTGGACTAGATTCGGTTCCGGGGGCCGGCGCAGAAATTTTGACTGATAGAATGCGAAACATCATTTCGCCCAAAAAGGCGAGCACTGCAGAATGGGTGCGTGCAATGGAAACCTGTCATGAGGTTGGCTTATTAGGAAGTGCGAATATAGTATTCGGTTCAGAAGAAACAAAAGAAGAAGTGATCGAACATTTAGGAGTGATTCGGAATCTCCAGGATCGCACTGGAGGATTTTTATCCTTTATTCCTTGGACATTTCAACCGCAAACAAAGAGATTCAAAGTAAGATCCGTTCCAACGGTGGAATATTTGAAAGTCTTGGGAATTTGCAGAATCTTTTTGGATAATATTCGACACATAGAAACTTCCGTCATGGTGCTCGGAAAAGGAGTCGGTCAGCTTGCTTTGTTTAGCGGCGCAGATGATATTTCTTCAGTGGTGATTGAGGAAAATGTACTCCGCTCTTTCGGACTGAAAACCGAAAAAGAAGCCGTGAAATTCTTAAAAGAAGCAGGTTTTAGTCCATTGCGCAGAGATCTTTTGTACAATTACGATAAGTACAAAGGATTGGAGCTCGCGATTCCGAATTAAAGTCTTGGCCGAATTCTAAATTGCGAAAATCTATTGTCTTTCTTTGCTAGAGTGATAGATAGAATTCTTTGGAATTGAATCGCTTAATCTAAAAAATATGATTTTGATTCAGAGTGTGATTTTCATAATACGCTCTATTGGATTTTAGAGATCTAAATTTTAGGAAAGTTATTCTTAATTCTTAAGGAAGTTAGAATGGATCGAAACCAGCAGTATTCCCCAGTCCAAAAATATTTGCTTTTGTTCGGCGCTCTTTTGGCCCTTGTGTTCAGTTTAGTTCGGTGCCCCGTACCTACCAAAGATAAAATCCATATGGATACTGGAGTTCATGTAAAGGAATTAGGCCCTCATAAATATGAATTTCATTCGATTGGAAAAGCTTCCGTTGTTTCTATCGAAGAGTCGGACGTATTTAAGATGAGAAAGACCTCTTGCGAGTCTGCGAAACTATTGGTAACTCAAAAATTGGATGAGCTCGAGCCTGCTCAAAAAAATAAGCTATTTTTCCTAGAGGTCAAAGAGCAGAAGTATTTCGGTGACGGAGAATACTGCGAACTTACTTATATATACGAACTTCCTCAGCCCAAGAAGTAAGGATTCTACGAGCCGGATCGTGCTTGGTCGCCTCGATAATGGTGACCTTGTTGCGACCTTCCCCCTTGGAACGATACAAAGCAGAATCTATAGACTGATACAGGTCGTCGAAACCAAAGTCTTCATTCGGAGCTAGAATCGTAGCTCCGATCGACGCGGTGATTTTGACCGGCCGATTTGGTTTTGAAACAGAAAGAGGCTGATTCTCTATTCCTTTACGCAAGGATTCACAAAGCGACCGGAAGCTCTTTGGTTCTACCGAATCAAGCAAGATACAGAATTCATCTCCTCCGATTCTCGCACAAATGTCTGTAGCTCTCACCCTCGATTTCATTACTGCGCCTAATGTGTGTAAGGCTTCGTCGCCTACGATATGCCCGTGCTGATCATTGATTTCTTTTAAGTGATCCAAATCTAAAATGATCAGAGCCATATTGAATTTGTAACGCTGGGCTCTTTTTTTAAAAACATCGTATTGTTCGATCAAATATCTACGATTGTATAATCCAGTTAGATCATCCACGCTCGAAACTTTCTGGATCTGTATATTCTTCCATCTTAGGTGTGAGACTACTCTGGAGAGTTTTTTCTTATCTCTATAGTCCATCATTCTCCAGTAGTTCATGATGATGTTTCCAAAGGATCCTACAAAGATATAGGTGAACAGAATCGGAAATTCTTTCAACGCATCTCGATCGCTATTCGGTAGAAAGCATACTGCAAAAAAAGTAAGACTAAATACAAAATTGGTCACCAGAGAAGTAGTTGGTGTCAGCCAAAGGATCAAGTTCATGCTTAAAAGGATCGCAGTCGCTTGATGAAGATAGATTTCGTAGTGACTGAAATCGAAATACAGATAAGGGATAAATGAAATCAAAAGTACGGAAGAAGTCCAAACTTTGAACCATTCCATTTTCTCAGGAATCCAATTCTTTTTCCTGGAAGTGAGTTTGAGGAAGAGCAGCGAAAGCAGAACTAAGGTGAACCTGCTTGCGTGTAGGAAGAGTTGAGTATCGCCCGATTGAGCTTTAGTATTCGGGATAAGGAAGCTTGCAAGACTGATTAATATGCAAAAGCTGTAATGTAAAAAAAGGGAGCCTCTGATTTCCTTGAAGTTTCTTTTCAGAAAATCTTGAGGGTATCTATAGAATAAGATCTGCTTAGAAAGATACCGGAGGGCAGTATCTCTTCCGAATAACCATTGAATCATACATTTTCTTTCCGCTTGGAGAATTCCGATATCGAAACACTCCCAAGCTCCACGCATGGAACGTTATGTCCTAGTTGGCAAGTAAGAAATTCGGCTTCTTAAAAATTTGCTATTGAGAAGGAAAGAAATAATAAAATTACGGATGCTAAGTATGGTAAAAACATGGCAGATCCGTTATAGGATCGCAATCTTTCGCGGGCTTTTTGTGAGCACGGCTGGGATGGGATAACCGTCCCCACCTAAGGATCTTACGATTTTACCATTGATAAATAAACGAATCCCTTTGACCGGGATATTGTCTAGGATCGTATAGCAAAGTTGGTCTACTCTATCCTTGAGTATTTCCGGACCTGCGCCGGTTTCGAACTCACTTCCTAAGGAAATTTTTAGTATACCGTTCTCCATCGAGTAGTCCGTAGAATAGGAAAATCTTTGGGGGAGAGCGTTTAGAACTCCTTGCTTTCTCTCTTCTGGAAGAGGTCCCTTCCCGAGTTCTTTTAATAAATTGAGGACTTTGTCTCCACCTCCGATTTTGCGATTTACCAGCACCAGCCTGGAGTGGCTTTTCGTACCTTTTCCGTAAAATTTCAAAAAGTATAGTTTAGCTTCTTCCGGCCCTGTCTTCAGATGTTCTGCTTTGTTTGGATTTACGAAGGAAGAATCTTTTTCGGTCACCAATACATTCGATTTGGGATTCTCTACGACCGGAATAAATACATCCTCCGGATCTGAATCTTCGCTCAGGCTGTTCGATTCCATTTCGTTTTCAGAATAATCTGAGTTCCCCATTAACTCAGATAGAATTTCATCTTCTGCTCTATCCATTCGTTGTGTGTGAGAGGAACCTTGAGTGGAAGAAGGGGATACAGGCTCGGATTTTCCAATCGTATTAAATCTGGAAAAAAAGCCGGTCTTTTCCCCCGGGTTTGCAGGGGAATCGGTTGTGCCCCCCAGGGATTTATCTAAAAGTACTAGAACAAATAGGATTCCGGTGAGAGCATAAAGCAAGGACTTGAGCTTTTCTGGTTCCGGCACATATTAATTTTCGGAAGGAAAGAAGGAGCTCCTCTCTTTTTTTCAGCCAGTTTCGAAGGTTTAGAGAAGGGTTTAAAGAACCTTATCTAGATCTTCCAACTGATTTAGGGAGACTTCCCAATCTTGGATCTCTCCCTCTGGGGCATGTCCATAAACGCAAAATGCAAATGGGCAATTATTTTTTCTGGCCGCTTCGTAATCAGAACTTCGATCCCCGATCATCAATAATTGATCTGGACTGAGTTTATACCTAGATAAATATTCGGAGACGATATCTGCCTTCGTGGCAATTTTTTCGTTATCCAAGACCAGAATCGGATCAAAGAAGCGGAGGGTGTCCGAGACCCGCAGTATCGTTTCTACATAGGGCATCCTGCCGTTCGAGGCAGCCAGAATCAGATATCCTTTCTTTTTGAGCGAATCGATCGTCTCCAAAACTTTTGGATAAAAGTGACCTTTTCCGTTCTGGATCATTTCGACCAATAAAGAAAGCACCGAATCGGAAATCTGATCCCTTTGGCCTTCTTCTAGCTGGGGGACCAGGTTTCGAAAGATCGTTTTTACCGGTTTGCCTATCTCTACCATAATCCGCTCCCTACTCGGAGTTTCGAGCGGGATACCGGAAGATTCGGAAAATCTGCGAATTGCTTCTACATAAGTCTCCAGAATGATCTCTTCGGAAGAAAAAAGTGTACCATCTACGTCAAAAGCAAGGGCTGTAATTTTGGAAGGGTTCCAATTCATGGACAGATCCATGCTTTCGCTTGAGGAAATCTGGGCATTCCTTTTTTCCTTCGCTTGATTTTCCGAGCTACGGTTCGGATATTGTAGCTGTTGCACTTATATCTTTTCCGAAAAAGGCTCTTATCGGATTCGAATGCGATGGATTGGAAGTTTAGTAGGAGCTCCTACTAATTCTATGGCACGGAAAAAAGCTTGTGAAACGGAAAAATTTGTGACAGTAGACGGAGGGTACCACCGCTTCGCTCCGGCCCCCACCCAGAAGGGCGGGGCCCTTTGCACGGGAAAGTACACTTTCGTATAAGCCATGGAAGATTTTCCTCAAGCCATCGCTTCCCAGACAGAAGCAAACTATTTTTCCCCCGATCGAATCCTTCGTGAGAGAGAGACGTTGTTCTCCCGGGTAGATTGGTCAGATTACAAATCCCATCTCCGAAATCGCGTAAAGTCCCAGGACTTAAACCGGTATTTTGCCCTTACGGATTCCGAGAAATACGGGCTCGAAAATTCGGTTCGTTTGAATGTAGGAACTACTCCTTATTACTTGTCCTTGTCCGATCCAAAAGATCCCAATTGTCCAATCCGAAAGATGATCGTACCGCAAGCCGAAGAGTCTGTTTTTTCCGCAGAAGAGTCTTTGGATCCATTGCACGAGGAGGACCTGTCTCCAGTTAGAGGATTGACTCACATGTACCCGGATCGAGTACTTTTGTTTTCCAATCATGAATGTTCCGTTTATTGCAGGCATTGTATGAGGGGCAGAAAAGTATCCAGTTCAGACGAAAGAATGGATGTTGGCGACCTGGAAGCCTGCTTTGAGTATATCCAAAGTCATTCGGAAATTTCGGACGTCGTGATTTCTGGAGGAGATCCTCTGAATCTTTCGGATTCTAAGATAGACTGGATTCTGGAAAATTTGGAGAGAATTCCGCACGTAAAAATCTGTCGGATCGGTACTCGAAATCTTGTTACTTTACCTATGAGAATCACTCCGCAACTTTGCGAAATACTGGAAGCCAGAAATCAGGAAAGATTATCAATTTTTTGTAATACACAATTTAATCATGAAAAGGAATGTACTGATGAAGCCAAACTGGCCATTCTCAGATTATTGAAATCTGGGGTGAGCGTAGGAAACCAATGTGTCATTCTAAAGGGGATCAATGACGACGGAGAATCTATGCTTCGGCTGCATCGGAGACTTTTAGAGATGAGAATTCGCGCGTATTATATGTACGATCCTGAGGTTATTCCAGGCTCTAGGGGATTCCGAACTCCTTTAGCCAAAGGATTAGAAATTATAGAATATATGAGGGGAAAAATTGGAGGCATGGGGATTCCACAATTTGTGAACGATCTCCCGGGTGGCGGAGGAAAAGTTACCCTTGGACCGAATTGGTATCTCGGTTTTCACAGAGAAACAAGAACCCATGTGTTTAAATCGGCCGTCCACGGTACTTTTCATCTGAGTCCTGAGCCGATAGGGAGCGAATACGATTCTAAATATCCTGAACTAAACTCCGAACTTTGGGAATCGATCCATAAAAAAGCATACTCGGTATCCCGAGGAATTTCTTTGGTTTCGGAGGAAGACTAATGTCGGAATCTTCGCCCACAGTTCTTTTAATCGCAGATATTTTAGAATCTCATAATGATCTTCCAGGAGCTCTTACTCAGGAGTGGGAGGGGGCAGCTTCAGTGAATTCGATCAAAGAGCAACTGGAAACGGAAGGAGAGATTGTAGAATTAGTGGAGTCCCCCTCAGAGTTGATAGGCTTGCTTCACAAATTCAGAAATCTTCCCTTGAACGAAAAGCCTGTGCTATTTCATCTTGTGGAAGGCTTTTTATCCAGGAACAGGGAGGCTTGGCTGCCTGCGTTAGGAGAATACTCCGGGTTTCCTCACACTGGCTCTGACGCGTATGCTCAATCACTCAGTTTGGACAAGCACGCGTCTAAATTGATCGCACTATCTTTAGGATTACCTACAGCAGATTGGGGAATCTGGGATTCGAGTGGCGACGATAATTCTAAAGAAGTCCATGTATCTTCCATTCCTGGATTCAAAGGTCTGAGACTTCCGGCCGAAGCGGATTTTCCCGTATTCTACAAACCGAATGGAGAAGGATCCAGTCTAGGTATTAGTGATGAAAATCATATTCAAAATTTGGAAAGTTTGTATAGATTCCTGGAAAAGAAATCCTATTTATACGGTTCTTGGGTTTGGGAATCGTTTCTTCCTGGAGAAGAATGGACTGTCGCGATCATAGGCTCTCCCGAACTCGGTTATCGAGCCAGCAACGTAGGTAGGGTTGAATTGGATAACGGATTGGAATCCGTTTACGGGGAACGAACGAAGACTAAATCTTCGATGCCGGAGAGATTGATCTTCGATCTAGATCAAACTAGAGAGGCGAATATTCAGGAGTTATCCATTCGATTATGCGAATTTATCGGAACGGCCGGTGCGGCTCGTCTGGATTGGAAAGCGAACCATCGCGGAGAGCCGCAGTTTTTGGAATGGAATCTTACGCCTGGTTTATCCCCTTATTATAGTACATTCCCTATTTGTTATACACATTCGTTTGGAACTTATTCTGAAATGTTAAAAGAATTGATCGATATCGCCCGAGAAGAGTTTCGTACAGAACGCTTTTCCTATTCCAAAATCAAATCTCCCAAAGTGAGTTTTGATTTTTTATGAAGGGAATAATTCCTTTTAGGGAGGAGCTAACCCTTCAGGTTCAGAACCATTCGGTTTTGGAACAGAACCCTTGGCTTAGAGAAAAAGCAAGGAGGATGGAAAGAGAAGATTTAATTCTTTGGTTAAAGCAAGAATACTTTGTCTCAGTTTCCTTCGTAAACTGGTTTTTGCAGACCGCGGCGATCGCTGATTCGGTGGCTTCCAAAATCGTTTTAGTGCAGAACATTTGGGAAGAGTTGGGAGAAGGATCCGAGGAGAATTCTCATGTTTTCATTCTTAAAAAGTTTCTAATGCAAATGGGAGAAGTCGTGTCGGAAGATGATTTACTCCCGGAAACTGCGTCTTATCTCAAACTCATGAATGAAACCACTACGACCGATTTTTACGCGGCACTTGGAGCCTTGGGTCCAGCTAACGAATATTTGCTGAAATTGGAGTACGGTCGGATGTATCGTTCTTTCAAAGAACTGAAATCTAGAGTTGTACTTCCCGAAGGTAAATTTTTTGAAGTCAACTTGGAAGCTGACGAATCTCATTCCGAGAAAATGTTCCGATTGATCGAAGTCGCCGCGACTACCGAGGAGCAAAGGGAAAGTGTTAGAAGGGGGAATTTGGCCGCTTTAGATGCAAGGCTTGTTTTTTACCAGGGCCTACTCAGGCTTTCCGGATCTAACTGCTTTCAGGAGATTCATAGCTAGTATCCCGAAAAAGGGTACCAGAGGTAAATAGAGGAGAGGAGAGATCCATCTCCAGCCCCTTAGACTGTGGGAAAGTTTTCTGACTGCAAAAAAGCCGGGATAGCGTCTTCCTTCCCATAAGAGTTGTACATTTCCTTGTGCTACCCTCCGATCTAGGGAAGGATTCATTTTTCGTAATTCTTCGTTTGAATACTTTTGAAATGATTCGAACTGAATTGCCGGGTCTAGGCAAACTGATTTCAGTTTTTGAGATAGGGAAGTGCAAAACTCGCAGTTCCCATCAAAGTAAAATATTTTTTCGGGCATGGTTTTCGATCAGGCAGATAAGAATGATTTCGACTCTGCGCTTTCATTAGATTCCAAATCTACCGGGAAGTTCCTCAGGAATTTACACACTTCGGGAATTTCAGAATCGTGCAGCCCGATCCAAAAATAGATCCAGACTTCTTCTTTTAACATTCCATCGCATTCTTTCGTGTACCACTTTGAAATGGAATTCTCGGATCTGGCTCTCCAGAATACCTTTGGATACCTTTCTAGCATGGCGTCCCAAATATCTCTTCCGACGCCTTCTCCTCTGGCTATTTCGTCGACTGCGAATTTAGAAAGAAATGTGCCCCAATCGGTCTTTTGAAAAATCGCACAACCTTTATATTCGGATTCTAATAATATTCCAGAAAACTGATTTTCCCAGAAGCCTTCCTTAAGCTTTCTGCGAAACGCATTTTCGATCAATTGATTGAGTTTTGTTCGATCTAACTTGGTGATATCATCGTGGAATTCGATTTTATTTTTCTTTCTAAATAGAGTTCCACTACCTTTGATTGTGAATAGTTCTTTTAGTAAACCTGGCGCACTCGTTACCGCGATTTGAAAGTTCGGATCCCTTACTATTTCGTAAATCTTTCTGCAGTCTTGCGCCAGATTTCTGTCTTCTGCAGAAATTTCCTCAGTAGATTCAAAGTCCAAAATGGAAATTTTTTTGTTTTTCGGAGTGTGTACTCCACCTCTTACGGTGAGCAAAACAAGCTTCCTTGTGCTCAACTGAGAACAAAGCTTTGCTAAATATGTGTAGACCTCTTGTCCGTTTACATCCGTCACGAAGACTGGAATTTTACGTTCTTTTAATGAAAGTTTTACTGATTCAAGAGGTTGGCTAGGAGTCCGGAACCATTTCGCCGGAAGGCTCTGGGCTCCAGGCATCGGTTCGCTGAAATCTTCTTGGTTGCGATCCTTGACTTCCTTCAGGGTTACTTTTGTGGGAGAAGGTGCCCGAAAGAACAGATTTGCGTATGAAACCGCATCCTTTTCCAAGACTACGATCGGAAACAGCTCCAGTTTTTGGAGAAGTTTCAGATTGTATAAAAGCGCCTCGGCTGATTCTACCAAAGTCTCGGAGTTTGCATGAATAATCGCAAACTTTTCGGGCTCCAAAGAGCGAAAGAGTTTTAAAAACTGAAAGCTATCCTTGGAATTTTCGGTAACTTCGAGCAGCTTAAGGAGGATCTCCTGATGGTTCATCTCTCCCCGAGATCCTTAATCAGTTAATCTGATAGGCAACTAATTTTCCTTTCAGTTGAGCAATCGTAACGGATTGTTCTTTGGAGGATTTTAGTTTTAAATATCCCAATAAGGAAGGATCTCCACTCACAAGAGCCACATCGATATTGTGAAATCTTTCCTTTAAGGTTTTGCCCCAGGAGCTGTAGAGTTCAGCCACGGATTCTTTATCTCCCATACGGACTCCGTACGGTGGATTTGTCACAATCTTTCCATTCGGAAATGCAAAATCTTCTGGAGGAGATTCCGCCGGAAAGACTTTCCACAAAATCAAGTCTGCTACTCCAGCTTCGCGAGCATTTCGTTTCGCGAGTTCAATTGCTTCCTCCGAAACATCAGAGCCCACAAGAACTGGTTTGTCTGCATCGGACGCTTTAGAATCTTTTATTCGGAAGGATCCGAATAACCTGGAGAATATCGAAGACACTGATAGACTACGGTAGTTGACCCAGCCATTGTTCCTAACTCTAAGCGCTGCTTCGATTAACAAAGTTCCCGAGCCGCAAAACGGATCATACAGAGATTCTCCCACTTTCCAACCAGAAAAACGTAATAAAGCTTGTGCTAATGTTTCCTTGATCGGTGCTTCTCCGCCTTCTCTCTCGTGTCCTCTTCTTTGTAAAGGTTGCGAGTGCAAAGCTAGGAAGAGTTTTACCTGATCCATTCTGGATCTTAGATAAAAAAGGACCTCCGGTTCTTCTCGGTCAGCTTCAGGGAGTTCCAGTCCTTTTGCTCTGAATCGATCAAAGATTGCGTCTTTTAATCGGTAAGTTGCGTATCTAGAATCCGGCAAGGAATCCTTTGTGCTAGCATCGATTCTGAATTTAGTACCTGGAGAAAGCAGCTTTTCGAAAGGATACATCGCTGCGACTTCGTAAAGATCATCCGGACCTTGTATATCGTTCCAAGACGAAAGCTCAAAGCTGATGCCGGAAGCGATTCCGGAGCTCAGACAAAAGTCCCTGACTTTCTTGGCAGGTCCTCTAAAGAAAATTCCGCCTCGATTTTCTGAAAGTACATCCAGTCCGAATTCTTCCACTTCTTCTCTTAACAAAAATGACAACCCGTCTCCGCAAGACGCGTGAAAGGTCAGGGATTCAGGGCGATCAAACTCACTTAAGGATAATTTGGAGGAACTCCATCCGGAGCGTATATCATCATAACTTTCTTCGGATCGAAAACCGCGGTGTGAATGTCTGTCACCGTGTGGCCTTTGTCCTTGTTCTTTTCTGAATCTCTGCTGGAATCCAGAGCCTTCTCTTTGAGAGCCACCTCGATTGGAGTGCCGACGGTTTTCTTGACCGCCTTCTGCTCTTGAGTGTCTAGGTCTGGACTCGTTTCGCTGTCCGCCTTGTCGATTTCTATCCGTAGGACGATAAGGGCCACCCTCTTGGGAATTGCCACGAGAGTTTCCATGTTTTGATTGAAACGGTTTTCCATGGGAGCGTCCCCTTGGAAAACTTTGCTCTTCTTTTGATCTGTAAGGACTAGGGTCGTAATGTTCCGAGCCACCTTCTACAATCGGGCGGTAAGGTCGTTCTCCAGTTTTGGATCCGGAACGATCTTTGGAACGGAAAGGTTTTTTGTTGCCCATGCCTTGGTTCGGGCCGTGAGATCTGTTTCCAGAACGTTGAGGTCTCTTTTCCTGAGAGTGATCCATCTGTGAACGATGGGGTCTCTTTCTGTCCGAGTTGTCTACTTGCGAACGATGAGATTTCCTGTTGCCTCTGGAATCGTCCTCTTCTATCTTTTTGGGCCGAAAAGGTTTTTTCTCTTTTCCGGAAACTTCTGAGCGACCTTCCTCTCTTTCCTTGTGGCGGAAAGGTTTAGGCTCACCTGATTGGTGTTTGCCTTTTGGTCTGGAATGTTTGTGTTCTGTATTCTTTGAGCTTTTTGAAGAATCTTTCCCCTGTCCTCCCTGACGAGAGGAAGGGGATTTTTTGAAAGTGGTTTTTTTTGAAAACAATGTTTAGGGGATCTGCTGGGCCAAATAATTCTGGACACCGATGGTTTTGATGATCTCGAGCTGGGCCTCGAGCCAGTCGATATGCTCCTCCTCGGATACGAGGATCTTCTCGAGCAATTCACGGGTGCCGTTGTCTGCATTGCGGGTCGAGATTTCAATCCCACGATTCAAACGTTCCACGGCCGAAAGTTCTACGTCCAGGTCGTTTTTGATAATCGACTCTATATCTTTTCCTACATTGATCTTCATGTATCTTTGAAGATCAGGAATTCCATCCAGAAAAAGAATTCGCTCGATCACTTGATCTGCGTGATTCATCTCTTCGATGGATTCTTTTTTCATGTAGTCAGCTAACTTGTGATAACCCCAGTTTTTGTTCATTTTCGAATGGATAAAATACTGGTTTATCGCGGTGAGTTCGGCGGACAGCACTTCCGCTAGAATGTCGAGGACTTCTTGCTTGCCTTTCACGTCGTTTCTCCTCCGCAGATCAGTATAATCAAATGGCGCTTTTTTGAAAAGCCTGATTCTAATATTGGAATATTTCTATCTTTGTTTTTGACTTTGCAAGCATTCCAAGCGCCAGATCCTATGTTAGAATATGGTGAAAACCTATCTTCGGGACGTTCAGCTTAGTAAATTTGGTAAGACAGATTCCGATTATCATTCTCTCTCATGTGAGACTGCGTATCATTTACTAAAAAGGAATCCGGATTTCGTGCCTGAATTCCTAATTTTTGCTGCGATGGCACCAGAAAAATATACTGGAGAAGTTTTCCTTCCTGCAAAAATCAAAGAAACATTAGGTCTTTCTCATATATTTACAATTCGAACTGAAACAGCGTCTTCTAGCGGTGCTTCTGCGCTTCATCTGGCAAAATTTTTTTTGGAGTCCGGGAAATTCCAGAGAGGAATCGTAATTGCGACCGAAGTAATGAGCCGACTTCCCAGAGAAGAAAATAATCTTTTACTCGGTTCAGTTCTTTCCGGAACTCAGAGAAAACTCGCAATGTCCATGGCCCAAGGCGGAGCAATGAGTGCGACCAGATACATGCAAGAATTTGGATATTCCAGAAAAGAACTTTTTGCGCTCTCAAAAAAACTGCATGACAACGGATTAGAAAATCCGATCGCACATATTCAAAAAAAGTTAAGTGAAGATGAATACTTTTCCGCACCGATGTTTTCGAGTCCCCTTTGTCTTTTTGATATTTCTCCTTTGTCGGATGGCTCATGCGCGATTTTGGTGGAGAGCGATTGGAACCGGATTCCTAAAAATCAAATTCCTGTCCGAATATTAGGAGCAGGGCATGGTGTAGGCCATGTAGGAGGTCCACCCGGGGCCTTGAGCTTTCCTGCCTCTAAGCAGGCCTTCGCAAAAGCGTATAAGGAAGCCGATTTAAAACCTGAGCATATTCAGATCGCGGAGTTGCACGATGCGTTTACGCCCTTCGAGGTGATCAGCGCCGAAGACGCGGGAATTTTCCCTACAGGAAAGGCCTTAAAGTTCATAGCGGAAGGGCATACTCATAAAACAGGAAAATTGCCGATCAATCCTTCCGGGGGATTGAAAACAAGAGGGCATCCGGTTGGAGTCTCGGGATTGGCACAAATCGCAGAACTTTTTCGCGAAATATCCAAGGGCGCATACCGAAGAGGCTTGGCCTTGTCGATCGGAGGATTGGGGATTAATAACTTTGCGACGATTATAGGAAGCGAATGAAAAAGAACATACTTCTGATCCAAACCGCTTTTCTGGGAGATCTGATATTAACCACTCCTTTGATTCGGGAAGTAAAAAGACTCTATCCAGATTCTAACCTGACCGTACTTGTTAACAAAGGAACCGAAAGCGTTCTAGAGGCAAATCCTTGGATAGACCAGCTTGTACCTCTAGATAAGAAAACCATTAAGTCTTCCGTAGGCGCATTTTGGAAGTTTACCGGTGAACTAAAATTAAAGAAATTTGATATAGTTTTTTCACCTCATTTCTCTTTTCGTTCTAGTTTGATAGCTTGGAGAACCGGTGCCCCGATTCGAATCGGCTATTCTTCCGCAGGATTTTCATTTCTATTAACAAAAAAGATTTCACGACCTCTGCGGGGTCCGCACGAGGTGGATAAACTTTTGTCACTATTGTATTCGCAGGAACAGATTTCCGCGATTTCTAAAGTACCAGAGCTTTTTTGGAAGGAGGAAAGTGTCCGTCAGATTCAGCTTCTGATGAAACAACACGGTCTCGAGGAAAAGAAATTTATCCTTCTTTCTCCGTCCTCTGTTTGGGAAACCAAAAGAATGCCAGCAGATAAGTTTAGAAAGATAGGAAAAGAACTCTCGGAAAGAACTGACTATCGGATCGTTCTGACCGGAGGAAAATCAGACTTTCCATTATGTGAGGAAGTAGGCGAAGGGTATGCAACGAACCTCGCGGGGAAGACTAGTTTGCCTGAATTGTCTTATCTGATGAGTAAGGCAGCCTTACTGATTTCGAATGACTCTTCTCCGATTCATTTCGCCTCTGCATTTGACATTCCTACGTTAGCCGTTTTCGGCGCGACAATTCCGGAATTCGGATATACTCCTCTGGCATCAAAGCAATATATATCTCAAATCGAAAACCTGTACTGTCGCCCATGCGGAATTCACGGAGGAAGGGTCTGCCCTGAAAAGCATTTTAGGTGCATGTTAGAGCAAGATACCGAAAGAATCGTTCGGGAAGCATTGGGTCTTTTAGGGTCTAATAGGTAAGTAATTATGAATCAAAGTGTATTTAGAAATAGGATTCGTTCCGTGCAGAATTCACTTCGCGATGCAGAAGTATTGTTAGTATTTGCTGCTCCATTAAGAATTCGGAATAGAGATGTAGAATACAAATTTCGTCAAGATTCCGATTATTACTATCTTACGGGAATCGAAGAGAACGACGGAGTATTAGTCCTGAGAAGGAACTATTCGGCTCATTTTAGCCTTCCAAAAGATAAGGAAAAGGAAATTTGGACAGGAATCCGTTTGGGCAAAACTGAAATCAAGAATCGCCTGGAATTGGATGAGTCCTTTGATCTGGGGGAATGGGAATCCAGGATCGTTGGAATTCTGACAAACCAATTTACTCTATATCACTTTTTTGGAAAGGATAAGGAAAGAGATTCTAAACTTTTAGAATTAGTTTATGTACTGAACGAAAGGCTCAGAGAAGGCAAGTTTGGACCTCAAAGATTAGAAATTCCTAATTTTCTACACGAAATGAGAATGTACAAATCTCAGGAAGAGATAGATAAGCTCAGGGAAGCAGCCAGAATCACTGCGATCGGTCACGAAAGATTGATGCGAGAGACCAAGCCTGGGATGTACGAATTCGAGTTAGAGGCGATCTTGGAATCAGAATATTTGAAGCATGGTGCCTGGGGTGGAGGCTATGGCCATATCGTCGCTGCAGGAAAGAATGCTACTATACTTCATTATACTTCCAATAAATCTAAAATACAAAATAATGATGCGATTTTAGTGGATAGTGGAGCGGAAAAAGACTGTTACACCGCAGATGTCACCAGGGTTTTTCCAGCCTCAAAGAAATTTACCGCAGAACAAAAAGTTATCTATGAGCTAGTGCTTCAAGCTCAGAAGAATGCGATCGCAGAAACCAAAGCAAATGTTGAATTCAACACAGTTCATGAAAAGACGATCCGCTTTTTAACGGAAGGTCTGAAAGATTTGAAGTTTCTGCAGGGAGATGTTTCTTCTCTGATCGAAACCGGAGAATATAAGAGATTTTACATGCACAGAACTGGCCACTACTTAGGGATGGATGTGCACGATGTAGGACGTTATTTTGATAACGGAAGAAGCAAGGCCATGACGAATGGATTGGTAGTTACTGTGGAGCCCGGATTATATTTTGATCCCAACGATGAAAGGATCCCGGAAAATTTTAGAGGGATCGGCGTTAGAATAGAAGATGATATTCTCATAAATGGAGAAACCCCCGAGATTTTGACTTCTATGATTCCGAAAGAGATTTCTGAAATCGAAGCCCTGAAAGAATAAAACAAATTCCACAAAAGAAATTCCGGAATTTCTGTTCCGCTTGTAGGAGGTCCTACAACTCTCGCTTACGTGAAAAACACTTGTCGAAAAAGAAAATTTGTGAGATGAAGCGAACTGTACTTCCACCGCACCGGCCCCCGCCCAGGAAGGGCGGGGCCTTCCTAAAAAATTACCAAGCTCGCGCAGTGCTATCAGGGGCCCCGGAGCTAAAATTTCGGGAAAGAAGCTCCGGAATTTCTGGATAGCTTGTAGGAGCTCCTACAGCTCTCGTTTAAACGAAAAACACTTGTCGAAAAAGAAAATTTGTGAAATGAAGCGAACGGTACTTCCACCGCACCGGCCCCCGCCCAGGAAGGGCGGGGCCTTCCTAAAAATTACCAAACTCACACACTGCTATCCAGAGACCCCGGAGCTAAAATTCCGGGAAAGAAGTTGTAGGAGGTCCTACAGTCTGTAGTCGCCGAAGAAAACTAGAGCTGGGTTATTTGCGATTACGCGCTTCAGCGGCTAAGCGAACGTTCATGTAATTGACGTTAGGCGGAATTTTGGCTTTGAATATTACTTTAATTAGAAATGCAAAAAATCTCAATTATCAAATATGATGCAGGCCCAAATTTAACTTTTTGAAAGATTTAATGAATTCATTGTCAAAAGTTACGATTTTGGCTTCTAATATTTTGCCGGCAGCAGTTAAAACTGCATCATCATAGTCTTTGATATATTTGGGCCACAAAGATAATATAGCTTCTGGGTAATAAGCTGGCTCGAAGGAAACTCCTGGATTTGCAATAAGGTCCTGAATAATTTGATGAATGGACAAGATTCATCAAACTTCGCATAAATTGAAATTTAGTGACTTTATGCTTCCGAAAGCCTTGACATTTATAAAATATATATTCAGATATATATATGAATCGCGCCAAAATATTTAAAAATGGAGACAGCCAAGCAATTCGGCTCCCTAAGGAATATAGATTTAAGGGGAAGGAAGTGTATATTCGTAAAGATGGAAATAATGTAATTCTAACTCCAATTGACGACGCGGTAGATAGATTTTGGAATAATCTAAACGAATTTTCTGAGGATTTCAGAATTGAAAGAAATCAGCCAAGAGATTACGATCGACGTGATTCATTATGAATCAGTATCTATTGAATACAAATATCTGTATTTATATAATTAATCAAAAACCTGAATCAGTTTATAAGAAATTTAAAAAGGCTTCATTAGAAAACATCTATATCTCTACTATTACTGAATTTGAATTATATTACGGTGTTCAGAAGAGTGTTCACAAAGATAAGAATAGAAAAGCTTTAGATGATTTTATAAGTTATTTAAATGTGGTTTCATTTGAAAGTCGCGATACGGAAATCGCAGCTAAAATTCGATTTGATTTAGAAAAATCTGGAAAACCAATAGGTCCATTTGATCTGTTGATAGCCTCCCAAGCACTTTCAAACGATTATACTCTCGTTACTAATAATGAGAAAGAATTCCGAAGAATTAAAGCACTTAAACTTGAGAATTGGCGATAAGCATAGCCAGAACAAGGCATAGCTATCAGCTCCGACATCCTACTTTGGAATACTTGCTGCACTATAGCTCAGATAATAAAATCTTCCGTGTACACCTTTGCTTTTCGGATTCTAAGATAGACTGTCTCTCCGGGAAGGAGATTCATTTCCTTGAAGGTAGCCTGGTCCATCAAGGACTCGATCAAAGAGCCAGAATCTAATCTCTTCAGTTCGATCCGAACATTCCTTCCGGTTGAGTGGATGTACTGGATCTCTGCCGGAATTCCAGACTCCTCAGATCTATGAATTTGCACGTCGTATGGTCTGACGTAGGCGACCGCCTCTGCGTCTTTGATGGTGGAATGTTCCGGCGTTTCTACGACAAGTTCTCCGATCTTTGTATTTCCATCCTGGATTCGACCGTGAAAAAGATTCACATCCCCTAAGAAATGAAACACGAATGCATTTTTCGGATGATTGTACACATCATCAGGAGTTCCGATTTGTTCTATTTTACCAGATCTTAATATTACGATAGAATCACTTACTTCGAGAGCTTCTTCCTGATCGTGGGTCACAAATACACTGGTGATATGAATTTCGTCGTGTAATCTTCTCAGCCAAGTTCTCAGTTCTTTTCTGACCTTTGCATCCAAGGCACCGAAGGGCTCGTCCAGCAGCAGAAATTTCGGTTCGATCGCTAAGGCTCTTGCCAAAGCTACCCTCTGTCTTTGTCCTCCAGACAACTCGTAAGGATAGCGATCATGAAAGCTTTCTAATTGAACTAATTTTAATAAACGAAATACAGTATCTCTAATTTCGGATTTGGAAGGCCTGGTTTTTCTAGGGCGGACTGTCAGACCGAAAGCAATATTATCGAAAATATTCATATGTCTGAAAAGAGCGTAATGTTGGAAAACGAAGCCTACTCCTCTTTCTTCTTTCTTTCTTGCTTCCTTTCCGTTGAATACTACTTCGCCTTCATCCGGCTCTTCGAGACCCGCGATAATTCTGAGCAGTGTGGTTTTTCCACTTCCCGAAGGACCCAAAAGGGCTACAAGATCTCCTTCTGGGATCGTAAGATTTACGTCCTTTAAAGCTTGGAACTCTCCAAATCGTTTGCTTACATTACGAATTTCTATCGACATAAGAGTATCCTCAAATACTGAAATCTGCCTGTGCTTCTGGTTCGGATTGAGAACTTGAACTCGCTTCTATCTTCTCCGGCGGTTCCACAGGCTTTGCGTAGATGTTTCTTTCTAAGATCGTCTTTACTAGTAAAGTAAGTAAGGAAAGGAATACAAGAAGTGACGCCGCAGAAAATGCTCCCACAGAATTGTACTCGTTGTACAACATTTCGATCTGCAAGGGGAGGGTATTTGTCTTTCCTCTAATATGTCCGGAAAGAACAGAGACTGCTCCGAATTCTCCCATGGCCCTTGCATTACAAAGAATCACTCCGTACAAAAGTCCCCATTTGATATTCGGGACAATGATCCGCAGAAATGTCTTCGTAAGAGAAGCTCCGAGTAAAATTCCGGCTTCCTCTTCTTCCTTGCCCTGTGATTGCATCAACGGGATCAGTTCCCTTGCCACAAACGGAAGAGTGATAAAGATGGTAGCGATGACTAGTCCGGGGGTATTGAACACGATCTTGATTCCTAGTTCGTCCAAGGTTTCTCCTAGCCAACCTTGTCGACCGAAGAGTAATAGGAAGATCAGTCCTGAAATTACCGGAGAAACAGCAAACGGAGAATCGATCACTGTAAGAATTAGATTCTTTCCAGGGAATTCGAATCTTGTTAAAAGAAATGCCGCTATAATTCCAAATATTGTGTTCAAAGGGACTGCGATGGCTGCTACCTTCAAAGTCATCAAAAGGGCTGAAAGTGTATCAGAATCTTGTAATGCAGTCCAATAACCGTTCCAACCGTTCGCGAAGGCTTCCATAAACACAGTCACTAAAGGTAAAAGCAAAATCAATGCGGCAAGAAGATATACGGATCCTATGAGAAGAATCCGAATCCATAGAGGGGAAGAAATTCTCATCCTAACCTCCTAGAGATCCTATTTTGCAATAAATTCACCGCAAACATGATCGCGAAGGATAAGACTAACATCAATATTGCGATCCCGGTCGCCTTCGCGTATTCGTACTGTTCTAGTTTGGTGACGATTAATAGAGGTAGTATTTCTGTTTTACCTGGAAGGTTTCCGGAGATGAAAACGACAGAACCGTATTCTCCGATTCCCCTCGCGAATGCCATACTGGTTCCAGCGAGCAGAGACGGCCAAAGTTCCGGAAGTAATACTTTCCAGAAAGTTTGAAATCTGTTTGCTCCTAAGCAAAAAGCACTTTCTTCCAATTCTTTCGGAAGTTCTTCCAAGACCGGCTGAACAGTTCTGACTACGAATGGAAATCCGATAAATACCAATGCGATTACGATTCCAGCCGGAGTGTACGCGATCTTAATTCCGTAAGGATCTAGTATTCTTCCGATCCATCCGTTCGTAGAATAAATCGTAGTGAGTGCAATTCCAGCTACCGCAGTAGGCAGTGTGAATGGAAGGTCCACCAAAGAATCCAAGAGTTTTTTACCTGGAAAATCATAACGCACGAGTACCCAGGCAAATAAGAAACCGATGAAAAGATTCAGGATCGCCGCGATTCCGCCGGCACCAAAGCTGAGAAGCAAAGCACTTTGGATTCGATCCTCGGAAAAGATTTCCAAAAGACCACTATATCCTAATTCAGCGGAACGGAAAAATAAAGCAGAGAGAGGAACAACTACGAGTATGCTTAAATAGAATACTGTGATTCCAAGTGCAAGTCCGAAGCTGGATTTAGAGTACGGTCGAAATACGATATTCATAGAAATTCCGAAGCTTTCTCTTGTGCGAGGCAGAATCAAAACCCCTTTCCTACAATTTTTGGATGGTGGGGTATTCCGTCAAACGAAGAGCCAAGCTTCGGATGGCTCGAGTTCTAAAAGTTTATTTTTTAGCTTCCCCGTAAATGGAATCGAAAAGTCCTCCGTCGGCGAAATGCTTTTGGTGAGCATCCTTCCAAGTGCCTGCTATGTCCCGAATCGTTGAAAGTTTGATTTTCGGAAATTTCGCAGAGTTTGCCTTTAATACGGCAGCATCAAAAGGTCGGAAGAAATGTTTCGCGACAGTTTCTTGTCCAGCTTTCGAATATAAAAATTCCAAATAAGCTTTTGCTAGTTCCGCAGTTTTTTTCTTTTCTACTACCTTGTCCACGATCGCGACCGGTGTTTCCGCCAAGATGCTTGAGCTCGGATAAACGACTTCGAATTTCACTTCTCCGTTGTTTATTTTTTTGGATTCATTGATCGCAAGTTCGGCCTCGTTTTCCCAAGCGAGTAGGACGTCCCCGATTCCTCTCTGTACGAAAGTAGTTGTGGATCCTCTTGCGCCTGTATCCAAAACAGAAGTGTTCTTGTATAAAGCTTTTATGAATTCCTTTGCCTTTTCTTCTGATCCGAATTTTTTGAGGGCGTATCCCCATGCTGCTAGGTAGTTCCAGCGAGCTCCTCCGGAAGTTTTCGGATTCGGCGTGATTACACCGATTCCAGGTTTTACTACGTCTTCCCAATCTTTAATCTTCTTTGGATTTCCTTTTCTTACCAAGAAAACGATAGTGGAGTAGTACGGTGTGGAGTGGTTCGGAAATCTTTTTTCCCAGTCCTTAGAAATCAGCCCGGAGTTTTGGGCGATACTATCTATATCGTACGAAAGAGCCAATGTAACTACGTCTGCTTCCAATCCGTCAATGACAGCCCGAGCTTGTTTTCCGGAACCGCCGTGTGATTGTTGGAACTGCACAGATTTGCCGGCTTTCTTTTTCCAGACTTCGGAGAATTGGCGGTTTATATCTTCGTAAAGTTCCCTGGTGGGATCGAATGATGCATTGAGTAGAACCTCTTGTGCAATCAGGGAAACATTCGTCAGGCAAAGGATGCCGAGAAATACTAGAGAAAGAAAAACGGAGATTCCTTTTTTTGGCTTCGTTGGCTCGTACGATTGTTTCATTTTACTGTCCTTCAGACAAATAAGGTGAACTTATTGTCTGTTTTATTGGAATTTATCTGCTATGCTTTAAAGTATTGCTTCTTTTGTCAAGGTTTCTTCTACCCGTAATTTTCCCGGAAATGCCATTTTTTTTCGGTCGAAACATTCCAGCTTAGAACTTAGGATTTTCCGGCGAAACGAGATCGTACAGGATCAAATTGGCCAACCTACCCATGAATCAGCTCCAGAAACTCACAGACAAAATCAGATACTCCCTTAGAAATACAGAAAAATGCCTGATTCTATTCTCCATCTTTTTCATCACGCTTTCCCTTGGTTGTACTCAAAATTTTACGGCTAACTCTCCCAAGATCGTTCGGGGCATTTTAGATATTACGGAATATGATTTAGATTCGAACCAGTCTCTTGTCTTGATTGGCGATTGGAAATTTCAGTGGATGAATTGGAAATTCGGAAGGGAACCAGAAGCCAGCCAACAGAATTCAGATCGAGATGATTTAGAAACTATCTTTGTTCCATCTTCTTGGAATGAGCCTGGTGGAGAAAGGCTCGGGGATGGATATGCAACCTATGAAGTCACAGTCTACCTAGGTAAGAAATACCAAGAACTGGCTCTTGGTTTGCCGGACCAAAGTTCTTCTTATCAAGTTTATATCGATGGAAGAAAGGTTGCGGAATGCGGGAAAGTCTATTTTGAAAATTCCTCAGACCAAACGCAGTTTCGTGTAACACCAGCTTGGTGCAATCAGTTCGTTCGATTTGTTCCGGAGAAGCAGGACTTCAAGATAGATGTCCAGATTGCAAACATGGATCATCGCCTCGGAGGATTTTGGGCTCCGATTCGACTCGGAGAATCCAAACGATTAGAATCGTTCTGGGAAAAGGATCGTTATCTAGATGTCTTCTTAACTGGGGGCTTATTCTGCATCGGATTTTTGCATCTCGCGTTTGCATTTGCCAGAAGGCGAGAAAGCTCGTCACTCTATTTTGGATTGTTTTGTTTTTTGATGACGATCCGCGGAATCTTTGCAGGGAATCGAATCGGCGCGGACTTTTTCCCTTTTATTGAATATGCTTATTTAGTTCGAATCGAGTACATCTCGTTTTATTTAGTAGTTCCTGTTTTTCTAAATTACATACTTTCGGTTTATCCCCGAGAATTGAAGCGGATCCTGGTGGATCTGGTCTGGTGGATTGCGATTGCAGCCACTGTTGTAGTTTTCATTTTTCCTGTTCGAATTTTTACTTATACGGTTACTGTTTATTACTTGGTCGCTTTCTTGGCGGGAACCCTCGGTTTGTTCGCGCTCACTAGGGCCGCTATTCGGAAAAGGGAAGGCGCCTTAATCATATTGGGTGGATTCGTCTTCGTTTATGGTTCTATGATACACGATTTGTTTTATGTTACGTTTTTCTTAGACACCGGATATCTGACTAATATAGGCTCTTTTGCATTCATCTTGGCTCAGTCCGTTTTTCTTTCTTTTCGTAATTCAACGAATTTGGATCGAGTATTAGATCTTTCCAGGAATCTGGAGAGAAAGGTAGAGGATAGAACAAAGCAGCTAAAGAATGCCCTGCGTCTCATTCGAAACGATCTGACAGTAGCGAGGGAAATACAAAAGGGACTTTTGAACCTGGAAGACAACGCCACTATTATCGCTTCTGGACTGCGATTTAATGTGGTTCACAAACCATTGTCCGAAGTCGGCGGAGACCTTTATGATATCGCGGAATTCCCGGATGGTAGAATTCGGATTTTCATTGCGGATGCGACCGGACACGGAGTCCAAGCTGCGCTGATTACGATTTTGATCCGGAGTGTTTACGAAGATCTCAGGGAATCTGCAACTCTTTCTCCAGGAGAGTTAATGTCTGAATTAGGATCAGAGTTTTATCGAAAATACGGGAATATAGGCACATATTTTTCCGCTTCGGTTCTAGAAATTGATCGCAAAGATAGAAACCTTAAGTACGCTTTGGCGGGCTCTCCGCCCATCTTGATCCAAGGGACAGAAGGCGAAGTGGTATTGGAATGCGAAAATCCGCTGGTCGGGTTATTAGAGGATTTTAATTATCCTGATAGCGAGATTACGCTTTCTTCCCAATTTAGAATTCTATGTTTTACGGATGGACTTACGGATCTGGCGAGAGAAGCGGGAGATACTTTCGGAGCCGAAAGGGTTTTGTCTCTATTACATTCAGGTCGTAATACAGAATTAGGTGAACTAACCAAAAAGATTTACGACGAACTGTTTCGCTTTTTGGGAACAGCGGGACAAAAGGATGACGTTTTACTCTTAGGTATAGAAGTGGCGGAGGACACATGAAAAATCGAGTTTTGTGGTTTAACGGATTTCGTGTTAGATTTACATGGTTAGTTGAGAACCTAAGGGAAATGAATTTGTTCACTTTCCGAAATCCGAACCAATGTGAGGACCCTTATGGCATTTAAACTAGACGGGGCTAAATTCCCCACCTTGGAAGATTTAATTGCAGCTTTGTATCCGCTCTACGCGGACAAAATGAGCGAAGCGGAATTTCGCAAGTACGTAAAAGAAAACGCAAAAGAAGAGTAGTTTCGCAAGAAAGTTGAATATTTTCCAGTTACTCTTTTGCTTGTCAACAAGAGGCGTTGTCATATTTTCTCCGCCATGTCGTCCAAGAAGTGGAAAGTTTCACTGGCCTGGCGAAGGCCCCTTCTTTTACTAGTTTCCTTTGTTGTAATAATAGTAAAATTCCGATTTCTATTAACATCCGAGTATCTATCCGGTTGGAGCCTGCAAGCCCAGACCCACCTCGCAGAAACCTACAATTCTCTTCTCTCCAATGGACATTCCTTAGGTTACGACACCAGCTGGTTTTCCGGTTTGCCGGTGTTCTTCTTTGAACCACCATTCTTTTATTTTGTAGTAGCATTTCTTAATAAAGCACTGCTATTTTGGGCGCCTTTTGCGCTTTCTTTCAATGTAGGAATTCTGGTATCAATCTTACTTTTTACGTACGCTTTTGTTAAACTAAGTCTTCTGTTGTTAAGCGAAACAAGCCACAAAGCGAGCACAGTGATTTTGGCGATGTCGGGTTTGCTCTTCTTTTTTCTTTGTGCAGGAGAAGAGCCTTTCGGGCTGTCTTTGGTCGGGCTGTTTAGCGGATCGGTCACCGGATTTTTCGGATTGAGCTGGAGTTTGCTGGGATTCTATTACCTCGAAAAATACAGGACCACCGGAAAGCTCGCCGCGCTTGCGAAATATTTTGTGGTGAGCGCATGCGTATTTTATTCGGATTTTCCGAGTTCACTGTTTTACATCGTTTCTCTGGTGATCTATTTTCTATTCCTCGGCGATGAATTGGGCAAAAGGGCTTTTGCACTGGTATTTTTCGTGCCTCTGTTGTTAGCCAGCCCGGTTTGGTGGAATTTTCTAAAATACTCTTCCTATAGAGCGGAGACTTTTCCGATGGACGCGGCACCTGGACTGATCTCGATACTTGGACCTGCCGCACTAAAACCATTGTGGGAAGGAAAGGGTTTGTTATCCTTTCTTTGGAACATGATCATTGGGTTACACTGGATCCAGGTCGTATTTCCTGTTCTATTTATTTTAGGAATTCGTTATATTCTAAAAAGAAGGATATTTCCTCCGGCTTCGAGATTTGTTTTTTTCTCCTGTCTGATCTTTTATTGGATGGGAGTAGATTCTTCCTTATCTAAATTTTTCCCAGGAATCGGTTTCCCTTGGTATCGAGCCTTGGACCTTTCCCTGGTATTTTTGACATTGTCTGCTTTAGAAACTGCTCTCTATATTTGGAAAAATTCCGAATTGAAGAGCCTGGCAATGTATTCGGCGAGTGGTCTACTGGTGCTTGCCTTGTTTCGATTCTTTCTATGGCATCCGGAGTTAGAGTGGAAAGAAAAGTCTGCTTTTTTGAAGGACACCTTGTCTATGGAGGAATTGCAGGAAGTAGAATCTGCCCTGGCTGGACTTCCTAGTCGTTCTAAAATTTTTCCGGAAGTTGATTCCAAGAAAAAATGGGGAGATAGTCCATTTACTCTCGGACTTTTGATACAGAGGGCTGGGCAGAGAAATGCATTGGGAATGGAAGCAGATGCTACTTTGAGTTCCCTCGTAATACAACCTTATCTGAACAGATATTTGCCTTGGACCGCTTGGGGAAGGCAAAAGATATTCGAGGAGGATTTGTCCGATTCTGAAATCGGTTTGAGCGTGCATCGATTTATGCAGGCAAATGGAATCGATTACATAATTGGCACTTCGAGTAAATTAAGAAAAATCTTACATTCAAACCCGAGCGGTTTTCGCGAAGTAAACTCATGGGATTCTCTCTATTTATACCAGGTTTCGGATACAGGACCCCAGATTTCTTCACTCGCAGAAAAACCTTGGGCGGTAGCAGATTATAAAGAACTAATGGAGCTGGGCAAGTTTCGCCCTAAAAGATTTCTTGCGACCGTCAACGACTTCATCCTGGAAAGATCTCTGGATCCTAGACTTGTATTCGTAAGACTCGGAAGAAACGAGTTAGATATGTCTAAGCAATACTTGGGGGACTGGTTCGAGGGTATTATCGTATTACAAACTCCGAATGAGAAGAACAATTGGAGAAGGGAGCTTGCCACCAAGTTCGGAAATCTTCGATTTGTGACTTCTGCGGAATTTTTGGAAAAAATTGACATGTCTTCGGTTCGCAAATCTGACACAGCAAAAGTATCGGTGCAGGCATCGGTAATCACAGAGGAAGAAATTCTATCGAAGGGTGAAATTTCCGGATCAGAAGGAGCTCTTGCGAAAGATTGCATTTTAGTGCGGAGAAGTTTTTTCCCGAAATGGGAAGAGGAAAACGGTGGCTCCTTATTTCAAACCCAGAGAAATGAAATTTTGACTTGTTCAAAGAATACCGGATTCCATCTCAAATTTGCTAAGGGTAACTCCATACTTCTCACATTGACAATGTTCCTACTTCCGATTTTCTTTTTGCTCTCCTCTTTTGTAAGAGGTAGATGGTTTTTCCGGTGAAAATTTTTTTCAGATCCGGAAAACTCGCAAGGCCGTATTCTCGGATCCAATTTTTTTCCAACTTTCTTCTGGTTCTATTCGGAGTACTTTTGCTCTGGGGCAAAATGTCCGATTGGGCGAACTGGGCTTGGGGAAGAGTCGTGCTTCATGGTCTAGAAGGAGGTTTGGTCGGAGCGATTTGCGATTGGTTTGCGGTTTGGAAAACGTATCGCGCGGTTGAAACCGAAAGCGGTACAATTGCGGAGCAGATCGGAAATTGGGTTTCTACAGATTTACTAAATCATAAATATCTAAAAGAGTACATGGATCGGATCCTGGACCACCCGGAAAACTTAGAGACAATCTTTCAGTTTCTGGAAGAGAATCTAGGAAATGAGCAAAAGGTTCGAGAAGTCTTAGATAAAGTCTGGGACTTGGTGGAAGATGATATAGTTTCGTATCTCAGTAATTTTCAGTTTTCCGGAACTGACCAGAGGATACTCCACGATTTGAACCGAAGGTCGGAAATTCTAGAAACGGTCCGCTTTTTGCTGGGAGAGACACTTGTAAAGGTGGTCCAAGAGGATGAATTTCACACTCGTTTGGAAAAGGTTATCCATTCGTTTTCGTTTATCGCGCAGATATTCGTAAGATTTATTGGTCCTGAACGCAGACTAAAGGAATTCGGAGAAGGGCTAAAGCAGGGGAAGTCCTTCGAAACCGAAGAAGAAACTGTTCTCTCCGAGTTAGTTTCACTTTTTGCAGAATGCGCAGATCTCTACATCGGAGCTTGGAACGAACTCCCGATTTCTAGAAAAGAGAGCGCGGTGCGTTCTTTAACGGGATTCGGGAAGGAACAGATGAATCGACTTTTGAGTGACGTGATTATTTCGCATAAAAATGAATTTCGAAATTTTAATAATCTTAGAGATTATGCTCCTGTAAGAACTGTGGTTGAATTCCTCAGATCCAAGACTGACGAAGGAGTCTCCGAATATATAGGAGAACAGGTCTCTAAAAGTTTGAAACATTTGGAACCCAAAAGATTTAGAAGGAATCTAGAGGATAAAACGAGAAAGGTTCTTGAAAAAATCAGGATCAATGGAAGTCTACTCGGACTTTTGGTAGGAGGAATCATCGGACTTTTGGAAATTCTACTCGTAAACTTTTAGTTCTTTCTAGAATTCACTTGCGTTTGAATTTATTTTTCGTATATAACAAGTCCTTATTGCCCTCGGTCGACCATGAAACGTTTCTATTTGCTACTATTTCTATTATTCCTTTCTAACTGTTTTTCTTCGACGGTTTATTATTTCGATTCTTTGAGAATGAACGAAGTACCGGAAAGCGTACGAAGAGGACTGTACAAACAAGACGAAATTGGATGTGGGGTACCGCTGAGGGAGCTCATGGTTCAGATTTCTGAAAAGAATCCGAATGCAACCTATATTAGAGATTTAGAAGTTTATAAAAAAGACGACGGCTTGTTCGGAAGTTGCTATCGACTGCGTTACGGCCTGGAGATTTCTCAATGAAAAGAAAATCTCGTTGGTCGGGGCTATTTGCCTTTTTGTTCATGGGGGCTATCATTTTAGGATTCGGAGTTTCTTGCTCCGGGGACGAAAAGAGAATCCTCCAAATAGATAGATTGAAGCCCGCAAAAGACAGAGCTCCTTTTTCTACGGAGAGAGTGGAGGGGGAAGATTGCGTCGGAGTATTCTTTCCATTTTATATTCCTAAAAAATGGGATCCGGATTTGCAAAGAGCCTATGACCATGCGATCGAAGCTTCACCTCCGGGAACTTCTTCGATCGTAAAAGGGGAAGTGTTCCGTAGAGAGTTTTATCTTCCCCCTTTGATTTTTGTTAGGTGTATCGCGATCATCGGACTTCCGAGTGGTGAATAGAAAACAAAGGAATCTGGCCTGAGAGTTACTTCAATTCTCTAGGCTCTACAAAAAAAGTACGAAGAGAGTTTTCTCTTAACAATCGGATTGTGATTTTTTTGCCTATGGACGTCTCGTCTAAAATTTTGTGAAGATCATCCACACCTAAAATTTCCGAGCTGTTCAAGGAAAGAATCAAATCTCCATTCCTGATTCCAGATCTTTCCGCTGGAGAATCTGCTTCGACACCTAACACCAAAACTCCGGACTCTTGCTTGATTTGATTCATGAGTTTCATCTTAGCTGGGATGGATTGGTTTTGTCCTCCGAGTCCGAGATAGCCCCTCTTTACAGAACCATTTGTCATTAATCGCGTGATCACATACTCTGCAGTACTGGATCCGACTGCAAAACAGATTCCTTGAGCAGAAGGGATGATCGCTGTGTTAATTCCGATTACTTTCCCGAAAGAATTTACGAGAGGACCTCCAGAATTTCCTGGATTCAATGCCGCATCTGTTTGGATCACATTGTCGATGAGCCTTCCTGATTGGGAACGCAAAGTTCTGCCTAGTGCGCTTACCACACCTGCAGTGACTGTAGATTCGAATCCGTATGGATTTCCAATCGCTACAACCAACTGTCCTACTTTCAAATTTTTTGAATCTGAAAATTCTGCGTGAGGATATGCAGATCCTTGGATTCGGACGACAGCAATATCCGTAAAAGGATCGTCTCCCACTAGTTCGGCTTCCTTGCTTGTGCCGTCTTGAAGCTTCACTTTAATTTTTCGAGATCCGTGTACCACGTGACTGTTTGTTGCCAGGTAGCCATCCGGAGTGAACAAGAATCCAGAGCCGCTTCCTCCACCGTTGGATCTAGAAGATTCCACTTGCAAGTGTGCAACTGTAGGACCAATTGAGTCTGCGGCAAAGATTACGGAGCGTGAATAAGCGTCTAGAATTTCTCGCTCTTCGACTTGTGCAGGATCTTTTTTTGCCGGAACATATCTAGAAATATCTCCGCCTGTAATAAAGGTAGTCTTCGGAAAAGAATTCGCAGATCGAGCCATTGTAATTCTTGGACCATACGGCGTTCAGAAATGTCCTAGAAAAAATGACTAAGAAGCCCAAACTTCGGGTTCAGGGTGAACCGGTGAGTAGAATACGGTCGTGGTTCCTTGCTCGAAAAATTCAGGAACCTCTCTCCTCCAAGAAACATAGTGCGGAGTGTCTAGGTGAGCTTTTCGAAACGATTCGCTTTGGTACGCCTCTAACACTAAAAATCTGCCTTCGTCCCCGTCGTTTTGCAGGACGTCAAAGCGAAGCACTCCTTTGTCTTTTAACGATTGGCTTGCCAAATCATAGGTCGCCGACTTAAAGGATTCGATTTTATCTCGAAGTATTTTGTAGGAAGAAACAGTGACTACTATCATTGATCTCAAGATTAAGGATAGGATTTCTCTCCGACCAGAAAAAAACGATGGATCGGTAGGTGTAAAAGAAAAAGCTACACTTGTATGAAGTTGCGCACTCCAGTTTCTGAAATGCTCGGAATCGATTTACCGATTATCGGAGCTCCTATGTTTCTCGTTTCTTATCCCGATCTAGTAGTAGCCGTATCTGAAGCAGGCGGTTTGGGAACTTTTCCCGCACAAAACTATCGCACGATCGAAGAATTGAAACGCGGCTTGGATGAAATTCGGTCTCGTACAAAAAAGCCGATCGGTGTGAACCTGATTCTTCATAAAGCGCACAATCCGAATTGGGTAAAGCAGTTCGAAGTTTTACTAGAATACAAAGTGGAATTAATTATCACTAGCTTGGGTAGTCCAAGGAGCATTGTCGGAGAGGCAAAATCCGTGGGAACAAAAGTCTTTTGCGATGTGACCACTCTCAAACACGCAAGGATTGTCGCAAAATCAGGTGCAGACGCACTAGTAGCGGTCGCGCAGGGAGCGGGAGGACACGCAGGTAATATTACACCGTTTAGTTTGTTCCCGTATCTCAAAAAAGAAGTAGGACTTCCTGTGATCGCTGCGGGCGCAATCAGTGATGGAGCACAAATGGCCGCCGCGCTTTCGTTAGGTGCAGACGCGGTTTATATCGGAACCAGATTAATTGCCTCAAAAGAAGCCTCGGCTCCACAAGAATACAAACAGATGCTGATCGATTCTCCTCCCGAGGAAATCGTCTACACCGAAAAGATTTCCGGAATTCCGGCGAACTGGCTCAAAAGATCCGTGGAAAAAGCGGGAGACAATTTTGCCGAACACAAGAGCCAAAGTATCGATCAGGAATTCAAAAGGTGGAAGGACATTTGGTCTGCGGGACACGGTGTCGCGCAAATAGAATCCGTTATACCTGCAGGAGATATCATCCGAAATATGGCTGCGGATTATATGAAGGTCGTCGACGGTCTGCCAAGGCTAACGTAAAAGGTTCAAGATCTTTTATATTCAATTCACCTAAAGCTTTTGGTTAGTATCTATCGAGCTCGGTTGGAATACTACCTTAAAAAATGATCACTTTTCCTGAAAGCTAACAGGAATTAGGTGAAATACTCCGAATACAAAAACCTGTATTGCGTCCGAGATTTTTGCTCCGCCTCTTTTGGGGGCTCGATAAAAATAAATTCCGGTTTCTATAATATGTGCAAAAAAAATGACCCAGCCGAAAAGTATGATCCAGGAATCGTACTCCGGAAACAAAGAATATACTCCGGTGATTAGGCCAGCCCAGAGCACCCAAAAAGAAGCGGTTATCGCTTTACTTATGATAATCAGTGAATTCATCCTTTTTCCTCTTTCGATGGACATAAGTTCCACGGATTTAGTGTTATTCGTCAAGAATAACTTATCTCTCTCCTAGAAGATCTGCTGAGAGAGAGTGGGGCAACTCCAGCGAGTCTTTAGCCCGAGGATTCGACTTCTATCTTTTCGTCTTGCTCTTCTTCGGTCAAGGTCGGACCGGATAGCTCGTCAACCAAGGCTCCTAGGACGTAGTAATACGGAATAGCCTTAGGACCAACTGATTCCCCGAATTTTTGTACATAAGTTTTTCGTAATGATTGGTTCGCATCATCTTCTTGGGTCAATGAATAATCAGAAGCAGCCAGTCCTTCCCATAACAATTTTCCGGATTTGCAATCTTTGAGTTCGCCTTTTACTTTGATATGCAACTCTTGCTCGCGAATTGTCTGGTGGATTAAAAGAGAAAAGATTCCCTGAGCTTTGCCTGGCAAATTTCCGCATTGGAATTTGGATTGAGAGCTGGGATAAACGATAAACTCTTTGTGATGGGCGAGATACTGTTGCGCCATTGCCTTTGCCATTTCGGAATCCGCCTGGTTTAAGGCAGAAGCGGGATCTACCACAATGACGATCCTCTTAAACTTTAAGAGGATATTCGATAAGTCAGGATCTTTTTTTACGTATTTTACCGTACATTGGTTTAGCAAAAATAAAAGCGCCAAAAGTGAGAGCCAATGTGTTGTTCTGAAATCTGATTTCATTTTTTCTTGGCACCTTTTTTTGAAGCTACTTTCTTTTTTGCACTCGCTTTCTTGGGAGAAGCTTTCTTAGAAGCAGCTTTTTTCTTTGGAGATTTTCGATTCGAGTTCTCTTCTAGTTCGGAATCGAAATCAAAAGAGGAATCCTTCCACGAAGTTTCAGCAACTCTAGAAGTGGACATTTGCAAATGGTTCTCTTCGTCTTCGGGACCTAAGCCGAGCGGTACTGTCTCTGATTCCTCTTCCTTTCGAGTCTTGTACGCGAGTTCTAAGATTGCAGGAAGCAACGTGAGCGCGATCAAAAGACAAGCGCCGATTCCTATCGTAGCCACTTTTCCGATGGAATGCAGTCCTCTTTGGTCGGCGATCAATAGCGCGCTCCAACCGACTAAGGTAGTCAAGGTGGAGGCGATCACTGCAGGACCTACCATCGCCATTGCTCGAACGATGTCGTGGTCTTCCCGGAATCTATAATAGATATAGATTCCGTTTTGGATTCCGTATCCTACAATTACAGGAAACACTAATACATTCATAAAATTTAATTTTAAATCTATGAGCGCCATAGTTCCGACAGTGACTACAATTCCTAAGAGTAAAGGAATGAGAGATAGAATCGCCGGTAAAAAAGCTCTGTAAAATAACACGAGCACGAGCACTACTAAAAACAAGGTCAATCCGAAGGCCAGTAAGCCTTCTCTTTGCACGATCAGGATTAGATTCGCAAATAGCATCAAGCTGCCTGCGGTAGTGGCCTTGAACGTAAGTGATCGAACTTGTTTTAGATTGGCGAAAGGCCGATTTTGAAGAATCTCGTTCGCTGTACCAGGCAGAATCGATAAGGAAAGTAACTTTTCTTTAGAATAAGAATTGAGTGCTCTTAACAGTGCTCTTTCTTGCTCTGGAGAGTATTTGTCCTCACTAGGAAGGATGGAACCTTTTTTGACTGCTCCACTTGAATCCAAGATTGCGTTTAAGTTCCTTCTGGAGATTTTTGGAATCTGCATCTCACCGACTGCGGAAAAGAATTCGAGTAATTTTCCACCGTGCCAAAGTGCTACTTTCGGGTAGATGAATACTAGATGACCTTTTGCTTTGGAATTCGGTACTTCTTTGAACTGAGAAGAAAAGATATCCGGAACTTTTTTATAGTCGTAAGGTTGAACCGCTAAAAAGGCCCTAGCCTTCGGAAGATATTTTCTCTGTTCCGGCTTCAAGAAGGAGGGTTTGACCGGCTTCATGTCCTTTTTGATTTGATCCAAGATTTTTCGATTCGCCAATTGTTGACTATAGGCGGGAACAAAATTCCAAAGAGAAACTACCTGGTCCACAGAACCTTCGATTGATTTCGGGACCGGATTAAAATAATCGAATACTGCCTCTGACTCCTCGAGTGTATCCACTACGATCGCTTGCGGATCTGAGGAAATATCGAATCGATCAGAGATTTCATCATATAAGTTTAATGATTCCAAGTTTTCGACTAGAAGGTTTCGACCATTCACGTCGAACTCAACCTTTGGCGCAAAAACTCCGGTTGCCACAACGAAGATCACAACCAAAACGGAAAGTAATCCCGGGCGAGAATAAAATTTTCGTAATATTCCAGACGGTGTCTGCTGGCCTTCGGTTAGTAGGAAAAAGGAAGAAGCCTTTGGAAACCACCTCAGTAAAAGTGTAATCTGTACCGCGGTCACGCCGTACATTGCTATCGCAATGATTAAAATCCCGTAAGTAGCAATGATTCCGAATTCGCTGAAGCCTCTGAATTCTGAAAATGATAAAACTACAAAGGCGGAGGTGGTGGTCAGAGCCGAACTCAGCGAGGCGATTCCTGTATGATAAATCGTATCCTTAATGGATCGGACCAAATCCTGTTTTTTTGTAAATTCTTCCCGAAACCTGTACAAGAATTGGATGCCGTAATCTATACCCAACCCCATTAAAATCGAACCGATAATGCTGGTCACACTATTCAATTGTCCGATAAAGAGACCCGTAAGTCCGAATGTCGCAATCAGTCCGGATCCGAGGGAAATTAATAATATTATTATAAATAAGGGATTTCTAAAGAATAACAGGAGCAGGATTGCGATTCCGGCTACGGATGCGATTCCGATCGGTTTTAGAGCACCGATTAAAGTTTCGTAATCATCCAAATGCAGCTTATAGGTTCCCGTAAATCCTGCGAAAACTCCCGAATTTTCCAGTTTCAGTTTTTCTATATGCGCCGCAATTGCACGATCTAACTTTTTATCGAATTCGATATCTACAAAGGATCCGGTTGGTTTCACCAGAACGATCAGCATTCCCTTGTCAGGAGAAATATTATATTCGTCGAATATATCTCTTTTGGCAAGTTTTTGGTACTTGGAAAGAATATCTGAAAAGTCCGGATTGTATTCCTTGTTCGTAAGCTTGATGTAGAATGGATTCGCTTTTTCCACTTCATCGTCGATCTTGCGTTTGATTCGTTTCCTGATTTCAAGTAAGTCCTGGGTTTGTAAAAAGAGTGGAAGTCTCTCTTGCAAAAAGGTAACGTTATAACGGAAAGAAACATATCTTACAAATTCCTTATCCGCTAATAAAGATTCTGCGAGTCGATCCGATGCCCTTTTGAGAGCAAGCTCCTTTGATTTATAATAAGATAAATTCTTCCGTTTGGCCTCGTCTGCTGATTCGAGTTCTTTTTTTTGCGTTTCGAAGTCTCCGTCACGCTTCGCTGCAAATGCCTTGTTTAAGTGGTCGGTCATCCCCCTCTCATCGTGAAATTTAAGCGCAACCGTGTAGAAACCATTTCCGCCGATCATTTGAATGACCTGCCTTGTCTTTATCACCGAAGGGTTGTCAGGCGGGAGCAAGTCTAAGTTATTACTATTAATGGAAAGCCTGGACGCTAAATACAAAGAGCAGGCGAGTAAAAATAGAATGGTAAGAGTAGAAATTACGGGATTAGTTAGAACCGCATCCGTCGCTCTGGAAAGATATTTCCGCATCAGCTTTTGGCCATTTTTCGGATAAGCGCGATCGTTCCTTTTACCCCGTGTGCCTTGATGGCAGGTTCGATACTCTTGACCCGATTGGTCTCAGTGGAAAGCTTTCCTTCTGTTTCAAAATCGGTAACGACCCAGTTCCCGTCTACTTCGTTTAATATCCACGCAAAGACTACTTTGTCGGATCCTTTATAAAGGATCGAGGATCCGATTCTAATTTCATTATTTTTGATTACGGGATTTTCGTAGGTGATATCTATTTTATCAAAATATTTTGCGGCGACTGGAAAGCCCTTGTGTACGATGTATTCTTTGACAGCTTCCTCAAAGTCCTTTTTTTCCTGCTCGGAAAATGTGGTTTTTCCCACTAGCTTGCTCGCGTAGATTCCGGTATGAATGAGAGCTAAAGCCTTTTCATTCTTTTTGTAACGGATAAATCCGATCAACTTCTTGACTGTCGCCAAGGCCTTGTCCTCGGGAGAGGAGGCCTGATTTTGCGATTCTTCATTTGTGGTTTGAGGTGTTTGTTCCGAAGGGCTTTGTTCTTGGGAATATAACCCTGCTCCCAGGAAAAGAGCTGCTACCATTAAGGACGAAATTATTTTTTTCACGAGTCGTACCTGATTCGAGGAATTTCACTAGTTGTTTACAGAGAGATTACGGACTTCCTCATTTGTATTCATGAGTCGGTAATCGTTTATAACATTAAATTGATTCGATTGTCATAGTCAACGAAATAAGGGTTATCTACCTAGCAAGAATTGATAAGCTCTCTCAATTCTTGTGGGACCGAATCCGAAAGCGAACAGTAACGTGCAAATGAAATACACGAATTGCAATTTTAGAAGTCCATGCTTTTGGAATTTCCTAGAGGAGACGATTAGGAAATCGGGAAGTACCGAAAACGAATATTTTTTTCTGAGCCTTCGGACATACTCTGCGTCTTCCATGACCTTCCATTCATCGGAATAACCTCCCGTTCTGAAATAGATTTGTTTTTTTAGAAACAGTCCTTGGTCTCCGAATCGCAGAAACCCCCAATTTAGAGCTTTATAATAGGCATTGATTTTGAGCCACCAATGTTGTGGTTCGTCGTACTTAATTCTGAAGCAACCTGTCAGTGAGCCGTTTTGCACAGCATTCATAATGTTGGAAATAAATTCTTTCCGAGGAAGGCAATCTGCATGAAGAAAAAAGAATATAGATCCGTTTGCAAAAGATGCTCCTAAATTGCACTGAATCGATCTAGAAGGTACAGGGGAGCGCACTAAAATTGCCCCCAAGTCGGAAGCGATTTCAACGGATCTGTCCGAGCTGCCTCCATCCACTACGATTACTTCAAAGTTCGGACTTGCTTGTTGGATTGAAATTAAGGAAAGCAGTAGTCTCTCTAAAATGGACTCCTCGTTTAGAACCGGAATGATAACCGAAACCGAAGGGTTTTCTATTCTGGAGAATTTTTGCTCCAACTGAATCCTCCCTTGGATTCCCATTCTCTTAGGTCTTCTATCGTGTCTAAGTCGCTCAACTTAGGAAGTATTCCGACATGCTTTCTTGCCCATTGGAGTCTTTCCAGACTTTCCGCAAAAACTCGATTTGTGCTCCATTCCATATTCTGAAATAAAGAAGGTACATCTTGATTCAATCCGATCAAGTAATATCCTCCGTCATTGGCCGGTCCAAGAACAGCGTCATTTTGTTCCAATATTCTAAAAGCTTCCATTATGTGAATGGAATGTAGTCCTGGGCAATCGCTGCCGATGATAATCGCGGATCTGGCTCCATTTCGAAAGCAATGTAGGAAGGCGTTGTGCATTTTTTCGCCCAGGTCGGATCCTTGCTGGATGAGCTTTGTCGGAGAATTCTTACCCCAATCTTCGAAGGAGGTCGGGTCGGGGATATAATCGTCGAACCAAAGGTTCTTGCTTTGCTCCAAATCTTTGATCGCGAGTCTGGTCTTTTCTAAAAGCGCTAAATACACTTTTAGTGCGGTTTCGTCACCGACAGCTTGGGCTAGGCGGGTCTTTACTTTTCCAGGGACAGGATTTCTGAGAAAAACATTAATGACGGAAGATGAGTTCATTCTGAATGGATCGATAGAAATTGTAGAACTTACCGAATCTTAACTTAGTGTCAAATCGAAACTTACCTGGATGCCGAGCCGCAGCCTTGGCAGATTTTTCGGTTTGAGTAAACAATTTTACTGGGCTCGAATTTTGTAGGAGGTCTACGTTACTGATTCCAAAATAGTGTTTTTTATTCCATTTCGCTTATCATAGGATGTTAAAAATAACTGGACTATGTTTTGGTATAGAGTTATCTCTTGAATGGTAGTTATATTTGGGAACTTTTGTATTTTGCAGCTTTTGATTTTGGCAATGAATTTCCTCTATATTTTAAGCGGTTCCTAGTAATCACATTTTAATTTGAAAAATATTTCCTAAGCGGATGTTGAATTTTTTACGGAGAGATTCTAATGAAGAAATTTTTCAAAAAGGGAGTCTTGCTTTTGAGCCTGTGCTTCCTTCTGATCGGTGCGATCGGTTTTGCCTGTAAGAAAAACGATTCGAAAGATAACAATCTACTGCTCTTACTTCTTGCTCCGCATGTAGAGCAAAGCAAGACTGGATTCTTTATCATTGTTCCTCGCGGGATCGCGGAGTAGTGAGAGGTCTCATATGAGAAAGAAACTGCAACGAATTTTGATTTTGCTACTTGTCTTTTTTGGAGTGAGCATAGGAGTTCGCTACGATATTGGTAAGGACCATAAAAGAGTAGAGCTCCCTTTTTCTGTCGATGTCTCTTTATTAACTCCTTTGAAAGCGAATGCGGATAGCTGGGGATTTGTACGAGGATCGGCAAGTTGGGCGAGAGGAAACTCTTTGTTCATGGATGATTTAATCTTCAATATCCAAAGAGTGTTTCCTGTCGGAACTTCCTTGGACCTGACTACTTCGATTCCGATCAATGGAATGATGTTCACAGTCAGAGTGATACTAAACGATCCGAGTTCTAAGATCCAGCCGATCACTCCTACTACCTTGACCACGACTGTTCTCTATCCGAACTACTTCGGGCTGACAGATCCAAATGGGCAACCTGCGCTCCAATTTTATTTTTCGGACAATCCTAGGACTGATTCTCTAAAGCGAGGAGCAGTCATGTACTATCGCTTGGATCGATTGAATCCGTTCTTCGAGACTGGAAAAACTGCATTAATAGAAAGTTATGTAGTAGATCCTACCTCAACTCCTAAGGATCCACTTTTGATCCAAACTTACTCCTGGGCCGGTGCCTTGGGGACAGACGCTGTTGGACAGAAGATAAAAGGCGGTCGGGTTATTCTAGAAGAGATGGATAACGGAGCCTTGTTTTGCTTTAAAGCAGTGGTTCGGCTCGGAGGAGACGCGAATATCCTGCCAGTGTTTCCGAATGAAGCTCTTTGCCCGCCCGGAACCGCGGACGAATATTACAAATTGGCGTACAGCCAGCAGTTGACCGGAGACTTAAATGTCACTGCAAAGTCAGGCTGGGAAGAGGGCGCGATTACTCCGAACGATGCCGTAATTTGTCCTGCTTCAGTGATTGCACAAAATCTAAATTACGGATTGTTTAACTTCTTTGGATTTGTAAACGATCACGTGGCTTCTACGGCGATTCCTGCTGATTTCCCTGCGGCTTCGAGAGTGGATGGATTGTACGCAAGGATCGGGACTTTAGGGAAGACGGGTGGGGACGGTACTACCACCGCACCTGCAAGCTCTGTTTGGGATGATACTCAGAAAGGCACCATTGACGGTCTGAGTGCAGCTTTGGCAGCGTTTCCGACACCTCCGAATCCTTGATTATAAGGAAGATCGAATTTTCGATTTTTCCAAGATCTTAAAAGAGTAAAAAGAAAAAGCCCTCGGTTTTTACGCACTGAGGGCTTTTTATTCTACTGAACGGATTTTGAAAAGAATTCGCTAAATAAAGAAAGCAGCTTTCAAAAAATGCGATCGCTCCTTGGACTGCAATTTACTTCCGCAGTCTCAACTAGGCGGTCCTTCTCAGGATCTCTTTTCCTGGATCGATTTCTTTCCATTCCATGAATCGATCCCTATAAGCCAAAAACCATCCTAAGGAAAGTAAACAGATTCCCGAGATGCCAAACCAGTAGACTGGCCCGGAAAGTAAAAAGAATCCCATAGCCGAAAAGGCAGCCAAACGCAGAGGTTCCACATATAGAGACCAACGTTTCCTGTCTAAAATTCCACCGATCGTAAGCAGAGAAAGCAAGCTAGATGCTATGATTACGTACTTGATCAGATCGGGAATTTTTGCGATCGTAACCAGCATCGCAAACGTTCCGATGACTGTGAGCACAAACCAAGAGAGTGCATACGCAGTGAGTCCTTTGGGTATCTCTACATCATATTTATGGAATGTATTAGGATGAACTTCCGGAATCGGAAATTGGCCTCCGAGTTCCTCGGGTCTCCAGCCAGGGACTGCAAAGAATACTTTCAGTTTGTCCTTCCACTTCGGGGTTTTCCAGGCGAGCTCAATCATTTCCCACCAATAGTGGAAATTTGCCCAGATCGGATTAAAACTTCTCAAAGGCTTTACGGTCCCGTAGACTACTTCCTCTTCTTCCGGTTGGAAGGTCCCGAACCATTTATCAAAAATAATGAATGTTCCGCCATGGTTTCTATCTATGTATTTAGGATTGATTCCGTGGTGGACTCTGTGGTGAGAAGGAGTATTGAAAACACTTTCGAACCATCCAGGTAGTTTATCCACTGCTTTTGTATGAATCCAAAACTGGTAGATTAGATTCAACTGCCCGTTCAAAACCATGACGATAGGCGGGAATCCCAGAATCGCCAAAGGCAGATAGAATACCCAGCTGAATAATTGGTGGAAGCTGGCTTGTCGCAAAGCAACTGTTAGGTTGTATTCTTCACTTTGATGGTGAACCACGTGTCCGGCCCAGAGAAAGTTCACTTCGTGACTCAATCTATGGTTCCAATAGTAAGCCAAATCGTACAGAAAAAAGCATGCGAGCCATGTACTAAGAACCACAGTCCATGTAATGACTGTAGGTGAAATTCCAAGTACCGCGGTTTGCGGTATCCAGGAAACCGGTTCGCTCGGCCAAGCGGGCAGATCGAAAATCCTCCAGTTCTGGTAGAGCCAGATATAACTGGCCAACAAGAACAACTTGAACAATATTCCAAAAACTTGATTTGAAACACCAGCGCTTAAATCGTTGATAGAGTCGTTCAAGCGATATAACTTTTTATTGTGATATTTTGAAAATGCTATCTCTAACGCGATCAGTAGAAAGAAGAAAGGGATAGCAATCGTTATTAAATTTATTTCCATAGATTCTCTAGCACCACTTACACTAGGATCCTCTGAATTTTCAAAAGGGTCAATCTCAAATCTAAGAAGGCTTGTTTCTTGATCTGAATGTCTAACGTCTGTGATAAAAAATATTCCTAACGCCGTTTGATCCTTGACTGCTCTCTTTCTTTTTCATCGAATCGTTTTCACTTATGGCAGCAAAGAAATGGATTCTATATGGCGCAAACGGTTACACCGGAGAGTTGATCGCGAGAGAAGCGGTTGCAAAAGGACTTAAGCCAATTCTTGCGGGCAGGTCTTCCCACAAAATACAAGCTCTTGCAAAGGAGCTTTCCTTGGAACATACAGTGTTCGATTTGAAAAACCACGAAGAGATACGTAAAAAGATCAGAGGTACACACTTGGTGCTGCACTGTGCTGGTCCTTTTGTACAGACTTCCTTGCCAATGGCTAAGGCGTGTATCTCGGAAAAGGTTCACTACTTGGATATCACCGGAGAAATTCCGGTCTACGAATCTCTTTATTCTTTGGATTCTCAGGCCAAAAAATCCGGAGTCTTACTTTTGCCCGGAGTAGGCTTCGATATAGTACCTACGGATTGTTTGGCGGCTTCTCTCAAAAAGAAAATGAAAAAAGGAAGTTCTTTAGATCTCGCATTCGTTGGGTTAAGCGAAGTATCCGCAGGAACCATGAAGAGTGCCCTGGAACAATTGCCTTATGGTTCTAGGATTCGAAAGAATGGCGAGTTGGTTGTCACACCTTTCTTTTCTAGATCCAAGAGGATCCAGATTACAGGGAAACCTTACAAAGTTTACGGAATCCCTTGGGGAGATGTATTTACGGCTTACATATCTACCGGAATTCCGAATATCGAAGTCTTCAAGGATATTTCCGCGTCCCAAGTGAATGCATTCCAATTTATAAAGCCAGGTATAGGGATTCTTAAGAACAAAACTATATTACATTTTTTGCAATCTATCGTAGGAAAGCTCGTAAAAGGACCGGGGGAATCGATCAGAAAAAATACGATCACGAAGGTCTGGGGAGAAATCCGCTCTCAGGACGGGAAGTCGGTGCATTTGGTATTGGAATGCAAAGAGGGATACGAATTTACGATAGAATCCTCTTTGCTCGCGGTTTCACGGGTCCTTTCTAAGGAAGTCGGAAAAGGTTTTATGACCCCGAGTCTGGCATTTGGATGCGATTTCGTATTCGAAGTAAAAGGCTCTCGTTGGTTGAAGGGTTGAATCATTCTATCAGATAAAAAAATTTCTTTACAAAGTCGTTAAATCTAAGAGGTTTCCTTCCCAATGCAAAAGCCGAGGAAATTACAGCCGCAACATTTTATTCTTTTTTTCTTTGCATTGATCCTCTGGATGAGTCTCTCTTTTTGCGCAGGATCGAATTTAGTGACATTGATTCACCCGGAGGCGTCGACGCATCCGATCCCCGGAGATTCTAATCCGCTGCAGCAGCTATCCAGACCCGGTTGGATCTATTCTCACTTTAGGGAGGTTGGCGGAGAGTGGGGGAATGCAAAATTTACGCATTCGGGTCTTTCGTGTAGCAAAAGCTGGATAGGTTTGATTGCGTTAGGCGATTCTTCCATCCGTGCCGCAATGCAAGACGCGGGTTTGCAGAAAATTTCTTTTGTAGAATTCGACCAATTTTCCCTTCTCGGAGGAGTCCTCTACCATTCTTTTTGCACTAGGGTATGGGGAGAAAAATCCGAAGCAGAGCTTAAAGTGGATCCAAAGAACTAAGTCATGAATTTATTTAAATATTTTAATTTTCTAAAATACGTTACGGATTATCGGAAGGAAGTCCTTCGTTTTACCGCAAGAGCTCTTTTTTTTGCTTTAGTTTTCTGCGCTCTTTCCTATTGCACAGGTTGGAGTTTGCCCGCGAGTGTGGCGCCAAGAGTAAATACGCATCCGATCGCCGGAGCTTCGAATCCGGGTCAGGCGCTTGTGCGAGGGGGAATTTTGTACCAGCAAACTACGTATTGGTCAGGAGACCAGAGCGTCATTTCTGCAAATTCTAAATCGGGAGAATCCTGTTCTAAGAGTATTCTTTCGGTGATTGCGATCGGAAATTCTGGAATTGAGAGCGCGATGAAAGAAGGAAGCATTGAGGAAGTTTCTCTGGTCGAATATTCCCAATCTGCTGTGTTAGGTGGAATTCTTTATCATTCCTTTTGTACAATCGTCTGGGGGAATAAAACTAAAAGTCGGGAAGGCAAAAAGGTAGGTATTCATGGTTCCGATAGTTTCTAGATTGAGTCCTTTTCTAAAGTTTTTCCTCATTCTTTTTAGCATGGTCGTGTTTCAGCTGAATTGCGCTACAGGGCCGGTGTCTGGGATTCTATTTACGAATACTGTGTTCCCCGGAACCACCAACACAGATGCAAGTATAGGAAGAGAAAAAAAGGCAAGTGGGTGTATTCGAAATATCTTGGGTCTTTTTTCCTACGGGCAATCCGGAGCCGGAGCAATCGCTTTTAAGGAAGGGATTACTAGGATCTCCTACATTGATCACTCAGCGACGCAGGTACTGCTTTTTGTATACAGGGACTATTGCACGATAGTAACGGGTGATTCCAAATGAATAGATTGTTCCGGTTTTTATTCATTACTTTTTCCGCATATATATTGGCTCAATGTGTGTCCACTCCGGAGCCCGGAATTATCTATACGAACCATTCTTTCCACATCTCCACGGATCCTGCGGGCAAATATTTGAGCTCTGCGAGAATTTTGAAAAGGGGAGAGGCTTGTTCTTTTGGAACCGCGCTTTTATATCTGGGCTACTACGGACAAGAGGTAACTCTAAAAGAAGCGATGGTGAACGGTAAGATCTCCAAAGTGGCACTCGTAGACCGGAGTGCGACAAGTTATCTACTCGGGATCGCATATTTTGACTGCATCGAGGTTTGGGGAGAATGAAGAAAACGTTCTCTCTTTCGACTTCTCGCGTTTGCGGCGTGCTTTCGATTGCATTTAGTGCTCTAGTTTTTTCTTGCACGAATATAAAAATACATGTTCCGAGATCGTTTAAAGATTTCAGTCAAGTGCAGCAAAGATGGGAAGAGCTTAGAAATTTGCCTAAAGCTTCTCCCTCAGAGTTACCTTCGGAAATCGAATTAGAGTTTCCGGAAGAAAACCCCAGCTATATCGCGAAATTCTCCGCACCATTCAACTTTAAGACACTGTATCCTAACTTTTACGGTCCGGTTTCTTTATTAATGCGAAAGGAGTTCTCGGATAATCGTGAGGAATATCCGGGAAAGTATAAAGTAATTGTAAACAAGTTTCGCCTGGAATCTAAGGATGGGTGCACTTCGAATTTAGCCGAAGTGGAAATGTCTGCAGATGTATTCGCTCAAAATTCAAACCAAGCGATTTGGAATTTCCGATTTTCGAGTCAAATCGATTCTTCCGTAACCGATTGCTATATTTTTCTGGCAACAATTCCCATTGGCCTCGGCTGGATAGGATTTGGTCCTTACATCGGATTTAGAGGGAATCGGGAAGATCAGCTGAATCAACTCGGTAGAGTTGCTTTATTAGAATTCTTTGATGAATGGAAAAAGCATCCGATCTTGGGCGGCAAAAAGAAATCAAGCGACGCGGGAAAAATATGAAAAGGGGCACATATTTTCATTCAGCGCTTTTTCCTTTTCTCGGAGCATGGATCGTTTCCCTCGGAGTTTCCTGTCATTATTCTACTGAAAAGAGATATACGTTTGCCCAACCGATTGATCCGGATCTTGAATATTCTTTTAATCCCGACGATCCTCAGTTTGAAGAAGGGGAGCCGTATACCGTCGTCGACGCTTTTGGAAACGCATTCGGGGTTTTTGCAAAAGCGATCATCGGCGACAAGAGAATGGAAAACCACAGAATTTCAGATGAGACCAAGCAGTTCTTAAAGGATTATATTCGTGAAAACAATCTGAAAGATGTCAAGGTTCGTTTCAACCAGTACGCGCCCTGGGGTGATTTAAAAAGACTCTGGAGGATGAAGAATATCAATTTTCTTGCGAAATGGACGATCGGATTGATCAGCACTTTGATAAACGAAGTGATCTTGCCCGGAAGAATTTTTGGCGGAGATCATTATAATCCTTACACAAATACGATTCATGTCTATACGGATATCCCTGCTGTTGTCGTTCATGAAGGAGGTCATGCAAAGGATTTCGCCCAAAGGGAATACAAAACCGGATACTCTCTTTTGTATCAGATTCCGTTTATTGGAACTTTGTATCCGGAAGCAAGAGCCTCCGATGACGCGGTTCGTTATTTTAGATATAGGTGCGACCGGGCGGCAGAGTTGAAGTCCTACAGAACTTTATTTCCGGCATATGGGACCTATGTGGGTGGGAGTGTTCCGGGAGCCGAAGTAGTAGGTGCGTTTTTCGCGATTCCCGGCCATATCATAGGATCTACTAGAGCGAATGAATTCCTCAGGGAAGAAACTCCAAAAGAATGTGAAATTGCGGAAGAATTAGAAAAAGAGAAAGCTAAAAGTGAAACAAAGAGAACTAAAAATAGATAATATGCCTAAATAATGGGCATATATAAAATTATCGGCTAAAAAATAAGCGCCAATTTTAAATTCTGCTTTAATTTATACGAGTTTAAAGGCTATCTGGAAATTCGGGAGGTGAATCTATGCTCCTCAGCAATTACCAGACGGACTCCTTTTATGACGAGATGTTCTCCGAAGAGGGAGGAATTCGTCAAAGTTACGACATCTTAAAATCTAGAATCGAAGGAATGGGGGACCAGGAGCTCCTTCTTCGAAAAACCTCGGCCGAAAGAGCCCTGCTTTCTCTTGGGATTACGTTTAACGTGTATGGTGAAGACGAAGAAAGGATCATGCCTTTCGACATTATCCCGAGGATCATCACTTCTCACGAATGGAAGAAAATAGAGCAGGGACTGAAGCAGAGAATTCTGGCTCTGAATCTATTTATTCAGGACATCTACGGAGAAGAAAAAATCATCAAAGACGGGGTGGTTCCGCGAGAGATATTGTACAGCAGTAGCGGGTATTTGAAAGAATGCAAGGGACTGATTCCTCCAAAAGGAATTTGGATCCATATTACTGGTACAGACCTTGTTCGAAACGGAGATGGACGGATGCACGTATTGGAAGACAATCTTCGCTGTCCATCCGGCGTCTCTTATGTATTAGAAAATCGTGAAGTAATGAAAAAGACTTTTCCGGAGTTGTTCGCGAGTCTTTCTGTCAAACCGATTTATGACTATCCGATCCGATTGAGGGGAATGCTCGAGTATCTCTCCAAAAAACCGAATCCGAAAATCGCAGTTTTGACTCCGGGGATTTACAACTCAGCTTATTACGAACATTCTTTTCTGGCTTCCAAAATGGGCGTCCCGCTGGTCGAAGGCAGCGATCTGCTGGTCAAAGACGATAAGCTCTACATGAGGACGACTCGCGGCCTGAAGCAGGTAGACGTACTCTACCGTAGGATAGACGATCTGTTTCTGGATCCGAATGTTTTTAGAAAAGATTCCATGTTGGGGATTCCAGGGATCTTCGAAGCATTCAAAAAAGGGAATGTTGCTTTGGCGAACGCTCCAGGGACCGGAGTTGCGGACGATAAGGTGATTTATTCGTTTGTTCCGAATATTATAAAATACTACTTATCTGAGGAAGCAATTCTCCCGAATGTTCCCACCTATTTGTGTTCTCGTGAATCTGATTTGTCGTTTGTTCGGGAAAACATCGAGAACCTTGTGGTCAAGGCCGCAAATGGCGCCGGCGGTTACGGAATGATCATAGGGCCTGTAGCTACCAAGCAGGAATGCAAGGATTTTTTAAAGAAGGTAGAAGCTGATCCTAGAAATTACATCGCCCAGCCAGTTTTGAGTTTATCTAGAGTTCCTACATTAGTAGAAGATAAATTAGAAGGACGTCATGTGGACTTAAGACCATTCATTCTTTTCGGAGAGGAAATCTATGTAATGCCGGGAGGTCTGACCAGGGTTGCTCTTAGAAAAGGTTCTTTGGTAGTGAATTCTTCCCAAGGAGGCGGATCTAAAGATACTTGGGTGATGGGTTGAAAATCGCAGTTCGTGCGCGCATGTCTCAACGATAATTGAAATAAAAAAAGAGAATCAGCAAAGACTTTGCTCTGTCATTGGACGAAGTAGTTTCTGAATTGAGTTAAGGTAATAGAACGATTAAAGAGGGATTGATATGTTAAGCCGAGTCGCTGAATCGGTGTACTGGATGAATCGGTACATAGAAAGAGCCGAGAACTATTCCCGCTTTCTGGACGTAAACTTTCAGTTGTCCTTGGACTTAAACGAAAATGCAGCCAGGCAATGGATGCCTTTAGTCTACACTACCGGAGATAACGAGCTGTTTTCCAGGAAATACGCGGATGCTTCCAAAGAAAACGTGATCCATTTCATGAGCCTGGATTCGGAAAATCCAAATTCGATTATCAATTGTTTGATACACGCGCGTGAGAATGCAAGGACCGTCAGGGAAAATATCTCTACCCCGATGTGGGAAGTGATCAACGAATTTTATCTGAATTTCAAATCGAAGAAGAAATTTGATCGAGTCGATACTCCTAGTTTATCAGAATTTTTTAAATCGATTCGAAACCAGTGCCTTCTGTTTTATGGATGCCAAGATGCTACGATTTCTCAGGACGAGGTTTGGCATTTTGCACTCTTGGGCAGACATTTAGAAAGAGCCGACAAAACTACTAGAATCCTGGATATGAAGTATTTCATCTTGCTTCCACTCGGTGAGCAAGCCGGATCCACTCTGGATTTGATACAATGGCTATCTTTGTTGAAATCGACTAGTTCTCATGAAATGTTTAACCGAATTTATACTAGGATCACTCCTAAGAATATAGCCCAATTCTTACTCTTGGATAAACTCTTTCCAAGGGCAATTCGATATTGCCTTTCTAAAACCTTTGATAGTTTAAAATTATTGAATGGAACTGATCAGAGCACTTATGTCAATGAGCCGGAAAAGAAAGTAGGTTTGTTGTTATCCGAAATGAATTACACTTCTATAGACGAGATATTCAGTTCCGGTATGCACGAATATCTGGATCGACTTCAGGCTAGGCTGAATTCGATCGGGAACGAATTCGATGATACGTACTTTAGGAATTAATAACATTCGATACCTATCAAGATAAGAATATGGCATTACTAGTATCTCTTACGCACGAAACTTCTTACGACTATGACAGGCCTGTCTCTCTATCTCCTCACGTGATTCGGCTCAAGCCAGCTCCGCATAGCAAGACCAGAATAATTTCTTACTCGCTCGTAGTAGAGCCCAAGAATCAGTTCCTAAATTGGCAACAGGATCCTTTTGGTAATTACCAAGCTCGAGTTGTGTTTCCGGAAAAGACTCAAAGGCTGAAGATTTTAGTGGATCTGATTGCAGAAATTCAAACTCACAATCCGTTTGACTTTTTCCTGGAGCCTAGTGCTGAGGAAGCGCCGTTTTTATATTCTGATTCAATGCGGACGGAATTGCTGCCGTACCTACGTGCTTCCGAAGGAAGTCCGGAGTTGGGAGAATATCTTTCCAAATTGCGAAAGGAAGGAGTTCTTCAAAAGACAAGAACCGTCGACTTTTTAGTGAATTTGAATCGTAGGATATACCAAGATATTCATTACGTAATTCGAATGGAGCCTGGAGTGCAGTCGTGCTCAGAAACTTTGAAGCTCAGAACCGGTTCTTGCAGAGATTCCGCATATTTGTTGGTTCAGATACTTAGGCATATCGGTCTGGCATCTAGATTTGTCTCCGGCTACCTGATTCAATTGAAACCGGATGAACTTCCTTTAGAGGGTCCTGCGGGCCCTAACACTGATTTTACAGATTTACACGCATGGGTAGAAGTCTTTTTGCCCGGTGCGGGATGGATCGGACTAGATCCGACTTCAGGACTTTTGACAGGGGAGGGCCATATTCCGCTGTCCGCAGTTCCTGAGCCATCCAGTGCATCACCTGTTTTCGGTTATTCGGATCCTGCAGAGAGCACTTTTGGATTTAGAATGGAAATCCGAAGAATGAAGGAGTCGCCTAGAGTCACCAAGCCTTATTCCGATACAGATTGGTCCAGAATCATGAATTTGGGACAGTCCATTGATCATAGAATCTTAAAGAACGATATTCGTCTTTCTATTGGTGGAGAACCTACTTTTATCAGCGACCTAGATCGGCAAGCTGTTGAATGGAATTTTGAAGCACTCGGAGACAACAAGCGGGAGTTAGGCGAAGAGTTATTGGATCGATTGAGATCCAAAATCTGTCCCGGTTCGATTGTGCAAGAGACTCAGGGAAAATGGTACCCGGGTGAACCCTTGCCCCGATGGTCTTTGGGAGTGTACTGGAGAAAAGACGGAGAGTCGATTTCAGACCCCGATCACTTGGAATCAGAATCGAGAGATCTATATAATCCTGAAGATTTTCATAGCGTGGAAGCTTTGGGAGAATCGATCTGCGGAGTTCTAGGAATTTCTACCCGGTATTTGGTTCCTCTTTACGAGGACGGTTTTTACTATCTCTGGCAAGAAGGAAAGTTACCCGAACAAAAGAATCTCGAGAAAGTTTCCGAGAAAGACAATTCGTTCGATGCTTTAGAAAGAAAAAAGCTCTTATCTATGATCGATTCAGACTTTCAGATAAAGAAAGCAATCGCACTTCCCATTCAATATAACTATATTAAGAAAATATGGGAGAGTTCCCATTGGAATTATCGAAGAGAAAGGCTTTATCTGATTCCAGGCGACAGCCCTGCCGGTTTGCGGCTTCCGTTTTCTTCCATCAGCGATCGCTTTAGAGAGTCCGCAATCTTTACCGATTTATCTAGAGAGGATCTTCCATCTTACAATTCCTACCGAAAAGCTGTTGTAAAACGAAGAAAGGAGAACGGTAGAACATTTTCCGAAGAAGATTTACCGATACGGACCACGTTAGTTCTGGAACCAAGGGCGGGGAAGCTATTCGCATTTCTGCCTCCTGTAGAAAGATTGGATGTTTGGCTGGATCTGGTAATCAGTCTACAAGAGGCAGCGAGCGAAAGTAAGTTGAATTTGGTTTTAGAAGGATACGAACCTCCTTCTGATACGCGGCTTTCCCATTTTAGAATCACGCCGGATCCTGGAGTATTGGAAGTAAATCTACATCCATCGTCTAACTTTGATGAGTTGGTTGAAAAGACCCAAATCCTTTATGAGGAAGCGAAAAAGACAAAGCTCAGCACGGAGAAGTTTATGATCGATGGCCGGCAGTCCGGAACCGGTGGCGGAAATCATATTACTTTGGGTGCGATGACACCAGCCGACAGTCCTTTTCTTCGAAGACCTGATTTGTTACGCAGTTTAATTACTTACTGGCAAAACCATCCTTCTCTTTCCTATCTATTTTCCGGATTATTCGTCGGGCCCACTTCGCAAGCTCCTCGCATGGACGAAGGAAGAGACGAAATTTTATATGAGTTTGAATTGGCTGCAAGGCAAATAGACTCGCTTCGAAAATTTCGACCTTGGGAAATCGATAGAATTTTTAGAAATTTTCTTTTGGATCTTACCGGTAATACTCATAGAGCTGAGATTTCAATTGATAAATTATTTCCTCCTAATGGACCACGACTCGGATTGGTCGAGTTAAGAGGATTCGAGATGCCACCTCATTATAAGATGAGTGTGGTCCAGCAATTGTTAGTAATGGCCTTAGTGGCTAAATTTTGGGAAAAACCGTACAAGCAAGGACCGGTTCGGTGGGGAAAGGAGTTGCACGATCGATTCTTATTACCTCACTTCGTTTGGTCCGATTTTAAAGAAGTGTTGCGAGATCTTCGCGAGAGCTCCTTCGATTTTAGAGAATCTGATTTTCTTCCATTCTTCGAATTCAGGTTTCCGCAATACGGAGCATGCCAGAAAGAAGGGATTTATTTAGAGCTAAGATTAGCATTAGAAACTTGGAATGTTCTTGGAGAAGAGACTTCTTCCTTTGGTACTTCCCGTTCCGTTGATTCTGCTCAAGAAAGGTTGCAGGTAAAAGTGGAGGGCTGGACTGAAGGAAGATTCCAGCTTTCTTGCAACGGATTTCTTCTTCCGATTGGGCCTACAGGAAAGAAAGGAGAGTATGTTTGCGGGGTTCGCTTCAAGGCTTGGCCTTTGGCATTTACATTGCACCCGAGTCTTTCTATACAAAATCCTTTGGTCTTTGATATCTGGGATTTATGGAACTCACGTTCGTTAGGTGGTTGTCGTTATTATATTTCTCATCCAGGTGGAAGAGCCTACGATACTTTTCCAGTGAATTCTTTAGAGGCGGAAAGTAGGAGGATATCCCGATTCTTTTCAGATGGACATACTCCAGGTAGAGACAAGCCTCCGATTCCATTAGAGCATCCTGATTCACCATTTACTCTGGATCTCCGTTGGTCTTTTTTACACAGTTAGCAGGTTAGCATTCTATGCAATTAGGGAACAGAAACGGATTCGTTTCCTAATGTAAGATGGAAAAATCAAATACTGTTTCCTTCATTTTAGGTATCAGGAAGTTCAGCTCTTTCTACTAAGGGGAACTGACCTTTTCCTAATAAGAATGCAATCTGGAAGAGACACTGAAGCTGACACTTTTTGATACCTATTGGGATCCTCGCATTTCGATCCAAGCCGCGCATGAAAGAGCATTACTCTGTGTTCTAAACCTGCAAAACGCGATGTTGTCGCCCTATTTTGGAGGGCTTGTGCCAGGAATGGTAGATCCGGCACACTAAGGCTTGGAAGGAGCAGATTGGAGTACTCCAGCCGTTACCTGACCAAAGCAATTATGACCCTATTCTAGATCCAGATTTCCATTGAATGTAGGAGCTCCTACAAAGAGGCAGATTTTCTTAAAAAACTTGCAAAATTGGCAGCTTTGTGGTATATCGGCCCCTTCGGGTTGCCCACCACCAGCCCCCCACCCACGGAAGGGCGGGGCCCTTCCCGAGACTCTTCACTGAACAGGATTGATCTTTGTCAATTTCTGAGAATCTTTCTCAAAATTGATTGCCGCCAAAAGACCCGAAATAATCCTGATTCTCAAGAACAAAAATTCAAAGTATCGAATCGACTCATGAAACAGAAAATTACGACTTTTTTACACTTCTCCCTACCGATCCTTGCGGCCTTTTTCTCAGGAAATTGCTTTCTATTCCCGGATCCAAAAAAGACGGATAACACGATCCTGCTAGCGCTAATCGCTAGTCAACCTCAAGTCTCAACACTTACTCTCACCGGACTTTCGGTTCCAATCACCAAGCCTGAGGCGATAGGCGTGTTATCGAACGGTTCCTTAATACTGGGTGATACCGGAAATAATCGAATTTTAAGAATTTCGAATGAAAGCACAGCGAGCGTATTACTCGACAGTAGTTCTCCGGTCGGTGGCGTAACCCTTACTAGCCCAGAAGGGATTTCTACAAAATCGGATGGTACGATTTTCGTGGGAAATACTGGGGCGGCTTCTGTATTTAAAATCGACTCCGCAGGAACTCCTACACTTTTCGCAGGAAATGGAACTACCGGAAATACTAGTACGATTACCACGAATTGTTTCGAAGAGGCTGAAGGTTTGGTTTTTGAATCGAGCACAGGCTTTCTCTACGTAGCTGATCCACCAAATAATCAGGTCGTAAAGATAGATACGAATGGAGCTCCTTCGATTTCGAATCGCCTCGGAAGCGGTGCCCCAGGAATTGTCGACGGTGCAGAAAACTCAGCGAACTTTACGGATCCTAAGGGAGCGGCAGTAGATTCGCAAGGAAATCTTTTTGTTTCCGATACGGGCAATCATGCGATCCGAAAAATTACTCCGAGTGGCACAGTCTCTACCTTTGCTGGTTCTAAATTCCAGATTTCTGGATCTTCGGATGGAGTAGGTAACTCTGCGCGATTTAATTCTCCTTATGCAATCACGATAGATCCAAATAATAATTTGTATCTTGTGGATTCTGGAAACCAAACCGTACGTAAAATTACTCCGGATGGAGTGGTTACTACGATTGCGGGAATTCCAGGAGTGATTGGAAATCAAGATGGTATGGCAAGTTCGGCGAGCTTTGATAGTCCTCGCGGGATCGTTTATCATGCCGGGGCTCTGTATGTTACGACCGCAAATCCGTCTTCGAGTAAGATTCGGAAAATTCAACTTCCGTAATTTATAAAAATAGAATGAAGTATCTAGTGAATCGTAGAATTTTTGGATCGAAAAAGCTTGTTCTGCTCGCGGCGCTTACTCTTTTCGCCGTGGGCTCTTGTTCTCCGAAGAATGCCGAAGCAACCAATGAATCCTCTATGAACGGATTCTTATATAGGATGTTCAATTCTTTTGATCCGACCAAGTTCTTGGAAAATATGGGCTCGAATGTAATTCCTGCTCTGTTTCAGAATGTGGCCACTCAAGCCGGGGAATTGACTGTCGCGGCAGCAAATCTTTGTGGCTCGACCTCTCTTGCTCAGTTCCAAACCGAGTGGAAGGAGAATGTGAGCGCGCTAAAAAAGGTGGAGCTAATTCAGTTCGGACCTGGTAGCATTTCGGGATATTCTCCATTGATGGATTTTTGGCCTTTAAACTATGAAACTAGTCCACCCACTTCAGCGGATCGTACTGCATTGGACGCGATCACAGGTGCCTCTCCAAATGTATCTGGGCTGCCTGCGGGACAAAGAGGACTTCCTGCAATCGAGTATTTGATTTTTACTGCTCCTTCTCCTTGCTCGAGTAGCGATCGACTGGAATTAGTGAAATCTTTAGCAGCAGATTACAATTCCAACTCCCAAGCTTTGTTCAATGCATGGAAAGCAGGTGGCGGAAATTTTGGAGGACAGTTGGCGAGCGCAGGCCAAGGGAGCGAAGTTTTCCTTACGAAGGCGAGCGCATTCGACCTGATACTTTCCAATACTATCGATTTAATTCATTCGATGAAGGATGCAAAGTTAGAATTTCCCTCCGACTTGATGGCTGGAGGCACTGGGCTTTCTCCTGATCCGAACAAGGCCGAGTCTAGATTTGCGGGACCCACTCAATCGTTTCAGAATGTAAAGGATAATGTGGAGTCCTTCAAATCAGTATATTTTGGAAACGGTGGAGCCGGACTCTCGGATTACGTTGCATTCGTAAATCCTAATATTGATCAAGAAGTAAGAGCCGAACTTCTAGAATTAGAAGCTACATTAAATTTACTGACCAACTTTGACTCAGGTAATATGACAAATCTAAAAAAAGCGGTCCTAGAATTGGACGAAATCGAAAAGTTACTCACAACGGAACTAGCTGCCGCATTGGGAACATCTCCTGTCACAGGAGGTAAGGGAGGGGACGGGGATTGATGAAATTATCAAACCGTTTTCTATTCCTTCTTCTATTTCTAATCCTTCCAATCGCAATTTTTCCGCAAGAACCTAACGAAGGAAATCCAACTCAGGATTCCCCCAAAAATGGAAAGACTGAGACCAATGGAAATGAGGAGACTCCAAACGGAAAAACCACGGGCAACGGTAACGGTCAGAACGGCTCCGGTAAAAAAGAAGAATCTTTAGAAGAAAAGCACAGGCGCTTTCTGGAGGCGGGTCAGATCAACGTGATCGGCTCTAAGGACGACGACCTTAAGAAAATCCCTGGATCCGCGAATGTGATAGGCCCCAAAGTATTAAAAGAATCGAATCCGGTAGATTCCATGGAAGCTTTGCGTCGGGTTCCGGGCGCGACTCTTAGATACCAGGACGCCGCAGGCTTGACTCCAAATATCGCATTCAGAGGAGTGAGCAACGAAGAATCCAGAAAAACTTTGATCTTAGAAGATGGTGTCCTTACTTCCCTTAGCCCGTACGGGCAACCTGAAAGTTATTATTCTCCCCAATTGGATAGAATGGAGAGGGTGGAGATCATCAAAGGTTCTGGAGCAATTCTGTTTGGTCCTTCCACGTTAGGCGGTATCGTGAATTTCGTAACTCGAAAACCTCCGGTAAAACCGACTTTCGATATGAAAGTGATTGGTGGAAATAACGGCTTCTTCTCCACATTCATGCAGTACGGAGGCACTCAAGGAAATACTGGATACGATGTATCTTATTTACATAAAGAAGGAAAAGGGTACAGAGACTTTCAGGGATTTCGTGTGGATGATTTTTACGGCAAGCTCGTTCACAAGCTCGGAGAGAAAGATACCATTAGTTTGAAAGTTGGGCACAACGATCAAGATGCCCAGTCTACTTATCTCGGATTGACCCAAGGTTTGTTTTGGGCAAATCCAAGGATCAATCCTGCCAAGTATGATAGAAAAATTTTGACAAGGGATTCCATCGTGATCTCCGAAGAGCATAGTTTTTCGAAGGACTGGAAACTTGTATCCAGGTTGTACGGAACGAATGCGACTAGGAATTGGCAAAGACAGGATTGGTCTTATAATAACTTGGATGAATTCGGTCGTCCTGCACTTCCCCCAGGAGATACGTTTGCGATTTTTGCGCCAAGGCCGATTGGAAATCGTCCCGGTGACGTGATCTATATGAGGAATTCCTCTCCGCAAAGGAATCAGTTCTTTAGAACCGGAGGAGTGGAACTTAGATTGGAAGGAACCTTCAGAACCTTTGAAATCAAACACGAATTGATTTTCGGTTCCAGAGCTCATTATGAGGATTCGGAGGTTCGCTTTGTTCAAGTAGCTTATCCGTTTCTGGACAAAGGTTTTACCACGACTTCCCAGATGAGAATGTCAAGGGCATATTCTGCATATATTCAGGATACAATTTCTCTAACAGAAAAATTTAAAGTGATTCCCGGAGTAAGATACGAACATATCACTCAAGGAGTTTATAATACCCGAAGACCTGCAACCGCCAAGGACGTGTTAGACGGTAGAGCAGGGACGGAAGGAGACATCATTTTGGTACAGTTAGGCGGAGAGACCTATACTAAGATTTTGTTGCCAGGAATGGGACTCACTTACGATTTAACGAGAGACTTTGTTTGGTTTGCAGGAGCGCATACCGGTTTTTCTCCGCCTACATTCAGTACGGCGATTAGCCCGAGCGGCGCCGATTACCGCCTAAAAGCAGAGCAATCGAATAACTACGAAACCGGAGTTCGCGGAAATATCACGAGATACTTTTATATGCAGACTGCTGTTTTCGCGATGTATTTCCAGAATCAAATTATCAATACTTCAGAGGTGGGGGCCGAAGCCGGTTCTAGACCTGTCAATTCAGGCAAGTCCATACACAGGGGTGTGGAAAACAGTTTCGCTTTTGATTTTGGGAAATTCTCCGGAAGCAGATGGGAAGTTCCATTAGAAATAAATTATACTTATTTGGATGCCAGATCGGTAACTTACGTGGGAATTCCTACGGTAACAAATGCCGACGGTAGTGTCACGATTCAGAACCGACCTTCGATGGAACTGGATGCGAACGGGAATATTCTGAAGGTAGACACAAATCGGAACATACTTCCGTATGCACCCCGAAATACGTTCCTTGTCTCCTTAGGATGTAAGTCTCCTATCGGAGTCTTTGCAAGAGCCGAATACCAGTATTTTGACAAACAATTCTCTGATCTGCAGAATCGGAAAAATGAAAGTGCAGATGGAAATTCAGGCGTGATTCCAGCGTACGGAATCGTAAATGCAAATATGGGATATGAGGCACCGGGTGGAAAATGGTCTGTTTTTATAAACGCAAAAAATTTGCAAGACCGGCACTATATTTCAGGCAGATTGCCGATCGGAATTCAGCAAGGCCCGTATCGCCAGATCAATATTGGGGTTTCCTTCAAATTCGATTAAACCCGGGAAAGGATGGAAAAATAACAGACCCGGGCTGAAAATGACGACCGGAAGATGGGCCAACAGACTTCCCAGAACAAAGGATTTCTTTCCGGATATTCTCCTCTGCCTGGAGTATTCGATGAGGTATGTCTTCCCAATGGGGTTCCCCGAGAAAAGTACGAATTCTTAATCCGTTCTTTAGAAAATCTAGGTCCCGAAGAACTAAGACGGCGAAAGATAGACAGTCTTCGGATTCTCAAAGAGAACGGGGTCACTTATAACGTTTACGGCGACGAGCAAGAGAGAGTCTGGTCCCTGGACTTGTTTCCTATCCTCATGGATAGCAGGGAATGGGAAACCGTAGAAAGAGGTCTGATCCAAAGAGCAGAACTCCTGGACGAAGTTCTCAAGGACGCATACGGTGCTCGCAAACTTCTCTACGAGGGGAAGATTCCTCCAGAGGTATTGTTCCAGTCTGGAGGTTTTTTAAGAGCCTGTTCCCCGATCTATGACCCGTTCACATTTCGCTTAGCATTTATCGCAACCGATATCAGTCGCTCCAACGATGGAACCTTTTACGTAATCGGGGATCGAGTGCAGGCGCCTTCAGGGTCTGGGTATTCATTAGAAAATCGTATCGTACTTTCGAGGGTTTTCCCGTCGATTTATAGGGATTCCCAGGTTCACAGAGTAGCGCTGTATTTCAGATCCTTAAGAAAAACATTATATACTTTATCCGGTGCCAAGGACAGGGAACCGGTAGCGGTTTTGCTTACACCCGGTCCAGGCAACGAAACCTACTTCGAGCACGCTTATTTAGCCGGATATCTCGGATTCGTTTTGGCCCAAGCCGAAGACTTTACCGTTCGAGAAAACAAGGTATTTATCAAGACCGTGGAAGGTTTGCAGCCTGTAGATATCATTTTCCGAAGAGTCGACGATTGGTTCATGGATCCTTTGGAGTTAAAAGGAGATTCCCTCCTCGGAATTCCCGGAATTTTGAATGCAGTTCGAGCAGGGAATGTTCTTATCGCAAATCCGATCGGATCCGGGTTTTTGGAAAATCGTGCTCTGCACGCTTACTTGCCTGCTCTTTCAAAGTACTATCTAGGAGAAGAGCTGATCCTTCCGAATGTTCCTACAGTCTGGATGGGAGATCCTTCCGAATTCGAAAAAGTTTTTTCTAATCCGAATCAATTCGTATTAAAGCCGGCGATTCGTACTAATATTGAAACTTCGATCTTCTTGTCGCAACTTTCTAGACAAGAGCTTCAGGATTGGAAGCAGAAGGTGAGCCTTCAGCCGGAAAGATATGTGGCTCAGGAGATTCTTTCCGGTTCTACCTGTCCTTTCTTTACCGGCGACTCTGAAGAGTTAGTGGTTGGAAAATCCGTCCTCAGGACTTTTGTTTGTCTCTCAGAAAATGGCTATACTTGTATGCCGGGCGGACTCGTCAGAGTGTCCACAAAACCGGAAGCACTTGTCATCACCAACCAAAAAGGAGCAATATCCAAAGACCTTTGGATACTATCCTCCGAAGAGAAAAAAGATATCTCTCTGCTGCCTGGACAACTCGAAAGAATCCCACTTCGAAGAAAGGGTGCGGGCGTACCAAGTCGAGTCGCTGACAATATGTTTTGGATGGGAAGATATTCCGAGCGCGCGGAAAATCTTGCACGCTTCTTAAGAGAAACAGTTCAGAAACTATTGGAATCAGAGGAGTCCTACGAAAAGGAACAGATTTCTATTCTATTACAAATCTTGAATAAAGTTTCCGGCTTCGTTTCTGGATTTTCGGAAGGGGTCCTCGACTTTGAAACTAATCGCGAAAAGATTTTTGACCTTGTGGTTTCTCCCTTCACCTCGGGCAGTATTAGGCATGATCTGAACTTCTACATAAAAGCGAGCAAATCAGTGAGAGACAGGATCTCGGACGATACGAGATACCTGATTTCCAAGATAGAAACCGAAACTCCGGAAGATAATTCTTATGTTCAGATTTTGGAGTACCTTCAGAAGCTAGTCACTCTCTTTGCTTCCCTTTCAGGACTGAGTTCTGAAAGTATGAGCCGAGAGACAGGATACTTCTTTTTGGACTTCGGAAAAAGGATCGAGAGATCTCTATTTATTGTGAGAGTACTGACGTTCGCATTAGAACGGACTACATTATATAATAAAAGTCTATTTGAGAGTCTATTGAATATTAATGATATACGGATTACGTATCGCAGAAGATATAAGCACCGTATCGAAGCGGAATCCGTGATCGATATATTACTGTTTGATGAAACGAATCCAAGGTCTCTCGCATTCCAGATTTCTAGAATCAAGGAAAACGCACTTGTCGCGGGAGGCAATTCCGATTCCGAAGAGGTGAGAATTCTGTCTGATTTGATCAACAGGTTTAGGGATGAGGACGCAAAACGGCTATTCGAATACGCAGATCCGGCCGGTGCACTGAGTCGCTGGCTTGCGGACATCTCCTTTTTGCTCAGAGCAGAATCCGATTCCATCGCTAAAAAATACTTCCGTTATATAGAAAGTCAGGTTCGATTTGGGGAATCCTATGGCTGAATACTCGGTTCGTCACCTCACACTTTACACGTACGAAAAGCCGGTAAGTCATTGCTTGAATGTGGCCCATCTTTGTCCGGATTCCAACGATTTTCAAAATTGCACGGACTTAAAGATACTCGTGGAACCAAAACCAAAAAGTGCAGAATTTCGAAGAGATTATTTCGGAAACATGGTTTACTCCTTTTCCGTAGAAGAATCGCATAAAGTGCTCAGCGTATGTGCCACTTCTAAAGTGACCACAACCTCGGATGAAAAATCGAATTTTTCTGATTCTCCTACGACAAACGAAGTAATAGAACTTTTAAAAAATCCGAGCTCCAACGAGCATCTCGAAGCTCTGGATTTTGTGGGCGATTCTCCTTTTGTAGTTAGATCGAGCATATATAAAGAATTCATAAAGCAGATGCTTCCAATGGAAAGGCCATATTTTTCTTCTGTGCTGGAGTATGTGCAGCGATTTAAGGAGAAATTTAAGTTTAAAGTAGGAAGCACTCATATCTATACTTCCCTCGACGAAGTGCTGGAAAAGAAAGAAGGAGTCTGTCAGGATTTTGCACATCTTACGATCGCAGCCTTTCGATCTTTGGGACTTCCTTGTAGATATGTTTCTGGCTACATAGAAACGTATCCGCCTCCGGGAAAACCGAAATTGCGAGGAAGCGACGCAACTCACGCTTGGATCGGAGTCTATTGTCCAGGAATTGGCTGGAAAGATTTTGACCCAACGAATGGAAAGGCATTAACAGAGGAATATATCTTTACTTCGATAGGAAGGGACTTCTCGGATGTTTCTCCTTTGAAAGGGATTTTGTTCGGTGGCGGAAAGCACAAACTGAAAGTGGAAGTTGATGTAAGTAGGATCACTTAGAATTTAGAATTAGGTACGACTTGAAACGCTATTTGCGTCGAGATAATTTTAGAAGGAAAACATATGAGACAGGAACTATTTAAGTTAATTAAAGAACATGCATATAAATATAGGGAAGAGCCCTTCAGTCTTGCGAGCGGAAGAAAATCTAGACATTATTTTAACTGCAAAGAAATCACAATGCACCCGGAGCGTCTGGAATTGCTCTGCAGATATATCGTAGAGGACTTTCTTCCTAAAACTGGGCTTCCCGATCCGGAATCTTTCGGAGGGCTTACTCTCGGAGCAGATCCGATTTGCTACGGCCTCGGATTTGAGTATAGGCGGCAAGGGAAAAACGTCTTTCCGATGATTGTCCGAAAGCAGGTGAAAGAACACGGAACTAAGAATTTAGTAGAAGGCGCGATTCATATGGTTCGCTCTTGCTTTGTAGTAGACGACGTCGTCACCACCGGAGGTTCTACTTCGCAAGCGATCAAGAGTTTAAGAGATGCCGGATTGATCGTAAATTATGGAATTTGCATATTGGACCGCGAAGAAGGCGGAAGAGAAGCGATCGAATCCGAAGGAGTGAAAATGCACTCTCTATTTAAGAAATCGGAATTCGGAAATCTGGAGTAGGCAAATTTAATGAGCCAATATTCTTATGATTTAGAATCTTTCCGAAAAAAGCTGCAATTAAGGACCGCTATGGTCGTACTCATCTTTTTACTGTTTATGGGTTGGAATTTTTTCCAAGTCCCGGCAGAAAATAAAAGTTCGTTCTTGGGAATCTTTTTACCGATTTCCGGGGTTCTAGTAATTCTATTAATCAAAAATTATACGAAACAGCTTAAAATATTAAAAGGTGCAAAAATAGAAATCGACTCCAAGAGTATAAAGCAGTGGACCCAACAAGGCCAATGCATGGAAACAGATTTTAAAGAGGTCCAGCAAATCGAAAAGGATACTTTTCGAGGATATCCTCGGATCCTGCTCGTCACGAAGCAAGGAACATACATCCCTTTACTGAATCTGGAAAATTCTGACCAATTTCTTTCCGAATTAGAAAGCAAAACCCGTCTCAAGGCAAAAATATTCTCAGAGGAAACTAAGGTCGCAGTTTGGAAGACAGCGATTGCATTTCTTCCTTCTATTGGAATTGCGGTTGCTGTGTTTTCCGGACTCACTGGACTCAAGTCAGACGCAATATTTTTAGTGCTAACTTTAAACGCACTTCTTTACATTTTGTCATTGCCGAAAGATAGGCTTGAAACCGGGACAAAAGCGAGAAGGAGATGGATCTTTATATTGCTGATTCTTTTCCTCGCACAGATCATCAATTACTTCGGGCTACTTTAGTCCGAAGCGTTGGATCCAGAATGAGTAATCCCTTTTAGAATATTCATTTTCTTTTGTGCAAGTCTTCTCAAATCGGTGATTTCGTTTTGGAAGTTCTTAAGTAAAGGATCTAACTCTATATTCCCTTCCATTTTATTCAAGGAATCCCGAATAAACTTGAAGTCGTTAAACTGAGTGATCTTGCCCGTGAGAATTAATTTTTTTACGGTATCAAACTCGTATTTTCTGAGATGGATCCTCACTAAAAACTCCACAGAAAACTTACCCGATAACTTTGCCCAGGGACTAGCAGTATCGATCGGTAACTCTTGTGCATGTGGATGATCCACAGCCCTTTGTCTGGAAACAGTTTGTTTGGAAAAACTACTAGGACTGATCTCATATTCATCCGGGATGTCCTTTCCTAAGGAAGGCCCGATCGGAGCAGAGTCAGCCATCAGCTGGTCTAGTTTATTTCTTCTTTTCTGGTCTTCATAATCTTTTTCGTGAGTGACCATCAATCTCTGAAATTCCTCTAACATTACGGAAATGTTAATGAATCTACCCAGAGGAGTGTTGTTGTATTGTTTGATTTTCGGAAATAGTTCTCGTGTGATTTGAAAGGGAGATTTCTTTTTATAAAAAGTAGACTCGTACGCCTTTTCTAATTTCTTATCAGAAAAACTCTTTAGGTCTCCGACGATTTTTGCATCAGCGTAAATATAGGCGTCCACTCCGAAATCTACGTTTTTGTTATCCCTTTGGTGCTCAGGAGTGACCACCTTGATGACAAAAATATACTTGGCTTCCTTCAGCTTGTCTAGAATGTTCCTTAGTTCCCCGGTTTCCTTTAAGAGAACGGATGCCATTTCCCTCAAAAAGGAATCGGACATGGGAATCTTGTCTTCTTCCTGCTGGTTTATTTTGCGAATTTCATCGACTAATTCAAGGGCAGTTTCCAGTGGAGACGCCATAGATGGAATAGGATAATAATTAACCTTTCAAAATCAACCGAGTTTTAAAGGAAAAATCATTCAGAACTCAATTTGAATTTTAAGTTGCGCAAAATTCGAAGCGGGTAAAAGGAACTCAGCCAGCCTAAAATCGGAGCAAATGTGAGAATGAATCCCGGCATCCAAGGAAAAAAGGTAAAATGCAGAGTCCAACCGAACGCATTTTTGTTCACTACATACAGAATAATCGGCGAGACGACGAGTGATGTGAAAATTCCGAACCATGCGCCGAAGCTGGTCAAGAATATACTTTCTGATTTTACGATAGTTCCCAGTTGCTCTTGCGATGCACCGAAATATTTGAGCACTCCTAAAACTCTTTGCTTATCGTAAAGATTATGCATTAAGGACGATAGTAGGGAAATAAAGGTGATAAAAAGCGCGGTCACTTTCACAGAATCCAGAATTCGAAATACTTTATTGAGCTCCGTCACGTAAAGATTTTTCAGTTGGTCATGATCCAAGATGGAAATATCTTTCAGCTCCGGATCGCTATCCAAGAGATCTTTGAGTCTTCGGATGGCGATTGTCTTTCCTTCCAGTGATCGAAACTCAGGCTTTAAAAACAGCTTCACTGAATTTAAGTCTCTGACCGGAAAAATTCTGGGATAAAAATTAATATCCATCATAACAGTTCCCTGTTCCGAGAAGAAATGCTCTTTGATTCCCCGAATCGTAAATACTTGAAAGCCGGTCTTGGTTCTTGAAGTAAGTGTATCACCGACTTTCAGTTTGAACATAAATGCCATATTCGAAGAAATTAATATGTCTTTTTCTGAATGGACCAATCTTTCTAAGGAATCAGGTTTGCTTTTATAGGCGGAGAAATCGTAAGCCGCGATCAAAAAGACTCCGCGGTCAGTTTCAAACTTCTTATTCACCAAAAAGCCATCCAAACGATCTGAAAGTTCCAGTCGTGAAATTCTTTCCTTGAGAGTTGTAGGCACCCCTCCATGGATTCCGGATTGATAGTATCGATCATTGATTACTGTAAGATCTGCTTGAAATTCGTTTTCGACCCAATGGATTAAGCTGTATTTATAACTGTCCGTCAGAATAGTAAGACACACTACCAAGGAAACCGAGAGCATGATGGTTGCTGCAGTCAATGTGTTTCCGGTAGGATTATTTTTAAGTTCTTCTAGGCCCACTTTAACGAATAGGAAGGAGCGATCGCTCTTTTGAAATAACCTCAGGACGAAGTCTGAAAATTTTTCGATCGAGTAGGGGAATGTGAGAGTAATGCCGATTACGATCCCGGCCAAGCCTATCAATCCTGCAAAAGGAATTTTTGAAGGAATCGGAATATTCGATATTCCTAATGAAACGAAAAATAAAATCAAACCTATGACTAAGGTTCTTTTTGTGGAAAAGTTTCGTTTCCCAGTTGTGGCGTCCCTGAGGATTGATAGTGGCGGAATTTTACCTGCACGAATCGACGGTATGAGAGAGGAGAACGCGGAACCGAGCATTCCTAAGCTCCACGCGAGCAAATACTGAGAAGTAGAAATCGATGCGTAGGTGGACAAAAAGGATTTATCGACTAAAGGGGATTCCGGTCGAAAAAGATCCAACCCTGAAAAAAAAGTTCCGATAACTAATCCAAATAAACTCCCGACAGCTCCTAACAACAGAGACTGTCCTAAGAAAAGAAAAGTGGCCTCGTTGCTCCCTAAACCTAAAGTCCTTAGAATCCCTAACTCTTTTTCTCTGGAAAGATAAAGTCCGGACATGGTATTCGAAACCATAAAGAAAGCGATTAAGAGCGAAATAAATGAGATGATCAGTAGATTGAGCTGAAAGGAACGGAGAGCATTCGCAGATTTTTCTTTGATTTCCTCCGAGGTTTCGATTGCAAAATTCTCTCCGGTAGCTCCCAAAATTTCCAGAAGCTTCCGTTTTGTGAATTGGACTTTTTCCTCTGGACAATCTAAGAGCAGATAATCTACACCCTGCTCAATATTCAATCTTTCTGATGTTTTGGAAAGATCCTCGATAATGATATACCCGCCTTCCAGATCCAGAGGAGTAGTGTTTTTGAACTCAGTGGACTTTCCGCCCAATAGAATCGTAAAAGGCGCGCCTAAAAACTTTTGTTCCAATGCTTTGGATACAAAGGTGTGACTGTCAATAGGCTTGGGCTCGGTGTTGGAAATCTTCGAATCCGTTAATTCAGAATCCGATTTTAGTTTATTAAATTCTTTGGATAGATCTAAACCTATATAGACAACTCTTAAGTTATCCGAAGTGATTCCATCTCTTTGTATCCTAGGAAGAATTCCGGTGATATGTCGGAGCTCCTTCGCATAGAAAATCTTTTCCATAACTTTCCACGGAATTGGTTGCCCTGGCTGGGAAGGGCCGACCTTGATTTTAGAATTTCCCTTAAAATAACCCATGGAAAAATCGATCAGAGATTTTTCTGCTCTAGATGCATTTGTAGAAGTGGACAGAAAGAGTCCTACTCCGAGAGATATACCGACCAATGCGAATACGATTCTAGGAATATGAGTCCTGAAATACTCAAATAGAAAAAGAAAGTTTAATTGAAAGTTCATTTGGAAAGGGAGCCTTGCGCATTCGATGCAAAGATCGTCCCGTCTTTCATTCCGAGCTGAACCTGTCCCTTAGATCCTATATCTCTGTCGTGAGTGACCACAAACAGAGCAAACTTTTCCCTGTCTTGGAGCTCCAATAAAAGATCCAAAACTTTTTCTGCGTGAAAAGTGTCCAGGTTTCCGGTGGGCTCGTCTGCGAGAATAATGCTCGGCTTTTTGCTCAATGCTCTCGCGATCGCTACTCGTTGCTGCTCTCCGCCTGACATTTCATCCGGCTTGTGAGTCCTTCTGTGCGAAAGACCTACCTTTTCTAAAGCGTCCTCAGCGATGGAGACTGCTTCCTTTTTTCCGATTCCGGAAATATAAAGCGGAATCGCTACATTTTCGATCGCATTCAAGTAAGGTAGTAGATGAAAGAATTGGAATATGATTCCGGTCTTTTCTCTTCTATACATCGTTAGCTGGTTCTGATCGAATTTCGTGATGTCCTTTCCATTCACCCATACTTCTCCGGAATCCGCAGAGTCAATGCCAGAAAGTATATTCAGAAAAGTAGATTTGCCTGAGCCGGAGGGGCCCATCAAAGTCACGAAAGTTGCCGGGATATCCAGTTCGATTCCTTTCAGCACTGGTGTATTGAACTTTCCGGATTGGTATGATTTTCTTAAGTTGCGAACGATGAGTCTATTCAAGAGTGCACCTTTCACCTTGATACTGAGCAGCCAGGTGTTCCGCAAGGAAAAGAAATCGAAACAGAAGTGCCAATTAGTTTGGCCTAAAACAGAATAGGAAATAGAGGAAAAAAGTGTCGAGCGGGTTCCTTTTAGAAGAATCGGCTTAGTGCTCGAGTTCGATTTTATTTTGTAATGCGCGCGAAATCGATTCCTTGGTAATAGTGCCTCAGAATTTCTGCGTACGTATAGTTTTGTTTTGCCATTCCGTAGCTTCCCCATTGGCTTAAGCCCACTCCGTGTCCGGACCCCATTCCTTTCACCAAAAATCCATCCGAGTCTCTCTTGATCCCGAATCGTAGAGACTTGATGGAAGCACCCATTAGATTTCTAAATTCCTTTCCTTTCATCTTTGTGGAGCTTTCGGAACCAATGATTTCTACGAGGTCCACTCTACCGGAAGGAGTTCTAGAAAGAACCTGAACAGATTGGACAGAACCTACTCCAAGAGAACTCAAAGACTGGTCGATTTGATCTTGGCTCAGATTGGATTTCCATAAGAACTGTTCTCCCGAGTTATCGAACTCTGAAGAAACCGAATTCAAATAGGGCAGTCTTTTTCCTCCCCAGAGATTTTCCGGAGTTTCGGTTTTTCCTCCGCTGTTGGAGTGAAAGAAGGTGTGAATAGGATCTCCTTCATATACTGCGAGTACGCCTTGGGTATCTTTGACTGCAGAAGTGGTCCTTGGATTTTCCTTTTGCATACCACCGTAAGCTTGAGAATTTACAGTGGCTTCTACATCAAAGCTGGATTCTTTTTTAGCGATCATCTCCCGCACCGCATAGGTTCTGGAACAAATCGCCTGTGCTTTGAGTGCTTCTTCTGGCCAGCCTGCAGGAACTTCCGAGGGAACCACTGAGTACAAATACTCTTCAATCGGAACTCTATTCAATACCAGAACTGATCCAGAATTTTCCGGAACCAGTACGATTTCTCCTCTGTATTTTTTCCCCTTGTATTCCAATCCGGGATTTTCAGAAGAGAAGCGAATCGGGGCTCGTAATTTTCTGGCGTCGAGTGATACGATATCATAAGCTCTTTTAATTAAGAGATTGTTAATGTCATACACGGAGATGGTGCCGTCCGCTTTCAGAATTAGATCTGATTCTGCCCTGCCTAAATAGACTCGGATCGTTTCTACGGAATCTAGCTTGTGTGGCGTGTTCCATGGTCTGATGATGATCGTCCGGCAGCTGGATAAAAACAGAGGCAAGAATAGAATACAAAGAATAACTCTAGAGATCATGTACAAGTACCTGGAAACTTCTATATTTGGTACATGTATCGTGCGAAAATCGAATCTGCTTCAGCGATTTTTCGGTACTAAATAAGCCAGAGACTCCAAATGAGGAGTTTGCGGGAATGGGTCGCAAACTAGGAGTTCCTTCATTTCATAGGAATTTTTGAGAATTTCCAAATCGGCTAGCTGTTTGGCCGGATTGCAAGAAACGTAAAAGATCTGCTTCGCCGGACGAGAATTTAGAAACTCTAATAGATCGATATTCAATCCGCTTCGGGGAGGATCAGCGACAACCACGGATTCTTCCCAAGGCAAATTCGCAGATTCCATTTGTTCTACTCCCTTTTTGTGGAATAAGTCGAATCTCAAAATATTCAGATTCTTGTTAGGAAACTCAGAACTTAAACAAGATTTCGCGCTATCCACAGAAGAAGGAACGATATCGATCCCCAAAATATTTTGGAATTTTTCTCCAAATATTAGAGAAAAGAATCCACTTCCACAAAACAAATCCGCAAAGTTCTCCGCTTCGGAGATTTTGTTTCCGATGTATTTTAAGATTTTCTCAAATTCGATGGGATTCGGCTGATAGAACCCGTCAAACGGGATTAGAATCTTTTTTCCGAGAATCGTGTCCTCCAAAGTGTCCTTTCCGCGGATTACTTTTGAAACTCCGTTTGCGGAAACTTCTCCCTTTTTACGATTGAAACAGAAGACTAGATTTTTCGCCCTAGATTGTACTTTTACAAATTCTGCGACCTTCTCCAGATTTTCATGGTTCAGAAAGTCTTCGGTAAAAGTCAGAATCGTCATTGAATCATCTGTCTGAACACCGGTTCTAAGTGTGATGTATTTCAAAAATCCTGATTCTGTCTTGCGATCATATTCGATTCCTGGAAATTCCTGAAAAAGGATTCGGAGAGAATTCATCTCATGGTTTGCCCAGTCAGATTGAATTTCGCATTTTGAAATCGGGATAACTTTCCTGAAGTTTCCAGACATTCTGAGTCCGATCGTACCATTCGGGAAAACCGCAAAGTCCATTCGGTTTCGATACGAGTAGGGCTTTTCTGCGGGCAGTGCTTGGATCTTTTCGAAGCCTAGAGAATGAGCTCCTTCCAGAATCGGTCTGGACTTAAGTTCGAATTGTTCCTGATACGGGATATGTTGCCCGGAACAACCTCCGCATTCGCCGAAATGAGAACAGTGAGGATTTTCTACTCTAGGTTGGATTTCCTTTGGATTCCACCTAAAAAAGAATTTTCGTTTCCCGAAGCGAAGTACTTCATACTTGTCGCCCGGAAGAGAATAAGGAATTTCAATTGTTTTAGTATCTGCTTTGCCTATTCCTTTGAGATTCGGAAGTATAGATTGGATATTTACGATTCCGTAATTTACAGGAACTTGATTCATCGACAAATCAGCGAATCTCTATATTCTCCAATCCTTGGTTGGAAAAGATTTCTTCATACTTGGTGATATAAGGAGCTTCTTTTTCGATTCTTTCCTCTATTGCCATCTGCGAGATTGCTTCTTCTCCATACTCTCTTAGGAAATCTCTCCGGCCCATTCTATGAATCAGTTCGTCCCAAAATAATTCATTATCATACTCGCTGATGATTTCGAAAATATCGGTTTGGTCTTCAAATTTGCGAGTAGGGTAATATACATTTTCTTCGGTATCATATTCAACGAAATCTTGCTTTCCGAAGTCCTTTGCAAAGGATAGTATATATTGTTCTAGTTCCGCGTAGACTCCGGTTTCCTCGCTTCCTTCTTCAAAAGCGTTGATCATCCAACTCGAGATGGCGATGGACTTTATTAGAGTTTCGTACTGGCCTTGCGTGAACTCGATTTTCATAGGATATCCTCGGTTTGGACAGTATTACAGCAAGTATCGCTAGTTCCAGAAGATTTTATTTTCCACCCAGGCTCGAAATCGACTCAAGGCCTAAAAAATCCCAGTTTTTCGAGTACTACTCAATCAGTGGATTTGCTTTGTGATCTAACTTCTTAGGTGTAATTGAATTTGCGGCTCGATAGCAGATTTTAGCAGAAGTAAATATATACTAATTTCAAATATTCCAGACAAGGATGATTGAGAAATATATTGTTCCTTTTCAGAGTAAACTTATTGACCATGATTACTGCTTCATTCCAATTGTGAGAAATTTTTAAAATGAGGATCTAGGATGAAAAAATATATTCTTCTCCTACTTGCAGTTGCAGCTTTAGCGGCAACGAACTGTACATACAAATACAAAGATGTTCCACAAGTAGGAACTTCGGTACTTCGACTCGCGGAAGCAGATTATACTGTTGGCGCAGAAACTTCCGGAAAAGCATGTGGCTTTTATCTGTTCCACCTGGTGAATCTTCCTAGCCTTTTTGGAAGCAACGAAGGTGACGTGGGAGGAAGCGCTTTTACTAGAACGATCGAAGCACAAGCAAATTATGATGCACTTTCAAAACTAGAAGGCGCTACTTACATCGTTCATCCAAAATATGAGAGCGAAAGCACTGCGTATTTCATTTTCGGAAACAGCACTTGCGTAACGGTAAAAGCTCGAGCCATTACATTAAAGAACGGTCCAGTCTCCTCCAAGTAATCGGGAGGCCGACATGAGATTTTTTGTTTTAGTGTTGTTGGGAATCGGTGCAGTTAGTTGCACTTTCTCGACTAAACATGTACCGACCGTTTTTACTCCTGAGCTTAGATTCGCAAAGGCAGATTATACGATAGGTGTAGAAACATCTGCCAAGGCATGTCTTTGGGAAGGGCAGGTTCATACTCCTTTTATAAATAGAACCTACCATAGAGCATTCTCCGAACAGTTTCCTTTTTATTACGAAGGGGTTGTTCTGCAGAATCCTGAATATGAAGGTGTTCCTATAAAAGAGGCTACCCTTGCGGAGACAAACCAGTTGAGCACGGAAGAGGGTGTTGCAGGAGTTGGGATTTTAGGACCGATCGGTACTTTTTTCAGAGCGCTTGCGGACCTAAATATTCGAATCTTGACTTTGAACCAAGTGAACATCTCGAACGAGACCGAAAAACTGGAAAGCCAAGTAGGGTATGAGGTCGACAAGAACACAAACCGCGGGATGCACTACCATGCTCCGTATACCTATGCTAAATCTGCTATGAATATAGTTCAGGCTTTGGCTGTTCATAGAGCTTTGGAAAAAGTCGAGGCTGACTATCTAGTCGATATGACCATCGACTATCAGGACACTTCGTTTCTATTCTTTTTCGGGGATGTCTGTGCTACCATAAAGGCGAGAGGAGTGAGGATGACCGGACCTATGATGGCGTCCAAGGAATCTTCTGGCTCTCAACCAAAAGGCGGTAAAAAAGGAAGATAATAGATTTATAATATTCCTATTCTCGAATAGGTTTTGAAGGATTCTATTAGGCAAGTAAAAGCCGGGTTTTATCGCCCGGCTTTTCTTTTTATGAACAGATTGCGAGGAAGAGTATTAAAAGAAGTCAGAAAAGTCCTGCTCCACAGAATTCTGTAGTTTGCCGATTTCCTGGTAGTATTCTGAGGAGTTTACGCTGGGTTTTAGGGGAGACTTCCATTTTTTATCAAAAAAAGCATCCGCTACTACTCTTTTGGACTCTATGTCGTAGACTAGGATCTGCACTCCGATTCTTGCACCGGCCATGCAGCCCCAGTCCTGTCCGATAAACCAACCAGCGTTATTTCCATAGTAGTATTGAACAAGAGGAATGATCGCGTATTTAGCTCCGGATTTGGACAACGCTTCCGAGGATTCCTTGGAAAGCTCTTCAAAAATATATTCGATTTTCGGAACATTGATATTATCCTGGCCGTTGTCTTCGGAAAGACTATAATCTTTTCTTAATTTCGGTTTTTGGAATGTAATTTTTGAAGAATACGGGCTTAAATTGTAAGCCTTTTTTCTCAGAAGCGAAGAAATGGAGGAATCAATCCAATCGGAAGAAAGCTTTCGAAACTCGCTCTGACTTTTCAATTCTATATTTTTTGTAGTAGTTTGTACTCCGAGATCCTTTTGGATTCTGACAAGGCCTCCGCTGAAATATACAAAGCCGACAAATGTATTTGCTTCATAAATCTCCATCGGTTTAGAAAGTCCCGCTAATTCGTTCACATAGGAAGCGGGTAGTAATAGTAATTTCTCTTTTTGCCAATTTCTATCTTTAGGATTTTGCCGAACTTGAAACTTAGGAGAGGAACAGGAAATAAATACAAAAAGGATTTCCAGGAAGAAAAGGTAAAAAGGGATTAACTTTGATTTCATGATCTGATGGAAAGCTTTGTGATTGCCGTTAAAGTCGCAAGCGAATTCGCTTTCTATCAGCGGTTTTCCAAGTAATAAGAAAAGGTTTTATCTAAATAGTACGGACCTGCGAATCTGGAAAAATCTCTTTCTAATTCCTCACCTCTGAGTTCGAGGTACATTTCCTTCCACTCTTTGGCAAGTGTGTTTGCTTCTCCTTCTGTTTCGGAGTCCTGCAATACATGGATTGCAAACACTAGAATTTCCCAGTTGAATCCGGTCTGTCTTAAGACTGAGTCCCATTCCTCGGAGCTCAGAGATTTTTTAGAGAGCAAAATCTCTTCCAGAAGTTCTATTGCGTGGACGTCTTTAGAAGCGCCATTTTGCACATAGATCCTTCGAATCGGCATTAGATAATCTTTATCCAAGAACATGGACTGTTCTAAAGCTAATAAGTAGGACCTCCTGGCCATTGCACCTGCTTGCACAAATTTCCTCTTATCTAAGTATTCCATGGTCAGTTCGTGGTGATAGATAGGATCTTCTCTAAAGATCGCAGCTCGGTCTAAAAGTCCATTCTCGTAAGAGGTCTGATCTTTTGCTTTTTTGGAAGATAGGCAAATTCTATGTAGCTGACGGTTCCTAGGAAAATACGGAAGAAATCTGGAACAACGATCCAGCACTTCCTTGTGCTGGCTCTTCTCTTGAAAGCCTCGTATCTCATCTAGTAGTGCAGAAATTTCAGCCTTGTACGGATTGTTGAATTCTAGGTCCGAGAGATTCTGTTTATAGTACTCTAAGTTGCCTATTTTCGAGGCCCATATTACAGCTCTGTAACGTAGATTGATGTCGTCTGGATTTCGGGCCAAAAGAACTCTGGATGTATTGAGTGCCTTATCCGCTATCCGGAGAGAATCGTAGAGATCAGTCATTTCTCTTAGCAATGCGTTCTGTTCTGGCTGTAACCGAATGCTCGCTTCGAAACTCTTTAATGCTTCTAAGTCTTCCCCTTTTCCCAACAAGGCCTTTCCTTGGATCCAGTAATAACGGGCGTCCCTCGGATACTCGGATTCATCTGCGATCCTGAGTTTGTCCAGGGCTTGCTCATACCTTGTCCTTTCCAACTCCTCGGTTGCCTGCTGGATCAGCTCTTCCCAAGAAAAGGTTGAACTCAAGGGCTGTACAGATTTTATAGTGCAAAAACCTAAAAAGAACCAAATGGAAAGAGTTCGTTTTGTCACTGGAAGACTCTCCTAGAAGATAACTTTCTGAGTATCGGCTTTCGGACTATGTTAGGGGCAAAGCCCATCGGCAGTTCCTTTTCCATCTTTTTAAACCATCGGACATTTAAAAAAAAACAAGAGGTTTCCCTGAATGAATTCGGTAACGATAATTCTTTCGATGGCTGTCCTGGCCATTTTGACCGCTGTCGTGTACGCGCTTAAGGTCACCAGGATCAAAGTCGGAGCAGAAGGAGGAAAAGCAGAAGAAACGAAAAAACTGCTAGAAATTTCCACCGCGATCTCCGAAGGAGCCATGGCATTTTTGATCCGGGAGTACAAGACGATCTCTCTATTCATCGGCTTTATGGCTGTACTCATCTTCCTTTTATTAGACAATCCTGAATCTGAGAATTTTCATGATGGGATATTCACAGCGATCGCATTCATTTCGGGCGCATTTATCTCCTGTCTTTCTGGATTTATCGGTATGAAGATCGCTACTGCCGGAAACGTTCGGACCGCGGAAGCAGCAAAGAATTCGATGCAAAATGCCTTTAGAGTTGCATTTGACTCTGGAGCGGTCATGGGATTCGGCTTAGTGGGCCTCGCTGTTCTCGGAATGATCACACTATTCCTGATTTATACCGGCACATTTCCAGAAGTGAATAAGCTTTTCTTAATGGAGTCCCTCGCGGGATTCGGGTTAGGCGGATCTGCAGTTGCTCTCTTCGGAAGAGTGGGCGGAGGCATTTATACCAAGGCCGCGGATGTGGGTGCAGACTTGGTCGGAAAGGTAGAAAAAGGAATCCCGGAAGATGACCCTCGTAACCCTGCTACCATTGCCGATAATGTTGGCGATAACGTAGGCGACGTTGCTGGAATGGGAGCGGACTTATTCGGTTCTTGCGCAGAGGCAACTTCTGCTGCGCTGGTGATCGGAGCTACTGCGAGTGCTCTTTCCGGAAATACTGACGCTCTTTTATATCCATTGCTCATTTCTGCATTCGGGATCCCTGCTTCACTTCTCACTTCCTTGATCGCTCGGGTCAAAGAAGGCGGAAATGTAGAGAAGGTTCTGAAGATTCAACTTTGGGTCTCCACAGTTATCGTCGCAGTCGCGATGTATTTTGTGACCGATGTATTTATGACCGATTCGTTTGAGATCGCCGGAAAAATCATTACCAAGTGGAATGTGTATATTTCCCTTCTCGTCGGTTTGTTTGCGGGTATGTTTATCGGTCTGGTTACAGAGTATTATACTTCGCATTCTTATAAGCCGGTTCGTGAGGTTGCTGACGCTTCCAATACTGGAGCTGCCACAAACATTATCTACGGTCTGGCATTGGGATACCAAAGTTCCGTGATTCCAGTGGTTCTTCTTGTGATCACAATTGTGACTGCGAATCTCTTAGGCGGAATGTACGGGATCGCGATCGCCGCGCTTGGAATGATTTCTACAATTGCGATTGGGCTTACGATCGACGCATACGGACCTGTTTCGGATAACGCAGGTGGGATCGCGGAAATGGCTGAGCTCGGAAAAGAAGTAAGAAATAGAACCGATACCTTGGACGCTGCGGGAAATACTACTGCTGCGATCGGAAAAGGATTTGCGATCGGTTCCGCAGCATTAACTTCTCTCGCTCTATTTGCGGCATTTATTACCAGAACCAAAACAACTGGTTTAGACATTTTGAATGCAGAAGTATTTGGAGGATTGCTCTTCGGTGCTATGCTTCCGTTCATCTTTACCGCTCTGACTATGAAATCCGTCGGAAAAGCAGCTAAAGATATGGTCGAAGAAGTGAGAAGACAGTTTAAAGAAATTCCAGGCATCATGGAAAGAAAGGCGAAGCCTGACTATAAGCGTTGCGTGGATATTTCTACCACTGCCGCGCTCAGAGAAATGATACTACCTGGCTTGCTTGTTCTCTTGACTCCGATCATCGTCGGATATCTGTTCGGAATCAAATCGCTTGCCGGTGTCCTTGCTGGAGCTCTGGTTTCTGGAGTGGTTCTCGCGATTTCTTCTGCGAATTCAGGCGGTGGCTGGGACAACGCTAAGAAGTACATCGAGAAGATTGCAGGTGGAAAAGGCTCCGACCAGCACAAAGCTGCTGTGGTAGGTGATACCGTTGGAGATCCTCTCAAGGATACTTCTGGGCCATCCATTAACATTTTGATCAAATTGATGGCGATTACAAGCTTAGTGTTTGCTGAATTTTTCGTGCAGCACGGAGGATTGATTCTAAGACTATTTCACTAAAATCTTAGAATCAACGGAATTAGATCTCTGCTCTAGAAACTCTTTGGAGCGGAGAATCGATCCTTTGTTACAATTTTCTAAAGTAAGAGCTCCGAAGGAATCCGGGGCTCTTTTTGTTTGGTCTGTATGACTCTTGGGAGAATCAAATCAGTGCTAAATTACCGATTTTCGAAAGTGAACATAAAAAGGTGAGAACCCTTGTGCTTTCCAGAACTCTACGGCATTTTCGTTTTCTGAGACTGCCCTAAGCTCCACAGATTGGATTCCATTCTCTTTTGCCCATTCAAAGGTATAATCTACCAGAGGTTTCATAAAACCGGATTTTTGTTTTCCGTTTTTAGTCACGGCAAGATCTATATAAAGATTTCTCTCTTCTTCCAAGTAAGGCTTATCTTCCACTCTTGCGATTAGCACGGATACAAGTTCCTCGCCAAAAAAACCGCCGACAAACACTACCTTTTCGGTGCCTCGTAATTTCAAATAGATGTCGACCATTTTAGCGGCTGCCCTGGGACGAATCTTAAAGATACCGTCGAGAGGAAGTTTATTGAGCATCCTAAAAAATTGATTCACTAACTCTATGACGGCTTCCCTTTCTGTAGGAGTAATCGCCCGAATCGTAAATTTATCCATTTGCATTAGCATTTGGTCACGGATTCTGATGAGTAGCATTTTTCCTTAAAAATCTAGTGTAAAATTGGGCCTTTCAATTGTTAATGTTTCTTAGTAGTTTCGAAAAAGATATAGGACTCACTTTGACATGGTCAAGGTGTAGAAATGAGAGCAGGATTGTGCGTCAGCTGATTTTAATTATTATATCTCTAACTCTGATCTTCACTTTCTTAACCAATTGCCAAGCGGAAGATGAGCACTTTCCACTCAGTACAGACCAGTTAGTCGTTCTTGATTATGCGATTAACTCTGATCCGGATCGCTCTGCGGTTTATTTTTCCACGGTCAGGAAGGTTCAACTCGAAGTAGTCTATGAAGAAGGAGCAGCTCCCGAAACCGGAATGCTTTTGAGCGTTCAGGATATTTGGGATATCACTCAGGTGAATTTGGAGAAAGTATTCGCTACTAGAGATTACGCCGTACATGTAGAAGTACCAAAAGAGCCATCCTCTGATATGAGAGAAATACCTTCGCAAGGAAAAAGAGAATGGACCTCTGTAGATCTTGTTAGTTTTGCTAACACCTTTCGAACTAAAAATTCTAACTTTGAAGAGACCGTATTTTTTGTCGCATTTGTTCGCGGTAAATTACAGGGATCAAACGGAGGAGTGATCGGATCCACGTACTCCGGATTTTTGGGTTTGGGCGCTCCAGTCGTTTTTATTTTTAAAGATGTGATCGAAACTTTTCCGAGGGCTTCTAGAAAGAATGCAGAGCAAAGAACCGTAGTGCACGAGTTAGGACACGCTTTGGGTCTCGTAAATTCTGGAATTCCTATGACTTCCGAACACCAAGATGTAGCAAGAGGTGCTCACTGCACCAATGAAAAATGTGCGATGTATTATTCAGTCAATCTAAGAAAGATAGACACCGAAAGTCCATATCTCTATGGACCAGAGTGCTATCAGGATATCAAAGAATTTCGTCCTTAACCGATTTCCTGAATCGATTCGATTCTTAGATTTCACCCAACCGATCTAGTTAGATTTTCCAGCCTTTTGAAAATTCTACGAGCTGGTCCGTAGCCTTTCCCCATCCGTCGTAAAATCCCATTTCTTCGTGAGTTTTGCGAGCTTGCTCTGTTCCATGAATCGCAATCGCCGTATATTTTGTTCCCTTTCCGTGAGCTTCTATAGTAATGATTGCAGTGATAAAATCCATAGAGTTCATAGGCCTTCGAGGAGAAGGTCTAAATCCGGGAAGAAGTGCATCTGTCCAGATCAGTCTTTGGTTCGGAATGACTTCCAAATAACACCCGATATTCGGAAAGTCTTCACCTTCAGGAGATTGCATCGTAGTGCGAAAAATTCCTCCGGGTCTCAGATCGACTTCGCAATCTATGGTTTTCCAAGGAGCTGGAGTAAACCATTCCACAAGATGTTTCGGGTTGGTCCAGGCAGACCAAACTAATTCGGGAGATACATCGACGATTCTTTCCAAGACCAGGTCGAGCTTAGGGTCTAGTTTGTGATGATTTAGCTGATTCATTTTTCTTTCTCCTTCTCTTTCAATCGATAAAGATACTGATCCAATTGATCTAAGCGTTGTTCCCAAATGGATCTCCGCTTTGTCATCCATTCCTCTGCCTGTTTCAATCGCTTCGGTACGAGTTGGTAGGTCCTTACTCTTCCGCTCTTAAAAGAGCGGACCAGCATGGACTCTTCCAGCACAGAAAGATGCTGCATAAAAGAGGGTAATGCCATATCGAAGGATCGTGCCAGTTCGCCTACAGCCGCGGGGCCCTCGCAAAGTCTCTCCACTACGGCCCTACGAGTAGGATCCGCCAAGGTATGAAAGATTGCATTTAGAGTTTCCTGTTTGTTAGGCATTTGCCTAAGTATAGTTCAAAAAAGAATCCAAGCAATCTTTTTTCCAAAATATTAGATTCATATTAAAAAAAGTTAGGCAATTGACTAAGTATTATGCTTGATAACAAACTCGGAAATCTTTTCAGTTGCTTTGAGTTCATTCTATGAATTCGTTCTAAAAAGAAAATGGGAGTGAGAAATGATACTGGAAGTAGCAATTCTGCAAGTCAAACCAGGATTAACGAAAGAATTTGAATCCAATTTTAAACAGGCCTCCAAAATTATTTCTCAAAGAAAAGGTTATATTCTGCACGAATTGCAAAGATGTATCGAGGATAAAAATAAGTACGTGCTACTTGTCCGTTGGGAAACCTTGGAAGATCATACGGTGGGTTTCAGGCAATCCGAAGAATATCAGGAATGGAAAAAGTTGCTCCATCATTTTTATGATCCTTTCCCGACCGTTGAACATTTTGAAGAGATAGATTAAGAATTCAGTCTTTCTAAATAAGTTCTGGATCCAATCTTTCAAAAACCTGCCTTTCAGACCTTGTAATCTGATTGACGCTCCAAAAGATATCCTTATCACATTTTGATCATGGATAAGGAAGTAACTCTGGTCAAGCTATGCTATGGACAGATTGGAAGAATACTCGGAGCACATATCTTCGTTAAATTTCTTGCATATAGCTGGATCACCAAGACAAGAGGAATCGCGTGAAACGAATCTGGACAATCATTGGAGTTGAGAGAGTAGACTACAGCTTTCAATGGTATCAGTCTTTGCTCGGTTTGCCGCGCAGTGCTCCGGCTCATGATGATTTCGGGCAAATCCTAGATTCGGACGGAACAGTACTGCTTTGCCTTCACGCGTGGGGAGCGCACGAACATCCACCTCTGATGAGTCCGAAACGAGCACTGCCGGGGAACGGCCTTCTGCTTTTTTTTCGGGTCGATAATTTCGATTCTATCTTAAAGAATGCCCGAGCTTTGGCACCTCAACTAGAAGAGGAACCCCACCTTAACCCTAACACTGAAACTTTAGAGTTCTCTCTTTTAGATCCAGACGGTTACTTCGTGACGATTAATGCGCTTTCGTCCTAATATGTTTCATAGGATGTGATTTGCAAAGTGGCTCTTTAGAGCTTGGATCGGCATTCTCTCCTGGTTCATACTGTCCCTGTCTCGAACCGTGACGGTTTGATCGTTTAAAGAATCGTAATCTACTGTAACGCAGAAAGGAGTTCCGATTTCGTCCTGTCTTCTGTATCTTTTTCCGATGGCGCCACCGTCGTCGTATTCGATGCTTCCCAAAGAGGCGAGCTCAGAATAAATTTTCCGAGCCATTTCAGGTAAGCCATCTTTTTTCATCAAAGGAAAAACTCCTACTTTTACAGGCGCTACTTTGGGTGAAAACCGAAGCACAGTTCTAGTTTCTCCGTCTGCTAATTTTTCTTCTGCGTAAGCGTCTGTAACTGTGGCTAAGAAAAGTCGATTTAAACCTAACGCCGGTTCTACGACGTAAGGAATATATTTCTTATTATTTACTTGATCATGATATTTTAAATCTTCGCCGGAAAATTTTTCGTGCTGGCCTAGATCGTAATCGGTTCTTGATGCGATTCCCCATAACTCTCCCCAGCCGAATCCATATTTGTATTCGATATCCGAAGTTGCTTCGCTATAAAAGGAAAGTTCCTCTTTTTCATGTTCGCGGAGTCTTATATTCTCTTTTCTTAAACCGACTTGTTCCGTAAGCCAGTTCATACAGTATTCCACCCAGTGCGAAAACCATTCTTTCTGTGTCCCAGGTTCGCAGAAGTATTCCATTTCCATTTGCTCGAACTCCCTGGTACGAAATACGAACTGACGCGCCATGATTTCGTTTCGAAAGGATTTTCCGATTTGAGCGATCCCGAAAGGGATCTTTCTTCTAGTTGTGGAAACTACGTTCTTGAAATTGATGAAAATTCCTTGGGCAGTCTCCGGTCTTAAATAAATTTCTTGGGCGTCTTCTGCGTTGGCGCCGTGGGAAGTCTGGAACATTAAATTGAAATCTCTTGCTTCCGTAAATGTTCCCCTGTTTCCGCAGTTGGGACAAGGATAGTTTCCTACCTTGATTGCCTCGTTCATTTGTTCGAGGGTCAATCCGGTTGCTGCATTTTCACCTTTATGGTCTTCTAAAAATTTATCCGCGCGTATGCGCGCTTTGCAGTTTTTGCAATCGATCAGAGGATCGTTAAAGTTTGAAACGTGACCAGAGGCTTCCCAAACCTTCGGATTCAAAAGTATGGAAGAATCTAGTCCAACTACATCTTCCCTCAAATGCACAAATGATTTCCACCAAAGTCTTTTCAAGTTGTGCAGCAATTCCGCTCCATACGGACCGTAATCGAAGGTATTAGAGAGGCCCCCATAAATTTCTGAACCGGGGTATACAAAGCCTCTGCGTTTACAAACGGATACGATATCTTTGAGCGAGGAATCGAGGGTTTCTTTCTTTTCCATGAGTCCAGAATTCCTGAACCTAGCCTCCGATAAAGTATTAAATTCAAAGAGAAAGAGCAATTCTTGTTTGCTTCGAAAGGTGGAGGGGGTCCAATAGGCGGAGGATGCTCAAAGGTATCATGAAATCTTCACGAAAGCGAAGAGTCGTAGAGTGGGGAGTCAATTTTCTTTCCTGGATTTCGCCGTTTGTAGGATTCGGGATCTTTTTTCCACTCGGTGTTTTGTTTGCCTTTCCGAAGAATCGAAATGTTCGAAGAACTGCATTTTCTTCGCTAATATTGCAAGTCGGAATCCTTGCGATTCTTTATCCTTTAGAACTATGGTTATTGTTTTCGGAGAAAGGTGAGGAGGTCCTACGAGCCTTTCTTTTGCCGCTTACTGGATTCTTCAGTTATCTTTTTCTGCCCCCCGGATCCGAGACTCTATTTAACCAGGGAGAACATGCCGGCGGAGCAATTCTATTTTTATTCTTCTGGATCGGAATCCTACTAACCTTTTTGCAAAAAAGATTTGTACAGCATAGGGTCGAAGGAAGGGCATTTCACGGAAATAGATCGGATCCACTTATTTCTAGATTCGTATACAGACTCTTTGCTGTTTTGGGAGCATTAGTATTCACTCATTATATAGTGTTCGATGACACGAGTAAGGTACTCATGGCTCCTTACTCCGCTTTGCAAGATGCAGTCTGGGTGTTTTTTCCGAGCTTGCTCGCGATTTTGGGAATATTATCCGCAGGACATCCTCTAGTTTTCTTTCAAAACGTTTGGATGCAATTTTCCAAGCAAGACCGAGTCTCTCGAGCTTCTGAAACTGGAACAGGTCCTTCTTCTCTTAAGAAACAAAGGTATTCACTTGCTCGAGACTTGATCCTCCCTGGTTGGGGGCATATTTATTCTGGAAATCTATGGAGAGGGTTTCCGATTTTATTTATCTATTTATTGGTCTTACTTTTCTTCGCGGCTTTCTTCTTTTCTTGGCTAGAACCTGCATTCGGAATTCGTTATCTATTTTCTCTTGGGCTCAAGCCAGGGATCCCGGATAAGCAGTTTTTTTCGATCGCATCTTCTTTTGTTCCCTGGCTCTCAGGAATTTTCGCCTTACTAGTATTAAACAGTTTTTCTCGATGGCTGCTCAAACGCTCTTTCAGAATCAGGGAAGAACATGGCTTGAAACCCGGATTCGCGAACAATATTGCTTTCAGCGTACTTTTACACTTGGTGATTTTATCCTTAATCATGATCATTCCGGCGGTGATCAAACGCCAGAATCAGAAAAAAGAATCGGATCGTCCTCAGTCTCACTATTCTCCAGAAAATGTGGAGTACTACTTTATTGATCCAAATCTCCCGGACGAAGTACAGGGTTTAAATGGTGGAGTAATCACCGGTACGGAGACGCCTAACACCAATGTAGGCGAGAAGCTGCCTAACGAAAAACCTTCGGATGAAGGGCGAGTAAAAGGAGATGTAAAGAGGATTCGAGGTAAGAAACTTCCTCCTACTTATTCGAATTACATTTCTGCAAAGATGAGGGCTTTCGAGTCATTTATGGAATATTGGAAGACTGCGCCTCGGAATTATTCCTGCGTGGTCGCGTATACGATTACTCCCGAAGGAGAAGTCGTAGATGTGGAACTGATAGAAAATTCTCCTTACCCCGAACAAGATCGAAGGACTCTCGAACTGATAGAAAACCTGTCGCCGATGATGCCTCCTCCTGACGTCAAGGGATACGTAAGAGTCACAGAGCTATTTTGGAACGGCAGCATCAATCCAGAAAGCATGCCCACTAACCTTCAAAGCGATCTAGTCCAAATGTTTGACGGTCGTTATATGGAGGAACTATGAGCGTCCAGATACTTTCCGTTTTGAGCATACTTCCTTGGGGGTTCATATTGGTCTATCTGCATCCGAAGAACTCGGTACAGAGGGTAGTCCTTTTGATAATCGCCTCGCTCGCGTTAGGCTGGCTCTCTACAGAGCTTGTTCTTGCGATTCACGATTTTTTGTGGCCGGACGTTCCCGTAATGGGACAGGGTAAAAAACCTCAAGGGCATATTTTGACCCAAACCGCGCATATCGCATTCGTGCAGGCGGGAATGATGGAAGAAGCCTGCAAATCTATTTTAATATTAGGCTTTTCTTATTTAGTTTCGTACAATCGAAAGGCAAAATATTTTTATTCCGATGTAGTTTTGATCGGAGGATTTGTGGCGCTCGGTTTTGCGGGAGTCGAGAATTTCCAGTACATTAGTGGAGCGAATGAGCTGGAAAGGGTGCCTATGTTCGTAGGGAGGACCTTAAAATCCACAAACGCACATTTATTGATCAATCTATGCTTTGTGCTATTTTTATTAAAGAGCAATCTAAAGGCTCCTTCTGAAAAACTCTTCTATTTGTTCCGAGCGTTTTTGCTGGCCGTAGTCCAGCACGGGTTGTTCGATTTTTTTGTCCTGCCTAACGCTAGATTCGGATCTTGGGTTGCGACTTCTTTGTTCGTAGGAATTTGGGTTTGGGTCGTTAAGGATTATAGAAAGTATACGGAAAGATTCCAGTTTGTATCACCGGAAAACTTAGGTGACGGAGAGGGTGGCAAACCTAATTTGTCCTTAGAGAATCCGAGTGAAGTATAAAGAAGTAAAGGTATCTCTCCCAAAAGATTTTGCCGAAGAATTTTCTGCCCTGCTCGAGGAATGGCAGGTCGCCGGTTATTACGAGATATTATTCGACAGAGAGGAAGCGAGAAAGCCTGGAGAAGAGATCATTTCGGATATGACTCCAATCCGAATTTATCTAGCCGAAGACGATTCCCTAAACGAAGCAAAGATTTGGATTTATTTAAAGGCGAGGGCCCACGACCAAGCTTTTGCAGAATCTAGATGGATAGAGACCAAGGATTACGAAGAAGCTTATAAAGAATTTTATAAACCGTTTTCGATCGGAGTATTCTGGGTAGTTCCTACTTGGGAAAAGGAATCCTGGAAGAAAGGCGAAAGACCGGAAGAAGCAAATTCTAAGGTTCCGATTTATATCAATCCGGGATTAGCTTTTGGAACCGGACACCACGAAACTACCCGTCTCGTATTATCTCGATTAGGTGATTTGGATCTAAAAAATGCAAAGGTGGCCGACATCGGTACTGGTTCGGGCATACTCGCGGTAGGAATCGCGAAATTGGGAGCAACCAAAATAGATGCAGTCGATGTGGATCCGAACGCAGTAAAGTCTGCGATTTTTAACCGGGACGAAAATGAAATACCCGAGAACACTCTCTCTGTCAGCGAAGGCGGGTTTGACACGGAAAATATTCAGGAATCCGAATATGATCTTGCGATCGCGAATATTACTTTTGCAGTTCTGAAGGCGAATATAGAAAGAATCGCTTCTTTAAAAACGAATCATTTTTTGTTCAGCGGAGTGATTACTGAAAGAAAAGGCGAGTTTCTGGGTTTGCTCAAACAATACTTGGGCGGAACGCTGTTATTCGAAAAATCCTGGAATGGTTGGGAGCTGATCGAATGGAAAAGGTCTTAGCTCCCAGATGTGATTCAGCGGAAAGAATCGAAATGATTCTGTCAGGCGAATTAGTGGAATATAAGACAGCTGAAATTCTAAGTTCACGGAACTTTTAAATTCATAAAATCTAAACTTCTCAAGGAAGCTAAAAGCTAGGAAAAAGAGGAAATAATGAAACATTACGATGTGTTCGGTGTCGGTAACGCTCTGGTAGATATACTTGTGATGACCGATGATATGTTTATTAAAAATCTGGGTTGGAACAAGGGAATTATGACCCTCGTAGATTCGGAAACGCAAGGGAATGTATTAACAGCGCTTGCGGACAAAAAGAAAGAGCTCCGTTCCGGAGGCAGCGCTGCTAATACGATGATCGCATTGGCAAATTCGGGCGGTACAGGAACCTACACCGGAAAAGTTTCCGAAGATACTTACGGCGAATTTTATAAAAAGGATATGGAAGCCGCTGGCATCTTGTTCGAGGTGCAACCAGTGAAAGAAGGTCATACAGGAACTTGTGTGATCTTGACTACTCCGGATGCGGAAAGAACCATGCTGACTCACTTGGGGATTTCTTCTACATTACAAAAATCGGATATAGATTTAGAGAGGCTGAAAGCTTCCAAATTTAGCTATGTCGAAGGTTATCTCTGGGATGGGCCTAGTACCAAAGATGCTTGCCTTCTGACAATGGAAGAGTCGAAAAAGTCAGGAGTCAAAGTGGCTTTTACATATAGTGATCCGTTTTGCGTGAATCGGTCTAGAGAAGATTTTATCCGCCTGACAAAAGATTATTGCGACGTAGTGTTTTGCAACGCTGACGAAGCTAAGGCGCTTGCCAATACGAACTCGAAAGAAGATGCGATCAAATTCATCTCTTCTCTCTGTCCGAATGTATTTATGACCGACAGCGAAAATGGAGCGTTTGTAGGAGAGACTGGAAGTATCCGACATGTTTCTGGTTTTCCTGCCGAAAAACTTTTAGATACAACTGGAGCCGGGGATTGCTTTTCAGCAGGAGTATTGTACGGATTAACTCATGGTTACTCTTTAGAAAGATCCGCGAAGTGGGGAAATTACGTTGCGTCTAGGATCGTTCAGGAAATCGGCCCGAGACTGGTTGTTCGGCTACTCGGAAGACAGGACGAAATTTTAGGGGCAGCTTAAGGAAACACTGACCGTTGATCCCGGATTTTCCGGAACCGAAAACGTAGTTTCGTTTACGATCGTGTCCGGAAATCCATCCCTGCGTGCTGTGTCCGAGAGGCAGATAAGTCGGTAGGTTCCGGGCATGATGTATTTGATCGGTGTAGTTCCCGAAAGCGCCGGAGACGCGATCAGCGGAAGTTTTTGCAGGATGTTTTGCTCTAATGGCCGAAAGATCGCGTAATAGTGCAGCTTGGAGCCGGTCCCACCTGTGATCGCAAGTTTTGATGCCTTGTCCGGATAAATGACTCTAGCTCTAGATAAAATATCTCCTCCGATATCAGTTTCTCCCTGGTGATCCACCTTCCAATCGCTCACAGAGATTAGAGTAGCATTGGTTCCGTTGTTGAGACTGAAGGAATGAACCATTAGATTTTCTTTAAGGTTCATTCTTACTTCAAAAATATAAGGATCAAAGCCAGGCTTGAATCCCATATCGTCTTCTCCTATTTGCACTTGGTACAATAATGGAAAAACCAAAGGCGGATACAGATTTTTGTCCGAAGAACTTGTTCTCGGAGCGTATGCCATTCTTGGGACGATATTGAATCCGTACACAGGATAGTTGTCAAAGAATGTGACCTTGGTTAAGTCAATGCCAGGCAAAATTCCCCAGCCTGTAATCAAAGAACGGATGAATATTCCAGTATAATAATATTGCGTTGGAAGGTCGAGGAAACCTGAGCCGGAAGTAGGATCATTGGAAGGGTAGGCGGCTCCTTCTCCATTGAAAAGCTGAATGAACTTAAATTCGCCGTTCTGTTCACGGCATGTATTCGAGTTTAGTGTATAAGGAACATTGCAATATACTTCCCGATTCGGCGCGATATTATCCCAAAACGATTGAGATCCCTTTGCATCCCGAATCTGTGAAAGATCCCCTAATCCTTTTTGGTATTTAGAGGAAAGTCGGATCTCCCCAATATCTATATAAATCGGAAGATCCTTCGCCGCAGGAAGTCCGGAAAAATTGTGGGCAGGATCTCCACCTGTGCCGGTAGAATCCACATAGAACTGACCGGAACCGTTATCGTAATCGGTCATCGCAAGAGGATTGTCTGTTGCGTAAGTCGCTTTGACCAAGAGCAGCATCCTATTATTAAAAAGAGTGCTTACCACAGGATTATCTGTAGCATTCCCTTGCCAATCACCGATTTTACACTGCATAGTTAGGAATAAAATCAGTACGACTACCATAGACGTTCTCATTTTTGCAAAGAAGCGGCTCATATAAAAACGCTCACCATCAGGCCGAAATGAAAGAACTCAGTATCCACCTTCCTGTAGTAGTTAGGATTACTCAGGCGGGGATCTTCTCCCGGGCCTCTGTACGGATATTTGGTTTCAGGTGGCAGGCTTAAATTGGACTCGTAGATTTTATTGTAGTCTACCCGAATTCCGATCCTGATTTTCTTTCCTGCGATAAAACTGGCTTCGAATCCTCCGTACAAAGTATGGTCCCAGCGCGCAGTATTCGCCGGTCTTGCGACCACGTAAGTTTCTCCCCCTCCCAATTTCACGATAAACGAAATCGGAAGGTCAAAAGGAAGTTTGTAGCACAGAGCTGTATAGACCGGAACCGTAGTTAAGGCTCTTTCGGATCTGGAAAGGAAGTTCGCATAATAAGTACCGAACTCCAGATAAAATATCCAAGGCCAAGGAATTCTAAAAAATATTCCCGCGCCCAAAGTGGTATCCAAGATTTTTTGGGATTCCGTGCCTGGAAGTGGATTCGAAGCCCCGACCCAGAATCCGATTTCTGGCTTACGATTGTCAAAGAAGGCCGGGATTTCCTCTTCCTCTTCGGTTTCTCCTTCGGCTTTTTCAGAACGGGTCAGTCCGGAGGAGGGTAGGTTTCCGGCCTGAGACAGAAATCTATAACCTGAATTGGAATTTGTTTTGGGGCTACCGAAAAGAGTAGAATCTCCGGGTAGTCTAAATCCGCCCAAATATTCCAAGGCAGATTTTCCGAGCTGGCCCGGAAACGCAAATCCAGCAGAAAATGGAAACGCGAACAAAATCAGTGCAAGGAATCGAGTCATTCGTTCGGGCTCCTTGGCTCGACGATTTTTGCGGATTCGTACAATTCCTGGATTTGAGGAAACGATGCATAGGACGCTTTCAAAAAATATAATGCGTATGGTGGAAGAGTAATCCCAGCTACTGTTCTGTCTTTCGAGGATATGATTTCCAATATATTCGTCTCTGTTCGCTTACCGGTTGCAATTTCCAGAAGTGTTCCGGTCAGAATTCGAATCATATTATGGAGAAATCCATTTGCCCTGATCCGAATCCGAAGCAATCCGAATTCGTGTTCGGATACTTCTACACTTGCATCATAAATGACCCGAATTGTAGTCCTTCCGTTCCTGAGCGAGCTCGCTTTTGCAAGGCTCTTAAAATCGTGTTTTCCTTTTAATAGTTCCAGTTCTTCTCGTAAGCGGGAAACGTCAATCCGATGTTGGTACCAAAATGCTCGGTTTTTCCAAGTAGGTCTCGGGTAACGAGTATTCAAAAGCAGATATTCGTATTCTCTCGAAGTGCAAGAAAACTGAGCATTGAAGGTGGTCGGAACTTCGCACATAGAAAGCACAGAAACTCCCGGATCCGTAAGCGCATTCATGCTCAGTAAAAAGCGAGCCTCGTCCAAGATCGGAAACGGAGAACGAAAATTGATCACCATTCCTTTTGCATGAACCCCGGTGTCGGTTCTGCCTGCTCCGTAAATTCTGGAAGGAATTTTGAGTAAGGTAAGAAGTGCCCTCTCTATACTTTCCTGGACTGTAGGAGACTGCCTCTGGGATTGATAACCGTAGAAAGCGAGTCCGTCGTATTCGAGAAGAAGTGCGTAATTTCGGGAGGCTTCGGAGAGTTCGGTCATTCGAATTCAAAGAGAACCCTAGAATCGGGATCCAAACTCTATTTTTCCCCTCCCATCGCCTCGATCAACTTGTTGTACTCATCGTAGAGTTCTTTTGCCATATCGATGATGACGGAAGGTTTGGATTTGGAGGCTTTACCGGAACCATATAACCTGGATAAGGTTCTCTTTGCTCTCACCAATAAGTTCAGCTTGGACTGAGCATCACTTGCGAGCTCATCCTTGAATTTCATAGTTAAATAAGCGGATAAGTAGATTACTCCATCAAATCCCCAGTTTTTATCCGTATCCGGTCCTAAGATATAGGAAGCAGATTCTACCGGCTCGGATCCGGATTGCATGATTTCCATGGTTTCTGTATACCAGCCGGCAGATTTTTGGTACAAAAGGTCTCGGATCTTGTCATATCCCATATTCGGGAATTCTGCATTTAGGTCATCGTAGTACCAAGCTCCCCTTACCGCACAAACTGCTTTTTTTGGGGTAGGCGCCACGTTGACCTTGCGCGCTTGGTAACATTCAATGGAAAGTAAGTAGGAAGCCGCACCTAATACTAGATTTCTGTCCTGATAGAAATCCAGGGGTCCCATAATTAATTCGATATTTTTCCGCCTAGCATCTGCACTTTCCTTAAACTTGGTATTTTCTTCCGCGTCCAGGAGAGACCAATCTTTGGGGAAACAGGTGTACAAGCAGCGAGGGCAAACATTCAAAACATAATCATTCGGATTTACTCTTCCGAACTTCTTGTTCTTTTCGTACAATCTTCTTAGTTCTTGGGTGAGTTTTCCGGCGATTAGCCTTCCTCCCCCCTGAAACATATTCTCTTTTTGGTGAACTTCACTGCAAACCGGGCAAACTGTGTCTTCTTTAGCACGAAAGGAGATTTTTTTACCTTGGGCGAGTGCGATGGCTGTCATTTGTAAGTTTGCTCTATAAATTCCGGAAAAAACCTTCCAGAACCCGTCAATTCTCGCCCTATTCTAACCGATAGACTAGGAAGAAAAGCACGATTTTCGTGTTGAACCAGGTCTCCTCGGAGGAGATAGTAAGGAAAAGGTCCGCAAATGAAGAAACTTCTCGTTTTACCTATAGTGATCCTGCTCTTACCTGCATTTCTATATGGAGAAGCCGTATCCAGTAAGGCGTATAAAAAGCGGGTCGAATTGTTAACCTATTTACGAGAACTGGAACCTATCGTAAAAAATTATCCAGGAGAGCCGAAGTCTTCCCAAAACCAGGGAAACCAAGGGCAGAATAACCAAACCTCCGAAGACGGAGATAGGCTCGTTAAATATAAAGAGCTGAAAAGACTCTACCAAGAAGGGCTATTATATTTCTTTGAAGGAAACCATGTAAACTCCTACAGACGTTTTCTGGAAGCTCAGCTAGGAATGGAGCAACTCTTGGAAGAGCTTTCGCAAGCTTATGTAGAACGCTCCGAAGAGCTAATGAAGCTAGCGATAGAGAGAAAAAATCCAAATAATCCCGAAGATCGTGCGTTAGTCGACATCTCGGTAGAATACAGCAAGAGCAGTTATCTCAGAGCAGACATCAAAGAGAATCGCGAGGCCCCTTTTACTCGTAGGATGTACAATCCAAGAGAGTACCACTACGTAACAAACAAAGATACAATCGAAAAAAATATGGAGCTCGGTTATAGATTCTTGGGCGAAGCAAAGAATGCTCGCAACAATGCTCTGAAGATTGAAAAGCATTTGGAGAAACACCAAAAGCTCCAACCAAGTCATCGTAAACACAGAATCGAGATGTATTTCGGAGCAATCAATCTTTGCCGGGATGCAAAGTCAAACGCGATCAATATTTTCAAACTGAAATATCCATACGATAATTATTATATTCTAAGGTCTGATGCCAAAACAGAAGAGCTGAAGAACGAGTATGGAGAGGTTACTGCAGCGGAAGTGGTTTCTTTGGAAGGAGTTACTTACGACTTCAGCCAAAATCCGACACTTCGTTTGGACAATCGTATGAGTCCGATCTTTGACAGAAGAATCCCAGACGAGTACAGAAAGGATGCTGTCGACGTCTTAGGAAGGGTGTACGCGGATGAAGTGAACAACAGACTTTATCTGAGATGGGATCCAGAAAAACGTAAGCAATTGCTCGGAGATAAGAAGCCTCCAGGCTTAAAAGGATCTCAACCAAAACCTGCCGGGCAGTAAGTAAATTCTCCTGAGAGCTTCCGCCCTTTCGGGCGGAGCTCAAATCCCGAATACTGTTCAATATTTGTTCTGCTTTTCCCCTCCGATTGCTGCGCCTAGTCATATATAGAAGAAATTGCTTTTCAGTCTTAGGCGCATTTGCAAGGATTGCCCATCATGAATCCATTCAAGTTTTTGGAAGCCCGCTTAGGCAGATTTTCCAAAGAATACCGAAAGCTCGTCGTCAGAGTTTATGTAGTAGCACTCAGGCTAGTTTTGACCACGGCACTTCCTGATTTAATCGCAGGTCTTTTTTATGCAGCCATTGGAAATCGGCCCAGACAATATTCTGCTTTCTTGAGAGGCGCGAAGAAATGGGGAAATACCATTCGAAAAATGACGAAAACAAATCTGGTTCTCGCAAACGAAATGCAGATTCCGCAAAGCGGTCATATGATCTTCGTAAATCATGTCAACGAACTGGACTTTCCGTACGATTGTTTAACGATCAATAAACCTTTTCTCGCCAACCAAGTGATTAAGAAGACTTTTATCGCGTACTGGTGGATGAAGGCTATGGGTTCTCAAGTGTTTGAGACCACGAAGGCCACTACGATCGCGGTCTCTGTGCGAAAGCTTTTGAAGGGACTTGCAACTACTTCCTATATTATTTATCCGGAAGGTCATAATTCTTATACAGAAGTGATCCACCCATATCTAAAAGGAATGGTCAAAATCGCATACGAAAACCAAATTCCGGTAGTTCTGGTGATTAAATCGGGGATCACAACATATCAACTCAGATCTAAAGACGCTACTGTAGGCTATAAATATCTGGGAAGTTTTCAACCGACCCAATATTCCACTTGGGAACAATTCCGGGATGCTATGCACGATCTGATGTCCAAAGAAAAGGAAATTCTAGACAACCAGCTCGGTATTCCCAAGACGGAATGGAAAGCGGCGGCGAAGTGATCCGCAGGCTTCTCATCGCAAATCGGGGAGAAATTTCTCTCCGAATCCAGAAGACTTGTAAGCGCCTTGGCATACAAACCGTGGCAGTCTTTTCGGAAGCGGATGCAGGAGCTCCTTTCGTAAAATCAGCTGATATTTCCTATTGCATCGGTCAGGCAGAGCCTTCTAAGTCATACCTTTCTATTCCCGCGATCCTTCGTGCGATCCAAGAAACCGGAGCAGATGCCGTCCATCCTGGTTACGGGTTTTTATCGGAAAAAACAGAGTTTGCAAACGCATTAGAAAAAGCTGGTATACGATTCTTGGGTCCTAGGTCGGAGAATGTAGATCTGATGGGGGATAAGATTCGTTCCAGGGAAGCGATGATCAAGGCGGGTGTTCCGGTAGTACCGGGTACTGACGGAACCTCACAGGACGAAAAAGTCCTCCTGCAAGAAGCAAAAAAGATCGGTTTCCCGGTCATGATTAAGGCGAGTGCGGGTGGAGGCGGAAAAGGGATGAAGAGAGTATTTTCCGAAGGGGAATTTTCTCATTCCCTGGAGTCCGCGAAGAGAGAAGCTCAGAACGCGTTCGGTGATAATAGGGTATTTTTAGAAAAATACATCACTCACCCTCGCCATATCGAAGTACAAGTGTTTGGCGATACCAAAGGGAAAGTCGTTCATCTTTTTGAAAGAGAATGTTCCATCCAAAGAAGACACCAGAAGGTGATCGAAGAATCTCCCGCTCCGAATCTAAAAAAAGAAGTCCGTGACAAGATATGTCAGGTCGCTGTGCAAGCAGCCTCTTCTATCGGTTACCTCGGAGCAGGTACGGTCGAATTCATTCTAGGGGCAGATGACAATTTCTACTTTTTGGAAATGAATACAAGATTGCAAGTCGAGCACCCCGTGACTGAATTAGTGACCGGCCTGGATCTGGTGGAATGGCAAATTAGAATCGCTGAAGGAAAGTCCATCGAAGAATTGTTAGGCGGAAGAACTCTTTCTCAAAATGGAAACGCGATCGAGGCAAGAGTATATGCCGAAGATCCTGAAAATGAATTTTTGCCCTCGATCGGAAAGATCGAATTCGCCTCTTTTCCGGAAATGCAGAATGTTAGAGTGGACTATGGAGTGTCCAGCGGATCCGAAGTTTCACTCTATTATGATCCCATGCTTGCAAAGGTGATCGGCTTCGGAAAAGATAGAGAGGACGCCAGAAAGAATCTAGTATCCGCCTTGGAAAGTACGATCGTTTTTGGACCGACTACGAACCTGCCTTATCTAAAAGGAATCTTGACTCATCCAGTATTTATCTCAGGAAAAACGGACACTCATTTTCTAGAACAAAATGTAATCTCCTTAGGAGATCGAGCGGAAGAGACTGAAGCTTTTGCCAAACTCGCTTCCCTGCTGGCTGCTAGAAAAAAGAAAGCGAACAATATTTGGGATGCGATCGGTCCGATGGATCTTTGGAGCGCAAAAAAATGAGCGAACTATTTCGAGTCCGTTGGAAACACGAGGAGTTCCTACTCGATCTAGGACAGATTGCGGCTTCGTCTTCCTCTCGATTGTTTCATCCTGCGAAAGGCTGGGAGAAATTGCTCTCTCATTATACATGGACTAGAGAGTCTGACGGAAGCTTTTCTCTGCCCGATGGTTCTAAGGCATTATTCTTGGGCGGAAAAATATTTCTGCATTCTAGAGGCAGAACTTTTCAGTTCCACTTGAGCGGGAAAGAATCCGGAGAAGGCGAATCTCACCAAAACGAAATCAAGAGTCCTATGCCGGGAAAACTGATCAAGTTGGAAATTCATCCAGGAGCTTTGGTCAAAAAAGGAGATGTGCTCGCCGTCGTGGAAGCTATGAAGATGGAACACGCGTTAAAAGCAGTTTCAGATGCGAAGGTTGAGGAGGTGTTCGTCAAAGCAGGAGACCTGGTATCTCAAGATCAAGTTTTGATCGTTCTATCTCTCTCTTAAATTGTAATAGTATGCTTCTGATATTTGAATTATCCCGCGGGTAATGGGTAATCATTCACAATTTTTCGCCTTCGCTCCTGGTCACAAGAGTTTTCCCCTGAAAACTCCGTGCAAAAAGAATTTCGAACAATCGATTTGTAAAGAGGAGGTCCTACTAGGAAATAAATTTGACATTCCGTTTCGAATCCTTATAACTTGCGAATCCGTAGCTCCGGATGGGTAACTAATGAGTATAAAAAAATTCCTAGTCTGTACTTCTTTCGTGTTCGCGGCCGAAGTACCGATTTTTGCGGATGAATTGGAAAGACCTGAACCTAGAAAAGACTTACCGTTTCCGATCAGTGAATCGAAACATGTTTTAAAAAAGGATCTCGCAAAAAAGAAAGAGGGTTGGTTTCCTACTGGCTTGCCTTTAATTAATTCCGATCCGAATACAGGGATTGGTTATGGTCTTCGCGTGTATATGTTTAATAACGGAAAAAAAGATAATCCGTTATTTGAATATACTCCCTATAGAGTTAGATTCTTCGCGCAATATTTTAATACCACAAAAAATGCTCAGTATCATTGGGTGAGTTTGGATGTTCCGTATATCGCGGATACTCAGTGGAGAATCAGAGCTGACTTCATAATGGATTTTAACCCAAACACTCTCTATTTTGGAGTAGGAGAATCTTCACTCAAGAATTTGAGCTACCTAGAAAAAAACCAACCAGGAGGTCCTTACAGAAGTAATTCCACTTTTGCGGACCAGGAAAGAAATTTCACATACTGGAGACCAGGAGGTCCCGGAGATCCAGTAGAATTGGCGGGCAGGGATTACTCGGGATTTCCGCAACAACCCGGATTCGTAGTCACGGATCGCATGTACAATCGATACAATATCGAAATACCTCAGTTGAACCTGAGTACTGAGAGATCCTTTCTCGGTGGAACGGTGAGACTTGTGGCTGGAGCCAGATTATCCAAAGCAAGAGTGCAGACCTTTGATGGTAAATGGGTACACGCTGTAGATCCTACATATGGAGATTTTGATTTAAAGGCTCCGAACGCAAAAACTAGACTGACCGAGGACGCGGAAGCAGGTAAGATACTAGGGTTCAACGGAGGCTTTGTGAATAACCTTCGGATCGGAATGGTCTATGATACTCGAGATTTCGAGCCGGATCCTAACCAAGGTATTTTTGCCGAGGCTACTTACGAAAGGTCCACAAAGGGAATAGGATCCGACTTCAACTATCAAAAGTATTTTACGCAAGCCAGATTTTTCTACAGTCCTTTTCCGAAGGTTTTCGAAAAACTCGTGTTAGCTGGTCGATTTGCTTTCGGAGTCACCGACGGAGATGCTCCTTTCTTCGAATACAGAAACTTGTGGGGAACGGAAGGTCTGATTACCGGCTTGGGTGGATTAAGAACTCTACGAGGATATAAACAAGATCGATTCGTAGGTCGCGCGATGGGCTGGGGCAACATAGAAGTTCGCTGGAAATTTGCCGAAACTACAGCCGGAAGCCAACACTTCGCATTCAACTTAGTACCGTTCATGGACTTCGGACGTGTTTGGGACGACGAACATAAGGCCGGATTAAAGGATTACAAATACTCCAAGGGACTTGGTCTCAGAGTAGCTTGGAATCAGTCCACGATCATCATGATGGATTACGCAGCATCCAAAGAAGATAAGCAATTATTCATCAACTTTAGCCATGCATTTTGAGGGAAATAAGAATATGAAAACTATAATGAACCGAACCCTCCTTTCGATTTCGAAACGAATACTCCTTATGGCTCTGTTTGTTTTATTGATAGGTGTTACCGTTTCCTGTGAGGAAAAACCGACCAAGGATATGTACGGATTTACTGAGGAAGATCCGAATGTTGCATTTGCCGGCTTGTTAACTTTTCAAACCTACACTCCGAATCTTACGAACAAGACTATTTCGGATCCGACTAGCGGCCTAATGTGGAAGATTTGTACCCAAGGACAACAGTTCGTACAAACCGGTGCGAGTACTTATACTTGTACAGGCCAATTTTCGGGACCGACTGGGACTTCGTACGGCGCGAGCCAGATACAATACTGCGATAAGGCTTTGCCTTCTTGCAATACATTATCGCTTCCGCAAGTGCTGACCAATCTGCAGACCTTTCCGATAACTGGTTCTTCGGAGGCTTTCGTTTCTTGTAATACTGATACTACAGGTGGATTTTCCGACTGGAGAGTTGCCGCATTTCCTGAGCTGAAAGCATTGAGTGCTTCCAGTCGAAATGCAATGTTTCTGAAATTTCCTAACACTGTAGAAGATTTCTACTGGAGCTCCTGGGCCAATGAGCAGGATGCCGCAGGAGAAACGGCTAGGGCAGTGTCTTTTTCGAGGGATCGATTTGGGGAAGATCAGTCTTTCAAAAAGACTTCTAGGCACTATGTTCGTTGTGTACGCAATCTTCCTTAATTCATTTAACAGATGTGATTAAACGAACTATAACGGCGATCCTCCGGCTCTATTAAAAACGATCGAATGAGCTAGCAAAACGAGCAAGCCCCTGTGCGTGGGCCGGAGTGAAATTTGTCTGTTTTCAAGTTGGGAGATTTTGACTGTAATTACTAAATGCGAGCAAAAGCACACATTTTGAATTGACCTGCATGGTTGTGGAAATATCCAATGATCTTTGGTCGGCTGAGAGGAATAGATGAATCGTTTTCAGACATATGCAATATTTTTAATACTTCTTACTGTAGGAGCTCCTGCAATTTTGGCTCAGGATGCGATTGACCCCACCTGCGATAAGCCTCCCGAAAGAAAGGATCTTCCGTTTCCTATTGATAAGTCAAAGCACATGTGTGCAAAGGACCTGGTGGTAAAGAAAGATGGCTGGTATCCGACTGGACTTCCTTTACTGAACTCGGATCCGAACGAAGGCTTTGGATACGGGGTGCGAGTTTATGCTTATAATAATGGCAGAAAAATCGAGCCACTATTTGAATACACCCCTTATCGTGTTAGATTCTTTGCGCAATATTTTAATACTACCAAGAATGCGCAATACCATCAGCTAAGCTTGGATATGCCGTACATTGCGAATACGCAGTGGAGGCTTAGAGCCGACGCCTACATGACGATTACCCCGACCACCCTTTATTTTGGGATCGGAGAATCGTCCATGAAAACATTAGATTATCATAATAGAAACCAACCCGGCGGAAACTTGATTACGAATTCTACCTATTCAGACCAGGAAGCGAATTTAACTTATATGAGACCCGGCGGTTCAGGCGATCCTGTTCAACTGGGCGGTAGAGTTTATAGCGGATTTACTCCGACTCCAGGTTTTAACGTAACCGATAGGCTTTATAACAGATATCAGATAGAAATGCCTCAGTTAGCGTTGAGCACTGAGAGATCCTTTGTGCACGGAACTGTTCGATTGGTTGCAGGTACTCGTGTAGGAAACAATATCGTGCATGCGTTTGACGGTAAGTGGATCGACGCCAAAGACCCTCTTTTGGATGGATTTCCAGGCAGCACTTCCGGAAAAGCTCCAAACGGAAAAACTCGATTAACTGAAGACCAAGAGGCGGGTAAGATTCTTGGTTATCACGGCGGTTACGTGAACTCGATTCGCTTGGGCGTGGTTATGGATACTAGAGACTTTGAGCCAGATCCAAATAGCGGAATTTTTCTCGAAGCTACTTACGAAAAAGCGACCAAGGCAATCGGATCCGATTTCGATTTCCAAAAGTACTTCGGTCATGGAAAATTTTTCTGGAGTCCGTTCCCAAGAGTATTCGAAAAGCTAGTTGTTGCTTCTCGTTTCGGTTTCGGAGTTTCAGACGGGAACGTTCCGTTTTTTGAATATAGAAATCTATGGGGAACGGAAGGAATCGTAGCCGGTCTAGGTGGTCTTAGAATCCTGAGAGGTTATAAACAAGACCGCTTTGTGGGTCGTGCGATGGGATTTGGTAATATCGAGCTAAGATGGAAGTTCTATCAGTTTAGAGTGGGGGACGAAACTTTTGCTTTGAACTTGGTTCCTTTCTTGGATTTCGGTCGAGTATGGGATGACGAGCATAAAGCAGGCCTAAAGGATTACAAGTATTCTCAAGGGTTGGGCTTTCGGATCGCTTGGAACCAGGCTACGATTATTATGATCGATTACGCGGAATCTAAAGAAGATAAACAGCTCTTTGTGAATTTTAGTCACGCGTTCTAACAGGGCTCTCTAGCGGGACTTTAATTCACTAGCACCTTATCGTTCTTCAGAATCGTATCGTGTCTGGAAGGCTGGCGGTTCTCCGGATAATCAGTCGTGTAGTGCAATCCCCTGCTTTCCTTTCTGGTAAGCGCCGAGCGGATGATCAGTTCTGCAACTAAAACAAGGTTACGAAGTTCAATTAAAGGATTCGTAATAATGGTTCGGTTATAATAATCCCGGACTTCGTCGAAAATCAAATCCATTCTTCGTTTTGCTCTCTCTAATCTAAGATCAGATCTGACGATTCCGACGTAATTGGACATGGTGTTTTTGATTTCTGTCAAATCGTGGGAGATCAAAACCCACTCTTCAGTATTTACCAACCCTTCTTTGTCCCAGGCAGGAATCAGATCGTGATCCTGCGTAAAGCTGGGTTCATTTTTAGCGACGTCTTGTGCAATTCTATTAGAAAAAACTAAACATTCGAGCAAACTATTGGAAGCTAATCTGTTTCCACCGTGTACTCCGGTGCACGCTACTTCTCCTGCTGCATAGAGATGCTCTATGTTAGTTCTGCCCTGCAAGTCCGTCCCGACTCCTCCGCACATGAAGTGAGCCGCTGGAACCACAGGAATAGGCTGAGTAGTGATATCAATTCCTAGTTCCATGCATCTTTCATAAATAGAAGGGAACGATTCTCGAATTTCGGAGGCTGGTCTGTGAGAAATGTCCAGCCATACATGTGGCTGTCCAGTTTTCTTCATCTCAGCGTCGATGGCTCTTGCGACGATGTCTCTGGTCGCTAGATCTGCCATCGGATGGTATTTCTTCATGAACGGCTCTCCGTCCATGGTCAGAAGGATTCCTCCCTTTCCACGAACCGCTTCCGAGATTAGAAAAGAATCTCCTCCATCGTGATACAGAGAAGTAGGATGGAATTGGTAAAATTCCATATTCTTAATATAAGCACCTGCGCGATAAGCCGATGCAACTCCGTCTCCAGTGGCTATTTTGGGATTCGTTGTATGCGAATACACTTGTCCAGCGCCACCGCTCGCAAGGATTGTCTTTTTGGCAAGGATAGGAAAAACTTCATCGCTATGATTGCTCAGTACATACGCACCGAAACAGGTCAATCCCTTTCGTTTTAAGTGGTGCGGGGTGATAATATCGACTACTGTATGAAATTCTAATATTCGAATATTCTGATTGCTTTTGACGATTTCTAGCAAGGTCTTTTCGATTTCCCTGCCAGTACGATCGTGTGCGTGAACGATCCGGCTGGTTCCGTGACCGCCTTCTCGGTGTAAGTCGAATTCGCCCTTTGGATCTAGATTGAAAGGAACTCCTAATTCCAGAAGTTCTTTTACAAGAGGAGGGCCTTCCTGAACGAGTACTCTGACAGCTTCCGGATCGCATAGCCCGGCCCCGGATTCGAGAGTATCATTCACATGGTCCTCAAACTTATCTCCCTGCGCGAATACGGATGCGATTCCGCCTTGGGCATAATTGGTGTTAGACTCATAGTCCGATTTTTTCGTCACTATGATCACTTCCCCATAAGGAGAAAGCTTAAGAGCTTGGAAAAGTCCAGTGATACCACTTCCTATCACTAGGAAGTCAGTTCTCATTTTAGGCATCGAGTTCTACTGTGATTAGTTACTTACTTCCGTTTGGCGCCGGTTTGAATCAACGCTTCCACATAATCGATGGACCGAATCAATTGAAAATCCGGTTTGATCGGATCGTTCTTATGATCTTGGATGAACTTCTCGGCTTGTCCGTTTGATTTTACCCAGGTAGAAAGACGTTTTACATCAAAATGACTTTTTTCTTCTGCAGCAGTCGGAACTTCCGGAAGGTGATTCCACATGTTTTCCTCACGATAGTGGAACGGAAAACTTCCATCCTCTTCTCCAGAGATGTCCACATCTGGTTGCACTCCAACAACTTGGATCGTGTTTCCGGAAGGAGCGTAGTATCTAGATTGAGTCAGTTTTATAAAGTAAGCATCGTTTCCAGGAAGTGGCATCAACTTTTGTACGGTTGCCTTTCCAAAGGAACGCTCTCCGAGTATCAATCCTCTTCCGTGGTGTTTTAAAGCAGATGCTACGATTTCGGAAGCCGAAGCAGATTTTGCATTGATTAGGATTGCGACAGGCAAGTCGGTCAGATCCTTGTCTCTCGCATTAGAATCTTCTGGGCTTCGATTCGGGCTCTTGACCGAGACGATCAAACCGTTCGTAATGAACATATCCGCCAAGTCGATTGCCAAGTCCAAATAACCGCCCGGGTTGTTTCTAAGATCTAGAACCAAAGCTTTTAGTTTGGTTCCTTTTGCTTGAGACTGTTTTTCGAGTTCTCTGAATTGTTGTACGAATTCTCTTTCTACCGGCGGATCGTTTTCGGATTTTACGAATCCAGTAAGCTTGATATAGCCGATATGCTCATGACCATCGATCAGTTTGCTAGAAATATTTTTGATCTCGATTGTATCCCGGACCACGTCTATATTCAATGTTCCTGATACACCTTTTCTGCGAATGGTCAGGGAAACTTTTGAGCCTTTCTTGCCTTTGATTTTCTCCACGACTTTGTCGAGAATCATTCCTTTGACCGATTTTCCGTCTACAGCAAGGATCACGTCTCCGGCCCGGACTCCCGCATTTACCGCTGGACGCCCTTCTAAAGGATTTTCTACGATTACTTCCTTATTTCCTCCACCGCTTAAAATCGCGCCAATTCCTTCAAAGCTACCGTCCTGGATTTTGGACATGGATTCTTCCCAGGCAGCTTTCAGGAAAACTTGGCTGTGTGGATCTAAAGAAGAAAGATACCCGTTGGCTGCGGCCAAATATACATCTTTGATCGAAAAAGGTTCTCTATCTTTGGGATCTTCTTCTGCAAAAGGATCTTTAAGTGGAGGAGTGCTGTAATTTTGGAGGTTTTTTTCGATATAAACTAGGATTCGGTCAAAGTCCTTTTTGGAAAATCCGGTCTGTTCCCATTTGGCGGAGAGCACGGTTTTACGAACTTTTTCCCTTTCTACTAGCTTGAGGACTTCCTGACCCGTGAGTTTGGGCCGGTTTGCTTCCTCTTTCAGTTTCTTATCTCTGATTTTTTCTACTTCTTTATAATCAGGATCGAAGAGGACAAATTTATCATCCGTGGAAAGTTTGAAATTTTTTCCTGGGAAAATATCGTCCGCTTCTTCGTATTTTTCTCTATCTTTGAAATAACTTTCAGGATATATGTAGAGCGCGTGTGGGAGTGAGATCAGTGCAAAAATTGCGGCATCTTTATAGGCACGGTTTCTATCTATGTTTTTGTCGATGTAGTTCCTATCAACGGTCTTGACTACACTGTCAAAATCCTTGAGAGTGAAATCTGCAGTCGTCTTGGAATTTCCAGAGGAAGGCTCGCAAAAAAAGATACTCGCGCATAGTAGAACGGAGATGAATGGAATAGAAAATGGTCTCAGGCTTTTCAAATCGGTTCCTCTTACCGGACGGTGGATTTTCGATCATTTTCCACTCGGAACAAGCTCTGTCAATCCATTCCCCCTAAGCAATTTCACGAAAGCTCGCCGAAAGGATGTCAGATGTTAAATTCGGATCGGATCTCCCACTTATTCACTTGTTTGTGCTTCTCCTTTCTTTCCTTTGTTCCGGCTGTCTATCTGTTGGGTTGTTCCAGTGGTTCTGTTCCAGGGGGAGGAAGATTCGGGATAGAATTGATCCAAGAGCAGGCAATCCTAGATTTTTATGGATCCGAAGAGGAAAGGAGCTCGGCTCTGGCTCTTCTCAAATCTTCCTGTCGATCTCTTAGACCCAACAGAGGTTTGTCCTGCTATAACCTGGCGATCTTGTATCTTGCCCTAGACGATATTCCTTCTGCACAAGAATACGCTCTGAGAGCCCGGACTGGCGATCCTAGGGACCCGCTTTATTCGGAGCTTTATTTCCAGATTTCTTTAAGAAATAAAGAGGCAAATTCGGCTCAACTCCAGGAAGAGGAGAGTGAAAGACTGTACAGAATCGCGATCGAAGCGTGTAAGTCCAAGGATCTAGAAAAGGCAAATGCATCCTTGAAAATCTTAGTAGAATCCGGAGAAATTACCAAAGAAACTTTGTCGAAAGGGGTCTTTGCGGATTGTGAGATCGATAAATCGCTGCTAAAAATCGCAAAAGTGAATTCCGTAAAGTATTCGAAAGAATATTATAAATCTCTGGAAAAGAAACATCCGTATCAATCCGTCTGGGATCTGAGCGGAGAATTCGGTCGCAAAGTGGAAAAACCGTCTAACAATAAACTTACGCATGCCTGGGAGGAAGTACGAAAGGCCTCGAAAGCAAAAGATCTGAATTCCGCAAAAATTCATATTCTGAGTTTTAAGTCCGGATTAGAGGCGATCTCTAGGGAAAGCAACTCCTCTAAACATCTGGCCACCAATTTAAGAAAAGCTGCATATTTATTGCTATCCGAAGACAGCCATTTTGCATCGATCAAGGTGCTTGCGAAAGAGCTTTCAGATACTCCGACACCGCAGAACTGATTCCGATTTCTAAAGCGTAGGACATGAGTCTGTGTCCGATCGAAACTTCCTGCAATCCAGGTAGTTGGCTAAATAATGGCAAGTTGAAATGGTCTAGATCATGACCTGCGTTGATTCCGACTCCGGTAGACAAAAGTGCCTCTGCGGCTTTCTTGAAAGAGAGGAAACTGATTTTTCCTTGGTCAGTGGATTGATCGAATGCGTGAGCATACGGACCGGTATAAAACTCCACTCTATCTGCCCCGGTGTTTTGAACTAACTCAAGATTCTTGAGCTCGGTCTCCATGAAGATGGATGTACGGATTCCTGCAGATTTCAAAGTTTGTAATATTGGGATAAGTCCTGCGGAATCTTTAGAAAGGTTGAAACCGTGGTCGGAGGTGATTTCTCCAGGAGTCACTGGAACCAGGGTGGCTTGGTCGGGTTTGGCCTCTAAGACTAGATCCAAAAATCTTTGGGAAGGTTCTCCTTCCATATTGTACTCAATTTTTCTCCCGGTTTTTGCGTTATACTCCTGGATGAATTTTTTCAGGGCAAATACGTCGCTTCTCTTAATATGCCTTTCGTCTTCTCTCGGATGCACGGTGATTCCGTGAGCTCCGGCATCCAATACTAATCTGGAAATATGCACCAAATCCGGATGATTTCCCCCCCTGGAATTTCTCAGGGTGGCTACTTTGTTCACATTTACGCTAAGGTGGACCATGTAAGTTTCTCTTTTCGGAATACATTTTTTGTACCAGAACGCTTAAAGGAAACTAGAAATACTTGCGGTTTTTCTGCTTGAATACGATAGTACCTGTTCCACGATGGTCAATTCCAATGGCAACCCCGAAGAAAACGGCCAAGAAAAAAAGCGTTCCTAAGAAAAAGGCCCCTGCCAAGAAACCGGCTCCCAAAAAGAAAGTGTCGGCACCGAAGAAGGCTTCTGTAAAATCTCCTTCTAAGAAAAGCTCGGCATCTGGTAAATCAGGCGCAAGTCCTTTAGGTAAAAAGTTTACCTGTCACACTTGCGGAACTAAGTTTTATGATTTGAACAAAGAGGAGAAGGTCTGTCCAAAATGCGGTGCAGACCAAAATAAGAGACCAGTCACTCGCTCTAGAGCCGCGGCTCGACAAAGGGTCGAAGAGGAGGAAGAGTTTCTGGAAGATACAATCGCCGATGAAGATACTGAAGTAGGCTTCGAGGAAGAAGAAGGCATTGTAGAAGAACCTCTGGAGGACGAAGAAGAAGAGGAAGAGGAGGAGGATAATTAGCCGACCGATACTCCTCGTCACAGCACCCACAGGAGCGGGAAAGACTAAACTTTTCCAGGAACTAGATCCTTCCCGCTTCGAAATCCTATCTTTCGATTCCAGGCAAATCTATCAGGAATTACCGATCGGTACGGCGGCACCTACCGAAGAAGAGCAAAAAAGAATCACTCATCATTTAGTCGGGTTGATTTCTCCCTCCGAAGAGATACACGCAGGTAAATATTTAGAAATGGCAGAGATCTCTCTGCAAAAGGTTCTTTCGATCGGAAAGATCCCGGTTTTGAGTGCGGGAACCGGATTTTATTTGAACGCTTTTTTATTCGGAATGTTTCCGGTTCCCAAAATTGATCCTGAGGTCAAGAAGACTGTAGAGAATCTATCTATGGAGGAAAGAATCCTTCGTTTGCAAGAATTAGATCCTAAAGCACTCGTCCGAATTTTCAAGAATGATAACTATAGATATGGCAGAGCTTTAGAAGTGAATCTAATGGGTGTTCGCTGGTCGGAACTCAAAGCAGATCCCAAGGATGGAATTTTGCAAAAGTATGATCTTACAATTGCACTCGGGTTCTATCTGAATTTGGAAAGGACCGAATTGTATCGTAGAATTAACGAAAGAGCTAAGCAAATGATAGAAATGGGAATGGCAGAAGAAGCTAAAAAAGTCGCGGAAAAGTATGGAGAAGACTGCCCCGGACTACATTCTCTTGGCTACAATTTCGCGCTTGAAAATATTAAAGGAATGTCAAATCTTGAGTCATTCTTGGGGAATTTGAGCCAATCCCATAGGAATTACGCCAAACGACAGATTGCCTGGTTTAGGAACCAACCATTCCTTGCTCCGGTCGACCCGAAGGCTGCGTACGAACAGATACAGAAAATATAGAAACGGATAAAATCTATGTCAGCTAAAAACAATATACAGGACCAGCTACTCAACACCGCTAGAAAGGAAAAGATGGAGCTTACGATTTACCTTTTGAACGGAGTACCTCTCAAAGGGAAAGTCATCAGTTTTGACAATTTTACGATTATCCTAGAACAGGAAAATAGACAGAGCTTAGTGTACAAACATGCTATTTCTACGATCATTCCTTCAAAAGTAATCAAGCTCTATAACGAGGAAGCAGCAAAGGAAGCACCGCAAGCCTAAATGTTCCGTAAATTCGGAAAGGCATTGTTTGCACTTGCCTTAGTTGTTCTGGTATTTGCCGCCATTTTTCCTGCATACATCCTAGGGGATGGACAAGTCTTAGTATCTTGGGACCAAGACTCTAGATTGGTCACCTTTATTCGAGGGCCGGGGATCGCATACGAGCCCGGGGTTTTTTTATTCTGGGAAAGGTCCGTTCGAAAAGAGGAGCTCAGTTCTCTCTCCGAAGAAATTGAAGTAAAGTATGATCTTGCTTCTGGCCTATTTCCGGAAGGCTCGGAAGAGGGTCTTTTACTCGGAAAAATGGAAGTAGTATTCTCTTTGGAAGGGGAAGGCGCAAAGAGATGGTACTCTGCCACTGGGGGGAAATCCAGGAGCAAGTATCTAGCCGGAATTTTTCTGTCGGCACTGAGATCTAGAATTGAAGATGTAAAAGACTTAAACATTACCCAGGATCGAATTTCGAATTACTTCCGAAACGAAGCAGGTCCTCAGATTCTGACGGAGAATCCTTGGCTAAAAATCGAGTCTGTGAGAATCATCAAGCTGCAGACACCGGATCCGATCGTGATCTCAAATATCCTCCGGAATCCGAACTTTATTCTGACCAAAAAATTGGAGAGAATCGAAGCACTCAAAAAGGCCGAGTTCTTTCAACTCGAAGAAGAAGGAAAACTAAGGGTCGCACAAAAGCGTTGGGAAGCTTACAAAGACTATTTAAAAAAGAATCCTGACATGAAAGAGTTTGTCTTGTACGAGAGCTTGAGTGATAAGGTCGAAGTAATCCTTTTGCCAATGGAGTCCATTTTAGGGAACCCTATGGCATTTAGGAAGAAAAATCAATCGACCAAGAAATCGAAAGAAGTCGAGTAAATGAACCAAGAGAAACCAGTCGTACTCATCATGGCCGGAGGAAAAGGGGAGCGCTTCTGGCCTAGATCCAGAATTTCCACTCCGAAACAATTACAGAAAGTTTATTCAAAGAATACCTTATTAAAAGAAACCTTAAATCGGGCATTAACGATCACTACCCTCGATCGGATCTTCATAGGAACAAATGCGACTCTTAAGAAAGCGATCTTAGAGCAAGAGAAGCATTTTCCGGAAAAGAATTTTATCATCGAACCGGAAGGAAAGAATACCGCTCCGATCATTGCTTTGGCTTCTCTTTATTTTAAAGAAAAGTTCGGTGACCCGGTTCAAGTAGTTCTTTCTGCGGATGCTTGGATCAATCCTGAAAAGGAATTCACAAAGACGATTCAAAAAGCATTGGCCGAGACAAAGGAGCATTTGGTTCTTTTGGGAATCAAGCCTTCTCGACCAGAAGTTGGATATGGATACATTGCTGCGGGAAAGGCGACGAAGAGTGGATTCGAAGTAAAATCATTCTTTGAAAAGCCGGATAGCAAGACCGCTCGTAAGTATATTAAGAAATCAAACTTTTATTGGAATCCCGGAATCTTTCTCTGGAGAACTTCCCTGATTCTGGAAGAGTTTCAATCTCATTCGCCTAAAATCTTAAAGCCTTTGGCGGATCGTTTTCCATTTAAGAAAGCAGGTGAGTTAAACGAGGCTTTCAAACTTTTATCCTCCGAACCGATTGATATTGCGATCATGGAAAAAAGTTCCAGGATCAGAATGGTAGAAGCTAGCTTCGGATGGGATGATGTGGGCTCTTGGCTTTCTCTCGAGAGAGTAATGCCAGGCGATTCAAAAGGGAATCGTCATATGGGAAAAGAGATTTTGTACTTTCATTCATCTGACAATATTACGCAAACTAGAAAAGAATTCACTGCACTACTTGGAGTAAAGGATTTGATCGTAGTAGAAGAGGACGACGTGCTCTTTATCGCCTCTAAGGAAGGCGTATCAGATATCAAGAATCTAGTAGCGGAGATCCGCAAAAATAAGAGTTTACAAAAGTACACCGAATAATTTCCTGACAGGGAAGGAAATTATAGGAGAACCGAATGCCTTCCGGTAAAAAAAGAAAGCGCAGAAAAATTGCGACTCACAAAAGGAAGAAAAAGAGAAGACTCAATCGGCACAAGAAGAAAGGCAAATAGGTCGGTAGACAACCGACCTTCCCGAGTCGGGTTTGCCGCATCCGATCCAAAGATCAGGGCCCGACTCTAAAGACTGCACTTAAAGCCAATCAAGTATTCCTCCCAAAACGGCCAATAACCGACCTCAAGCAAAGTGAAAAATCCTCCGATAGGGAGGATGTATGGCCTCGTATCAAGATTATTCCGTACTTCGCCGTTGGTGGAAACCAGAAGTTCCTGCGGCAAAAGGATATACCAAATCCTACCAAGCAAAAACCCCGGATGGGGATATCCTACAAGCTGACTTTCATTATCATGATAGAAAGATTAGGCTCACCCTAGAAGTCGCCGGCGAAAATGGAAGGATCTATGTGGCGACTGTAAGAGACGGATCCATTCTCAAAGAAACCGATCTGACGAATGGAAGATCCTATCCTTTATATTCCAGAATCGCACCCTTTAGAGATTTATTATCTTCTCTCCCAGACAAGGATGCGCTCCAGATACTCGGTGGCGCGTACGGAGTATCTCCAGAACCTTTAGGAGGTCCTTCCAGAAAAGAAAGAGAGCCCTGGGAATTTTCCACAAGATATGATCATGTATTCGGTTCGAGAGGCGGATTTAGAATTTGGGATCGTCTCTTTACCAGAAAAGAAAAGGAGCCTCTCTGGCCTAGAATTCGAAAAAGGATTTGGGGAGATTTTCAAGATCTTTGCATCGGAACAATTTCCGCGTTCGGAATTTGGTACGCCTATTTTGATTTTTATTTACTCGGATTTGCGTTGGCCGTTTTCGGATTGCTTTTTGGAGGTTTGGACTGGATACTCAGGGGTCGCGATCCATTGCTTTCTAAAACATTGGTTTTTCTTGGTCTAGGGTCTTACTTTTACTATTACGGATTCACCAAGTTCTGAAGGAGGGAAAATGGCAGAAGAAATAGAACACCAGTACATCCTTTTCGCTTTGGGAGACGAAGAATACGCTCTTCCGATCACACTTGTAGATGAAATCATCAAGATCCAGAACCTAGTTAAGGTTCCTAAATCAAAAGAGTACTTTGCCGGAATCATGGATATTCGGGGAAAAGTAGTCAAGATGGTAGATCTTGCGGTAAAGCTACGAATTCCAAGAGAAGCAAAACTGGTTCACGATCGCGCCATTGTAGTCAAAATCGGAGAAGAATCGGTTGGGATCGTGGTGGATAAGGTCGCAAACGTAGCATTGTTTCCTCCCGAAACGATCAATCCGCCTCCGCCTACCTTAAAAGGAATTTCTTCCAGATACATCACTGGAGTTGGTAAAAAGGAAGATAGATTCATCATATTAATTGATATAGAAAAAATTCTAAATTCGGAAGAACTCGCGGAGTTAGGTACTGCTTCCAGATGAAAAAACCCCGCCTCTTATTGGGCGCTTTCCTAATATTCTGTTTTTTGAATGTTTCAATTTATTCCGAAGAACAGGATGCAAGACTGGATCCTGCAGGAATCTACAAGCTTCCTCATGAAGCGATTCCTCCTTCGGAAGTTGCTAAAATAAAGCAGAGCATTCTGGAGAGCGAAAAATCCGGAACAGAACTAGATGGTATCACTGCGATCCGCGCTTATCTGGATCCCTATTACGCGCAGTTTGTGGATCCAAAAAGGACGGAAGAAGAAAAAAGACTCGGAAGGATTTTCACCGAAAAAACCGATCGAAATACACTGCGATTATTGATTCTGAAAATGCTGGGTCGTATTACCGAATCTGGAATCTTAAGAGATTCTCCGATTCTGTTTGAGCTTCATTCCTTGCTCGGAAAAGAATACTTAAAGAAAAAGCAAAATACTCGAGCTTTAGAAGAGGCGATCACCGCACTCCGATACAGGGATTTTTCTCATACGGAGGATTCTTTTTCTAAAGAGGAAAGGTTAAGGGAGCTTTCAGATTCTGGAGAAATTTCTGGAGCTAAACAGCACGGAGAACTTAGGAAGCAATTAAGAAAAGCGGAGGAAGTCTTGTCTTCTGCGAAAGATAGAGTCCATTTGCTCGAAGCGGAAGCTGCAAGGGGCAAAGAGCTGATTTTTGAAGAAAACCAAACAGCCAACCGAAGAAAGATCGAACGTAAGGATATTTTGGCGGCAAAGGACGGCGTAAAGCAGGAAGAGGCTCGATTAAGAGAATTAGAGAATTCTTATAAAGACTCCTTTGAGAAAAACTATTTTCCATATTTTCGAAAAAAATCCAGAGAGGACGCAGAGGCTGTTTACCATTTGGCCAAACTGGTGAAAAATGCTGAAAATGATAATAAAGAGAGATTGAAAGTCGTAAATAAAGCCTCGGTTAGTGGCCAAGGAATCTTTGTTCTTTTTGATTACAAGCGAAACACCGACTATTTTGCGTATGCTGCTTTATTAGAAATTGCTTACAGATTGGATTCGGAATATTCTTCGGTGGTGCTGGATCTTGCGAACGAATTTAGATCTTCGGGCAAAAAGGCCAAGGCATTGGACTTCTTTTTAAAATACCTAGTATTGGCTCAAAAGGAGAATAGACCTCCGGCTGAGCTGGCTCCGATTTATAGGAATATCGCGTCATTGCACACAGAACTCAAGCAATACGTTTTAGGGGCTGAATTTTACGAAAAATATTATTCTTCCGAGTCGGACGCTAAAAAGAAAGCGATGTATGCATACGAACTGGGAAACTTCTTCGAAACCAAAATAGGTAATTTAGAAAAGAGTAATTTATACTATTCCGATTGGCTACAGGAGAGAGCAAGAGAAGCCGCGGAAGTAAGCGACCTCTCCTTTGCCGAAGCCCAAGAAAGACAGAGAATGGAAGTTCTCGCTTATGTAGGGATTTCGAAGCTACACAGGTATGAGAAGAAGTTTTCGAAGGAAAGGGAAGCTTTGCTAAAAGCGATAGATTCTTATTTCAAGCTTCAAGGAAATCTAAAGAATGAAGAATCCAAGCATTCCGAACTGACAAAACAACTTCTGATAATTAAGCGAGGCTTGCTCGAGAGAACGAATGATCAGGACATGGCACAGTATCGACTTAAAAATCTGGAAATAGACGAATCAAAGGAAAAGATAGATATTATCAGGACCAAGTTGGATGCAGCTCCGGGGGCAAGAGCAATGCAAAGAGTTTCGGTGCTCTTTGAATATGGAAAAGATTACCCCGCTTCCAAAAAATGGAATGAAGAAATTCTAAAGATCGGGACTCAAGCAGAGCGAAATGTCGCGCTAAGAAACTTAGAAAGAATCAATAAGATACAGGAAGATGGAATTCCTCGAGATCCGTATCCGAGGGACCCCTTAGCGAGCGAGCTTCCTTAAAGTTACATTTCTCACTTAGACTTAGGCGTTGATTCCTCTAACTCTGATTCTCCAGAGTCTTCCTCTGTTTCGCTATGAGAAATCACTCTGAATTCCACGCTGTCTATTACTACATCATCATAAGAAACTTTCAGCAAATATTTTCCCACAGGAAGATTTCGAAAACTACCTCGGATACTCGAACTGTAAGGATCGGGGCGTTTTCGAGTGACTTCTACTTCGTTGTACCCTACTTGAAATCTGCTCAAGCTTACATAGGTTTCCGCATTAGTACTCGGTGTTTTGGAAAATTTATATAGGTAAACAATGGTCTGATCATTAGGAAAAACTAATTTTTCTCTTGTTAGCGTAAACTCCTGGACATCAGTCATTTTTCTTTCCAAGGAGTCCAATTGGGATTCATCGATGATTGCCCAACCAAATTCGCCTTTCATTCCCAAGCAACTGAAGAATAGAAATGCACAAATAATGTAAACGGAGAAAAGTGTTGGTCGGAACATGAATTTCATCCTTCGTCGGTTCTTTTGGTTTCGAGGACCCTTACGCGATCGGAAATATCCTTTTCTCCTGGGCCTCTCTCCGAGTTCGGGTAAACCACTCTAAACCTGGATTTTGGCGCAGGTGAGAAAAAGGCCCGTTGGACGAACCGAAAAAGCAGATATGTTAGAATGAGAAGGAATAGGAATTTCATCCAGATTTCATTCTCAGTGGCAGATGGATTCCGGCAACCTGATTTCGGGTAGTTGTTTGAGCTTTTAGGATCGGGGGTGGTTGGAATTCTCCCCACCCTTCTTTGGGTGGGGGGCTGGTGGTGGGAAAAGCACCTAAGCGTCCATAGCACAAGAACTCCATAAATGCAAGCTTTTTATAGAGGTGAGTTTGTAGGAGCTCCTACATGCAAATTTCCGGTTAGAAATTTTCCGTTTTTGAAGAGCCCCCTCATTCTCCAGGTTTGAACTTTTTATATAAATCCTGATTCGCTATAGATGTACTGTTTGAGATTCTTGTTCTCTTCTTCAGTTTTTTGAATTTTTGCTTTTACTGCGTCTCCGATAGAGACGATTCCGACCAAATGACCTCCGTCTAAAATCGGCATGTGGCGGATTCTTTTTTTCAGCATGATATTTAGGACTTCGTCTACCTCAGTGTTTGGCGACATGGTAGTCAACGAAGTAGACATTACCTCTGAAACCGGTTTATCAAAAAGGCCGTCCCTATCCTTGGCGGTAATATGAAGTACATCTCGTTCAGTAAAAATCCCCACCAGTTTTTCTCCAGAAAGAACCATAACCGATCCGATATCATACTTATTCATAAACCGAATGGCATCCCAAACGCTAGTGTTTGGATCTACAGAAAGGATTTGCCTGTCCTTTTTTTCCAAAATTTCGCTTACTTGCATATCTTCCTCACCTGAGATAGTTTATGTGTTGGAAATCCAGGGTTCAAGGATTTTTCCACGTAGGATAGGATTCTAAGCATCCAAAAGCATTTGAGAGAAATCCAGGGATTTCTCGGCAAAAGTCTGAAATTTTTAAGACTTTCTCAAGCGATTCAGCCTTTGGTTGATAAGATTTTTAGAAAATTGAAGAATACAGAAGAATCAGGTAGAAAAAAGGATTTCCGGATTCGTTTTAGCGTGGAAGTCTATCAACGGAAGATGAAATTTAATTCAAACAGGAATTGCCGTAGTTGTATTCCTGGATGCCTATGAGCGAGCTACCTCAAGAGCAACCTAGCATTTTGATCGTAGAGGACGAATGGCTTCTATCCTTTAATTTGCAGAAGACCTTGCAGAATCTGGGCTATAAAGTAGCCGGCGTTGCCTCGAACGCCAAAGATGCCCATGAGATTTTTAGGGAGGCCAATCCTGACTTGGTCCTCATGGATATCTCAATCGAAGGAGATATGGACGGTATCCAAACCGCCCAATCTCTGCAGAGAATTAAAGAAGTGCCGATCGTTTTCATGACTGCCTATACGGACGATTCGACATTTTCTCGTGCGATGGATTCTGTATCAACTTATGCTTATATAACAAAACCTTTTCAGAATCATCAGCTAAAGTCATCGATTGAAATTGCTCTTCGACAGCAAAAAAGATTAGGGCTTGTAAACGAAAAGGGAAAAGAATTCAAAAACGTAATACAAAGCATATCAGAAGGCGCAGTATCCCTTGATGGCGAGGGCCTAATTATTTTTTTGAATCATGCCGCTGAGGAGCTGACCGGGTGGACCTTGTCAGAATCGATTGGGCAGGTTGGTGACAAGGTTCTCTCTTTTATCCAAGTTCAGCCAGGACTGGAATTTGAAGAAGATAATAGTAGCCTGGGGCATAACCTAAGATATATCCCAGCCATGCTCGTCCGAAAAGACGGCAGAAAAATTCGAGTCGGATTCAGGGTATCTCCGATTCGCGACGAAGTGGGAAAGATCGTGGGTAGTATTATTACTTTCTCAGAGTTGTCTTTGCTTACTGTATCCGAAAAGAGCATTTCTCAAATGGAGAAAGTGATCCAGTCTGAAATGCGAATCGAATCGATTCAGAAATTGGCGGCTGGAATCGCTCATGAAATCAACAATCCGTTGATGGGAATTATCAATTACGGAAATATAATTCATGGTAGTAAGGGTGCTGACCAGGAAATCAAAAATTACGCGAGAGTGATCATAGAACAAGGAGAAAGAATTTCCGGTATAGTGCGAAACTTGATATCTTTTTCTCGTACGGATAGTGAAGAAGCCACTTGGATTGCTTTCGATGAAATTGTTTCCGGAGTAGAGGGGATGATTTCCGAATTACTCAAGTCCAAGAATCTTTATTTATTAAAAGAGATTCCAATTGCTTTGCCGAAATTCTTACTCAGGCAAAATCAGTTAAAAGAAGTATTATATTATCTGCTTTACTACTACGCCGAAGGAATGGGAAAAGATTCAAAAGGAAACGGAATCCGACTTTCTGCAAAATATGTGACTAGTGCCACCTCTTCTGGCATTGATCAAAATCTGGAAATACAGGTTTCGGGTTCTCTCTCTAAGGAAATCGATCCTGATAAAGTTTTTCAACCCTTCGAAAGGATACAATCGGACGATACTCGAGTGGGTATGGGGCTCTCTGTTTGTTATGGGATTATACAATCCAATCAAGGGAAACTTTTCGTAAGAAAGCTCCCCTCTGGTACCGATTTTTTTATAAGGCTTCCGGTAAAGACTAAGTAGAGTTTCGGAACTTGTAAGAAAAACGCAAGGACTTGACCGAATGCACAGATTTGAACCGATTCTGTGTTTCGAGCCATTCTACTGGGTTCTTGGTCAAAAGTGCTGTTTGAAAATCGATGGTAATTCTGAGGTTTTCAAAAAAACTGGGCCTCAAGTATTCAAATCTTTAAGGTAGCTAAAGGAATGTCAGATAAAATCAAGAGTGCGTTGGGTGCTGAAGCCGATTTCCTCCTGAACCACACCTCTAAAACGATTCCAAGGGAATCTCTTACTATCCCTGGTCCTTCTTATGTGGACGAAATTTTTGCAAAATCGGATCGTAACAATGCAGTATTAAGAAACTTGCAAGCGATTTATAATTCCGGACGACTCTCTGGCACAGGGTATCTTTCCATACTCCCTGTAGACCAGGGAATTGAGCATAGCGCAGGTGCTTCCTTCGCAAAAAATCCAGCTTATTTTGACCCGGAAAATATCGTCAAGTTGGCGATCGAAGGCGGATGTAACGCAGTCGCGTCTACCCTCGGAGTATTGGGATTAGTTTCCAGAAAATATGCGCACAAAATTCCATTTATCGTAAAATTGAATCATAACGAACTATTAAGTTATCCTAATAAATTCGATCAGATTCTTTTTGCAAACGTTGAGCAATCTTTCGAAATGGGAGCTGCTGCGGTCGGAGCAACAATCTATTTTGGTTCTGATGAAAGTTCTCGCCAGATTCAGGAAATTTCCGAAGCATTCCATCGTGCTCACGAGCTCGGGATGGTCACGATCCTATGGGCATACTTACGGAACGATGCCTTCAAGAATGACAAGACTGACTATCACGTAGCTACGGATTTGACAGGTCAGGCTAACCACCTCGCCGCAACGATCGAAGCTGATATCGTAAAACAAAAACTTCCGGAGACAAATGCTCCTGGCTTTAAAGATCTAAAGTTCGGTAAGAAAGACGATAGAATGTACACTGAGTTGACTTCTGAACATCCGATCGACATGGCGAGATATCAAGTTGCGAATTGTTATATGGGCAAAATCGGTCTCATCAATTCCGGAGGTCCTTCCGGAGCAAATGACTTAGGAGATGCGGTGAAAGCTGCAGTGATCAATAAAAGAGCAGGGGGAATGGGACTCATTTCCGGTAGAAAAGCTTTCCAAAAACCTATGAAAGATGGGGTTGCTCTTCTAAATGCGATACAAGATGTTTATTTAAGCAAGGATGTAACCATCGCCTAAATAAACTTTCGAATTAAGAACCGCTTTCGGATCAAGTAACGATGCGGTGGAAAGGACGTTTCTGCCTTCGGTAGGAACGTCTTTTTTTTGTCAGGAGGCTCTATGGATATTAAGAATGGATTTCCGGGTTCGGTTGGAAATACTCCGCTGATCCGACTGAACTATTTTTCTGAACTTACTGGTTGTGAAATATTAGGAAAAGCTGAATTTATGAATCCAGGAGGTTCCGTAAAGGACCGAGCGGCGCTATATATAATTCAAAATGCGGAGCGAAGTGGGGAATTGAAGCCCGGCGGGACAGTTGTAGAAGGAACCGCTGGAAATACTGGAATCGGTCTTGTTCATATTTGCAACGCGAAAGGTTACAAATGTCTAATAGTGATTCCGAATACTCAGTCAGAAGAAAAGATCCAACTATTGCGGACTTTGGGTGCGGAAGTTAAGACGGTTCCGGCGGTTCCTTATAAAGATCCGAATAACTATGTGAAGGTTTCTGAAAGACTCGCGAGAGAAATGGACAATGCGGTTTGGGCTAATCAATTCGACAATCTTGCCAACCGACACGCTCACTATGATTCAACTGGCCCTGAGATTTGGAGTCAGACCTCCGGATCTGTGGATATCTGGGTCACATCGCTTGGGACAGGTGGAACTTTTGCGGGAGTTGGTTTGTACTTAAAAGAAAAAAAGCCGAATGTAATCTCAGTTGCCGCTGATCCTACTGGATCTGGAATTTATAGTTTCGTGAAAACTGGAGAACCAAAAGCAGAAGGTTCTTCTTTTACCGAAGGAATTGGAAATAGCCGGATCACAGAGAATATGAAAGGAGCACCTTTCGACGATGCTGTGCAAATACAGGATTCCGAATGTCTTGAAGTGATTTATACCTTGTTGCATAGGGAAGGTTTGTTTCTGGGTGGTTCTTCTGGAATCAACGTAGGTGCCGCAGTTCATCTCGCTAAAAAATATGGTCCAGGAAAAACTATTGTTACCGTGCTTTGCGACAGCGGGGCAAGATACCAATCTCGGCTTTTTAATTCAGAGTGGTTGAGCACTAAAGGATTTTCGGTTCCGAAGTTTTGAGGATTTTTGCCTTGCGAAACCCTAGAAGCTGCTGGTAGAAAGAAAGTATGAACCTTTTTCCCTTGGAGCGATTTGTTTGGACCCTTTCCCTCGCGGTTCTTTTGGTAGGAGGTCCTCTCGTCCCTCAAGGTGGCCAGGAGAAAAAGCCGAATCCAAATTCGAGGGAAACCGAGAAAAAGCAAGAAGCTAAAAAAGGGTGCTGCCGGATCAAATACGAGGGAGGAGGCTTTGATTATTTTCCTTCTACGGAAGAGGAATGCGTAAAGCACTCGGGATATCACTCCTTCTTAAAGGATTCTCCGCTTTGCTTTCAATCACTTTGGGACTAATGGTACTTAGGGAATTATGAGTTTCTGGAAAGAGATCTGGTAGGTAAAATTCTTCTACTGAAGGGTAATCTTTAGGCGGTTCAGTACGGACTTGAGTCCTTCGCTGGTCTTAATATCTACTGGAATTCCCTTTGCTTTTAGCTCTGCGAGTAATTTCAGGATTCGGTTTAGAATCAGAGAAGGGATAGCGACTACATGGCTTAAATCGAGTTCGACCAGTTTTGGTTGAATATCCAGAATTTTTTGCAGAATCATCGTGATCTCTTCAGTTTCCACCGAGCACACGCTTCTAACAAACACCACTCTAAACTTCGTCTCCGAAGGATAGATATGGCTTTCTGCAAATTGAATTACCGAACCAGTCATAGTTTAACCAAAATTTGGCGTATGACCGAAATCGGGAAACCAAAAAATGCAGCCATTAGCTTGTTGACCCTTTCGTATTTTCCGGTTCTTATGTCTTTGCACGCTATTCTTACCTAGGCAAAGTGATAAATAGAAAAGCTCTGAAAGAACTTCCTTGGAAAGACTCCCTATTTCTGTTGGGTGGGGCTTATTTTCTATTTCTAATTTATCGATTCGTTTACCCACTCAACAAGAACTTCCTTTTGCCTGGGTTCTTAATTCAATTTTTTTTAGCGTTTGTTCCCCAGATTATGGGCAGGAGATGGGGAAGAATTTTCACCGCGTTTGGCACACTCACTCTGGTGAGAATTTCCTGGCTTGGCTTCCCTGGCTTACAGGTACATTACACCGGTTTGGCGGGTTTATTTTTGGGTGCAATCCTCGGGATTTGGGTAAGAGAATGGCTTCTCGCAATCCTAAATGTTAGCCTTCCCTTGAAGGATTCGAAAGTTGCATTATCTGTTCCTCGCAAGTTGATTGCAATTTGGTCCCAGAGGAATCCGAAGGGAGAGACTCCTGTTCCGATTTGGGGAGAAGCTCCATTTTGGATCTTAATCTTCATCTTATTTTTGTTAGTGGAAAGATTCTTTCGAGCCTTTGGCTTCTCCATCTTTTATGGATTGGGAATCCAAGAGTTTCTCTTTTTTCCGGGAGTTTCTTCGAGAGAATACTTATCAGGGCCAGTCGTTCTCGCAGTCAATTTGGGTTTTCCCATTCTCTATCTTTTTTCTGAGGAGAGATGCTCTTCTGACTCGAAGAAAATTTCCTTGGATTTGTTATACGGAACTCTGATCGGATTTCTTATCAATGTGGTCGTGATGGTGGTCCAGTTTTTTTATCGTATTGATTTTCTGGCTTTCGGTTCTAATCTTTCAGTTTCGGCTGGCAGGGTATCCGGTTTGCTTTTAGATTCAGGCTCGGCTTCCTGGATTTTGCCCTTAGTGACCGTTTTTATCTTGGGGAACTTTTGGGAAAATAAAAAGAATCTTCGGATACAGAAGGTATCTTTCTTCTTCGTGTTATTGCCTCTTTCTTTGGTTTCCGTTTCATTCTTGGGAATGAAATTGGGGAAAACATTTTGGGTAATTTGGATTCTATTTTTTGTCTACTTCGGAACTTACTTTTTGTATAAAATGGGTCGCTGGAAGTCTGAAGGAGTTCCTAAGTTTCAGATAGGCATACCAATTTATCTTCTAGGCGGAACAGTATTTTTCCTTTTGATTGCGTGTGTTCTTATATTCTTTTTGTCGCAATCTTTTCTTTCGTTCTTAGTCAACAGGTTCACCTGGTGGATCTCCCTATTGGGATCAGGGGAAATAGAAAAAGTTTTTTTATCAATCGATGAAGTTCGGACCTTGTTGAGCAAAGTCACAATTGAGAATTTTGCGAGTTCTCCTTGGATCGGACAAGGCTGGGGTTCCTTCCTGTTTACCTTAAAAGATCCAAGCAGGCTTGGTACTAAAATTCCGAATGGATTCGTAGATTCTCCTCCAGTATTCTATTTAGGGATACTACAAGATTTAGGGATACTCGGAACTTTTCTATTTCTTGTCTTGATTTGCTTTGTAGTTTGGAAACGCCAGAGTCTGTACTCAATTTGCTTGCTTGCGATTCCTTTCCTTTTTGGACAACAGGTGCAACACGCGGATGGTGCCTGGATAGCTGTGTTTTTGCTACTTTATCCTCCCTTGGTTTATTCAAAACAGAATACAAGATTCGTCGCAAGAGTCGAGACAAGAATTCGTTGGAAAGTTATCCTTGCAGTTTTTCTCCTTTTGGTTTCTTTCGCTTATCAATACATATCGATTCGTCAGTCTGCGACTCAGGGAATCGGAGCCGAGTTTAGGAAAAAAGAAATCGGTATGTTTCAGTTAGGTGCCGCTATGACTTCGAAGGTTAGGCCAGATAAGAACCATCTATTCGTCGGAAAAGTATGGGAATGGAGAATTTCACCGGAAAATTTTCTCAAACCAAATCTTATCCTGCGTTTTCAATCGAGCGATCTAAAAAACAAAGATACTTTCTCTGTTTTCCTTTTGGACAAGAACCGAGAGGTTCTTTTAGAACAACACGCCGTAGGTGTAAAGCCTGGCGAATATGCAGTAGAATTTGAAAATTTACCGAAAGAATCAGTGAATCTGCAATTAAGCTCCGAGCGAAAGGCTTCTTTTTTGCTTTCGGAGGATTTCTTTGATCCAGCCCATCAACTGCGTTTAGTTAGGCGGTAGTCGGACAAGGTTCAGAATTTTCAAGGAAGAGCTACCAATACAGCTATAGAACTTCTTTGAAGAGCAGCCTTTTATCGGTGTTCGCTTTTATGGAAGAAAGTATATGTGCATTTATGATTGACGCATTCATAAATGAACTCATGTCCAGGCCTCCGTTCCCACTGGCAGGCGAAGTTCGATCTGCTAATCCTAGAGAGGCACAGCCCGTACTAGGTGTCTCCGGGAGTGAGGTAAGCAAAAATACCGGGAGTGAGCCTCCTATCGTTTGAGCCTTTTCGATTCTATTTTTTGCGATAGCTCCCATAATCTTTCCTTACCCGCCCATGTAGTTGCAGCCGATCGAGATTGCGACTAACGTAATAATCAGTAATTTGAGTAAATTTGTTTTTTGAATCATTCTTTTTCCCACTGAGTTACCTTTTCAAATCATCCATTGATTTACTTTGGATATATTTCTCAAAAGGAATATAGGTAATTTAATTGGGAAAAAACTGTCACTCCGGGGAAAAATTCTTTGCAAATCCTATTCCAGTTTGGGATTCGAACTAATTTTTGATTTTCAGTGGCCCCGCCCTTCCTGGGCGGGGGCCGGTGCGGTGGTACCAATCGTCCTCCATTTCATGAAATATCTGCGAAGGCAATCATTTTATCGCTCCGAGATATTGTAGGAGCTCCTACAGAATTCTGTCGAGCTGCTTGGAACTTCCATTCCGGTGACAAATCAATGGGTTTTATTACGTGAATTATAATTCCGTCAAATTTGTGTGAAATTTGTAAAAAAATTTTTGAATTATTTCAAAGCAATTTTTATTTGTTATTTATGAAATACTAAATTACTATTCTGTAATGGAATATTGAGTTGGTTATGTCGTAAAAGTTTTACGGAGAGTTTCTTTGAGATAAAAGGGAAGCGATAGCAAAAGGAAAATAAAATGAAAAATAAAGAGAAATCAATCCTGATTCATGTCTCTATGCAAAAAGGAGAGTTGTTGAGATGGCAGGAGGGGATACAAATATCTGGCGACTCAAGACATTACATCAGGCGCTTAATCAGAATTTTTGAAAGCAAGGAGGCTTCCGGGAGCAAGCCGCACTTTAAGCTCTCTGTAGCGGGATACACTTCGATTTCATTTGTTAATAGGATCTGGAAAGAAGATCACGAAGCGCTAAAAAGATATGCGAAAAAATATGGATTCACTCCAGGACTGTTTTTAATCGCACTGACAACTGTGGAATGGGCCTCGGTCGGCGCCCATTTCTGTTTTGGAGTCCTGAAACAACTAATCTAATTCTCTTCCAGATAAAGACGTATTGCTTCTTTCATTACTGCCAGACCAATCGGCAATGAATCCTCATCAATATCGAATTTTGAACTGTGATGCGGGTGAATGAATCCTTTTTGAGGGTTCATGGAGCCTACAAAAAAGTAGCAGCCTGGAACTCGCATTAGGAACGCAGAAAAGTCTTCGCCTCCCATTGTTTTTGTATGTTCCTCAGTTAAGCAGTCTTTTCCTAAAATATTCTGTGCAGCTTTCCTAACTAGGGAAGCCATGTAGGGATCGTTGATAGTAGGCTGGTTTGTCCTTTGATACTCAATATTCACACTTGCTCCGAAAGATTCGGCGGTGTTCGTAACAATTCTTTGGAACAAGGAAGGAACTCTTTCATACATTTCTTTCGTAAAAGTTCGAATCGTGCCCTTTAGCTCTGCTACTTCGGAGATCACGTTAAAAGCATGCCCAGAGTGGAATGCTCCTACAGTAACAACACAGGAGTCCAAGGGATCGGTATTTCTCGAAACTATGCTTTGTAGTGCGGTTACGATATGAGAGCCCACTAATATCGGGTCCACGGTGTGTTGTGGCATCGCTCCGTGTCCGCTAACTCCTTTCACCGTAATTGAGAATTCATCGACTGCGGCCATCATTGGGCCATCAACCACTCCGATTTTTCCCACAGGGATATGATTCCACACATGCAATGCGACTGCGGCGGATACATTGTACTTCTCTAATATTCCCGCTTCAATCATCCGATCGGCTCCTTGGCCTCCTTCCTCTGCAGGTTGAAATACTAAAAGAATTTTTCCCTTAGGTAAAATGTCCTTTAGATTTTCTCTGAGTTCGCTCGCGAGTCCCATTAATACGGAAGTATGCGCATCATGTCCACACGCGTGCATGATTCCGGAATGTACGGAGACGTAATCTACCGAATTTTCTTCGACGATAGGAAGTGCATCCATGTCGGCTCTGACTAAAAGTGTTTTGCCAGGCTTTCCGGAATCGATTAAGCAAACAATTCCGGTCTCTGCGATTCCGGACTCGAAATCCAAATGTAGAGATTTGAGATGCTTGGCTACATAGTCTGCCGTGCTCACCTCTTCGTATTTTAGTTCCGGGTGCTTATGAATATGTCTTCTGTTGGCGACTAATTCTTTGGATCGGCTGGCGGAAACTTTGTTCATTTGAGTCCTTCTATATTCATCTTATAGCTGGATCGATCCCGCAAGTCTTCTCTTTTTCGGTTTGCCCTACCTAGTGTAGGGCTTCTAGGGATTATTTCCTTTTTGGGGCCTTATAAAGTTCTATCGTAGTCAGTAAGTTCCCGTTTCCATACCTGGGTTCCACAGTAGTGATCTCCCTCTGGGCAGTACGGTTTTACGTCACCTTGCAATCGAATCCAGCAAGGAGCTTTGATCCATTTCGCGATTTCGGGATGAACCTTGGATAGATCCAAGAGTTCGTTGATCGATGCTTGAAAGATTTCTTCTTGTGCGTTGTAGCAAGTTCTGGCTCTCCATTTGTGGTGCAGATTCAGTAGATCTCCACCCTCGTAAAAACGAATCGGAAAAGCATTTGGAAGTAGATAGGTCGCGTACTCCGATTTTCCTCCGGCTTCTAAAAACGCATTGAGTTTTTTGAATATTCCATCCATTTTTGTTCTGTAGGTCTCTTCCAGCTGAGCATACTTGGAGACCACTTTCGGGACGATGTAATCCGGCATCCCTGCATACTGCGAAAGTAACACCGGTCTGGATCCGGGAACCATTCTATGTCTTTGGTCTTGGCTATCTGCTGTATGAGAGATTCTCTTTTTGAAAGAATAATGCACATTGAACATGGCTCTCGAGATCGGACTCAAGGTCGTTTCGTTCAGAGTGGAGGTAAGATGTTTGTTTTTGCTTGGATCGAGAACCAATCGGATCGCATCCTCTTCCTTTAGGCTTTGTTTACTAATTCCTAATATAGCCCGGACAGAGGAGGCCAAAATCTCAGGAGCATTTGCGGAATAGGAAACTAATTTTGAATAGCGTCCATCCAAATCCTCGTCAAATTCTCTCACAAAGGTCTTCGCGGATTCCGGTTGATATTCTTCGGATGCATTTCCATAAAATTCCGTAAAGAAGCGGTATTCTGCTGTGTCTTCCAACGGAATCGGGTCGTCCATTTCGTTCACGTAAAGTGGATCGGATTCTTTCACTTTTTCTATCATCAAATCGATGACTTTTTTTTGTTCTTCGGGAACGTTAAACGAATTCATCAATCTGTGATATCGATGCAGAGTAAGTCCGTTGACGGAATGGTACAAATAAGTGTAGGTCCCGAGTGGAAGCAGATATCTCGCTACTTCCAAACATTTTTTCTTAATAGGTGCCTGCCACTTTTCCGGATAGCTCGCCCTAGCTTTGTAGACTAAGAAATATTCGTCTTGTATAAAGTGGTGTAGGAGCTCCACGAATTCAAAGTAGGCATTGGATGCGTAGTCGATGGCTTCTAAGTAGAGTTCCTTCAATCTTCCGCTCAAGCTTGCGGGAACGTAGTAATTTTCCTTTTTTACTTCAACGTATCTTTGGCTGACCTGTTCCGAATTATAATAAGGATGAGAATGCAAGAAAGACCAAACGAACTGCCTAGAAACTTTATCTAAAGTGAATATAAAATGAGGATGTTGTCTGGTGGTAAGATGTCCGGCTTTTTTTGTGGACTTCGCTACTTTGTCTCTGATCTCTAGAGACTTCTCGGAACTCACCATATCGGAGGGGAGTAAGATTCCCTTGGAGGAATAGCAGGTCCTTGCGGATGCAATGGATAGATTGAATGGATCCTTAGTGGAATCCAGAAGTTGCACGATTGGGTCTTGGTTTTCCATAAACTAAAATTTCTTGGTTAGGCTGCACAGACTGAAGTGAATGCCTCTCGTGAAAACTTTTTTTCTGACATAATAGAAAGTTATGTCTCTTATCAAGGGATTTTGTGAAGGCGCGAAGTTCCGACATGATTCTCCGTTTGTCCAATAGAACTCTGCCAAATTGGCGCATGAATTTAGTACTACCATCAGCTCTAAGGAAACCAAGCTTCCTTCGATTACTTTTTTCGAGTGGAGGAACTCTTTTTCCTAGAGGCTTTTTTGCCGTCCTTAGAAGGTGTAACCCCTGGTTGGTCTTCCTTCCATTCTTCCGAATTCCAATCGCTGGTCCAAGGAGCTTCTTCCTCTTCAAAAAGGGGGTCAAAGCTTCGAGCGTCATGCAGCTCTGCCTCCAACTGTTTTTTCTTCTCTATCTTACGCTTCTCCCTTTCTTCGTAGATGTTCAGAAGATATTCCATAATGATTGGGAGTAGGCCACGAGATAGAATGGTAGCGATTACTACTCCAAAGATTACCACTGTCGCGAGGGGCCTTTGCACTTCCGCTCCGGCTTGTGTAGAGAGCGCCATCGGAAGGAAGCCGATCGCTGCAATCAACTCGGTGGTCATAACCGGACGGAGAGAATGAATTCCAGCTGTGATGACCGCCTTCGAAATCGAAAGTCCTTTTAGTAATTCTTCTTTTAATGTAGAAGCATAAACGACGCCGTTTAATACTGAGATGCCGCTCACCGCGATAAATCCAACTCCCGCAGGAATGCTCAATGGAAGTCCCCTCAGGAATAATCCAATAATTCCTCCGGAGACGGCTAACGGAACCACTACGAACACTCCGATCGCGTAATATATATTTCCGAAGGCGGCGATTAACATGAAGAAGATGATTCCTAATGCAATCGGTACGACGATTAACAGACGATTCTTTGCTCTGGTAAAGTTTTCGAACTGTCCGCCCCAATCCGTTCTGTAGCCGTCAGGCAGAGAAGTTTCTAACTCTGCTGTGACTTTTTGCGCTTCGGTTACAAAGCCTACTAGGTCCCTGCCTCGAACGTTCATCTCTACCATGATTCTTCTTTTTAATCCTTCACGATAGATCGCTGCCGGGCCTTCCACTAATTCTATACTTGCGACCTGTCCTAGTGGAATCGTAGCCCCGCTAGAAGTCATCACAGGTATGTTTTCTACCTGTTCCAGATCGGACACATCCAATTGCAATCGAACTACCAAATCGAATCGTTTGAATCCTTCGAATACTTTACCAGCATTCCTTCCGATACGGAGAGACTCTACTGTGGTAAGAATTTCTCCGGCTTCTACTCCGTAGCGAGACATCTTTTGTCTGTCCGCTTTGATTTCTACCAATGGTAAGCCTAAGACTCTTTGCACCCTTAGGTCCGCTGCACCTGGAACAGATTTTACTTTTTCCGCAAATTTAGAGGCCGTATCTTTTAGAGTCTGTAAGTCATCCCCGTAAATTTTGATCACCACGTCCGCCTTGGATCCGGAAAGCAATGCGTTCACTCTGTTTTCGATCGGTTGACCTAAAGCGATTGTGGTGGCTGGAACAGATTTCAAGATTTCGGATTTCATCGTGTCCATGAGTTCTTCTCTGGAGTCGGCGCTTTCCCATTCGCTGATCGGCTTTAGCTTTACCATCTGCTCGCCTTCTTCGGTTCCGATGGGCTCTGCTGCAGACTCTCCTCGACCCATTTTGCTGACTACGCTTACTACTTCTGGGAATTTTTTGAGAGTGTTTTCTATTTCGATGTTCGTATCTCTAGAGTAATTAATCGATGCAGAGGGAAGTCGCTTAATATCGATCGCAAATTCTCCTTCGTCGATTCTAGGTAAGAATTCCGAACCCATCGTAGAGCCCAAAAGAAGGGAGACTATGAACAAACCTACTCCGGAGCGAACCAGAAACATTTTGTTCCTCATTGCTAAGATTAAAAGAGTCTTATACTTCTCCGTGATGATATCCCAGTATTTGCTATGGTGAAACACCGGATTTCTAAATAGTATGGTTGCTGCTGCCGGAAAAGTTGTGAGTGAAAATAACAGGGACATTCCGAGCGCGAGAGCAACAGTCATTGCCATTGGCTGGAACATTTTACCTTCTACACCTTCGAGGGTCATGAGAGGAAGATAAACCAACAGAATAATGCCGACAGAAAACGTGGCCGCCCTCGCGACTCGAATACAAGCTTCGGTGACGATTTCCTCCGAAGCTAGGGCTCTAGATTCCTGGGTATTTTGTAATTCGTAGAATGATTTTCTTAAAATGAATCCGTGCAGAATGGATTCCAACATTACGATGGTTCCATCGACTAGTAACCCGAAGTCTAAAGCTCCCAGGGACATTAAATTTCCTACGATCCCGAACATTCGCATAAAGATCGTAGCTGCTAACATCGGTATCGGAATTGCGAGACTGACTAGCAATGCGCCTTTTACGGTTCCTAGGGCTAAGATCAATACTACCACTACGAGCAACGCAGCTTCCGCCAAGTTGATAAAGATCGTACGAAGTGTCCTTCCGATGAATTCCGATCGATCGTAGAATGTGACCAAGCTCATCCCTTCCGGAAGCTTTTCTCTTTCGAGCTCTATCTTCTCTTTGACTCTCTTTACTACTTGTAGAGAGTTCTGACCCATCAACATCATTGTTGTGGCCCCGACAACTTCTCCTTTGCCGTCCTTTGTAATCAGACCGAATCTAAGTGCTGGTCCTGTTTCTACCTTTGCGATTTGTCCTAGGAGCAGCGGAACTCCGTCTTTTTCTGTTTTGACGGCCACGTTCCTGATTTCTTCTATCGTCTTGAATTGGCTTTCTCCTCGGATTACGATTTGTTCCGAACCTTTTGCGATATAGCCACCACCTGTGTTTTGGTTGGCAGTCTCCAGGCTCAGACAAAGTTCAGATAACGTAATATTGTGAACTGCTAATCTTTGTGGATCGATTTTGATCTGGTACTGTTTGGCTTCTCCGCCTATGATGTTTACGTCGATCACTCCTTCGACTGATTTGATTTCCCTCGCGAGTTCCCATTCCATATAGGTTCTGAGTTCCTCGGGAGTGTGTCTGTCCGAAGTTAAAAAGAATTCGTAGATATCGCCCAAGCCAGTGGCGATCGGAGATAATTCCGGAGATCCGTAGCCCTTCGGAATCGCTTTTTCTGCGGTTCTGAGTCTTTCGTTGATGAGCTGTCTCGCAAAGTATATGTCGGTTCCATCTTTAAAAATTACGGTGACGCTACTGACTCCGGTTCTGGAAATCGAACGTATTTCTGTAACGTGAGGAACTCCGGTGATTTCCATTTCGATCGGAAATGTGATGAATTGTTCTACCTCTATCGGAGAAAGTCCGGGTGACTGGGTGACGATGGATACTTGCACATTCGTGACGTCCGGAATTGCGTCAATGGATAGTCGAATCGTATTGTATAGCCCAACGATTGTGATCGCTCCGGTCAGAACTAAAACCAGAACCCTATTTTTTATGGAAAATCGTATGAGTTTATCAATCATTTGTACAACGGATCAACGGGATACGAACAGAATCCTTTTTTTAAGGAAGCTGTCTATAGGTTTTTGTTAAACGATCTGACCCTTTTCAAAACACAGGATTTGCATTCCGTTCCTTTCTTTTTGGTGGAGTAATGCGAATCCTCTTTTGCTGATGGATTCTATCATTCTATCCAAGGGCAGAACGATCTTGTGGTAGGTGCTCATCTGATAATTCCAAGAGCCTCCGTTCCATTCGTGAAATATGTCCGTGACCTCCACAATTCCAGTGGCGAATGTAAGTAAGCAGCTGAATATTTTTTCTCTTTCGGAGCGAACTACAAAGCCTATTTTGTCTCCATCTTTTCCAGAGCTCAGATCTCGGTAGCCCAGTACCAGTTTTGCTCCATCCATCAGAAAGGAAGCCCAAGTAGAAAGCAGATCTCCCACTTCCATCTGAGACTCTAAATGCGTGAGAGTATCTCCCATGCAAATCAGTAACTCTGGGCTTTCTCCCGTGTACAAGGTCGGATCCCGAATATCCGCCACTTTGGTTTGGATCTGATCCGTCTTGCTTCTGCTTTTGAGTTCGTTTAATAAATTTTCGCTGAAATCTATTGCTAAAACCTTGAAACCTAGTTTTGCAAGAGGTAAGCTTTGCACTCCGTTTCCGGATCCCAGGTCCCAAGCATATCCGTTCTTTTGCGGAGAAAAACCCCAGCTTTCAAATAACTCCAATTCTTCCTTTTCCTTTTCTGGAAGATCGCCTAACATCCAAGCGTACTTTTCTGATAGAAAATTCTCGTAATGTTGTTTTGGCGAGATCATGGAGGTACCTTCTTATTTTGAATCTATTCCACTTTGTAGATTCTCACCGACTCCTCTCTGCCTTTGACATTCACCGGTGGAAGTTCATGTGCAGACAAGAAATCCTTGGAGTCGTTATACACGGATTCGGTGACCAGTAATACCGTGCCGAATTCCTTGTTGAGTTGTTCTACTCTAGAGGCAAGGTTGACAGTATCTCCGATTATCGTATATTCTTTTCTTTCTGTAGAACCTACGTTACCTGTCATTGCTTCTCCTGCGTGTAAACCGATTCCAATTTTGGTTTCTGGAATTTTCTTGGAATGATTGAGATCCTCTATTTTGCGTAAGATTTCTAGGGAAGCGTTCACTGCATTCTGGACATCCTTACCGGAATCAGAAAGAGGTGCCCCGAAAACTGCCATGAAACCGTCTCCTAAAAACTTATTGATGATCCCGTTATTTCGATTCACGATCTCGATTAAATCTTGGAAAAGAGTGTTCAAGTAATCGATTACTTCTGTAGGACTTCTTTTCTCCGAAAATTGTGTAAAGTTCCGAATATCTAAGAACATTACGCAAACATGTTTGTTTTCGGCAAGCATTCCACTCTTTTGGTTCATGAGTCTGTCTACGACTGCGGGGGAAACGTATTGTCCAAACATTCCGACTACTTCGTTTCGTTCCTCCACAAGGTGAACTGATTCCTTAATACTGTTTCTAAGTCGGTGTCCCACTAACCCAGCAATTACTCCCGTCAGAATGTATGTGGTCGTCCTCATTACCAAGGGCAAATAAGAATAAAGGAACAGAAAGTTCGAATCAGGAGTAGACCTGGCGATCGAGTAGAGACCCAGCGCAAAAAATTCCGCCCCGGCAATGAATCCAGTAAACAAGGAGAGTCCGAATTCCATTCGAAGTACCGAAAGGAGAATGAATATAAAAAAGAGATTTGGGAGAGGAGAATGGATCGATAGAATCGGATTTGTGTACTTATGAACAAAAACTAATATTACAAGCCCGGGGAGAGAAGTTTCTATCAGTGCATTTGCGAATCTGGCAAACAGAGGCAAAGGCTTTTTTCTTTTTTTGAGATAGCCCTGCACTTTAAGAACGATTCCTTCGTAAGCGATCCCGAACCCTAAGACAGAGATCAAAAGTAGAAACGGAAAATCGAAGCCTATGCCAGCTTTGAATCTCTCTTCAAAGAAGAGATAGAGTATCACCCAGTTCAGGAACCCTAAGGTAAATACTGCAAATAAAATCTTGGACCTCAATCCTTCGCTCTTGAGTATTTCTGCTTCTATATTTTGTTGAAACGTTGCCTCTCTGTTTGTGACCATTGTGCCTTCTACTTATGAACAATGTAGTGATTAGGAAACTAAACAGAAGGTTCGTCAAAGATTTTCTGGATTTTTTGATTTTTCCTTTTTACATCCCAAAAAAATGCGATAGCTACCAAACCAAATTCTAGCAGCATTATGATATAACTGTCCTTATACGGCACATTTCCGTACGTGCTATACGAAAGTATCCAAACGCTCGCAGCAACGATCGGCCAGAAAAATCCGGTAAAAACAGAAATCGCGAGTAAAGGAAGCAGATACCAGGAATGGATCGTAGTCGAAAAGCAGTAGTAAATTCCGAGGCATAGGATCCAAAACTTTGCCGTTCTAGGAATGATTTCTTGACCGTTTTCGGTTTCTAGCCTTGCTTCCTTCCAGGAGGAAATCAGGATGAACACACCGGATAAAATCGCTAAGTGGATTCCTGCCTGATAGAAATTCAGTCCGAATTGCTGTAGGATCCATTTCCAAAGATAATACATGAGTCCGTGGAATTCGAAGAGGCGAAAATACACTCCGATTCCACTCTTCCATTGTGCTTTCAGCAACTCTAGGAAGTTAGAAAAAAAGGAATCCGAGGAGATCCAAAAAAAGAACAAGAAACTGCAGACGAATACAAAGGTCGCGGAGATCAAGGGTACGAGTACAACTTTCCTAGAGATTTGCTCTTTGCTGATTCCAGTAATCTTTCGGAAAAATAAGAAGGGAAGAAACAAGAGAGGAACTAGTTTTGTAAGAATCGCAGCAAGAAAACTGAGGCTCGCTAAGAATATTTTTTTTCGGCGATAGGATTCTAAGGAGAAGATTAGAAAAAAAACCAGGATAGGTTCCGCGTGCCCGTTTCCGATTCCTTCCCAAAGTACCAAAGGATGTAACCAATAGAGTAAAAACAGTTTCGGTTTTGCAATTGAGCGTGAATTGGCGAAGAGATAAAGTACGCCCAACTCGAATAGAAATAGAATGGTTTTCCAAAGGATAATACCAACGGAAACACTCTGGAACTTTAACATTCCGATAGAGGAAACTGCAAAAAGAATCTGAAGAATCGGAGGATACACAGAGTGAAAGCCTTTCGAATTCATCTTTTGTAATAATTCATTTTTGATTTGAGGGGAAAGTTCGGAAATCAGAGAGGGTTCCAAGTTTTCAGGTGCAGAAGAGAAGGGAGAGATTCCTTCGTAAAAGAGGGTTCCGTCCCAGAGGAATCGGTAAACGTCTTCTGAAAGAAAAACCGGATAAAAAATCAGAACTGCTCTGATTACAATTCCAAAGAGAATTCCCAGTCTTTCCGAGCCTCCTGATTTTAGAGAAACAAGGTAAATGGAAAATCCGGACAGGCTAAGTCCGAAGGCTAAAAATAGAACTAAGGTATTCGACCTTTCCGAATACAGCGGAAAGATTAAAAGTGGTAATGCCCAAAGTAATAGAGAAAATACTGGAGAAATTTTGGCTAGAATCCTTTTCGTCGCCTTTTGCAAAGATATAATAAAATCTTGAACCATTTCAGAACAAACCGATTGAGTATTTTTTAGTATATTGTAAAATCCAGTCTAAATTAGAGAAAGCTCCGAGCTTTCCCCCGGAGGGGTTCAGATGATTCGAATCGGAAAATACCCGGACGCGGTAAATGAATACGGAGCAAGAATCGTAGCCGGTCTGGTCGCTGTTCTTACCCTTTTAACTCTCTGGACCGAGTCAGTTTGGCTTTCGGGCGGGTTGGCGTACGGATTTTTAGCGCGAGTGTTGTACGGTCCGAAATTTTCCCCGTTTGGCTTATTTGCCTCCCATGTTATCATTCCATTTATCGGGGTAAAAAGCAGAACCGTAGCAGGTCCGCCGAAAAGATTCGCCCAGTTTGTAGGATTGATCTTCAGTCTAGCAGGATTCATATTCTTGTTTTTAGGACAAATTCTTCCCTTTCAAATCCTACTTTCCGTTCTACTTTTGTTTTCTGTTTTAGAGAGTACAATTGGATTTTGCGCGGGATGCTATGTGTTTGCTTTATTGATGGGATGGGGTTTGGTTCCTCAGGAAGTATGCGATCGATGCCATAAACTTTCCTTTCCTCCGAAGCCGAACGGAGTTACCATAAACAAACACTGAGCATTTAATACTTTTCTAAATTCCTAGGAAGATTTACAAAGAAAGAAGTCCTCTTTCTGCCCGATCGTATTCTGAGCAATTTTCATGAGCGCGAGCCTGACTGAGGAAAATGCCTCGGAGATAGAATCTATGGGAGACCATTCTAGTTATTACCATCCGGAAGATCTCAAAAAGTTCGGAAATATCAGCGAGTTTCAGCCAGATCTAGCCAAGAAATTTTTCGACTATTATGGTGCCGTTTTTGCAGAAGGAGCTCTTACCGCGAGGGAGAAGTGTTTGATCGCGCTCGCAGTTGCTCATACGGTTCAGTGCCCCTATTGCATAGACGCGTATTCTACGGAAAGCCTAGAAAAAGGCGCTACAGAAGAACAGATGATGGAAGCAGTACATGTCGCCGCGGCGATTCGAGGCGGTTCTAGTTTGGTCCACGGAGTCCAAATGATGAATAAAGTAAAAGAACTTGGAATGTAAATCGAACTATTTTAGAATTTTCTTATGAAATCATTATTGAATAGAGGAAGTATACTTTCGGATGCAAAGGAACAAATTCATATTCTTTCCGACCTGAGCTCCAAAAAAGGATTCCCTTTGTTTCAGGATATTATTAGGAAAAACGGCGGAGAGGAACTTTTAAGAATTCCGAATGGGGTCGAAATTCTGCAAGTCAATCTAGGAAAGCAATGCAATCAGACATGCAAACATTGCCACGTAGACGCAGGTCCAGATCGAAAAGAGGTTATGGATCAAAAAACAATGGAGGATTGCCTCATTGCATTAGGTGATTCGAATATAAAAATTTTGGATATTACGGGAGGAGCTCCCGAAATGAATCCAAATTTTCGCTGGTTTGTAGAGAGGGCAGGGGCGCTGGGCAAAAAAATCATGGTGAGGTGTAACCTTACCATTCTGCTCGCTGGAGAAAAATATAAGGATTTGCCAGAATTTTTTGCGAAGAATCGGGTAGAGGTCGTTTCTAGTCTTCCTTTTTTTCAAAAGCGCAGGACCGATGCGCAACGAGGAGAGGGGGTATTTGATAAATCGACTGTTGCATTAAAGAAATTGAATGCAGTCGGTTATGGACAATCTGGCTCAGGTTTGATTCTGAATCTGGTTTATAATCCGGGAGGAGCTTTTTTGCCGGGGGAACAATCTTCTCTAGAAAGCCAGTTTAAGAAAGAACTATTCTCTGCTCATGGGATCACGTTTAACTCTCTATTCACTATTACGAATATGCCGATTAGTAGGTTTTTGGAATACTTACTAGAAAGCGGGAATTTGGAAGAATATATGGAAAGACTCGTATCTTCCTTTAATCTCGGGGCAGTAAAAGGACTCATGTGTAGAAATACTTTGAGCGTAGGCTGGGACGGCGCACTCTATGACTGTGATTTCAACCAAATGCTGGATTTGCAAATAGAAGGAGCTCCTTCCAGAATCGAAGAATTTACCCCAGACTCATTCAAATCAAAGAGTATTCGGTTGGGTCAGCACTGTTTCGGCTGCACAGCGGGCAGTGGGTCCTCCTGCGGAGGGGCTCTGGCCTAAACGGAGAGCTAATCTTTACAGAATCTTTACGCGATCCGATTGAATTCTTACGCTTCCTTCCATTGACATAAATCTTAAATAAAGCTACTCTTTTGGCGCGATCATTCAGGTTCAGTTTGGGAGACTGCCTGAATTGTCAAAGGAGCTCACTTGTATTTTACATTTCTGATATCGTTGGTATTCGTTCTGTCTGTGTACCTAGTGTATTCCATATTTCGAGCGGAAAAAGTATAAGGAATAGAGAATGAACGGAAATGACGCAGTATTTTTCTTTTTGTTTTTTGCAGCTTTGTTGGTTTTATCCCCGAGTTTAGGAAATTATATCGCGAGGGTTTTGGACGGAGAATTTCCCAAATTCTTTAAGCCGGTCGTAGTGATTGAGTCCTTCTTTTATAAAATCACATTTGTAGATCCAGAACGTTCTCAAAGCCCCAAAGAGTATGCAATCGATCTGCTGTTTCTCACGGTGATCAGTCTTACAGTATGTACTCTAGGATTACATTATCAGGATATTCTATTTTGGAATCCGGAGAATAAGCCCGGAGTTCCTTGGGACTTGGCCTGGAACACTGCAGTAAGTTTTACTACCAATACGAATTGGCAGGCTTATTCCGGAGAGGTTTCGCTTTCTTATGGCAGTCAAATGTTATTGCTCTGCGTACAAAATTTTATTAGCGCCGGTGTTGGGATCGCAGTCTTGGCGGTTCTGGTAAGAGGGATACAGCCGCAGCCCAAAGGAAGTATAGGAATTGGAAACTTTTATACTGACCTTACCAGATCGATCCTCTATATTCTTCTCCCTCTCTCAATTCTTTACGGTCTTTTATTGGTTTCTCAAGGAGTCATTATGGATTTCGGCCGATCGGTTTCCTTTACGAGCCTCGATGGCCAGGAAGGAAAAATTCCTCTGGGCCCAGCGGCCTCTCAGATCGCGATCAAGCAGCTCGGGACCAACGGTGGAGGATTCTTCGGTGTCAATTCTGCTCATCCGTTTGAAAATCCGACTCCTTTTTCAAACTGGTTGGAATCTTTGGCGATTCTTTTGATTCCGGCTGCATTACCTTTTTCTTATGCACGATGGATGAAGTCATGGAAGGCGGGAGCTTCACTTTTTGGGGCAATGCTGATTCTTTTGTTCCTTAGTCTCTTTGTTTCTCTTTGGTCGGAGCTGAACATTTTTTCACCGATTGGAGGTGAAAATTGGGAAGGGAAGGAAGTACGATTTGGAATCGCGCAAAGTGTACTTTGGGAAAATATTACGACTGCGGCATCAAACGGGTCGGTTAACTCCATGCACGACAGCTACTCACCGTTAGCTGGTGGTGCAGCGCTCTGGAATATATTATTAGGAGAGATCGTTTTTGGCGGAGTAGGCGTTGGTTTAGTCGGAATGCTATTTTATGTAATCCTAACCGTATTCCTGGCTGGTCTGATGGTAGGAAGGACTCCCGAATACTTCGGTAAGAAAATAGAATCCAGGGAGGTAAAACTAACGTTAGTCGGAGTCCTGACTGCCGGAATCACAATATTGATTTTTATTGCATTCGCGGTAGTGAATGATTACGGGCTTTCTTCCAGGACGAACTTTGGCCCCCACGGTTTGAGCGAAATTTTATATGGATTTGCCTCTGCCTCCGGAAACAACGGTTCGGCATTTGCCGGTTTGAATGCAAATACTACATTCTATAATTTGGCTCTTTCCTTTTGCATGCTCGTGGGTAGATTCGCGGTTATCTTACCTGCGCTTGGGCTTTCTGGCGCCTTGATCGAAAAAAAGGTAGCGCCAGCGGGTGAAGGAACTTTTTCCACGAATGGCCCCTTGTTCATTCTACTTTTGATTTCTGTGATCTTTCTAGTGGGTGCTCTCACTTTTTTACCAGCGCTATTGTTAGGTCCAGGCGCAGAGCATCTCTTGATTGGGAAAGGAAAAACGTTTTAAGGTTTATAATATTATGAAAAATCAATCTACTTCGTTCTTTGGAGACAAGAAGATTTTTGCAGCAGCAATCAGGAACTCGTTTTTGAAATTGGACCCTAGGTCGCAATGGCGAAATCCTGTTATGTTTCTGGTTTACATCGGAGCGATTCTTACGACTGGAGAAATTTTTATCCTAAAAGAAGGAGCTCGCTTTGCCCTGCATATCTCCATTTGGTTGTGGAGCACCGTATTATTCGCGAATTTTGCAGAGGCCCTTGCAGAAGGTAGGGGAAAGGCAAGGGCAGAGTCTTTACGAAAAACTAGGAGAGAGTCGATCGCCAGAAAATTAGAAGGAAATGCCGAGGTGAAAATACCGGGCTCTCACTTGAAATCTGGAGATCTGGTAGTCTGCGAATCAGGGGAAATGATTCCGGGTGACGGGGAGGTTGTAGATGGAATTGCCTCAGTAGATGAATCTGCAATTACAGGAGAATCCGCACCAGTGATTCGAGAATCAGGAGGCGACAGATGTGCGGTTACTGCTGGAACAAAAGTACTGAGTGATAGAATCGTAATAAAAATTACGGCAGACCCCGGTAAGACTTTTATAGATAAAATGATTTCACTGGTAGAAGGAGCTTCCAGACAAAAAACTCCTAACGAGATCGCGCTTTCAATTTTGCTTTCTGCACTTTCTCTCGTGTTTTTGATCGCAGTAAGTTCTTTAGTTCCAATCGTAATTTACAGCCAGAAAGAAGGAGGAGGAGACACTGGACTCGCTAGTTCGATTCCTGCTTTGGTTGGACTCTTGGTGTGTTTGATTCCGACAACGATAGGAGGACTTTTGTCCGCTATCGGAATCAGCGGAATGGATAGACTGATACGCAGAAATGTGATCGCAAAGTCGGGGAGGGCCATTGAAGCAGCCGGAGACATAGATGTACTTTTGTTGGATAAGACCGGAACCATTACCTTAGGAAACAGAATGGCAAGCGGCTTTCTTCCTGCACCAGGTATAACTGAAGAGAGACTCGCCGACGCGGCTCAGCTTGCTTCTCTATCGGATGAAACTCCAGAAGGAAGATCTATTGTCGTTTTGGCTAAGGAGAAATTTGGAATCAGGGGGCGCAACTTACAAGAGTTAGATGGCACATTTGTTCCGTTTACGGCGAAGACCAAGATGAGCGGTGTGGATTTTGCAAGCAGTTCCACTAAAAAAAGTAGACAGGGAATCAGAAAAGGTGCTTCCGATGCAATCAAGAATTACGTGCAAAGTATGGGAGGAGAGTTCCCACTAGAAATCGTACGAATCGTTGAAGAAATTGCACAAAGCGGAGGAACTCCTCTCGTGGTAGCAGAAGGAAGAGAAATTCTCGGAGTAATACATTTAAAGGATATTGTCAAAGGAGGAATTCGGGAGAGATTTGCGAGATTACGAACCATGGGGATTCGTACCGTGATGATTACCGGCGACAATCCTCTCACTGCTGCAGCTATTGCAGCGGAGGCAGGAGTCGATGATTTTATCGCAGAAGCGACTCCTGAAACAAAGCTCAAGAGAATCAGGGAAGAGCAAGCTTCCGGAAAGCTAGTTGCAATGATCGGAGACGGAACCAACGATGCTCCAGCTTTAGCGCAGGCTGATGTGGGAGTCGCGATGAATACTGGAACCCAAACTGCAAGAGAAGCAGGGAATATGGTGGATCTAGATAGTAATCCGACTAAGCTGATAGAGATCGTAGAAATCGGTAAGCAGCTTTTAATGACCAGAGGTTCACTGACTACCTTTAGTATTGCAAACGATGTATCTAAATATTTTGTAATACTCCCGGCAATGTTCGCTAGCTTGTACCCGATAGAAGGGGTCGGAGCATTATCTTCTTTGAATTTTTTGGGATTTTCTAGTCCAGAATCTGCAGTGTTAAGCGCAGTCATATTCAATGCTTTGATTCTAGTGTTTTTGGTTCCACTTGCACTCAAAGGAGTAGCATATAAACCTTTGGGGGCAGATTCAGTATTAGCCCGAAATCTGTTTGTCTATGGATTAGGTGGTTTGGTGCTACCATTCTTCGGTATCAAGGCGATCGATCTTTTGTTAAGTATTTCTTCCGGCTGGTTTGTATGATACGTTCCTTACTCCAATTTACTTTATGGTCTGTTCTTTGCGGGCTCATTTTCCCGTTTTTGATCTGGGGAAGCGCGAAAACTTTCTTTGGTAAGGAAGCGAAAGGTTCTTTGATTTCTATCGATCAGAAAATCATCGGTTCAGAATTGCTCGCACAAAAGTTCAGCTCAAAGGGATTCTTTCTACCTAGACCCTCTGTTTCGAACTATGATCCATCTGCGGGCGGCGCAAGTAACTTAGGACCTACTAGCGAACTTCTGCGAAAAACGGTCGAGGAAAGAAAGGCCTATTGGATCCAAAAAGGCGGATCGGCACAAGTGCCTCCGGAACTACTCTACGCTTCCGCGAGTGGTCTGGATCCTCATCTGAGTTTGGAAGCGATTGCGTATCAGATTCCGATCGTAGTAAAAGAGCGGGGTTTAAATCAGGAAGAAATGAAAAAGCTAGAAACTTTGATTTCAGAGTTTGCGGAAAACCCGCAGTTGGGTGTATTCGGTTCTCCTAAAGTGAATGTACTTAAACTCAACTTAGCCTTGGACCAACTTAAGCCAAATGGGACGAGAACAGGAAAATAGACCAGATCCGGATGAATTGCTCTCTCGGATCCAGTCCGAGGAAGAGAATTCCAAAAAAGGAAAACTGAAGATCTTTTTTGGAATGGCCCCAGGCGTAGGAAAAACCTACGAGATGCTGAAAGACGCCCAAAGGATAAAATCGGAGGGAAAGGATCTCGTTATCGGATATCTGGAAGGTCACGATCGAAAAGAAACCTTGTTGCAAGCCGAGGGTTTGGAGGTAGTCCCTCGGCAGAAAATTCGTTATAAAGAAATCGAAATGGAAGAGATGGACCTGGACGCGGTCATTGCCAGAAAACCAGAGGTGGTTTTAATTGACGAGCTCGCGCATACGAATGTTCCCGGTTCCAGACATCTAAAGAGATACCAAGACGTCTTGGAAATTTTGGACCAAGGAATTGATGTCTATTCCACTCTAAATGTGCAGCATTTGGAAAGCAGGGCAAAGATTGTAGAAGAAATGATTGGTGCGCCCGTTTCTGAAAGAATTCCGGATTCTATATTAGAAATAGCTGATGAAGTAGAATTGATAGATTTCATTCCGGAAGATCTTGTCAAAAGATTAAAAGAAGGAAGGATCTATAAGTTAGAAAAAGTTCCTCAGGCTTTGTCTTCTTTTTTTAGAATTCCCCATTTGACTGCGCTTCGAGAAATTTCTCTGAACTACACTTCCAAGCTAGTAGATAGGGAATTGTCTAGGCTCGAACCTAATAAAGATTCTAAGCTCTCGGAAAAAATACTAGTCGCAGTCAGCCCTTCTCCCCATTCCGCGGATCTGATTCGAGAAGCAAAGAAAATTGCATTCGGGTGGAAATGCACTTGGGTGGCACTTTACGTCGACGACGGTAGGCGATTATCGAACGAAGAAAGAAAAGGACTGCATTCCTATCTGCAATTGGCAAGAGAGTTGGGCGCGGAAATTCTCACATTGCCGGAAAGAGATCCGGTCGTTGGAATTCTAAGAGCAGCTCAGAGAACGAAAGCCACTCATGTCGTAATAGGAAAAACTTCCAAAACGAAGTTCTCCTGGATATTGGAAGGTGGAAGCGTAGCCGATCGGCTCTCTAAGGGATCTGAAGATTTTCAACTCATCATTGCATCTACAAAGTCTCCGGAAGACAAAAGAAAAACGATCGGTCCGTTTTGGTCCGTCGCAAGATCTAGTCCTTTGCAATACTTTTTATCGCTTGTGGCTTTGTTAGGAGTTACAGCTTTAAATTTACTTTTGGCTCCATTTACCGGTTATTGGTCCATCGGATTATTATATTTATTTTATGTAATGGGATGTGCTCTCTTTGCCGGAAGAGGTCCAGTTCTAGTTTCCTCTGCTATATCTGCACTACTCTGGAATTTTCTTTTTATCCCGCCTCGCTTTACGTTCCGCATCGCTAAGTTGGAAGACTGGCTGATGTTTGTTACGTATTTTATTTTGGCCTTAGTCCTCGGTATCCTGACCACCAGGTTGCGATCTAGGGAAGAGGCGTTGCGCTCCGGAGAGGAAACCTTATCCGCGTTATACGATCTGTCTTTGGCACTATCTAGAACCCAAACCGAAGACGGAATCGCAGCTGTGGCAGTAGCGGCAGTGGAGAAGAAATTTAAATCTGGAACAATGATTGTACTTACTGATTCTGAGGGAAGGTTGCAGCTAACACCTCATAAACGGAGTCAGTTTTTGCCTGACCAACGAGAGTTCGCATTGGCTGCTTGGACTTTCCAAAACAGAAAACCTTCAGGTAGATCCACGGACACAGTTCCATCGTCCAGAGGTTTGTATCTGCCCTTACTTTCTCCGGGAGGCTGTTTCGGCGTACTTGGTCTGGATAGAGAAGGAAAAGAACCTTTGTTAGTCGGTGAAGATGCTCAATTGAATTCGATGCTGAACCAAATCGCGCTATCTCTAGAAAGGTCGCAACTTTTAGGACTGATGGAATCCGCTAAGGTGATCGAAGAGTCCGAAAAATTACACAGCGCTTTGTTCAATTCGATCAGCCATGAATTCCGGACTCCACTTACCGTGATTCGCGCTTCTTTGGATTTATTAGAAAAAAGTGAATCAAAAACGGAGAAAGAAGCCGGAAACACTAAACTAAATCTTGTCGGAGAAATCCGTTCAGCCTATAGAAAACTCGAGCGTCTCGTAAACAACTTATTAGATATGTCTAGGTTGGAATCCGGAAGATTGAAATTGGATCTACAGTGGGAAGATCCGGGTGAAATCGTAATGAATGCGATCAAAGAGTACGAAGTAGAATGGGGAGAACATCCGATCAAGACATCCATCGACGAAAATTTACCTTTGGTCCGACTGGACAATAGATTGATGCAGCAAGTTCTGATTCATTTGATCCAAAACGCATGCATGCATACTCCGGATGGAACTCAGATTACTATAAGAGCAAGTGTCCCAATCGATCACTTATTGTTGACGGTAGAAGACGACGGCCCCGGTATTCCGGTTGGACAAGAGGAAAAAATATTCGAGAAGTTCAGCAAAGCTTCACAGTTAAGTCACGGAACAGGCTTGGGATTGTCGATATGTCGTGGATTGGTAGAAGCACAAGGCGGAACAATTTCAGGACAAAATAAACCTGAGGGAGGAGCTAGGTTTACGATTCGAATTCCGGTGATCACCTTTCCTCCGTTAAATGAGGTAGAATGAGTTCTCCAGTTTTGCTCGTAATAGACGACGAAGTGCAAATACGCAGACTTCTGAGGATGGCTTGCGAGGAAGAAGGTTATAAAGTAGAAGAGGCTGCTTCCGTAAAAGAGGCCTTGTCGAAAGTTTATGTAGTTCGCCCGGATTTAATACTTCTTGATTTGGGTCTGCCCGACATACCGGGAGAAGATTTTTTAACACAGATTCGAAAGGCAGGCCTAAAAGTACCGGTCATTGTGTTAACTGTTTTGGAGAAAGAGCAGGACAAGGTCAGACTTCTGGATGCAGGAGCTGACGACTACATCATCAAGCCCTTCGGCATCCAAGAACTGCTGGCCAGATTTAGAGTGCACCTTAGACATTCTTCTCCGGAAAAAATAAATTCCGAAGTAAAAATCGGAACTCTGACCATTGACTTTGCCCAGAGAACGATCAAGAAAAACGGTAAAGAGGTTCGATTTACACCGACTGAATATTCCTTTTTGAAGCTGTTGGCCACGTATCCCGGAAAAATCGTCACACAATCGCAGATATTAAAAGAACTATGGGGGCCCAATCAAACTGGGGATACTGCATACTTGAGAGTGTATGTGAATCAGATTCGGAAGAAGATAGAAGACGATCCTACTCATCCTGAATTATTGATTACCGAACCAGGGGTAGGATACTTTCTAAAGGATTCTTAATAAGCGATTAAATTACATATTTATCAATAAATTGTTTCTGTTTAGTCCAAATTGACGATTGTGAATAGGATAAATCCTAAATATTCGGACAAGAGTTCTCATTTATTATGCGAAGTGAGGTGGAATTATATTTTATGGAAAGGGTTCAAGTTTAAAGTAGATGAAGTTGAGGTTCTTAGGCTCCAATTCCTTCAGGTAAGATCGAATATTTTCGTAGTTCGAAGAACTTATTTGATTTTTCAAAAGTTAGAGAGTAGAGTCAAGAGATCGCGTCTGAAAATCGGTCTCTGAGTATGAAGCTGGTTCTTCTTCCAATTTTATTCCTCGGTATCTCCTTTGGATTACAAGCAGATCCTTCGTTGGAGGCGATACATCATGCCTTTGCAAAACGTTCCGTCTTTTCGGAACGCGACCAAGCGGTTCATTACGGAGTTCTCGGAAACATATATCAAAAAAGTGGAAACTATTTGGAAGCAATTGCTCAGTATGACAAGTCTCTACATATCAAGATAAGAATAGGTGAGAAATATACGAAAAGCTTTGCTTTGATTTTGCACTTGAAATCAATTTCCTTAGAAAGGTTAGGTAGATTCTGCGACGCATTTCATTCGATTCATGAAGCGATTCGAATTTATCAAGCGATTGAAGATTGGCAATCAGCTACTCTGGCAGAACAAGAAATGGTACATATGGGTGGTTGCGTTCCCGCCGATTCGCTCGGAAGCAGTTCTGTCCATTAAATTAAAGATCGGTTCTTACGAATTCTGAGGAGTAATAATCCGGCTCCATCTGAAAGTTCCCAGTTTCGGAGTTCGGGTTCTTCTTCCCAGGCATCCAAATCGCACAAGATCAAATCAGCCTCTCCGAGTACGGAAGGATCTCCTCCCCTTAAAATGGGAATTTTTTCTTTTTTGAGAAGGGTACGATCCTTTTCCGGAAGTTGCGGAACGATGCCAGAAGGATCCCACAACGAAACTATAGAATTGTAGTTCTTTGCAATATTACAGGCCAAAGGAAGGATGCTCGAGTCCTTCTCTGAGAAAATGGCAACGGTAAGTTGACCGAGCTTTCCGAGTTTTTCCGAAACTAAAATTCCGGCGTCTCCGTTGGATTCGCTTAACAAAGTTCTGATTTTTCCACCGAGAACGTCGTCGCTAAACAAAGATCTTGCTCCACCCATTAGAAAAATTTTATATTCCCTTGATTGGAGCGTTTTCAAGATGTCCTTGGTTACGTTGTCGGAAGGTTTATATAAGGTTTTAAGTTTGATTCCGAGTTCCCGGGAAAGCTTATGCAAAGGCTCAAAACTGGACTTTTCGTACCTTTGGGCCATTTTTCCGGAGATGGTAGAATCCGGGCTTAGGTGAAGCGCGGTTACTTCTTTTAATTTCGAGCTATGAGGGAATAATCCAAAGGCCAACCGCAATAAATCGATTCCTCGAGAATTTAGCGCGAACGCTAACAAAATTTCTTCCGCGTTCCGTATTTGCTTTTGGCTCGGAATGCTGAAGGCTTTTTCTATTCCATCCAAGAGGGGCCCAGTCATAAAGGTAGTGACTAGGGCCATTAATACCATCATCGAGAATACTTCCGCTGAGAGAATCCCGTAATCGAATCCTATATTCAGAACGATCAACTCCATCAGTCCTCTCGTATTCATGAGTGCCCCTAACGAGAGAGACTCTTTCCAATCGCGGCCGGCTAACCTCGCGGCGATCGCGCTTCCCGCAAATTTTCCTGTGACTGCAACCCCAAGAACCGCGGCAAAATCTAGCCAGAGATTCCCTTGGAATAGTAAGCCCATTTGAGTGCGGATCCCAGTGAGTGCAAAGAATAACGGTAGAAAGATCGTAAGGCTCACATCTTCTACTTTTTCGGCCAATAGCGTCCGAAGCTTTGGTTTTTCCGGCATCACTACTCCGGCCAAGAACGCGCCGAATAACGCGTGTATACCGATTGCTTCCGTGATCCAGGCAGATGCAAGTGGGAACAATAGAAAGAAAGTGACCGCCGTTTTTGTGAGAGCTTCTCTGTTGGTGAATATGTTTCCTGCTCTTTTCATCCAAGGTCGGACGATGAATAACATAATTAGAATATAACTAATTGCTAATAGTATCGTAAAGATACCAGGAACAAAACCTCCAGCCTGTACTAACGCGATTACGCAAGCTAGTAGACACCAAGCTGTGACGTCGTCCGTAGCGGCACATGTGAGTGCGATTCCTCCCATCTTGGTTTTGGTGAGGCCTCTTTCTTGAACAATTCTAGCCAGAACAGGAAATGCGGTGATGCTCATCCCGATTCCTAGGAAAAGTGAAAACGATAAAAAACTGATTCCGGGAGGTGCGAGGTTAGGATAAAGAGACAACGCGAGCCATGCTCCCAGTATAAAAGGCAAGAGGATACTTGCGTGCGAGATCAAGATCGCGGAATCTGCTTGGTTTCTGAGTATCTTTAGGTCGAGTTCCATTCCGACCACGAACATGAAGAAAACCAATCCAATTTGGCTCAGCAACTGGAGGTTTCCCATAGAAGATTTGGGAAAAACAAAAGCGTATGCTTCCGGTTGTAGACTGCCGAAGAGAGAAGGTCCGAGTAAAATCCCCGCGATGATTTCTCCTATCACCGATGGCTGTCCTATGAAGACCGCAAATCTTCCCGCAATTCTTGCCACGATCATTACTAAACCGATTTGCATCAAAAGCAAAGGTAGCGGATCTCTGAGACCTTTTAATAAGCGAAGTAACGCCTTGACCCATTCTCCAAGGATTTGGTCATCAGTGAGTAGGGATGCAGCGGGTGTCCCTGGAGTGGAATTCGTGCTTCCTGTTGCCGTCGGGTTGACGCTGGCCTTTTGGAATTCCAGAGAATCGCCGTACTCTAACACCGTAAATAATGCTGCAAAGAAAACAGCTAAGAGAGCCAGATAAAGCAGAAGGTTTCGTTTCATCGTGGAAGCGCGCTCTCCATGTTGGAACATAAGTCCGGCGGAGAAAAGACAAATTTATTTTGGAAAGAATTCTTTGTTTTTGATTCGGCTACTGCTTGATCAATTTTGACCATAGGCTGGATCGAAGCAAATAATCTGCTCCGAATTTGGCAGAGTCCAAAGGAGATAGGGTTTCCGTCTCGCTATCCGTACGGGTCAAAAACAAAATCGACCTATCCTTGTATTGGCCAAAGAACCAAAACCAAGAGATGCTTTTTCCCCCGGCGAATGCGGTTCCGGAATCCGAAAAATACTTAGTTGGATTTCCCCAGTTTCCTTCTACTCGATGAATCCCGCTTGGTAGTCTAACTTCTCCTGGATTTCTTTCTAAACCATCCAGCACAAAGTCCAGATTTTTCCTTCTAACCCCTAGCTCCTCTCTGAAAGCCTTTGCTAGAAATTTGAAAAAGTCCTCCGCACTGACTGAATATCCGCCATCCACCCAAAATAACCTCGTAGAATCTTTAGGAAGTTCTGAAGGCAGACCAGTATTTGCAAGCCAAGCTTTTACTTTGGTCGGACCTGCATCCGACCATACTTTTTGAAAGTACCAAACTGCAGATGTTTCCAGAGCACTGCGTAAGTTCTGATCTTTTTGCCAGCGAATATAAGGATATTGAGTTCTATCCCAGCGTAATGCGAAATAGGGATCTTTTAGGCTTCCGATTTCTAATGCTGAAAGTGCAAGGATGGATTGGAATAGATAAGTCGGAGAAGTTTTCGTCAGACAAACTTCTTGGTTCATCCGAACCAAAAAACCTTTTTCCATTTCTGCAAGAAGTAGGCAGGTGTTCCTTCCAGGAGTCTCTAACTGGACTACTTCTAGATTCGGTGAATCCACAAAAGGGGGGAGCGTTCTGAAATGAGAACAAGATGCGAAAGAAAGCGCCAACACAAAAGAAAGGTAGCGAGCTTTCACCACTCTTCTCCGGGGTAGAACGTAAAGAAGACTAAAGTTGCGCCTACGATGGCGTAAAACCAAATGTACCAGAATCCTACGGCTCTCCAATTCTTTTTGGTGTTCTCTTGGAGTAAGGCAACTAGAGAGTCTCGGTCCGCCTCATACAACTCAGTAGCATCGTTCCAGCCATATAGATTTTTAGAAAGCCGACGATACACAGCTTCCCTGTGGATTTGGATCGAATTCCAAGCAAGTTCTCGTTCTTCTTCATTGGAAGATAAAAGTCTTAAAAATATTTTCGGTACTAAGTAGTATCTGTTGATGAGCAAGCTGGAAATTCGAGTAAACAAACCAAAGTAGAACATGTTCGCCATTCTAGGTGCTTCCCATTTGAAGCCGAATACAAATAAAAAGCTGAGTAAATATGCGCCGTATCCGATAATCAAGCCCGCCCATTCCCAACGTTTGTTCGCAATGATCTCTCTCTCGAATTCTTTGTACAAATCCTCCATCCGGAGTTCTGAATGATTTTTCATCTTTGTTAGCACGCTTGTTTTTAGAGACGCCTTCGTTTTCAACTTACAGATTTTTTGAGGAACTCCTGCGCACAAGCAGTAAAGATCCATTCTTGATCTGTACTCTACCTTTCTTGTTTATGTCTCTGTTTCTATACTCGAAAAGATTCTGGGAAACTGAGCCAACCTTCCGAAAAGGAAAACAAAAAGGCAGGAAGGATGAGCCAGACACTACGAAAGAAAGAGAGAAAAATTCTTACAGGAGAATTTTGGACATCTAGACAAAGGCAGTCTCACCCGATTCATTACGTGGTCAGTTATCGGGCTTCGTTTAAGCCGGAACTTCCTTCCTTTTTCATAGAAAGATATCTGAAAAATAACAAGGGAATCGTACTAGATCCGTTTGGTGGGAGAGGGACTACTGCGGTTCAGGCGAATCTGGACGGATATCGCGCAGTGCATAACGACATCAGTCCGATGTCTCTTTATCTCGCGAAATCTAGACAAAGCATTCCTTCGATCGAAGCATTAGAAAGCACATTATCAAAGATGGATTTATCAAAGAAGGCAAAAGAAGAAGAGATCGATGAAGATCTTTCTGCCTTCTATCATAAGGATACTTTGAAAGAGATTAAGAATCTTCGGAAGATTATCTCAGAAGATGATTCTCCGGAAATAAGGTACATCGGACTCACTGCTCTTTCGAGATTGCATGGGCACAGCACAGGATTTTTTTCAGTCTACAGCTTCCCGCAGATTTCGATTCCTCCTTCTGCACAAAAAAAGAATAACGAAAAGAGGGGATTGGTTCCGGATTATCGTGAAATCAAGCCTAGAATTTTACAAAAGCTTCGACGTGATTTAAAGGATCCTCTGCCTCCTTTTTATCATGAATTCTCTTCTAGGAATTTGTATATTAATAATTCTTCATTGGATATGGCCGATCTTCCTGATTCTTATACAGATTTGGTCGTAACTTCTCCTCCCTTTTTGGACAAGGTAAATTATGAGGAAGACAACTGGTTGAGATATTGGTTCTTGGACATCACTTTAGACTTGAAACAAAAGCCCAGTATTTTTTCCACTTTGGCTGGTTGGTGTGAATTCATCCAAGGAACTCTTCGAGAACTTTCCAGGGTACTGAAACCAAACGGAGTTCTCGTCATGGAAGTGGGAGAGGTGCGCAAAGGGAAAAACGTTTTTAACCTGGACGAATATGTGATTCGTTGTGCGGAAAACACCGGCTTGGAGTGGGAGAACACTTACATCAATGCTCAGAAATTTACAAAACTTGCAAATTGCTGGAATGTCTCGAATAACGAAAAAGGTACGAATTCGAATCGCTGCGTCGTGTTTAGAAACCTAAAGTAGGAATTCGGACTTAGTTCCAAGATCAAATAATAAACTAAGAGCGCGACCTTTCAAAAGAAAATCAATCGTTTAGATGAATTTTTACATCGTAGGGAGCAGGATGTCCTTCTCCTCTTTCGATCCAATTTCTGAGTCCGAGTAGGAAGGTCGCCCATTTGGTACTGCAGTGGTACATAAATTCAACTGGCTTTGCCCAATTTGCGTGAGTGAATAATACATATGTCTGCTTTTCTTTATAAACTAATTTGAATGTAATCGTAGTTCCTAGCCATTCCTTGGGCCCACGAATGCAGTTCCACTGGACGAATTTATTTTTGATCAGTTTTTCGACCTTCATATCCGTAAAACCAAACAGTATAATTCCGTTTAAATTTGCATTTCCAGTTGTGTCAGAAACCCACCAATGCGATAGACCAGAAATCGTCGTCAGCGCTTTATAAACCTTTTCCGGCTTTGCGTTGATACCTACTCGATGAATTATATCCGGCATTTTCTTTCCCAAATCAGAAAAATGTTCACATATCTATAAATTATTTTTTTAAGATGTAAAGTTAAATTGCGGAGTTGATTCATTGGGGTGGGTACTTGGAAAGTGGCCCCACCCTTCTTTGGGTGGGGGCCGGTGCGGTGGAAGTACCGATCCCCGAATTTGCACGCGATAGCACGAATAGGCCGTTTGGGCAAGTTAATTTTGGTGGGGATACTCTTGTAGGAGCTCCTACAACCACCTTTTCCTGGAACTCTTTCCTGGAAATTTGTGCGATTGCTTAGGGAATTTGCAAATTCGTCCGATAGGGTTAGCAGAGGTCGAAATCTATGATGCGCTCCCTGTGGACGGCTGCGACTGGAATGATCGCGCAACAATTCCATATTGATACAATTTCCAATAACCTAGCCAACGTAAATACCACTGGCTTCAAAAAGAACAGAGCGGACTTCGAGGACCTAGTTTACCAACATATGGTACTAGCAGGAACTCCTGCAACTTCTGTAAGTGAAATCCCGACCGGTGTCAATGTTGGTCATGGTGTTAGAGCCGCCGCCTCGCAGAAGTTATTCGAGATCGGATCCTTTCAGGCCACTGGAAATAAGCTAGATTTGGCGATCACGAGTGAAATGGGTTTTTTCAAAATTCTGATGCCGGACGGTAGCTTTGCATTCACGCGCGACGGTTCGTTTAAAATAGATTCGAACCAACAAGTGGTTACTTCTAACGGTTACCTTTTAGAGCCTCCGATCATCCTTCCAGAAGGAGCAATTCTGAATACTTTGATGATTTCCGAACAAGGCGAAGTCACTGTAAAAATCGGTGCAGATGTTCGACCAACAGTGATCGGTCAAGTAGAGCTTTATCGATTTGTGAACCCTGCCGGTTTGCAAGCGATCGGCAAAAACCTTTTCCAAGAAACTGTCGCCTCGGGCCCGGAAATTCCAGGCTCACCCGGAATGGAAGGATTCGGTAATGTACTGCAAGGCTTCTTGGAAATGTCCAACGTAAAGATCGTAGAAGAAATGGTGAACATGATTGTCGCTCAAAGAGCCTACGAGTCCAACTCTAAAGCGATACAGACTTCCGATAACATGCTTTCGACTGCGATTGGTCTGAAACGAGGATAGGAATAAGTGACCTTCCGCTTAACCTTCATTAATTTAGCTTTGTTAAGTGCATTCTATTTTTTTGATACTAGTCTGCATGCGTTAGAGTCGATTTATTTGAAGGGAAAGGTTTTCACTCAAAAGAAGGAAGTTTACCTTTCTGACATCGCTAAAATCTCAGACTCCGTAAAGGACAGAATCATTTTCCAAGATTTAAGTGATCCTACAATTCTCCGTCCTGAGGATCTTCAGTCCAGGCTGAGCGATGTTTCCGTTTCCGGAAAGGAGACGATAGTAATTCCTTTGAATTCTGAATTAGATCCGTCTGATTTGGAAGAAAGTCTTTTGAAGGAGATTTCGAAACTACCTCAGGGTGAAACTTCGGAATTCAAAATAACCTATATGAGTGGGGACAGAGCAGTTCCTGAAAAAGGTGTGGATCTAAAATGGGCGGGGCTTCCTCGAGTGATTCACGCGGGACAGATCGTAGCATCTTTGGATTATTATTTCCAAAATCGTAAAGTACATACTCAAAGGATCAAATTTAAGATCGATAAAAGGGCAGAAGCTTTTTTTGCAAAGCGCGCAATTCGAAAGGGTGAAAGACTCACCGAAGATTCTATCGAAAAAAGGGAAGTGTATTTGGAAGAGCCCTTTCAAGACGGAATAGGTCCCGAATCTATAGGATGGACTGCGTTAGTAGATCTTTCAGCCGGGGAACTACTTCGCAAAAAGCATGTTAGGTTTCTTTACGATGTGCAAAGGGGTGGGGATGTAAATCTGGTTTATATCTCCGGAAATTTAGTGGTCAAAGCTAGATCCAAAGCCTTGAGTTCGGGTAATATCGGTGATAAGGTAGAAGTCACTGCTCATTCAAAGGATGGCAGACTAACTGCCAGAGTTGTAGAGAAGAATACGGTACTTTTGGAAAATTGAAATGATCCAGTTTTTGAAAAAAAGAACCACTGCGATTTTCCTACTTTCTGTTCTCGGAATCGTAGGCGTTTTCAGTCAGGACGTTTCTCAGTGGGAAAACAAGAATCCGTACTCGAGAGCCCAGAATTTGAAAGTTGGCACTTCGATCTATGTTCGAATTAAGGACGGATTTACCGCAGAGTTCGAAATCGAATCTACAGCAGATGAAAGTATTACACTGAAAGCAGTTCCAGACAAGAAAATCATTCCAGAGATGCCTTCCTTCAATCACGATCGCACGATCGTTAGAAAGAATAAGGGAAAAATCAAATCGTTAGGAAAACTAAAAGGAAATATGACTGTGATAGTCTCGGCAATTGATCCGGGGACTGGATTGCTTACTCTGCAAGGCGCAAGATCTTCCACTTATAATGGGGAGCCTTCCACAGTTCAGCTGACCGGATTATTGGCGCCCGAGTTTGTATCCAAGGAAAACTCCGTGGACGCGGATCGAATTGCAAACTTGCAAATTCAGTTTACCGGTGCGATTCGTCCTAAAAATCCTCAGCCTGCGATTCAATTAAAAACTGTTACGAATCCGGACGGATCAGTCACCGTAAAAGCGGACCTGTCCGAAGAGGAAAAACAGAGACTTATTTTGAATCAATTAAACCGCCTTTTGGGTGAATCACAATGAAAGCGCGACAACCTCGCAGAATGGATGTTAAATTCTTCCCTGCTCTCATTGTAATCTTTTTGATTCACACACTTTTTTCATTCGACGAATGGTCTAGTCTTTCCTCTGCAGAAGTTCGTTTAAAAGAAATTTCTAATATAGAAGGTATTCGAGATAACCAGTTGACCGGTTACGGAATTGTCGTAGGACTTCCTGGAACTGGTGATACAAAGACTCCAGTAACGACAGAGAGTATGAAGAACTATCTGAAAAATCTGGGAGTTGATGCGAATCTAAAACCGGAACAGACCAGAAACATCGCTTCGGTGCTTATCACTGCAAACATTCCATCGTATTCTAGGAAGGGAGATCGAATCGACGTAACAGTTTCTTCGATCGGAGATGCGAAATCGCTCGAAGGAGGAGTCTTGCTCCAGTCCCCTCTGAGAGCAGGGAATGACAAGATATTTGCGGTCGCAAGTGGTGTGATTTCGTTTGGAGGAAAAGCGAACAACGAAAGGTCGGGTTTAGGAAGAGGAACTAAAAAAACAGTCGGAATTGTCCACCAAGGTGCAATTGTAGAATCCGAACTCAATCAAGATTTCTTCTCAAATCAAAAAATCGTAATACGTTTTCACGAGCAGGATTTTTCTCAGCTCAATAATGTTATTGCAAAGATCAAAGAAGCGATTCCGTCTAAGTTCAACCTAAAGTCGGAAGTGATCTTGCCACTTTCTCCTTCTGAAATATTAATCAATATCGGTTCTGAATTTACGAACAAATCGGATCTCTACCTTTCTTTGTTAGCAGATTTGGAAAATCTCACTGTGGACTCTAGTACAAAAGCGAAGGTGGTCATTAACGAAAGGTCAGGGGTCATCGTGATGGGAGGAAATATCGTTATCGACGAAGTTGCCGTCTCTAGATCCGGGTTGAGCCTTTCCGTGGCAGATAAAAATCGTAGGAACCCTAAGCTGGGACAGACCCAAGAAGCTCCCAAGGAATCTTTTGTGATCGAAGAGGCGACCCAGGTTTCGGATGTAGTCGATGCTTTGAATAAAGTAGGAGCTTCTACCCGAGACATTATCGCAATTTTGGAAGCTTTAAAGAAGGCCGGAGCTTTGCACGCCGAATTAGAAGTGCAATAAGGAGATTGTCGTGATAGATCATATTCAAAATTACAGTCATCGTTTAGACATCACCCAAAGACCGGAGATCCAGGGTCTGCTTCGAGAAGAGAAGAACGCCAAAAACGGGAAAGCTTTTCCGGAAATTTTGAGAGAAAAATTCAACGAAGAATTATCAGGAGTCGTATCTTCCTCCGAGATAAGAATGCCTCACAATATCAAAGAAGAAATCACAAAAGATCCCTATCGCAAAAAACTATTCGATGCTTCCGTAGAATTCGAATCCATCTTTGTAAAGATGATGTTAAAGGAAATGAAATCCTCGGTGGAAAAATCCGGATTGATTAACGGCGGTTATGCTGAGGAAATCTTCGAGGATATGCTCTACGACGAATATTCTAAGAATTTGTCTAAGAATTCCTCTCTGGGTCTGGCAGAGCAGATCTATCAATCTTTATCTTCTAATTTATCTCCAGTCGGAAAACTGAATTCTAAAATCTAAGAGAACTAATCTTAATCGATTTCTCGGCTGATAGTTTCAGGGACGTTTGGATTTTAGCTTTTTATAATATTTCAAAAGAGGCGATCTAGTCTCCCAAAAGTTGTTTGAAGGTTAGCTGGTCTAGCTCTTTCTGAAGATTCGATTCCGTTCTTTCCACTTTGTCTCGTATCCTTTCCGGGTAGAGATGCAAATTGGCGTCTTCTTTTAACAATGCTTCCGGTATTTTTCTGTAAAAGTCTCCCAGAGTCAGATCCTCTCCGGAAGCAACCGGTAGCCAGTAGCCTGAATCTGAAGTTTCCACTAGGAGGCCTACCTCGGACAGAGTTTTTGTCAATCTAGGAATTTCTTCCAGATTCAAGCCGGAGGTTCTTGCCAAATCTTCTATCGAAGCCGGATTTTTGTTCTGCCTTTGCACTAAGTATGCTGACTTAAGCACGGCTAAAAGTTTTCTAAATTCGAAACTGAAGGAAGTGTGGTGTTCTTCGACTAACTGAAACGGAGCCAAGTATCTTTCGGGAAATTGGATGCAGGCGGTAATTTCAGCTCCGTATAATACGATTAAGGAGAGAGAATAAACCCCGATTAAAAAAATCGGGATGGCAGCTAACGCTTTGTAGACGATCATCGTGGTTTCTGAAAACGATGTGAGATAAATCTTAAAGCCGTATAGAAAGGCCAGAAAAATGGTACTGGTCATAGCTGCACCGAAACCGGCCGCCGAGATCGGAACTCGAGTATTCGGAATGAGAAGGAATAAAGCCATAAAAAATAACCAAATTCCGGTCAGAGGAAATAAGAATTTTAGAATATTATAAGCGGAGAATACGGCATTTCCTCCCCGCAGTGGAATTGTTACATATCTTACATCCCTGTATTCTGAAAGGCTAATCTTCTTGTATTCACCGATATTGAGCAGGCGAAATCTTCCATTCTCGCTTCTATCAAAGAGCATGGACGCAAACACCTTACCTTTGATTGGTACATAAAAGGAGTTCCAGTGTTCTCCTCCATCAATCGAAACTAGAATGTTCCCGAGAGTATCGAGTAAAAAAATATCGGTAGATTCTACGTTTTCTACGGACCAAACTTTTTGAAACGTGTATCGTTTATGGCTCAGGTTTCTCCAGGAACCACCTCCATCTACTGACTTGAATATTCCTCCTCTTTCTCCGGTAACGATCAGCTCTCCGGGTTTCATCTGATGAATGTCCTTCAATCCTTGTCCTGCGATCTTAGTGGAGTTCCAGCTAACACCTTTGTTCTCGGTAGTCCACACGTTCCCGTCATCATCGACCAAGTAACCTTTTTCAGGGGTTGGAAAGTAAATTCGGTTCGCTCTAATCTTTAGAACGTTTGGAAAGATAGGTTTGTAACTTCTACCTTTGGATCTAAAAAGAAGTACCTCTCCGTTTGCAAAAACAAAGAAATAGTTCCCATCTTCTACAAATTCAAAATCTTTGAATTGAGTGCTTTCAAAATAAATGGCATTCCATACGGAACCGTCCACGGGTCGGAAAAGAAAAAGCCCTTTTTGAGAGAGTGCAAAAACCTGCTCATCTCGTACAATAACTCGGAGAAAATCCTGCTTGTTCAATTCCGGTTTTTGACAAAAGTCCAAGCGAGTTCCGAAAGAATCTAAGCAGCGAATATTTTCCAGATCAATATCAGATTCTTCTAATTTATAATCTTCTTTTAAATCTGTGTTTAAGCGAAATAGGTTTCCACCTTCCCCGGCAATCCATATCCTGCCGCCTTGCTCTTTGTCCATGCTAAAATAATGGGCCGGGCGAAAGAAATTTGTGATCCTTTCCACGATTCCTTCCCCGATTACGATTAACAACGGGCCGATAGAAAGGATGAAAAAATAGAAAACGAATTTCTGCAAAAATGATCTGCTGTATTCGATTCTCCAGATTCCATTGAAGGAATTCTCGAGGGACCTTAAAACTGCAGTGGCGGAAAAAACAAGAATTACAAAACCGATCGCTCCGATTTGTCTAGCTGCATCGATCAATTCACCGATCGTTTCTAAATAAGGATTAATGTCTAAGTTGATATTGCTCGTTAGGAAGAATGCGTTGATCTTATCGAATATTTCTTCCTTTCTATTTTCCAGGCCTGAGGTAATCGTTAACAAAGATAAGGCGACGGTAAGCATCGGTATCAGGGAAACAATGGTCGTGTAGGAGATCCCCGAAGCTTTCATGAAACAGTCGTCTTTTACGAATCGATACGCAGATGCTGCGATTACTCGAATCGTAAAATTGATAGAACGCAAAAATCCTCCATCCGGGATATAATCAAAAACTCTGCTGTATTTTGCGTTCGGGTGAGAATTCATGTTTCCCCTTTTTTCACCGCGTAGATTACCATAGACGAAGTAAGAGGAAAGCCCGATTTCTTGATCTTACTCAGAAAATGGTATTTGGTTATCGAAATCCAGCGAAGATAATCCTTCCAAGACTTGAAACTTCCACGTGATTTTTTCAGTTTTGCGATCAGCGAAAAATCGACTCCGAGGTAGGTGATTACACTCTCAAAATTTCGGTTTGCAAGAATTTTCCGAAGATTGGATTCCGAATAATAATAAAGATGTCCGGGCAAATAATAATGATACCCCGGACCAGAGTCTTTGGCCTGCCAACCTTCGAAATTAGCAGTTTGTAATACGAGAAGTCCTCCAGGTTTTAGGATCTTTTCCAGTTTATCAAATACTGCTCTAGGATTTTCTAAGTGTTCGATTACCTCTACCAAAGTAATTACGTCGAAAAAATTTTCCGGAAGATCTGCGTCCAAGAAGTGAGAATTCCAAACTTTGATTCCGCGCGCAGTACATGCTTGGGCTGCATAGGCAGAAACTTCTACACCAAATGGTGAAAATCCCAGCTCTTTCGCGCAGTTCAGAAATCCACCGAAGGAACATCCGATGTCCAAAAAGTTCCCACTTGATTTCCATTTTCCTATATTTTTCAGGCGGGCGATCCATACGTATCGATCGTAAAATTCAGTTTTTCTTTCGTCTTTGTAAGTGAATCCTTCGCTGCCGGTATAATATTCTTCGGTATACAGTTCTTCGGCCTTCGGTCTCGGAAATTGAGCCTGCAATCCGCAAGTGTCGCACTTAAAAATCGGAAGTTGAAAGTCGGAAAAAGAAGAAGTGTAGTGTGGCTTCCACTCGCAAGCACCGTCTAACGCGCACTCTTCTTTCAGAAAGGCGGAAGCACTTTGATCCGGAGGGTTTATTTTTTTGCGAGAAAAATCCAATGGCAAATCCTTTCTTCCAATTTACCGATGGGCGTTCTTTCTGTGTACCCGATTTCGAGCTGGGAGAAATTCTGGAATAGTGTCCGGACGTCTTCTTCAGAGTAAAACCAAGTGGATCCACCTTTTAAATCGGAGGTTCCGATTGTCCCGTTTAAGGCTTTTAAATGAGTATCTCCTACTGCACGAATCGAGCCAGCCAAGTATCCACCAGATTTTAAGATTCTGAAAAAATCCTCCGCGATTTGCTTAGCTAATTCCAGGGAATTGTAATGTAGTACTCCCCAGTTTACCACGAGTTCGAACTCTTCGTTTGCAAAAGGAGTCGGTGGCAGATCCACAAGTTTCGCCTTTGCCCAAGGATAAGATTCCTGAATAGTTTGAATAGAATTCTCGCTGTAATCGGCGGCTGTCACATCGTATCCGAATTCTCTTAACAAAAGACAGTGCCTGCCGGAGCCTGCGCCGAAATCGAGAGCCCTCGGATTATCTGTGTTAAATGAAGAAGGAACACGACTTAGAATTCGTACTAAATTTTCGTCCGGATAATTTAGCTTAGATTTTTCCCTTGTGTAATGAGCTTCCCATACTTTTTTCGAAGGGTGGTTCGAATCATCTGACATCGAATTCAGCTCTCATTCTTGCAGATACACTTTTGTTCCAGACTTCTTCCGAAATGTTTGAGTCGGATCGAATCCCTATCACTTTTGTTCTGCATTCGTTTCCGGAATTTGTATCGAGTCTGGAGCCCGGATCCTTTAAATTGTTTTCGTAAAGTACGGTTTCATGAGAATCCAGAACGAATTGAGCATTCGATTTCAGGATAGAAATTCCCTTGGGTGGGACTTCGAAATGAATCTGGGCTTTTTTGTGCCTAGATACTTTCAACAAGGAAGTCGGTGGAGTGAATTCTGCTCCAATCAACAATTTCACTAAATTTGCAAAGTAGTCGTATCCGTAGTACCCGGGAACTAGTACATCTGCCAGGTGCTCTCCTCCAACTTCGGGACTAGCTTCTAACAAAAACAATTCTCCCTCCCGGTCGATTCTGAACTCTGCAACAAAAGGGCAATTTTTCAAGCCGGTTAATTTGGTGATCGCTGAACAGAGCATTTTGATTTCGCCAATCAATTCAGGGTGCGAAAACGGAAGTCGATGAGAGATTTCTAAAAAAGGAGGAAATTCGGTGAGGTCGTTGAGAGTGATTCCGACCAAATGAAAATTGTGGGAATCCACAAGACCCAGAACAGTACATTCGATTCCTGTAATATACTCTTCCAAAACCCAGGATTCTTTGGGGAGCTCCTGCTTCGTATTTCCTGCTTTTTTTGCGGGGACCTTTTTTTTAATCACGCCCTTTGCGCTTTGTTTGTGGGAAGAGTGCGTTACAGAAGAGAAGAATTTGCTCGCGTCTTCGTCGGATTTTATTAAGCGAACACCGTGCTTTCCGCTACCCTGACTAGGTTTGGCAATCCAAGGATACGGAAATGACTTTTTCTTGGCGTTCAATTCTGTCCAAGGGATTTCTTTCGGAGTCTTGATCCCTTTTTTTCCGCAGACTTCTTTTAGGATCTTTTTATCCGAAAACGTATGCACCGAGTCTATGCTCGCATATCTCAGTTTTAGTTTTTCAGCCAAGAAAGCTGTGGAGTAGGTCGCTTTCCCGAAAGACCTGGTTCCGATTCCTAGAACAGGTGTGTGCAATGGACTTTCTGAAACCGCTTTATATATTTTACGATATTCGTGAGTGGATTCTAGGATTCGTAAACTTGCGGAAGCAAACCCCGGAGCTGTGTCATTTCGATCCACTGCAATGACTTCCAAGCCTATGCCCAAGCACGCTTGGATGAGTGGGAGTTGGTTTTGCCCCGCTCCAATGGATAGAAAATAGCCCTTTCTTTTCATCCTCTGGATAGTTACTTTCTGAACAAAAGAGTGTCAAAGGTTTTTTGGATATGGGACAAAATCTGCCTTAGGGAAATTGATAAACCGCCGATTCTAGAAAGAGAAATTCCGTGTTTGGGAGAGTAAGATGCTAAGGGGAATTTACACCGGTTCTAACGGGATGACAGTCCAGCAGACTAGAATGGATGTGATCGCGAACAATCTTGCCAACGTAGACAAGACTGGATTTAAAAGGGACACTACCTTGTTTAAAACTTTCCCGGAGCTTCTATTACATCGTTATAATGAAGATGGGGTCGGGAAAGTTCCGATGGGCTCCTTTGACACAGCGCCCGTAATCGGAAAATTAGGCCTGGGTGCCGAGGTAAACGAAGTCTATACTCGTTTCGAGCAAGGCTCAGTCAAAAAGACGGACAACCCCTTTGATATCATGTTGCAGGACCGTCCCGGATCCGAACATCCAGCTTTCTTTAGTGTGCTTACCAATCGAGGAGAGAGGCTATCTAGATCCGGGGCCTTTGTCCTGGATACGAACGGATACTTAGTAACTCCCCAAGGATTTCCTTTGATGGGAGAAAATGGACCGATCAAAGTGGCTCGAGGAAATTTTATGATCCGAGAAAACGGAGAAGTCTGGATCAACGGGGAACTTGGAAATGATCCGGTAAACGGTAGTACATCTCCAGATAGGAATCGTTTTGAGAGTCCGGTATTGCTGGATAGAATCAAGTTACGCACTGTAGAAAATCCAAGGCATCTGGACAAGGAAGGGGATTCTTTCTACGCGGATACTCCGGAATCAGGAGAGCCGAGGGCATTCTTACTGGAAGAGGAGCCTAGCATCTTGCAAGGATTTCTAGAAGCATCCAATGTGAACGTTGTCACAGAAATGGTGGAGATGATCGAGGTGAATCGTTCGTACGAAGCAAACCAAAAAACCGTACAAACACACGATCAGATGTTAGCCAAGCTGATCAATGATGTGTTGAGATAAAGTTAACCTAGCTCGAATCCTCACCGCTACTTCTTTTGAATTTTTCCTTCTTATCCTGTGATAATGACAAGAGGGAGAGCTTTGGTTTATTCTAAGAACCAAGCTTATCAATTAAAAGAGGTTTATTTATGGAATTTTTACCCTTGTTGGGAAGGATCTTATTTGCGGCAATTTTCGTTTTAGCCGGTCCAGGTCATTTTTCCTCGGAAAGAATTTCCCATGCTTCCGATCTAGGAGTGCCCTTCACTTCCGTACTGGTCCCGTTGTCAGGTGTAATTGCATTTGTGGGAGGACTTAGTGTGATCCTAGGGTATCAGGCGAAGCTGGGGGCACTTCTTCTTGTATTGTTCTTAGTACCTGTGACCTTTATGATGCACCAGTTTTGGGGAATTTCGGACCCTGTCCAAGCACAGGTGCAGAAGGTTATGTTCATTAAAAATATTTCGCTTTTGGGCGGAGCGATCCTGATCGCTCATTTCGGATCTGGTCCTTATAGCATAAAGGAATAAGAATCCGGAATAGAAAAATCTTTACAAGTGAATGTTCATCCGGTAGAAACTTTCCGAACTCAATTTTATAGAGTTAGGAGAAAAGGATGATCTTAACAGCCAGGATTTTAGCTGCATTAGTCGGTCTGCTTCATGTTTGGATCTTTATCATGGAGAGCATTCTATGGATGCGACCGGCCATTTATCGCCGTTTCGGAGTTTCCGATAGCAAATCAGCGGAAGCAATGAAATCGATTTTTCTAAACCAAGGTTTTTATAATTTGTTTCTTGCAATAGGAGCCTTGTACGGCGCTATCTTTTTCGAGCTTCATGTTACCTATGCACCGGCGATCATGATGTTTGCTTGTCTTTCCGTATTCGGAGCCGGAACGGTGCTTTTGGTTTCCAAGCCTAGCATGGCAAGGGCCGCAATCATCCAAGGACTTCCTCCTTTGATCGCTTTGGTCTTGATTGCTCTAACTATGTTTGGTCAATAATCACATCTAAGCGGGATTGTTTTCGAAGGTATTGTCGGAAAATGATCCCAATCAGCCAACTTCAAGAAACCTGAAGTGTCGGTTATTCTTCGGTGTTAATCACTAGGTTCGCTTATTATTCTTTGAACCAGTATTATGGAAAACTGATGTAATCCCAGACGGCTTGTTGACTGGGCAACATCGTGCAGTTGTGTTTTGCATTCTCGTCCCCAGAAGCACAAAGATTTGTGGTCAAACGTTGCGTATTCCCGTAAGGAGCTGTTCCAGAATCCGCGTCGGTAAGTGCCCCTGCCATTCCAAAAAAATTCAACCAGGCATCCGTAACTTGATTCATATTTCCGGAAAAGTTTGCAACTGAGTCTCCGACATGAACCAGTCCAAAATAAGAACTGGAAGGAGTCAAACCTCCGACACTCAGCCAAGGAGCCACACTAGCGGACGCTATATGGTAGTCGGAAACTCCACTATAGATGGAAACCCTTCCCAGAGGTTTGATCTTTCCTTGGTAGGCCGCGTGTCCGCTTCCTTGAGAGTGTCCTCCAAGATAGACTTTACTCCAATCCACGTTCCCATTGATCAGAAATTGATCCCAACCATCGTTCGGACGTTTTGCAATCAGATATTGGAGCAATTTCAAAAGTCTTCCATCTATGGAGTTGATAAAGTCTACGGAAACAGCAGAGGTTTTATCTACTCCAGTGAGAATCTCTTCTCTTGTATCTCCGAAACAAGAGGCAGAATTGTTCGGGGCGGAATTGCAGATAACGTTGATCGGGTCTCCATTTGGGTACATGAGTCCGATGCTGTGATAGCCTCGAGTCGCTGCCTCTTCTAAGATCTTTGAGACTCCGATCGGATTTCCTCCGGAGCCCGGCAAGAATACAGAAAGAAGATTCTTAGGTGTTCCGGAAGGAACATACATCAAATGAGGATCGTTGTAACTTAGAATACAACTTGCACCATAGCTAGGCAGGGTGAAGATTCTAGTCAGTCCATTATACGTATCCACTCTGGGAGGAAGGGAACTTTGTCCACACAGTGCGAATTCGAGAGCAACAAGATCACGGAATGTATCCTGAGGATCTTGATTTTTGGTACATCCGAAGAAGGAAATGAGAGCGAACGACATACAATAGCAGATCCTGAAAATGGCTCCCTTCATAGGTTTCCACAAGAAACTATATTTACCTTAATTCAATGGTTTTTTAGTAAATATTCAAGCTGTGCATGAGCTTACCCTAGAAAGGATTCTTTTGAGTTTAAGCGAGCAACGTTTTAGAGACACTAGTAAATAATTCTTCCTTCAAATTCTATTAGGCTCACAATTCGAAAGGACTCAGCATAATTAAAAATAGAGAAAATAGGTTGTTTGCAAGGGTAAGCTATGGCAAACAGATAATTCTATCTACGAACAGCCAATGCTGCTGCTAAATATTGGAATTTAGGACCTGAAATGAAGAAGGATACCATTGCTATAATTCTGAATTTTTTTCTATATCCTATCGGATATTATTATCTCAAAGCAGAAGTTCGATTTTGGATATTCTTTGTGGTCGCACTGATTTCTTCCACAGTAGCTGCGATCCTAAATTATTTATGTTTCTCTTTCGCGGATGCAAGAGTTGCTTTGGGTGTCTTGGTCTTGTTCGGATTGTCACTAAGATCTGTAATTGCAGTTGATACTTTATTGTTAAGTCACCGAAAGTTTATTCCAAGTTCAAGAGCATACTTTCGATGGCCACATGTCTTATGGTTTGGCCCTCTCGCAATATTTCTATTTTCCGTATTATCCGTTCCAATTGAGAAGGTCCAGAACCATTTCTCGACTGCAAAATTCATTTTGAGTTCCAGTATGGAGCCGAACTTTTTGATAAACGACTATATTTTCCTGACTCAGATACAAGATACGATTCGTCGAGGCGATGTAGTAAGTTTCGAATATGTCGAAAATGGACGAACAAAAGCTTGGATTAGTCGTGTTGTTGCAATTCCGGGGGATACAGTTGAAGTCAAAGAAGGAGAGATTCGTAAGGATGGAGTAACTATCACTGAAGTTACTGTGAATGGAAAGGCACTCGAGCACAATCTAAGTTCGAATATTTCCTGGCATATAGACACTTGTCCGCAAAATACAATATGTTCGGAACTTGAATTTCAGGAAGAAAACGCAGGACGCAAATATCAAATCCTTGAGACAAATAAAATTTTTTTTCCGATTTTACCTCGCATCAAATTAGGACCGGACGAGTATTATCTACTTGGTGATAATCGGGACAACTCAAGAGACTCACGTTTTATAGGTACTGTGAATCGAAAAGACATCAATGGTCGGTATCTATATACTTACTTTTCTGAGTCTTGTCCTCCGACTAAAATGGGAGATCCTTGCGAAGTCTCAAGAAGTCCAGCCTGTTTATGGAACAATCGGTCTTATTTTCTTCAGTGCAAAATTCGCACCGAAAGAATCGGCATCGTAGTACAGTAAGGTTAAACAGTACCGGCTTCTGTTCTAAGAAGAAGCATACTGATTTTTCCCGTTCCAAAAGATGAAAGGAACGGGAAAGATAAGTATGAAGAGTAAATCATTACTTCGATAAACTTTCCATTTTTATAAAGTAACTCTAACTTGCGATAATCGCTCCCATGATTGTCATCACAACTAAGGAACATCCGGCTTCGAATAACCAGAGTGCGGTCTTTCTGCCCATCCAAATGACTTCGATCGAAGTGGAAGTTACCAAGAATCCGACCCAGAGCCAAATTGCGCAGACCACTCCCTTCCAAATCCCTTCTCCAAATAAGTAAGGAGAGGAGGAGGCGAATAGATAGATTACCGCTAATACGAAGGCTGTTGTGAAATTGGCCACGAAGGTCCAAAGCAATTGGGGGATCATATCGCTGAGTTTTTCGTTCCCTGTCGGCGTGATATTTGCCAGCTTCATCCAGAGTTTTCCGAGCAATGGTCCGTGAAACAAGAAGCCTAGAACAAAAGCCGTAACCGCGGCTATCGTTATTGTAATTAAATTGATTGGTAGCATACTAATCTCTCTCCATAAGATTTTCAACTCAAGATTCGGAAGAATCTGAGTCGCGAATGAATTTACATACTATTTGGTATGTTGTAAACAAAATTTTTCCTCCGTTAATTTTTTGTTGCATCAAAGTCAGAATCGGTTTGTTGTTGAATTGAAAAGATATGACGAGGTTCTAAGGCCACTCATATTGAATCGATGGATTAAGTCTCTCGAAGAATCGGAATGAAAAAAGTAGCGCCTAAAAGAAAAAGAAATCTGGAGGCTACTCGAAGCCAAATTCTCGGGGTAGCGTTCGAGAATTTTTTCAAACAAGGCTTTCAGGGCACCAGCATGGACGATCTCGTGATGAGCACTCAGTTGACCAAGGGGGCTTTTTATCATCAGTTTCCGACAAAACTTGTCCTCGGATACGCAGTGGTAGACGAGGTCCTAAAGCCGCTCATCTTGAATCGATGGATCAAGCCTCTCAATGAATATGAAGATGTTCTAAAAGGGATACTGAACCTTATGCAAAATAATATAGGCGATACTCCCCCGGAGATCCTGAAGTTCGGATGTCCTTTGAACAATCTAGTTCAGGAAATGTCTCCCGTGGATAAGGGCTTTAAGACCCGTCTTCAGTCCGCTCTGTCATTGTGGATAGAGGAGCTCGAAAAACATCTGATTCGGGCAAAAAAATCGGGATATATCAAAAAAGAAATCAATACGAATGAAGCGGCTAGCTTTATTGTAATGGCGCACGAAGGTTTTTACGGTTTGATCAAGGGCGTAGGGAATCCAAAACTTTTCGGAATTCTGTTTCGATCTATGAAGAGATACTTTGACTCGATTGCAAGCTGAGGTTTATATCATACTACTGAGTAATTGCCTTTCTTTCGTTAAATTTAGCTTCGGTCACTACAGAACACAGGGAAGAAAACCCAAAGCAAATTGAGAACCGATGCCGAATTCATAGTATCAGATACTGCTATGCTATAAATTCAGAAATTTGCCGGCATTCGATCCACAGTCTTTAATAGCAGTGGCTGGGATAATATGCTCGCCTCAACGCTTGGATGCGAAAATTCGTCTCTGTAAAGAACCGTTCCATCTTCCTTGTAAAATTTGCAAGTGTCGGAAGCGCAAAATACATCAAAAATATCTAATACAAAAAAATTCGAATTTTCTTTTTCGAGTTTTAGCAGTAGATCGTGGTAATTTTTTCTGCGTTCTAAGGTGGCTTCCCTGGAGTAATAAATGCAAGGAGAATTACCGAATATATTCCACCATTGCGGCATAGCGATGTCTGGGTTGCAATTTGCTTCCCGTGTTAAAGGAATTCCACTTTGGTATATTACAAAAAGACCACGTTCCGACATTTTCTTTATCAAGTTAGATAATCCGTTCTCCAATCTCTGCAAATTTTTTTTTGTAGCTTCAGTTGATGCCTTAGGAGAAAAAGGTGCACCATCGTTGATCATAATAATTGCATCGCCAGGGCGCAGCTTATCGACTAATTCAGGAAATACTGTATTCCAATAATACTGGTTTGCTTGTTCCCATTGTCCCTTGTTGTTTATCTCTGGAATCGGTGCCGCCCCCCAGGAAGAGGTGATCATCGCAGCGCCTTTTCCTTCCGATTCCAAAATTTTAAACATAGGCATTTCTGCGGCACTGAAAGAATTCCCAATGACCAGAAACCTTCGCTTTGCTTTGTAGAAATCTCCAAAAGTACAATTTTCGGGGGAAATCTTTTTTCCTACATCATCGTTGGAGGATAAAACGCATTGTTTTGCGTTCCAGATATATTGCTTATGAGTTTCATTTTCTTCTAATGTTTCCACTCCTTTCTTTTTTAACGAGACAACTGAACCAGTATATAAAAAGCCTTTTTTATATACTGGAACTCCAATGAACAGAATGGAGAGGGAAATAATAAGCGCGGTGCCGAAGGCATAAGAAATCGGGCCAATTTTTATTGCATTACTGAATTTTAATGTAGGCCAGTCGGAGCGACGCAATGGACGTTCTATATACTTATAAGAGAGTGTTGCCAGGATTAGGATAAGTAGCAACTGAAAAGGAATGGACCACCAGTGGATTCCTATGGTCCAGCGACTAGCGGAGAGAATGCTCCAGTGCCATAGGTAAAGAGAATAAGATATGATGCCTAAAAAAGCAAAAGTTCTGAGAGTTAGTATTTTATAAATTACTGAATTATGCCGTACGGTAAATAGAATAATCGTGGTTAGGCTCACGACCGCAAAGGTGATCAGTCCCTGGTATCTGTCTAGTCCGCTTACGAATAAGAACGCGATCAAAAAAAGGAATGCAATGTCAGCTGTGTATGCAAATATCTTGGAATTGTAATTGGGGGATCTCTCGAGTTTCTTCAAACCAACCAATGCGATCGATCCGAATGAGATTTCCCAAAATCGAGCAGGCATAAAGTAAAAGGCTGCCACAGGAGCAGCTGCGGAAAGTTTGCTATATAGATAAAGGGAAAATACTGTTAAAGAAGATAGGATGAGTAAGAATCTCCTTTCTCCGGCGACGCTTTTGTTCAAAAGACCGCCGGTCCAAAATAGAAATGGGAAAAGAAAATAGAACTGTTCCTCCACTCCGAGAGACCACGTATGGGTAAAAGAGTTCAGCTCAGCTATGGTGCTGAAATAATTTGCGGCCTGCTTTAGCAAATACAAATTAGAAAGCCCGAAAAGTGCCGCGACGCCGGTCCGTAAGGAGAAATAGGAGCTACTCGCTTCAGGTGATGAAAACAAAAATGTTAACAGAGCAGTAGTGGCCACGCAAAGAAATAAGGCGGGGGCTAACCGCTTTACTCTCCTGGTCCAAAATCCTAGGATAAATTTTCGAAAAGTTCCGTGCTCTCTTTCTAGGAGAGATTGGGTGATTACAAATCCGGAGATCGCATAGAAAATGTCTACGCCCAAATGCCCGTTAGGTGCAAAGTTTTTATCAAAGTGATTTAGGATTACGGATGCGACTGCGACGGCGCGCAAGCCATCAAGTTCTTTGCGATGCATATTAAATCGTGATGGTCCTTTTTAGGATCTGTTTTCAGAATTTAAACCAAGACGATTCTCCGCGATTACTATTTCAAAAGTACTGCCTAATTTTACGGAATCCGAGGCGTTAGGGCTACGCTCAGGACAGAGTTCTGACGCGGGTCATTTTGAATCTGTAACCCGCATCAGTCAATTTTGGGGGTCTGTATTTTCCCTTTGTTCAATCTTAAACAATATCGAAATGCTTTTCCAGGGAAGCCAACCGTAGAATAGTCAAAACGTCCGGTTTTAATTTTGTGAGTTGAAAGTTCATTTTATGGTTCTTTACTTTTCTTTGGAGTTGCGCAAGAAAACCGACCCCAGAAGAGTCTATGTAAGGTACTGATTCCATATTTAGAATGATGCCGGCACAAACCTTTTCTGCTTCAATCATCGGATACAAAGAATTTCTCAAATCCGAAACATTATACAAATTGATTTCTCCTTCGATTCCGATGCACTTTGATGTTCCACTGATTTCTGATTTTATTTCCATAAACCTTTCCTTTATTAATATAGTTTAATAATATTACATATGTTCTGAAGAAATCCTTAGTCTAAAAACGCACCGATCTTCGTGGGCAGTAAAGGAGAGTGAATCGGTTGGGATTTTTATTTTTTGCATAATTTGAAGTAGCATTAGCAAGCCAATTCCGGCTCCTTCAGCTTCATGATTCTTGCCCAATAGATTTTTAGCATATTGACTAGCCATTTCTCCTTCCAGCAGTGCGGTTACTCTTTTGAATTCGCTTTCGTGCATTTTAGCGAATGTAGTCGCTTCGATAAGCAGTCCTTCGGGTGAAGAATTAATTTCTAACAAAACCGGAGGGTTTTTAAAGTTTGTGTATCGATCAGATTGAAAAATTAAGCCTTTTGAATATTCCGATTTAAAAAGTTTGAGACCTGCTTCGTAGTCGTCGGATAGGGATAAATTTTTTTCCTGGAAAAAGATTCTTTTGTGTATCGCCTTTAGCCCGTTTAGCGAGAATTCGATGAGTGAAGTTTTGATGAGCGAATAACTAGGCGAACCAGAAAACAATCTCTCGGCGTCCAGTAGCAAAGTATCCAAATCTCTCGGTGTGCAAATCGGATAGGCTTTCCTTTGAATTAAAACATCTGTTTTAGGGAATATTTCTTCTCCCACTTTGTGCTCCTTAAAAATTATATGATACTGATATCTCGTAGTATGTATTATACCGGTTTGACGCGAAGGTCTGTGGCACTGCTTTGACGCCTACCTTTACTCCGTCTTTTGATCTGAAAATATCGAAGGAATTATAAAGATAGAGTATTAACAAAGTGCCGGCGAAGGCATTGTTTTCTCTCTTGTGCATTTCAAATTCAGAATAATCGTTTTTGTTAAACACATACAACTTGTCTCCGTAAGGGTAGACTGTTAATTCGCTTTGAGCTTTATCCTTGGCTGCTCTGGCTTGAGCGTATTCATATGCTGTTCCGGCGGCTAACAAGCCGAATAGACTGAACATGAATCTGCTTTTTAGTTTTTGATTTTGTCTTCCTTGATAAAGACCGGGTATCAGCAGATCGTAGAAACGAAAGCGACTCGGAGTCGCCTCGGAATATTCGATTTCTTCCTGACTGGAATAGCTTCCTTTGACTATCTGGTTTTCCGGGATCCAGGATTGTTTTCCGTCCTCCGATTCTACATGGAAAGATTTATTGGATATTTCTAATATAGTTCCTGCTAGCGGCTTTGGATCCGTAGTGAAGAATTTTAGTTTAGAACCGACCTGAATGATGTGGGAGATCGATTGGGATTTGTTCTTTTTGAATTCCAGATATTTTACGTTTTCAAGCTTGAGCTGATCCAGCTTTGTTGCATTTGCTCCTCTGAAGGTGTAAATCGAGTCTTTTGTGATCAAATGTAAATACAGATCGCATTTTTGTCCGGGTTCGTTCGTCTTTTCCAGGCAGATCGGAATTCCTGAATATCCTACTCTTACATGCTTGATGGAATCGATCGGTAGCTTGCGCATTCCAGAGGCGGTTTTTACATAGATATAGGTGCTCGTCTCTTTTTCAATCGAGCCTTCGACAATCTGGCCGTTACTCAATGTAATCCTATCTGGAGATATATTCGATGCGTAGAGCAGGACGAAAAGAATTGCAAGTTTGCCTCCGACAGTTTTCCCAAGAATATGCTGCATTATTAATGTAAGATCGCGGACTTCAGGTCTTCAGTTTTGAATCTTAGCTCCTTTTCTTCGGTCTTAACGATTAAACTATCATTCTCTCTGGCGATCGAGATTACTCCGGAAACCTGTTCGTTCTTGATCGATAAATCCATTCGATGTGCTTCTGAAGAAGGAGGGGAATCGATCGTGACGGAAGTAACGACGGAATAGGGAATGCTTACATCGAATCTTGAATTGTTAATGGATAGTTCAGAGCCGTGGACGCTGAATGATACTCCTCGTATATTTCTTCCGTCGGATAACTTGACTACGATTCTGGCGGTTTCTTCTGGCTTGATAACTTTTGGAGCAGGTGCTTTCTCTTCCAAAAGTGCAGGTGCGAATTCTTTTATCTGTTTGTTTAGTGATAGAGCTTCTTCCGCATATTTCTTGTTATCTGGAGACTCTAACCATCTCTTGATGTTTTGTACAACAACGGGCGACTGCTGTAGCGCTGCTCCTGCTTTTGAAATCTCTAAGATTTCCTTATCATTCAATTTGAGTGCGTTTTCCTCTGCGGTCTTTGTGATCTCAGCTCCTCCTCCATAGATCGCTCCGATTAACATAAGTCGTCGGTTCGATTCTTTGGCGATGGCAAGATTCCTTCTTTGAGACGCTAATTTGCTATATTCCAATACTGCAGACTTCAGATCGCCGAGCTTCTCTGTTGACCTGGTTTTCATATAAGAATCTTCCACGCTCAGCGGGCCAAGAATATTGAATTTATCTAAAGCGAGTGCATACTGTCCTGAAAGGTAAAGAGCTCTTGCTTTTTCTAGTTCGCTGCTACTAGAAGAGTTGATTTCCTCTTGTTGCCTGGATGATTCTCGGAGCACGCTAATTAAAATGGAGGCGCTCTCTGCAAAATGAGTTCCGGGTTGTCTGCGAAGTATTTCTTCTAATTTCTGAATTGCTTTAGGTTGGTCTCCGAGGAGCGCGATGCAGTAAGCATTATGCAAGTAGACAAAAGAGAGGTCGTCGCCTCCGCTACCGGAAAATTCCTCTTCGAGCTCGGAATATTTTTCCGAAGCGATTTTACAAAGTTGGTTCTTTTCCATGAGAAAAGCGAATTGAAGCTTAACGATCCTTCTATGATCTTCTGATAGCTTCAAGAATGACTTGAGCGAAAGTTTTCTGACTAAATTAACAATTCCTAATCCGATCGTTTCGTTTATTCCGAGCTTGGCATCCGATCCTAGTATATCGCTATTCAGTACTCTGGATTCCATGGCACTCGTATAGATTTCCTGAGTGATATCCTGTTGGCTTCCTAGCATTTGTCTAAATTTGTGCTTTAGAACTTCCGAGGAGAATTCATAATTCATAATTTGTGATTTCGTAAGTTGAACACGGAGTTCTAGCATCTTGATGCTTAGAATCGCTTCCGCGATAAGTATAAAGAATACCGAAAGTACGAAGATCGCTAATATTAGAAAGTTACGATTCATTAGGTGGAATCTCCAGTAGGATAAATGTAACGTCGTCCCTGAATTCCGAAGCATGTTCCATAAGTTCCATATTTAATCGATTTGAAATATCTTGATTGGATAAGTGAAAATTATCGAATAGAATCTTTTCTACTCTGTCTATTCCAAACATTTTCCTTTCATGATTCATTGATTCCACTAATCCATCCGTGTATAAAAGTAACTTGTCGCCCGGACATGTGTCGATTGCTCGAATCGAAGTAATCGACTCTTCCGTAAGGCCCAAGAGTGTGCCGGAGGATTCCATTCGAATCATCTTGCGATTTCTGTTTCGAATATAGATGGGTGGATTGTGCGCAGCATTCGCAAAGTATGCCTTGCCTTTTTTGTCGAAAAGGAAAAAGACTCCTGAAGCTAAGAATGCGGATTGCAAAATCGTAAACATATCGAAGCAGAGTTTGTTGATTACCTTTCCTGGATTATGAGTTTCCTCCAAGGCGCTGTTCAAACTCATCTGAATTACTGAGGTTACAAGCGCAGCCGAAACTCCGTGGCCCACTGCGTCACCTAGAAAGATCGCCTTGAGATCTGAATTGATATTGAAAAAGTTATAGATATCCCCGCTTACTTCTCTCATCGGTAGATAGAATATCGCTGGGTTGAACTCCTTAATCGCAGAGGAATCTGGTAGGAATAATGTCTGAACTTGTTTTCCTACCTGAAGTTCTCTTTGTATCTCTGAGTTCAGTTTGACGATTTTAGTCATGGAATCTTCTATTCGATCCGCCATCATATTGAAGGTGTTTCCGAGTTGGTCCAACTCGTCCTCCCTGCTTCTTTTCCAGGCAGCTCTTGCTTTCAAATTTCCAGAAGCCATCTGGATACTAGCGGTTTCTAGAAATTGCAATCTTTTGAATATAGCTCTAAACAAGTAAATCGCAAAAATGAAATGGAACACAACTCCCCAGGCTATGGAAAGTCCGATCTGGAAATAGAGTAAGCGTAATCGGTCCAAGATCATTTTGATGCTCAGGACCGAATACAGGTAAGGGTTGTTCCCACTGATCGCTTTCAGCGGAATTAATAGTCTTACTAAGAAGTTTTTATTGTCCAATTCCACCAAGTATTTCGTATTCAAGAAAGAGGATCGGCTATTCACTTCTTTTATTTTATCAGTGAAATTGCTGGGCAGCGTGAGTGGAGGCGAATCGTTCAGATTTTCCTTGTGCCAAATGTCTCCCTTCTCATCTGCGATAATAAATGAGTTCACTCCGTTCGAGATTAAGATCGCGATTAAATTCTTATAATCCTCGTTCTTTTCTTTCGATAGGGAGGATTTTTCCAGTTGGTGGGAAACTGCGTTTACTAAACTCTCCGCATTGTATTGAAAGTTCTTGATCAACAAATCCATTTGATTCTCAAATATCATCACAGAGAAGAAGATAATATTTACTATAGCCAAAAGTACGTAAAGTAATCCGATTTGAATTCGCAGTGATTTCGGCTTTTTAAGTTTTCGTAGAACGCTTTTCACAGAAATAATAACTCCAGATAATTCACTTTATTCTAAAATTCTTAAGGAGGACCGCTGACACATCTTACCGAAATGGAAGTAGTCCCCTTAATATAAGCTGTTACATTCCCGCCGATAAAGCTGACATACATTGCGGCGTTCTGGATTCCGATATTCGGATCTGAAGTAGAAGTCCAGTAGTCAGTCCATGCAGGCGTGTTTATGAATGCAGTTGAGGAAGTATCTATCGCAGGATTGTATTTGGAGTAATCGACGATGGTCAAAAGCTCGTTCACGTTTGGAAGTCTCCAAGTCCTTCCTCCTAAAGAAAGTCCCGTGCAATAGGTTAGAGCTGCGTCCCAGAGAACTGTACCTGGAGTTCCGGAGCAGGAGGAATTATTCGTTTGTCCCATGCTGCATTTTTGCCAGACAAGACCTGTGCTTTGGTCTCGCACCGTACCCGCTCCTGCATATCCGTCCTGATAAGGACCGATCGCTAACGCTGCAGTATTGCAGAAAAGTAATGCTGACACAATAAAAACCGTATATGAGAAAGTGCGCTTATTCATATTCAAGGTCCGTTTGTTACGCAGATGGAAAATCCGGTGGACGTTTTATTATTCTGTAATGTATATCCTGAGCCGGTATTCACTATAAAACCCATGGCAGGAAAGGTCGCTGCCGTGGTCGCTGACCAGTATACACCGAGAGAAACGTGTCCGGGGATGAAATTCGTAGGTATAAAGGTGCCCTGCTGGTATTCTAAAATGGATTGGATCTCTCGAATTGTAGGTAGCCTCCAAGTCCTTCTTCCGGCATAACCTTGATTTGTGTTCAAAGAATTCAAAGAATAGCAGGCCAAAAGTGAATTCATCCAGATATCCGAAGTAGCTCCCCAATTAGAGCCTGCGGTTCCGGTGCCTTGGCAATTCGTGCCGCTCCAAACCTGGCCGATCAAACAAGACTTCCATATAAGGCCTGTTAGGTTATCCTTAGAGATCGGATCGTTTAAGAATGGAGAATTTGTCTGAGGTGCACTCAAATTCTTTGCCGATGGAAAGTTCAGCAGCTCTCCGTCCATTCCAGTGCTCGAGCAGGAGATCGAATTTCCGGAATTATCCCAACAGCCAGTCTGGCTCGTGTCCGACAAAGCAGGAGCTGCACCTTTCCACCCGGTGGAAAAACTGAGCGTTAAGTCAGATTGCACTGAATTTCCGGAAGTATCGAATAATGTGGACCCGGTCAGAGAGGTCTGGATTCCCGAACCCTCAGGTAGTTCACCTCCTAGAGTAATGGTCAAGTCCGTGGATGTCTTCCAAGCCACGGAAGTGTTATAGAGATTGTTTGGAATTCCTACATAGGAAGCACCATCGTAGATATTCAAATTTCCGGTCGGCAAACGATTCGTATCCATTGCCTTGTCGAAAGTGAATGTAATCGCAACGGATTGTACTGGATCTGCGTTTGTGGCTCCCGCCAAAGGGATTGTGGAAAGTAGAACTGGAGGTAAAGACACCAGGTTCAGGATCGCCTTTAAAGAAAGTCCGCGGCTGGATCCATCTAAAACGCATCCTTGGAAAAATAGCACTGCTAGGAGGACGAGTCCCTCCATTGCTCTTTGCGAAGGCTTAGGAGTTTCATTCTGGATCTGGTCGAAGAACGGGGCGAAAGGTTTCAAGGGGGCAACGAAATGTACTGAGAGAAGAATCACACAAATCATGGATCCGAAAAATTCTTCTGTCAATAGATCCGGAACCAATCGCACTTTAAGCGTATCCACTCGCACTGATTGCAAATCAGCCGCACTTTTGCGGTGAAATGTAAGTCGCTCATAGGCGAGAAGGGAACGATTTAAGACATAAGCAGACTGGGCTTCGCGAAATCTTCCGATTGGAATCGAAAGATTTTCTGCCTCTTTGTCATAATGCCTTAAATTGAATCTGATCTCTTTCATTGCGTTTGCCTAGCCGACTGCCCGCCTCAATCGATTTTCCTAACGTATTGCGGACTGTTTAGATCGGTTACGAATAGGCTTGTTCCATCGGTAGTGATACCTACCGGGTTTTGAAAGCTTGCCTCTCCTGAATTACAAGTGTGGATTGGTGCTTGGTCTGCGGTACCTCCTACAACTCCTCCAACCCCTGCAGCACCAGAACACCCTAGGATGGTTGTGACTGCATAGGGAGCAGTTTGAGAGATCTTTTTAATCGCAGCAGTACTATCCACAATATACAGATAATTGGAATCGAAGGTGATCGCAGAAGGCTTGTTGAAAAGCGCATTCGTACCGGTTGGGTCGTCTACGTTTCCTAAGACTCCTGTCGTGCTTCCAGCAATCGTAGTAACCGTGACTGGAGAAGTAGTTAAATCGATTTTTCTAATATTGTGCGCGCTTGTGTTCGCAACATATAGAGTATTGTTTAGATACGTTAAGTGTCTCGGAGAATTGAACTTTGTAGAAGTTCCGGTTCCATCCAGAGTGCCCGCAGTTCCGTCTCCTGCAATGGTAGAAACCGAGTTGTCCACAAGATTGATCTTTCTGATCACATGGTTTGAGCTGTCTGCGATGTATAAGTTGGACCCGTCGGTTGCGACTCCTCTCGGTTGCAGGAAGCGCGCAGACAAGCCTGCTCCGTCCGTATTTCCGCCCAAGCCCGCAGCTCCGGCGATTGTTGTGTATGTTCCGGTTGCCAGATTGTATTTGATTATCACCTGGTCATGAGTGCTCACGAATAAGAACACTCCATCGGTAGTGATTCCCTTTGGCTTGCTTGTAGGGAATAAGCTTGTAACAGTTCTGGTAGCTATATGAATTTTTCGTACTGCTCCGCCAATGTTATTGGAATTATCCACAACGTATAGATAGATACCGTCGGTGGTGATATGGAACAGATCCAAGAAGACGGCGCTATTTCCAACTCCGTCAACCATAGTTCCTCCGGTGGTTCCTGCATAAGGCATTCCAAAGGCCGGTCCCACACTTGGGTTTTCTGCATACGGTGTGATCGAAAGTGAGCTCGTGTATATCGTTCCATTAATGAGCGGGGAAGTCACCACTCCGTTGATACAGTTGATCGTAATGTTTGAAACATCAGCAGCCGAGACGCTTCCAAACGGCATGCTGATATAGCAGGTTTGACCTGCAGGCTGAGTCTGAACGGAGATCGAATAAGCGGATCCGTTTGCGACCGGAGTATTCATCTTAAAGTTTCCGGGCACCGAAATTGTGCTCTGGTCGGATCCATTATTAGATAATACTAAATTACCTGTTAGGCCGTAGATGATTCCGCCTACATTGTATAATGCGGCACCGCAGGAAATGGACACATTCGTGATCGAACCTGAAGTAACTGTTCCGCTTCCATTCGTAATTGTGCAGTTTTGTATCGGGGAGCTAGGAGAAGTTCCGATTGTAACATCGTAAGTGTTCCCGCTGAGTATCGAAGTTGAAAAAGTGAATGTACCATCCCCGGAAATAGAGAGAGAATTCCCGCCGTTATTCTTTAGAACCAATCCGGATCCGATCAAACCGCTGACGCTTCCACCTACAGTAAATGAACTGGTTGAGCAGCTGATAGAAACGTTGGATATCGCACTTGAAGTTATTGTTCCAGAGCCATTGGTGATGGAGCATACTTGAGTCGGTGTGCTAGGATTATGCTGTATGGTAACGCTATAAGTGTTCCCGCTGACAACCGATGTGGAAAAAGTAAAGCTTCCGTTTGAGGAGATACTAAGTGCGTCTCCTCCGTTGTTCTCTAATACAAGTCCGGTTCCACTGAGTCCGCTAATACTTCCGCCTACAGTAAATGAACTGGTTGAGCAGGAGATCGTAACGTTCGACACGTCCGCTCCACTGATCGTACCGTTATAGTTCGTTACGGAACAAACCTGAGTAGGACTACTTGGGTTGGTAGATACGGTCACATTGTAATTAGCGCCGTCCGCAATTTTAGTGGAAAACGAAAAGCTTCCGTCGGCAGATATCGTAGTGGAATTGGATCCGTTGTTACGGATGACTAAACCAGATCCTGCTAATCCGGTCACGGTTCCTCCTACAAAATATCCATTCGTGGAGCAGACAACCGTTACGTTGGTGACATCGGATCCCGGAATCAAACCCGAAGCGTTGTTTACAGAACAAGTCTGGAGAGGGCCGGTCGGATTTTGTTTTACTGTTACAAGGTAAGGCTTGCCCTGGGAAATCTTTGTTGCGAACGAAACGGTTCCGTTTCCACCAACCGAAATAGTGTCAGTCGCGTTGTTTTCTATCACCAATCCGCCACCTACTAAGCCAGTGACGTTGACCCTGACGGAAAACTTAAGGTTTACCGTGACTGGCTCCGGATTCGCGAGTATCGCTCTCAACGAAAATCCTGAGTGGTGATCGGATACGCACGAAGAACTGAAAATTACTGAAATTATCATGATGCAAAAAAAAGGAGTATTATGATTTATTAATGATCTGAAGCGTACCATCGAATTGCATTCCTTGCAGAGCAGTTTAATTGTTTGAAATCAATTTCATTTTGCGAAGCATCTGAAAACTTCGCGGCTTTCCACATCGGAGACTAACAATTCGATTCGCTTATTACAACTTTTGAGGAAGATACCTTTTGTTCCTTCTGGTGGCAAGACCTTTGGAATAAGACGCACTTTGGTATGATTGAGATGCATCGTTTCGGAATGACTCGCCTTTATGCGCACGAAGTGATCGGAATGAAGGGCATAATTTTGGAAGAATCAGTGGAATTTTTTTTTTTAAATTTTAAAAAAAGTTTATAGAGTCTTCTCGGCTCTACCTATTCCGAAGGAAGCAATCGTTTCCTGAAACGTTTGAGTGACTGTTCTTAATTCTTGGGAGAGATCTAAGAGCTCGGAGGAACTCCAGCTTATGTTTTCTGAATCGGATAGAATTCCTTGTACTGAAGCCTGGATTTTATCGATCTGGCTCTTTTGCACAAAGGTTGCAGAAGCGATTTCGTTTAGATTCTCTGCTGCATCCTTTGTTTCTAGGTTGATTTTAGAAGTCCTTTGGAACTGTTCCTCTGCGATTGCGCAGAATCTGTGCAGGGATTCTTTTAGGACGGATTCCCACTCTTTTACGTCCTGGAAAATATTTTGAACTTCCGAAGACATCGCGAAACCATAGAGTAGGTCCTCTTTGATGATCTGATTGAACTTAGCGATTTCTTTTACGCTAGACTGAGATTTTTGAGAAAGCTTTCCGATCTCTGAGGATACTACCGAAAATCCAGCTCCAAATTCTCCGGCGCGTGAGGCTTCTATAGATGCGTTTAGGGAAAGTAAGAAAGTTTGACTGGAGATGTCATTGATACTTCCAGTGATCTTATTAATTTCTCGTGAAGTACCGGATATCTTTGCCATTGCCTCTTGAACCGTCGAAACCGCCTCGATTCCTTTGGAGACCTTTTGAGAAAATATTCCAAGATTCTGAACTAATTCACCCAGTTTTTCGTTCATTTCCAGCATTGCTTCACTCAGGCCGGTGAGCTCATCTCGAATATGATGAAAATTTTCGTTTTGTAGCGAGACAGATTCGTTGATCTTAACCATTCCATAATGCACTTGCTCCACGGATTCAGATACTTTTTTGGTGGATTCCGATTGTTTCTCTGAAATATCTTTATACGATTGCGAGACCACGGATATATAACCCGCAGTTGATTCCAATTGAGTAATATTGATCCGGACCTTGAAGACCATCTCGGCGAATCGACTCACAAGAGTAAAAATGGACCTTCCTAGTTTCTCCACTTTGTTATTCTTTTTTCCGTTTGCAAGATAGCTCGGGAACTCTCTTAAGCTTCCGTCCAAAGCCTTGTCCGTGAGCTCTATCATTTCGCCGATGGAATCTTTTTTAATGAATTTCAAACCGATTTTCCTTCAGAACTTGTAGGTTCCTGGAAATCGAGTGTATCAAACTTTCCGAATTTTCTCTATAGAAAGGGAACCAGTGCAATTCAAATGGGATTCAAACGCATTTTAGAGGAATGAATTCGAAGAAAGGGTGCGTTAGAAAGTTTGGAAAAGCGAATCATTATTCAAGGGAGTTCCTTTATTGTTGAAGGTTAATTTCAGAACTGGAATTTTTCCTTTAGTTTTGGAGCGTAGAGTCTGCTTACAGGGATAATACTTTCTTCTCCGTCCTTCAAATATAAAAGATATTGTCCGCTGCTATAATATTGAATATGAGATATAAACTTCATATTCACAATAAATTGCTTATGTACTCTCACGAATCTGCTCTTGGGTAATTTGAACTCGATGACTTTTAGCAGTCTGGAAGTCTGGATTTCCTTTTTGATCGTATGTAATACAGTTTTCTTTCCGTGCGAAGAAACATAGATAATGTCCGAGTAAGGCACTAAGAAGTGATTCACTCCTTCCGATACGAAGATCCCGAAATCTTGCTTTTGTTGGGATTCCGGAGGATTGGATTTGATTGTCGCGATCATCCGATTTACTGATTCATCGAAGCGATTTAAAGAGTATGGTTTTAGCAGATAATCTACAGCTCCTAGATTAAATGCATCTACTGCATAATGAGAATAAGCTGTCGTGAATATGATTGGTGGGATTCTGGGTAAATCCTCTAGAATTTCGAGTCCGTTTAAAAACGGAATATCAATGTCCATAAAAACCAAGTCATATTGTTTTTCCAAAAGTTCCTGCTTGGCGCTCGTGCCGTCCACGGCAACTCCGTTGACCTTGAGCTCCGGCCTTGTGGAGACAAAACTTAGGAGCAATTCTCTAGCAGGAACTTCGTCTTCCACTATGAGGACAGAAAGAGTAATCTCCGGTTTATTCATGTGATCGTTCCTCCGGAATTTTGAATGAGATTAGTACGGAGACTCCTTGTTCTGGGAGATTGGATACCTGCAATTTTGCACCGGGAAAATGGTACTTGAATCTTTTGGAAATATTTCCTAGGGATCTGGAAAATAGGGCTCCGTTCGATTCGCTGGCCAGGCCGACGCCGTTATCCTCGAATAACAAAGAGACGGTGTTATCTACTTTATACGCCTTGATCAAAATCTTGAGATCTCCTTTTTTACCGGCAAATCCATGTTTAATCGAATTTTCAACGATCGGTTGCAAGGAGATCGGCGGAATCTGGATCTCTAAGTTTTCTGATTGAGTCTCTATCATTAGCTTATCGCTAAATCTGATCCTTTGTAGTTCAAGATACTCCTCCATAAATTTCCATTCTTTAGAGAATGGAACTAAGGGAGAAGATCCATAATCCACTAAGTAGCGATAGATATCGGAAAGCAATAGAATTGCCTTGTCTGCAAGCTGGGTGTTCAAATGAACTAATGAATGAATCGTATTCAAGCTATTGAATAAAAAGTGCGGATTCATCGTATTTTGAAGCGAAATGAGATTCGCCTCCTTCAGCGCGCGATCAGTCTCCACCCATTCTTGTTTGAGTTGACTTATCTTTTGCCTCGTCCTAGTAAACTTTCTCTCCATCATATAGGCCATCAGTATCGCGATGAAAAGGATTCCCCAATGAAAATTCGTATTGAAGAACATAGGATGGGAATAAGAGTAATCTGCCATTTGAATCGAAATGAAGGAAGCAAATCCTAAGTTTCCAAAAAAATAAAGGCCTGCCTCTTTCATTCCTTTTCTATAAGTTAGAATCGAACCGCGTAAAACAAACAGTACTGTCGCGAGCATGGCAGCATAGAATAGCCATCCAAAAAGTATTTGAGACCAATACACAACTTTTTCATCTAAAGTGTTTTCAATGTAAAGTAAAGAGACCTTATTCAAAGTCATCGAGAGATACGCGAATCCCAGCAGCAGAAGTTGTAAAAGTACTAGGAGGAACTTATTCTGTTTCGTTAAAATAGAATCACTAAAGGAAAGATAAAAATAGATGGATAGAAAAAAGGCGGTGTTTCCGAAGTTGATCCAAAACAGAGGATTGTTAAAGAACATTTCGCGGACATGAGTGCCACTTAGGATTCCAACTCCAGCACTCAAGCAGAACAAACCTATATGCAGAAAATAGTATTCTCTTTTATTATTCCAAAACCAAAATAAAAAGAAGGGGCAGGCGAGAATCAACGAAGCAGAAACGATCGCTTTCACCAGGTCTTTTTGAACGAGTTCAAGTAAAATATCTCCTTTGTATCCGAATTTCACCGTGTCTATGATTCCGATGAAACTTGGGTTTTCTGAATGTATTTTAAAATAAACGATTTTACCTGCTGGGTTTTTAGGAAGAGAAATAACTTCCCAAAAGCCGAATAGAGCGTTTGCGTTATTTTTGAGAGCAAGGAAATCGGAGGTTTTGAATAGCACGGTAGATTCCAGATACACTTCATAGCTCATATTCGAACCTGCAAAGTAGATGGATACATCGTGGGTATAACCTTCTGGCAAGCGGGTCCTGAGCCAAAGGTCTTTCGCACCGTTTCTGTTAGGTGGTTGCTGGGCCCAGACAAATGAAGTCCATTCCTTATCTGAATTTTCTTTTGTCCAAATTGGAACTCCTTCGGTATCGATAGGGGAATCCCCCCAACGGTACTGCCATCCATCTAGAATTTCGATTACGGGAAGGCTGCTCGTAAAATGCTTGTTAGGGGAATTTCTAAGAATTGAAAAAACCATAAGCAGCAGAATAGAAAATAGAAAAACTCCGATCGGCAAGAACCTGAGCGAAAATTGAACGCTCAATAAATTTCCCCATTTCTTTAGTAATGGCCGCGCGGAGAATAGTGTTTTATGATTTGAGGACAATTTCATTTAACCGTATTAAATATTATGAATGTTCATTACATTTTAGCGAGAGCAATCTAGTACAAAAGCCGAAATTTCTTGCATAAGAACTTTCTGTTTTACAAAACAAATGGTACAGAATCGGGGAACCGACGGCTCCAACCAATGAAATTTGTTCTTTCTGTATCCGGTAATACTTTTGCCCTATAAATCCCCACCGCCCAGCTTATATATATTTATCGAAATTCAATTTCATCGTTTTTTCAGCGGAAAGTGGTTTTCCGATTAGATAACCTTGCATTAGGTCACAGCCTATGTTTTTTAACGTTTTGTAAGCCTTCCTCGATTCAACTCCCTCCGCAATTACTTGAATCCCTAATTTTTTCCCCAATTGGACGATGGTTTGTATGATTTCTAGGCCTTTTTCTCCCGATTCGATCTTCTCAATAAAAGATTTATCTATTTTCAAAGCATTGATCGGAAATTTCAGAAGATAGTTTAAGGAGCTGTATCCGGTCCCGAAATCATCTAGGTAGATCTGAAATCCGGAGTTTTTCAACTGTTGCATGATTTTGATGCTTTGTTCCAGATTGCTGAATGCGGTTCCTTCTAGTATTTCGATTCTAATCAGATTAGGAGATACGTTGTACTGGGCGGCATAATGGTGAATCGTTTCCAACACATTTTGCCTAAAGAACTGGGTGGGTGAAATGTTGATACTGATCGGAACAAACACGTTTATGCTTTGGAACTTTTGCAGTTGTATGCAAGCCATCTTGATCACTGCTTTTCCGATTTCTAGAATTTGTCCGGATTCTTCTGCAATCGCAATGAACTCGCTAGTTGGAACGAATCCCAGTTTTTTATGCTCCCAACGAAGAAGCGCCTCAAAGCAAGTGATTCGCTTTGTTCGGGCCGACCAAATCGGCTGGAAGTAAAGTTGGAATTCCTCATTTTTAATGGCTTCTCTTAAGTCTCCTTCCAAATGGAAAATGGACTTAATATTGCTGTACATTTGCGGAATAAAGATATCGTAACCGTTTCCACCCCTGGATTTCACATTATAAAGTGCTATATCAGCATCTCTTAATATTTCATCTGCATCCTTGTAGAAATTGTTCATTAACGCTAGGCCAAAACTGATCGACACACTGACTTTGTTTCCGTCGGAAAGGTTGATAGGTGATTGGAGTTCGTTCCTGAGATTTTCTGTAAGCAAGACCAAAGATTGTAAGGACCTAAAATCCCTGATCAAAATTCCGAATTCATCTCCTCCGAATCTGCCGAAAAAAACATTCGGATCTTTTTGAAGGCATGATTTTAGCCGGGTACCTATAATCCGAATCACCTCGTTTCCCATGAGGTGACCCAAGGTGTCGTTGACGTATTTAAACCTGTCCAAGTCTAAGAAAACGACGGCTATGCTGAGATCATTCCGTTCTGAATAGGCTTGGAAAGCTTCCTCAAGCTTTTGTCTGAAATATTTGCGATTCGGGATTTCGCATAGATCGTCATGCAAAGCGTAATATTTGAATTTTTCTAGTTCCTCTACCGTAGAAGAGATGTCTCTTCCCGTTCCGGAAATCTTGATCATATCGTTTTTGGAATCGTCGTATCGGAACGAATGGAAATCTATGTGTGAGTAACTACCATCTTTTCTTTGCAGTCTCAGGATTTCAGCTGATTGACTGGAGCCGTACTTCATGATTGCTTCAAATCTTCGTAATCCTAATTCGCGGTCCTCGGGATGAAGCAAAGAATGAAATTTACATCCTATCCATTCCTGACACCTCCATCCGGTGATTTTTTGAAAGGAAGGATTTAGAAATAGAATCGTTCCGTCGGTGGAAAGAGTGTAAACGATATCTTTCGTATTGTTTACTAAGGTTCTATATTCAAAATCGGAACTTTTTAATTGAGATAAAGTATATTCCGTAATCGAAAGTCTGGAGCCAGCAAAAACAAAACTGCCGTCTATCGAAGTGATAATTTTGCATTCCAGTGGAATGGAAAGGCCACTGGAACATCTGATTTTTGTAATAAGCCTTTTGGCATTCTCGACAGATCTTAATGCAATTTGATCGGAGATTTTGCCTTGGTCTGATTCCGAGAAAAAGGCGGACCAATGCACTTGGTTAGATTTTAAATTGCTTTCCTTGACTCCTACGATGTTCTTGAAACTTGAATTTGCGCTAAATACCATCCCATTGGCATCTGTGATAAAAATCATATCCTTTGCAAGATCGAACGCAATACTCAGCATTGAGGCAATTTTTTCAGATTCGGGGCTGCTCTGAATTAGGTTGTGGAGGTTATTCATTTTGCGAATGTTCCTTAGCATTTGTGGTTTCGGCCGTGTTTGCAATGGAAATCTCAAAGAGGGAAATTTCGGAGTTTGGGGTATCCACTTTTGACATGCTAACCATGTACTTATCTTTAAAGAATCGGGAAAATCCCTGTATAATTCCTAGGGCTAAATATTCCAATCTTCGCGGTGAATCATAGGACATGACCACTTTGTTGTCTGAAATTCTCGTAACCTTAAGAATCGGAGGATTGAAAGACGAATTACTATTTCTTAATGCTTCGTGTATCGTATTTTCGATATTTTCCAGAAATTGTAAGTAGTTCCAACTCGGATCTATACTGCCCCTAGACATTTCGTAGAGTTTGGTGGATAGAAATCGTCCGAATTCGTTTAATATTATCTTTTCGGAGATGGACTTTATATCGCTAATCTTTGAAACCAAGGAATGAAACTCAGAGATTAAGTCCGATTTGAAGAGCAGATATTTTTCTTTTGAATTTTCTTTTGGCAGAAAATTCTGCTCCATCGTCTCGTATAGAAGACTTTCCTGGTAATTTCCTAGAACGAAAAGATAAAAGAAGTGGAAGAACAATCCATTCATGAATACTCGATCTCTCTTTATCGGTTACTATTGCACCGAATCCAGCAGGTCGTCAATGCAACAGGCATGAAACGCATAAATCTGTAACCGAGAGGCATTTATTAGGAATGAACTAAAGTTATTCCAGAATGTTCGGTATCGATTCCGGCCTTTTTGGATAGAATCACCTGCTATGAAATCGTCATAAATCTGTTTGCAAACGGTGCGTAGTGAATCCCAGACGACACAGTACTCCGCTCAATCATGGGATACAAAGTATCAAGCGTTAGTATGCTTAATCACCAGGGAGGAGGGCCTGAGACACAGCGAACAAAGTGCTGTTCACCTTTGTAAGGATTCGTATAGTCACCTTTAGGATTTGTAGAATTCTTTTTGAAATCGATTGCGAGTGCACTGTTAAAAGAAAGCCAAGAGGAGGAGGACCAGTATTGGCCTTCTGGCGTATTTGGAAATTCGCTCTGATGATCTAAAAAATACTTATAAAATTGGAACAGCTCGCAAACATCCGTTCTATCGCCACTATCCACCGTGTAACCGTAATCAGGACAAGCCATAAGACGCCAATCTGTAATTCCAGCGAAACCGGTGTTTCCGTGCATCCAATTCAAGGTTTCGCAAGCATAGAACAAATTCCCTGAAGACAAAGCCCGGTATCTGAACTGTTGAAAATAAATGCGATCGGAATCGCAATCCCAACCACCTCCAAAGCAAAACTCGATTTCTTGTGCATTCCCAGTGCATTCGGGATCGGTAAGATCCTGCCCAACGCTGCAACGCGTTACAATAATTTGGTTGGTTTGAAATTTCTTCTTGGTTGGATCATAAATTCGAATTGTAACCGGAACGACGCCCTTCTCTTCCACTTCTCTTTGTTTGCCGTTAGTAGTCGCTACTGAAAATAGTACGTCGATCATAAATCCTTTCGGGTTCTTGGCCGAATCAAGCTTTAAAGGTTCGGCTTTATTGCAGGATTGAATTGCGGCAGCAGAAAAAAGTAGCAGAAGCACAAGCTTGGAAGTTCTCATATTCTTTTTTTTTGTTATGAATCAAAGAACAAGTAGCAAGGGAAGATTAGAAAGTCATTAACTTTTGTTAGTCGACCTTTGAAATATTTTTTCACCGGAGAGAAATTTGAGCGAAAAAAATCTCCCGAAGATTTGTTGAACTTCGATGCTGAAAGCCTTCGGGAGAGATTCTAGGACAAATTGGCTCTTCTTGGACTTTATAAATCACCTAACATAGATTAGATTAGCGTCTAAACCAGAATTTTTGGTTATCTCCTTCAGGACATCCCCATTGGAATCTATGTACAAAACATCCGAATCTTTTCTCCCGCATTCAAGGACATTTCCTTGTCTGTGTAAAACTGAGAGTATGCAGGAATAAAATGTAATAAAAATGTAATAACGAAAAATAGTTTAATGAAGTTATAAAATTGCACGAGTCCAAAGAGGACACTGAAAAGAAATTCTTCAAGAACTTAGCTGTCGGTCGCTTATTGTAGTTGGATCAATATTGCTAAGGCTCACCGAGGAGGAGGGCCTGATACACAGCGAACGAAGTGAGAATCAACTTTGTCCGGATTTGCATAGTCCTGCTTCGGATTCTCTGAATTTTTTTTGAAATCAATTGCGAGTGCGTTGTTAAAAGAAATCCAGGCGGAAGACGACCAGTATTGTCCTTCTACTGTATTCGGAAACTCCTTTTGGTGGTTTAGAAAATACTTATAAAACTGAAACAACTCACATACGTCCGTTCGGTCTCCGCTGTTGACCTCAAAGCCGAAATCAGGACAGGCAAAAAGACGCCAATCGGAGATCCCGCCGTAACCGGCTCTGTTGTGCATCTGATTCAGAGAATCGCACGCCTCGAACAAAGGTCCTGAGGTCAAGGCCCGATACTTCAAATGATCTGATTTCGCATTTTGAGTTTTTAATCTGAAAACAGTACCAGCTGAATATAGGAAAGTCATTAACCTTCGTTAACTTCGGCTCAGTAAACTTCGGTTTTTTGGAGGTGAGAAACTTGCAAGGAGGGTTGAATAGAAGTTGGACCCCGTCGTAAAAGGACAGGGCCCAATGGATTTAGGAGCGATATTTTTTTCTAATGAAGCCGCCTAACATAAATTAGCGGCTAAACCAGAATTGTTGGTTGTCTCCTCCGTGGCATCCCCACTGGAGCAAGCTCGCTCCGTTATCGGTCGAACCGCCGGCAATATCAAAGCATTTGCCGCTATTCTTGGCTTTTAGAGAAAAGTAACCACTTCCCATATCGGTCAGGCTAAATCTTTGGTTGGAGCCACTGCCACAGGAATACTGCAAGATGTTAGCTCCGTCGGAATTTGAGGCTCCTTGGACGTCCATACACTTTCCACTATGACGAGCGGAAATTTTAAAGTTTCCGTCTCCAGTCGACTCAAACATCCACCTTTGGTGGTCGCCACCTATATTAGAATATTGTTTTATTTGAGTGCTGTCGCTTCCGCTTGCTCCCGGGACTTCCAAAACTTTTCCACTATGCTTTGCAGTGATAAACGAAAAGTCAGCTCCTGTAGGGTCATTCAAGAAAGGCATGTTTTCACTCATAGAAGATTTGGAACAACCATCCTTTCCGCAACCGCCCATTCCGAGCAAGCTTCCGGTTTGTTCTATCGGGTGGCCAATTCCATCAAAGCAACTGGAGCCAGTGCAATTCATCCAAGCTGGAAAAGAACTTCCTCTTTGCAATAAAGCCAGGTTGTTCCAAGTATCCATATGGTAATCGTTGCCGCCTGGATTTCTGAAATCTTCAAAGTACAGACAACCTCCGGATCCTCCAGAATCGTGAAAGGTTCCGTGAGCATTCTTGCCTACGTAACCGACCGGATGTGTTCCATTTACTGTTTCAAATGTACCCTGTTCTTTCACATACCATCCACCGTGTTGATAGAAAGCTGTTCTCTTGAGCTGACCGTTCACGACAAGAACTGCCATGGATTCCCAATCTGCCGCATGAGAACCTGCACTTAAAAAGCATGTACTTTGCCATGCATAGAAAAACCAGTATCGAATGAGCACTGCATTCGTTCCTGCCTGACTAGCCATATAAAAGATGGGTACTTGATTGTTTGCGATCGGAGAATAATCTTTATTACAAAGTGCGACAGGTTCTACACCTTGTGCTCTTTGCTCAAAGTAGGTCTGTGGATCGCTAGGAAAGCACTTGCTTTGGTCACCGGAACCGGTTCCGAACTCTTGATCGAATCTGAGTCTGGGTGCGAATTGGTGGGCAAGCGCATCTAAATCCATCGAAACATTGCCAGGATCCGCTTGGCAAAGATACATCTGTTTATTATCGCAATAGCGTCCAGAGCACCTAACGCCTGCTAGATACATAGATTCAGGTGCGACGAATTTTCCGCCGCTTTCTTCGGACAGAGGAGCCGTCCAGTAACAGTTGTTACGTACGCCGCTGTTGTTCAGTTCGGAGCAACGGAGAGAAATGCTATCGCAATAACTGCCCGAGCATTGAATTCCAGTAACAAATCCGTTATTTGCACAAATTCTTTCGTTCGATCCTTCCTCGGAGAAATAATCTGTCCAATAGCTATTTGTATGATTATATCCGGATTCGGTTCCGAGCAAGTTCACATTGTCGCAGTAACGGCCATCGCAGCGTAATCCGTGGGTCAAAAAAGCAGATCCAGTTTGAATTGCAGGAGATCCATCCGTGGTCCATTGCAACCAGTGAGGAGGATAGGCCTCGGTATGGAAAAACGTACTTCTAGTACCGGCGAAATTCAGATTTGGATGTAAATTATCCAAAGACTGAATTCCGGCGAGCGCGGAAATCTGCTCTATCTTAGAGCCTTGGTTTTTCTCGTTGCACTGTATCAGCACACACGAAAGCAAGCTTGCCAGCAGAAAGCGGAAAGCCTTTTGTAATTTGGTTCTCTTCATCTCACGAGACCTCATTGGGAGTTTAGGTATTTTTATTGTGTAAGAGTGTTTATAACACCGTCTCCTTAATCCTGACTTATTTTCAAAGTACGAAAGAGACCATACGTAAAAAAATCTTTGGATAGATCTTGGAAGTTGCTCAAACTGATTTTTTATATTCAGTTTGTTATACCACTATTTATGCTCAAAATTCGAGATTAGAAATTGTACAATCGAGTTTGTGTTCATTTTGGGTTTTTAAGAAACCTAACCTTAGGATACTTATGGAAATTCTAATACTTTTGAGTTTGAAATTTGGGCATTTGGAATATCTTTCTTAATTCCCAAACAAAACAGATCAGAAGTCCGAATCCGATGGAGGCCAGAGAATCCAGGAAAGTAATGACTTCGAACCCGAATAAATTTCTTAAAAAATCGAGTTGGAATATTAGCAAAAGTGCGAATGCGGTTAATCCTACAATCCAGTAAATGGTGGCTTTCGATTTCGGAAGTGTTTTATAGAAAGGCTTTTCGGTAGATAGGTGAACCAGCATCATCCCGATATTTGTAGTAACCAAGAATAGAAATCCAAGTGCTCGAATTCTTTCCTGACTCCAAAACATTGATTTTCCCCAAAAGAAAAAGCAGATTAAAACGATTAGAATAAATCCTCCTTGTAGCAAGCATTCCAAAACGTTTCGAAAACTAATGAGGTTCTCGGATCTGTTTCTGGGAGGCGAATTGAGCAGATTTCTTTCTTCTTCTATCCCCTCGAAAACAATAGAGCATGTAGGGTCAATGATTAACTCCATGAGCAACACGTGAGCCGGGAAAAAGAAAAGAGGACCTCCCACAAGCGCAGGCAAGAGAGACATTCCAATGATAGGGACATGCACCGAGATGATATAGGCGGTGCTTTTCCTGATGTTCGCGTAAATTCTCCTTCCGAGTATTACTGCTTTTACGATAGAAGAGAAATTATCATCTAACAATACCAAGTCGGAAGCTTGTCTAGCTACATCGGTTCCTCTTTTTCCCATGGAAATTCCTATATGTGCTGCTTGCAAGGCGAGGGCGTCGTTCACTCCGTCTCCTGTCATCGCGACGGTTTCTCCTTTCGCCTGAAGGCATCTTACGATTTTCAGCTTTTGATGAGGCCTGATCCTGGAAAAAATTCTGACTGTTTCCAAGTTGGAGATCAGTTCTTGGTCAGACATTTTTTGTAATTCATCGCCGGTAATTACGGATTCGTAGTTTGCTAATCCTATCTTTTTGGCTACAGCCCGCGCTGTTCCGGAATGATCTCCGGTGATTACGATCACTTTGATGTTTGCCTGCACACATTGCGCTATAGACGCCGGAACCGAGTCTCTAATCGGATCCTCTAAAAGAATAAGTCCTAAAAACTGAAAGGTTAAGTCGTGCTGGTCTTCTGGGACAGCTGTTTTTGAAACTTGTGATTTAGCAATTCCTAATATTCTGAATCCTTGATTAGAATACTCTTCCACCAGATTTTCCCAGTGTGCAATCTGTTCTTGCGAAAAATGACAAAGGTCGAAAATTGCTTCCGGCGCGCCCTTGGCTCCGACGGACAATTTCTCCGAATTCTCATTGGATAACCAGGCATAACTTAGGGCCATTAGCTTGGGAGAAAGAGGATATTCTTTTTCTAATTCCCAATCTAAATGGATATGCTCAGTACCTGAGAGAAAATTGATCCCTAAATCTAAAATCGCTTTCTCCATCGGATCGTAAGGATCTTTCTTTGAGGCGAGCAAAGCGAATTCTAAAATGGAATGGTACTCTTCGGGAATTTCCTTTAGATCAGAATTACACTCCAAAAAACTTTGCTGGATTCGAAGCCCTCTCACTTTCATTCTGTTTTCGGTGAGTGTGCCGGTTTTGTCCACGCAGAGAACTGTAGCAGCTCCCAGTGTTTCGATAGAATTCAGATTTCTGGTCAAGACTCCAATTTTGGAAATTCTCCAAGCACCCAAGGAAAAGAAAATACTCAGAACTACGGGCAATTCTTCGGGCAGAACCGCCATAGAGAAAGTAAGCGCTGCAAGTATAGCTTGCAGCCAATTCCCGGAACGGATTCCTAATCCGAAAATAATAAAAATGCAAAGTAGTACGGCAATGATCGAAAACTTTAGAGTGAAGCGCTTTACTTCCGTTTGAAGCGGACTTTCGGAACTTGAAACTCTTTCGAGTTCACTTCCAATTTTTCCTATTTCGGTATGATCGCCCGTAGAACCACATCGGAAGATTCCTTCTCCTGCGATCACAGAAGAACCTGAAAATACTTTTCCTAAATTAGTATATTCTGCGTTTTTAAAATTATTCTCTTTTTGTTCTGGAACTTCTTTTGAAACCGCCGCAGATTCTCCGGTCAGTAAAGATTCATCTACGGAGAGATTCAGGGAATAAGCAAGAACTCCATCCGCGGGAATTCGATCGCCTTCTTTTATAAAGACGATATCATTTGGAACGATTTCCGTGGCAGAAATTTCAATTACTGTTCCGTCTCGAATCACCTTGGATTTAAGGGGGGAAAGTTCTCTTAGTGCGGCTAATGCATTTTCGGATTTATTTTTTTGAAAAATAGTCAATGCGATGACAGCAACTACCGCGATCGACAAGGTGACCGCTTCGCTCAAATCACCTAACATACCATAAATTATACCGCAAGCAACCAGAATGGAAAGCATCGGTTCTGCCAGCACGGAAAGGATGACCTTAAAAAAGGAAGGCTTTCTGCTGGTTAGTTCGTTCCGTCCGAATTTCTGGAGATAAAGTCTTGCTTCTTCGGAACTAATTCCCTTGAATCGCTGAAGATTTAGATTCATCTATAATTTGCAAATTTAACAAAACTTTATAAAGCTGGACTTGAAAATCAATCAGATGTTTTATCCAATGTCTCTTTCTTGCACGAGTTTAAAATTGATAAAAGTCCGGGTTGTATGCCTAGGAAAAAGCTACTAAAGTTGACTGAAATTTTAAATTCGTGTATGAATGAAAGACTTCAGTTTTGATCGAAGTGGGAAAAAATCTATCGATGAAAAATAAATTATTCGATTTTATCAAGTTCCTTTGGATGTCGCGCTGGGGGAGGATAGGCACCTTGGGGCTATTGTCCTTACTTTTTCTGGCCATCCTAATTCTGGTCTTTAAGCATAAACGAATCGAGGTCGCTCCACGAAGCGGACCGATTGTGGAGCTTGTTTATTCACTTGGTACCGTAAAATCCGACCGAGTATACCATTTGAAGTTCGGTGTAACTTCCTCCGTGAGGAAGATGTATGTGAAAGAAGGCGATTCGGTGCATCAAACGAGAGAACTCCTGGTTTCCGATTCTGGAACGGCTTTCAGAGCACCTTTTAGCGGGACAGTCACTTCTTTGCCTTACCAAGAAGGAGAGATAGTAATGCCTGGTACTCCGGTTCTAACGATGATGGATTTAAATAAAACTTATATACTATTGTCTCTGGATCAGGATTCGGTGTTAAGAATTCGTCCAGGACAAAGAGCCGAACTTAGTTTTGAAACGATTCGAGGAAGTAAGGTCCAAGGAAAGGTGAGCAAAGTATATCCTTCGGACGGCCAGTTTTTTGTAAGAATCGATGTGGACTCTATGCCTCAGGGAACTCTTCCGGAAATGACCGCGGATGTTGCCGTGGAAGTCGCCCGAAAAGAAAAGGCTTTGTTGGTTCCCGTAAAAGCGATCGAAAAGGGTAGAATACGCGTTAGGCGAGATGGAAAAATACTCTGGGTCGATGCAAGGGTAGGAGCAGTAGACGGAGAATGGTGCGAAGTTTTAGAGAACTCGGTCCTTGAATCCGATTCAGTATTCTTAGACGGGGACACCTAATCACTGTATGTTGTTTTTAGCTATTCGACAATTGATTGCCCGACCTCAGCAAACATTTCTCACATTTTTAGGAATCGTCCTAGGAACTGCGGGATACGTGGTTTTTTCGGGTATGATGTTAGGCTTTCAGGAATATATTACCGATCAACTTGTCAACAATGACGCTCAAATCAGAATTTCTCCGAGGGACGAAGTCTTAAAGGAAGAAAGCTTCAAAGGTATGTTTTATCCTGATTCCTATGTTCGATGGATTAAGCCTCCTTCTGGAAAGACAGATTCAACTCAACTCACCAACATTAAAGGTTGGTTTTTGAAGTTGGACCAAGATGAAAGAGTGGAAGCATACGCCCCTCAGTTGAATCGACAGTTGATTTTTAAATTCGGAAAACAAACTCTCCCCGGAAGATTGCAAGGAATAGATCCTGTTCGCCAAATGCGTGTTACTACGATTGGAAAATACATAGAAAAAGGAAACCTAAAGGATCTGGATAGAGGAGGAGATATTATTTTCGTAGGCGCAGGGCTTTTGGAAAGGTTAGGCGCAGAGGCCGGAGACGTCATGCAAGTAATTTCGCCTAACGGAATTATATCGCGGGTGAAGGTAGGAGGAGTAGTAAGAGTAGGGAATCGGATCATCGACGAATCCTCGGTATATGCCTCTCTCCGGACTGTGCAAAGAATTACTCAGTCCAACGGAATTATCTCGGAGATTGCAATTCGATTAAAGGATGTAAATAAGGCCTCGGATGTGGCGACGGAGTGGTCCTTTTTTACGAGAGATAAGGTGCAAAGTTGGGATCAAGCCTATGAGAGCATTTTGTCCGTATTCAAAACTCAGAATATAGTTAGAAATACGACTACACTAACAATCATTCTCGTAGTCGCCTTTGGTATATACAATGTATTGAATATGGTCGTAAATCACAAAAAGAAGGAAATCGCTATCCTGAGGTCCATTGGATTCGACGAAGGCGACACGATTCGATTATTTATTATTCAGGGTCTTTTTCTGGGACTAATCGGTGCATTTTTCGGATTGGCCTTCGGTGCCTCCGTTTGCTATTTCTTGGACGGTTACCCAATTGGAGGCAAGACCGCTAAGGGTCCAATCCTTACGAATGTAATGAAGATTTCCTGGGACTTTGCCATCTATTTTAAGGCATTTCTATTATCGGTTGTGACCAGCGGAATCGCTTCTTATATACCGGCTCGCTCTGCATCAAAACTCTCTCCGGTGGAGATCATACGTGGTAGTACCTGATCGCCTATCGATTGTTTGTCGCATTGTAGCTAAATCTCCGGAGGAAATGTGAAAGATCCCAAAAACTTTGCACTCGCTTGTGAATCTCTTACAAAGACTTTTGGAGAGCCGCCAACCCGTGCGGTAAACGGAGTAGGCTTTGAATTGCAAAAGGGAGAGTTTGTTGCTCTTACCGGTAGATCCGGATCCGGAAAATCCACTCTACTGTATATGCTAAGCGGGTTAGATTCTCCGACCAGCGGAAAGGTTTTTTTGGAAGGGGCCGATCTTTTTACCATGGAGAGTAAAGAGGCTCATAGATTCCGAAATTCTCATATAGGATTCGTATTCCAATTTCATTATTTACTTCCGGAGCTTACGGCGATAGAAAATATACTGATGCCGACTAGAAAGACAGGAACTGAAAACACAAAAAAGGATTTTGCTAAAAACTTATTAGAGATTTTTGATTTGGAGCATTGTAGAGATAAATTTCCCTCCCAGATGTCCGGAGGGGAGCAACAAAGAGCCGCTATCGCGAGAGCTCTGGTTATGCAACCCACATTTTTGTTCGCCGACGAACCAACGGGGAATTTGGACACCGCAAATGGTGATAAGGCTATGGAAATATTAAGAAAGGCGAATGTAGAAAACGGGACTACTATCCTTTACGTGACCCATGACCCCGATTACGCCGCACTCGCGGATCGGAGAATACATATGGTAGACGGAAAGGTGGAGTTTGATAAGTTTCAAAAGCATTCAAAAACGAAAAAGCAAAAATGAATTGCTTAGCAAATGCTTTATCGAGCCATAAGATACGATGGAATTTTTGAACTATCTCTTGAACTCATAAAAGTGTCGTGCGCTCAGAGCCGGAGCTTCTCGTATCACAATATAAGAATCCTCTCGTTCCCGGATGATTCCATCTTCGATCAAGGACCTAAATGCTCTGCTAACTGATTCTGGCGTGGAGCCGATCAAAGATGCTAACTGCTGTTTGGCGATTGGTAGAGACACGTAAGCTTGGGATCCGCCAGATTCGATTAGATACGTCAGTATCTTATCTCGAACAGAAAAGAAAGCGTTTTCGACAATCTTTTGACGGAAGTAGGTAAGGTACTCTACCGTAACCGCAGAGAACAAAAAAAGCGCCCGGGGGTTTTGCAATAATATCGAAAGAAATTTGTCCCTTGGGTATAAGATAAGTTCGCCTTCTTGCAACGACTGACAATTTGCCGGATAAACAGATTCTTCTTCATCTTGGAACATCGGGGGAGTCGCGATTAACTCACCAGGGAAAAAGATTTTTAAGGTCGCTTCTCGCCCGTTTGTATTCAGAGAATAAAGTTTAAAAATTCCTGAAGTTACTTCGAAGAAACCGGAGTACGGCTCCATTTCCGAAAAAACAGATTGGTCCTTATAGAATTTTTTCCTGATTCCGATCGGCCGGATTAGCTTTCCGAATTCTGAATATAAAGTTATCCAATCGTTCACGGGTGCAGTTTTTGGGCTTATTTTGCAAAGAGTCGTTGTCATCTTTCTTGGGTAATCTCTAGTTTTTATTTATCACTCGGTCAATTCAGATTTTTAGCGCAAGGTTGACCCAAATCAAGGACAAAACCTTCTTGATTATTATAATATTGTATGACATATATCAGGCGGATTTTCCCCTGTTGCAGGAATATTAGAAAAGGAAGAAATTATGCTGACCAAGTTCCAGGCAAAACTGTTTTTTCTATCAGGAACCATTTTGTTTTCCGCAATTTTTTTATTCTTAACTTACGATTCCTTAAAATATGTATACTCCAGTACATCTGCCGCGACCCTTTCCGATTCCGTAATTCGCGGAAAGCACCTTTGGGAAAAAAATAATTGTATGGGCTGCCACACTTTATTGGGTGAAGGGGCCTATTATGCACCGGAGCTTACGAAGGTGTACGAAAGAAGGGGTCCGGAATGGATTAGAGTTTTCCTGAAAGATCCGCAAGCGATGTATCCCGGTGAAAGGAAAATGGTGAAGTACGATTTCACCGAGAATGATATTTCTGATGTGATCGCCTTTTTAAAGTGGAACGGCGAGCTGGATCTAAAGGGATTTCCTCCGAAACCGGAATACAAGCAGGAATCTAAAACGGTTTCTCAGAGCTCCGCGTCGATCAATCCTCCAGAAAAATTTAAGCAGATTTGCGTCGCCTGTCACGCAGTAGGTGGTGCTGGAGGAAATGTAGGACCTGCTTTGGATGCAGTTGGAAAGAAATACGATCTTGCTTACTTGGAAACTTGGTTAAAAGATCCGCAGAAAGTAAAGCCGGGCACCGCGATGCCCAAGCTGCCGTTAAGCGATTCTGAAATCAAAGATTTATCCTTGTATCTGTCGCAATTAAAGTAAGTGGAATAACGTTCGATTAGAGAGTAAAAGCATGAAATACAAATCTCAGAAAATCGCATATTGGTTTTTTGCAACCTGCATGTTACTCCTTTCGCTGCAATTAGTATACGGATTCATCCTAGGCTTTGCGCGAATGGGTTTTGACGGCTTGCATGAGTGGATCCCGTTTAACACGGCTAGAGCGACTCACACTAATCTTTTGGTAGTGTGGCTTCTGACAGGATTTATGGGGGCGGCACACTACATTATACCCGACGAATCCGGGAGAGAAATCTATTCCGAAAAGCTTGCATTTGTCCAGCTCATCTCTTTGATCGTTGTCGGCGTAATCTCTATCATAGGATTTCACTTCAATTTTTGGGAAGGTCGAAAGTTTTTAGAAATTCCCAGACCGCTAGATTATCTTGTAGTGATCAATGTACTATTATTTCTTTTTAATATAGGAATGACTCTCTGGAAAGGAGAAAAGCATTCTACGACAGGTCTTGTTTTGTATTTCGGGTTATTTGCTGCGGCGCTTCTATATCTTCCTGGAATGATCCAGTTTAATAGCCAGACTTTGGATTCTTATTTCCGCTGGTGGGTCGTGCATCTTTGGGTAGAAGGCGTTTGGGAATTGATCATGGGAGGGATTCTTTCTTACTTACTCATTAAGTTGACAGGAGTGGATAGGGAAGTGATAGAGAAATGGCTCTATGTAATTGTAGGCCTAACTTTTCTCTCCGGAATTTTAGGAACCGGTCACCATTATTACTTTATAGGAGTTCCTGCTTACTGGAAAGTAGTCGGCGGTATCTTCTCTATGTTGGAGCCTCTCGCGTTTTTGGCAATGGCTATGTTTGCCGTAGCCATGTATCGCAAAAGCGGTAGAAACCATCCGAATATCATTTCTCTTTTTTGGACGATCGGTAGTGCGATCATGTCCTTCGTGGGTGCTGGCTTTTTAGGATTTGCTCATACTCTTCCTCAGGTGAATTTATATACCCATGGTACTTTGATCACAGCAATGCATGGGCATATGGCATTTTGGGGTGCGTATGCAATGATCGTCCTCGCAATTATTACGTATGCGATGCCATTATTGACGGGCAGAAAGTTGTGGAACAATTCCGTTGGTCTCTACGCTTTTTGGGCTTCGAATGTCGGCATGTTAGGAATGACAGGTGCGTTCGCAGTAGCTGGGATCGCGCAAGTATATCTGGAGAGAAAATTCGGATTGGACTTCCTTACAGTGCAAAAAGAAATCGAAGTTCACTTCTTGGGTTTGGTTCTGGCGGCGATCGTATTCACATCCGGAATTATTGCGTTTATTATTAATTTCATCCGTTTTGGAATTCCTTCCGATGAAGCTCTGGGTGAAGAAGGAATGACCGGGGATGCAGTTCTCGCCGGTCGTTAATGGATGCATTAAGGAAAGATGATATAGTTCAAGAGCAGAGCCCTTATTATAGACAGACCGGAAGCGAAGTAGAGGTATTCGAGCAGGTACACAAGAATAAGCTTCCTCTGCTTTTGAAAGGACCGACTGGTTCCGGAAAGTCCAGATTTGTAGAATACATGGCGGCGAGATTAGGATTGCCTTTGGTAATCGTATCTTGCCACGAGGAAACATCTGCAGTAGATCTGCTCGGCCGTTTTTTGATCCGTGGAACTGAAACTGTTTGGCAAGACGGGCCCTTGACTCGGAGCGTGAGGATGGGCGGCATCTTGTACATCGATGAAATCGCAGAAGCAAGGCCCGATATACTAGTTGCGATTCATCCTCTTACCGATTACAGACGGGAGATCTACCTAGATCGCAAGAACGAAATCGTAAAAGCTCCCGAATCATTTCTGTTAGTCGCTTCCTACAACCCCGGATACCAGAAAGGTTGGAAAGAGCTAAAACCTTCTACTAGACAAAGATTCGTCTCTATTCAATTCGAATATCCAAAGGCCCCAGTCGAGGAGGAAATTCTTTGCAAAGAGTCAGGGATTGATTTAGGGATCGCGGCTAAACTAGTCAAACTAGGACAGAAAATTCGGAATCTAAAGGAGCTAGGACTCATGGAATCCTGTTCTACGAGACTTCTCGTAGACGCTGCGAAATTAATTTCGTCCGGATTGCCGCAGCGACTATCCTGCGAGGTCGCGATCGTTCAGCCGTTGTCGGACGATAAAGACACGGTAAACGCTTTAAAGGATTTGGTCTCCCTACTGTTTTAAAAGCATGGGATGGGACGAAGTAGTATTCAAAACAGTTTATCAATCGATTCGTAATTTATATTTACGTAAATCTACTTCGGATATCGAAAACAAAAGAGTCTATTTGGTACAAATCAAAGAGCGCATTTCTATACTGGCGAAGGCACTGACCGGAGAGAACATCGAAATTTTACCCGCAGAAAACGAAGGTGGCTTCCAGGATCAGAGATTTTTCCTCCCGGAATCTTATGCTGCAGGTCCGACAGCCAAAGAGAATGCGAATTTCTTTATATTCAGAACAATTTATCTATCTGCACAAAAATCCTTGGGATTTCAATGGAAGGCAGAAGAAAAAAGGAACAGGGAAGAATCCTTACTAAAGGCCAAGGATTCTTTTCCGGTCGTTGTCAGGAATATTCTACAAAATTACAAGGGCTCACGCCGACTAGTAGCTTCCGTAATCTATTACGAAAAAAAAGCAAGTAGGAGAAGAGCAAAAAAGCCTGTAACCAAAGATCTAGATTTGTCTTTTCTTCATGGACGTTGGATGTCCTCCGGTTTTTTACCTTCGGGGGAATCAGAACTTCTTCCAAATCCTTCGGAAACTAACCAAAAGATAGAGACCGAATTAGAGGCTCCCCCAAAGGAGGGAGTGCAAGAAATTCAAGTCGATGAAAAGTCCCAGCAAGATTATACTCTGCAGCATCATTTTGAAAAGGTGAATACTGCGGAAGAATTCGAAGGAAATTGGAGGGATTTTGATGGAGCCGACGAATTATCGGACCAAGAAGAAGCACTCAAAGAGCTGAATTTGAAGGATACGGTTCGATCTACCGAGCAGGTTCGATCCGTTTGGAAAACGGAACTCACTTTTGGATCCGGAGGTCTGGAGAGCAAGGAGAGAATTTCAGAGGAAAAGTCCTTTAGATACGACGAATGGGATTATTCAAAGAGACAATACCGTACCGATTACTGTCAGGTTTTTGCAAAAAATAGCTATTCTACAGATAGAGAATATGCAGAAAAAATATTATTAGAATATTCGACTATTCTGAATAACTTAAGAACAAAATTCCTTTATTTTGCAAACAAAAGACTGGAGGTAACCAGACAAGTGGACGGTGAAGAAATTGATCTGGACTTGGTCGTAGATTCCCAGATCGATATTCTGAGCGGAAAAACTCCTTCAGAGAGAATCTATATTTCCAAACCTAAGCAATTAAGAGAAACGTCGATTCTGATTTTAACGGATACTAGCATGTCGACGGATTCCTATTTTGATAATAAGCGAATCTTAGATGTGGAAAAGATTTCTTTATTACTATTTGGGCAAGTTTGCTCCGAGTTCGGAGATAGATTTCAAATCGATCACTTTTCCTCTCGAACTAGAAACCATTGCGATTACTTTTCCGTAAAATCATTTGACGAACCTTGGGAAAGAGCAAAAGGCAAAATCGGCCCGATTCAAGCAAGCGGCTATACTAGAATAGGACCAGCAATTCGACATGCTCTCGAACAGATTCGAAATGAGTCCTCCTCTAAACGCTGGATCTTACTTTTATCCGACGGCAAACCGAATGATTACGATCGCTACGAAGGCAAGTATGGCTTGGAAGATGTAAAGCAAGCGATCAAAGAGTGCGAAAAGTTCGAAGTACAGTTATTTGCACTAGCGATCGATAGCAAGGCCAAGCATTACCTACCGGCAATGCTTGGGATAGGCTCTTTTAGAATTCTACCGCACCCGTCTCAGCTACCAGAAGCACTCATGGAATTTTACATGAAGCTTCTTAGGTAGTTTTTTTTCCTCAAATCTCGTTTACATCCACAAGCAGGAAATTCGGAGAAACCAGTTTTAGCTTGCGAGGGCTATATTTTCCTTTATCGGAGTATGCCTTTTGTATCCAAACAGAGGAGAGAGGCGAATTCTTTCCCTTTTTGACTTGCTCATAGTAGTGTTTAGAAATATTATTTTTTCCTAAAACAGAATTTGTTCTGGCGAGCCAAAGCTGGTTCTGGAGTTTACGAAAGCTTGAATTTTCTAGTTCGTCGACTCTCTCCATGAGTTCAGAAGCTTCCTTTAGTTTTCCCTTTTCGATATATAGCATGGCTTTGAGGAAAAGAATGGAAGGGTCTTTCGCTTCAAATTTTGCTGCCTTGTCTAGTTCCGCTATTATCTCATCGATTCCACCTAATTTAGGATTTTCGTCGATTAGCATGGCTTGCTTGTAATGATGAACCGCTGTTTTTTCTGCGTTCGGAGCAGATTTTGCCTTTCGATTCGAATTCTTGGTCGTACTTTTCTGTTTTTTCAGATCTATGATTTTGTACCCAGGTTTTCCCCAAGCAATCGGAACTTCTACGTAAGGACCTCCACCAGTAGGGGCGACTCCGACCGAGATACTTAATTTTCCGGCTTCGGGACTCATGACTACGGATTTTACCGAAGTAATTTGACGCAAGGTTGAACCCATGGTTCGATTTCCACCGCTACTCGGATCGATTGTGTCGTTTAACAAATTCTGTAAATCGGAAACAGTAGTACCTTTTTTTCTTTGGCTCGCTAGGATTTCCTGAGCCCTTTGGTAACGGCTCAAGCTATGATGATAAAAGACTGGAGATGCCAAGATCTCGCCTTGCTGCAATCGAGGACTGAAGTAATGATTCGTGTTTACGATGTGATCTGATCCAGGAGTAGAGTAGGTTACATCTACGTCTCCGTAGTTTGTCTCTATAACAGCTGCTTTGGATCCGGTCTCGTTTTGACTTGTTATGATCATTCCCCAAGTTGAATTGATTTTCCTACGACGGGCAATTTCTACCGCCTCACGTATATTAGTTGCTTTGGAAATAATTTCATGTCCTAGGTCGATTACTCCAACACCGCTAAATCCAACTTTCTTGTGGAAACGAGTATGGAAGGCGATCGTAATTCCTGCTTCGTTAAACGCAGTAATTCCTGGTACGTCCGCTCCTCTACACGCGATATAACCGTAGCGCAAACCTTGATCTGGAGTACAAAAAGCTACGATCGGTCTCGTATCCCAAACATCTACCCCGGGAAAATCAAAGTTGCGAGCGTGATACAGTTTTCCATCTTTACTTTGGTCTCCCCAAACCGCTACGCTTGAGCATGCTGGAACCATTTGGGCGGTTCTTCCTGGAGTAAAAAAAGCGATTTCGGGTAAGAATTGGATCAGTCCCAAAAGTCCGACAGAGTTTTGGAAAGCATCCATCGTAAAGAGTTCCTTTGCAATTTTTGAAGATTTTCCAGCTGTGGTCAGTGCTGCTATGGTTCTTGCCGAAAACTCTGGGGATCTGTGCTTACTCATCCTTCTGAGCATCCAGTTGATGAGAATGGAAGTAGCTCCTTTGCTTAGAGAACCTCGCATCGATCGCGGTAGACTTCCTACCAAAAGATTTCTAGCCATTACTGGGTAAAAATCGAAGATAGGCTCGAATTCTCCGATAGAATTCATGATTTCGCCGAATTGACGGCCCATTTGCTCTTGAGAACCTTTGAGTTGAAGAACTACCAGTGGATTTTGGATCATGACTCTATTCTAAAATAGACTCGGAAAGAATTCGACCGGATCGATCGGATGAGTCGTTCGAACTTATCGGTTCGGCCTTGATTTCAAAACAAGTTTTGACAATTCGCGTTCTACCGATAAATATGTGTCAGCTGGAATTGGTATTAGTTAGGAAATGGAGTGGGTACACGCAGGTCTGATATCGGTTATCCAATTTGGAGCCGGAATTTCTTTCTTATATGCGATTCTGGAAATGAGCAGGCAATCTGCAGCAAACCGATCTATGGTTGCGATTGCAGTATTCACTGGGACGATCTTACTCAGATATTCTTGGTATTTGAATGAAAGTTTATTAAGAATTCCTTATCTCTTTATCTATCTTTATACAACGATTGTACTTGTAGGGCCATTGGTCTTTGTTTTTGTACAGAAAAGACTTCAGAATCCGGATGAGGAGAGTGCATCTGGCAAATTTGAGCGGAGATACTGGATTCATTTTGTACCTTGCATTCTATTTTTTATCGGAGAATCGCTTTTCTTTATTCAAGAACAGGACCAACTCCGGGATTTGATCCAAAGAGACTCGATAGAATTCCGCTTAGATTGGCTTCATCTGGCCGCGCTTATCGCAAGCATTCACGTTTCTGTATACTCGTTAGCCTGTCTGTATTTGTATCATAAAGTCAGTAAGAAATATGAAATTTATGAAATTAAGCTAATCTGGGTAGTCTTGTTGCTTCCGGTATTTTCCAACGCTTTAATCGGTCCCGCTTTCTTTATGAAGAGCAGATTGCTCTTTGAAATTGGAGCATCTTGCATTGCGATCATTGTGCTTTTGATGTTTGTGGTCAGAGAAAGGCATCCCGGATTACTTAGTGAGTTAAGTGCAGTAATACAGAGCGTAAAATACCAGAACACTCCATTATTACCTTCCGACGTCGAAGCTGCGAATTCTAAGCTTAAAAATATTATGGAACAACAGGCTTTTTACAGAGATAGCGAGCTGAGATTGATCGATCTAGCGGCCGGTTTAGGACTGAGTGTGCATCAGACTTCCAGATACTTAAACGAAGTGCATCAAATGACCTTTTATGAATTAGTAAATTATTATAGAATCAAAGAAGCGTGCGATCTCTTGATTTATGATCCCAAGAAGACAGTATTAGAGATCGGTTACGAAGTCGGATTCAATTCCAAATCTACGTTCAATTCTCAGTTCGTCAAAGCGACCGGAATGTCTCCTGCGATTTATAGAAAGAATCGTATCTCCGAAAAAGAATCCGATTCTTTCTCCTAGACTTTTCATTTAACAAAGGGAATGGATTGCTCCCTTTGTTAAATGGTATCTATACGTTATCTATTATCTGCCTATGATTCCAGGTGTAGTTACCTGAAATCTGTGGATAAAGTAAGGCCCCCTTTTCTTGATTGTATCTTTTGTTTGTAAAAACACATCGTTTAACGCGCTACAGGTGAGATACATATAACCATCCGGCGCGTAGCTAAATCCGTCTGGCCAACGGAGCGAAGTATCTTTAAACAAAGTCTTTAGGTTCTTATTTTCATCCAGGAAGGTGATTGCAGAATGTTCCGGATCCGTAATATAGATTCCGTTATTGGTATCTATGCTGATTCCATCGGACATGGTCTTTTCTGCAAAATTTTCCACTTTCTGCGCCAATTGGTCTGGAGTAAGAGAATCGTTTATTAAATCAGCCACTTTTGCACGAAACAAGGAACCGGAAGTAAATGGTGCGAAATAGAGCCACTCTCTGTTTTTGTCTAGAGCGATGGAATCTGCGTTAAAGATAATAGGTACACCCGCTACTTGAAAAGGTTGACCATTCACTTTGATTTGATTTCTTTCCCCGACCACAGATGGGTGGCCTTTCAGTATTCTTTTACCGGTTTTTGTTTGAATATTATAGACTACGAGCCCTGGGTCTCCGCCAATCGGACTGGTGTCAGTGATGAAGACAGTCTCACGAATCGTGTCGATTTGCATGTCGTTGAATAGAGAGTCTTTAGGAGCAAGAGTTTTGGGAAATTCGAATTCGTGTATCACCTGTTTGGTGGTAATATCAAATCCGTAAATTTTAGTTTTTCCTGTTCCTATAATATTTCCATAGTCTAAGGTCCAGAGTCTGCCTTTGTCATCAACTCTCACGGAGAGTACTGAATCAAAATTATGTTGAAACTCTAGATCAGGAAAAGGTATTACCTGCCCGTTCTGGAGCTCCGCAACTTTAATCTCGGGTTCTCCTTGGGGAAAAAATGAAAAGAAGATTCTACCGTTTGAGGAAGCGGATATATTTCCCGGAGGAAGTTCCAAGCGGACAACTTGCTCCATGTGAGAGATGGGAAATAGCGGATTTGTAGTCCTGTCTTCTAATTCGGTTACCTGGCATCGGATTACTGTAAGTCCGATTGCAAAAATAGGGCTTAGCTGTTTAAACATTTTTCTTCACCACTTCAGTATTTTAAAATTGTTTGAAAAACTCGAGGATAAGTGGATTCCACCTTAACCGTACGAGTGGAACAAGATCATAATTCTTGCTCTGAATCAGTTCGACCGAATCACAAAAAAAGGACGTTCGAATTGTGAAAGGATGCCTAATCTCAAGAAATTTAGCTTCGTACGGAATAAGTGCAATATCAGTGTAAATGATAAGAGAATTATTATATTCTGATATTCTTCCTAGATTTTTTAGATTTGAATATTGCTGGTAGAGGAAAGCCTGATAATCGATCTCGAGCTTGTAGGAGCTCCTACAGGGCAAGGAGTTACAAAATCCTCTTGCAAAAAATGATCGATCGTGATAGATGCGATTTTGTGGCTGCCAGCGGGTACCACCGCACCGGCCCCCACCCTAAAGAGGGCGGGGCCCCCTCAAAACCCACCATCTCCTAAAATCACACTACAAAGCTGTTGGCTCGTTTTATAACGACCGGTTGAATTCGCGGCAAAGAAAAATGACCAATTAGTCATTTTGTATTGACACCTGGTTGACCAATGTCAACACTCGAGCCCCAGCAAGAAGCCAACAAAGGAAATGGTATGAAATCTAAGCATATACCTGAGCTGCTCAAGGACCAAGCCGCAAAGTACGGGAAAAAGGTCTTCGTGATCTTTTTGGAAAAGGAAGTTACTTATCAGGAGCAATATCTTTACTCGGTCCAAACAGCGAACCTGCTTGGGGCAAAAGCAGGATTTTCTCCCAAAGATAGACTCGGGATACTTCTTCCTAACGGTTTAGATTTTTTGAATGTGTACTTCGGGGCTATGTTCGCCGGAGGTACTGCATTGCCATTTAACATTTTGCTCAAGGGCGATGAGCTACTTTATCAAATCAATCATAGCGAAATCAATACCTTAGTCACTAATACTCGTTTTTTCCAGCTGATTCAACCTGTTCTTTCTAAAATGGAAAATCTTAAGACGATTATCTTCGTTGACGACGAAAATGTGGATTCAATTGGAGAAATCGACGGAATCAAGCAGATTCAATTTCAGTCGGAAATGAAAAACTCTTCGTCGGAGCTTCCAACAAGTTATTCTAATATTCAGGAATCGGATATCGCTGGTATGCTCTACACTAGCGGGACTACCGGAAAGCCTAAGGGTTGCATGCTGACTCATAAAAATTATTTGAGCAACGTAGACCAATTTTTTCCGAGAATGATGCCGGAAGATACGGACACTTACCTCTGCATTATGCCTCTATTTCATGTGAACGCGCAGCTTGCTTCTGTGATGCTGACTTTGTCGGCAGGAGCAAGGCTAATTCTAGAGGAGCAGTTTAAACCTCGTACGTTCATTCCTACATTACAGAAATATACATGTCGTTGTTTTAGTGCAGTCCCGGCAATGTACAATTTTCTAAATGAAATGCCGGAATACAAAGATGGAGCAGACTTATCCTTTGTAAAAGCATGCATTTGCGGTGCCGCTCCAATGCCAGTCGAAGTATTCAATAAGTTCGAAAAGAAATTCAATGCAAAGATATTGGAAGGTTACGGACTTTCGGAAGGCACTTGCGTTTCCACATTGAACCCGTTAGACGGAAAACGCAAGATCGGTTCGATCGGTTTGCCACTCGATATGCAAGAAGTAAAAATCATGGATCACCAGGGCAAATTCCTTTCGACTGGCCAGATCGGTGAGATCGTCGTAAAGGGCGGGAATGTCATGGCCGGCTATTATAAAGATGAAAAGTCTACGAAAGAGACGATTGTGGATGGATGGTTGCATACAGGTGATCTAGGGCATATCGACGAGGACGGCTATTTCTTTATCACAGGCCGCAAGAAGGAAATGTTGATTCGAGGCGGAGAAAACATTTATCCAAAGGAAATTGAGGAAGTGCTTTATCAAATGACCGAAGTCGCTGATTGTGCGGTGATCGGATTCCCGGATGAAAAATATGGAGAACAGGTAGTCGCCGTAATCAAGAGGAAACCGGAAGTTCAGCTGGATGAAAAGTCCATCAAGTTATTCTTAAGAGAAAAGGTCGCGAACTATAAGATGCCAGGCAAGGTTATCTTTATCGAAGAGTTTCCTAGAACCGCTTCGGGCAAAATTCAAAAATTAAAATTACGTGATGAACTTTTGTCAGGACAAACCGTTTAAGGAGTAATCTGTGGAACTTACTTATACTTCAAAAGAGCGCAGATCCGTCATTGTCGCGACTTGCCTTGGTTGGCTTTTTGACGGAATGGACATTATGCTTTTGGTAATTATGCAAAAGCAGATTCAGATGAGCCTAAATGCAAGCGACTTTCAGATCAATCTCGCTCTCGGCTTGACCCTGCTGTTTACAGCAATTGGTGGAATCCTTTTCAGTCCTCTGGGAGATAAGATCGGCAGAAAGAAAGCATTAAGTTATTCTATATTAATTTATTCTCTTGGAACCGCGGCTTGCGCATTTTCTCCGAATATTTGGACCTTGATCGTGCTGAGAATTGTTTCCGCCATCGGCATCGGCGGAGAATGGGCTTTAGGTTATGCTCTTCTTTCGGAGAGCTACAAACCGAAACGCAGAGGACTTGTCGGCGGAGCAGTGCATTCCATGTATGGAATTGGTGCACTAATCGCTGTCATTCTTGGAACCAGGTCAGGATTAGATTGGCGTTGGGTTTTCGGTTTGGCGGCTCTTCCGGCTCTCATGATTTTTTGGATCAGAAGGGCAGTTCCGGAATCCAAAGTATGGCTTGCCTTGCAGGAAGAAAAGGCAACAGGAAAGTTGGACCCAGAGCTTCATGCTTCTGTGGATCGAGCTCCTTTGGCAGAAATATTCAAAGGACAATACTTTAGAATTACCTTATTAATCACCTTTCTTTCGGTATTATCCCAATTTTGCTATTATGCCGTAATACAAAAGGTACCAGATTTCCTACAGACGGAGATTAGTTCAGGAGGAGTGGGTCTGGATCAAAAGGCGACCACCTTACCCATGTTACTCGTGATTCTTACGGCGGTTCCCGCAATCATTCTTTCTGGATTTGCCTCCGATCGATTCGGAAGAAAAAAAGTTTTTGCCATCATTTCACTCTACGGTCTGATTTCTCTCGGTTCCTTTGCTTACGTGGCAAAGCAGCTATTGAACGATGATCGCTTACGGTCTGTCGTTTCTCTACAATATCTAATAGACCGCTCTGATCTTTCGGATGTAACTACCACTGGCAGATATAGCCAAGGTGCGCTGACGGACAATACAGTGAACCAACAGAATAAGAAAGGATTTCTTAATGTAAAGGTAGAAGATCCTGAGTCAAAGCTTTCCGAATTCGAGGGAAAAGTTGTACTTTTGAGCGGTAAACTCAGTTTGGCGAATGGGACCAGCGGGACGCATTCAATATTAGTAAAAAGTGCAGAGGAGTATCCTAGAGGTTCTACATTTAGGAATTTCGTCTTCGCTTTCTTACTCTTAGGGATCAGCTTCGGGTATTTTGGAATTATTGGAGTAATGTTTAGCGAGTTCTATCCCACTCACTTACGAGCCACCGGACCGGGATTTGCTTTCAATTTAGGAAGAGGCATGACTGTGTTCTCTGCATTCTTCACTTCTGCGATCGCGGGTTCTTGGGGATGGCCTTATGCTTTTGCATCCTGTGGAATACTGTTTGTGATCAACGCATTGTTAGTTCTTTTATTACCGAATGTTACAGGTCGTGAAATATCGGCTGCTGAAAACGAAATCTTTTTAGAAGCAGCCCAAACGGAGTCCTGAATCGAACGGATGAATTTTTAGTAGTAAAATTAATGACCAACTGGTCATTAATTCTTGACGTAGTACCCTTTTTTTACAAAATTCGACCCTCAGTGGAAAAATAGAAGGGAAAGGAATAGGAAAGATGATTAAACCAAAAGCGCCACCTTATGATCCAATGGAGTGGTTGAAAAAATCTTTTAGCGAAAAGGCCCGACTGGTCTGTCAGGCTTGGGCAGTTCAAGGATACGGCTCGCCTGAAGGTGTATATCTTATTTACGCACTGAAAGTAGGTCTCTACGTTGCTGGTTGGATTTATTTCTGCTCCTTTACCCCCGGACTCGGAGCTTGGGACTCCACCTCTTGGTGGATGCAACCGATAGCGTTTCAAAAGGCTATCGCCTGGAGCATGTTATTCGAAGTCTTAGGCTTTGGCTGCGGAAGCGGTCCACTGACCGGAAGATATTTTCCCCCTTTAGGCGGATTTCTATATTTCCTTAGGCCAAAAACAACTAAGATGCCTTTAATCGAAGGAGCTCCAATCGTAGGTGCAAAAACCAGGGGCTTCTTGGATATCATCAGCTACGCTGCGTTAGTTGTTTTTCTATTCATCTCCTTAATTCATCCAGCACCCGGTTTTGATCAATGGTTGCCTATTGTCGTATTATTGCCTTTGCTGGGGCTTTTGGACAAGACAGTCTTTTTGGCTGCTCGCGGAGAGCACTACTGGGTCACTATTGTAGTCTTTGCCTTTGCGCCAAATTGGATAGCCGGAGCTATGGTAGTGCAGCTCGCACTCTGGTTCTTTGCTGGATTTTCTAAACTAAATCATCACTTCGTAACTGTAGTCTGCGTGATGGCGAGCAATAGTCCATTCACTCCTTTTGGATGGTTCCGAAAGGCGATGTATAAAAACTATCCAGACGATTTGCGCCCTTCGACTACTGCATTAGTAAAAACGTATATGGGAACTGCATTGGAGTTGGCGATCCCAATTACGTTTGTAATAGGAATTCTATCAGGTTCTGCGAATGTAATGACTGCGGGATTGATCATGATGGTTCTGCTGCACACATATATCACGAGCAATATCCCAATGGGAGTTCCAATCGAATGGAACTTTATGGTAGTATATGCAGGATTCTTTTTATTCGGTGCGAATCCGAACGTGATTCCGTTCGATGTGGGATCTATGCCTGTTGTTTTGTTTTTGATCGTGTTCTGCATATTACTTCCGTTGCTTGGAAACATAAAGCCGGAGTGGATTTCTTTTCTACTCGCGATGAGATATTATGCTGGGAACTGGGCGACTAGCGTTTGGTTGTTCAAAGGTGAAAGCTATCGTAAACTGGATAAGCTCACGAAAAGTTCTGCTTGGCTGTATGACCAACTAGATATGTTTTATGAACGAAAAGTTTCTGTGGGGCTCGTGAGTAAGGTAATGGCGTTCAGATTGATGCACCTTCACGGTAGGGCTTTTCAAACCTTGGTTCCAAAAGCTGTTCGAAAATTCGAAGACTATCAGTGGGTCGACGGAGAGCTGATAGCCGGAATGATTGTCGGTTATAATTTCGGAGAAGGGCACCTGCACGATGAGCAATTGCTTCGATCTGTCCAGGAACAGTGCGGATTCGAACCGGAAGAACTAAGATGCATTTTCCTAGAGTCGCAGCCTTTGGGAAAATCCACCCAAGAATACAGGATTTATGACGCAAAGACTGGTTTGATAGAATCAGGAAAAGTGGAGATAAACGAATTACTAAAATTGCAACCTTGGCCAACTAAGGCCTGAAATGAAACAGGGAAGCGAAGAGTTTGATGTCTGCATCATAGGGTCGGGGCCGAACGGACTTGCCGCGGCCTCCGTGCTGGCTCAAGCCGGAGCTTCCGTTTTGATTTTAGAAGCAGCCGAAACGTTTGGAGGAGGTACTCGGACAGGCGAGTTAACCTTGCCTGGATTTCGGCACGACATTTGTTCTGGAGCACATCCGATGGGTGTGCTTTCTCCCTATCTAAAAACCCTTCCTCTCGAAAAATTCGGTCTTCGCTGGATAGAGCCTCCCGCTTCAGTAGCTCATCCTCTGGACGGAGAACCTGCAGTTCTTCTCCGAAAATCAACCGAAGAGACCGCTGAAAATTTAGGAATCGATAAAGCAGCTTATTTGCGTTTGGTGGAACCTTTTTTGAGGAATCCCGATGGATTGATTGAAGATGCCTTAGCTCCTTTAAGAATCCCCAAGAATCCTTTTTTGCTAGCGCGCTTCGGAATGTTGGGTCTGCGTCCTGCGCAATCGTTTGCAAAAAGCAGGTTCAAAGGGCAAAGGGCAAAGGCCTTATTCGCCGGCTGTGCGGGTCATTCCATTCTGTCCTTTGATCAGCCTTTGACTACGGCGATAGGATTGCTGTTCTTGCTGACAGGTCATATGAGGTCTTGGCCAATTGTGGAGGGCGGATCGCAAATGATCACCGAGTCGTTAGTCGGTTATTTGAAATCTCTCAAAGTCGAAATGAGATCCGGAAATGCAGTGTCGGATATAAATGAGTTACCAAGGTCAAGAGTAGTTCTATTCGATACTAGCCCAGCACAAGTTACAAGGATCGCTCAAAAAATATTACCAGTTTCTTATATTCGAAGATTACAATCTTATAAATATGGACCTGGAGTTTTCAAGATAGATTGGGCGCTGAGCGGTCAGATTCCTTGGTCTGATCCTAAATGTATAGAGGCATCTACAGTACATTTGGGCGGCACTCTAGAAGAAATCGCATTTGCTGAATCGGAAGTTTGGAAAGGTAGACATCCGGAAAAACCGTACGCACTCGTGATACAGCAAAGTCAATTCGACGAGGGAAGGGCGCCGAAGGGGAAACATACCGGATACGCATATTGCCATGTCCCGAACGGATCTCGAGTGGACCTGACCGAAGTTCTGGAAAATCAGATCGAAAGATTCGCTCCGGGATTCAAGGATCTGATTTTAGCAAGACATACGATGAATACTGGTGATTTAGAAAAGTATAATGAAAATTATATCGGAGGGGCAATTACAGGAGGAGCGGCTGACATTACTCAGGCTTTTTTTAGACCTGTCTTTCGGTTAAATCCTTACAGTACTCCGAATCCTCACCTATTTTTGTGCTCTGCTTCGACTCCGCCTGGCGGAGGAGTCCACGGTATGTGTGGTTATTACGCAGCAAAAAGTATTTTAAAAAAATTGCCAAGCATCGGCTTGCTAAAAACTTACTAACTTTAATGATTTATTCTGAACCGTCATACTCCCGTCGAGAAGACAACAAGATGCGAAATCGCCGAGCGATTCTCGATGCCGCTCGAAAAGTCTTTGCCACGATAGGTTTTGAGGCTTGTTCGACTAGAGAAATTATTCGCGAGAGTGGGTTAGCCCAGGGAACTTTTTATAATTATTACAAAGATAAGGAATCCGTAATGCAGGATCTTGCGGACGATTTTGCGGAAAACATTCGTCACGCGATTTCCGAAGCACGAGCAAATGCAAATTCTCCCTTAACCTTCCTGAGTGATGCGTATTTTGCATTGTTCACGATCATGCTGCAAAATCGAGAGAACCTACAGATGTTAGCCAGAAACCGGGATATACTTAGAGGTTATTTATTTCAAGGAGGGCCGATGACCCTTATTTTGGAAGAACTCGGTCGGGATCTCGATCGTGCCGTTGAGCTGGGAATGTTCCCTCATCATCCAATAAAAATAACTTCAGTGATGATGGTCGCAGTGGGTTTTGAGGCGATGGTGCTTTTAGCCGGAGAACAAAAGTTCGAATTACGCAAGCTTTCGGACTATTTAGGAACCCTATTTCAAGGTGGAATTGGCTCTGTATCAAAATCTTTGACCAGTGATGACCAGTTGATACTTCGCACTTCCAAAAGTAAAAAAAGTTCAACCTCGAAAAGATCGGTGAGTTTGACTAAGCGAAAATAATTTGCGGTCAAAGAGTTTGAATCTTTCCTGCAATACAAGAAGTACATCCCTAAAACGATAAGTTCGTTTATTTATATCATTTCCTTGAAATAGAAATAGGCCAAACTCTATTAGGCTTCTATTAAAATCCTGAATTTATTAATTAATTCTGTAAACGGTAGAAAAATTCATTGGATCTACCGCGAATTCTCTATACAACTATTCCGTCGGAAAAAAGCGTGAACCCGGTTTATTTATTTTTTGTTGTTACTGAATATGGGTTTCAAAAATGAATTCCTTAATGATTTGGCTGGAACAGGTATTTGAACCAATCCCTCTTCCGCTTTTGGATATTTGGGGGCATATCGGATATTTTCTCGGACTCTTTCTGATGGTTTCGGCTTTTGGGGGATTCACTTTTAGGCCCGGAGGTCGTTGGGGTTTAGGTAGAGAAAGGCAAGCTTGGGATGCAAAGGCATTACTGAGTATCGCCCTAACATTCATACTAGTTTTCACAACAGGTTATATAGGTTCCTTTTTCGTACTCGTGCCTGGAGCGCAGACCTTTGAGTCATTGAAGGATCTATCTGTTTTACTTTGTATTTTGATCTTTGGTTATCCTGCTCTGCTCGCAGTTCCCTTTGTCTATGGACTTTCGGATCTAATTGAAGGAGTTCCCCCGAGCTTTCTTTTAGATTGGATAGAAGGTTACTTTATCAATCCTTCCTGTTTTTGGGTCGCTTATCAATTGATCGGAAAGGATCCGGATTTCAAAAAAGGAAAAACCTGGGGAGGGTATTTGCTCTTCGTGCTCATTTTTATGAGCATAGAACCTCAATTGTGGGGTTATATCTGTTCAAATAAATTTACGCCTGAGATTTCCTACAGAACCATAACTCCTGCTTTATTTTTCACTACAGGATTAACTTGGATCATTGCGCCTTTTGCGATGTTAGTCGCGTACCCTCTCGCCAAGAAATACAATATGTTCTGGGCGGAGATTTCGGGGCACGTAAAGGAAAGAAAGGTAGGAGCTCGAGAATGGGTTTGGCGAAGCGGAAAAGAGGGAAGCGAAGAGGATGATCAATCGTTTAGCCAAGCACTTCCGATTCGGATATTTATACTAACCCCTCTCATCGTTTTCGTTTTTGTAATCGTAATAGCTACAGCATATATATCTTCTCGTAGCGCTGAAAATACCGCTATGAATCTGGCTAGCCGTCTTCACAATGAAATTTCAGAAAGAACCAAACTGCAGTTAGACGATTACTTTGAAACATTCAAAATAAATGATGAAGCTCGCTTAAAATCAGATCTTTCAAAGGTAATCGCAAAAACTAGTCTGTCCAAACAGATTGCAATTTATATAATAGATCGATCTGGAAACCTAGTTGTTTCCTCGGTCAGCGCTTCGCCCGACTTGAAGCAAAAGGAATTGCAACCGGTTGCAGACGGGGTTCTTTTAAATGCGGTTTCCAATCTCAATCGGATTTCGGGAGGTTTAGAAACTTTTAATTCTGCTAAGCAGTATCCTTTCGATATTATTTCTGCAAAACCCCTATTTAGGAAAACTTGGCTAGCCCAGGCAAATCCTTATGTGAATCAGAGTGCGAGCGAGGATTGGATTGTACTCACTGTAATGCCTGAGAGCTATTATCTGGAAGGTGTACAATTGGGTAACGCGAAATCAGGGATTATTTTCGCAATAGGTCTGACACTTGCGTTACTAGTAGCGGTACTATTGGCTGATATCTTGGCCAGACCGATAGGTAGGATTTCGATTGCAACAAGGGCTTTGGCTTTGGGAGAATTTTCACAAAAGGTTCCGAGCAGTTTATTGGCAGAGCTAGACTCTCTTTCCATATCGTTTAACAATATGATGGAGCAACTTCGGGAATCGATCGAGCGCACCAGATTGAGTGAGCAACAATTTCATGACTTGGTGGATACTAGTCCCGGCGTCGTTTGGGAAGCCACGATAGATACTTTTGATTTTACTTATGTGAGCCAGCAGGCTGTGAATTTGTTCGGATATTCAGTGGAGGAATGGAAGCAAAGTGGCTTTTGGTTAGAGCACCTGTATCCTGAGGATAAAAAAAAGGCGGTTGGCTTTTACTCCGAATGCGTGAACGAACATAAAACCAAAGACCTCGAATATAGGCTTTTGCATAAAAGCGGGAATATCGTATGGGTGAGTGACACAGCAAAGCTAATTACGCTCTCGGACTCAGTAAAGTTTCTTCGCGGTGTAATGGTTGATGTGTCCGAAAGAAAAAAGATAGAAGAGAAGCTCCTCGAACACAGCCGCCTGATTGAGACGATCGTTGATCTGACTCCGGATGTATTATATATTTATGATTTAGAAGAAAGGAAAAATATCTATAGTAATCACGGTATCGTTAATACTTTGGGGTATACACCTTCGGAATTGCAAAGTATGGGCGATCAAATCGTTCCTACATTAATGCATCCCGATGATTTTAAGACCTATTTAACAGAAATAGTGCCGCTTTACCATAGCCTGGGGGACAAGACAGTGATCCACCACGAATATAGAATGCGGCATAAATTGGGAGAATGGAAGTGGTTGATCTCCGCAGAACTTATCTATAAGAGAAGTCATACCGGTGCACCGAAGCAGATTTTTGGAATTACCCATGATATTACCAATGCAAAGCAAGCGGAAGAAACGATTCTGGACTTGAATGCAAATTTAGAGAGAAAAATAGAACTCCGAACGTTGGAATTGAAAAGTTCTAACGAGGAACTTATCAAAACGATCAACCATCTAGAAAATATAATGAAGGAATTGCAGGATGCCCAAGAGCAACTCTTGCTTTCTGAGAAACTAGCCGCGCTTGGAAGACTTTCGGCTGGAATGGCGCATGAGTTAAACACTCCTTTAGGCGCAATTTCTTCTGCAAACAAGACGATACTCAAAATGCTCGATACAGAGCTTAAAGAAATTCCAGAACTTTTGTCCAATCTAAATAATGAAGAAAGAGAAAGTTTTAGAGTACTTCTAGTAGAGTGCATGTTAGATGCGGCGCTTCCGGAGCATTTGCCGGATCGATCTTTACGAAAAAAGATGATCCAGACCTTCCGGGACGCCGGTATAAGAAACCCGGAGGAGTCCGCAGTCATTGTGATCGAGACGGGCGTGCACAAATTAGGGGAGAGGCTTCTAAAGTTACTCAATACAGAAAGAAGTTCAGATCTTCTAAGTGCGCTGAATACGATTTCTAGTATAGCTCGATTGGCAAATGTCATCTCTGTGGCTAACGGGAAAGCTTCTTATGTGGTCGAAGCGCTTAGGAACTATTTGTCGCCGGAGGGACGAGACGATGAGGAGCTTTCCAGTGTGGATATTCGATCTGAAATTGAAACGCTGCTCGCACTATATCATAATAAAATTAAGTACGGAGTTGAAGTACTTCGAATATACAACACCGATAACAGATGCATCGGGAACGGTAATAAATTGAACCAGGTTTGGATTAACCTGATAAATAATGGTTTACAATCCATGGAATATAGCGGAAAAATCGAGATTGAAATTAATAAAATGGATTCCTGGATCGTCACATCAATTACAGATTCAGGGCCCGGGATTCCAGTGGAAATTCAAAGCAAGATCTTCAATCCGTTTTTTACGACTAAAAAGCACGGAGAGGGAATCGGAATCGGTCTAGATATCTGTAAGAAAATCATCGAAAAGATGGGCGGTAAAATAGAGTTCGAAAGCAAGCCAGGAAAAACTAAATTCAGTGTCTGGCTAAAATCCGCTGACTAGACGGGTTAAAGCATTGGAGAGTAAACGATCGCAGAACGTAATTTTATGTGTGGACGATGAGCCGATCATCCTGGTTGCTTTGAAGCAAGAGCTAAAAAAGAAATTCGGGAATCAGTTCCAATACGAAACCGCACTGAACGCCCCCGAAGCATTAGAATTAATTGATGAGCTCAGCGCCGGTGGAGTAAAAGTCATCTTAATTCTTTCCGACTGGCTTATGCCGGGAATGAAGGGGGATGAATTTCTGATTCTGGTTTCACAAAAACACCCGGACATCAGAACAATCATGGTGACCGGGCATGTCGACGAAGCCGCAATTGAGCGAGTCAAAAATGACGCAGGTGCTTATGCAGTTTTTCCTAAACCTTGGGATTCAAAAAAACTGATGGAAGCGGTTAGAGTTTGCTGCGGGTTGGAAGAGACCGCCTAAACTTTCGCTCCGGAAACTTCCTCGTAGTTCACTAAAAGTCGATAAATGTGAACAGCATCTTTCCAGATATGAATTCTTCCTTCCTGGTTTAGTTTGCGTACATAGTCGTTTACTTCTCCCAAGCGATAGCGGAAGAAATAGAATAATTTCTTATCTTCAACCGCGATATGACTGATTAGCCATTCCTTTAGATCCTGAAGTAGCTTCGATACCGCGTCAAAATCGTTTTCACCGCCGTGTAATACCAGTTCGCTTATCAATCGATCAAAGCCTCTATGCTGCTTTAGGTGGGTCATCGTTCCGTGAAAGTGAAACTGTCTCATGATTGCTTCTTCCGTGGCAAAATGCTCTCGGATATAGTCTACAGTGGCAGCTAGTGCCTCTTTGATTTTTGGGCTAACTTCATCGCTGCCTATCTGCTGCTTTAATCTCTGCTTATGCATTTTTTCGAGCTTTACGAGCAGTTTTAGTAACCAAAGATGCTGCATGTCTACAATAGCAATTCCGGTTTTGAGCCGGTATCTGTGCCAAAGTTCCGAAATCAGTTTGAGATTGTCGTCGTCGAGAGTAGGCAAGTCTTCAGGTTCTACAGAGACCGGAGAATATGTTATAATATTATAAAGTTCTTCCACTTCTTCTCGATGCGGAGAAGTGTTAAATTGCAGTTCGATCGCGTCTTTTACCTTTTCGTAATTTAAGGTGAATGCATCGAGATAAGCCCTATCTTCGGAAAGAATGTGCTGGTAAAGCCAGGTTCTCATATTTCTGAGTAGATTTAGAGAAGCTTTTCTGTAGTCTCCTGCCATTCGTTCTCTGGCCCTTCTTCTCAGCACTCCGATAAATCTCATGTGCTGTACTCTATGCTGTCCGAGTTTGGGATAGTTCATTAACTCAAGAGCCTTCTCTTCCAGTGAAAAGTGCTCCAAAGTGTAATCGAGTGCCTTCGTCAGAGATCTGCTAAAGTTCTCTTCTAATCTGTAAGGAGTTTCGGACTCAATATCTTCTTCCAGCTCCACGATCATTGCAATCAGCCAAATATGCTGTTTATCTATTACAGGAATATTTAATGCCATATTATAGGTTTCCCAAATATTGCGAATTCTAGAAATCGTGCTTTCTTTCAAAGTGAATTCTCCAGCAAAAATAGACTTTCAGTTGCCTAAGTTAAATGGATGGAAGTGAATGAAAAGTCCATCCTAACTGTGGCGACAGTTAAGTAGGTTGATATATATCAACGGCTCGGAAAAGATTATAGATAAGTGAAATGGGTATGGGTTAGGGTCGTGGCTAAGATTTAGTTCGAGCCGAAAGTAAAGAGTCCACTCGTTCTAAATTTCCTTGTTTTCTATGTAACCTGACAAGGTGTTCTATGTTTGTGCTATGTTGCGGATCACGCATTAACAAGCATTCGCCGAAGTTAATTGCCTTTTCATAATCTCCAAGTCTGGATAGCGCATACGATACCCAGAGATATACAGGGCTATCATCCGGATAATGTTCAAGATAGCGCTGGCCGGCAGCTGCGACCCAGACAAAATCCTTTGTCTGTAGTCCTTTTTTTAATGCGCGTCTTTCTCTCCGACGATTTCCGATCAATTCACTTTCGATATTCTTGGGAGTGTCTTCTATCAGTGTACTTACGTTTGGAAGTTCTTCTTTGTATGCGATTCGAATCAAGCTTAGATCATCGATTACTTGGCCCCTTTCTCGAATCAGTTTTTCTATCTCGAGCAATTCTCCTTGAGCGACAGAAACGTCTTTTAAAATAGCTTTCTCGTCTTCGTTGATAATGGAATTTCCTTCGCTCGTATGTCCGAGTTGAACATCGTCTCTTCCGTCAGATCCAATGATGATTACATCGTTCGGATGCATTTGAATGATCTGTACAACAAAAATTTCCTCCGGATCTTCTACTCCGACCTTTCTAAGCATTCCGGCTTCTGCGATAAATTCGGATAATCCGTCTCTAAATAATACTATTCTTGGATGTTCCGCATTAACAAAGTACATAAGACCTGATTCTTCATCCACTAACCCTAAGACCATGGAAATCAACATCCGTCCGTCAAAAGCGACAAATACGTGTTTCAACTCTTGATAACATTGGTGAAGCCATTGCTCAGGAAAGCGATTCTGCATTTCTGAAGAATTTTGAGTTCTAGTTACTATTGTTTTAAATACGGTTCCCATAATCAGGGCGCCACCAGCACCTTGCATGGATTTGCCCATTGCGTCACCATTAAAGAAAACTAAAACTGGCCTTCCTCTCAGCTGTAAAGAGTAAGCTGCGCATAAATCTCCGCCTAATTCTCCTTGCCAGTTTCTAAACTGAAATCTCTTCTTTTGTCTGCATAAAATTTCTACGTTTACAATTTCGCTCTTCGCGTAATTTCCTGCGAGTGGCTGCATCAGTTGAGAGGTAAGAAAGTAATCTCCGTCCTGCTGATGCTTTAGGTCACGAATTTCGCTTAAACTACGTTGTAAGTCTGCAGTTCTTTTGCGGACCTTTTCTTCTAGATCGGTATTCAACTCTTCGACTTCGTTATGAACGCGAACGAATCGGTTAGCCAAAATCAACGCTATCCCCACGATAAACGCTAAGAAAGTATAGGGCATGATGAAGATGGAACGAATCCACCTTTGTTCCACAGCAAGATCGTGAAGGCCTCCAGCCAAAATCAAAGCTACGCCGACCAACAATAATCTTGCGTCGGTGTTTCCTTTCAGAGATTCTCGGATCGTCAAAAACAGAATATAAGGGAGTACTAATATCATTGAGATCTCGACCGATTCTAAAAAGATCGATCGGAGTTCATGATTGACGAAAATATCCGCGGCTGCGATCGCAAAGTATGCGGAAGAAAATATCACCGCAAACTTAGAATGGTGGCGTAGAAATAATCGATCAATGAAAAGAAGTAAATTCCCAATGAAAACCATAAGGGAAACCTGATCCACGATCGATTGTAATTCTTTATGTTTTTCGAATATTACTTCGGCTGAAGCGTTATTTGTTAGATGGAAAAATGAGAAGAATAGGGAGAATAATCCGAAGTAGAGATTGAATATATCGGCAGGACGTCTGATCGCGAGCAGAAGATGATACAATCCTACGCTCACATATACCGAGGCGAGCAAGAATGCTACGCTAAGTTCAATAGAAAACGTACGCAATAAAGACTGGGCCTGTCCTATGTTTACTTCGGGGCCTCTCCAGAAGAATGGCTTTCCTGGAACCGAGCAAATTCTTGCATAAATATAGTTATTTTTCTCTTTGAGAAACGACTTAAAAGGTAGAATTGCAACGACTCTTCCGTCCTGACCGGAAGTATAGGGCTGGATGGATCCCGATTCTCCGATCAAACCAGATTCTTGGTTGAGATAAAATTTTGCGTAATCGGAAGTGTGTCCACTATCTAAGGCGACTGGAATTTCCTTTCTCATCCAGCTTTGGATCTGATCCGGTAAAAGTCGGCGGACGGTTAGACACGAATTTTGATTTTTGAAATTTGGATCAGAACTTAAATCGAATGGAACAAGGAGTGTTTTCTGAGAACTTTCGTTTTCGTGCAAGTTTTCATTTTTTGAGGGAAGGGGCATGATCTCCCATTCTCCGCGTAGAGAAAAAATTTGGTTCGGATCATTTGGGACTTCCTTGAAACAAGCACCGAAGCTAATTGCAGCGTAGGCTATAAATAAAAAGGGAAGGAATCGTCTTTGTAAAATCAGATCTTTGAACAGAAGACACATCCGAAATTCTCTCTAAGCGTGCCGGAGCAAAAACCGATCGTAATTCTGGAAATGGCTCAGCTTGTACTAGGACGTGAATTGTGGATTAATTTCCACTCGCTTGGGAAATAAATTTTCTACGAATTGAGAAGCAGAATGCAAATCAATTTTTCTTATTTTAATCACTTACATTTGAGTGAGTGTTCGATTGAGATTTATACGTCAAGACGCCAAAGCTTTTTGTCTTTGCTTCTTCGGCTTAGATGTAGCCGGCTTTTTCTTCTTAAATATTTTTCTCAGGAATAGCCCAGCTTCCAATCCTATCTGTTTACCCAAATATACAGTCTTTTCCAGTGAACTCTGTTTGGTGGTTACTAGTCCGACAGGCAAATCAGTGAAAGGTGCGATCGTGCGGATCTGGATTCCTTTCGGAGGACTTTGCGCAAGAGTCCTGGCCATATTGAAATAATAATGATGCATATGCTTCATCAATTTGGATAGTTTGCGATCTCTAGGAAAGGAGAAAAATCTACTAATGGAATGCAAAGGCGCAGAGACTCTTTCGACCGGAGAGTTCATGACTACAGTAATGTCCTTATAGCCTGCATCGATCAGATCGTTTACAGGTAGGGGATTCAGAATTGCAGCGTCTGAGTAGATTTTATCGTCGATCTTATATTTTCCTTTCGTTGCGATAGGCAAGGCGGTTGCTGCTTTCAATAAATCGAATATATTATGCTGAGTTGCTTTTACATATTCAGGAATTCTGTTATGCAAATTACTTACAGCGATCCATAAGTCAGGAAGACCATGTTTTCCGAAATTCTCGGCCTGGATCGGATACTTTTCGCGAAAAAGATAATCCACGAGGTAACTTTGGTCCAAGAAAGTTTTACCTCGGAGAGGATTGAAGACGGAGATCAATTTGCTTCCCGCCAATTCGGAACGCCAGATAGAAAGGGTGTGGTCCCCTAGGTCGGGTTCCGGTTTAGGAGTGCTTGCATAGTAGGCCGCGCAACACGCGCCCGAGGAAACTGCGACGATCAAATCAAAGTTTTGTGCAGGCAAAACACAGTTCAGGGAGTGGAGCACTCCTCCTGCGAAGGCTCCCTTCATTCCTCCTCCTTCGACAAGGAGAACTCTTGCACCTTTTTTGGCTTTTGGCAACTTCATGATGCGATTCCTTCCATCTCTTTAAGAGTTGCATTCGTTTCCCTTTCGAAAGGATATACCAAACCGCTCAATCGGGCAAGCTCGTGCATGCATTCGTGTAAAAATTCTTCTGGGTCTTGACCTGGATGGAGTTCCCTCGTTTCACCGACTCTGAGTGTGATTTTAGTCCTGCGGAAACGACCTCTTGGTTCGTATTCGAATCCCAAAAGTGATACTGGTAAAGGCTTCTTAGGTTTGCCGACGATAAAACGGAATGCACCCGATTTCCCTTCTCCCATTTCATATGGAACAGTGGTTTGTTCCGGAAAAATCACCATTAGATTTCCGCGATATAGTACTTCGCGTGCAAATAATAAATGTTTTTTGCTTTTACTAGGTTCATCCCTGTTAAGGGGAATTCCTCCGCATTTTAGAAAAAAATCTAAGTAACGAGGTCTAGCGAGAGAATCCTTCATGACCCCCCAACAATTCCATCGTCTGCGAAATAAAGCGTGGCTCAAACCGATAGGAATATCGTCGTTTCTCGCGTGCTTTGCTAAGAGTAAAACTTCTCCGTCTTTTGGAATGTTTTCCAATCCGTGAACTTCTACTTTATAAAATAGTGCGCTGTAAATTCTGCCAAACGCATCTATTGTCCGGCGAACTCTATTAGAGGAGCCAGGATGTAGCATTGGGTGTCCATCCGCTTTGCTACGCTTATAGACTGGTTTAGGATTATTACGATTCTGTGACTGGTCTTTTTCGGCTTGCTTCGTTTCCATTCTACATAGTTAAGAGTTTTGCAGAATGGATTTGTTGCAAAAATTTGCGGGACGAGAATGGGATTCTAAAGGTTTTTTCTGGATTCACTTAATGACTTTTTTCAATAAGAGACTTCCACCAACCTAAGCTTTTTTCTACTCCTTCTTTTACGGAAACTTTCGGACGAAACCCCAGTTTGCTTTTTGCTTTTTCGATATCAGCATCCTGACTTCTTCCGGTTACATATACTGCCATACGTGTGACCAGAGGCCTATGGGAATAAGATCCGAACAGCGCATAGGTTTTTTCGAAAAGCCAACCTACAAAAAGTGCGATTCGAAACGGAATGGAGACAGATGCTCTCTTGACACCTAACTGGTCTGCGATCAGATCGCAATATTCTCTCCAAGTAGTATCTCCACCTGTTCCACCTTTGTCCCCGCAAACATTAAACGCTTCTCCTTCCATCCCAGGGACGGATCCGGCTAGTAAAAGTGCGTCGACAGTATCGTCGATATAGACAAGTCCTGCCTTTGCCTTTCCGCCGCTGATGAACAGCATCGATCCTTCGACTAACAATGTCGCGATTTCGGCTACCACGTCTTTGGATCCAGGACCGTAAACAGTTGCAGGTCGGAGAATGACTGCAGGAAGTCCTCTGTCCTTGCAAGCCTCTTGGACCAAAATATCTGATCTAGTTTTAGTAGCTGCATAGCCGAAGGGTAATCGGGCGCCTTTTAAAGGAGAATTTTCATTTGGTCTAGTTCCGGGATGTCCGTATACGTCTGCAGTAGATACATGAACAAATCTCTTTAGACTTGGTTTTGAGGACTGCAAATTCGCTAAACTAACACTGATTAGTTGCTCAGTAAGTATAAAATTCCCAACCTCGAAATCGCGGGCCTTAGCCCAGTCTGTCATGGTTCCCGCGACGTGATATACGGTGTCTATTTCATCCATCAGGGAGTTCGGTATAGGTTGATTCGGAAAGTCAAGTCTGACCACTTGCACATTCGGATTTGATTCTATCTCTGGAGACAATCTACTCGTAGCTCTGACCAGCAGTTTGATTTTCGGTTTTGGCTGAGAGTTCAAAAGACGGTTTAGTAGAGCGGAGCCGATAAAGCCAGTGGAACCAGTAAGTAGAATGTTTGAATTTGCCATAGAAATATGCTTTGAAGTTGATTCTCTAAGCTCTTAATAATGAATACTTAAGTCAATTCTGATTCGAACCAAGAAAATAAAATCTATCTTTTCCGGTGAATTGATTCAGACCTGAGGCTAAATGCAAAGGGTTAGTTCTATTTAGGCAAGTTCGCTTAATCTTCGAAATGTTATAAGACATTACATGAGCAAGGATGCTATTTGAAAATAGCATCCTTTTAAAGTATTGTGATATTCTAATAAATGGATTATCTGCCGTATTTTGCGGTCAGAGTTCCTTCGGCTAGTTTTAGGGAGTTTACGTAGTATCCTACCTGCGCTGGAGGAGAATCCTGGTCCAGAGGAACCTTATCCTTCAGAGCAAAAACTTTAAAGATGTAGTGATGTGGTTTGTCTCCAGTGGGGGGACAAGGGCCTCCGTATCCTGGTTTGCCGAAATCCGTTCTCCCCTGAACAGTACCAGCAGGAAGTTGGTTCGGATCGGTGCCGGCTTTCAAGGCCAAACCTTTGGTATCCGCGGGCAGATTGAATACGGTCCAGTGCCACCATCCACTGCCAGTCGGAGCGTCGGGATCATACATTGTAACCGCAAAGAATTTTGTATCCTTCGGTGCACCAGTCCATTGCAAATCCGGTGAAATATTATCACCAGTGCATCCGAAACCGTTAAATACTTGTGAGTTGGAAATTTTTGATCCTTCTTTAATCGTGGTACTGCTGAGTTTCAGGTCGCCAGCATAAATCGAACCGGTAAGCACCAGACTGAAGAGAAAAAGGCCGAAGGCTTTCAGATTAGATCGCATCGGAAATCCCTCCTGATTTTTTGATGAGATATGGTGTACTCGCAAAAACCAAGAAGATCAATCGATATCCTCAGAATTGATAAAACAATTCAATTTCCGGTTTTGTAAAATAAGGAAAATCGTATAAAAATTCAAATTCCACTAAATTATCCCTAACGTAGATTGGCAGAATAGATGAAGATAGAAAATGAAATGGCAATATTACAATTCTTAGGCGCTGCCGGTACCGTGACTGGATCCAAATATTTGTTAAGAAGTCATGGAAGAAGTATATTAATAGACTGCGGTTTATTTCAGGGAGAGAAGCAGGTCAGATCTCTTAACTGGGACGAGCTTCCTTTTGCCGCGAGCGAAATCGACACCGTTCTATTGACTCACGCGCATTTGGATCACACCGGCTATCTTCCCCGGATCGTAAAAGAAGGATTCAAAGGTAAGATTTTTGGCTCTGCTCCTACCTTAGATATCGCTCGAATTATTCTTCAGGATTCAGCGAAGTTACAAGAGGAAGATGCGGATCATGCGAATGAGCATGGGTATTCCAAGCATAAGCCGGCTCTGCCTTTGTACGATTCTCAGGATGTCGAGAAAACGATTCCGCTATTCCAAAAAGTGGATCCGAACGAATGGATCGATTTGTCTTCCGAAATTCAGTGTAGGTTTAGATACAACGGACATATCCTTGGTGCTTGCTTCGTAGAAGTGAAAGTCGGAAAGAAAGTCTTTGTGTTTTCAGGGGATATAGGCAGAGAATCTGATCCATTGCTCGATCCTCCAGACAAACCAACATTAGGCGATGTCGTACTAATCGAATCTACCTATGGAGATAGAATTCACGAGGAAGATCCGGTCCAGCGATTGATCGAATACGTCCAAAAATACGCGAACTCGAAAGGTTCGATTATCATCCCGAGCTTTGCGGTGGAAAGAACCCAATTACTGATGTATCTTTTTTGGAAACTCAGAAGGGAGAAAAAGATTCCTAAAATTCCGATCTATCTGGACTCGCCCATGGGGGAAAGCGTCTACGAAGTGTTTGAAAACTACGGTTCAAATTGGCATAAATTATCCAGGTCGGAATGTATCGATATCGGAAAAACCATTGAAAAGGTGCAGAATCCCAAGGAGACGAGAAGACTCGCGCAGGAAGAAGGACCTCGTATCATCATAGCTGGAAGCGGTATGGCGACAGGTGGCAGGGTGCTTTCTTATTTGGAACATTCATTAGGAGATCCTAATTCACTGGTCTTGCTTGTAGGTTATCAAGCAAAGGGAACTAGAGGAAGGGACTTGCAAGAGGGCAGCCGCGAGATTAAAATTAGGGGAAAATTTTACACGGTGAAATGCGAAGTTGCGCTAATTGACGGATTATCAGCCCACGCGGATCAAAAGGAATTGTTGGATTGGCTTTCCAAATTACAAAAACCTCCGAAGCATCTTTGTATTGTTCATGGAGAAAACGGGAGTGCTAGGGCACTTTCGGAAAAAATAAAGGAAAGATACGGCTGGGATTCGATGATCCCGCAAAGAAATGATAGAATCGAAATAGATGTTTCTTGATTTTCGGTACTATGACAAAGTTAATAGAATATTAATGAAGAGCAATTTGTCGCTTATATTCATTTCGTCGCAAAAGATTTGTGGTCGGGAGAGAGGATGGACGATCTAGAATTAGGTGTAGAATCCGTACTGGAAAAAATTCCGATTCTTGTAATCGGAATAGACGAAAAGTTTCAGGTAGTCGCTTGGAACAACGAATGCGAAAGAATTACCGGATATTCCAAGGAAGATGCTGAAGGAGATTTAGAAGCAATCCTTTCATTATTGATTTCTAATCCTGATCAGCTAAAGAATATCGTAAAAATCCTGCAAAACTTTGAAGAGCATTTCGAGAATTGGGAAATCGAATTCAAAGCAAAAAGCGGTGAAAGAAAAATCGTGTCCTGGTCGAGGGTGCCGATTTCGTCTAATCCCAAGGATAAGCGAAGCTGGGTTGCAGGGATAGACGTTACTCATAGAGCCGAAGTAGAAAATAGTTTAAAAAGCTCGGTCAAAACTCTTTCCGATTTCCAAACCGCGCTGAATGCGGTCTCCATCGTAGCAATTACTGATAAGAAAGGAATCATCATCTATTCCAACGATAACTTCTGTAAAATCAGCGGGTATAGCAAGGAGGAGCTCCTTGGGCAAACACACAGAATTGTAAATTCTGGGTACCACACAAAGGAATTTTTTACAGAATTGTGGAAGACAATCTCTAAGGGAAAGATTTGGAAAGGTGAGATCAAGAATAAGACCAAGGAAGGAAGATATTATTGGGTGGACACTACGATTTCTCCGATCTTGGATACGAAAGGCAAACCGATTCAGTATCTAGCAATCAGAAACGATATCACCGAGAGGAAGGAAGCCGAAGAGAAGGCTCGTCAGGCAGAAAACAATCTGAAAACACTTCAAGATCGTATGAGCCCTCATTTTCTGTTCAACACTTTAAGCATCATACATTCTTATTTGGAGACTAATTCAGCATTAGCGGACTCGGCGATCTTAATGCTCGCGGAAAATTACAGATTCCTAATAGACAATGCAAATAAAGAATTGGTTCCGTTCGATATTGAATGGCAATTCATGGAAAACTACGTAAACTTGTTAAAGCTTAGATTTCAGGATTTCATGGATGTGGAAATCAAAAAAGAAGGGGATTTTGCCGGTTGTTTGGTCCCGCCGCTGATACTGCAACCCTTGGTGGAGAATTCTTATATCCACGGAATCCGGGACAAAGAAGGAAAAGGAAAGATTTGGATCTACGCTAGAACCTTAGGCGGAAGAACAGAGATTAAAATACGAGACAATGGTTCTGGATTTAAGGACGGCAATAATAAGTCTAGAACCTTGGTGAATATTGCAGAAAGATTAAAATACTTTCTATCGGACGCCGAACTGAGGGCGGAGGATCATCCGGAAGGTGGTGCGATGGTAACAGTTCTATTCAGTAAGCCAAGAAACGTAAACGTATTAGTAAAAGATTAATTATTCCAAGATCGAGTTATGAAAGAAATAAAAATACTAATTGTCGAGGACGAGGCTCCTACCAGAGAGCTCTTAATTTCCTACTGTTTGGCAAAGACTGAACTGAAATTAGCTGGAGTGGCAAAAGACGGAGTAGAGGCGTTAGAGGCTCTTCAAAGCCAAGAATTCGATTTGGTCTTCTTGGACATCAACCTGCCTAGAATGTCCGGATTGGAAGTTTTGGAGAAACTGGAAAAACTTCCTTACATTATTTTCATTACCTCATTGAGAGATAAGGCGATCGAGGCGTTTGAAATGGGCGCCATCGATTATCTACTAAAACCTTTCGCCAAAGATAGATTCAATAAATCGGTGGATCGTGCGATCGAATTCTTAAACAAAGAAGAGGCTAAAAGCTCGAATTCGTTTAACGATCATGGCCTGTTCATTTTGGAAAAAGAGAATTATTTTCTGGTACCGTTCGACGAGATCGTGTTCATTTCCTCTCGGGATAATTTTAGTGTGATCCACACTGATAACAGGGAGTATGTGACGTATAAATCACTGAAAACTTTAGAGGCAAAACTTCCTGCAAATAGATTTATACGGATTTTTAAACAGTACATTATCCATATTAAATTCTTATCGCATATGCAGAGCGATAATATGGGAAACTACACTGTTTATATGAAGGATGAGGACGAAACTCAGCTTCCGGTGGGTAGGAAATACATCGCTAAAATAAAGGAACTCCTCTAAATTTGACCCTGCGGATTTGCATATAACTGGCTAATATCGCCGATCCCCCCGTCGCCCATTGACCGGCACCGAAAAATCAGGTATGAATCGAATATCTGCATTTTTCAGAGTGAGGGACAAAAATGGCGTCTGCTTTAGCCTACGATCCACAAATCAATTTTTCTCAATTTCCGCTTCATCGATACAGAATATCCGCAGATTCCCGCGATATTGGCTCCTTTTTAAATAAAAGAACCGGGCCAAATCGAAGTCGAAGATTTCCAAAGAAAAGCCTGCTGTTTACCTCGGAAGCGAACGCAGACGGCTTTTTCTGGATCAAGGAAGGGACTGTTCGCACCTATATCGATTCTCCTAGCGGCCTTAAGCAACAGACTTTAAAAATCTATCCGAAGGGGACCTGTGTCGGGATTAGAGATGCGCTCTTTGGTGAGAGCTACAATAAGAACGCAGAATGCCTAGAAGATACCGAGGTAATTTTTGTCGGAAAAGAAGAGGCTGAGAACCTCTTAAACGATGATATGTTCCGTGATTGTATTATCAAGTATATCACTAGCGAGAGTAGAGAGGCTGAGAACCGAATCTATTCCATGGGGACCAAGCAAGTTCATTCTAAGTTGGCAGAAATCTTGCTCTCTTTGCAAGAGGCTTACGGACCTGAAATTAATCTTAAGTTTAGTAGAGAAGTGATGGCATCCATTGTTGGCGCGAAAACCGAAACAGTAGTCAGAGCGCTTACCGATTTGAAGGAAAAAGGATGGATTAATGTGGAGAAAAACATTATCCGCATCAATGACATTTCCGCCTTAGAACGATTAGTCGAGGTTTAATAATCGGAGAGAAGACAAAGTGGAAAGACACAACGTAGCAATGGTTGAGGATCAGGAAGGGAAAATATCGATTCCCGTTAATTACGTCAGTATTAAGGGAAATCTAACCGTTCCCAAGAATTCCAATCAATTGGTAATCCTGATTGAAGGAAATGATGATAAGTTCGGAAGGGAACCCAAGGTAAACGTAGTAGCCTTGAAAAAAAGACTTACTTCCAAATCCGTAGCTTCGCTTGTGCTAGAAAGTTTGTTATCCGAAGACGAAAGATCCATCGCCTTCAATCATTTGGACTTGACGTTGCTTTCGAATCGTTTGATCACGATTACGAATTGGATCAGAAAAAATCCGAAATTTTCCAATCTAAAAATCATTTATTGTACTACCTTTAACGGAATAAGACCTGTTCTGTTAGCTGCAAAGAGATCGTTTACGAAAGTAGACGGTATTGTCGCAATATCAGGGAATTATAAAGAAATAGATCCGAAAGATTGGCAGCACGAATTTAAAATTCCAGTGTTAGTATTGTATGGAGAGTTAGATTCTACGGATCAAAAATTTCCAGATAGGGAATTTTTCCTGAAATTCGGTCATCCTAAGAGCGACCAGGTAATCATCAAATCTTCTTCGAATCGGTTTACCGATTCTGACAAATGGGATCTCGCACTGGACTCGATTTGCCTTTGGCTGGGTACGCTCTAACCGATTCGTAAAGTGTGCCTAGCTCTGGATCGACTACATCTTCGCTTAATGGTGGTGATTATGATGACTGGTCGATTTTTCCTCATTAGAAAGTTCTTCTTTAGTCTGCTCGGTGTTGGAGCGGTTTGGCGCACCGACTTCTTCTGAATACGAGTGAGAGTGGCTGCCTGAATGATCATGTGTATCTGTGTGCGTATGAGAAAAGCGAACTAAAACGGTTCCCAATCCAATAATAACAATTGCAAGTCCTACTAGCTTGATAGACTTATTTCCGATTGCAGAAGCTATGCGATGAAATCCGAAGCCAATTCCGAAAAGCAATGGAAATGTTCCGAGAAAAAAGAAGCTCATTGTAAGTGCACCCAATACAGGCGAGCCGGTAGCAAAGGACAGAGCATAAGCAGGATATAATACTCCGCAAGGTAGGAGTGCGGTTAGAATACCGAAAGTAAAAGCTAAGGAATAGACTCGATTGGTTTTGCCCTGATTTTCTCGGATCTTTTCGAGCAAAGGTCTGCCTAGCTTTCCGATCCACTTGGAAAAGAATTTGACGGATTCCGGTGACTTCCCCCAGAAAATCAGAGAGAATCCTAGGAATAGAATAAATGCGACTGAGATCCATGCAGCTCCCTCTTGGATCCAGGAAAGTTGCGAAAAAGCAAGGTTCGTACCTTTTCCAAAAAAACCGAGCAGCACTCCTACCAAAGAATAAGAAGCGAATCTTCCAAGATTATAGGATAGTTGCAAAAACGTAACCTTCGATTGGGAACTTTTTCCTGCATACAAGGAGAGAGTACCTGCAAAAGGTCCACACATGCCTGCACAGTGGATGGATCCGGCAAGTCCTTGTACAAGTGCGATGCCGATAATTGAAAAGCCAAGTTCCATTCAATTACTCTTTATTTCGAGGCTCAAGTTCGTCATCGAATAACATTCTATATTTCGGGCCTTCTACGTCGTCATACTGTCCGGATTTGTAATTCCAGATGAATATAAAGAAAGCTGCTACCGAGATTACTAATGCGATCGGAATCGTTAAGTAAAGTGCGTTCATCGTTTAACCCTCCTTGTTAATAGTGCGGAATTCAGAACTACGGATAGCGAGCTCGCCGTCATAAACCCTGCGCAGATTACCGGAAGCATAAATCCGAATGCTGCAATGGGTATCATAACCGAGTTATAAATTAACGAAACTATAATGTTTTGTAGGATGACTCTTTTTGTTGCTTTTGCTATTTTTAGTCCTTTCGGAAGAGATTCTAGTTTATTGCTTACCAATATCATGTCGGATTTATCTAAAGATAAGTCTGAGCCTACTCCCATGGAGATTCCGAGATTCGCTTGCGCAATGCAGAGAGAGTCGTTGATTCCATCCCCGACCACTACTACGGTCTCTCCCGAAGATTGCGCTTCCAAGATTCTCTTTTTCTTTTCTTCCGGTAAAAGATTTCCTTTAAATTCAGAAATGCCGAGTTCTCTGGCTACAAGTTCCACCTTATCCTTGTTATCTCCGGACAGAATTTCGAGTTTCACTCCGTCCTTTTGTAATTCTGAAATGCTCTTTTTTGCGTCAGTTCTTAGCAGATCGGAAAATTTCCAGGCGGCCAGAGCAGTTTTATTTTTACTCAGATAGATCCATCCGTCGTTTTCGGAATCGATGTCTGTAGCGAAGGACTTGGAGCCGACTCTGTACAGAGCTCCGTTTTTTCCCTCTATTCCAAATCCTGGCAGTTCTTTGATATCGTGCAGAGAAGGGACTTCACTTTTGAGAACGCTAGAATCGGTTTCTTTAAATCCTTGCAATTCTGAAATCGCTTTAACAAAAGACTTTGCGATAGGGTGAGAAGAATTTCTTTCTAAAGAACATGCAATTTCTCTAAAGTTCTGAGAAGTTTCGGGATAAATCACTCTTTCTTCGGAGAGTTGCAGTTGTCCCACTGTCAGTGTTCCGGTCTTGTCGAAAATGATTCGATCCGCTTTCGCCAAGATTTCGGTGGATTCTGGGTTTTTCACCAGAATCCCTTCTTTAGATTGCATCAAATGGCTGACCACAAGTGCCGCCGGGACGCTCAATCCTAATGCGCAAGGACAAGCGACGATCAGTACACTAATCGTGTTTAAGATTGCAGCTTCGGCTCCAGAATGATTCCACCAATAGAAAAATGTAATTGAGGCGACTAACAAAACGACTTTGACGAAATAAGAGGACAGCTTGTCGGTTGTTCTTTGAACTTTTGGTTTGGTTAATAAGGAATTTTCCAAAAGCCTACTCATTTGTGTGAGGCTGCTCTCGAGCACGCTACCGGAAGCTGAAATTTGCACAGTACTGGATAGAGAAACGGAGCCTGCGCGAACTATATCTCCTGCTAGCTTATGAATCGGATTGCTCTCTCCGGTCAGGACTGATTCGTCAAAATAAGCGTTCTGTGAATTTAGGATCCCGTCGATTGGAACTCTCGTGCCATTTTGCAACAAAAGCCGGTCGCCTTTTGTGATAGAAGACGACGGAATTTTCTCCCAAGCGCCGTTTCTCTCGGCTTCCAGTTCCTCCGGAATGAGAGAAAGCAATTCTCCGACTTTTGCACTCGCTTTGAATCGAATGTTTGCTTCTAAATATTTTCCTAATAAAATAAAAAAGTAAATCGTGCAGACAGAGTCGAAATAAACTTCTCCTCGATCCGTAATCGTAACATAGACGCTATAAAAATAGGCGAATCCAACACCTAAAAAAAGAAGTGTATCCATGGATAGAATCCTGTGTTTCCAGGATTCGAGAGCACCTTTCCAAAAAGGATAACCAGAATAAATGAAAACCGGAGTGGCAAATATCCAGGAAACGTAATGGAGGAGCTTTTTGAAATTGAAATCGATTCCCTGGAAGTATCCAGCATAAAGTGCGGCCGAAAAAAGCATGATATTCCCCCAGCAAAAGGCTGCGACAACCGTGCGCAGTAGTAGGTCCTTGTAAGGTTTTTCGACTTTTGACTCTGCTTTGGAATACGAATAGAGATTCGGAGAATAGCCTAGCTTTTGAATGATTTGAAAGATAGCACTTAGATGGACTTCCTTCGGATCAAAATCCACTTTCAATCTTCCGGTTCCGAAATTAATTCTAGCTTCCTGGACTCCCTTGGACTGGTTTAGTACTTTTTCGATCAACCAGGTGCAAGCGGAACAATGGATTCCGCCAACGCTGATTAAAACAGATTTTCCGCCGTTAGGGAGTTCTTGCGCGTACTCCTGCATTACGGTTTCTGAATTTAGATTCAGATATTCTTCATTGGAACGGGAGACTGGTTCGAGCACCTGAGTTCCACGAATAGAGTAGAATTGAGTAAGTCCGCTCTCCAGCAGCAAAGAAGACAGTTCCGCGCAACCATTACAGCAGAAATTTTTCTCAGAACCTTTGATTACTCTAACGATTGATTCTGATTCTATTTCTGAATTGCAATGAAAGCAGATTGTCTGAGTAGGAGCATTCACTGAACTACCTGTATGGTATATCCTTTTGCGTACATTCCTTCGGGCGTCTTTGCTGTAAGAGAAGCCTGCCAAACTCCGGTCATAGGAATGTTAAGTTCCCCTTGGTAGATCCCTTTTTTCTTTTCGCTCAGTTGAACACTTTGATTGAATTTGTCTGTGGCGCTTCTCTCGATTTTGAGGGTGATATTCGCCTCGGACACAGGTTGTCCTAATTTTTCTAAGGAAATCGCAAAGTTCTGTTTTCCTTTTTTAAGCTCTAAAACTCCGGAGGAGAGTAGGGAAGAGTCGATCTTAAAGGAGTAACCTTTCAGAATCATTTCCTTTTGTTCTGCGATTACGTTTTCGTAATTTAATCCTTTCTCATAATAATCCTTATCTATGGGACCGGTATGACCAGAAAGAGCAATCCTTACAGTAAAAAAGGTGGCTAAAAATAGTCCTAAAAATGCGAGTGTGATTAGTATAAAAGCTTTTTTTAAACTAGAATGCATTGGCGTACTCTCCTGATTTAGTCCTATATGCTTCTACGAGATGAATCGGAAGCAAAAAGGGCACAGTGTTTGTCTTTACAAAATTTGGGTCCTTGATGTCTCTTACTAGAACCCGGATTTCGTGACTTCTTTTCGCTAAGTCTAACTCTCCGGCGTGTAATTCTATAATTAATCTGTAATGCTCGTTGGAATTTTCTGGTAGATTGATTGTGCCTTGCTCGGTTCCGCCTACTACGATCCGGAGTTCTCCTTTGAGATCGGTCTTCTCGACTTCTACTTTTAGGGTTCTACTTTCGAATGTATAGTTCTGAATTTGCACTTCATAGAAATTTCTTACGGTTTTGTCCGGAAGAATCATTGGTTGGATATTTCTATCCGGTAGAATCGATAGATACATCGGTACCCGATTCCAAAGTAATATGCTGAGCGCAGAAATGACTAGTAATAGTAAACCGCCGTAGGCGACTGTTCTAGGACGAATCCATTTTATCTTGGTGTTGTTTTCTAAAATCTGATTCTCTGACCAGTAACCGATTAAGGTTTTTTTACCTTCCTTAGCCATCTGGTGAGTACATGCATCGGAACATTTTCCGCAAGCAATACAGCCTACATTTGTTCCTTCCCTAATGTCGATTCCAGTGGGGCAAACGACTAGGCACATATTACACGCGGTGCAGTCCCCGATCTTGACGGTTCCTTTTCTTCTTGGCTCTCCTCTGCGGTAATTGTAAGTGATATTTACCGATTGCGAATCCATCATCACGGTCTGAAATCTTGCATAAGGACACGCATACTTACAGAATTGTTCGCGAATAAATGCGATATCTACATACATCGCAAACGTGAAGAATCCAAGAAAGTACATCCAGTTTGAATCCTCGCCGATTTGAACCAAGCGCCGGATCCCGGAGATCATGAGATACGGATCTGCAAAGTAGGAGATCCACGCAAAGGAAGCAAGCATGCTTACGAAGATCCACGCTAGATGAACCAATCCGATTCCAAAAACGGATGCGTCCTTCTTGCCGTATTTTTTTCCTAATACGATCCTTCCGATTCCATCGAAAATATCGGTATAGATGGTTTGAGGACAGGCCCAGCCGCACCATACTCTTCCAATGAGGGTTGTAAAAAAGAAGAGAGAAAGTCCTAACCCAAGTAGGAGCAGGTGAAGAAAATACCCCTCTTGAGGTGTAAATATGCTTCCAAGGAGAAAGAATTTTCGTTCCGGTATATCCAGCTGGATCAGGGGCAGTGAGCCCCATCTCAGCCAAGGAGTTCCAAAGAATAACAATATTAGGAAAATCTGAACTATATTTCTTGCGGATCTAATTTTCCCGGAAATAGGTCGGGATACTATCATACTGTTACTCGATTGGCCTCTGCTCTTAAAATTTCCTTCGCATTATTATTTGGTCGCTTTCAGATTTGGATTTCTGGAGGCTAACCATGCCATTACTTGATAAACTTTCTCTGAACCCAAAGAGTTTTCGTGTGGCGGCATTGGTCCTCGTCCTAACTTTGCTTTTTCAGGTCCGATTCCTTTCATTACTATTTCGTAAATTTCTTTATCGGTACTTCCGTGGATCCATTGCTTGTCCATAAGATTCGGACCAATTAGTCCTTCTCCGGCTGGACCATGGCAAGCTACGCAATAGGTCTGAAAGGTTTGCTGACCCGATGCGATTGCGGCAGCATTTCCTCTTAATGGATTAGACCCATCGGTGCTTGCAATCGCTACGTTTCGATTTGGATATTGCTTCTCGTATTCCGTTAGTTGCTCGGAGAAAAAGTCCTCCGTACCCCAGACAGAATAGGCGTGAAAGTAGATGGTATATCCGATAGAAAAAACAATGCTCCCTAACCAAACATATTTCCACCATAAAGGGAGTGGATTATCTGCTTGTTTGATTCCGTCAAATTCCTTGTTTGGATCGCTCATTGATTAATCTTCCTCCAGCATACGGTACTTAGGGTTTTCCATTCTTTCTTTGCGTTTGCGACTATAAACGTAAAAGGTGATAATTGTTATCGCCAATACTAGTAGAGGCAATCTAAGTGATTTATAGATTTGTAATGTATCTAGTTCCATTTTCTCCTCACTTTAAGGTCTTGGCCAATTCAGCGCTGTCTCGACCTAACTTGAGCAAGTATGCAATGAGTGCGTCTCCTTCTGTCTTGCCGCTGATTTCAGTCGTAGCTGACTGAATGTCTGCGTCAGAGTAGGGGACACCAATCGCTTTAAGAGCTTTCATTCTCGAAACTACGGATGATATTTTTAGTTCGGCTTCCTTTTCGAACAACCAAGGATAGCCCGGCATGATTGAACCGCTTGCAGTATCCCGAGGATTGATCAAATGGGTCTTATGCCATTCTGCAGAAGCTTGGATCTGGGACTCGTGAGATAGATCCGGTCCGGTTCTCTTGGATCCCCAGAGAAAAGGATGATCGAATACGAACTCTCCAGCTTTTGAATATCCATCTCTGCCGAATGATTTTTGAGGATCGAATCTGTCGACTTCCCACTTAAAAGGTCTGATCATCTGCGTGTGGCAATTGTTGCAGCCTTCCTTTTGATAGACGTCCCGACCCGCGAGTTCCAGCGCAGAGTAAGGCTTTACACTCGAGATAGGTTCCGCTGTTTTAGAGAGAAAGAAAGGAGGAACAAGTTCGAAAATTCCTCCGATCAAGACTGCTATTGTTGTGTAGAGAGTAAATTTTACTCCATTCTTTTCCCATTTTTCTGTAATTCCGGAAAACCAGTCTAGGGATTTATCAAACCAATTCATGCTTGTTTCTCCTTCGGTCCGACTCTTAGATCAATCTCCTTAAATCCCGAACCGGATGTTTGGATTGTCTTTACGATATTGTAGATCATCACGAATAGTCCTGAGAGATACATGACTCCAGCCACTCCTCGGAAGAATCTATAAGGCTTTAGTACCTCGGTGATTTGCACCCAATTTGGATATTTCAAAGCTCCAGTCTCGTCGACTGCTCTCCACATTGATCCTTCCGTAATTCCGGAAACCCACATGGAGACGATATACAAAAGAATTCCGAGAGTTGCGACCCAGAAGTGGAAATTCGCAAGACGCTCCGAGAACAAGTTTGTGTTCCAGATTCTCGGGACTAAATAGTATATTACGGAAAAGGAAAGCATTCCTACCCAGCCTAACGTGCCTCCGTGAACGTGACCGATGATCCAGTCCGTATTGTGCCCGAGTGCACTGACTGATCGAATCGAAAGCAGCGGACCTTCGAAGGTGGACATTCCATAAAAAGTAATCCCGACTAACAGCATCTTTAGTGTGGCATCGGTTTTGATCTTTTCCTTAGCTTGGGTCAGAGTTAAAAAGCCGTTTAGCATTCCTCCCCAAGAAGGCATCCACAGCATGATACTGAAAACCATTCCAGTGGTTTGCAACCAGTCAGGAAGTGGAGAATATAATAGGTGGTGAGGTCCTGCCCAAATATAAAGGAAAATTAAACTCCAGAAGTGGATGATCGACAATCTGTGGCTATAGATCGGCTGCTTTACATGCTTGGGTAGGTAGTAATACATCAACCCTAAAAACGGAGTAGTCAAAACGAATGCTACGGCGTTGTGTCCATACCACCACTGGATGTTTGCATCGTATACACCGGAATAAACCGAGTACGATTTCAACAGTTCTGCTGGTACTGCTAAGTTGTTTACTACGAACAAAATCGGGATTGTTACAAAGGAAGCGATGTAGAACCAAATCGCTGAGTATAGTTGTTTCTCTTCACGAGTGAAGATCGTTGCAAAATAATTTACGATAAAGATAACGAACCATACAACTATCAGTAAGTCGATAGGCCATTCTAGTTCCGCGTATTCCTTGGACTGGTTTAGCCCTAAAGGAAGGGTTATTGCGGCTAGCACGATCGTTAGGTTGTACAAAACGTAATGAATTTTTGCGAGCTTATCGCTCCAAATTCTTATCCTGCACAATCTTTGAACCGTGTGATACGCGGTTGCGAAAATGATACTTAGTCCAAATCCGAAGATTGCAGCATTTGTATGCAGCGGACGAAGTCTGCCGAAAGTAAAGTACGGACCGAAGTTGAGTTCCGGGAAAACCATCTGAAATGCGATCCAGACTCCTACCAGCATTGAGGCAACGCCCCAAACTAGCGCCGAAATTACGAATGCTTTCACAATTCCGTCGTTATATTTTTGCTCCAAAGAGTTCATTCTGTTCTTTTCTCCAATCCTATTTGGATACGACGATTCCGTTATGCTAAACTTGGAGAAAAGGACAAGCAAGATTGACCCTTTTGCACTTCGGGGCAGCTTGATAAAAGTCAAGCGAAGAGTTGCGAGAGAAACTCAGGTTTGTAAAATACGAAATAAAATTACGTAAATGTAATATGATATTTATTAGATGTGAAAGTGGTTGGAGTCCACGCGAATAAATCTTTAGCTAAGGCTCTGAATTTTCTTCAGAGCCTCTGCAAGTTATTGGTGCATAATATAGAATAAGTTTTTAAATTCTGGTTCGGCATAGAACCGCAGGTAGAGAAGATATCCATTAGCGGCAACGCTAAATACCACTGGAATAATCTTGAAAAATCGATTTTTCGAAAATGTAAACAGCAGATAAGAAGCTACAAATCCGAAGATCGGCAAAAAGGATAGTACGCTTAGCACGAGATACAAAAACCAAAAATGTCGGATTCTGTTGTCCTGTTTTTTGGGGATATAGACTTCGAATTTCTTGGTTTTGTACTCACTAAGATGCTGAGGTTCTACTGAATGCCCCCTATGGATCATTCTTCTTTGAACCTTACTCGAGCTTTGAAATCTGTCCATGCCCCAAGTCTATTAGGAATTCTTTCAGTATGCAAGCAACAAAGCGGTAGTTTATTTTGAATTCCATTACTTAAATGATTAATAAATATCATTCAAGATAAGTATTCTCTTGTTAAATATACTATGTTTGTCGGTGTCATTAATTTGGTTGCGGGCATTCTTGTGGCGTGGACTGAGGGTAGGAAGTAGTAATTCTTGTGACGAAGGAGTGAGCTCCATCTAACAAAAGGTAATGCGAACAATTTTGCTCCAAAAACGCCGTAAGAACATGGAGTTTCCCGAATTTTGCTATCCCTTTTGGGATGTGGAACAGTCTAAGTAGCATCGATTTTTCGGTGGATGGACTCTTACTTGTGGTAAATTCGACCGAACCTACCCTTTGGGTCAAAAAATTCCAGTAGCCAAACGAGGCGCCAACGAGTATCCTTTCGGGTCAAGTCAACCGGAAAAGATTTGCGAGTGGATCCTTGGATTTATCCTTATTGTACAATAGCATACTCGACTTAGTTTATTGCCTCGAAGTCGAAGGAAGCGGAACTTACCGCTTCCTTTTTGCCAATAAAGCCTTTAGTTCAGCAGCCGGTCTATCGGAAGGCGAAATCGTAGGTAAGCTTTTGAGCGAAGTTCTCCCTTCGGATTCGTTCAAAATACAGACGAAGAATATTGCGGACGCAATCCGAGATAGAAAAGCAAAATCTTGGATAGACTACTTGCGTTTTAGGAACGAGAAAATTCACGGAGAAGTTTGCGTAAATCCAGTTCTAAACGGAAGAGGAGAATGCACGCATGTTGTTGGAACAATTCATGATATTACGGAGAAGAAGCAGACAGAGGAGGCCTTGAGTCTAAGTAAGCAGCATCTTTCTCTTATTTACGAAAATGTAACTGATATTGTTTACTATATCGGCGTCGAACCAGCGGGAAAGTTTAAATTCCTGTCCATCAATTCTGCCTTTTGCCGAGCGACCGGTTTAAGGGAAGATCAAGTCGTGGGAAAATTCGTGACCGAAGTTATACCCGAAGCTTCACACGAACTAATATTAAGAAATTATAATGAAGCGATTCGAACCGGAAGAACGGTGAGGTGGGATGAAATATCGGTTTATCCTGCGGGAAAGAAGATCGGAGAAGTATCGATTACTCCGGTCTTTGACGAGAATGGAAATTGTACGAACTTGGTAGGCACTGTTCACGATGTGACTGAACGCAAGAAAGCCGAAGACGAAGTTAGGGAAAGTGAAAATAGGTTTCGCCAGTTGACTGACGCGATTCGGGAGGTATTTTGGCTGACCGACGTACAGAAAAACGAGATGATCTATGTAAGTAGAGGATGCGAAGAAATCTGGGGCAGAACCAGAGAGAGTATTTTAAAAGATCCCATTTCCTGGACAAAATCAATTCATCCGGAAGATAGGGAAAGGGTCTTGGAGCGGGCTTCTACACAGCAAATATTAGGAAATTATAACGAAGAATATAGAATTTACAGACCGGATGGAACGATGCGATGGGTAAAGGACTTGGCCTTTCCTATCAAGAACGAAAACGGAGAAGTTTTCAGAATCGCAGGCGTTATCGAAGATATTACTGAAAGAAAAAACCGGGAAGAGCAGCTTCGAGAAGTCGAATTAAAGAGAAGAATACTCGAACAGCAGTTAATTCAGTCCCAAAAATTAGAAAGCTTGGGTACTTTGGCGAGCGGAGTTGCTCACGATTTTAATAATATTCTTTCGATCATATTGGGCCACGCTTACTTGCTCGAGAGACTGAAGCTCGATCCGGAAAATCTTTCTAAAAGTCTACAGGCGATCCAGAACGCCTCTCAAAGAGGTGCTTCCCTAGTGAAACAGCTTTTGACTTTTGCTCGAAAGACCGAATTCCATATGGAGCTTTACTCTTTAAACGAAATTGTAAAAGAAGTGATAAGTATGCTTCTTCAAACTTTTCCGAAAGATATTAAGATAGTCACGGATTTATATCCAGACCTTCCGATGGCATTGATTGATTCTAGCCAGATCTATCAGGTTATTCTAAACTTCTGCGTCAATTCAAGGGATGCTATGCCAAAAGGAGGAATCATTAAGATCGATACTGCTTTGATTGACGGGAAGACGATTCGAGAGAAAAATCATGAAACTGTTTCGGATCAGTACATTCTTTTAACAGTCTCGGATAACGGAGAAGGTATGGACGATCGCACAAAGATGAGTATCTTTGAGCCATTCTTTACCACGAAGGAAATCGGAAAAGGAACTGGTTTAGGTCTTTCTCTAGTCTACGGGATCATACAGAACCATATTGGCTTCATCGATGTGGATACCGCGGTAGGGCGGGGTACAATTTTCAGGGTATACCTGCCTATTCTAAAATATGCCAATCGACCTGACAAAAAGGTAGTTAAAGATTATTACGATATCCAAGGAGGTACTGAAACAATTCTGTTAATCGAAGACGAAGAAATGTTAAGGGAACTGGTCGGGGCGATGCTGGAAAGCAAAGGTTACAAGGTTTTGAAGGCAAGCAATGGAGAGGAAGGACTTAGATTGTTTTCAGATCACGCTGGTGATATAGACTTGGTCATCACCGACTTAGGACTTCCTGGGCTCCACGGATCTGAGGTGATCAAAGCGATCAAGACTCTGGATTTTGACGCGAAGGTAGTGCTCGCGAGCGGATTTATCGAGCACAAGACAAAGCACGATTTAATGGATCTGGGAATCACTCAGTTTATCCAGAAGCCCTACCAATCCGGTGAAATTCTGGAAGCAGTCAGAGATGCTTTAAACGAATAGATTAGAATTTCTTACTTTTGTTTTTCTTTTTCCAGTTACTTTTTGTATTCTTGGGCCCTGGTCTTTTTCCTGGACGATTTGAGTTCCCAAATTTGCCCTTGGATTTATTTTTAGAATCTACTTTACCGTTGTCTCGATCTTTCTTTTTGCCATGATCTTCTTGGAAATTGGATTTCCTTTTCTCTTGATCAAATGAAATGCTTTCATCAAAAGCTTCGGTCCGACTAGACATTACCAGTTTCAAAAGAGCCGCTGCTAGATTCTCCGAAGGAATTCCTTCAGAAGTGATTTTTTTGACGAGAAGAGAATATTCGGTCAAGTCGCCTTCTTTTGCCACTTCTTCCGCAAGATGACCGTATTCTTCTAGCTTCATTTTTTCCAGATGCTTTACAGAAGGAATAGTTCCCCTTTCCATTTTAAGCGAATGTTCATCTTCGATTTTGTAAACTACTCTTGCCTGTCTTCCCCAAATAAAGCTGAAAGCCATTCCTTTGCGACCAGCTCTTCCGGTCCTTCCGATTCTGTGTACGTAATCATCCGTATCTCTTGGAAGGTCATAATTGAAGACGGCCTCTACGTCATTTACATCGATTCCGCGTCCGGCTACATCCGTTGCGACCAACACAGATATAGATCCATTTCTAAAACCGCTCATGACCCGATCTCTTTGTTTCTGTGAAAGATCTCCGTGAAGTCCGTCCGAATGGATTCCTCTGGATTTTAAAATTTCGGCAAGTGAATCGACTTGAGATTTTGTATTACAAAAAACTAATGATAGTTTAGGAGAATACATCGAGAGTAATCTTACGATTGCTTCAGGTCTTGCAGATTCCGGGACTTCGAAGTAGAATTGCTGTATTTTCGGCGCGTTGGTTTTTAGATTTGTTACATCGACCGTCTTCGGAGAGTGCTGAAATTTTTTGGTCAGCGCTAAGATTCTTTGGGAAAGAGTCGCGGAAAAAAGAATTGTCTGACGATCTAAAGGTGTGCTGCCCAAGATGGTTTCCATATCCTCTCGAAAACCCATATCAAGCATTTCGTCTGCTTCATCCAAAATGACGATTTGAACTGAACTTAGGACCAGCGTTTTTCTTCGCATATGATCCATGATCCTGCCGGGAGTACCCACTACGATTTTAGGGTTTTTCTTTAATGCTTTGAGCTGTTTTACTATGTCCTCGCCTCCGTAAATTGGGAGGATGGATAAATTTTCTTTATATTTTCCTAATTTACGAAATTCTTCAGCTACTTGAACTACTAATTCTCTAGTTGGGCATAATACCAGTGCCTGCAATTCGTCGCTATCCGAATCAATCGCCTCTAAGGTTGGTATTGCAAAAGCAGCAGTCTTGCCGGTTCCGGTTCTAGAATGGCCGATAATATCTGCGCCGCTTAAAATATACGGAATCGCTTCGGCTTGAATGGGGGATGGTTCTTGAAACCCCAGTTCTTGGATCGCGTCCAATAGTTCCGAGGAAAGATCAAGTTGTTCGAAAGTAGTTTTGTGCTTCAAAGTATTAGGTGAAAAGCGCTCAGGGGTGCTTTTATACCATGAATTTGGACCGATCCTAGGAAGATAGTCATTTAATTGGTCATCGAATTTTCAGTTCAGGAAAGAATGGCCTATCTTGGCTGGGAAGTCTGTGCAGAACGTAGGATTCACACCTTATTTCTAGAATGTTTTGGTGTATTTTTGAAAGCCTAAAGCATAGAAAACGGCTTGCTATTCCAAACGAATTCCTGCGACTTTGAACAGATAATGCTAAACGAAAAAAGTTATTTTAATATTCTAAATCGCTTAATTTTTCTCCTTTTATTTATCGCTCTCATTGATTCATGCAATATCGATAAGCGGATAGAATTTTCTCCTCCGGACAGGCTCGGTATAGAGTCAGGAAGTTCTCATTGCACCGAATTCGCCAATTTCAGGCGATGGTATGCCTTTTACGGCCTATGGAAAATATCTAAATACGAACCGGAACTGCCCAAGCACGAAGGCAAGGTCTATTATTTTGAAAGCTATGCGACTTGGAAGGAATCGGTCGGAAGCCTTTTGATGGGTGTAGTGACTTCCATTTCGGTTCAGGCGGTCAAGGTGTCCGAATGTGACACCGGTACCAGATTTGTTCATAAAGACCAATATGATGCATTCTTCGAGACCGAAAAGGAGAAAGCAAAGCAAGAGCTTTATGCAAAAGTTGAAAGAGAACTGGAAGAATCTCTCAAGAAATACCTAGAGAAAGTAAGTCCCGCCGAGCATGCCGGCAAAAACTATAGTACGATTGTATTTAGAACCGGAAGGGTACAAGAGGCTCGGGTGGTTGGACAGGATGTAGATACAATTCAAATTGAATGGGATGAAGGAGAGCAAAAGAAAGAATCCTCACTCTTAAAGAAAGATATTTATAAGGTAATCTTCGCGACCAAGATCATCCGGGTGAAAGAGACGAGCGAGCCGAAAGAAGTGAAGGATGTGAAGGATACTAAAGAGACCAAGGACTCAAAGGGCAAAGGACAAGGAAAAGGTAGATAGGGTTTACGACAAGAAGTCAGCCTAAATCGTGTTCTTTTGGTTGGATTTAGGAGAATTATCGCGACGAAAAAAAGTCGAAAAAATCCTTTTCTATACACAAAAAGGTGTAGGATTGGACTGGTAGATACGTCTTCTACATTATACAATGTGCATTAAGCGAAATTAGGAAATAATAAAATGAACGGATTGTCTAATAAATTTTTTCTTAAAAAGCATGGAGCTCGATCCATATCGACCAAGATACTCTTACCTTTGATCGCTTTACTCTTTTACGGCAATTGCGTCATGCTCTTGCTTTCGGAAAAGGAACTAGTGGAAAAAGCAAAGAGCGATCCTGGATCTGCGAATGCACTGATCGTTGCGCTCCTAGGTTCTTCTAATCCTGCCGTGAATGTTGACTTACCTACAATCACATTTACTCCCAATCCATTATCTTTTTCTTATTTTGGAAGTGAATTCACTTATGGTTATGCCGATTATACGGTGATGATTGATTCGAAAACTATACCATCCACTTGGACAAGCAAGAATCTCACTTTTTCTGTAACCATCGCAAGTTCAGATCCGAGCATCTGTCAGATAGGGCCGTATCAGGGGGAAAGTTTTAGCACATCAATGACAGTAAATGTGGCTCCACCTTATTCACAATTCATTGTAAGCATTGCAGTTGAAACTTTTGCCCAGGGACTACATACCTACCAAGTCTACCACGCTGTGAGTCAGAGCAGCGATACAAGCGTCCTTCCTCTCGGAACCAGTTTAGGTAGTTTGGCGGTTCAGGCGCAGTCTAACTAAGATTGCTTCTTCTTCCAAACAAGATAATAAATCAGTAAATTCCATAAAAGAACTCCAGCTCCCAAAAAGTATGAGATCTCGCGAGTTAATCCTTCTGGATATAATATAGAAATAATATAATATTCTAAAAAGCCACCGCTATAACCACTTTGCCCTGCTAACATTCTGAATTTCCATTCTAAAGGAGTCAGAGGGCAAATCCATCCTGTCATCTCTACAAGAAAGCCCCAGATCGCAGCCGGGATATGGATCCAAGGCATCCATTTAAATCTGAAACTTAGGATCGCTCCAAAAATTACGAAAAGCACGAAACATAAATGAAGGATTAGGATCAGGTTTGCTAGGATAGTGAACATCATCGGAATAGGTATCTGATTTCAGTAATTCGATCCTGTAATTGTAACTTTAAAAGGACGTAAAATTTACGAAACCCCGCCTTTCTTATTTTTACGAAATTCCTGGGGGTTTTGTCCAGTATTCTTTCTAAAGACTGCGTTGAATGTGGATTTATTTCCATATCCTACATCTAAAGAAATTTCTAATATAGATTTATCTGGTTCTTCTAGTAGCAGCTTTTTGGCTTCCTCGATTCTGTAATGATTCAAAAACGAAGCAAAGTTTTGGCCCAATCTTGCATTCAGAAACTCCGATAACTGATGAGATGTAATTTGTAGCTGTTTGGATAATTCGGACAAGCTTAGTTTTTCATCCGTAAAAACTCTGCTTTTTAACATTAAGGCATTCAATTTATTCTCTATCTGATCCAAATCGATTTTGTTCAGCATGGATTTTCTATACTTATGCTCTGCACCTTTTTTCTGGAGCGTAATAAAGAATTCAGGGTATCTTTGACTCACTAAGTAAGAGAGCAAGATTACACAGCCGATCAATGAGGAAGCTACGTACAGTAGACTCAATTTTGCGAATAAAAAGGAAAGAAGAGTAATGCTCGGAATCAGGATTGCACCCAATTGAAAGAAAGCAAAATATCGAGAAACAGGGTCGGAAACAAAGACAGACTTTCCCCATAAAAATCTAGAATCGTAGGACATTTTCGCATAATATATTAGGTTAATCGAAGATGCCAATTGAACTAAAAAGCTATGTGTTCCGGTAGAAAGCTGCAAGAAGTTCTGTTTTACGGATTCGTAATTTAGTTCGGAATCCTTGTAATAAGGAGATAGGATAAATAGCAGGGATAGCGCTGCAGGTAGATAGCTCGCAAAATGAAGTGCCTTTTTCGGGCTATACTCAGGATATAAAGAGTACTGATAGAAATAATAAATAAAAGGTCCGAACAGGAAAATAACCGGAATGTGAAGGTGTGGAATTGCAGGAGCGGAAATCGGAAGAACCCCGACGATTAGAGCGGAGAGTACTTGCACGAATCCTATTCCGACGAGAGTCAAGGCAGTGTAGATATTCTTTGCCAAAACTGATTTTTGCACTAATTGCCCAAGGGCCAAAAGAAAACATAAGCCACCCGAGAAAAGAGCTAACACCGAAAATACGAGAAGCATGAATGAGAAGGCAACCGAATACAGAATCCGTGTCAATTCTTCTACGGAATCGGTAACTCATTATACATGAAGAATTGCCCTAAATGATCTGCAAGGGTTTGCCTAGAGTCGTTCAGATGCAGTTCTATCGCAATCTTTAGAGCTTCTCTAATGGATTTATTTACTCCCTTTAACCCCGCTTTTGCGGCGACATCTAAAGCCGGGTTAAACTTGAGCAATTCTCGCGGCTTTTCTAATAATATCTGTAGGATCTGCTCCAAGGTCTTCTGAAACAGGAGAGAAACCTCCTCGTCAGAAAGCTGGGCCAATGTTTCCTCTAAAAGCGCAAAGTTAACGCATTTCTCATATAGTTCATCCTTGATTTGCAGTAGAAAAGCTGGAGAATGAGTTTCAGCGGATTCATCCTTTTGTAAGTTACTTTTGATCAAGGAATAGAAGTAGCTAACCGTAGGAGCTACTCTTTGCCTAGGCAAATTTGAAACGAACGAATTTAGAAAAATCTTAATCAGTTTGCGAGAATGATTAAGATGTTCGAGTACGTCCTCTCTTCTTGAGCCTGCTTTTTCCGCAATCGACTCTCTTTTGTAAAAAGGGATCGCCAAGTCAGAGATAAACCGATTCAATAATTCATCGGAAGCCAAAAGGAATACTTCGCTTAACTGATTTTTTCCATAGGATGAATCCTCCTTTTGAACTGCTGCATGCAATTCGATGATCTTATTTTGTAACGCACCAGATATGGGGATTGTGAGGCAAGGTTCCTTCTTATCCATTCTTCCAATCCACTAACTCAGACAATACCATCATTCCATCGTGGCTCATGCCTGCATAGGCACGTCCACTTTGTCCAAGAGGAACCACATTGCTTACGCCCCTAGCTGCTATGGAATCACGAAGTTCGGGAAGTAGTGACTCCGGAGAAATGCTGACAGTTGAGACTCCGTGGTGCAAATAAGTTAAAATATCTTTCGGATTTTTTAGTTTTCTGATTACGAATAGTCTGCACATAGGATGCTGAGAGATTTTGAATTCGTCTTCCATGACTACCACGGCTGATTGAAACTTTCCAGATTTGTAATTCTCTTTCCAATCTCCGTTAATTACTCTTTTTAACCTCTTGATATCTCCTGCCATGCCTTGCTTTAGGTAGTTCGGAGAATTGCGATCGAATTCTTTCAATGCCTCATGTAGTCCTTTTGCTAGTCGTTCCACCTGGGCGTCGCTGCCGTCCGTGTAGATGATCTGGCTAGCGATGCATGCCTTTTGATTTGCGATTAGAGCGTCTCCCAGTAGTTTCACGACAATAGAATTTAGTTCTCCGGTAGTTGTTCCTTCCAAAGAATCTTTTCCAACGAAGCTTACCGCGTATCTAGGGTTAAAGGTCAGGACTTTCGTGAATAAAGCCCGACTTTTCACAGAAAGAACAGAGTCAGGGGCTCCCCAGACCACAATTCTGTCAAAGGAGTTGGGCGCAAAGAAGCGATCCTCTACGGTTTTGTCTCCGCCAGGCCAGTACACAATAGATAAAGATTTTGTAATGGGATGATCCGGACAGGCAAAGAAGGCAGCAAGGCTTAGTAGAGCTCCCGGGGTAGTTGCTCCATAAGGAGATTTGATCACTGCAGGCGACTTGGTCATGATCGCTCGGACCGCGGAGAAAAACGGAATATGAGGAGAATTCCCTGCGGTGATATGAAGTTGGCGTGTCGGCATTGCCTTCAGTTTAGGTGTACTAGGACTCCATGCAGAATCGTTATCTCCGCAGTACTCAGATGCAAAAAGATTCGCTGTTTCAGGAAAAGGTTCTGCTTCCGGTAAATCTTGCCAATCGTCCAGGAACGAACTTCCTGGAATGGACCAAGCGGAAAGATCCGAATTTACGTTCAGCTCGATTTGGTGGTGATCTAGCAATGAGTGAATTAGAGAAAATGAAGTGTTATGCCAAATATCCGGTAGTTCAGAAGTCAATAAAGTAGTTCTACGAATTGTATCCACGAATTCTTCGTTTTCGATAAACCAGGCTTGCAACGCCGAAAAATAATCTAGGATATCCCGAAAAGATAAGGAGTAGATCCCATCAACTAACGATTGTATATCGGATTCGATTAAATCCGCAGGATCAAAAGATCCGATAAGAGAATAGACATATTTTCCGGTTTTTTCCATGTTTTGGCGATCGATAATGGCTTCCTTTAATACATGAGTTTCTCCGACCTTGACATAGGTTGCGTCGAAATCGGATACTCCACGGAAGGAATCCTTTCTTGCGAACGCTTCCTCGATTTCATTCTTAGAAATCGAATTCGGGAGTAGTAGCCTTCCTTTGACCAGACTAGGAATTCGTATTATATTTTCATTTAATTCCATTAATTGGTTTTGCTTGCAGTATTCGGATGTTTTGTTTGTTGAGTTTGAAGAAATTGCGTTGTTCATACTTATTTCCTTATATAATTAATAATTTAAGCGTTCACCTTTGCCATGATTCCGCCGCAGCCTTTCACTTCTTTTCCAGGACTCCTTTCTATTTCTGAGATAAATTTACCTGTCAATCCGCAAGTGCAGTTACCATCGATCAGTCTAACATTGTCGCCCGTGATTAAAAATCCTGGATAAGAAAATGCGAACGGATCGATAACTCCGAATGTGCCGCATAAATCGCTTCCTTCCATCGGATTCAGATCTGGATCGAGTATCACCGGTTCTAAATATGGAGGAACATGATAATGACCTTGTGTGCAGAGTGACATTACGCATTGCATCTCTGTCATCGAGTAGCCTTCGGTAATTTTGTTGGAAGGAACTCCAAATGTTTTTGTCAGAAGCCCGACAAGCTTCTCGCGAGGTATTCTTTCTCCGTCAAAATTCTTCCATCCTCCCCCATAGGTAATCATGCTGTCAGAAGTAAGCTTTAAGGATTCTCCCTTGCTTTCCAATATATTGCAAAATTCTAATAGAAGGTAAGGAGTTCCAAAGAGTGAAATTCCTTTTCCGATTTGAATCGACCTTTTTAGGAACTGCAGAATACGATCGTAGTTGAGATTTTTTTCGGTGACGGTCGTCCTTAGAAATTCAGCCACCAATTTTTTTTCGGATTCGTCTTTAGGGCCTCTGATAATGCTCCGAACTGCCGATGGGGACATTTTCTTTTCATATAGAAAGTACGCCTCGTCGCATAGTTTTGCAATTTCTTGCCCTACGAGCTGAATTCCCTGGTTTCCTCCGGAAAAGTTTAAGAAAAATCCGTGTTTCCCGCGAAATGCAAATTTCCGTAACGCTTTTGAGAAAGAATCAGCCCCGAGTATTTTTGCTATAGCTAAGAGTAGAATATACTTCCATTTTGGAATCAGTTTTCTGTCTCTTAGGGTATGCAACACGTTTAACAGAGGTAAGCTGAGAAAGATTTCCCAGGTTGTAAGATCCCTGGGGACAAAGGACATGTTCCCGGAAGTTCCTGAGCTAAAAACGAGAACGATCCCTGCTTGAGATAACTTTTCCAACCATTCGTCTATATCGGAGATTGAATCGTAGGAGTTCCTTTCGGATCCTAATTCGAAAGTTGAAATATTAGAGATCCATTCAGTCATTCCGATGAAATCCTTGGAATCCAACAGCCTACTCGGGTAGGATTTGAAAATTTCATCCGGAATCATGAGCTCGGATTTGATTTGCTCTAGGGTAATCTCGTCGGCTGCAATTCCGGCTCTTTCGCAGACTTTCCTGTAAGCCGGAATTCTGCAGAAGTATCTCCTGTGATTGATTTTGGCCGCTTTTTCTTTAAGGCTCTTTACGTGAGCTTCTTCTATTACTTGTCCGCTAGACCAGGCGAGAGTTAGGTTTTTCAGTTCTTCGTACAAACCTAATAAATCGTTATCCAGCTTTTGTGAATCGATCTTATCAAAATCGACCGGATCGGTCTCACTTTCTATGAATTTAGAACCCCTAATTTCTGTTAGTCGATTGCCTTCGTAGAGTCGCATTTTTCCTCCTCAAAAAACTGAGGCAGATTTAATCGGAAAAATGACGAAGCCTCGACCTATTTTATAAAACCAGATGCCTGAGTTTATAAAGGAGTGCCCAGTTTTCCCTCCATGATTCTCTAACTGGAAAACTGAACGACCAAAGCGCCAAAAACCCTTACTTATTGGTTAGGAAATGACTCGAAAAGAGCGAAATTACCAATCCAAATGCAATAATACTTCTGACCCAATGCCAAATATACCATCTCGAAACCAAATTTTCCCAGGAACCAGGCGAAACAGAATTGGAAATCACAGCCTGATTGATTGGAATATGGACCGTAATTGTAATGATTGCGATTGCGGAAAATAAAAAAAGCGGTAGATACGCTAGGAAGACTGAACCAGACGCTTTTCGAAAGTGAATCATGGAAAAATATGAGATCCCAAGCAGTAGAATCCCCAGTTGAGGGAGCATTATTTTTCCCATTCTTGTCAGTAATTCTCCGAAAATGCGCACGGCCTCTGTTTCCGGCCCAATTGTTCGGACATAGGGAAGATCTACACAAGCGATAGATAAGCAAGCACCTGCATAAATCCCGGAAATACCAAGAGTGATCTGGTAGAGAAACAAATTCATAGTAGACTCCTTTTATTACTTGATTGGACAAGTAAATTACTTGTTTAGTCAAGTAATTTTTGTTCTGCTGCTCTTTTGAAAGATCGGAAGTTTTTACTCTGCCTTTAAACCGAAATTAAAACCAGAATAGAAGTGTTATCTGATCATTGTTCGAATAATCTGCGATCAGTTCAATTTCTATGATAACCAATCTAGGGAAAATTATTTTCGGATAACTATCATAATAAAAAAGAATCGAAAGTTCTTTGGTTAACGGATTGGTATAATAACAAAGAATTGATTCTTCTTTCGACAAACACCCGTTAATCATTACAAATTCGAAATATTATAATATGTACAAACAATAAATATACAGTGGTTAGGCGGAAATGAGGTTCGGAATTAAAAAAATAATTGACCAAAAAATTAACTTAAGTTAATAATGGCGCCCAAGTCAAAAAGAAAACGTTATTGGGTGAATGAAACGAGCGTAACGGATTAAATGAAAAGGATGGAACAACAATGTCAATCACGGAGAATAAGAATTATTCGGATATAGAAGATTCAGTTAAAGATGATCCTGAGCTAGATGCATTCGATCGTCGTCTGGTTCATAAATATTATGATGAAAATGTACTCCTTGCTGGAGTCGAGCGTTTGCCTGAAGTAGAGGGCGTGGAAAGATTTCTTGCGACCATTCGGGTGAATATTAACCACAATTTCTTTTTTGAGCATCCTAGAAACCATGTTCCGGGATTGTACATTATAGAAGCGGGGCGTCAGTCCGGCTTAGCAGTAGCTCACAAGTATTTCGGTGTATCTTACGGAAGCGAATTCGTAATGAATCAATTGAGTGTTGATTTCTTTAAATTTGCAAATATCTGGCAGCCTCTTCAAATTGAGTTAGAAGCAAAGGATGTCGTTTATCGAAAAGATCAATTCGTGAGCTTCAATCTCCATGGAACCTTTAACCAAAATTCGCAACTCGTCGCAAAGATGTCAGGCATCTTGATGGTCGTGGGTAAAAACGTAATGGAAAAGCTAGAGCGTTCTTTCGCTAAGCTGGAACCAGGCGTAAATGCGTAAAAGGATATTTGAAAATGAGTGCTTCACAAAAACAATTCGGAATCGTACGTCATAGGGCGGATTTACGCCCACTGTTTCTGGTATTTACCGTAGGAACATTACAATTTATCGCATATCTATTTTGCGATACTGTTGAATCCGCGATCTACTCTGCTTTGGCCTTGTATTTTCCTCTAGCAATGGTAGGGCCAGTCAGCCACAATCACGCCCATTACTCTATATTCAGGGTCAAACTCTTGAATAAAATATTCGAGATATGGATGTACTTAGAGTCAGGCCAAATGGCTAGTAAGTTTAGGCTTCATCATAATTTCGGTCACCATCCGTTTTATACGGATCCAAAGAAGGATACTTCTACTTGGGTTCGTTCTGACGGTTCTACTATGAATAGGTTCGAGTACATCTTCTGGTATTTTGTAACCTATACCTATCGCGTGATTCAAATCGGAAAGTCGCATAAAGTGCTGTTAAAGCAATTTTATTGGCAGCAGCTTTTTGCAACGATCGTTATCGGTGCGTTGGTCTACTATAACCCGATCAATGCGCTGATCGTTTACCTTTTGCCTATGCTCTTTTCTTGGTTATTGTTTATTAACTTTACCTACGATAACCATGTTGATTTGCATTCAAAGGATGATTATGAGGCTTCAATGACAAATACCAGTCGTTTGATCAACTTCATAATCTTTAACAACGGTTACCACTTGGCTCACCATATCAAGCAAGGCCTACATTGGTCAGAACTTCCGGAATTTCATAAATCGATTGAGCATAAGATTCCGGTAGAGCTGAGACCGCAGATTGTTAAGTGAACTCGATAGAGAAAATAAATTATGAATCAGAAATCAATAGCCGTTATCGGCGGTGGTATATCTGGAATTGCCACTGCCTATTATCTTCAACAAAGAGGCTTTCAAGTAGAAGTTCTTGAAAGCGAATCCCAAATCGGTGGTCGTATGGCCACCGCGAATTTGAGAGGAAGGAATATCGCGTTAGGCGGGAAAAACATCGGACGAAAATATTCCTTGTTTAGGGAATTTACTCAGTCGATGGGAGACAATCCATTCGAATATTTCGGATTAAATTCATCGAGAGTTCGAAATGGAAAGATCATAACCTTTGACGAGAAAAAACGTTATAAAGGTATGTGGCAGTTCCTCAAATCGTGTTCGTTAAAAGATCTGATCAGATTGATCCCGATGATGCGTGCAGTAAAATCAAATCGTTCAAAGGAAGGATACCTAGGCGGAAATTTTTTTAACGATTTGCAGAAGAAATATCCGAACGGAAAGCTTTCTTCGATATTTAGCAAAGAACTTTGCCAGCAATTCATTCGGCCGGTTACAGTTCGGATGAACGGAGCCGAACCTAGTGAAGCATTTATCGGAAATTTTGGAAGCAATCTTAGTATTACTTTCGATACTTACGAGCAGCTGACCAATGGACTAGGACCCTTATTTGAACAATTCGAAAGTGGAGTTCCGGTTCGATCCAATTGCAAAGTAAAGTCAATCCTCCTTCATAAGAAAAAGGTGGTCGGAGTTAAGGTAGAGGAGAATAAAAAGAGCCAAGATCTTTATTATGACTATGTAATACTTTCGACCCCTGCTTCTGTTTCTATGGAGCTGGTCTCTCCGCACTTTCCTGAGTTGGAAATCACACTGGGTCAGGTTCGCTACTTCCCGGTGGCAGTAGTAGTCGCTGAATATGAGAAGCCTGTTTTTACAAAAGAAGTAAGGGCGCTCGTATTCCCTGAAACAAAAGCTTTGAGTAATGCTGGAGTCTATGGAGTTAACGACCGACACATTGTTCGGTACACTTTCAGTGGCGCGGTTGCCCGTGAATTATTGTCAAAAAATCCTAAAATAGAGGACCTCGTGAACCTCGGGGAATCTACTCTTTCCGAGTTTATCCCAATCTCGGAAAATCCTCGGATAGCATATACGGGAAAAATAATGAAGCTCGGGCTTTGTGCCTATGCGCAGAATTACGAAAACTTCAGCAAGAGTCTCGCGTCACAACTGGAAAAAGTCGAAGGGCTGGATTTGACTGGGGATTATATCCGAGGGGCTGCAATTGAAGGTTGCTTTCAGGCGGCGAAGGAATGTGCGAACCGGGTAGCGAGTAAATTGCAAGACCAGGGCACTGTTGAATCAGCAACAAGGGAGCTTGCCGACGCTCTAGTCAAAGGCTAAAGAGGTTTGCATATAAAGCTAGTTCGCATGAGTACTATTTCAGGAAAATCTAAAATACGGCCGAGCTTCTTTAAGTTCCGAGATATTAATCTCGCGTATTATGAGATTTCGGCAAAGCGGAAAGCGAAAAAGGACCCAGTTCTCTTTTTTCATGCGAACGGCTATACCGCAATGACCTACTTTCCATTGTTCCAGAATCTGACTGAAGCCGGATATCCGGTGTACGCTCTCGATTTTATGGGTCACGGTAATTCGGATTCAACATATGAATTTCGTGACTGGTATTTTTTTAGAGATCAGATTCTTGCATTCTTGGATCATTTGAGTTTTCCCTCTGCGTTAGGAGCAGGCCATTCAATTGGAGGGGCGTCACTATTGATGGCTGCCTCTGGAGATTCCGGCGGTCGGTTGAAAAAATTGGCCGTATTGGATCCCACTGTTCTAACGCCTTTTCTTTCGCAGTTCTTACATTTCTATCCGAACCCCTTAGCGAGGTTGGCTGATAAGAGGAGATCTGTTTTTAAGAATCTGGAGATTGTGAAAAGAAGCTTTAGAATGATGTCTGGTTACAAGCGCTGGAATGAGGATAGCTTTGACTTATATCTCAAGACGGCATTTAGAAAAAGGGAAGATGGACAATTCGAGCTTTGCCTATCTCCCGACCTGGAAGCAAAGATATTTAGAAGTCTTAAGCCCGGACACTGGGAAAGTTACAGAAAAGTAAAGAATCCGATGCTCATTTTATCCGCGAGCAAATCGGATGTCACTCCTCCTGCGGCTTGTAGAAAACTTTTAAAATTCAATCGGCTTTCCAAGTCGTTTAAACACGACGACGGATCGCACTTTTTTCCGATGGAGGATCCGCAATGGTCCTCGTCGCATATGATTCACTTTTTCGATAATATAAGCAACTAAGGAGGGATGAAATAAATAAATCTGAAATAGGATAAATAAATTTATTGCACCTAATTGATGTTATTTGAAGAAATTGCAATTTAATAAAAAGCTATAGTTATATAGTAGGACGGATGTAGTGTTCGATAAGCACGTTAGATACAGCTCTCTAGAAATCATTTCTGAAAAGGAATTTCTATGAGCATCACAAGGACCGGTTCTGATTATTTAGAGGACCTGACTGACGGCCGGATGGTCGTTTGCGATGGAACCTTGGTGACCGACGTGCCTAATCATCCCGCGCTACGTGGAGGAGCAAATACGATTGCTTCTTTAGTCGATTTGCATTTGGATCCCAACAAAACTGAAATGCGGTTTGCTGATCGATTAGGAAACGAATATCCGGGTGCATATGTTATTCCTAAATCCAAAGAAGAATTAATTCGAAGAGGAATGCTTTTTCGATCAATCGCAAAAAGTACCGGTGGTTTAATGGCTAGGACTCCGGATTTTTTAGCCGCTCTGCTCGCAAGCTGGAAAGCTGCTTGTAACGCATTTGGAAAACATAATGCACGTTATGCGGAAAATGTTTCTGATTATTATGATTTTTCTCGAGAAAGAAATATTGTCCATTCTCACGCGATCAGTGATCCTCCTCCCGATCGGTTTTTAGATGTAACTCGAGAGCAATCTCAGATTTTACGTAAGGTCGGCGAAACATCGGAGGGCATTATAGTCCGGGGAATCAAGATGCTCGCGACTCTTTCTCCTCTTTCGGACGAACTGATCATTTATCCTTTTAGGCCAATCGGTTCCTCAGAGCCAGAGCAAGCGCTTGCCTTCGCAATTCCAATCAATACTCCGGGATTAAAGTTAATGTGTCGCTCTAGTATCGCGTCTGGCGGAAGCGAATTCGATCATCCTCTGGCAGAGAGATTTGATGAGATGGACGCACTTTGCATATTTAACGACGTATTAGTACCACATAATAGAGTTTTCATCGACGGAGATATTAGATTAGCGAACGAGCTGAGAATAGATACTGGAATGGTGTCTTACGTTTCTCATCAAACTTGCGCTAGGGTCGCTGTAAAAGCGGAGTTCTTGTTAGGGGTTGCCAGTTTGGTCGCTCGATTGAGTGGCCGCGAAAAGCAGCCAAGCGTTCAGCAATTGTTGGGAGAAATGGCTGCTGGAGCTGAAGTGCTTCGCTCTTTGTTGGTGTCCGCAGAAGCTGAATCAGAACCGGACCAATTTGGAAATTTTGTTCCCGCATCTTCACAGTTAGGTGCTTCGAGTACGGTAGCTTCGCAATATTATATGCGTTCCATCGAAATCCTTCGGCTTATCGGTGCTAGCGGTTTGGTCATGCATCCGAGTGAAAAGGACTTAATGGCGGACTCGATCGGAGACGTTCTCCAATATTTTTCTGCGTATAATAACGATCCGAATTTGCATATACAGATACTAAAACTTGCTAGCGATCTCGCGATAGGGACTTTTGGAGGTAGGCAAATTCTGTATGAGCAATTTTATCTGGGAGCTCCTCAGGCCGTTCAAATTCGGTACTTTCACAATTACAGGCGGATGCAGGAAGCTGAAAGCATTGTAGAAGCAATGCTGGTCCAGGAAAAGGTTCCGAGCGCATAAGGAGACAGGGAGAGTTTATAATGTCAGAAAATTCAAAAAAACATTATATACCGATGAACTCTATGAAGTCTCCAAGATTTACTGGTGTCCGTTCTTTTATGCGTTTGCCCATTCTGAATACTTTAGAGGACGTAGACGTAGCTGTCGTAGGAATTCCTACAGATTCAGCCGTTTCGTTCAGATCCGGAGCGAGGTTTGGACCAGAGGCAATACGTAGTGCTTCGATTTTATTACGAGATTATAATCCTGCGTTGGGTGTGAGTATTCCAGAGGAACTGTCCATGGTGGACTATGGAGACGCGCCTGTCGTACCCGGTTATCACGAAGAAACTTTGAAAAGGGTGCAAGAATATCTAGAGCCAATTTATGCAGCGAATGTAGTGCCCCTGATTCTCGGAGGAGATCATTCTTTGTCGATTGCTGAACTGCGAGCATTGGCAAAAATCAAAGGACCTGTATCGCTGATTCATATCGATGCTCACGGGGATGTATTAGATAATTATTATGGAGTAAAACATTTTCACGGAACAGTATTTAGAAGGGCGGTGGAAGAAGGTCTGGTAAACGCTTCCGAATCTGTCCAGATCGGCATGAGAGGATCTGTACACCCAGATGATGTCGGGGCCGCGGAATCATTAGGTTACACTGTAGTTCCCTGGGATCAATTGCACCAAATACCGCTGGAGCAACTTGCCGAATTGGTTAAGGAGAAAGTAAAGGACAGGCCAGTGATGCTTTCCTTCGATATAGACTTTATAGATCCGGCTTATGCCCCTGGTACAGGAACCCCTGAAGTAGGAGGACCTAGTAGTTACGAGGCAATTCGTTTGCTCAGAGCCCTTGCACCTCTAAATCTAAATTATTGCAGTTTTGACTGTGTGGAAGTTTCTCCACCCTACGATCCGGCCGGAGTTACGAGTATGGCTGCCTCGGTGATTTGTTTTGAATTGCTATCGTTACTTGCGATGAGTCGTAGATCAAAAAAGAGTAAGTCTCAGAATGGACATCTTTCTGGACTTGTTGGTCAGTAAATCGGTTAACAATGAGGGATATGCGAAATGATATCTGAGAAAACCGACTCTTTTATTACGAAGAAGATGTTAGATTGCATCGGCTCCAATCATTCGCCTGGGCTAAGGATCGGTTCGATTCTGGCCGAAGATTTAGCTTCGAAATTTGGCACTCCCATTTACGCATACAATGCGGAGGCGGCCCGAAACAACTTAAGCGAAGTTAGATCCGCATTGGGCTCTAACATTGAAATATTATATGCCTTAAAAGCGAATCCGAATGCAGGAATCGCTCAGATATTTAGAAAGTCTGGCACCGGTTGCGAAGTCGCTTCCGCTGGAGAAATATTGGTCGCAAAGTTTGCTGGATTTACTGGAGACCAGATTCAGTTCTCGGGCCCCGGAAAAAGCGAACAAGATATTCTGACTTCGTTTCATCATGGTGTTTCGATTTTGAATCTGGAGTCAGAAGAGGAATATGATCTAGTAAAATTTTTATCTAAATTACAGAATTATAAACCTAGAGTTTCGATTCGATTGAACCCGGCTACTGGTCTTAGTGGATCGCGGATGCACATGGGAGGAGGATCCAAGAAATTCGGAGTGGATTCGGAACGAGTACCGGAACTGATGGAGCAAATCGTATCCGAGGGCATTTGTGATTTTAGTGGTTTACATGTCTATCCTGGAACTCAGTGCTTCGATTACAAACCCTGGCTGGAAAACGCAAATGCCTTATTAAAGTTAGCTTCAGAACTGGAATCGATTGCTCCTATTCGGAGTTTGAATTTTGGGGGCGGGTTTGGTGTTTCTTTGTTTGAAGGAGATCCTGAGTTGGACCTGATCTCTCTCGGAAAAGGACTTAGGGAAATGATCGAATCAGCCCGGAATCGAAATCGGAAATATTTCGTAGAATTAGGACGCTATCTAATCGCGAATGCCGGAGTCTATTTAACTAAAATTCTTTATACGAAGAAATCACAGGAAAAAATTCATATTATTACTGATGGCGGAATGCATCATCATGCCGTCGGAGTTGGACTGGGGTCTGTAATCAAACGAACTTATCCGATTGTATCTTGCAACGGATTAGAAAGAAATCCCACAAGAAAGGTCGCTATCGGCGGACCACTTTGTACTCCTGCGGACGAGTTTGCATCCAGCATTGATTTTCCAGAAACCAAAAATGGTGAGTTAATCGGTATTCTGGGTTCCGGGGCCTATGGATTAACTTTCAGTAATATACTTTTTCTAAGTCACCCAACTCCGGGTGAAGTTTTGGTCGATGGAGACAATGCTTATTGGATCCGAAAACCCGGGAAGGTAGAAGACGTGCTAGTTGGGCAATGTGTTCCTGGGAGAGAGGGAGGGTATTCCGATGTGGAATAGTTTCTGTGAGGTAGCTCGTCTTCTAGGTGACACGGTTGCAATATCAAATGAAGCCCAAGTATTAAGTTTTTCAGGACTCCAAAAAGAAGCCGAAAAGATTTCTGAGTTTTTTAGAGATTTAGAGCAACCGGTTGTTTGGATTGCACTTCCCGGAGGTCCAGATTTTACCGCGGTACAACTTGCAATCTGGTCCCTTCCTGATGGAGTAGCCATCCCGATTCCGGAGAAGAGTAGTGAAAGAGAAGCATTAGCATATCTTGAAGTACTTCGTCCTGACTTTGTAGTCGTAAGGTCCTTGCTCGATCAGCAGGCAATCGTTAACACTTTGCCTGAATCCGTCTGCATCCTATCTCTGGAAAAGAAATCCGGAATCACTTCGGACCGCAGGATTTATTATATTGAAGATAAGCCGGCAAATCGGGTTTCTCGAAAAGGTTCCGGAGATTTGCCCAAAGAAACTAGGATGATTCAGTTTACCTCCGGTTCTACGGGGAAACCAAAGGGAATTTTGCTATCTAACGAAAATTTAATTTCTAATTTAGAAAATAATTCTATTCATCTTTCTAAATTCAGCGGTAAACACGCCTTTAGTTCTCTTCCTCAGTTTCATGCAATGGGCGGAGCCGTCGTGTTGGAACATCTTTGGAGTGGTTCGCCGATTCATGTGGCGAATCGGTTCTTGCCCGGGGAGCATGTATCTCGGATGCAAAAATACTCATGCAAAGTGATTCTATCTAGCCCGAATTATTTAAAGCTAATGCTGGACCTAAAGGCATTTAACTCTTCCATTCAATCTTTGATTGAATCATTCACCGTGGGTACGGCTGCTCTAAGTCCAGATCTTGTATCGGCTCTTCATTCGTTATTTCCAGAATCCGAGATTTATTCTAGATACGGACTGAGCGAGTCAATAGGGGCGCTAACACTCTGCAGGATTACGAAAGGTGACCACTATGATTTTGGCACTGTTGGAAAACTAATACCAAACGTAGAGTTTCATCCGGAATTCAGTAAATCTAAAGATAATCCCGGCGAAATCGTTGTTAAGAGTTCTGGCGTCGGAATAGGACAACTTTCTGAGAATGGCATATATTCACGGTTAGTCGATACAGACGGTTTTTTACACACAGGGGATATCGGATTTTTGGATGCTTCCGGCTGCCTGTACCTTAGTGGAAGGAAGAATAATTTCATTAAATCAAACGGATATCGAATTAGTGCGATGGAAATTGAACTAATGCTCAAATCGATTTCTGAAGTTCAGGAGGCGGTTGTTTTCGGAGTTCAGAACTCTTCCTCTGGAGAAAAAATAGTCGCATGTCTGGAGCCTATGCCGGGAAAAAAACTTCCTCCAGCCGCTGAGCTAGATAGGCACTGCAGATCGGAGCTTTCGGCATATAAAGTTCCACAGAAATTTATTGTTTTCGAGCAATTACCGCGAACCCAGTCCGGGAAACCGGACTTGAGCAAAATACGTTTAGAGGTGCAGCTATGAGTGAACTAGCCTCAATCGACCTCCGCCAAGAGGTAACCTCCTTGGTTTGTGAGGTGGTTAAAAATTCTACGGGAAGGGAAGTGGAAATTAGCACTGAGACGAAATTGATTCGTGATGGCTATTTGGATTCCCTATCGATGGTGAATTTGGTTCTCCGAATTCAATCCAACTATGGAATTCAAGTAGAGATTTCGGAAATGGAAGAAAGCAATTTCGGTTCGGTTGATCGTATCTCAAAATTTATTTACTTTCATCGCGAAAATAGCGATCGCCCAAAGGAAAGTAGAGAATGACAGATTCGTTCAATAAAAAGGATCGGATAGGCTTCGGCGGAGTTGTTATTACTATATTCATATAACAAACGTTATCCGAAATACATTCGTTTAATATGTTATTGGATATTTGTTGCATTAAAAAATACGCCTTTTCGGAAGACAGAAAAGGAAGTATCGAAATGTATTTATTATCATTCTTCCATTTGATTGTAATAATTAAGATTATTGTATATGCAAAATGTATAATAAATACACGAGGTGAGTGTTAACTGGAAAAAGGTGAATAACTTAAAAATTATTGACCTCTGGAGATAAAAAATCGGAAACTGGTGCAAATTTAATGTTTTGAGATGTTAAGTTGAAGCGTAATCAAAAGCGAAAATTGAATTTGAAAAAGGTGAAAGCGATATGAGTACAATTGAAAATAGATCTTCTTCGGCTTCCGACGCACCTAGGGCGTCGGAAGTGAGGTTTCTTTCTTTCCTCAATTCTCAATCAAGTCCGGTGGATCGATTCAATGATTCGCCTGATTTATGCTATATTGCTATGTTCCGGAAGGAATAGGCAAGTTGTCGATATTGCGAAATCAGCAAAACCTATCTCAAACTTACTAATTCAGAAGTTTATTAAATTTTTATGTAAGGAAAAGACCAACGAGAGTATTAAATACTATCAACTAACATAGAATAGGCGATTGACTCTTTTAAGCTTAAGAGTGTTCTGCCTTTTAGCGGTTGATGGTGTGGATGATTGAAATATGGAAAATGTTTTAGAATCTAGAGAAACTAAAGAGTTTAAGGCGCCTCGAAGCTGGATTGATTATGCACCGGAGTTAGATGCTGCGGATGCGGAACAATTATCGCGATATCTAAGCGATATAGGGCAAGTCTTCCGAAATGTTCAATCTGTGGACTTTTTGGAAGCTGCTCCATTGCTCGCGCAAGAGTTACCGTTTCGATTGCGCGAGTACATCCACAAAGTGAGACTTAAACAAAGACCGGCTGTCTTTGTAATACCGGCGTTAAATGTGATTGGTCGAACTGGGATCCTGACTCCAAAGGATTGGAAGGATGTTCAGTCTCCTTCTCCAACTCACCACGCAGAAATATTTCTTACGTTAGTAGCTTCTCTGTTGGGAGATGTGTTCGGCTGGACTACTCAGCAGGATGGTCGCTATGTGCACGATGTTTTACCGATGAAGGGATTGGAGAACGAGCAAGTAGGATGGAGCAGTTTAACGCAACTTAGTTGGCACACGGAAGATGCCTTTCATCCGAATCGAGCAGATTACCTAGCTCTACTCTGTCTTCGGAATATTGACGGAGTAGCTACAACATTATGCTCAGTAACCGATCTTGATCTTCCGGTTGATGTCAAAGAAATACTTTGGCAGGAGAGATTTTATATTCGACCGGATCAATCGCACACAGCAAAGCACAATTCGACAGCTAGAGGTTTGTTCGAAAAGATAGAGCAGATGAATCGGGATCCGGAACCTGTTTCGCTGCTATTCGGTAATCCAAATCATCCCTACATTCGCATAGATCCGGATTATATGATGGCAATTCCGGGAGATGCCGAGGCTGAAAGAGCTTTGTCAGTGGTGGTCGATCAAATAAATCGCAATTTATATGACCTTGCATTAAGAGAAGGTGATTTAGTCGTAATCGATAATTTGCAGGTAGTCCACGGAAGGAGAGCGTTTAAGGCGCGGTTCGATGGTTACGACAGATGGTTAAAGAGAGTAAATATTAAAAGAGATCTTCGTCAGGCAGCAGCTGCTTTGGACCAAGGAGGGAGACTAATGACAACAATTTCAAAAACTTCGGAGCAAAAGAGTATCGTGGCACGTGAGGCTGATTTAGTCGAAGCTGTTCAGCCGATTCGAGGATTAGCTTTGGCTACGAGTGTTCAGCATTTTTTTTCTAAAGGAATTTATGACCTACTCGCGAGTTCCCAGGGGCGTCGTTGGAGTTTGGAAGAATTGGCGAAAGAGCTGAAATTCGATGCAGACCGATTGAGAGGTTTGCTTCGTTTTTTGAGAAACGAAGGCTTTATCGAAGGTCTGGATGGTAAATTAAATCTTACGGAAAAAGCTCATCGTTGGTCTGTTTATCGCGCTTGGTATGAAATGATGGTTGGCGGTTACGCCGAAACTTTCGTTTCGATGGGAGACGCTTTGGCCGAAGGAACTCCTCCTGCGCCCAGGGATGGCAAGCTAGTTGGAAAGGGAAGTTGCGGTATCAGCATGCACGATTCCATTCCGATTGTAAGAAGGCTTTTATCTACATTAGACGAGCCTCCAAAGTTGGTGGTTGATTTGGGATGTGGAAGCGGCTCGTACCTGACCGAAATCTGCAAATTGTACAAAGACACAAAGGCTATCGGTATAGAGCCGGATTTAGGTGGATGTCTGGCGGCACAAGAGCACATCGCAGAGTGCGGAATGTCCGATAGGATCGAAATAGTGCACGCAGACGCTATCGATTATATTCAGAAAATGGAAACTCCTCCAGATCTAATACTCCTATGTTTCGTAATACACGAAGTGCTCGGGCAATCCGGAGAAGAGAGAGTCATGCAAATGCTGCAAGCAGCCATGAACGGAGGGCCAAATCAACGTTTGGTGATTATTGATATCGATTATTTAATCGATGATCCTTCGGTGATGAGTCACAAACTTGCGGAAGGTTATTACAATGCATATTTCTTACTGCATCCATTTACAAGCCAAAAGCTAGAAACTCAGAGTTATTGGGACGATTTGTTTGCAAGATGCGGGTTCGAGATAGAGGCAAAGCAGACGACCGATCCTTCATTAGATTCTACGAATATTGAATTGGGCTGGATGTTGAGGCGGAAAAAGTGAAAACCGCTTTCGATACAAAAGCCGATGCCGGCTTGCATGAGTCAGAGCCGGCTAAGAAGGTTCAATTGCCTTTTATATTGGGTGGAAAAAGCATTAAGCCTGATGAAAAAGGGAATCAGAAGATCAGCATGTTAGGCGGAGAAGTTAGCTTTCCTAATCCGGAAATTCTAACTTCTCTGCTAGAATCTTTGCACAATCCTCTGATTGAAGTTTCAACTCAAGATATCATAGGGTTTCTGCACCGACTCGGTAAGATGTGGGAGAACGATGAATACATCCGTAGGCGAGTTTATATCAGGCAAATGTGTGATTTTGTCGGCTATTCCGAACAGATGGCTGTTGCGGAGGCTGATTTAATTGCAGCTACTTTGAGAGGAAGCACTAGATTGTGGGACACTCTTCAAGTGGAACTCGGAGACCGATCCATTTTAGATACTTGGATTAAGAGAGAAGATTGCGAAGTCAAAGCCTTCCCAAAAGGAACTGTGACTCATATTCTTTCTGGAAATGCTCCCGTCGCGGCCGTTCTATCTATATTGCGATCTTTGCTAACGAAAAATCAGACAATTGCAAAAGTCGCTTCGGGAGATCCAATAACGCCCACGCAATTTGCATTAAGTTTTCTTGATTTAGATGCAAAGCATCCTTTAAGCAGATCGCTTCATACTGCTTATTGGCCTTCCGACTCTGAGATCGGAGTCTCGATCGTTGGAAATACGGATGCAGTATGCGTCTGGGGAGGGGCCGAGGCGGTTCGTTGGACTTATAAAAATGTAAAACCAGGCTCTGAAATACTAACATTTGGACCCAAGCGCAGCTTTTCACTCATCGGAGGCTCTGGCCAAAAAGATTTAAAGAACGCTGCGCGTTTGGTCGCTCACGATGTCAGCATGTATGACCAGCAGGCTTGCTTCTCAACACAGCATATTTTTGTGTTAGGTGATCAGTTCGAGTTCGCTACAGAATTAGGTTCAGCGTTGGATCGAAATCAAAAGATACTATCTGCACCAAAAAGAACTGTAGACCAGGCGGCGGACGTCTCTTTATCAAAAATTCATCATGAATTTTTTGGGGGAAAAATTCTCTACTCCGAAGATCATTCATGGCAGGTGATTTTGTCCTCTCCCGGAAAGACTTACCGTCATCCGGGTGCTCGAACTGCTTTTGTTCACAAGATAGACAGTATCGAGCAGGTGCTTTCATTTGTAGATTCCTCAGTGCAAACTGTGGCAGTATATCCGATGGAGATCGTAAAACACTTCAGAGACTCTTTGGGAAGATTAGGTATTTCGAGGGTGGTCGAATGTGGTTCCAGCGGTATGTATCGGCTTGGAGCCAGTCACGACGGAATGTATCCGCTAGCAAGACTAGTAAGGTTTGTTTCTATGGAGGCACCTTCCGAGGTTTATCCCAAAGGAATGACTATCCCGATGGACATGTCGAAAATTATCGAACATAGGCAATTTCGGGATTTGTTTGTATAAGAAATTTTTAATATACGGAGATATTTAAATGAGATGGGGAGTTGCTCTTACAACCTATAAGCCACCGCACTGGGACCAAAGGTCCGTCTTTACGAATTCGCTGGAGTTTGCCACTGAAGCGGAAAAGCTCGGATTTGACGATCTCTGGGTATTGGAACACCATTTTACAGAGTACGGATTGTGTCCGGATGCCATCTTAATGGCTAGCTATTTGCTCGGTATGACCAAGCGGATCAAGGTAGGTACCGCAATCACTGTAGCTCCACTGAATCACCCGGTCCGTCTTGTGGAACAGGTTTCTCTTTTGGACCAACTTAGTAGCGGACGATTTTTGGCCGGATTCGGAAGAGGGTTCTTTCCTTTAGATTTTGAAATTTTTGGAGCTAACGCTTCAGAAAATCATAAAATTCTACAAGAGTGGATCGACATTATTCTGACCACTTGGAGACAAGAAGGAAGACTCAGGTGGGAAAGCGATTTAATTAAGATTCCTGAAATTAGTATTTTCCCATCTAAATTTACTAACCCTAGGCCACCTATCTACGTGGTAGGAGAATCTCCTTCTACAATCGAGTGGGCAGCTTCGATCGGAATTCCTTTGATCATGAACGTTCCTCAGTCTGCAGAGCAGATTCGCGCAAAGCTTGACCTTTACGCAGAGATTGCGGAAAGTAACGGTCATGACCCGCGGGATATCCATCATGTTATTTCAGCTGTGGTGCATGTAGCCGATAGTAGGGACGAAGCCTACAACGATATCGTTCGCAACATAGAAGAATGGCACGACGACGCAATGAGGGTCGCGTTCTCTAGCGATCAACTGAGAAATCTTCCTAATTATCGATTCCATTGGTCTCAGCTGCAGGATGCAATTTTAAAGGGAGAATCTGACGCGAGTGTAGTAGTCAGAAGAGCTCTAGAAATTAGTCCGGTAGGAACTCCGGCAGATTGCATTGAAGCTTTTCAGTATTTGCGAGAGCAAACCGGAGTGGATCATTATATTTGTGGATTTGAAGGAACTCTGGATAGGGAGAAAATCCTGAAAAGTATGCGAAGATTCGCGTTAGATGTAATTCCAAACATATAGGTGAATCATGTCTCATCAGGATCCGATACTAGCCAATAATACTTTTACCGCATCTGCTAGCGTAAGTCGAGCAGATGGGTTGACCGCTCTAGACTCGGCAATTTTTAATCGAGACGATTGGGATAAGATGACCAGGTCCGCTGCACTTGAGTTAAAGTTGGCGGCTTTGTCCGATTCCTTAAAGCATCATTCGGAGAATTGTAAAGAGTTCGGTGACTATTGCGAACGCAAAAGTTTTGATCCTTGGAAGGAACTCTATCCACAGGATTTAGCTTCCATCCCCCAAATTCCGACTTCGGCGTTCAAGGTCGGAGAAATTCTTAGCGTACCTTCTTCTCAGATTATTCGTCGTTTTGAAAGTAGCGGTACAAGCGGGACCAGGAGCAAGATCTTGCGGGATGAAATTACACTCGCTAGACTTTCAGGCTCCTTGCGAAGTTCTGCTGAGGTTTGGTCAGATGTCATCGGAGACAGGGATTTAGAAGATGATATTTTTGTAATACATTTGGGTCCCTCCAGAAAAGATGCTGGAACAGTTTGGTTCGGTTACGTAATGAGCCTGATCGAATTAGAAGCAGAAACCGAACACATGATGAAAAATGGAAAGGTGGACTTGCACGCGGCTTCCGCATTAATAAGGTCTGCCTTGCAAGAAGGAAAAAGAGTTCTAGTCGTTGGAGCTCCTTTCTTAGTAGAAGAGTTATGCAAAGCTTTTCAGAACTCGCCGATTTGCGCAGGTTCGAATCTGTTTTTGCTTACCGGTGGGGGCTGGAAAAAAAATATCTCAAAAGCAATCAGTCAATCGGATTTAGCGTCGTTAGCGGCCAAATCATTCGGAATCGATTCACCTTCTCAACTGAGAGACGTATTCAATCAAGTGGAATTAAATAGCGCTTTTGTTCAGTGTTCTGAGGGAAGGCTGCATTCTCCTCCCTGGGTAGAAGTTATCGTTCGAGACCCTCTTTCTTGGAAGCCATTGGATTCTGGACAAATCGGTTTACTTACCTATTTGGATCCAACCGCACATAGTTATCCTGGATTTATCGCGGGAGAAGATCTAGGGTCGAAGGAAGAGCATGCCTGCAGCTGCGGAAGAACTACGCAAAGTATTCGCATTGTTCGAAGATTGAATGTATCTTCCCATCAAGGGTGCTCATTGCAATTGCAAGAGAAGAAGGAAGAAAAGTCAGATAAAGATAAATTAGGAAAAAGTAATGATCCTTTCTAATAATCTACAAGTAAAATCTTTTAGGGACAGAAATATCGCTCTATGGAGCGATATCGTTCTCGAACCCAGGAATCATTCAGTCTTGATATGTGGAGGCTTTTCTCGTCGGATGAGTGGACTTGGGTCCCTCGCTGCCTATCTACTCACCAACGGCTCCAGCGTTTATAGATTCGATTATTTGGACCACGTCGGCTTAAGCGATGGAGTGATTCGAAATTTTACCATCGAAAGTTTCCATGATAGTTTAACTTCTGTCCTTGAAAAGGTCGCTGATTTAGAGAACGGAAAATCCATATCGATTCTAGCAGTGAGCTTAGGTGCTGTACCTGCCATACAACTTTCGGTCGACAATTCAATGATCAACGGCATCGGGTGCTTAGTCGGGGTGGTAGATCCGAAAACCACTTTTGAAAGAGTTTTCGGAACCGACTACTATGATTGGCGTTTCGAGGATCTACCTGAAACGATCCGATTCGAAGGGTATGATATAGATCCTCGAGGACTTTGGACCGAGCAAAAAGAAAAAGGGAGCGCGAATTTTTCACTGATAAAGAGCGCACTCGAAAAGCTTTCTTGTCCGATCGTGAACCTCGTCGCGTCCGAGGACCAATGGCTCACAATGAGCGAGGTGAGAGAAGCGTTCTCCGTTCCTGGTGGGGGAAGAAGGGAAATCGTAGAACTTCCGTACGGCGGACATGAACTATCTCGCAATCCTTTGGCGCTTAGATTAGCGATGCGTCATATCATAGCTCGATTGTTATACGACGGAAATTTGGAAATGGTCGAAGAGCCTAGTTTTGACGAAATCGGAGACCTTAGAGTCAGTGACCGCAAACGTGCGCGTTCCAGCGCGTTGTTAGACGATGATATAGCTCCGGTAAGCAGAAATGGATGACCGAACTACAATCAATTTTCAGGCAAAACAGATATGAATAGCCAAGTCAGAAATCTAACTCTACCTGAAATAGATGGAGTATTCAGTACTTACCAGAAGATTCGTAAATGGATTCCTAGATCTCCGCTTATCAAAGCTCCGAGTCTAGGGCCGAATTGTTGGCTCAAACTGGAGACTTTAATGCCCACCGGATCTTTTAAGGTTCGCGGAGCATTTGCTTCTTTATTAAAGATTTCTGATGGTACCTCTATCGTAAGTTGTTCCGCAGGAAATCACGGGCTAGCGCTCGCATACGCGGCGACAAAGTTGAAAGCTAAGGCTTGCATCGTGGTCTCTGAGGCTGCTTCGCCTAGAAAGATAGAACTATTGAAACAGAGTTCAGTCGAGTTGGTGATCCAAGGAGCTAACTACGATCAGGCGGAAGATTACGCGCGAGGACTCGCGGAAATTCGTAATGCATACTATCTATCTCCATATAACGATCCAGAAGTAATACTAGGACAAGCGAGTGTAGGCTTGGAGATTCTGGAGCTGTTTTCCGAGGAAGTTACCGTAGTAAGTCCGATCGGAGGTGGGGGATTGCTTGCGGGTGTTGGGATGGCTTTGAGCACAAGACCTGGATCTATAGCCATAGGAGTCGAAGCCGAAAATTCTGCTCCGATGAAAGTTGCCCTCAAAATGGGAGAAGTTACAAAAATCCCCATCGGGCGTACGGTCGCAGATGGTCTCGCGGGAAATCTGGAAGATGGAACTATTACATTAGATTTATTGCAAAGATATGCACCGGAGACCTTGACTGTAAGCGAAAAAGAAATACACGATGCGATGGGGCATTTAGCGGATCACTATGGGATTTTGTCCGAGGGTGCAGGCGCTGTCGGAATTGCTTCCGTACTTTCTGGGAAAGTAACTAGCACAAGAGAACAACCTTTGGTCGTTTTAGTAACTGGCCGAAATGTACGAACTGACACTTGGGTAGACATACTATATAATAAAAATAGTATAATATGATTTTTCAAAATTATAATAGTGCATTTTAAAAGAATGATATTGGATCGGAAAAAATTATGAATCGAAAAATAGTAGCACTTTTACATCAATACCAGTTGGTCGGCTCCGGAGTGCAAATGGCTTTTCCGGAGGATAAATTCGACGTTCGCATTTTTACAATCGGTTCCGCTGACCAAGTATTTCGATCGGATGTGCCGATTTACGCATCACCGGTCACTGAGGTAAAATCTGATTGGTCCGAACTCTTGGCGGTTTTACCGGAAGACGCAGAGATTGTAACAAACGATGAGTCCTGCTTAAAGCCATGTCAGGAAATGAGAATTTCTAAATCCATGCCTGTGAGGATGGCTTCGAATCTTGCGACTTACTCGAATAAGTTGGCCATGAAGGAAAGATTGTCTGCTTGTTCCATCGGAGTTCCAAGGTTTCAAAAATTAGAATTAGCTCCAGAAGGTTGGAAAGAGCGATGCACTGCGATTTTCAAAAACATAGGTCCATCTTTAGTGATAAAACCCGATACTGGCGGATACAATGAGGGAATCACTAAAATTGATCTGCTCGAAGATTTTTTGCAATGGTCTCAAGCTCATCTAGGCGAACAAGGTTGGCACGTGGAGGAATTTGTCTCCGGAAGACTTTTTCATGCGAACGCGTTCGTACTAGATGGAAAGGTAGTCCCGGTTCAAGTAGGTGCCTATACGAATCCTCCTTTAGAAGCTAGCCAAGGTTTTGGCTTAGGAAGCATCACTTTGCCCTGGGATCACCCGATAAGAGAGAAGGGGATTTTGTTAAACGAACAAGTCGTCCAAGCTTTGGGATCGGAAGGACGTTTCGTGATACATACCGAATTCTTTATGGATGAAAGCGGTCGATTCAAGGTAATCGATGTGGCGGCTAGAGCTCCCGGGGCTTTGGTTTCTGATATCGCGAAAATACACTCAGGCGTTCATCTAGAAGCGGCAAGCTATCTATTACAAATAGGTGAAATGCCAGAGTTTCCTAAAAATACCGGAATGAGTGCAGGCTGGCTTTGGTCTCCGCCCAAAGAAGACGGCTCTGTTTCCACGGTCCTTACTTGGAACCGAACTTTCGAAGACCTACTGTTTGATTTAGAAAGAACGGCAGAAGGAATGGGGACCGGGAACGGCTCGAACTGGCTCCGAGCACTTTATGAAACCTGAATTCTACAAGGCTGCGCCGAATCAGGTCCGGCATTGGAGGCACTTTCTCCGATATCCAAAGTCTCCCGCGTTGAATATGACGGTTGCTCTTTACTTGGAAGGCTCTCTAAATATTCAAGCTATGCGGATCGCAGCTGGGATAATATTAAATAAACATAAATCTCTTAGATCGATTCCTTTGGAGATCAATGGAGAATTGTTCTGGGAATACAAAACGGAAAACGAAATCAATTTCAATGAAATCGAAATATTTGAATGCAAAACCGAAGAGGTCGCTCTGGAAGAAGTTCGAAAAGAAGGTGAAAGACCGTTTTCTTTATTGGAAGAGTTTCCTTCCAGATTCAGAATTTTAACGCTCCCAGAAAACGCGAACATTCTATTATTAAATATTCATCATATTACTTTAGATGGTTGGTCTGCGGATCTTTTGGTAAAAGAAATTGCAGAATCCTATTCCTTATTATTAAGAGGAGAAAAACCGAAAGAAACCGCGCCGGTTTATCAAGAATTCGCAGATTATCAGAATTCCTATAGGAAAAGCAAAGAAGGAGAATTTGATTCGGAATATTGGAAGACTGAATTACAATCCGTGCCGAAAGGGATTGGATTTCCCTACGATCTGGATCCGTCCGAGAATCCAGAGTTTCCGAAAGGAAAAATGACTTGGGCCTTTCTCTCCGAAGAACTAACGAATCGCGTTCGAAGTGCTTCCAAGCTTTTGGGATTGACTCCTTTTGTAATACTTCTTTCCGCCTATGGAAGGTTAGTTGGAAGAGTTTCCGGAGCTCAGGATTTTCTGGTAGGTATTCCCTATGTGAATCGATTTAGAGTTCAGGATCGCGAATTGGTGGGGTTTTTAGTAAATACTTTGCCATTTCGATTTACTCAGGTAAACATTCAGGACGAACACTATATTCAGAATGTGGCGAATACAGCTCGAAATGCATTCTTACACCAAAGATTGCCGTACATAGAAATTCTTAGAGATATCGGTCCGGATTACGAATCAGGAAGCAGGCCGGCATTCAGATCTATGTTTATTCTGCAAAGTACTCAAGCCGCGAGAAATCCTTTCGAAAATCTAAGTTGCAAGCAAGCTTGGGTCTCTACGGGCGGTGCAAAGTATGACCAGACTTGGACCATAGAAGAAAGAAGAGGAAGGTACACTCTGGATCTGGAATGGAATCCGAATCTTTATTCTGAAAAAGCAATTCGAAACACGATGGAAGAATACGTAAATATTCTAAGCGAACTAGTGTATAGCCTAATAAATTCAGAGAACGATTCCGCAGAAGATTTGGACTGGAGAGAGGCGGCTCGTCTGAATTGGCCTAGTCTCGATACGCTTTCAGAAATTTTTGAAGGACCGGTGATCCTGGAAAGGTGCTTGGAAACTCAGTTTCTGGCATCGTCAAATGGAAAATTATAATTTGTTAATGTTAGATAGAAAGCTTTCACTGCATCTTTTATTTCCGGATTCTGAATATGAACCGATAGAAGAAAGACTTAGATCACATTTCGAATTGAAAGGAATAGATATATCGATCAGTAAAGGTACCGAGATCGGCACCCGATCGGACTGTCTTTTTATCGCGCCGCACGAGTTTTCTTGGGAGTTCCAGCTGAAATGCATTCAAAAAAAGGAATGGAATTGGATTCACTTAAGTACTGCGGGATACGACTTTTTTCCTTTGCAATCTGTTTCCCCCCGTACACTGGTTACTCGTTCCTGGAAGGCTTATGCTCAACCTTTATCTGAATATATTCTACGTGCTGCCTTAAATCATGCAGGTAATATTACCAAAACTGGATTGCGGGGACAAAAAATTGGAGTCGTTGGATATGGAGAAGTGGGTCGCCTAACTGTGCATTTGTTGCTTCAGCTCGGCGCCCAAGTACGAGTTCTAAGAAAAAGCGGTGCTGAGATTCCCGGGATCAGGGTAGTTCGAAAAGTCCAAGACTTATTGGATGTAGAGCAGCTAATTCTGGCAATTCCGTTGAATTCAGAATCCGTAGGAATCATAGATAAGAATTTCCTAATCAGCTGTCACGAAAAACTGCATATTATCAATGTGGCTCGAGGAGAATTAATCGATCAAGATGCCCTGGTCGAAGCAGTGCAGAATAGGGGACTCAATGCTACCTTAGACGTTACTGTTCCGGAGCCTTTGCCGCACGACCATCCTTTAAGAAATCTTAAAGGAGTTGTTGTTACGAATCATATTGCGTGGAAAAGTGGGCTGGATATTTTTTATCCTCTTCAGGATTTTTTGGAAGTTTGGGATACTATGAGAGCCGGAAATATTCCTCCGGGAATATTAAAAAAACGAGAAGCAATTTTGGTCGAGGCGTAATAGTCCCCCTTGTAAGTTTCCTGGCATCTTCTATCCAGGCGTTGTGCCCTTCTCAAAAATCGAGGGCGAAAGTGATCGTTCCGAATTGCTAGTTCACTCCGGAACTACGTGCAAATACTTTTCTTGAGGCCTCATTGCTGGATCATGAGATCCCCGAGAAGCATGCTGGAATATATAGTGACCGGACTCCTTAATTTCCATTTCTGCCGCGTGCATAGGAAATTCTAGAGGTCTTGTTTCTCCGTCCTTTATTTCATCTATAAATTTCCAACGTTCGCTATTCGGTAACTGAGAATCTTCGCGTACCAGGCAATATTTTCCCGGCATGCCTTGAGCTTCAAACAACCTAAACATACTCGCGCTCCATTGAACTTTTCATTCTGTACTAAATTTCAATGCGAGCCAAGCGAAAGTTTCTTTTTTATGGTAGCTCGAGGAACTTAGAAAGAAATCCTGAGTTATTTCCAATTTTGCGGAATATTTTGTAAACTTGTTGAACTCATTGGAGGAAATCCATGTCCAAGCAGATTGTATCCCAGCGCATTACGGTTCCGGAAATTATGAAACGGAAGGGGAACGAGAAGATCGTATGTTTAACTGCATACACTACTCCTATGGCTAATTTGCTAGATCCACACGTGGATCTCCTTTTGGTCGGTGATTCGGTCGGTATGGTCATGCATGGTCTTCCGAGCACAGTTGGAGTGACTCTGGAGATGATGATACTACACGGCCAAGCAGTTATGCGAGGCGCAAATCGAGCCCTGGTAGTTGTGGACCTTCCGTTCGGAAGTTACGAAGAAAGCCCTGAGTCCGCTTATAAGTCTGCAGTAGAACTTATGAAAAGAGTGGGATGCCAAGCTGTCAAAGTAGAAGCTAGTAAAGATATTTCTAATACGATTTCATTTCTTGTAGATCGTGGAATTCCTGTTGTGGGCCATGTAGGCCTTAGGCCGCAAGCGATCCATCTGGAAGGAGGATTCAAGGCGAAGGGGAAAACTAGTCTAGAAAGAGAACTAGTCATGGAAGAAGCTCTGTCCGTAGAAAAAGCTGGAGCATTTGCGGTTGTAGTCGAAGGCGTCGCGAGTGACTTGGCGGAAGAAATCACTCGTAAGATAAAAATTCCTACGATCGGAATCGGAGCCTCTCCTAAATGTGATGGCCAAATTCTGGTTACGGAAGATATGCTCGGTCTGTTCGAGTGGACTCCAAAGTTTGTGAGGAGATACGCGAATCTAAAGGAAGAGATCTCGAAAGCTGTAGAATCCTACACCGATGATGTTCGAAAAGGTCTATTTCCCGGCCAATCCGAGATGTATATGCTGAAAGCGAACTAGGTAGCCCCGGATTTTGACACCGGGTTCCCTTTTCATTTCCGAAAAAATCGGAAAACCAACACGGATGATGCCGGGGGCTTCCTCCAAAAACCTCCGAGTTAAGAAGGAAAAGTCTGGATTATTTGGATGTCAGCCTATGATTTCGGATCCAAATTCCAAAAAATCTACTTGCAAAATTGAGACATAATACTCTTCTAAGAGGCAACCTTTCCGGGAGGAATGGGGTGAGATTCCCCAACTGACGGCGCAACCGTGTGTAGGACTTCCTACGAGTCGGATCTTCCCATGACTGGATCGCCCGTGACCGATCTGTCATACCGAAAATTATTTTTTCAGGGCCCCGGAGGAATACAAACCGGGACCTTGAATTCCAGATAGAATCCTACCTATCTCATCTTCAAGCTCTCGGCCGATTTGCGCAATGGAGCGATTGTTTGGAAGATGTTGGTTCAAGAAGAAGTTCTATTAAAAGAAAATAAAGAAAGATTTGTCGTTATGCCTATCAAGCATCCGGCTCTTTGGGCAATGTATAAAAAGCAGGAAGCCTGCTTTTGGACCGCCGAAGAGATAGATTTGAGTAGTGATCTCAGAGATTGGGAAAGTTTAACAGATTACGAGCGCTATTTTTTATCCCATATTTTAGCTTTCTTTGCAGCAAGCGATGGAATCGTAAACGAGAATCTCGCGGTCAATTTTATGAGGGAGGTCCAACTCCCGGAGGCCCGATGCTTTTACGGTTTCCAAATTATGATGGAGAACATCCACTCCGAAACCTATTCATTGCTTATCGATACTTATGTAAAAAATCCGCAAGAAAAGCACAGATTGTTCCACGCACTAGAAACAATCCCAGCTATCGCACGTAAGGCGAACTGGGCTCTGCGCTGGATCCAAAACGGGAGCTTCGCAGAAAGACTCTTGGCTTTCGCAGCAGTGGAAGGGGTTTTTTTCAGCGGTAGCTTTTGTTCGATTTTCTGGATGAAGAAGCGTGGGCTACTCCCAGGTTTAACTTTCAGTAATGAACTAATCAGCAGAGACGAGGGATTACATTGCGAATTTGCATGTCTTTTATTCAGCATGCTGGACCATAAGCCCGGAAAAGAGCTCGTGTACGAAATTTTTTCGGAAGCAGTCAAAATCGAGAAAGAGTTTGTGACCGAAGCACTGCCTGTGGACCTGATCGGAATGAATTCCAGATTGATGCAACAATACATCGAGTTTGTCGCGGACAGATGGCTGGTGGAATTGGGTTATCCTAAATTATACAATGCGAGCAATCCCTTCGATTTTATGGATCTGATTTCTCTACAAGGAAAGACGAACTTTTTTGAAAAGAGAGTGGGCGATTATCAAAAGGCAGGAGTGCTTTCCTCTCGCGAAAAACAGACTTTCTCACTAGAGGAAGATTTTTAGAAATTCATTACAACCCACTAAGAGGCACTTATGTTCGTAATTAAGAGAAATGGAAAAAAGGAAAGCGTAAAGTTCGATAAGGTTACTGCGAGAATAGAAAAATTATCCTATGGATTGAGCCAGCTCGTTAGTCCGGTAGATGTTGCAAAAAAGGTTATCGAAGGAATCTACGATGGCGTAAGCACCACTGAGCTGGATAACCTCGCGGCTGAAATCGCGGCTTCATTGACGATCAAGCATCCTGACTACGCACTACTCGCAAGTAGAATCGCTGTAAGTAACCTACATAAGAATACCTTAAAGTCCTTTTCAGATACGATGAGCCTGATGTATGAATACACTGACCCAAAGACCGGACGAAGGATGCCGCTCATTGCGGAAGAAGTTTGGAAAACGATCCAGGAGAATGCGGAATTATTAGATAGTACGATCATTTATGACCGGGATTTTGCTTTCGATTACTTCGGTTTCAAAACTTTAGAGAAATCGTATCTGCTCAGATTGGACGGGAACGTAGTCGAAAGACCCCAGCATATGTACATGAGGGTTGCCGTAGGAATATTCAAGAACGATATTGATAATGTAATAAAGACTTATAATTTGATGAGCGAAAGGTGGTTCACCCACGCGACCCCTACGTTGTTTAATTCTGGAACACCAAAACCTCAGATGAGCAGTTGCTTTCTGCTGACGATGAAAGGAGACAGTATCGAAGGAATTTATGATACTTTAAAACAGACTGCTCAGATTTCTCAGAGTGCAGGCGGTATTGGATTAGCAATTCATAATATAAGAGCAACCGGGTCCTATATCGGTGGCACAAATGGTACAAGCAACGGGATTATTCCGATGCTTCGCGTTTTCAACGATACTGCTCGTTATGTGGACCAGGGTGGCGGAAAAAGAAAGGGTGCATTTGCAATTTACCTAGAACCTTGGCACGCGGATGTGTTCGAATTTTTGGATCTGAAAAAAAATCACGGTAAGGAAGAAATGAGGGCAAGAGATCTTTTTTACGCGCTCTGGATTCCGGATCTATTCATGCAAAGAGTCGAGAGCGGGGAAGACTGGAGCCTTTTCTGCCCGAATGAGGCGCCTGGGTTAAGCGAATGCTGGGGAAAAGATTTCGAAACTTTATACAAAAGATATGAGTCCGAGGGACGTGCTAGAAGGACGGTCAAGGCCCAAGATCTTTGGTTTGCGATCATAGACTCTCAAATCGAAACTGGAACTCCTTATCTTTTATACAAGGACTCTGCGAATCGAAAAAGCAATCAGCAAAATCTGGGAACTATCAAAAGTAGCAATCTTTGCACTGAAATACTAGAATATACCAGTCCTGACGAAGTCGCAGTTTGCAACCTTGCTTCCTTGGCACTTCCAAGGTTCGTAATCGACGGAAAATTCGACTATCAGAAGTTATATGATGTAACCTATCAGGTTACGATAAATTTAAACAGAATCATAGACGAAAACTTCTATCCTGTCGAAGAAGCTAAGAATTCGAACTTAAGGCATCGCCCGATCGGGCTCGGTGTCCAAGGCCTTGCGGACGTTTTCATACTGCTAAGATTGCCTTTCGAAAGCGAAAAAGCAAAAGAGTTAAACCAGAGAATTTTTGAGACGATTTACTTTGCGGCAGTCACCTCGAGTAAAGATCTGGCGAGGAAGTACGGAGCCTATGATTCGTTTCCTGGTTCTCCCATTTCTCAGGGAAAATTTCAATTCGATCTTTGGAATGTTACGCCTAGCGATCACTGGAACTGGGAAGATTTGCGAAAAGAGGTAATTCAGTACGGGGTCAAAAATTCGTTGTTAGTGGCACCGATGCCAACTGCTTCGACTTCGCAAATTCTAGGAAATAACGAATGTTTCGAGCCTTATACTTCGAACATATACACGAGAAGAGTATTGAGTGGAGAGTTTATCGTAGTCAACAAACACCTGTTAAAGGATCTTGTGCAGCTCGGCCTGTGGTCGAATGAGATGAAGAATAAGATCATCGCGGCGAACGGATCGATCCAAAAAATAGAAGAGATCCCGGATGACATCAAAGAACTTTATAAAACCGTTTGGGAGATCAAACAGAGAAGTATTATAGATATGGCAGTTGATAGGGGAGCCTTTATCTGTCAGTCCCAGTCGCTGAACCTGTTTGTAGATTTTCCAAATTCGTCCAAGTTAACCTCCATGCATTTTTACGCCTGGAAAGCCGGACTTAAGACAGGAATGTACTATCTGAGAACCCAGGCTGCGGCCCAGGCTGTTCAATTTACGGTAGAAAAGCAAAAAACTCAAAAAATAGAAGCTGTATTTGCACCGGATCCGAAGAACGGTTTAGAAAAACAGAATATAGATCTTGTGGAACCTGAAATGAGCGGTCCTTCCTGCAGCATGGAGGAAGGATGCGTCACTTGCAGTTCTTAAGCTTTTTTTAAAGCGAAAAACTTTTGCGGGAACTCGTCGTCGATCACGTCCAATATCTTTTTCCCGTTGACCGTATCTGCAAAACTGAGTAATTCCTGGTTGTTCCTATAAATAAGACTCCAGTCCATTACTTCCATGATCCCGATTTCATCGGATTCGTCGGAAAAGTTTCCTAGGAAAATTTCTCCGTTGTCGTTTAGCAGACCATAAAGATTTTTGCAGATCTTCTGTGCTGTCTTGGTTTTGATATAATCAAATAATCCAGCGGAATAGATCAAATCCATACCTTCGTAGTCCACAAATTTGCTTGGATTTGCAGCGAATCGTCCGATTTCGACGTTCAAACAGTGAAAGTCGAGTTCCTTTTTGCTCTTCAAAAGTGCGACCCTGATTCCGTGTTTTGCTTCCGTAATCGCGCGGGGGTCCTGGTCTAGTAAATAGATCGTGAGTCCGTCTAACAAAGATTGGTCGGTTTCTTGTACTAAAGTCACGATTTCCCTAGCAGGTCCACAAGCCACTGAAAGTACATGCAGTTTACTTTTAGATTTCTTTAATCGATCCAGAATCGTTCTGTAAAAGAAATTCTGTCTATGAAAGACTGCCTGTGCAGATCTCAAATTTAACGTGCATTTGTGTAAGCTTTTGCCGAGCAGGTTTGTTCCCTCGGTCGTATTTCTGTAGATCGCATCCATCATCTCAAAATCTCCAGCGTAACCTAGAGGTTTTAATGTGGCGCGCTTGATAAATGGGTCTAAGAATAGAAAATCTCTCAGCTCTTGTCTGATATAACCGAAGTTATATGCAATTTCAGAAGGATCTAATTCGTGAAACAGATCGTTGGTTTGCAACTTAAGAAAGTTATAAATTGGTTTTAACAAAAAATACGTGGAGTTGTACACTTCTTCGCGAAGATTGTACCCGACCGCGAATTCATAGTCGTTCAGGCTGGATTCTAATTGGGTCAAAAGATGCTGAATCGAAAGTATCTTTTCTTTCGCCTGGAAAACAATCGATAAAGCCTTGTTATGCGGTGTTTTCGGTTCTTCGGATTCTACTCTATTTTTTACAGATAAAAGCGAATCATGTATGGAACGGAACAATTCGATATGAATCGGCTCATCGAACTGAATTCCATATTCCCAGGTATGATCCAGCTTCTTTTCCCATCGAACGACTCCGGCTAATATCCTGCTGTACTGTATAATGTCCGTAAACACCATAAGTTGCAAGGAAGCTCCAACTCTCTCCTCTACGGGAAGGTTAAAGCTGCACGAAAATCGGGTCCCATGTTTCGAAATGTCGAGTAAGGTGGACTGAAGAGAGACCGGCTTTCCATTCAGTGACTGAATATGGAAATTACAAGGGTAAGCAGGAATAAATACTTCTTCCCTAGGGATCTGACTTGCTGATTTGCTATCAATCTGATTTGACGAGGTCTTTTCCATTTTCGTTCTTTAACCTTCTAAGTAGATTCATCGCCACTTCATTTTCGGGTTCAAAGGCGAAGACATCCTGCAAAAGGATTTCCGCTCTTTTTGTGTTTCCAATTCTTCTGTAAGAGTCAGAGAGAATTAACAGATTCTTAACATGTCCCGGATGTCTGTATCTGAATCTTTCTCCGAATTCTATAGAATCAGAGTAATTCTTTCTTTTGCAGTGATTCTTTGCCAGAAAGTATAGGTATTTGGTTTCAGCTGGATAGAGATGGACGATTTGCTTTGCGTGTTCCAAAGCAGAATCCATATCGTCCCTTCTCAAGCTTTGAGTGACGGCTTCTTTCAGAATGATTTTAGAATGAAACCCTTCGTTTAATCTTTTTTGAATAATAGGAAATCTCTCTTCTTCCGGAAGACCTAAAATTTCTGCCTCCCAATTTTTGGATTCCGGCTTGATCTTGATAGAGGCACCCTTTGGTTGGAAGGAGATTTTGAGTAAAGAAAGGTCATCTATAATCTCGCCGGATTTCTTAATCTCGTTTACGATTGAAGTCAGGTTTCCATTACCTTTCTCTACGACTTGCAGGAAAATGTTTTCGTCTTCGATCATGTTTTTGGAATTCGATTCTTTGTCCCAAACCATGAGGTCCTCTCTTCCGTCCGACCCCAAAAGAATCACATCACCTGGACTCATCTGGAACAAGCTAACAAAGAATTTGCTCTTGATACCAAGCATTCCGATTTTTCTAAAATAGATCTGAGAATCGATAAAAGAAGCCTTACCATCTCTATAGAGTACCGGAAACGGATGCTCCGCATTAATGTAATATACTAGCCCCGACTCTTCGTCGACTAGACCTATAACCATAGAAATCATCATCGCGCCGTCAAAGCTCTCAAAAGTCTTTTGCAATTCTATGATCGCGCTCTTTAGCCATCTTTCCGGGTACTGATTTTGGTTGGCTTCGAGCATTTTTGTCCTTTGGACCAATGCGTGGAATACCGCACCGAATACGATCGCGCCTCCGGCACCTTGCAAAGATTTTCCCATTGCATCAGCGTTTACAAAGACTACATATCTTTTTCCTTGCAAACGTACTACATTCGAAACACAAATATCACCTCCGATTTCCTGGTTCCAGGTTTTGAAGGTAAACTTTTTCTTTTGGCTCGTATAAAACTCTACAGATACTGTATCGCTTTTGGCCAGATTTAAACTGAGGGGCTTGAGAACCAGCGAGGTCAAAAAGTAATCTCCGTCCTGTTGGGATTTGAGATTACTGATCAGATTCATTTTTTCAAATTCTGATTTGGTTAGAGAAAATTTAAAGTGAGCGATCGTGACCGAAATGATGATGGTACCGAGCATAAAATACAGATTATTAATAATTGAGATAACCTGAAAGTTAGTATCGAATGCCAAATTGGTCAGAACATATTGCAAAACAATGATAAAGCTATTTAGGGCGCCTTTCCAAGCATTCCAGGGTAGAAAAAGATTGATCGCTATGAGTACTAGGTTTAAGCCAGCATAATAAGAAGATTCGAATCCCCCAAGTCTCGTGGTCATCAAAGTGATGATTCCGCCGACTACGAACGTAAATACATATGCATGAATCGCGTTCCAGGGGTTAGGCTTAGAGAATTTCAGTATCAACAACTGAACCAAAGCGATTCCGGTTGCGATTCCCCTAAGAGTAAAGAAGTAGCTTAGGTTATCCTGTAGATATTCTTTTGGAATGATGAAGTAGTCCAATCCCCCAAACAAAGGTACTAAGATTACACCGAGAATGCAAACAATCTCGATCCACTTTTTTTCCAAAGCCCAAACGAATTCGTCAAAACTTCGGTTCTTTGTCTCCATAATACATCCTTAATATTAGGAAAATTTTTTATATGAATGTTATTTACCGTAGATAATTTCGCTTGGACTTTTATCTATGTGCCAATTGAATTTTCGGGATAACCTTTCGCAGAAATTACGAAATTCCGAACCAGAATAATGACAAAAAAAGATCAGTCAATAAATATTTTAAATCGGGAGATTTCCGCCAAACCTAATTAAAACGATCGTTATAACTGGTGAAAGATGGATTACAAAATCTTCCATTATGCATCTCTACTATTCGTTGCGATCCAGAACAGGGATTTTCTCAAATTTGATGGGCAGTGCAAAAAAATGCGATAGGCTCCCAGCCCTCTAATTGTATAAGATTTCCGAGTTTTTGTACGCTCTGATTGCTGTGCACAATAGTTTTGATTCATTAATTAGTTGCAGAAGCTGGATATCGGGGTGAAACCTTACGGATCAGGCATGAAAAAAGAGAAATCGAATTCCGGTCCCAGTCTCATCGATACTGCTTTCGCATATTATTATTATAGGGTGGAGAGATTGGTTCGAATGCACTTTTCGCAGCTCATGATCGAGCTAGGGGAAGATATTTCGATCGAGCAATGGATATTGATCAATCGGCTCGCCGAGACAGGAAGTTCTCCTCAAAGCGAACTAGTCGATAAAACATTCAAAGACCGGCCGAACGTTACACGCCTTTTGGATGGATTGGAAAAAAGAAATTTAGTAGAGAGAATTGACGACCCGGGAGATAGAAGAAAGTTCGAGATTCGACTCACCAAAGATGGTAGGGCATTGCTCGATAGAATGGTTCCTAAAATCAAGAAAGAAAGAGCAGTGGTCTACGATGGGTTAGGAAAGAAAGACCTGGATTCCTTGAAAAAAATTTCTGAAAAAATAGAAGAGAATATTTTACATTCAAAAGTAGGGAAGCGAAAATAGAGGAACGCTTCCCTTGAAGCCTATCTAATTTCCTTAAGTCGTCACCAGAACCCGTGGAGCGAACTGAAACAATTGATGGATCGGAATATGATCGGTCACTTTGGAAGAATACTTAGAAATTTGCACCTTTCCATTCGGGCCAATCAAAAACTCAGCTGGCATCCTGTCCATTTTCATCCCAGGAACTTTTCTCATTTCGAATCCTAGGGATTTCGCCTCATCTATCTCCCGCTTTCCGGTGGCCATGGTTTTGATGACTCCGAGCCAGGAGCTTTGCACTCCATACAGATTGTAAAGTTTGTTTTCCTTGTCAGCAATGATCCGAAACGGAAGTCCATCGATTCCCTCCATATCCGCGATTTGGGAAGCTGAAGATTCGAAAACCGCCAAAATTTCTATTCCATTTTTCTGAAATTCAGGATAGGCAGCTAGCAATTGCTGGATTCTCAGGTTGCAAAGCGCGCACTCCACATTTCTGAAAAAAGCCAAATAGAGGCTTTTTCCCAAATAGTCCTCGGATCGAATCTGTTTTCCTTCATAATCTAAAACCGAAAAGTTCTTAGCTGAATCTCCTACTTTTAATTTCATCTGTTTCTCCTGTTTTGCCATGCACTATTTATTATATAGATAAATGTTGCTTATGCAACAATAATTTAAGCAATTAAATGAAGAAAGTTGGAACTTTTTCCGTCCTTTTCCGGCCAAATTTAAGAAAATTTAAATATCGGAAGCATCCTTAAGGGATAAACGAATCGAAAAAACGATGATCTTTTCAGATAAAAAAATATTGAAATGCCTTGGATTCTAAATCTGAAATGTCTCTTACCCGAAGAAAGTATTTCTAATTCGAAATGGAGTAAAGCTATGGTTCGTAAAATGGAAGTCTTTTTGATTTGCCTGTTACTAGGTTGGAACAGCGGCTGTAAAAACTTATTCGGAGGAAACGATGACGGTCCGAACGATGTAGAGAAAGGTCTGGCTGCTTTTTTGCTTTCCTGCACCTCCGGTACGGATGTAGTAGAAACTCTCTATGCAGGAGGACCTTCTTGCATTACGAATATTTCAGCCGATGCTCCGGCTTGGATCCGAAACAATTTTCATTGTGTTACCGTAAGAGTCTGTGGGAGTTCGTATTGGTTCCAGACGAACGATCTTCCACCTTTTAAGACTGCTTATTACGGAGCCAGTTCTCCCTATTATACAGCTTTCGATACTCAGAGCGGGGCTAGACACCAAAATCCGAATACAATCTCTTCGCAAAACATCTCCATGCTCATTCCGAGCGTGCCTAGTTATGCTTCCTCCAATCTGGATCCTACTGCTGGAATCGACGCGATAGGAATCAGTACCTATGGAGTAGTTTTTTTTAATAATCAAGCCGCTCCCGGGGACGTCTTAGCTACCGAATACCAAACCATGGATTCGGGAGAAGGACATCCACAAAATAGCGGAAAATACCACCACCATACTGAGCCTTTCAACTTGACCAACGATGGAATGGAACTGATCGGGGTGATGCTGGATGGTTACCCGATTTATGGCAAAAAGGACCAAAGCGGGAACCACCCAACTTTGGATTCTACAACGAATTCCATAGCTTGCACTACCACGGAATTTCCCTCCGGAACCTATTGCTATCACGTAGTCAACAGTACTGGAGTGGGCGCCTATATATTGGGAAGTTATTTTAGGGGAAGGAGAGGAACTCTATTTTAAATTTGAGTGAAGTTCAAAAATGAAAGCTCTCTGTTTTGTTTGGATTGTATCACTATTTTTTATTCAGTGCAAAGACCGAGGAATCTCTTCTGAATATCCCAAGGAAGTAACTTCTTTTTCTGAAAAAGGGGAAGGACTTCCTTTTTTTACCGGAAAGGATATGAGACCGACTTGGGATTCAGAAGAAGCTCGAAGGCTCGAAGATTTTCAGGGTTGGGACCAGAAAGGAGTTTTGTTTGGTTCCAACGAAATGAACGGAAAGATTTGCGTTGTTTCTTTTTTCTTTTCCAAGTGCGCTGGAATTTGTCCAATGATCACGCGAAACTTACTCTCGGTACAGGAGAAATATAAGGAGAGGAAAGGAATGCTACTAGTTTCTTTTTCGATTACACCGGATCTGGACACTTCTCAGAAATTGAACTCTTTCGCGAAGGAAAGAAAAATCTTATATAATAAATGGAGATTGCTCACCGGGGACAAAAAGAAAATTTATTCGATCGCAAGGAATAGTTTTAATGCGGATATTTTTTCACCTCGCGAAAACCAAGAGCAGGGATTAAGCGAAAACGATTTTTTGCATTCCGAAAGTTTATTTTTATTGGATCGAAAACTTAGGATTCGAGGAGTTTATAACGGGCGAATGCCTTCGTCCATCCAGGAGCTGACTGAACATGCAGAAATTTTAATGGAAGAAGATTCTAAGAAATCTATATAGCGAATATGAAGCTAGTTCTATCAAAATCCTTTTTTTTCCGGATTAGTTTGTTTGCGTTCTTCGCGCTTTCGGTCTTGGTCAACTGCGTGCGAAAAATAGAACTACCCAATCCAGGAATCGCTAGATCAGAAGGATTGCTCTTTTTTCAGACGAAACCTTTTACCGGAATCCTGGTTAGTCGCTTGGACGCGATCAGAGTCATTCGGGAAACTCCGTACGAGAAAGGGATATTGCACGGAGTTGAAAGGGAGATTTTCGAGAATGGAAACCTTTCTGCCGAAAGAACCTATTCTCAGGGATGGAAGACCGGAGTGCATCGAGGTTGGTTTCCCTCGGGTGCTCGGAGATTTCACCATGAATACAAATACAATCAATATGACGGAGAAGCTTGGGAGTGGTACGAGTCCGGCGCGCTCTATTCGTATGCAAAATATAAAGAAGGCAAGCCGATCGGTAGAAAGATTTGGAGAGAAGACGGGACTATTTATCTAAACTATATTTTTCCGGATGGAAAGGCATTTGGCTTTCCTGGTGCAAAACTTTGCAGACAAGTCAGAGGGGGAAAGGATGGAGGAACCGCATCCTTATAAGTTTCTGTCGATTGGATACAATCGAAAAGATTAGCATCGCGAGTTGGAAAAGTAAGGAAACAATTTTGTGAATATGTGCTTTTAGAGACATTTTTGGAAGATATAGAACCCAAAACATTTTGTTAAACGAAGAAGACATTAAAGAACTGTGAATCATTTCGATTCCATTTTTCGGAAAATAAATTGATTAGCTCTTTCGAGAGCGATCTAGGGTGTAGATTCTGCCGGATTGGCTTTTTTCAGCTGTATTTTTCTTTTTCCTTGCAAACCACCATTTACCGGAGGTAAGATAAAGATTCTTTCAATAGTCTGATCTGGATGCGACTGATCGTTTGGGGAGAAGGTTAGCATTGTGGCTAAATTGAAATCATCGCATTTAATAGCGCTAGGCATCTTAACCTGCCTTTTTCACTGTAAGGAAGTCTCGGCCACATTCGATTTTTATCCGAAGGCAAAGTCTGGTCTTTTAATCCTTACAAATCAAAGCTTAGAACAAAAATCGATCTTGCCTTTGGAAGGCGAATGGGAACTTTGCGAAGGCTTTGGACCATCAAAAAATTGCTCTTTCACTTCCGTACCTGGTTATTGGAAAGAGACGCAAATTCAGAATCTTTCCGGGAACAGATACGGAGCGGCTACTTATAAACTCAGAATCCGTGGACTGGAGCCAGGGGAATATGCATTAAAAATGCATGAAATTCATAATGCCTACAGACTTTTTGTGAACCAAAAGTTGCTTCTTTCTTTTGGAACTCCCGCATTACAGTCCGAGCAAGAAGTGAGAAAAATCGGAAAACCTGTAGTTTCTTTTCTGGTCGAAAAAGGGAAGAGAGAGACACAGATCGCATTAGAAGTTTCTAATTGGTTTGAAGGAGCCGGTGGAATCAGAAGAACTCCCGAATTAGGTAGTCTTAGCGACATACTTGCTCTAGACCGTGCAAAGAGAAATCTAGACTTTCTAACATTCGGTGCGCTAATTTTTTTTGGATTTTCCAGTTTCTTCTTTTACGTGATCACGAAAGAGGAGTTCTCCTCTTTGTTCCTTTCTCTGTTCTGCGGAGCTCTAGCGATTCGGATATTTTTCACAGAGGAACATTATGTTTTAGAATGGTTTCCTAATTTTCCACCTGTACTGGAATCCAGGATAGATGTGGGGAGCCTTTTTGTGTGCGGAATACTTTTCATGTCCTATCTTAGGTGCTTGTTTCCCTATGAACTGAATTTGACTACGTTTCGTGTTTTCCTGATTCCGAATATACTTTGGTTGTCCGGGTTTTGGATGTTCCATGGCGAGGCGCTAGAGAAGATATTTCAAGTATATCTTGGATTTCTAATCCTGACCTTGGCTGCGATTACAATCGTTGCGATCCAGGCGTACCGAAGGAATCGGACCGGCGCCAAAGTATTTTTAGCCTCCTGGGCCTTGTTTTTTTTCGGAGCCGCGAACGATATTTTGTCTAGATTTGGAATTATATCCACTCCATATATTTCTCCTTATACGTTTCTATTATTCATAGCTTTTCAATCGATTTTGATTTCGGTTCGTTACAAGTCTCTATTACAATTTGCTGATTCTCTTAATAAGGAATTAGATGTTAAGTTCAGAGCAATTTCTTCTTCTGTGCAGGAAGCGATTCTGGTTTCCGATTCTTCGGAAAGGATCCTTTATTGGAATGAGGGCGCGAACGAGATATTCGGTTGGACCTCTAGTGAAATTGTAGGAAAACCTTTGGAGACGATTATTCCTGAAGGATTCAGGAATGGCTATCATAAGCTGCTCAGTTCTGGAGATTTGACTTCCCTTCGAAAACCGATAGAATTGCCCGGGGTCCGTAAAGACGGGACCGAGTTTCCTTTCGAGCTTTCTCTTACCGCTTGGACGGTAGAAGGAAGGAGCTATATTGGCGCGATTATCCGAGATATTACGCAGAGAAAAGTCTTGGAGGAACAGAGGGATAGGGCCCTCGACACTCTAAGAAAAGATCTGCATACAGCAGAAAAGATGCAAAAGTCCATGCTACCTTTGCCAGATCCTAAGCGCTGGCCTTTCCCTTGGGATATTCTGTATTATCCTATGGGTCCGATCGGAGGAGATCTATACGATATACGTCAAACCGCCAACGGAAACTGGAGATTTTTTATCGCGGATGCAACCGGGCATGGAGCTCAGGCGGCTATGCTGACTATGGCGATTAAGGCAGATTACGATTCATTCGAAGAACCTGATATGGATCCCGGGAAAGTCCTGACTCATTTGAATCACAAGGTTTATCCTCTATTCCGAAATTTGAATTCTTTCTTTACTGCGTTTATCCTGGATTGGGATCCTAGAACCGGAACCCTTCACTACGCGTCCGGAGGTCATCCTGAACAGATACTGCAAATCGGAATGGAATCTGTACTTCTCCCGAAAACTGGACCTATGATTGGCCTGTATCCCGCTGGAAGGTTTCATACCAGAACCTTTACTCTGGAAAAAAAGAATCCGATCCGATTCTACCTGTTTTCAGACGGTGCTTTCGAAGTCTCGGACGATAGAGAAACAGAACTATTCGGAGAAGAGAGAATGTTAGCTTCTTTGTTATCTAAATCTTCTTTGCCAATTCGCAAGACTCTAGACCTTTACTTTCAGGAACTAATTCAGTTCCAAGGAAGGAAGAAGTTTGAAGACGACCTGACTCTACTCGTGGCAGATATCAGCTCCCTTTAATAGAGGTTAGTCGAATACATCCCTTACCATTTTCTTCGTATCTTCCGCAGTCATGATTTGATAGTGAGAGAGTCCAAAAAGGCAACGCACCCGAGTCTCCGGTTTTGGTTTTTTGCGAAATACTCTTTCGCTCAAGCTTTCAAGGCTTGGAGTTTCGACGATTCCATCTCCGATCCAGGAGGACCATTTGGTTTTGTCGGGAGAAACTAGGCTGTAGAGTTGGTAAGCATCTACATCGTCTAATTCTCCGAAATATAAATCCGAGGAATATCGATCTACCTGACTGACAGCCTCTCTGTCCTCGTCTCGGATGATTCCGTGCGATAGGTCCTTCATTGCCTCGCTCCTTTGGTTACCGATGAATCCTATCAGACTGATTGGTAATACGGGCAGATGCTCTGCTCCTAACCCTAGCCAAAATCCGATTTTTTCGATGTAAGAACCTCCGTCGGGCGCGCTGATAATCAAAGCTTTCCGAATCTTTTTGGATAGAGGTTGATTCTCTATATTAGAATAATATAATGCACTTCGAAGTACGAGTCCACCTTGGCTGAACGCGATCACTTCTATTTGTTTTCCATCTAATTCTTTTGCTCGGAACAGTTCCTTGAGCAATGCAAACAACGCTTTGCCATTGGTAGGGATAGGCGCGCCCGGATTGAATCTAACGTATACCGGATACATTCCTAATTCTTTGAACGTTGCCGATAATGGGATTTCGCCGTGGGAGTTCCACAATCCTTCGTCGCAAAACAAACCTGGGACACATAGGATCAGTCTCTTTAGTTTGGACTTTTTCCAATTTTGCACCATTTCTTCTGCGGTTATGTCTTTTCCGTTTTCTCGAAAGGAGGGTTGAATCGTAGAAGTGGTAACCAAGCCTGCAAAAGATTCTCCTACGATACTCGAAACAGGAATGTTTTCGAAAAGGGTATGCTTTACTACCGTGTCTGCTTTCTCCATCGCTTGGATCGCGATATGCATCGCGTTTTCAGTCGCCTCCAGAGCTTTTGTGAGACCTTCCTTGGTTTTGGCCCCGGTTTCGCTTAACGAATTTCCGGTCTTTTGCAGAAAATCAGCCAATTTGGTTTCTGAGATCATAGGTGCATCAGAGATCGCTGATAAGGTTTTGGAAGACCAGCGAAAGGAATCGGAAAGAAGGTTTCTAACCCCTTCTAATGTTCCTAAGGATACTTCTTTGGCTAGTTTCACAGCGAACTTCCCTAGGTTCATACTTGGCTCAGTGGGTTTGTAAGGCATTCCACCTAAAGAATCGATTGTCTCGGAAACGGGAAGCTAAAATGCTGTTAGCCAGAGATGAATTTACAAATTTTTGGTAGGAAGAATTGCTCTGATTCTAAAAAAGCGGAAATGTTTTTTAAGGAGAGAAGAATTCCCTTTCAACTTATTAATCTTGCCGAAAAGCCAATGAGCAAAGGAGAACTGCAATCCGTTCTGCGGACAGTGACCGCTGACGAACTTGTTGACACTGAGAGCAAAGTATACAAGGAAAAGCAGCTAGCATATTTACAATTCGATAAAATTGATTACCTAATTCAATATCCGGGGCTGATGAAAAGTCCGGTTGTCAGAGATAGAAACAGATCCACTGTAGGCTACAAGCCGGAAGTCTGGAAGCAATGGATCGCCGAGGAAAAAAAATAATCCCTTCTTTTCCTACAAAATCTATTTTAGATTTCTTGGATGAGTATACTAAACTCGTGAATGTGCTCTATTTTCTCGTTTTTTAAATTTCTGCGTCAAAGATCTAAAATTTGTACCATTATAATGTTTATCTAACGATCAAAAGGGCTTTTATTAAGCGAAAATCATCTTCCTAAATGTCCATTTGGAAAATGGATTGCAAAGTTCAATGTGAAAATTATCGAATAACATTCGCAAGCGGATCGTGAAATGCTTAAAGATTCGTGCAACACAAAGCACTGATGTTCGACTTTAAAGATGCAATTAAATTCTCGAAACAAAAATACCTGCTTGTAGCTTGCATTTTACTATTCATCGTTTCTGTTTCTATAATCACCATAGAGTTTTTCTTAAATATTCCTTTTAGGAGGCCGGGCTTCGCGGTCGCCGCTTTCGGAACAGCAGGCGCGATTGTTTTGCTCATTTCCGGTAGGTATAGAGTTGCAACGATTTATTGCTCTGTGTTATTCAGCGTCGCAATCGGAGTAGGAACATTTTTCGGACCAAGTGCCCGAAACGTAAATTCTTGGTATCCGGTCTTCTTTTTTTACCATTTGTTTTTTACTTCAAGAAAGCATACGATTGCGGCTTTGGGCGGTTGTGTCTCCCTAGTGCTGATACATTTCTATTTTTATCGCGCTCCATCCGAACTCGGAGTGCTATTCGATTCATTGGGAGCTTTGCTTGTGCTTTCATTACTTGGTCTTGCAATTTCAAAGGCAATGGAACAGGTAATCGAAGATAAGGATGTGCTCTTGAAGGAATTGCATCACAGAGTTAGGAATAACTTGCAGGTCATGCTCGGGATGATTTCTCTTCTCAAGGACTCGGAAGATTCTCTGGATTTGGAAGAAGCCTTGTCTAGTCTCGAAAGAAAAATATTAGCATTGTCTAATGTGCACAGCCACGCGCATGTCTCGAGAGATTTCAGTCATGTGTTTATGAAGGAAGTATTCGCCTCTTACTTGCCTCGGATCCTTCCAAGGGCCGGCAATAGGTTACGTTTAGATTTTCAAGATGCGAACACACTTTTAAACGTTAGGGAAGCTAGCATTGTAGCTATGATCGCTGGAGAGGTTCTCGTACATTGCATTGACAATGATGAGAAATCTTCTGACTTGATACGAGTCGGTTTAACGTGGAATCATGTCGATGAATACATACTTTCTATGGAAGGTGCGATTCTACCTGATGGCAAGGGTAGAGAGTTTATCGAGATGTTGGTACAGCAATTGAAGGGAGAACTGGATGTTGATCAAAAGACTCCGGGTTCCTGTATTGTTCGTTTTAAGAGTACAAAGTAGGCAAAACTGTAGCAAAAGTAGCCAAAGCGAATTGTTCTATATCGAACATTCATTATTGAATTACCTCACTCCAAATTCCTCTTAACATCAGATTTTCTATTTACGATGGGAGCAAGCCGCGTTAGCGGAACGTCGATTGGTCCCTGGTTCGTTTAGAAAGATTTTATTTTGACAAAATGCATTTCGTAACCCTGATCACAAAAATCGATTTTTGTTAAACGATTTAAGTTTAGATAAAATGCAGAAAATATCTTGTGAGATTTGAGAGTTAAGGTAAGCTATTCGACCCGTAAAGCGTCTACTACGTATTGCGATTCGGGTGAATTGCGTTGGACTAGCTTTTCATGGCCAAAAGGTAGGTGTATTGTGCTCTCAGGTTTTAGTCTTAAAGAAAAAATTCAGGAAAATGCTAATACCTTAATCTATCGTGCAAGTAAAGAAGGAGCGAATGAGAATACTTTCATAGTTAAGCTCCTTGTATCTGAATATCCCACAACCAAAGAATTATCCAATTTGCAGCAGGAATTTGATCTAACGAAATCGCTGGATCTTCCGGGAGTAGTGAAGGCACTGGAGCTACTCAGGCATGGAAATGGTTTGGGCTTAGTGCTCGCGGATGTGGGAGGAATTTCCCTCAAAGATGCAATTAAAGACGGGAAGCTTTCTATTCAGAGATTTTTTGAAATTGCTCTCTCTCTTACCGATACACTTAGGCAGATTCACGAGCAAGGAGTAATCCATAAAGATATCAAACCCGGAAATATCATCGTTTCGCAAAGCGGTCAGGTCTTTATTACTGACTTCGGACTCTCTACAAGATTATCCCAGGAAAAAGCGCGTTATGCAGCCACCTCCGTGATGGAAGGCACCCTGTCTTATATCGCGCCAGAACAAACCGGAAGGATGAATCGTTCTATAGATCATCGTTCCGATTTGTATTCTCTGGGAGTAACCTTCTATGAGTTGCTAACCGGTAAACTTCCATTCGAAACCTCAGACGCGATGGAGCTAGTTCACAGCCATATCGCAAAAATCGCTACTTCGCCTCACGATATCGATCCGAATGTTCCGGAACAACTTTCGAAAATTGTAATGAAGCTAATGTCCAAGACTGCGGAGGACAGGTATCAATCCTCGGCTGGGCTTCTATTCGATTTGCAAAGATGCAACAAGGAGTTCAAGGAATTTGGAAAGATTTCTTCCTTTCCTCTAGGAGAAGAGGATCTTTCTGGAAGATTTCAGATTCCGCAAAAGCTCTATGGAAGGGAAACCGAAACGAATACGCTTCTTTCAGCTTTTGAGAGAGTCGGTTTAGGGAATTCAGAACTACTTTTGGTGAGCGGATATTCGGGCGTAGGAAAGTCTTCTCTAGTTCACGAGGTTCACAGGCCGATCACTGAAAAGAAAGGTTTGTTCATCGCAGGGAAATTCGACCAGTTCCAAAGAGATATCCCGTATTATGCGATCCGTCTGGCATTAAAAGACTTCTGCGAGTACTTAGCTACGGAAAGCGAAGAAGTACTAAACGAATGGAAGCAGAAAATTTTAACCGCGATTGAGGGAAATGGACAGGTGCTCGTGGACATCGTTCCGGATTTGGAATTGATTATTGGAAAGCAACCTCCGGTCCCAGAGCTGAGTTCGCAAGAATCTCAGAATCGGTTAAATTCCGTATTTCTTAATTTTATAAGTACCATCGCAAAGCCGGAGCATCCTTTGGTCATGTTCATTGACGACTTACAATGGGCTGATTCGGGATCATTACGTTTAATTAAACTACTTTTGACTGGTGAACTTGTCCGAAACTTTCTTCTAATCGGAGCTTTTAGAGACAATGAAGTGGATGCTGCGCACGCATTCGTTATGACCTTGGACGAAATCCGAAAAGAAGGATGTATAATCAACACGATCAAGTTGGAGCCTTTGGCATCTGAAGATGTAGGGAATTTGATCTCAGATTCCTTGGGAACAACTAAAGCCGCTTCCTACGAGTTGTCTGACTTGGTGTATTCCAAAACAGGCGGTAACGCTTTTTTCGTGAACGAATTCTTCAAGAACTTGTACGAAGAAGGTCTTTTGCATTTTGATTTTCAAGCAAGAAAATGGAAATGGGACATTGGAAAAATCGAGGCGAAAAACGTCACCGGTAACGTAATTGAATTGATGTCCCAGAAAATCGCGAGAATGCCAGAAGATACAAAAGTAATCTTGGAATTCGCGAGTTGTGTCGGGAACAAGTTTTCTTTAAAAATACTTTCTATCATTTTTGAAGATTCAGAGAAAGTAACACTTTCGAAATTATGGAAAGCTGTAGAAGAAGGTCTAATTATTCCTCTGGACCATAACTACAAAATTTTCCAGGGAGAAGATCGGAAGATTGATGCAAAAGTTACGGATGGCAGTGGTGGTAAGTCGCACTTAGAGCAACAACTGCACGATGCTCATTTTCAATTCCTACACGATAGAGTGCAGGAGGCGGCTTACTCTCAGATTGAAGAGAGCCAGAAAAAACAAGTACACTTGAAGATAGGAAGACTATTGTTAGAGAGAACTGATTCAGAGGAACTTCCTGAGCAGATTTTTTCTATCGTCAATCAATTCAACCTAGGAAAGGACCTGATCGAGGAGGCGGAAGAGCAGCTCAAGCTCTGCGAGCTCAATCTTTTTGCCGGACAAAAAGCAAGGCTGTCCAATGCTTATGGCAGCGCGGTGATGTTTCTAGGAAACGGAATCGAATTGCTTCCTATCGAACCCTGGAAACATCACTACAAGCTAGCCTTTTCATTATATTCCGAAAAAGCATCCTGCGAATACAGCGCAGCGATCTTAGACGAATGTGAAAAGGACATCAAAGTGGCTCTCGCGAACGCGGTTGGTCAGGACGACAAGACAAAAGTTTACACTCTATATTTAAGTTTACTCTTTCAATTGAGCAGACACCACGAGGGCATTAAGGTAGGCAGAGAAGCACTAGCTTTCCTGGGACTTAAAGTGCCAAAGAAAGTAAACAAGGGACACGTCACCTGGCAGTACATAAGATTTAAGATCGCATTAGGCAGAAGAAAAGCCGACGACATTCTGGAACTAAAGGAAATTCAAGATAAAAGAATTTTTAATATATGCTCCGTAATATTCGATCTAGTTCCTTCATCGTATCATGCCGAACCCGATTTAATGGGATACGCCAGCTTGATTATGGCGATCTATTGCCTCCGATACGGAAATTCCATTTACGCTCCGTTTGCCTATGCAATGGCAGGAGTGATCATGTCTGGAGTTACCAAGGAGTTGGAGTCCGGTTATAAGTTTATGAAAATGGGCGAGGCCCTCACTCATAAATTCTATGATATCGGTGTGAAGGCTAGAGTCACTTTCTTGATCGCAAATTTCTCGATGCATTGGCAAAGACCTATCCAAGAACACCCTGAGGTTAGGGATACTGCATTTAAGTATTCGATTGAAGCTGGTAATATCAATTGGGCTGACTATTGCTGGAACCATTCTAGGGCGCAAAGTATTTTCTTTAACGAAAACAGCCTGCAAAGAATTCTAGAAGATAACGAAAAAGTTTATAACATTCACCTAAAACACAAGGATAGACAAGTAATTCTAAGTCAATACTTCATTTTGAATTTTATCAATTCAATGATGCTTCGGAAAAACGAGTGCCCGAATGTGTGTAACTATGACGCGGAAGCTTATGCAAAAGAAATTTTGACAGAGCCAAGCGCCACGGTGCGAGTTTACTTTTACTATTTCAATATGGTATCCGAGTTCACGAAGGAGAATTGGAACTCGGCCCTGGGATACGGATGGAAGGGTTTTATTATTCTGCACGAGGTCTTGGGATTTATGGTGGATTTTTTCCATCGTTACTACTACGTGCTCTCTATCCTCGCCGGCGAGTTGTATGGCGACAAAAAACCCGGGCTGAAGCATAGAATGACCTTTGGCATGAATCGCTTCCTGATCAAATACTACTGCAAAAAGAATCCCGCGAACTACCTGTCTCATAATCTTTTGATCAGCGCGCTCGAAGCTCAGAGAAATAGCAAACCGGAAGCGGCTTTGAAGTTCTTTGAATCTGCCATCGAAAAAGCTCACGATTCGGGATTTATATTAAACGAAGCACTCGCAAACGAGTTTGCTGCGAAATTTTACATAGCAGAAGGAAGTGATAGAGGTGCTTCGGCGTACATGACAGAAGCACATTATCTGTACGCAAAATGGGGTCACGCCCAGAAGGTTCTGCAGCTGGAGGAGAAATACGGAGAATACATTCGAAGAGGATCTCCTTCGGTCACGCAGTCAATCAGCGAATCGATCGTAGGACAAATGACCACTACAGTGGCCACTTCTACCGGAGGTGGAGTCAGCGGCACTCTTGATTTGTCCACGGTTCTAAAGGCTTCTCAGGCGATTTCGGGAGAAATTCGCTTGGATAAACTTCTTTCGGAATTGCTTTATAATCTGATAGAAAACACGGGCGCAGAAAGGGGTTTACTAGTATTAGAGAAAAATAATGAACTAGTTATCGAGGCTGAGGGAGATACCGAAGGAAACCTTTCGGTCCTGAAGTCAGAGAAAGTGCAGGGAAGCAAAAAGGTACCGCACGCAATTATGAATTACGTAATGAGAAGCAAACAGCCGCTAGTCTTGGGCCGTGCAACTCAAGACGGACAGTTCCAAAAAGATCCTTACGTAGTCGAAGAAAAGCCACAATCGATTATATGTTCTCCGATCATACACCAAGGCAGATTGACCGGGCTTGTTTATTTGGAAAATCGTTTGGCCGCTGATGCATTCACTCCTGAAAGACTGCAGATGGTAAAAGTACTCTCAGCACAGGCAGCTATTTCTCTGGAAAATTCCACTTTGTATGAAAATCTCGAAGGAAAAGTAAAAGAGAGAACTGCGGAACTTTCTGTAGCTTTGAGCAAAGTGCAAGAACTAAAGTTGCAACAGGATGCAGATTATTTCTTAACTTCTTTGCTATTGGAACCTTTGGGTGTCGATAAGACCGATAGTGAAAATGTGAATATAGAATTCTTTATGCGCCAAAAGAAACATTTCACTTACAAAAATTCCGAACATACGATCGGAGGAGATATTTGCGGCGCGAACAATATTACATTAAAAGGCAAAAAATACACTGTATTTATGAATGCAGACGCGATGGGTAAATCGATCCAGGGTGCCGCTGGAGCATTGATCACCGGTTCAGTTTTCGAATCCATTATACAAAGGACTATACTTTCCGACTATTGGCAAGGTTTCGCCCCAGAGATTTGGATTAGAAACAGCTTTATAGAACTCCAAAAAGTATTCGAAAACCTTGATGGAGCTATGTTGATTTCCATTTTAATCGGGATCATAGACGAAGCCTCAGGGACAATGTACACAATAAACTCGGACTATCCACCTCCGATTTTGTATCGGAAGGGAAAAGCCGCTTATCTTCCGCCTTCTCATCGCTTCTTGAAGTTGGGCGTAAGTCCGTCATTGTTTGCGAGAAGTGGGAACAGAGGTGGGGACCATTATCATTACCTCTCTATAGATGTACATCCGTTGTTAGACGGTGATATTTTGATCACCGGATCCGACGGAAAAGATGATATCAACACTGGAATCGATGAAGATGGTATGCCTATTAAAGTTCAGGATGAGGAATTTATTCTGACTCTAATAGAAAAATCGGATGGCAATTTGGAGAAATTATACGAGTTGGTCAGGGGGGCCGGCGAGATCACCGACGACTTATCCTTAATGAAATTGGAATATAGCAGAAGCGCTGCCAAAAAGGTTCTGCAAACACCTGAGATTAAGGTCGATCTGGAGAATTTCCAAAGAATGAAAAAGCAAGGCAATTTAATCGGAGCCATTTCCGAACTGAAGAATGCCTACAAACACGGATACGAAGACGCCTACGTTTTTAGGACGCTCGCTAGACTTTTCTATCAGGAAAAGGATTACAAAGCAGCCGCTCATTATGCGAGTAAATATTTTGATAATGATCCGGCCGACAATAGCAATATGTTCTTGCTTTCCCTCGCCTGTTTCAGGAACGGAAATTTAGATAGAGCAAGATCTATATCCGAATGTCTTATTTTAAGAAAATCGGATGATGTTGAGTACTTGTCGCATTATGCGGAAGTATTGCTCGCCTTGGGAAATATGCAATACGAGCAATTTTTACATAGAGCGGAGCAATTAGATTCTAATGCCCCTACGGTTCAGAGGATTAAGAAAAAGTTAATGAAAATAGCCTCCTAATTGGTAAGGAAAACATACTGGTGCTAACAGGGTTTCATCTTCAAGAAAAACTATTCGAGAACTCTGAAACGTTAGTTTACAGAGCCAAAAGAGGCGACGAAGGCAAGGACAGTATAATCGTAAAGCTCCTGATCGCCGAATATCCTTCTACAAAAGAACTTTCCCGAATCAAACATGAATACGAAATAACAAAAAGTTTGGATCTTCCCGGAGTAGTCCGGGCTCTAGACTTGCTTCGGCATAATAACGGATTTGGGCTAATCCTGGAAGACGTTGGGGGTACTTCACTCAACCAGCTACTCAAAAAAGGGAAATTAAACACAGAGCAATTTTTGGATATCGCGATCTCGATCGCAGAAACCTTAGGAAAGATTCATGAGAAAGGCGTAATACATAAAGATATAAAGCCTTCGAACCTTTTAGTAAGCAGCGACGGAAATGCTTACATAACTGATTTCGGATTGTCCACAAGATTAAGCCAGGAAAAAGCAAGATACTCTAGCGCTTCCGTCATGGAAGGTACCTTGGCCTACATTGCTCCGGAGCAGACCGGAAGGATGAATCGATCTATCGATCATAGATCCGACTTATATTCGTTAGGTATTACCTACTATGAAATGTTGATCGGAAAGGTTCCTTTTTTGAGCACCGATCCAATGGAATTGGTGCATAGTCATATCGCTAAAGTTCCGCTACCTCCACACGAGGTCGATCCTGGAATTCCGAAAAAGATTTCGGAAATTGTAATGAAGTTACTATCAAAAACTGCTGAGGATCGCTATCAATCTTCCTACGGCCTAGTATCTGACTTAAAAAAGTGCCTGCACGATTGGAAGAAAGGACGGACAATTTCTGACTTTCGGTTAGGCGAGGAAGATCTTTCGGGTAGGTTTCAAATTCCTCAGAAATTGTACGGAAGGGAAACGGAAAGAGCTGCTCTGCTTTCAGCTTTCGATCGAGTGAGTCATGGTGCGACGGAGTTGCTTTTGGTAAGCGGATATTCCGGAGTCGGCAAATCCTCTCTTGTTCATGAAGTATATAAACCGATCACCGAAAAGAAAGGTCTGTTTATCTCAGGAAAGTTCGATCAGTATCAAAGGGACATACCTTATTATGCGATTCGCCTAGCCTTACGAGAGTTATGCGAATATCTAGTGACCGAGGAAGAAGAAGCTTTAGGTGACTGGAGAGCAAAAATTTTGAATGCTATGCAGAATGACGGCCAGGTCGTCATCGATATCGTCCCCGATTTGGAAGTTATTATAGGTAAACAACCTCCAGTTCCTCAGTTGGGCGCGCAAGAAACTCAGAATCGATTGAATAACGTTTTTCAGAGATTCTTGGGTGCGATATCTCAACCGGAACATCCTTTGGTCCTATTTATTGACGATTTGCAGTGGGCAGACTCAGGTTCATTAAGTTTAATTAAACTACTGCTTACCGGAAGAGGGGTCTGGAATTTTCTGCTGATCGGTGCATACAGGGATAACGAAGTAGATTCGCATCATCCTTTGGTCGGCATATTGGAAGAGACCAAAGTCTCAGGATGTCCTATGCAATCGATCAAATTAGGCACCTTGGCTCCCGAGGATGTCACATTGTTAGTTTCTGAATCGCTAGGTTGTAGTGTACAGGAGGCAGCGCCTCTTTCTCAGCTGGTTCACACGAAAACTGGCGGAAATGCATTTTTTGTAAACGAGTTCCTGCGAAACTTGTACGACGAAAAACTTGTGCAGTTTGATCACTCTGCAAGGAGCTGGTCCTGGAACGTGCAAAGCATCGAGGCGAAGAATGTAACAGGTAACGTCGTTGAACTCATGGCCCAAAAAATCGGGAGAATGCCCGAAAACACTCAGACAGTTCTGGAGATGGCAAGTTGCGTAGGAGCTCAATTTTCCTTAAAAGTACTTTCGATTATTTTCGAGAAAAAAGAGCAGGATACTTTGGCAGTCTTATGGAAAGCGATCGAGGAGGGTCTGATCATTCCATTAGATAATCATTATAAAATGTACCAAGTTTCCAGCAGAGGATTGGAGGAAACTACTGAGGAAGGAGAAATCGTAGAAAGAGCGGATGTTCACTTAGAGCACTTAATTCACGATGCGCATTTCCGGTTTTTGCACGATAGGGTTCAGGAAGCTTCCTATGCTCAGATTAAAGAGGATCGGAAAAAAATAGTTCATTTAACGATTGGAAGACTTTTATTGGAAAGAACGGAAGAAGCAGAACTTCCGGAAATTGTCTTTGCAATCGTGAATCAGTTTAACTTGGGTAGTGATCTGATTACTGAAAAGGAAGAGAGACTAAAAGTTGCCGGATTAAATCTATTCGCCGGAAGAAAAGCTAAGTTCTCCATAGCATACAATAGTGCGATTACATTTTTGACTAAAGGAATCGAGTATCTTCCAGAGGGCCATTGGCGGGAAAATTTTAATCTCTCCTTTGACTTATACTTTGACCGAGCTTTTTGCGAGTACAGCGCCGCGCAATTGGACGAATGTGAACAGGACGTTTTGCTATTACTAAAAAATACCCCGAGTACGGATGATAAGGTTAAGATTTATCAAATTTATTTAAATGTACTCTATTCTCAAAATAGGCACAGAGACGGGATACAGGCGGGTAGGGATATCCTTAAACTTTTGGGCGTGCGTATTCCGAAGAATGTGCAAAAGGTGCACATTGCGCTTAGATACATTAAATTCAGAATGATACTGGGATTGAGAAAAGCGGATGATATATTAGATTTAAAGAAAGTAACGGATAAAAGAGTTTATAATATTTGCTGTATCATATTCGATCTAGTTCCATCTGCTTACCAAACTGAACCGGACTTGATGGGCTATATAAGCGTAGTAATGGCTACTTATTGCCTTCAGAACGGAAATTCTATTTATGCTCCTTTCGCTTATTCGGTGGTAGGGGTAGTAATGGCCGGTGTTACAAAAGAGTTAGAGACGAGCTACGCTTTTTTGCGAATGGCGGAAAAGCTAAACGAAAAGTATTACGATTTAACGGTAAAGGCTAGGGTCCATTTTATTATGGGGAACTTTTCTTTGCACTGGATTCGTCCAATTGCTGAGTACAGGTCCCAGGTAGAATTGGCACTTCAATGTGCGCTCGAAGCGGGAACAATCAATTGGGCGGATTATGCTTTAACCTTTTGTCGGGCGCAAAGTATATTTTTTACGGACAATTCCCTCAGTAAAATATTAGAAGAGAACACGAAGTATTATCACCTTTTTAGAAAGCATAAGGACAGAGAAGTAATTCTCAATCAATATTCCATTCTAAGATATATCAGTTTTTTAATGGGGAAAGAACTGGATGTTCCACTGGATTATCCGTTTAGTGAGGAAGGGTATGAAAAAGAAATGCATACCCATGGAAACTACACCATTCGAGGATATTTTTATTTTTTTAGAATGGTGAATGATTTCGACCACGAGAGATGGGAACAGGCCCTCGAAAACGGATGGGGTGGATTTAAGATAGTTATAGAAGTTCTCGGAAATATGCTGGATTTCACATTACGTTATTATTATGTATTGTCCTATCTTTCATACCGCATCGCAAAAGGGAAATATCCTGGACTGAAATACAGAATCGCTTTCAAAATCAATCGGTTTCTGCTTTCCTACTATAGTAGAAAAAATCCTGCGAATTTTCTCTGTCACAATTTGCTGATCAGTGCGCTCCAAGCTCAGATTGCGAACAACGTAAGCAAGGCTGTCCAGTGCTTCGAAAAGGCGATTAAAGAGTCTCAAAAAGCCGGATTTCTAGTAAACGAAGCACTCGCCAATGAATTAGCTGCAAAGTTTTATATTCTCGGCGGAAGCGCCAAGGCCGCTAGCGGCTACATGACCGAAGCTCATTATTTGTACAGCAACTGGGGAGCTTTCGACAAAATAAGATACATAGAGGAAAAGTACGGCGCTTACTTAAAAAGGACCGGTCCCTCCGCCCAATCTCCAGTTAGTGCAAAATCGACAGGCGAATCAATTTCCGTGTCATCATATACAACGTCCAGTGTAAGCGCTTCTTTAGATTTGGGGACTGTTTTGAAAGCTTCGCAGGCGATTTCGAGCGAGATTCGATTGGATAAACTGTTATCGGAACTTCTGCAGAATCTGATAGAAAATACCGGAGCAGAAAAAGGTCTTTTGATACTGGATAGAAATCATTCCTGGTTGATTGAAGCCGAAGGAGATGCTAAAGGCCAGATGAGCGTTCTGAATTCAGAACCAGTCAAAGGAAGTGCAAAAGTACCTCATAATATTATAAACTACGTGATACATAGCAGAACTCCTTTGATAGTCAGCAACGTAGCACAGGAGCTTCAATTTCAAAACGATCCCTATATTAAAAGCGTTCGACCTAGATCGATTATCTGTGCGCCGATTATTCACCAAGGTAAACTGACCGGACTGGTTTACCTTGAGAACCGTCTAGTGACCGATGTGTTCACAGCGGAAAGATTGCAGATGGTGAACGTAATCTCTGCCCAGGCGGCAATTTCTCTAGAGAATTCGACACTTTATGAAAACTTGGAAGGAAAAGTAAAAGAACGCACCGAGGAGCTTTCCGTAGCGTTGGATAAAGTGCACCAGATGAAGCAGCAACAAGATGCAGATTATTTTCTAACTTCCTTATTGCTGCATCCTTTAGGTCAGGACAAAACCACGAGCAATACAGTTCATATTAACTTTCTATTGAAACAAAAGAAGCAATTCACCTTTAAGCAAGAGGAGCATACAATTGGGGGCGATATTTGCAGTGCTAACAATATAGTTCTAAAAGGGCGAAAATATACAGTCTTCATGAACGCGGACGCTATGGGAAAATCGATCCAAGGTGCCGCCGGCGCATTGATTACGGGGTCAGTATTCGAATCTATCGTCCAGAGGACTAAATTATCCGACTATTGGCAAAAGTTTCAGCCTGAACTATGGGTGAGAAACTGCTTTATAGAGCTGCAAAAAGTATTCGAAAATCTTGATGGAGCTATGCTGATCTCCATTCTGATCGGAATCGTAGATGACGAAACCGGAGCAATGTATTCGATAAATTCAGATTATCCTTCTCCAATCCTATTGAGAGATGGAAAAGCTCAGTATTTGTATCCCTCTCACACTTTCTTAAAATTGGGAGTAGATCCTGGTCTCTATTCTCACACAAATGGAGGAGGTTCTGCGAGTTATCATTATCTTTCCGTTGATGTTTTCCAATTGGAGAACGGAGATGTTTTAGTAACTGGGTCAGACGGAAAGGATGACTTGTATTATGGATTGGACGAACAGGGTGCTCCAATCAAAAAACAAAACGAAACTATGATCTTGTCTTTGGTAGAAGAAACGGAAGGCGATCTTGATAAAATGTATGAACGAATTCGGAAGGAAGCGGATTTAATCGATGACCTTTCCATGATGAGACTATCTTTTGATAAACGGATAGGTAAAAAGAAAGTGCTTTCGGAAGATATTCGAAAACATTTGCAGGAGTATAAGAAGAACATAATTGCATTGAATTATGTGGAATCTGCAAATAGTTTAAAGAAAGCTTATAAACTAGGATATAAAGATCCGATCGTGCTGAAGTCTCTGGCAAAACTGAACTACTTGCAGAAAAAGTATCGAATCGCTTCGGTCTATGCAGAAAGATACTACAGGCATAAGCCGATCGATAATCATAACCTTTACCTTCTTTCTTTAGCGTACCAGCGATTGGGAAAAATCAAGGAATCTAGACAAATCGCAGAGTGCCTCGTTTTGAGAAAAGCATCCAATGCCACATATCTCTCGCACTACGCAGATGTATTGCTGACTTCAGGAAATTCACAATTCAAGCACTTCATTTCAAGAGCAAATGAGGTGAACCCGAATTCTCGGAATGTTCAAAGAGTTTTGAAGCGGATCAGCCAATCCGTATCTAATAATTGATTTCCTTTTGCGGAATTACTTCTTAAGGTGTTTCGCCTGGAATTCGACCGGTGACATTCTTGTACTAGACTTGAAAACAGAATTGAATGTGCTCTTTGAGTTGAAACCAACGGAAAGAGCGATAGAAAGAATCGGTCGATCTTTTTCTCTCAACAGTAATTCACAGGCTTCTTGCACACGGTAGTAATTTACGAACTGATTGAAATTTTTCTTAAATTCCGAATTGATATATTCAGAAAGTTGCTCGGGAGAAATTTTGAATCCTTTTTGTGTGATCTCGTTAGCCAACATAGAAAGTGTCAAATCTTCTACCCTATAACTCCGATCCGCTTCCATGCATTGGTTGAGTTTAAGAATTAGAATTTCCTTATTTACTCCCTTCAGCCTCGTATTCGATAGCTTTTCTCCTCTTTCGTTCAAATCGAAAAAAGGAGGTAACCACTGAGAAGCAAAATATAATCCGCAAACCGCCAAAGTTACGAATAATGCACCGATTGCATGAGTTGTACTTTTTAAATTTCCTTCCCATTGAGCCCAGGCGCTTATGAAAGCAGCAAGTGCTCCTAAAATGCTGAGCGAACGAATTCCAAAAAGTTTTTTGGAAGAAATCAAATTTGGTTCTTTGAGCTGAAAGGATTTCCAGAAAATCAGAAGTGCCGCGATTACCGAAAAAATTCTAGGTCCATAAGAGATGAATGCCAGGAACCGATTCGATTCTTTGAATTTTCGAGCGTCGGACCAAGTTCCCAGTGCAACGGACTGCCAATCATCTGAATTTCCAAAAAGAAACAAGGCGCCAAATTCCAAAATTGCGACCAGGCAAAAGCACCAAATAGATCCTTTTAGAAAAAAACTTCCTTCAAAATCCTTATCGATCAGTCGGAGGCCGTACGCGTAAAAAAGAAAAACGAAGGAATAGGAAGCAGGCAAATGCAAAATAGATACGATGGAAAGTACCAGCGGAGGTGAGTCTAGCAAGCTAAGTGCAGTTTGTCCTTGCCAAATGCCTAGAGTGAAAAGCATTCCGATCAATACCCATTGGGAATTCGTTTTGTTTGATTTGAATAGTTGCCCGGTTCCAAGCAAGATCGCTAACAAAGAACCAAATAAAACTGCAAAACCCAAACCGTGGTCCATGTTTTCCTTTTTCGGATCGTAAATCATTGGATCAACGAAAATTCGTTTCTAAAATCTGTCGGCGCGAGGTCCGAAATCCTGATTTTGGACGACGCGGAGAATAGTTCCTCGTATAATTCGGTTTGCAATCTGCTCAATCAAAGAGAGGAAAAATGAATCTATTTATCACAGGAGCTTCCGGATTTGTTGGAGGCGACATCGCAAGAGAGTTAAAGAAAAAACACAAGGTGCGCGCGATGTCAAGGTCGGAAAAGAGCGACCAATTATTAAGAGAAATGGGCGTGGAACCGATTCGGTCGCAGTTAGGTTCCGTAAAGAAATCCGATTTAGTAGGGATCGATGCGATCATTCATTGTGCTGCATTTGTAGGACCCTGGGGAACTAAAAAAGAGTTCTGGGAGGGGAATGTAGACGGTACCGACCAGATTCTGAAAGTCGCAAAAGAGGCAGGAGTGAAAAGATTCATACACATGAGCACAGAAGCTTGCATCTTTTCGGGACAAGAATTAAAGAATGTTGATGAAGGATATCCTTATCCAAAATCTTCTCCGTTTTTGTACAGCCAAACGAAGGCAGAAGCGGAAAAGAAAGTGATCGCTGCAAATTCTCCTGGATTTGAAACAATCGTTCTTAGGCCGAGGTTGGTTTGGGGAAAGGGAGATACTTCCGTTCTGCCGGTTCTAAAAAGCATGGTCCAAGAAGGAAGATTTATGTGGATCAATGGCGGACGACCAAAGACTTCCACGACGAATATAGCGAATCTTACTCACGCCACCGAGCTTGCATTAACAAAAGGAACTCCGGGACAAGTCTACTTTGTTACCGATGACCAAACTAGCACATTCAAAGAATTCATCACAGCGATGTTAGAAACCCAAAAAATGAACGCAGGAGAAAAATCAATCCCTGGCTTTATCGCTAGAGCTTCGGCTTGGCTGATCGAAGGAATCTGGAGATTATTCGGAATTCGCAAAGAGCCCCCTGTACTGAGGTTTGCCGCCTCTATCATGTCACGCGAATGTACGATCAATATAGAGAAGGCCAAACGTGAGTTAGGTTATTCTCCAGTGATCAGTGTGCAGGACGGCTTATCTGCTATGAGGATCTAATCTTTCGATTCTCTGAAAGTGTCTAAAGATTACTTACTTCTTAACTTATCCAAAAGTATCTGGATATGCTGAGGATCCTTGATCTTAAAGATGGAATCAATATAGCGATTGGCTGCTTCGTTGGTTAGCTTCTGCGTGGTCACTAATTTGAGCATGGCAGCGCTCGCTGCCTTTGACTTTCGAAGCTCGAAAGCGTAAGTTAACGTATAGTCCAAATCTCTGTTGCGGTTTAAATAGGAAATTAAAAAGTCCTCATTCTTTTGGAACCGCTGCTCTGAGTTGGAAAGAAGCTGAAATGAAGCCTGACGAAGTCTATAGTCCTCTATAAATAGATCAAAAATTTTCCGTACAGTTTCGTTGTCCTGGTCGCTCGCTTTGTACTGCAGCCAGCGATGGATTTCGTTGGCGTTTTTCTGAGAGATGACTAATTCTATATCGATATTGTCTGGAATTACAGGGATCTCTTTTGAAACGCTGCGACTTTGATCCGGATTTCCGTTTACATCGAACATGCTTCTGAACAACCAATCTCCCGTAAAAAAGAAAGGAGTTAGAATAATCGTAAAGGGCATGAATGCCATTCTGGTAACATAACCGGTTTCTGGACTCGGTGTCCAAAGAGCATCCACCGTATCTCTTGCTGCGTTTGGAATTCGTATCGCCGGATGTATGATAATCATATCAATCAAACCTGCCAAAATTCCTACGGTGATATAAAAAGGAGAAGCTGCAATTTTTGAAAGAGTCTCTTCCGGAATCAGATTCTCTTCTACCTTCACTAAAAGAGGTGTATTGTTGCGATTGAAGACAGCGCAATTTGAAACTAGTAAGAGGACCAAACAGAAAAGTAAGCTCTTACGAACAAACAGTCTGTGAGTAGCGCAAAAATAAGGGCGCATCTTTTGCCTGTATTTTTTGTCAAAAATCAAAGCCGCTCCGACCTAACCAGTCCACGAGAAAAAAAATCGGAGTCGCTACCAGTTTCGGAATCAGTAAGAAAGCCTGTTGAACAATTCCTCCACTGGGATCTTTCCAGAGGATCACGTAGGTATCGTCCGCAGCCTCCGGTAATTCTGAAATCGGGTGAAGGATAAAAACATCCAGAAGAATGGATACCAAACCAATCGGAATGACGATAGGAGCTAACGCGATCTTTGCCCCAGTGCTTTCTGGTTGGATCTTCGTATCTAGGTACGTCGTTAAAATACGGTTTCTTTTCTCGAAAACGGCGCACTGCATACTTGCCAATGAGATTAGAATTAGAACAAGAAGCATCCCCGAGGTCTTCATTTTGGATGGGGGCAATCGTAAGAGCGCTCCACATTACTGTCTATCGAAATTCGCGGGCAAAAAATTGCACCGAGAGCCTTTCTTTTGAAGGTAGAGCAGTCGGACCGAATCGCCGTGATAGATAGTTCGGATTAGAAGGGCGTTGGATTTTGTTCGCGCCGAATCTATCTTGAACTTATAATTGGAAAATATTCGCCTTACGACAAATAGGTGTTAGATTATTTCAGAGAGAATGAGTGCCATCTTGTCTCTCTGAAAAAATATCCGGTCCTAAATTTAGCTTTTTATTATAGAAAGTTAAGAGCTTCGAATGATTTTGAGGCAAAGATTTTTTTCTGATGCTTCAGGAGTAAGTTTCTTGTATAAGTCAGAAAGTGATTTATGTAAGTAAGTTTCAGCGAATTTGAAGAGGAGCGATCGATCATGAAGAATCATATAGATAGAATGGTCCTAATTTTTTCCGTCTTTCTCATTTTTTTCCTTGGTTGCAGCAGAGAAGACGATCGTTTGCAGAAAAATCGAAGTTGGTGGGAGACTGTATTCGGTACAACGAATGAGTATAGGGTGAAATCAGTCACGAGAAGCGCAGCTTCTTTTCACGAGCCTATCGGATTTAGAAAAGCGGGAGCTGAAATCGAAAATCATCTCGACTTTGATGGAAAATTCAGCGTGAAGAAAAGAATTATCGTCCCTTCCGTGCAATTCTTTGGTTCGATCTCCAAGCAGAGCATGAATTCCGCAAGGATTGCCGAATGCACCGGAAGCTACGTTTCAAATTTGCAGCCGGGGGAGTTCGTTACTTTTTTGCAAACTCATGATTTAGATTGCTTAGACGAATTTCTCTGGGATTATAATCAGGATTCGAACGCAATCTATTCCCAAGCAAACATGATCGCAGTAATCAATCGATTCTCTTCGATTGCTCCTCTTTACAACGGTACAAACGATTTAAGTTTTTTGCAACTATTCAGAATCTTTTGGGCCGGCTTTTATTTAAAAGCCTATTATACTTCCCTTCCATTCGATGAAGATCAAATCTCGCAAGCTTTGATTTCACCGATGCAAACTTTTGCAGGCACTTCGAATTTTCTAGACGCTGGCGATATCTCCGGCGAAATTTTGAATTCCTTTTTTATCACAGCGAATAACGCTAAAATCGGAGGGCCGGCTTATTCCAGTATCCTTTCTTTCCTCGAAATTACTTTGAATCATCCAGAGAGAGTAACGAATAGCTACTGGCAGAGCAACGCTTTGAGTGCAATATTCAATTTGATCAGTCGGCAAACTCATCCTAGTTTTCCTTCCTTTCGCGCAGCAATAGATGCATCATTAATTGATAAACTAAGGAGAATGGCTCTAATTACGAATTTCCTGACCGATTCAGAGGTCTGGATTCTGAATAATGCGATCTTTGATCTGACCATGATCGACTATTATCTTTCTACTTGGCGGCCTGCAGTCGCTTCCGCTTTGACTGAGGTTCTGGTTGCTTATCCTTACTTATCTGAGCCTTACCTTTGGGCAGTCAAGGGAGTGACTCAAAGATCGGATTGTGCGCAGTTGGAGATTGGAGAGATTTGCTTAAGCGTCACAAAAAATGCAGTTCGGGCCAAAGCCTTCACGAATCATTATTCTTTCGACGACGGTACTCAGGTAGTTCATACTCCTTTGACGCTTCCGGACATCCAGCCTTTGTATCACGCACTCAAGCAGGTCGAATCGCAGTTCTTTCGTTTGGTGGGAGTTCATGCTCCTATCCCATCTGATCCTACGGATTCGATTGCAATGTACGTATACGGCACCTTGAAAGATTATCAAGTCTATCATCCTTTCTTGTTCAATCTTCCTACGAATAACGGAGGAATTTACATAGAACAGGACAAGGCTTTTTACACATACCAGCGGACACCTTCTGAAAGTATTTACACTTTGGAAGAATTGCTGCGTCATGAATACGTACATTATCTAGTGGGAAGATTTCTGGTCCAAGGGATGTGGTCCGAGGACCCGATCTATACGGATCAAAGAATGACTTGGTTCGACGAAGGAATTGCCGAATTCTTAGCAGGCGGGACTACGAAAGAAATCATTCCGCGTAAAGTTTTGGTTTCTCAGATCGAAACGGATGAATCCGATAGGATGGACGTTTCCGAAATCGTGAGGGCTCGCTACGGAGATTTTAAGTTTTATCGATATTCTGGAAATTTCTTTCATTACCTATTTACGTATAGAAAGGATACTCTCAGGAATTTTTTGATTGCATTACGTGATCATAATATTCCCGCTTTTGATTCCCTGGTCGCTCAAATATCGGGAGATGCATCTCTCAATGCATCCTATCAGTCGTATCTGGATTCTCTTGTCTCAAGAGTTGACAGTCTGACGGATCCTCTGACTCTTGCTCCAGACCTAACAAACCTATCAACAAATGACACGGCTAGTATCGAGTCTGCATTTCGCTCTAAGCCCGAAGCCGGAACGGCAAAATGCACTATTTCTGCTTTCGGAATCAACGGGCGATTTTCTTGTAGAGGAACTACTACGGGAACACTTCGTTCGAGTAGTGATTGGGTTGCAGGTTGGACTGAGTTAAATTCAAGATTGAACCAGATCATTTCTTCTCTCCAAAGCGAAGGAATCAATAATTTCGCGAGCATGAATTGCAGGCTGGGAGAAATTCGAATGTATAAATACTCAGACCAATTCTATCCTAGCGCACTGTATTCTTGTGAAGGACCGATCCCATCTCGAGACCCGATCTCCTATTCACATCCGGAGCAGGAGCAAGCTGATTTTAAGGATACAAGGCAAGGTTTTGGCTCGACCTGTTCTTTGATTTCTGCTCCGAATGTAAGCGTACAATGCAACACTTGGATCTCCACGATTCTGTTTCCGAATACTACAACCTACGAAGAAATGTACCCGTATTTGAACGGTGAATTTGTAGATTTGAAATCGGAAGTCTTTACAATGAGGCCTCCTTTTTATAAACGAATCACTTGCGATCTGCATTCGATCCAAACAGTGATAATGCCGAACGGGGAGAAATATTTGGTCGGAAATTCGACTTGCAATCTCTGAGATACAGTTACAGGGATTCGATCGAATTCCTGGGTTAGGCGGCGTGGTCTGAAAAGGGAGGTTTCATTCCAAAATTTTTAGGGCTGGTTCCGGATTCTAAGTGAATTTAGATTATTTCCGTGCCAGTCTATAGTTTATCTTTTACTTAAGGGATAAACGGAGGAATGAAATGGCTTTATTACTAAGAAAACGGGGGATCGTCCTATTGATTTTTGCAATCTCTTTGTTTGCCTGCTCAGACTTGAAAGAGGCCTATGGGATGAAATCTGATGACGACAAGAAGAAGTGTGACGATGGAAAGGTGCTATACCTCAGTTGTCTCGGAGCCTACCCAGGGAATCCGTACGCGAATACCTACTGCAACGGGCCTTATCTGGCTTTGGTTTCAGCCTGCGGCGGATCTGGCTCAAGCGGGTATTAATACATTATCATTCAATAATAAACTAATTTTAGAATTTTAGATTTTAGAGGAATTATAATGTTGTAGTTGGCCTTGTGAAAATTTCATGAATGTGCCATTCTTGTGTTAATTGTTCTGATATTCAATCCATTTAGGTCGGTTATAGTGCGGGTGAGTGTAGAACGCTTCTATAACTCGGCCTTGTTTTGTTAGTAAATAAATTTCTTTTGGCAATTCCAAAATAAACGCGTAAAGTATTGGGTGGTTTGTAAAGCAATTACTGCTTCGGTAGGGTGAATTCTATTACGGAGGAGTCACCGATGAAGAACTTGAGTGCTCAAAAAGATTTTCCCACCTGGTTAAAAACAATAACGATACTTTTGATTCTATTCGGTATAAATACCGATTCCATCTATTCAGAATCTCATGCTAAGACTCTCGCGAAGGATGTGGACATACTCTGGGTTGTTCTATCCGCAGCTCTGGTATTCTTTATGCAGGCAGGTTTTTTAATGTTGGAGACTGGTTTATCCAGGTTAAAAAATACGATCAATGTCGCGGTCAAAAATCTTACGGACTATTTAGTTGCTACTGTAGGATTTTTTGCAATTGGATTCGGTATAATGTGGGGATCTTCCTACCAAGGATGGTTAGGGATCGAACACTTTATGCTGATGGATCTCTCTACCGGAAAGGAATACGCTTTTTTTCTATTCCAAGTAGCCTTTATGGGAACCGCGGCCACGATCGTCTCTGGGGCTGTTGCGGAAAGAATTAAATTTTCTGCATATATATACGCGTCTATATTCGTTTCCCTTTTTGTATATCCGATATTTGGTCACTGGGCTTGGGGAGGTGGATGGTTATCACGGATCGGCTTCATGGACTTTGCAGGATCGACTGTGGTACACTCATTAGGCGGTTGGTTTGCGCTGGCAGGTGCGATTTTACTCGGGCCAAGGATCGGTAAATTTTCAAAAGACGGAAAAGCTGAAAAGATTCCAGGACACGAATTGACTTCTTCGGTGCTTGGAGTTTTTATTCTCTGGTTCGGTTGGTTCGGATTTAATGGAGGTAGTACATTAGCTTTTAATGATTTAGTTCCTTTGATTATCGTAAATACTTGCCTCGCGGCTAGTACGGGAGGATTCTCCTCTCTTTTAATCTCCTGGGCACTACAAAGAAAACCTTCTGTAGAAAGTACAATCGACGGAACCTTGGGAGGCTTGGTCGCGATTACCGCAGGTTGCAACGTATTGTCTCCGATATCGGCTTGTATTATAGGAATCATTGCAGGAGCTACTGTGATTTTTGCGGCGAGGATCTTGGAGCTATTTCATATAGACGACGTGGTAAACGCTTTTCCGATTCATGGAGTCTGCGGAATGATTGGTACAGTTGCGATCCCACTTTTTAAAGGATTCAATTTAGAAGCTCTAAAAGTCCAGGCAATCGGTGTGGCTGCTTGTGCCGGATGGTCCTTCGGTCTCGGGGTACTGTTCTTCCTGCTTCTCAAGATGACGATTGGAATCCGGGTCACTCGCCAAATGGAAGAAGACGGCCTCAACTTTGCAGAACACGGAGCAGGTTCTAGTTGGTTGGATCTATTAGGTTCTTTGCAAGAACTTTCTAGCGGTGCAGGAGATCTTTCTAGACAACTTAGAGTAGAAAAAGGGAGCGAGGCAGGCGCGGCCGCTGAATTGATGAATCGGTTCTTTACAACTCTTGCGGTCATGGTCAAATCGATTCAAGACAAGGCCGACGAACTCAGAAATTCTTCCTCTGCGCTTAATTCTTCTTGGGCTGTAGTGGATTCTAAAATTCAGAACCAATCTGCGAACTTCGATGAAGTAGAGGCTGTCGCCGAGGGATTTAGATCAGCATTTTATCGTATCGCTAGCAACGCGGACGAACAGCAGGAAATAGAATCGAATAATACAAAACTAATATTCGATTTGATTCAGGAATTCAGACTGATGGGAACTTCTTTGACGGATTCCAAAAATACCTCTGAAAAAGCTTTCGCGGTCTCTAAGCAGAGTACGAATGAAATGGAGCATTTGGCGACCGGGTTCGCTCGAATGGTAGAGTCCACAAAGAAAGTAGAAGAAATGATACAACTTCTGTCTGAAATCTCGGATCGATTAGGAATGCTTTCTCTAAACGCTTCCATCGAGGCCGCAAGATCTGGCGCAGCGGGAAGGGGCTTTTCCGTAGTCGCGAGCGAAGTAAACAAGCTGGCGATGTTAACCGAAGAGCATACTAAAAGAGCAGGCGGATTCTTCAAGGATATACTCACATCCGTGACTGAGTGCAGAAACTCATTCTCTACTTTGGCCGAGAATTTTTCTGGTCTGGCCGCGGAGGTAGAAAGATCCAATAAAGTTTCCGAAAGTATTTTGCAAGAAGGCCAACAGATTCAGTTCCGACTAGAAGATCTGACTTCTAGAAACGAATCACTCAGAAAGTTGAGTCTGGATATTTCTGAATCTCTAAAAAATAGACTCGCGGAACTCGATTCTCTGTTTGTCTCCCTGTCGAAAGCGAACGATTCATTCTCCGAAATATCTACTCAATCTAGGGGGCTTACAAATACTTCTGAGTTTTTGAACAGCCTCGCTGATGTATTGTTCAATCTAACTTCACGTTTCAGACTCAGGGAGGAAAAGGTAGTTTAAGCAAATCTAATTTACTCTATCTTAGGTTGATCCAAAATAGGAACTTTCCAAGCCTTTAGATTCGCCAGAACGAATTCTAAAAGAGTTTCCTGTTTTTTCCGAGCATCCATTTCCGGCGGAAGTGGAGTTCCGAATTTCATATGAATTTCGTTTTTGCGATGAAGGCTCGCGATATCTTTAAAGATTTTTCCGTTTTCCCAAAAATCTGTTCTAAGTGCCATCGGGACCACAGGGACTCCGGCTCTTGAAGCCAGCTTTACAGCGATGGAATTGAACTCACTCGGAGCAAACGTAGTGGTTCTGGTGCTTTGAGGAAATACTACGATAGAGGTTCCTCCTTTCAGAATCTTAGTGCCTTCTTCGAGTACCTTCACCAAATCTTCTCTCGGATTCGTTCTACCGACTGCGATTGGATTTCTGGACCTCATAACTGGTCCAAATAGCTTTCCTTTGACTAGACTTTCCTTTACAACGAATGTTACCGGACGAAACGGAACGATGAAGTGAGGAAGGACAAAAGTCTCAAGAACGCTCATATGGTTTCCCGCAAAAACAACCGGTCCTTGTGGACTGATTAAGTTCTCCATATTCTCTACCTGGAACTTTCCTCCGCATTTTTCTACGAGGTCGAAAATTACACCCGAAGAAACCGTCCAAGTAGGATCATCATACTTACCATCTAACGAAAGTTTTCTGCTCTTAACTATCTCACTAAAGTAACCAAGAATGAAAGGCAAGTCGCTTCCGAGCAAAAGCCTATCAAAGAGCCAGCGCTTTCTATTGGCTGGAGTGGTATAAGACAAAGATGTGCCTGGTTCCCAGTGGATTTTTACACCTAACTCTTCACGATTCAGATTTTTGGAATGCATCACGCATCTCCTTTATTTATTTCGACTATATTAAATTCCGTAGATCTCATACTTGTCCAAATGAGAAAAGCGATCAGTATTGAGACCGAAGCGGAAAAAAGGAAAACATAGGGATGTCCTACGAATTCCCAAATCCAACCTGCAAAAATACTCGCGAATAGGAGGCAAATACTTTGCCCTCCTGAAAAGGTTCCAAACGCTGTGCCCGCGTCTTTCGCCGGGACCAGATTGCTGATCCAGGCTTTGGCGATTCCTTCTGTTGAAGCTGCGTATATCCCGTACAAAAAGAATAATACAAGAAAGTGAAAGATAGAATCGCCTAACGCCATCCCGCCGTAGGAAACTGCGAACAAGGCGAACCCGAGAGATAATATCTTTCTAGGTCCAATTGAATCAGATAAGTAACCAGCGGGAATCGAAAAAGCAGCATAGACTAGATTATAAAATATGTATACATAGATCATGGCATCCTGGGAGGATAAAACCTGTTTTACATAAAACAAAAGAAACAAGTCTGAGCTATTCGCGAGTGAAAAAGTCCAGAGAAGCAGGGCAAACCTTTTGTATTTCGGCGGACTTTCTTTCCAGTATATTATGAAATCTTTGTATGATCCTCCCGGTGAAGGCGCAGCTTTTGGGTTAGAACTTTCGCGCAAAAAACTGGAAAGGAAAATTGTCAAGATTCCAGGAATTGCTGCAATGAGAAATAGTTGCGCAAAGGAAAGTCCAAAGTATCTAAAAGCAATTAGGGCAAGCAGGGGCCCTGTCACCGCGCCCAGTGTATCCATTGCTCTATGCAGACCGAAGATTTTGCCTTTGGATTTTGCCGTGGCTTCTTCAGATAATAAAGCATCCCTCGCACCAGTACGAATTCCTTTTCCCAAACGATCGATCGTCCTGGTCAAAAAAATCCAACCTATATTAGAAAATAGTACCATCATAGGCTTGGAAATTGCGCTAAGTGAATATCCGAGTCGGATAAACGGGACCCTCTTTTGAGAAACATCGCTTAACTTTCCGAAGGTGCCTTTGCTCAAGCCCGCTGTGGCTTCTGCCAGTCCTTCCAAAAAACCGATCCATGTAAAAGAGTAGCCAATACTAGAAAGATAGAGGGGCAGAATCGGATAGAGCATCTCGGATGCGATATCCGTAAGCAAACTGATCCAGCATAAAATCCAGACAGTTTTGGAGATACCGGATTGAGAATTAGAAGTGCTCAAAGATTTAGTAGTGCAAAGAGGGAATAGCCAAGTAAATCAGGCCGAGTCAAAATCAAAAGAAGAATTTGCGAAAGCATGAATTGATTTAGATTATGTTGGTTGCAGAAAGCGACCAGCCCCAAAGTTTCGATAATTCTTTGGAGCCGAACTTTGTTTAGAAATTTGTCATCGATGGCGATTTCAAGAATGGAAACCTTTTGTTGTATTCCATTTCAAATCTTAGAATCGATTCAGAAGCATGGAAGGTACTATCGATTTCATCCCAACCATGTTTGATTCGGTCGACCTGAGAAGGATCTAAAACAAAACTATATTCTTTTTGGTTTGCGGAGCAAACGAGCCTTTCTAGATCGATTTCCAATTCGCAACCGGGATTTTTTTCGACCCAGTTTGCAATTTCTAAAATCTGATCCTCTTGCAGTGCTACAAGTGCGATTCCGTTCTTTGCGCAATTGATCGAAAAAATATCCGCAAAGGACGGAGCTATCACCACTTTGAAACCAAAATCGGACAAGGCCCAAGGAGCATGCTCTCGACTAGATCCAGAGCCGAAATTTTTTCCGGAGATTAATATACTTGCGCCTTTGTATCTTTCAAAGTTGAGAGGAAAATCAGGATTCAATACTGTTTCCTCCGTATCCATATACCGCCAATCGTGAAACAAGTGTTTGCCGAATCCTTTTTTATCCACAAGCTTCATGAATTGTTTGGGAAGAATTTGATCTGTGTCTATGTTTGCTCTGAGTACTGGCACTGCGATGCCTTTATGATTTTTCCAACCGTTCATGCGATTTCTCCTTTTCCTTGGTTTGGATTTGTCAATTTTCCGTGCACCGCAGCTAACACCGCCATTTCGGGGCTGACTAAATGAGTTCTTCCTCCTCTACCTTGCCTTCCTTCGAAGTTTCGGTTCGAGGTGGATGCACATCTTTCTCCTGGCTTTAGTACATCGTCATTCATTGCTAGACACATAGAACATCCGGGTTCTCTCCATTCAAACCCCGCTTCTATAAAGATCCGATCCAATCCTTCCTTTTCCGCCTGCCTTTTGACTCTGCCGGATCCGGGAACTACGATCGCATGTACTCTGTTAGATACTTTTTTTCCCTTGGCCAAGGTCGCTGCATTTCTCAAATCTTCCGTTCTAGAATTCGTGCAGGAGCCTATGAACACCTTGTCGATTTCAATTTCTGAAACCAGAGTTCCTGGCATTAAGCCCATATAAGCGAGAGCCCTTTTCGCAGATTCTTTTTGAGCTGGATCTGAAAAACTTTCCGGATCCGGAACAAAGCCGTCTATTGACACTGCTTGAGAAGGGTCTGTTCCCCAAGTTACCTGCGGAGAAATGGAATTTGCTTCTATGATCACGATTCGATCGTAGGAAGCTTCAAAATCTGATCTTAACTTTTCCCACGTAGACGTCGCGACATCAAATAGGGGACCCTTTGGTGATCCCTCCAAATTTCGTAGGTAAGCGAAAGTGGTCTGATCAGGCGCGATCAAACCTGCTCTTGCACCGGCTTCTATACTCATGTTGCACAAAGTCATCCTGGCATCCATCGACATTTTATATATTACGTTTCCTGAATATTCTATAACATGCCCGTTTCCACCATTCGTTCCGATCTTTGCGATCAAGGCTAAAGCTATGTCCTTTGCGGTTGTTCCGGGAGAAAGTTCTCCTTCGACACGGACCAGCATGTTTTTAGATTTTTTTTGTCTCAGTGTCTGGGTCGCGAGTACGTGTTCCACTTCGCTTGTTCCGATTCCGAAAGCCAAAGCACCGAAGGCTCCGTGAGTCGAGGTATGAGAATCTCCGCAAACGATCACTGTCCCGGGCGAGGTAAAGCCGAGCTCCGGCGCGACCACGTGGACGACTCCCTGGTCTGGGTGGTCTATATCCAAAAGCCTGATGTCAAATTCTTCGCAGTTCTTTTCTAATGTTTCCATTTGCAATTTAGAAACCGGGCCCGCCGCTTCCCTGGTTCTAAATCTCGTGGAAACATTGTGATCAACTACGGCCAAGGTCAATTCAGGACGAAATACTTTCCGATTTCTTTCTCTAAGGCCGGAAAACGCCTGCGCCGAAGTGACTTCGTGCATCAGATGACGATCCACCCAAAGCAAGTCTTCCCCGTTTATATCGCTTTGAATCACATGCGATTCCCAAAGTTTGTCGTACAAGGTTCTCGGTTTCATTCTGGCCTCCCGAATGATTAAAAAGTAACCGAAAACATAATATAATGCAAATAGATTGAAATTATATAAGCTATAACTAAATGTAATACTATGGAATTTAGACAGATACGGTATTTTCTAGAGATTTGGGAGGCCGGTACGTTCCAAAGAGCCGCTGGTCGCATGGGCCTTTCTCAGCCTGCTTTGTCTAGGCAAATTGCCCTTTTGGAGCGGGAACTTGGGAACACCTTGCTGGAAAGAGGACCCAAGGAAGTGCGATTGACTCACGAAGGTCAGACATTCTTAGAATATGCGAGAAGGATGGAGGAGCTTTGGAAGGAACTCCACGAAGCAATGCGAAAACCTGGGAAGGAACTGAGCGGAAAGTATTCTCTTTGTGCAGGCGGAACCGTTTCAGCCTGGATTCTGCCAAAAATGATTAAGAAGATTTTAGAAAAGCATCCTGATTTAGTTCTTTCGGTCCGTGAGGGTGACGCGCAGGAAACAAAGGAATTGGTTTTGAATGGTCAAGCCGATCTCGGAATACTTACCGGTCCCTTGGACGAACCTGGGCTTTCCACAGAAGAATTTTTGTCGGACAGAATCGTGCCTGTTGCAAATAAGGAACATCCAATTTTCAAAAAAAAGAAAATACGATTCAAAGATATAAATAACGAATCTTTTATATACTTTCACCCAGGTTCCGCGATTCGAAAGGCAATCGAAAAAAAAATCAAATCATTTAAGTCAGAATTTTTTCCCAAAGTGGCGATGGAATTACGAAGTGTAGAGTCGGTTATCAAAGCGATCGAGGCTGGATTGGGAATCGGCTTCCTTTCTGAATATTCCTTAAGTTCAAAACTGAAAGTGATTCCGATCGAAGAATTGGTAACAGAACGCAAATTTTTCCTTTGTCATAAAAAACAACCAAGGAAAGGGCTATCCTTGTTAAGAGAATTACTCCTTTCCATGAAGGAGTAATTCCATTTATTTATATTTCATCCCGGAAAAGACAAAATTACTTTTTCATAATTTGCTTCAGAAATTCTATCGCAGCCGATTCTACCAGTTTTTTGTCGGTTTCCACATGCATAGACGCTAAAACATGGTTTCCGTCGGAAATAGCCACTTTCCGGTTTAGAGGACTTGGGTTTTTACCGCCGAATTTGGAATATGCTTCGAGCATAGCCGGTACGCTCGCTGTTACATCTTGTTCCTTTTCGTCTTTGTAATAATATTCTAATAGAGTGGGGCAGGTTACTTTCTCGAAAACCTCATCTTTTGCGATGAGTTTTCTTAGATCCGAGATATGTTCCAAGGCAGAAAGGTACTGGTCTTTGTACCAATATTCGTAGTAATGCTCTTTCAATCTTTCACCGGGACCAATCGGTTTCGATTTGCGAATCTTTCCATTAACAAGAGCTGCGATCCATTTTCCTCCCGGAAGATAAAACAGTTTAGCTGCTACAGGTGCATAATCGTAAAAAGGAGAGAGTAGAACTATTCCGGCGATCTTATCCGGATATTTTGATGCGAGATAGGTTGCGATCAATCCGCCCATGCTAGTACCTACAATGACAACCTTTTCGCCCAACTGATTCATCATTAGAAAGGAATCTTCAGATACTTTCAGATACTCCGGATAATCCGTATCTCGGTGGTCTTCGTTGTTGGTGCCGTGGCCCGGAAGTCTGAGATAGTATGTATTTGCTTTTAATGCAGAAGCGATTCGATCCACTGAGTATTCCCCTTCTGCACGAGAGGCACCATAACCGTGAATATACAGAATTGCTAGCGGAGTCTTTCCCGGTGAATACCTTACTAGTTTTTCTTCGTTTCCGGGACGGGCATGTTTTGCAATGCTTTCGGAAAGTCTGGACTTATAAAACAAATCAAAAGTCGACGGAAGTGGACCGGGCTGCTGGTACTCATAATGAGGAAGGGTTACATAGTAGGACGCAGTATAAGCGCCAATAAGTAGAGCCAAGGCGAACAGTATTTTTTTGTTAAGAGACTTCATGAATTAAAGAAAACTTCCCAAGTTTGAAATCCAAGAGTTTTCAAAAACGGTCTTGTTTTGCAACCACTTTAGGGTCTAGAAATTTACTTGTTCCAATTAGGAGCTAACAATCGTTAATTTCTATGTCTGATTTGCGAAAAATCGTTCTATTCGAAATGTATTTGACACTATCCCAAAATAGAGGTACCCCTAAGCGCTATGAAAAAATTATCAATCGTTTTACTCTCAATAGTTCTCTTAGTTTTGGTGTTTTTTTTCTATATGGGTGCCTTTGAAACAATTCAGTTTCAGAAGGAGGTAAAGGGACCTTATTACCTTTTATACCAAAGTCATACTGGAGCTTACAAGGATATCGGTTCGGTCATCAGTACGGTCGACACTTATGCGACAGAAACAAAGCTTCCGATCGAGGCAAAATTCGGATTGTATTATGACAATCCGAATTATGTACCCGATGAAAAGTTAAGAAGTGAAGGGGGTGTTGTTCTGTCAAAAAAGGCCTACGAAGGCCTGCCTCAAAATCTGGAAAAATTCGGGGTTAGGGTGCTTCCGCAAGGAGAATATCTTGTGACTCGTTTTCCTTACAAAAACCCGCTTTCCATTTTGTTCGGAGTCTTTAAAGTATACCCAGCTTTTTCACGCTACGCCAAAGAAAACAAGTTTAAAGAGTACGTGTACAAAGAAAATGATTACAAGGATGAATTCATTTCCGAAATCTATTTGAGTGAAGATATTTTATACTTAATCCATCTTCCTCAGGCGAAAGAATAAAAAGCAGAAATAAAGTTTGCATATTCTCGCCAGGGAAATAATTTCTATCCTTGGCTTTTTCCGAGGAGATGCACTATGTATTTTCGATTTATATTGCTCTGCGCGATAACCTTGCTCGCTGTTTCTTGCGGCAAGAAACTACCAGTATCCATGATCACGGCCACTTCGATGGAAAGTGGCCTTCCTTTTGATATACTTTCTGGACAAGCCTGGAGACCTGAAAAGGGTGCTAGTTTTGTAAAGTTGCATGTCTATCCTGATGATGCTTTTACTCTTTCCAAAATTGAAATCAATTCCTGTGGAGGAAATTTTAGCGACGTAGTCACTGCCTATATTAATTTTGATGAATATAGTCAGGATTTGACTTCGGATGGAGCCAAGGCATCAGTGTCTTTTGAAACTCCTAGAAATGCTAGATCAGTTACATTCAACTTTCATAAGAACACTGACCTTTGCATCGATAAGGTTGTATTTTATGATGAAAAGGGCTCTAAACTGAACTTGAAAGCCCCCAAAGTAGTAGAGGCAAGCGTAAAAGCTTCGGAAACCGCAAAGCCTTACCTATCGTACGACGCTATGAATTTATTCGATTCTAGATATGAATACGCGTGGGCGTCTGACGACCATGGCGTGGGCGTCACGCTTGATTTTGATTTTAAGGAAGAGCAAAAAATTGAATCATTAAAGATTTGGAATGGATACCAAAGATCTGATGTGCACTGCTTCTCGAACGGTAGACTGAAGGAAGCTACTCTTACCGGAGATAACGGCTACCAGGCAAAAGTCGCTGTGGAAGATATTCTAGGCCCTCAGACAGTAAAGCTCGAAAAACCTTTTAAGGGAAAGCATCTTCGTTTAACAGTGGATTCAATCTACAAAGGGAAGACCTATAAAGGATTAGTATTAAGCGAAATCCGTTTTTTTGATGGAGACGACTGGGTCCTCGCGAGTCCGATTGAACAGGTCAAGAAAATCGCAAAAGAAAATTCTCTGCAGTTTACGGCGGCTGGAGCCAACGGAGTACTCAATTGGAGTTTTATAGGTGGAGAATTGTACGGAGATATTCCTGTTTCAGGGGCAGGATCCAGTGAAGCTCCGGATTCTCAGGCTGTCGCAGAAGCAAATCCGACTCCCTCCGAGGATTTTGCTCAACCAGAATCTTCGAATTGGACCCTCAGGTTGCGTACGGATGGAAGCATGTTTTTGGAAGGAAACACTCGAGAGTCAGACGGGGCAACCGGAACCAATAGAAGTTTTTTTGCATTAGGAAATTTTGAAGTAAAAGAAGCAAAGCCAGATAATTTGAAGCTCAGGATCTTCGGTTTTGTGAGAACTTTTACGGAAAAGGAATACAACGAGGATTACTACGGAGGAGATTGCAACGGTTGTGGTAGGGATTGCAATATGGCAAACGATGATCCGAATAAAAAGGAAAAGATTTTTCAAGAATTCATTCGGATTAAAAAAGTGGGAAACAAGTTGTATGTGCAAAATGAGAATCCGAACAAAATTTTCCACTTTAAGACTTTGGAATTGAATAACGAATAGAAGTTGAGAGACATGAAGAAACTTCAGATTCTTTTTCTAATCGCCGTTGCGATCTGGTTTTGGGGCTGCGATAAGCCAGGCGAATCCAAGGGAGACCAATTTTCTCTGAACCTCGCCGGCAAAGAAGGCGCGGTTCCAGTAAAAGTACTCTGGGAATACAAGGGATTACCGGGAAAGATGGAAATCTACGAGCTCGCTTCGCAAAGGCCGGTCAAACTTTGGGATACCCAGGCCTATGATTCTATCGAGAAAGCTCCGGTTTCGAAACCAATTGAAGATTCAAAGTTGGTTTTGGTCGCCGGAGACACCAGAAAATTCGCATTAGTATATAAGAATCCTCTAAATGAGACTCTGCATTTTTTTGCGGCTCCTCATTCGGTACAGCCACCCGAATTCGGATTTGGATTCAAGTTCAAGTGTTTATGCGTAAATCACCTCTTCAAAGTAGGGCCGAATCAAGTTTGGGTAAGAGTGGTAGAGCTTAGAACCATGCCGAACTGGAAGAGCGATCCTTTTCAGATCACGCATACATTGATTCGAGTAGCAGCCGACCAGGCTGCTCAATGGGAAAAGCCCGAATCCGGTTCTGGAAATCCGGATTAGTTTTTAGGACAATAGATAGTCTTTGATTGCATGGAGCAGGTGGCTTGAGTCCCATCTGCTCTTGTATAAGTGCCCGGTCCGGAATTATTAGAATCTAGAAATTCCGCTTCTAATGTACTTCCGTCGGAAAAAGTTACTTTTGCGTTCCCTTTCAGTATTCCCTTGGAAAAGTTTCCTTCCATTTTAGTTCCGTTCTTGAATGTATAAACTCCGGCTCCCTCTTTTAGATCTTGAGAATACATACCTTGGAAAGAATCTCCGTTTTTGTATTGGAAGTTTCCCTCTCCCTCTCTCGAGCCGCTTTTGAAACTGCCTTCGTACTTATCGCCCGTGGAATATAAATAGGTTCCTCTACCGTTTTCGCAATCGCCTTGTTCGCAGGTTCCGTCTTCGGAAGTTTCCATATCTAAGGATCGATTGGAAGCTCGCACATTCCCTTCGGAACCTTGTCCATCGGAAGAGGCAGAATTCGAACCGGAGTTTCCGGAGCTAGACTCTGGGGCAGAGTCTTTTTTGTCCGAAGCACAATTGAAACAAAGAATGAGTAAAACTAAACAGAGCGAGAAAGCGTTCAATAACTTGGAATGCATATCCAAATATTGAAAAACAAAATCGAGTTCGTCAATCCAGATTCAACAAAGTAGTTCGCTGATCGGCATTGCTTGCGCGTTTAAGAATGCCGGCAATTTTTTCCTTAGCTTTAAGTATGCATAATAATAGATTTTTTTGAGCAGGGGATGGAATAAGATTAGATCGACCCATCTGTAGGACCTTTTTTTTCTCAAGAACATTCTGAGCACAATTTTCATCCAAGTTTTCGGTTTGGAACCTGAGGGAAAGAATCGAAACTTGTACGCTTTCGGATATTGGTCGTGATAGATAGAAGAAAGTAAGATCGCTTCTTCATAGAGCTCGAGATAGCGCGCCGGATTGTTTTCGTACATCATCTTGCGACAAAGAAGGATTAATTGGAATGTATCATATTGGAATCTAAAATCGAAGGGGATTCCAATTTCTTTGGACAGTTCTCCCATCTTCAAAAGTGAATCTAACGCATTCTTTCCGAGTTCTAAAGATTTGTTCCGATCCTTGACAAAGGTTTGAGTCAAAAGACGAAATGGTTCGGAAACTGTGACCTTATCCCAGGTAATATGTATTAGAGGCGGAATTCTCACCCTATGAAAATACAAAGTTAGGCGAGCGAATTCAGGATCGTATAATAAGTGTTCGATGACCTGGTCGGAAAGCCTCAAAAACTCTAGAAACTTTGGCAAATTTTCCTTTCCCCAAAACTTGCCGATGCATTTTTCAACCGACCAATTTTTGGAGAACATTCTTACGGATACGAGAGAGTTCAGTTCATTCCAAAAGGAAGAGTTTTTTAGAAAAGTGATATTCTGGAAGGAAGACCATCCTCCTGTTTGAGTCCAAACGCTGATTCCGATTAAATCGGAGGAAGCATTTGCCAAAAGTCGATTTTTGTAGTTTTCGTACTGCCAGCCTACAAAGGAGGGAAATTCTCCGAAACCTTCGTATTCTCTTCGGGCTTGAAGTTCGAGTAACTTGGGGAGTCCGTCTTCGAAAAAAAGAGGATTGAGCTCCATGTATCTGAAGAAATCTCCTTCGCCATATTTCATGGAGACTACGAGGGACTTGCTTTTGATGCCTCGAAATACTTTCTTGTATGTGCTTTTATTCCAGATCAGATCACCAATTGCATAGGCTCCTAAGGTCCAGGTTCTAAAAACCAGTGTCTTTTTATACTGCTCGAATATCGGCAGAATTTCTAGGAGTAACTGTCTCGCGTCTTCAGGCTTGCGAATCAGTAATTTACTTTTGAACTCTTTCTGTACATCGACTCCATCGGATTCTCCGATTCTAAGTATCACTCCTTGCACGTCCGGAAATCGTTCGAAAACCTGCTTTAGAGATTCTGCAAATACTTTTCGGCAAGCAGGCAGTTTCCCGTCGGTTTGTATTCTAAGGCTTTCGTTTAATGGTAAAAAGTCGGTTGTCAAAAAAACGTTTAGTCCGCTTTTTCTAGCGATCGAAAACAGTTTTTTATATTTCTTTTGATAGCCATGGATTTTCTTTTTCAAAAGCTCGGGATAAAAAGGATGAGCAACTAAATAACAAAGCTCATCCAGGCTAATCGAGTTAAAACCCAAATCAGAAACTCTTTTTGCATAGACTTGAAAAGACTTTCTTACTTTCTTATGCTTTTTTCGGGAGAGCTTGGAGCCTTTTTCAAGCTTTGCGATCGGAGCCTTTGACCAATTCGTCGTGCCTTCTTCTTTTTCCAAAAAAAAAGGTCCCGAAGCGTCTACAATCGATAAGAAGGTCTTCGAGCTGGTTGGCATTCGATCATTCCTTTCTTCGTTGGTAGCGAATGGTTTCTACCAAGGCGGCGGTCAAGATCAAGACGCCTCCGATAAGATCTTGCCCCCTCGGAATTTCTTTCAGCAGTAACCAAGCCAATAAACTGGAATAGACCGGTTGTACAGTAGTCATCAAAGCGACTGTTTTTACTTTCATATAAAAAACCGCTCTGATATACAAAGTATGCGCGAATGCTGTAAAGAACACTCCGAGTAAAATGACGAGAAACCACTCCTTTTCGGTCTTGAAGATAGGCTCCAAAAAGATGGAAGGGGTTAAGATTACACAGCAAACCACTGTTTGGTGAAATAGAACAGTGGAGGATGGATGACTGGAAAGATGGATCTTGGTCCACAGGTTTCGAAATGCGAGTGCAAAGGCAGAAGTCAATCCCAGGAGAACGCCTAACGCGTATTTATTGCTTAGTTGAAATTCCGGAACTAATATCCACATCGCGAATAAAACTACAAGGGACATGACAACGTCCAAAGGCTTGATTCTAGTTTTAAAGTGAAAAGGCTCCAGGAGCACGGTCCACACAGGATGCGTAAAAAGTGTGACCACGGCGATTGCTACGGAAGATACCTGGGCAGACGCGAAAAAAGTGACCCAGTGCAAGGCCAGGAGCAATCCTGAGCACAAAGACCAAAAATTTTCCTTTTTGTGCGGAAAGAGGAGGGGGCGCTTTCGCAGCAATAAAAAGCCGCCTAGAACCAGGCTTGCAAAGAAGGTTCTTCCCCAAGTGATGAGTGACGGCGATTGTGAAAGCAGATGCGCAAACAATACGTTCCCGCTGATAATCAACTGAGATAGTTGCAGTTCTATATAATTTCGTAATCGATTTTCTTCCATCGGAATAATCGATACCAGAATGCAAAAGCGAGAGTCTTAGAAAAGGAAACTTTTTCTCCCTCGCTCATTTTTTACTGTAACGAAAATTTAATTTTGTGTTACTAACATCGGTTCGGTTTTGCGAAATCTATTTGCCCGAAATATGCTTCCGAAGTCATTGAATCGGATCCCGTATTTTTTCATCGCGGGATGCACAAACGGAGCTACAGCCTGCCTGAGATAAAAAGGTTGATTTACCACGAAATGATGGATTCCGTGTGTGCTTCCAAAATTGAAGCAGAATAGATGGAGCGGAAATAAATACCATTTATTCAAGACTTGCGTTTGTTCGTACAATCCTTTCACATCTCCGTAATAGTGCATATTTGAAGAAACCAATTGGATTACGGTCTGGCGTATCCAGTTTGGAATCAGATAAATGACTGCCGCTATATTGAGGAATTCCTTCACTGTGTTCATCCATTCTGGGAATTGAACCGGATGGGATAAAAATCCGTTGATTAAATAAATCGCATGGATTCCTAGAAAGCCGTACCAAAGATGATAAAACAAAACCAGAAAAGGCCAACTTGATAAAGTAATCTCGGAACGCGAAAATTTGGGGGCATCTTCTTTTAGTTCTTTTACGTGCGCAAGAAACGAAATGTTTCCGTCAATCGTCGTCAGAAGTCTTAAGATTCCAAAGTTCATGCCGTTCCCGATCAATCTTTCTTCAATATCGTCCTTGTGACCGGACACTTTGTGATGGTGAAGGTGTATCATCCTTCTATACCAAGGGCTGACAGTATTTCCTCGAAACATCCAAACGATCCAGAATAGTAAATTCTGGATTCTTATATTTTCTTTAAAATAAAGGTTATGGATCAAATCGTGTTCCATTTCATGCAAGATGGAAGCCAATATTGTATTCAAAAAAATGCAAGTAATTGGTCCTATATAACCTAAAACATAAAGCGAAGCAAACAGGATCATCCCAGTCGCCGAGCTCAGAGTGATTCCGAAGCCGATCAGATTCTGGTGTCTAAGGAAAGGGAATTTTCGACGAATCTTTCTGTCTCGGAACCGAATCCACTGAATGATCTTCCGGCTTTTATCCCTGTCTGTTCGTATTCTGTCTTCTTTAGTTTTCGTGATCTCGGCAAGGCTCATTTATCTCTCCGGTGTTTTCAATTCAGATGGCCTCAGTTTAATGATTTTTCCTCAGCGAGTCGTCGCAATTTATCAAAAGGCACTTCCGAATCGTCGCGTTAGATAAATTCTTTCCTAAATTCGGTGGGAGTTTTTCCGGTATTCTTCTGAAATGCCCTATGGAAAGAAGATTTTGTCCCGAAGCCTACTTCGAAGGCAATATCCAGAACGGAACGTGCCGGGTCTTCTTTTAACAATTTGCATGCCTCCTGAATTCGAAAGTCGTTCACAAACGCCGAAAAATTCATGCCTAATTCTTGGTTAATCAATTCTGAGATTTGGTGAGTTGTGAGTGCGAGTTCGTCCGCTAGGTCCGCGAGACTTAGCTCCTCGTCTCTGTACAATTTTTCAGAGATCATCAGCTGAATGAGATTCTCTTTTAGCGCACTTCTATCGATTCCTTGTAAAAGGGAACGCTGGTATTTTTGTCTGGTTGCTTGTGCTAAGTATTGCAGTGTTTGAAAAAATTCCGGTCTGCGATGTCCTATCAAATATGCCAAACATAGACTCATTCCGACCATAGCGGAATTCGATAAAAGGTAGATTCCTTCTTTGGTCGCTAAGAACAGAATTCCGAGTCCTACGTTCAGCATTGTAGCGAAAACTAGAAACAAAAGGATTCTCGCAGTCTTCTCTTCTCGGAGTACCTCCCATCGGAAAAGATCCCGGCTTTTCTTGAGAATCGCAGACACATAGATGAGTAATAAACCAAGGGGAACAAATACTGCGAATTCTCCCAAGGTCCCATGAACTGGATGAAGAAATTCTAAAATGGTCTTGGTCAGAAATTCGGAGGACAAAAAAATTCCGGAAAAGAAAGCCGTCCAAAAAAGGAAGGGAACGAGAAAGTGTTTCTTTTCAATTCCCCAAAATCCGATCGAAGAGTCAGAATCGAAACCGATCCTGTGGATTCCATAGAGCAAGGGGCCGAGGCTACCTAAAATCGGAAGATTCGCGCTAGCCAACCAGGGAAATCTTTGAAATTCTCCTGACAGAAATAATAGGATCGTGGCTTCGAAGCCTCCGATTGCCAGAAATAATGTGGCCAAAAGTCGGTTTAGGGCTGTTTTCCGCTCGATCGCCAATTGCCCTAAGCACATAAGCAGCCCAAGACATGCCCCAAAAAAAGTAATTCCTCGGAATACCCCAAACAAATCCATCGAATTCTATTCCAAAACCAAGTTGCTTTTGCACTTTGGATGGATCGGAAACGTACGAATACACTTGCTTGCTGTCAAGCGATCCTGTGGAGGGTGTTCCTTCCAGGCCCAAAAACGAACCGTCAAAATGGCAAGGCTATTGAATAAAATAACATTCGTTATGGATAAAACAGCGATTTTCAGGGCCGAATTTTTTTTCGAACGCACGGAGTTTTTTTACGCATAAAACTAAAATATAAGTTTGATGTAAGGGGTTGTTATGTAGCGAACGTTATCTTCTCAATCAATCGGAAAAGATAAAAACATGGATTGGATAGTGAAAAGAAACGGTAAGCGACTGGTAGCTTTGCTACTGGTCGCACTTGCTTTAGGTTGCAACAGCCATGGTGACAAGCCAGCGCCGGGCAGTTTTTCAGATAATCTAGAGCAGGGCGGAAGTCTCCATTTATTTAACCTGCTGGATGAGTACCCTTCCTTGAAGGCCGGATTCCACAGCTTAAAGCCTGCGGATTTTAATCTGAGGCTTGATAGTTCCATGAGAATCCCGGATCGAATCGATATCGTAGGATTCTTAAGAGCTTCCGGAGATATGCTTCTGAAACCAGAAGCGAATACCAGACAATCTTTGCAGAAAGTGCACGCTATTTTGGATAGATTGGAAGGAGCTCCTAACCAAGCATTCGATGTTTTGCAGCCATGGTTGGAAAGATTGCGCAATTATTCCAAACCTGTGTTGCGTAACTTGGCTCCAATCAGTCAGAACGCATTACATTATCTTTATTCTACTCTTAACAAGGAAGAGACCGAAACCAAATATAGAGAGTTCTCAACTGTATTAAAAAGGGCAGAAATTAAGGAAATCTTTATAGATCTTGAGGATGTCGCCAACAAGGCCCTGAATCAGAACGCGAATGCAAAATCTGCGATCCAAAATCTTTTGGCGGCAATGACTGATCCTAGCCTAAGTGGGGATCGAATTCTAAAAAATAAGATAGTAAAGATTTTATCTTCGATCGGAGAATCTTTCCGGAAGAGAGCAGGTTTTACAGACTTCAAATCTTCCGAAACAGTTCTGAAGGAACTCGTGATCAATCTGGAAAAATATTTCACTGTGGGTGGAGAATTTTATTCGGATCCTGCTCTTCCTGATTATCGAGATCCAAATTTCCCTGCAAATTTTTCCACAGTATTGGTCGAATCCTTTCGCTATCTAAGGCCTATGCTGACGAAAGGTGGAAATTATACCTCTGATCCGAATGTTTTGCTTTCTCAAAAACTCAGCCAAAACTTATTCAAATTAGATTTTGCTCCTACTATGACCGGTGTGGATCAATCTCTCAGAGATTTGATTCGAGTAGATTATCTGGGAAGAGACAGAGCTTACTCTATCGATAAATACACGATCAGTGCATTAGAATCTCTGATGTTCATTTTAACTCTCGCGGATACTTACGGGTTTCGGTGGGAGAATCCATCGGATACTACGATGATGAGATTAGAGCCGAATGGCTCTGTGAACGGCGGACCTATGACAGGGGGAATCCTGACTGTCGGAGATAGTATTTACTCTCTCGGCTCCGCGATGACCGGGAACCTAGGTGTAAAAGCTTTTCTGAACCAAAGCGCAAATGATGGCGCTGTGTTCAGGGACGGAGACGCTTCTACTCCCACTCCATTCCAAATTTTCTTAAATAGTCCAACTCTGACTTTGCTGGAATCTCCGGACAGAAGTATTGTACCAACTTCTAACGATCAGGTTTATATTAAGACGATTCCTTTCATGATGAGGATGATCTTAAACGTGGTTCTTTCCGGTGGTGGGCCGTACTACAACAAGAACCGAGTAGATTCTCTAGGAAATATTTATACCATAGATGGAAAACTCTATAAGAATTCCAATGGAGACGACCTGATTTACAAGTCTTCTTGGAATACCACTGAATATAGAATCAAAGTCGCTGATACTGTAAACGGAAGTTGCACTTCCGGAAGCCTTTGCAGATGGGTCGGCCCTGGTGGGAGAGAAACCACAGCTACTTTTTCGGATAACTCTTTTACTCAAGTTGCTAACGGCCAGAATGCTTCGGGAGAAAAAGGCTGGAGCATTCCGGTTTGGGAAATTGGAAAACAAGAAGTAGATCGCGCAGTAAATACCGACGAAGAAGCGATCTATAGAAATTTTCAATGGTTGTTAACCGAAAAGAGAATGGTCGCGGTGATTCCACTCCGAGCTTCCTTGGGCTCGGGGGTTCCTTACAAAATGGCTGCGTATGCAACCGTGATTGCAAACGGTTTGAAAGGATTGATGGGAGCCAGACCGATTCTGGCAGACGGCGCTTCTTGTTCCCAAAAAGTAAACGGGATCTGGAGGATCAAAGGAAATCTTTGGAAACCGGGATGCGCGACTGCGAACCAGCCAAACTTCAGAGAAGCTGGAATTCCGATCCTGCAGGAAAACTTTTCAGAGCTCCCGGGAGATAGCATGTTCTATCTCGAAGCCTGGGACTACGGAACCAGCGGTACAAGTCCAATCACCTTCAATAGCTTAGGTGATTCAAACGTTTATAATATTTTCTATCCGCCCACTTCACAGTATGGAGTGATCCCACAGGCAATCGCTGCTAATTTTCCAGTGATGGAAAGATTAGCCTTCTTGACTCCCGACAATGTTTCCCCTTCTCAAGTCGCAAGCTATTGGAATACTAGAAACAGATTGCTTCCATTGATTATTGCCTTGGCAAAAACTTTGGACGAGCAAACTGATTCAATAGGCGGAAAGAATCCTTACCAGTTGCTGACCGGCCTCAGCGCAATACTGAGCAGACCTCTACTAACGAATATTACGGATCCTGAATCTGGTTCAGGAGGAAGAACCATCACAGTCATGAAGACGATGATGGCAGACGCAAGTATTCGAAATCGTGCAGCCGGAGAAGAAGAGTATCTTTTCCGTTGGAAAGATCCAATTACGGAAAAACCGATTCGATCTATGCTCTCGATCTTGTCCGAAAACCGTATTGCGTATCAGGATGGTTTTCTGAATCTAGTCTCCCGCACAGATCTACTTTCTACTTTGGTGCAAATGCTTGCAGAAATGGGAAGACCGAGCAGAGCTAGCGGTGCGAACCAAACATTCCAGGCTATCTCAGGTTTAGTCGACGAGATTAAACTGACGAACGAATCTCCGGCCCCTAACCAGTTCAATTTACAAACTTATCTTGAAGAAGTGGAAGTTACACTCGCGGCTTATCCTGATTCTCGCCCTACCAACGTCTACGATCCGGTTTGGAATGATCTAGGCGCTTGGGCAGTCCGTCTTAGAGATTATTTCGACAAAGAGTCCATCTACAGTTTGATCCCTATGATAGATTTTTCCTTGGACATGATTTTGGACAATGTGCCGAGCCAAACCGAAATCGCCGGAATTCTGGATCTAGTAGGAAGTCTGTTTAGGAATTCCCAAGGAAACCAAGATCACTTGATTACGGAATTATTAACTTCCGATACGCCCAAATTGTTGGATGTGACCGCTCCTTATGGAAGAAGCTTAAACGGAGTCTTAATGGGGCTTTCCAAGTCCGGTGAATTCTTTTCTTATCTTGAGCAGGATATGAAAACTCCTTACTCCATCAAAGACATGTTTAGCGATACCAAAAAGCTTCTCAACTCCGAGATGATCCAAACTCCTAGACAGGACGAGTCTTCGCTGCTGTTTACCGCAGGAACGTTGATGGGGATATTTGCGGATCTGACAGAAAGAGGCCATAAACCATTCCCTGGCGGCACGGTCTTTTATGATCGTTTCAATAAAAATGAGGACTCAGATACATATTGGGACCGGTTTGTCTCGGTCTTTTCTAGGTAAGGTGAATATGATGGAAATTAATAATACTGAATATTCTGAAAATACGATGTATCTGGAACAATGTGAATTTTTGAAACAGTACAATCACTTAGTAAGCGTAAACGATAGAGCAACTTTACAATTTAAAAATGATGAGGTAAAGGAAATTACCTCGGAATCTGAGAGTGTTGAATACATGGAATCTAGGAAGAAATCAATGGATCTACTCAAAAAAAGAAAGTGGAGTGATATTGCGATGTCGCTCATTCTGATTTCGCTGATGACCTTGGCGTGTAAGCCAAAGAAAGAAGGCGGTTTTGATCTCATGGGGATCTTTGATATCGGAATTCTTCCGGGTGGGACTTCCGGAGGAATCGACGGTAGTATTCAGCCAACCTACAACAGTGTGGATAACAGTGTAGCGACTCTGCCGGCAGATTTCGGCACAAAAAATCCTCAGGCGATTCTGTTCATCAATTCTCTAGACAATGTGGATCGATACAAGGATCTGGAGATTCGTTTTTCTCATTCCATGAACAAGACTGCTACTGAGCCGACTATTTCCATCGTCGGAGATTCCGGACCTCTATTAGGGCCCAACCCTGGCGGAGATTACTATTGGGCCAGCGGCCAGAGGTTGATTTTCAATCCATTTAGAGAATTGAGACCCGGAGAAAAGTACACTCTCACTGTTTCTTCCGACGCGCTGACGCTTTCTGGAAAACCGTTAGAGCCTTATACCGTAGAATTTACGACTACTATTGACTACGGAATGACGAATAAGATCAAGCAAGGCGCCATGGAACGTACGTTAAACGGAGACAATGACATCACGTACGACCAATCTGCGAACCTGCAACTTACTTCTAATTTTCAAAATCCTGTAAGTAGCCAAACAATCATCCAGTCTATCATTCTGAAAAAGAGCGGTTCCACTTCGACCGTATCGATTTGTGCGAGCGCTCCTTGCTCCATGACCAATTCGATCCAGCTCACCTTGAACGGTTCTGGGATCGACCCTACGATTGGTGGAAACACTTACTTTTATGAAATAGCGACTTCAACCGGAAAGACTTACAGAAGATACTTCAGCTTTAACTATGGAAATTTAGCAAATGCGAATGGATTGCTTTCCAATATTTCCAACGGTGTGATGGACGAAGCCCAGATGCTTCCGTTCTTAGGAAAATTGATCGAGAAGTTTACTACGAACGCATTCAAGGTTACGGATGACTTCAACACTCCTCGTACGTTCCAAGAATTTTTGATCGGTCTACCAAATTGGTCTAAGAAGAAATTTTTCGATAACGGTCAGTGGAATATCGGGGAGGCTTGTATTCGTCCAGGTGTAGCAGGTTCCGGTGGAACGAATGGACTAGATGCATTCAAGAATCGTGAATTTGTTTCGGTACTAGGTTCCAAGCCCGGAAACGAAGGAAGAGGTTACTGCTGGGTTCCATCTCCGACCTATCCTACGTATCCCAATAATGTGGTTCCGCCAAAAGGCGCCGAAGATCAGGGTGAATGGGCATTCGATAAATGGCCTATGGCTGCTCCGCCGTTTAGTAAATACAACGCCCCGTTGCAAGACAGTCTTGGCGCCGCCAGGATGAACATGGACGTATATGTAATGGACATGAGGCTGCCGCCTTACGTTCGTAATGCGTCCGATCAACAATTAGGTAACGTAGGTGCTGATCTGAGAGTGAACAAAGGAAATGGATCAGTGCCTCCTGGTCTAGGATTAGATTTAAAATCCAGATACGTAGAAGTGGATCTATTCATCGTTTCCAGATACGAAGACTGGTATACTATCTTTATCTCACCAGGCACTCTGATGTATTTCAGTACCACGGCTAAATTGAACTGGGATCCGACTGCAGATACTGCGCTGAACGGAACCGATTCGCCGAACATCAATAGCGTGAAACTCACAACTCCTTCCTTGCGTATGGCTAGGGCTAGAAACAATCTGAGCGTTGACACGAACGGAGTTATCTCCATGACGATTCGTTCACCATTCGCTGTAGAAGATACTGTGTTTCCTTTAAATCCTAGCGATAGCGATATCAATTCTAATACGAACAACTTCTTTATATTGCCTTGGTCTAACCCGAATCATCTTCCGATGGGAGTGTATTCCGGAGCAGAAGATACCATGGACTTTATGTATACTGGTCCGATGACCTACCAAGGCTCTAACGAAGGGGGAGTGGATAATATCCTTGTTCCTCTGATCGGAAGAGGCACGATCCAGAACTTAGCTGGGGGAACTGTTCCATATGTAAAAGGAATCATTACCCAGTACATGTTAAAGGACGTAATCCAAAGGATTGCACCGAACGTGTTGAACTCAGTGGTTTTAGCATTGCGTGACCAGGGTGTAACTATTAAGTTACCTGAATATTTGCCTGCACCTTTGCAGAACTTTCCTTTGACCATCAAGTTCAAGCTTCGTTCCGATGCTTTAATCAAGCATGATGGCACAAACAAAGGACTCGTGAGTTCTCTGGATCTAGCATTTACCAGTGACTATGTGGATCCGCAAGGAAGAGGTCTAAGAACTCAGGCTGCCAAGTCCGGAATGATCATCACTCGCAATCCAGCGACTCCATTTCCTTCTACCTATCAATTCTCGCAATCTGCGGCAAATCCGGGATTCTTACTCTCTATGCACTCGGATACTCTGTCTCAGGCGGCATTTCACCTATGGCAAAGAAGAGGATTGGATATCGTAATGAATAAATTGTTTATCGATACGATGAACAATTTCTCCGGAGGAAATCCTTTATTCCAGCTGACGACCACTCTGTTGAAAGCTTCTCCGATTATTACGATCTTGGCTCCAGGTAGAGACAAACTGCAAGGCTTGAACGGATCGAACCAGTTAGCACCAGCTGCAAGACCCTATGACGATATTGATATGATAATGGAGCCTGTTCTTGCTCCGAATATCAAGTTCAAGCCAATGGGAACACAAGCAGGAGTTCCTAAACTGAGACTCTATTTTACGGAAATGCAATTGAAGATCGTGGCAAAAAAACCTAGTTCTTGCAACGGACTATCCGGAGAAGACCTAACGTCTTGCCAATCGGATACTCGTCCGAACGGAACTAGCTACACTCTCGGAACTGTAAGAATCAGTATGGCTGCAGATGCAGACTTCCGGTTCAAAACCTTTTCCAACCCGAACAATAATCCCAGCTTGCAGAACTTAAACGCTCTACAAGTAGTACTCTCTACCGAGGGACTCGATTATACTGTAGAAGTGTTGGAAGGACAGGCGAACAATCCGTTCGGTTTGGATCCGGATGGAATCTATGTAGTGATCGAACCTCTCGTAAAATCTCTCGTAGTTCCTTTGATCAACAGTATCCTGAAGGAAGTACCACTTCCACCTGAAATTACTTTCCCGAAATTGAGACATCCGACCGCAAACACTGCTTGTGCGATCAATGCTCGCAGCAATGTGATCGATTTCTTTACTCTCGACACTCCTCCAACGAGCGATCCATATATGTTAGGTGGACTTAGATTTAAAGGAACGGCGCTTTCGGATCCAGCTTCTCTGGTTGTTTGCCCTTAACGATCCTCTCTAAAATAGGATCTGGACCAAAAAAGAAATACCGGCGGGAAGATTTCCCTCCGGTATTTTTTCTTTCATTACGCACTTCGCTTTTTTCGATTTTCGTCGAAATCTTAGAGTTCCATTCGTCCAAGAAGTTCCGCCGAATCATAAACTAGTATAATTTATGAATAACGGTTGTTATATCTGTGTAACGTCTTGCCTCAGTTAGAATTCGTTGCATAAGTAAAAACTAAAACTAAGTAAGCAAAAGGAAGGCAATTCTATGTTTCACCATGATCCATTTAATTGTGAGCTTTTATTCACAAAATTGCATTCTTTTGCAGAAAGAACTTGCAGGATTCCAGGCACAATAGGAATGAAAAGTAGACCATGACGTTTTACCAAATCTCTTGCTATCTCGTGGCAACGGTTCTTATTTACCGTACGCTGCATAATTTGGTATTGTTTGCGAAAAATACCAAACAGATCTACTTACTTCATTTTGCTTTATTGCAAGTATCTTATGGAATGTACTTGTTCTTCTTCACTTTGACAGTGAACGCAGAGAGTGTCGAAAAGGCGCTGTTCTACGAAAGAATGGAAAACACTATGATTCCGATTTTCGGCACCTTTCTAGTGTTATTCGTAAACAGTTATAGAAGATTATTCAGTAAAGATTTTGTATATCTTTATGTATTCTTGAATCTACTACTCTCCGGAATCTTGGTGACGGATCCGAATGCATATACAATGAACCTGTCTCATCCGAGAAGCTTTCCCTACTTGGGTGTGGTCATCTACGAAACCAACCAACCGATACTGGTACAGTATTTCTATCTTTCCGCAATCTTGATGATTTTCTGGACCTTGTTTAAGGTGATCAATCAATTCTTCCGGAATAACTTTAGGAACAGGTTTTTGCTCTTCGGATTGATTCTGTTTTGCGGAAACGTAATCGCTGATATCCTGGTCGCGACGGATATACTCCCAATTCCGTACACTTCCCACTTTAGTTTTCTGGTCTTGATGTTTTCAGTGGATAGCTTCTTGACTGTGAATCAATCAGAAAGGGAGGTTCGCCTAGAATTCAAGGAAGCAGTCTCCCATTGGATTGATCGCGCAGGCTTTAGTACGATTTCATCCAATTCTACCAAAGTGTCTTCTGCCTCAGCTAGGGTGGAGAAAACTCCGGAGAAGAAAATAGAAGAAGGATATTCAGGAATCTCGAAAAGGAAAGCTCAGAATTCTAGCAAACTGAGAATCAAAACTCTAGGTCCGTTAGAAATCGAACTGGACGGTAAGAAAATCCCGGCTTCTGACTACTCGAGTAAAAAGAAATTACTGAAGCTCATCAAATTGCTGGTCATCAGATTCGGAAAAGGTGTGCACAAAGAGGAGCTCCTAGAAAATCTCTGGCCCGGAATGGGGGAGAAGAATGCACTCAACAGTTTGCATGCACTTTTGTTTAGGCTTCGAAAGATTCTGGGAAATCCGGATGCATTGGTTTTTGCCGAAGATAGACTCTACTTTCATCCGGAGCTTGTGGGTGCGGACTTTGCAGAATTCGAAAAAGACTTCGAAATTGCACAGCGCTTATTAAGAGATAAGAAAGAAGAAGAAGCATATGCACTATTTCGAAGAATACAGGAATTGTACAAAGGTGATTTCTTTGAATTTGATCTCTATTTCCCTGAATCGGATGTAAGAAGAGAATATCTAAGAAAAAGTTTGATCGAAACCTATCGAATTTTGTGTGAGCAATCCCTTAAACTAGGAGATAGCGCAACTTTATTTGTGGATTCGGAGAGCTGGATTCGTTTGGACGATTTGGATGAAAGGGCTTGGCGATTTCACTTGGAAGCATTGCAGCAATTGGATCGAAAAAATGAAGCTCTCAGAAAGTTTGAAGATCTAAAAAAGATCTTAAAGAAAGAACTCGGAGTGGAACCTGAGCCAGAAACGATCTCTTTAATCGAAAAGATTCGTGCCCAAGTGACATCTCCCGTATCTTAAAAACCTTTTTTCCTGTCATTGACTTGAATAAAGAGAGAGAAGGAATTCTTTCAATAAAACGACCATTCAGACAAAAATCGTTGGACGCCCACAGTCCGTCCCGTAGGTTTTCCCAGAATCCCCTAAGTTCTTTAAGTAGAAAAGTAACCATCAACCGGCATGAAAAATATTATACTTTTATTTGTAACGATTGTTACAATTACCAATCTTAATTGCTCCCTAGTATATCGGGCCACCGGATCCACTTTGAATTCGTATGCAGAGGAATATTTAGTTCCTCACTTTTTGGCATCCGAAGATTTGGACGCTGTTTGTACAGGTGGTACTGCCTTAGGTCCTTTAGTAGCCTCCTTCCAAAGAGTCGGAACCGAAGTGCATTTACCTGTCATGGTGGCTGCTATGGGTGCAGGAATCTGCTCGGAACGCAGAGCGCAGGAAGCGGAACTCTCTTACATTGCGGCAGTGCGAAAAGGAAAAGCAGAAGAAGCCGCGGACTTTCAAGCAATTCAAATTCGCCAAGAAGGAATGGCAGCAAAAAGATTCGGAGAGTCTTACAACCATTTTGTGGAATATTTCGGCGAATGGAAGGGAAGCTGTCCTTCTATGAATGAAGAAGAGCAATTTTACTTTTTAGTTGGATTGGCTTCTGGGTTGCTCGCAATTTTGCACGATCGTGCTTCTCAAGGATATGCCGGTATTACTACTGAAATTCCATCCATCGTATCTCAAGCTTCCAAATGCTTGGATCCTAAGAAATGGTGGGGAACTCCTCTTGCATTTGAAGCAGTAGTGTGGATGTCGGTTCCGGGAGTGACTCCTGCCGGAAAGGATCCGATCAAACAGTTGGAAGAGGCAGTAAAACTAGGAGACCAAGCTGGAGTCAGACTTTCTAGAGCTTTCCAAATCCAAGCAATCGCTGGCCAGGGAAATATTGAGCTTATGAAGAAGTTGATCAAAGAACATTCTTCTATCTTGGAAAAAGTTCCTCCTAAGAAAGAGTTTTTACTACTGGAAACATATGCAGAAGCATTATCTAGACACGAATCAGACAAGATTTGGGTCAAAGAAACTGGACATCGCGGACCGGTAGCTTTTGGCCCTTTTCCTGGTAAAAAGAAATCCAGCAAAGACGACGATGATTTATTAAAGGACCTATAAGCTAGAAGGCTTAGGACAAAAGATTTCTATGAATCTAAACAACAGTACTGATAACAATGCGAAGGAGAACCAACAGATGAAGCGGATGAAATTCAAATCTGTAATTACCTATTTTCTAATAGGAGCGGTCCTGTTCGGATTACATTCCCTCATTGCGGCGGAACCGGTCGATCGCACTATGTGCGTTTTTGATCCATCCGGAACGCACGGGGATGTTTTCAAAGCGGGACAACGCTACCAAGCTCAAGCTTTGAGTTGGGGAGTCAGAGTGGAACTCAAGGCGTATACCGATGAGGTAGTCGCAAACTCAGATTTCAAAGCAGGAAAATGTCATCTTGCGTTTCTGACCTCTTTACGTGTGAGAGGTTATGTTCCTCAATCCGGTTCTATCGAAGCGATCGGCGCGCTTCCAGGTTACGATTTGTTGCATAGGACGATCGAAGTATTAGCAAATCCTAAAGCAAGGAAATTGAATGTAGATGGTGACTATGAAACCATGGCTATGTTTCCTGGAGGAGCTGTTTACTTACTACTTCGGGACAAGAATTTAAAGGATATCAAAGATCTCGCTGGAAAGAAAATCGCTACATTGACTTACGACCAAGCAGCAACCACTATGGTGGATATTGTTGGAGCGTCTATGGTTCCGGCGGAAATCGCGACTTTTGCCGGTATTTTTAATAATGGTAGAGCAGATGCTTGCTATTCTCCTGCAATCGGAATCAAGCCTTTGGAATTGATGAAGGGGATTTCTCCGAACGGCGGGATTGTGCGTTTTCCAATCGGTCAGTTAACATTTCAGATCGTTGGTCGCCATAAGGATTTTCCTGAGGGATACGGCAACACCTCGAGAGCCTGGGCTTCTACTCAGTTCGAGTCTATGCTGACACTTACCAAAAAAGCAGAGAAAGAGATCCCTGCGAAATTCTGGTTGGAAGTACCGAAAGATCAGCAAATCGGATACTTTGAGAAGTTTAGAGAAGTTCGCACTAAGCTGAGAGATAAGAAAGTATACCATCCAGCAATTCTAAAACTCATGAAGGGAGTTCGCTGCAAAGCTGACCCAGTTGCGAAAGAATGTTCGGACGACCTGGAATAGCTCGCGTTATATATTAAAAAAAGTAGATATAGATAAGGGGAGGAATCCTTCCTCCCTGCAAGGCGGATCGGATAACGCCTAAATTTCCTAAGGATTGGTTTCAAATACTATGTGGAGAAAAATAGTTTCCTGGGCCGTATTGTTTTTCTTGTTCGTGCCCTTGATTCAAAGCGGCGGACAACTTCTACAAGCAAGGTTGCTTGGAGTAGGCGGCACCATTTGGCCGAATTACGCGATGATCCGAAACGTGTGTATGGCCGGAATGACCGCGGGAGGGGACGAGAGAGCTGAGGTCAGCGAATCTGATTCTGCTCTGTTAGATGAACTGGATCTAGGATCCACAGGAACTGCTCCGAGCGCTTCCACCGGTCTGAGCGAGACTCAGCTCGAACTGCTCGAAGTCGCAGCTAACATGACCTGGGCTCAGTCCACGTATTGCGGTATAGAAAGAAGGCTTTCTTGGTTAACGATCTTTGCCACAGATTATATCCCGATGACGATGGTGGTGCTACTGTTGGTCGCCGGTACGGTATCTACTACGAGGAGATATCATATCGCTCTTAGAAATCCGGAAAACTGGTACGATGAAGTAGTTACGGAAGTAAGCCAGGTTCTCGCGAACATTATCTTAGTCATTTCAGCTTCTTACATGCTCATGCTACAAACCGGAGTAGAGGCCCAGATCCAAGTTCTCTGGATTGTTGGTATGGCATTTCTAGCTGGGTTAAATGTATATAATTTGATGCATCCGGTCTTTCCTAAAAAGGAAAACAATGCCGCCTTGAACCTGGTCAACGCGTCTCTTTGTATTCCTTTATACTGTTGGATGGCCTTTATATGCGCAGTGTATTTTTTCCTTTACGAACACCATCCTGCCGGACTTGCGATTTATCTCCAAAAGTTGACTGAGCATGCTACTTTATATATTCAGATCGGACTCTATGTTTGGACGGGAATTTTGTTAAGAGACACTTCCCTGGGACGGAGATTCTTTGATATCCTGAAGCCTTGGAAATTGCCTTCTGAACTTCTTGCAGTAATCATTGTGATTGTTGCTGCTCTTCCTACAGCTTATAGCGGTGCTTCCGGCATCGTTGTGCTCGCGTTAGGTGCTACAGTATTTACTGAATTGAGGAGAGCTGGTGCGACCCAAGAGCGGGCACTCGCAGCGACCGCGATGTCAGGGAGCTTAGGAGTGGTTCTACCTCCTTGTCTGCTCGTGGTTATTGTAGCTTCCTTGAATTTAGATGTAACTACCGATGAATTGTTCCATTGGGGCTGGAGAGTCTTTGCAGTCTCTTCTTCTCTTTTCTTAGTCGTAAGCTGGTTTACAAGAAAGGAATCTTGGAAGATCAAGCCTGAGTCAAACGCATTCGGACAAACCTGGCTTGCATTTAAATCCTTCGGAGTCTACATGATTGTATCCATTGTAATCGTGCTCGCGATCGTGTTGGGACTCGGGACTCATTTTGACGAGCATACTGCTCCGTACATTCTACCTATCGCGATGTTAGCATTGCTTTTCATCGATTATAGGTATTCTAAGAAAGAGCATCCTCATACGGAAGAAGCCCGCGAAGCAGTAAAAATTACTAGGACATCCTACGATGCAGGTTCCCACCTTGGCGCCTTACTGCTGTTAATGGGACTTTCCGCGAGTATGGGCGGGGTTTTCGAAAGATCAGAAGTGATTAATTTATTCCCGACCCAACTGGGTTCTCCATTTAGCGCAATGCTAGTCTTGACCGTTGCACTGGTCATTATTGGTATGCTAATGGATCCTTATGGCGCGGTAATTTTGGTATCGGTAACTCTGTATCCGATTGCAAAAGCAAACGGAATCAATCCATTGAATTTTTGGATGACTGCACTTGTTTCCTTTGAGTTAGGATATTTAACTCCGCCAGTGGCTTTGAATCACCTGCTGACCAAGCACGTAGTTCGGCACTATCTGATCAAAGAGGAACATCTTTTGGGAAAAGGATTCCTGGCTAAGAATGAACATATCGTAATTCCAATCTTGGTCCTGTTCTTGACTCTGCTTGTAACTGCCTTCGGTCCGATCTTCTTCGGATAAACTTCCCCCTGGATGGGAAAGAGTTCCTACTTATGTAGGAGCTCCTGCAGAAGTGGAGAAGAAAATCGGGCTTGAAGAAAACGTGATTCTGTGAAATTTGGCGGCGGGTACCACCGCTGCCGCTCCGGCCCCCACCCACACAGGGTGGGGCTTTTTCACTAAAAAGTCCGGAAAATCCTTCCTTCTAAAGGGAATAAAAAAGCCGCAGGGTTCCGTCCCCGCGGCTTTTGTTTTCAAAAAGAAGAAAAGGCTGTATCTTTCTGAAATTCTATCTCAGACCTTATCCTTCTTTTTCTTCTTCTTATCTTTGTCCTTCTTATCATCAAGGACAGCCGGGAAGGCCATTTTCCCATTGGAAAGGTGTGCTTTTAGGAATTCCTTTTTCTTTTGTTCTGCCCAGGGTAAAGCTAATGATAACTCTTCCGCTAACTTTATCAGACTGTCATTGATATCTACAAGTTCTTCGATCACCACAAAATAAGACACGCTTGATTTTAGGCGGCTATCTCCTTTGCGGATTCTCTTCATTTGGTTTTTGTAAATTTGCTCTTTGATCTTTTCGAAATCTTTGGTCTTTTTCTTGGAGGTAGCCTTTTCTAGTAGGCCTGGAATTCTGTCGGCATCTGCTAATAGCTCGAAAATTTCCTCTGCCTGCTTACGAAGTTCCTTCAAGTCTTCCCGTTCTTCTTTGGACAGTCCGGATTGAAATCTGTCTATTTTTGAAGAAGTGCTTCTCAAAATATTCCATAAGCTTTCCGTAATGTGGTCAATCTGACCTAGAGCGTTTGTAACTGGATGAATGGTGTGAAATTCGTTTTCATCCAGATGTCGTTCAGCCAAGGAAAGGAAGTTAGAGAGAGAATTCTCGTACATCTTCTTCAAATTTTTGAGGTGCTTCGCGGTTTGCTTAAAGTCTTTCTTCTTCCCGTTTACATAGCCGGAACAAACCGTATTCATAGCTTTCTTGGCTACGACCAAACTTCCTAACATAGACGAAATGGTGCGAGAGAGCGCCTTTTCAGGGTGCCTACGCAAGGCCACCAAGCTTTCCATGCTCTCTTCATACTCTTCTTTTCTCTTGGCATGGACACGATTGAATAGTATGACTAAACCGAAGGTGATTGCCAGAATCACTGCAACTGCGATGATTCCCCAGAAATGGAAAATTGCTGCAATCATTCCTCCCATTAGGGAGGCCATAATCGCGGTCATAAACCAACTTCCTACCACCGTAAGTACTCCGCTGACCCGGTTGACTGCGTTGTCTCTTTGCCAAGCGCCGTCCGCTAAAGAAGTTCCCATCGCGACCATAAATGTTACAAATGTTGTAGATAGCGGAAGCTTGTGAATCGTCCCGACCAGAATCAGGGCAGAAGCGATTAGGATATTTACCGACGCCCTAAGCATATCGAAGGCTTCGGTTTCGTGTAATCTTACGATCTCTGTAGAAAGGTTTTGCTTGAATCTGCTTCCGACCCAATTCCGAATCGATTTGGGAAGAACTGCTCGAACTGGATAATAAATTCCTAATGCGATCTGAACAAAGACTCTCGCAACTAAGCTTGTCTGAAAAGTCTCGAGAGTTTCTCCTTGAGAACCTAAGGTTACTTCTGTTTGAGTAACAGTTTCTGCCTTTTTGGATTTGAATAAGGCAAAGATCATTACGAGTGCAGCACTGAATAGGATCAGGTTAGGTGTGGGGACAGTTTCTGCCAATCCAGTAGCTAGAGTATTCACATCCCAGTTGGAAATCTTGATCAGTTCGTAGGTCTGCAAGCTCGCGATCGGAACCCCTATAAAGTTGACCAAGTCGTTGCTCGCAAATGCCATCGCGAGAGAGGCGGTTCCAAGCAGTACGACGATCTTCAATACGTTGACCCCAGCAAATATCAATCCTTGATAAAAGACAGAGAAACCTAAGAAGGAGAAAAGCATGATTCTCCAGAGGTTATCGTTAATCCAGGTTACCCATTCCTTTTGCAATATGGTAGATCCCTTCATGGCAGTCAGAAGTACGAAGAAGATAACAATGGAAGTGGCAAGCCCCGCGAAAATTCCCCCAAATACTTTCATAGAGTTTTCCGTCCGAAACGAGAAAATGAGCCGGAAGAAGAACATCAAGATTAGTCCAGAAAAGAACGCCAGAATTACCGAAAGCACAATGGAAAATATAATCTTTAAGGCACTCGCCGAATTGATGATTTCAAAAGCTTGGTTTACGGTATCGGTCTTAAGTAGCGCCATTGCCAGGGAAGCGCCTAACAATTCGAAAACGAGGGACACAGTGGTAGAAGTAGGAAGACCTAAAGTATTATATAAGTCTAACAGGATAACATCCGCTACCATTACCGCTAAGAATAGAAACATTAATTCTTGCAGGGTAAACGCATTCGGATGAAAGATTCCCTTACGAGCTACTTCCATCATTCCATTGGAGCTCATCGCCCCAAACACAATCCCTACTGCAGAGATAAGAATGATGACCCTTCGCGTAGAGGCCTTCGAGCCGACTGCGGAATTGGTAAAATTGACCGCGTCATTGGCAACCCCGACCAGGAGGTCAATTACGCCCAGGACGCACATTACTCCGACAATGAATAAGAAAATATCCATGAATAACTATTCCTAAAAATTATTGGGCCTGAAAGCCGAATGAATGATTTGTGATTCTCTAGTTTTTTAGTTTCGGGGGCCGGCTCAACCGAAATTTATGGCCTTTGGGGATTGATTTATTTCATTTTCGTTACAATTCCTCAAAAAAAGGCCCTTGCATTTGGACAAGTAAATTCCGCTTTTTAGGGATTGACTCCAGTTCGGGCTTTCCATGAAATCTCGGGAAACAAATATTTCGGTGAAAATGCGTACTTTTTTTTCTCAACCAGTCGTTCGTTATGTATTCCTGTTCCCAACTGCCTTTTTTATCTCTTATTTTGCAGTAAATTCAGCTTTTCTAAACCAACCGTATCAGGAAATGGGTGATCTGGCGGCCAATGCACTGCAAATCATGCGTGCCTCTGAAGGAAGAGAGATGCTCGGGGCCTATTCTAGATTCCAGGTGAATCATATTGGGCCTATCACATTCTATTATTTAGGCTGGATTGCAAAGCCTCTCTTTTTCGTAGTTTCCGAACATGGAAAGTACTCTATTGGAATTTTACTCTATAATTATGCCTTTCTATGCATCTCTCTTTTTCTTTTGTACAAAAAGTTAGAAGTTAGAAGTTCTCTGCTAGCGCTCACCTTATCTTTGTTTGTCTGCTTGGCTGCTGCAGGTCCGGATATTTTTTCTTCGATCTGGGGCCCGTCCGTCATCCTGTTTCCGATGTTCTTATTTATTGTTTCCTGCCTTTTTTTGAAAAGGGGAATGCCTGAGGGCTTGCTCTGGTCTTTGGTCTCCGGGACGTTTATCGTCCAAAACCAAATCGGAGGACTGACGATTGTAGTTCCGATGTTCTTAATTTGCGGCGGTTGGGGAATCTATTCCCTAGGGTGGAAAAAATACATTAGTTCCAGGGAACACTGGAAATTCTTCGGAATAGGGCTACTCTTTGCTCTTATCGCATTTTTACCTCCGATCATTCAGGAGATCCAGTCCTTTCCCGGGAACCTGAGTAAGGTACTTGCCTTAGGTGCAAAAAACAAAACGGTGCATAAACCTGGTCCAGTCTTTGAATATTTATTTTCTTACTACCTCGGACCTTTTCCGTTGCTGACCAAAATTCCGAAAGATCTGATTTTGGGAGTTCTAATTCTTTTACCTGGAATTTATAGAGAAAGATTGCATGTTTGGGAAAAGGATCTATATTCTATTTTCTTAATAGGTTTTTTTCTTTCTCTATTCGGAGCCTTTAAATTGCAGGGCGGTTTAGTTTCTCACGTCTACTGGTTTGAATATGTTTTCGCTGCAGTTTTATATTATCTGAATTTTAGGTTACTGGCTTCCTTGGTGGGAAAGATTTCTGTAGAAAAGCAGAGTCGACTTTATAAAGCAGTCCTTTTTCTTTTGGTATTGGTGACTCTTAGACTTGGAAAGGCGGATTTTACTTATGTGGATTCTCCTGAGAAATTCCTAGACGCAATGCAACCGCAAAAAGACGTTTTATACAAAATCGAATGGGGTTTCGGGGACGAAAATCATATCCAGGGTCATTTGGCAACCGGAGTGGTACTCAGGATGGCCCGCCAGCAAATCCCTGTTTGCGTTTCCGAAAAATGGAATTTTCTGTTTCCTGAGGATTACCGTTGTGAGGCTCGGAAAAATGCTCCGAAAATAAAAAGAGTCGTTTTTGAAACCTTGGATCCACCTTCCCCGGAATTTAGAGCCGGGAAAGAAGGAGTATTCGAATACAAGAATACTCGGATGACTCTAATGAAACAGTAACTCAGGAATGTTTTTCCTCAGGGAAAAATTGGAAATAGGGTTTCGTAAACCTATGGCCGGATTACTTTAGGCAAATCAAAAGGAGGTTCGATGAAAATTTCGCTAGGAAACCTACCTCCCGAAATGACGGAAGAGGATTTGACCAAGCTATTCGCTGGTTACGGAGAAACTCGGCATGTTCAAATCAAAAAAGACAAGCTGACCGGAAGATCTCTTTGTTATGGCTCCCTGGAAATGGATGAAGAGCCGGGCAAAAAAGCCATCAGTGCTTTAAATAAAAAGGAAATCTCTGGAAAGTCGATAGCGGTCGTTGATTCCGAAGAATGGAAAAAAGAATTCGAGAAAAAGCAATCCGTGAAAGGAGCTTCTTCTGGAAATAAACTCCATGGAAGCCAAACCCAGGGGGGATTCTCCGGATCTGGGATCCGACGCACAGGAGGAAGGGGAAAATAAATGAATCGTTTTGTGAAATTGCTTGGTTCCGGCGCGGCTGTATTTCTGATCATCAGCGGACTTTCTGCGCAGCCTAACAGCGGTCTTGTGATCAAAGAAATTAAAAAGGGAACTGGAAAAGAAGCGTTCAATGGTTCGAATGTAACGGTCCATTATACTGGTTGGTTAACGAACGGAAAAAAATTCGATAGTTCCAAAGACAGAGGTAGACCATTTAGTTTTGATCTCGGAACCGGGCAAGTGATTCGCGGTTGGGATAAAGGTGTGCAAGGAATGAAAGAGGGAGGAATCCGCAAATTGACGATTCCGCCCGAACTTGGATACGGCAGCACTGGTGCCGGAAGCACTATCCCACCCAATGCTACTTTGATCTTTGAAGTAGAGCTTTTAAAAGTTTATTAAACGAAGGCAACTTTGTGTCAATCTGCCGGTTTTGCCATAAAATATCCAGAGCAAAGCCAGGCAGATTTTTGAATCTGCTGTAATTTTTACGGCCTCCGTTTCCTCGAATAAATTAGAAGGAAAAACGGGGCGATCCACTCGATGTCGGCAGATGAGCTTGTAGAAGAACAGGAAATTATCCTATTATTTCCAACTGCGCATAACGAGTCTCTCTTTTGGAACCTTCCCACTCCTGCCTTATTACTCAGTACCGAAGGCGATGTTTTAGTAGTTAATCGCAGATTTGAAGAATTAACGGGAAGAGAATCTTGTACGAATCCAAACCACGCAAACTGGTCGGAGTTTGCGCATCCTGACGATTTGGATGGAATATTAGATTTTCTGAATGAAAAAAAGAGTGCGACTCATCCATCAACCTTTTCCATAAGAACTAGAATGAAGACTGTTTCTGGTTTTCAAAAAGTTCTCCTTCATGGAAATACAACAGCCGAGGGAAATAAATTTCTCATTCAGATTCACGAATTAAATGAGGACGGATTCGTAAAAGATTACTCGGTAGAGGATACGGATTATCGTTGGAGATCCTTCTTGCTGGAAGGAATGGATCTAGTTGTATTTGTGGATTTAGATGGGAAAATTCTATTTTTGAACAAAACCTTTTCCGGTGCACCAACCGAGAACTTTGTTGGAAAGAATTTACGCGAACTAATTGAACCAGGTTTTGAAGAAAAACTGAAAGAACTGATGAAGAAGGTAGAGGAAACTCACAAACCTTATTATATGGAGGATTGGAGTAGCATTACGGGTGTCCGTAACCATTACTTTGTGAGAGTTTCTCCTGCAACAAGTCAAGGAGAACTGCATGCGTTTATTTTCACGATCACGGACACTACGGAAAAAAAGGAATCCGACGACGAGATCCAAAAGCGTTTGGATGCTCAAAGGCATCGTCAAAAATTAGAAGCTCTAGGCACACTCGCAGCGGGTGTAGCGCACGAAATCAACAATCCTTTAACTGCGATCTTGAACTATGCAGAAATCGCTGTCAGTCAGCTGGGCAAAAACGAGCCCATTCAGAAAAACCTGGATGTAATCATTAAAGAAAGTGTCAGGATCTCCAAAATTGTAAGGAGTCTATTAGGATTTACTCATAAAGAAGGAGGTGAGAAGCGTCCTGTGAATCCTTGCGATGTACTCGCATCTTCCGTTCAATTTCTAATGCCTTTCTTGCAAAAGGATCATATTGTTGTAGAGGGCGTATGCCAGCACTCAGAGGGAGAAGCCGCTAAAAAGCACACAACGATTATCTCCACTGATCCTCAAAAACTGAATCAAGTTTTTATAAATCTTCTCACAAACGCTAGAGATTCATTGAATCAAAAGTATCCGGAAGCAAACCCGAACAAAAAAATACGACTATTTCAGGACGTCATTTATAGAAAAGGAAACGGGTTTGTCAAAATTACTGTAGAAGACCTAGGTCTCGGTATTCCAGAAAAGAATCGCGCGAAGATTTTTGACCCATTCTTTACTACGAAGCCCACATTTATGGGCACAGGTCTGGGGCTCTCGGTTAGCTTTGAAATCGTACGTGAGCTCAAAGGCGAAATAGAGTTCGATACTGAAGACGGATTGTACGCCCGTTTTCACGTAATTCTTCCTATCAACTAAGAAGAGCAGCCATTCTCCTCACTCTGATTCAAAGAGTTATAGAAGGACTTTTCGAGCAAGAAAAGTTCCTATTTCTTTGTAGTTGACTTCCTTGGCAAAAAGAGGGAGCCTCCCTTCGTGCTTGGAAGTTTGGTTCTGACCGTTTTACTCCTAATCATTCTCCTATATGGAAGAGAGGAGATGAGGAAGCTGCGAAGGAGTAGGAACTCCATTCCGATTCGAATCCACGTAAACGGAACTCGAGGAAAAAGCTCGGTTACCAGGCTAATCGCAGCTGGTTTGAGAGAAGGTGGAATTCCGACTTTGGCGAAAACCACCGGCACTTCTCCCAAATTTATTTATCCTGATGGAAGAGAAGTGTCTATTGCCAGACATGGATCACCCAACATCAGAGAGCAGATTGCAGTTTTGAATCACGCTAGAACTGAAAATGTGCGCGCGATTGTTCTGGAGTGTATGGCCTTGCAACCTACGATTCAGAAAATTTCAGAAGATAAAATGATACAAGCGACTCATACGGTGATCACCAATATTCTGGAAGATCACCTAGAAGTGATGGGCCCGAGAAAAGAAGACGTCTGCTTTGCGTTTGGCGGAACGGTTCCCCCTGGAAAACAAGTATTTACCGCAGAAAGAGACCTTTTGCCAGTGCTTACCGAAATTTGTTCGGATAGAAGTGCGCAAGTCCATTCATTGAACCAATCAGATTTGCAGGAAGTTTTAGAAGAGGATCTTTGTGACTTTCGCTATTTTGAGCACAAGGAGAATGTTGCTTTGGCTCTAAAAGTTTGCCAAAGTGTAGGAGTTCCTAAACAAACCGCGCTTCAAGGAATGAAAAAGGCAAATCCGGATCCGGGAGCGACCTGCGCGTATTCCATGCAGTATTTCGGAAGACAGGTGACTTTCGTAAATGGTTTTGCGGCAAATGATCCTAAATCCTCTAGAAAAGTCTGGGACCTTGGAATCGCCAATTTTTCGAATGTGGATAAACGAATCGCGATTATTAATTGTAGATCGGATCGATCGGAGAGATCGATTCAACTCGGAAAGGAGATTTCTAACTGGAAGCAATCGATGCCCGATTTACTTGTGTTAGTTGGAGAATCCACCCATATTTTAGCAAAAGCTTTATTAGAGGGTGGAGTATCCTTTGGGAGAATCGAGATTGCGGAATCCGCTACGGAGTCCGAAGTTTTCGAGAGGATCTTGGATCTCGGAGGAAATAAATCTCTGGTAGTTGGCCTGGGAAATATCGCCGGAATCGGTTTGTCACTACTACGTATGTTTCGAAATCGCAGCGAATTTATAAGGATGAAAACTTGGATATCCTGACACTATCGATAGGAATCGGATTGTTCGTAAGTCTTGCGTTTTCCGAGTTCTTCGGAATCGCCGCGGGGGGTTTGGTCGTTCCGGGATACATCGCATTACAACTTCATAATCCGTTAACTGTTTTGTTTACGATCGGGCTAGGTTGTCTCACATACGGGGTAGGGCTCTTGGTTTCCAGGGTAACTATACTTTACGGAAAAAGAAAGACCGCATTTCTGCTAATCTTGGGCTTTGTTTTGGGTGCACTTTCTTTTGAACTTTTAAGAAGGGCAGCCGGATCGAATCATTTTATCGATTCGATTCATAAAAGCGGAGAGCTCGCGGCGATCGGCCATATTTTGCCTGGACTGATTGCACTTTGGATGGATAGACAGGGTGTCCTTGAAACCATTTCTGCCTTAGTCACCGGAGCCGTGATCGTAAGACTTACATTAATCCTAATATTAGGTAGCGAGTTCCAACTGTGAAAGCAATATACTGGAAACCGGGGACAGCGTCTGTCCATGTATACGTTTTGATCGCAGGGATTTCACTTATAGGTTTATTCTTGATTGAAAATTTCAAGATAGACCGAAAACAACCTTATTATTCACAGAAAATGGAAGCAGCCAAGACTGCTGATTCTGCTTTTGCGTTGATTCGATCGATTCGATTGGACCAAGGAAAGATTACGGATATTGAATATGATCCTGCTAGATCCGGATTGATTGGATCATTTTTGACTCCAGTGACTAGCAATACCGGAATTATTACAGCAAAACAAACTTCAGTGAATCCGAACTTTGCAGCTTTGATCGTAGAAATGTTGCGAAAGGCAGGAGTGGAAGAAGAGGGGGTGGTCGCCATTGGCTTATCCGGTTCTTTTCCAGCCTTGAACATATGCGTTTACTCTGCCGCAAAATCTCTGAAACTGAAAGTGCTTTCTATTTCTAGCATTTCTTCCTCTCAATGGGGTGCAAACGATCCGGATTTTCTTTGGATCGACATGGAAAGAGAATTACAAAAAGAGAAAGTATTCCCGTACAGATCCATTGCGGTTAGCTACGGGGGGGTAGAGGACAGAGCTCTTGGGATCAGTAGAGAAGGGAGACTTCTCCTCGATGGATCCGTAAAGAGAAACCATCTCCCACTGATCGCGAGCGAAAGCTTTACGGAAAGCATAGAAGAAAGAATGAGACGATTCAAGGAAGGAGCCGGAAACCAGAGAATCCAAGCTTATATCAATGTAGGTGGAGGCTCCATCTCTGTAGGAACTAGAGCCGGGAAAATCAGTTTTAAACCGGGTTTGAATGTTAGTCTTCCTCCCGGAGCTGCTAAGATCGATTCTGTAATGACTCGCTTTTTGCTCGAAGATATCCCTGTCATTCACTTGACCGAAATAGAGGAACTCGCAAAGAAGAATGGTTTTCCTCTCCAACCAAAGGTGATTCCGAAGCCCGGAGAAGGAGAAATTTTTTCGAAAGAGGAATACAATCGATGGTTCGTATTCTTTGTGTTAGCCGGGATACTGACACTTATCTTTTTCCTTTTCAGGTCGAGAAATGTCCAGTCTAGCGAGGATTGGTCAGGAATTCCACTTTAGGATTTTAGGAAGCGAATCAGCTCCTTGTCTCTATTCTCGTCTTCTAATAGAACGATTTCGTAATGGTTTAGATTTTTGAGATCTAAAAGTTGCATTCCAGGAATCTTTCTTTTCATCCTCTCTATTGCCGAGTCAGGAAGAAGTTCGTCGCCGCTTCTAAAATTAGGCTTTCCTGCTCTAACTACTAGTACCGGACATTGCAGAGCAGAATACGGAAGAGCACGATTGTCTTTCAGTATGGAGATCATCGAAGAAGGATTGCGGAAAAAGATCCCAGGAATCCTAGAGAGGTGCATGGAACCTCCCATATTTCTAAGCTCGGATTCTATTACGTATGGAGGTAGAGAACATCTTACCGGTCCGATCGGCCCTTTTTCTCCATTACTAGAAAAGCAAGTCGCTAAAGTTCCCGTGCTCTCCAATTCATAAATTAAGAAATTTCTAATATTCTCATTCCAGGCGGATAGGATAGGGGATTTTCTTGCTTCCGAAAGATAGTATTCTTTGCTCGGAGCGACCCTACCAAGTCTGGATAAAGAAGTAGAGATCATGATCAGATTGGAGATTTTCCTGAATACGCTGAGTTCTCCGCCACCATCTACCAAGATCGCCTTGGAAAGCAATTCAGGATATTTTTCGGCGAATCGCAGGGTGATCCAACAACCTAACGAATGCGATAAGATTGAAATCTTGGAAAAGCCCAATGCATTTGCGAGCTGCTTCAGATCTTCCGCATGTAATCTAGCTGAGTAGTCAGATTTTGGTTTGTCGGAGTTACCCCGACCCCTCAGATCGTAGGTAACTACCGTGATTCCATTTTTGGAAAGAGTCCTAGCGATCGGCTCAAAATTTCGGAGGTTTCCGGTCAGACCATGAATGCAAAAAAGCGGAACAGAATTTTTGGAGTTCCCGGGAAAGATTCTCGCCGCTAATCGAATGCCTGAAGAAAGAGTCACTGTAGAATCCAAAAAAGTCTTTGCCTGACGTTTTGATTTCAAGTTTTACCTTCCCAGAAACTAAAAATATTAAAGTTTCGTTATGGAGTAGAATCTTTACTTTGTTAAGCGATTTCTGCGCCTAACCTTCGCAAGATTTCTCCTAGATTTTTTTCCATCTCGCTTCGGAGCGGAATATGGATAAATGCTATCTTTTCTCTTTTTCGAACGGCGGTAAATCCGGAATTGGACCTTTCTAATTTGTACCATATTCTGGATTCACCAAATCCAGTGAATCGAATGCAAAAGTCGTCCTCTTTTAGGTCGAATTGAGTTACGGCCCCTAGGTGTCCTCCTGAAATCGCCTTTCTCAATTTTCTGAGAAAGCTTTCAGGGTCCGATTCAGAAACTCGAATTTCTTTCATAACTTAAGAAACAAAAACCATGTAAAGACCTTGTAACAATCCTACGATTGCTCCAAGAACGGATCCGATTAAAATGAGAATATACTCGTCTTCTTGGAATGCCGATCTTAGGATCGGCTCGAATTCTTCCGGTGGGAGGTCCTTCATTCTCTTAAACATATTGTTTTCTATGCTCATTGCCCGACTCATGTAAGTTTCGAGTTTAGAAGAGCTGTTTGCCAGTGTGTCGGAAATGCGAGAGATCACTTCCTTCTTGGTATGTTCGAAGTCGGATTCTTCTCCCTTATCTTCCTCATCCAAGTCTCCCTTTAAATGCAGTTTTGCGGCCACATTCTCTGTCTCGTGTTGGATGGTCTCGACCAAGGTTCTTGCAGCTCTTTTGTAAAGAATCTCTTCCAAAACGTTCCGAGCAGTTAAGACCTGGGTCGCGAATACGTTTGAATACTTTCTGGAAACATCTTCCTGTCTCGCTAGAAATAATCCTCTGTATTTAAAAGGTCCGAACCTCTTTTCATACAAAGGACGAAAAATCATGGTGAGCGCCACCCAGTTCGTGATATATCCTACGATGACACCTTGAATCGGTAAGGTCCACCAAATCGGGAGGTAATTCCAAGCAATTGCTTGCAAAACTCCTAATGCTCCACCCAAGTACCATCCGCACCTTTCTATGAAGGTGAACTCCTTGGAGCCCACTTCCTGAAAAATGTCTACGATCCTTTTGACGTTTGGACCGGTCAGTTTTCTCAAAACCAAAGAACGGAAATTAAATACGGCGGATACGTTTTCCTTCACCTGCGTCATGATGTTTTTCACAGTGTGGGAACATTTTTCTCGGACTGCTTTTACTACTTCCGTTTCATGTCCGTTTTCTAGATGCTTTCGCAATTCAGGATTGATATGGTGAATCAGCTCGCTCGTCGCAAGTGGGATCATTTCGTTTAATACCGGTTGGAACTCCTTTTCTAGTTGGTCCGGGTCCACTTTGGCAAAGAAATCTTCGACTTTAATCAATCTCTCTGTCATAATATTCACTGATTTTAGAGCAAGTTTTTGGGCCTTTTTAGGCACGATTCCTTGCCAGCCCAAATAGGGAGGAATTCCTACAAATTCCAATGGATAAAAGGTCATTTTCAAGGCGACAACGTTGGTAAACCAGCCGACAAACCCGTAGGTAAACGGCATCATGATGATTCCTATTAGTTCTTTGTGCTGGCTTATAAAGGAAAGATCCATTCGTTTTAGTCCTGTAGCGATCGCTATAATTTTCTGCTTTTTTGCAAAGTCCAGGTCTAAGGGATCGGAGGCAAGATATTTTTCATGCTTGAACGAAACAGAAAGGTAGAGCAAAGCCTGTTTCCGAGTTGGTGTATTCTCGCGGACGAGAACGGCAATATTTTGCAAACAAACTGTCCCTTAGAGAGATGGGAAGGTACAAATCTATCAGATTATTTTATAGGGACTGAATTCATTTCGAATCCTACTTCCAACGGACACGTGTTCGAATGGAGGAAAGACAAAAATCCTAGTTCTTGCCCTCAACCAACGTTGCGCGTCAGTTGTCACTCAGTCGGCGGTTTACGTTGGATCGAGTTATTTCCTGCGGACTCCGAGAATAGTGAATCAGAATTTTCTAATATTCTAGATAGTAGTTCCTATTTACGGGGGCTATCCTTTCGGCAGATTTTTGAGACAAACCAGGCGATAAAATGGATACTGGATCCTGATACAGGAAACATTTTGTTCGTAAACGAAGCAGCCTGCAGTTTTTACGGATACTCCAAGGAGGAATTACTCCAGATGAAAGTATCCGATATTAATTGTCTCTCTAAAGAAGAAATATTCAAAGAAATGAGACATGCTGCTAATGAATCCAGACTTTATTACTTATTCAAGCATCGTCTCAAATCCGGCGAAATCAGAGACGTAGAAGTTTACACTGGACCTTTTAAGATGGCCGGAAAGACATTATTATTCTCGATCATTCATGATGTAACAGAGAGGATAATCGCCAAAAAGAAATTGGAGACAAGCGAAGAGCGTTATCGGTCTCTTTTTGAAAATGCATCTGACGCGATTATCATCGTGAACAGATCCGGAGAATTATTGGATCTTAACCGAACAGCTGTTAGATTGCTTGGTTACAGCAGAGAAGAATTTATACATTTAAAACTTACGGATATTCAGGCAGAAACATGCCGAGAAAGAGTTGCCCAGGATTTATCCAACGTGCAGCTCGGAAAGCCAGTATTGCTTGAATGTATTCTTGTTTCAAAAGAAGGAAGATCCATCGGAGTAGAAGTAAACGCCGTACTTTTGGAAGACGGCACAATTATGGGAATCGCGAGAGATACTACTGAGAGATCCCAAATGATGAGTCGCTTGGAAAATTCTTTGAAAGAAAAAGAGGTGATGCTGCAGGAGATCCACCATCGGGTGAAAAACAATCTTCAAGTGGTGTCCAGCTTATTGGAGTTACAGTACGATAACTCGGACAATCCTGAGTTAAGAAAAGTTCTAAAAGATAGCGCGAGTAGAGTTAAGTCCATGGCTTATGTGCACGAAGAACTGTATCGATCAGTCAATCTCGCAGAGGTCGATTTAAGGGAATACTTTGAGCTTCTCACTGAAAATCTGATGCACGTCTACGGTGCAGAGCAAAATATTAAGATTCGTCTAGATGTGGACGCTATAAGTGTTTCCATCGAAAAAGCGATTCCACTCGGATTGCTATTAAACGAATTGCTCACGAACTCGTTGAAATATGCGTTTCCGGATCACAAAGGCGGAAGAATCAAAATCGGACTATCATCTGACGGAAAAGAAATGAGATTTTCTTACAAGGATGACGGAATTGGATTCGCTCTGGAAAAGCCGATTCGGGAAGGATCGATTGGGGTGCAACTTTTGGAAATTTTTTCCAAACAGTTGAGGGCCACGGTTGTTCAAAAAACGGATTCTGGAGTGCTCTATGAATTGAGGATTCCGCTTTCTTTTTAAGACTTGAACGTTTTTTTACAGGGAGTACATTCGGTCTTTCGGAAAGAAAACGTATGCAACATTCTATTGAAGAAATTTTAAAGCAGATCTATTTATTTTCCAATTTCAGTGTGGACGAGCTGTCTAAGATCGCGGAAAAAACGAAATACAAGGTCCTGGAACAAGGGGATGCTCTTTACCAAGAAGGTAACGAAGCAAAAGCTTTCTACGTAGTCATGTACGGAACTTTGAAAATTCTAACCGCTACCGAAAAAGGGGACGATGTAAACGTCACCACAATCGCGACTGGGGATCATTTCGGAGAATTTCCATTTTTAGATCAAGGCAAGAGAGCCGGAACCGTAGAGGCGATGGAGCGTTGCGAGTTGCTTGAAATACCTTTCGATCACCTTCAAAGGGTGTTGGACGCGGACAAGGATCTTGCATTGAAGTTTTATAAAGGAATCACGACCTATCTTGTCAAAAGAATGAGACTGCTCACTCATGATCTTGCTTACGCACGCGAGCTAAAGAAAAAATATACTTGAGCCTAAAGTTTTTCTATGCGGAATCGAAAACTTTTCAATAGACTTTATTTTTTCATAATATTCTTATTCTTTGTTTCAAGCTGTGCAGAGACCCTGTACAAAGTTGGAATCGAATACGAAAGGGAAAAGGCTGGTCTAGAGCGAAAGGTAATCCAGGATTCTGGATGGAACTGGGCGTATTTAGAAGGTGGACCGGATTCTGGAGAAAAGATTCTCATGGTCCACGGCTTCGGTGGTGATAAGGATAATTGGGTTAGACTTTCCAAGCATCTTACGAATAAATATCACATAATCTCGGTAGATTTACCTGGCTTCGGGGAAAACATAAAAAACAAGGAAGTCACTTATCGAATTCAGGATCAGTGCGAAAGACTGGATTCTTTTGTGCAAAAGATCGGTTGGAGCAAATTTCACATTGTTGGAAACTCCATGGGTGGTGCAATTTCCGGAACTTACTCGTCTATCTATCCGCAAAAAATACAATCACTCGCGCTATTTGATTCTTCCGGAATACGCACACCTGAAAAAAGCGAACTTACAAAATCTTTGGACAACGGAAGAAATAATCTCGTAGTAAATTCTCCCCAGGAATTTGACCAATTGATGGCTTTTGTCTTTGTTGAACCGCCTGCGATTCCTTTCCTACTGAAACCTTTTTTTGTGAATAGAGCCGTGCAAGCTGCGGAATTCAACCGGAAAGTATTCTCAGAAATTCGCTCAAGCTATCCCTTGCAGGATAGTATGCCCAAGATCCAAGCTCGTACTCTGATTCTTTGGGGAGACACAGACAGAGTGATTCATGTGAGCGGAGCAGAAGTATTAAGAAAAGGAATTAAAAATTCCGAGAAGGTTATTCTCGAAAAGATGGGTCACGTTCCAATGCTCGAACGACCCGAAGAAGTTGCGCAAGTATACGACCGATTTCTTTCGAGTAGTCATAAATCTAATTAAGAATACGTAATTCGTTTCACTGTAAGTCAATTCGTGTAGAACAAAGAGTGTCGAAATGATGGAATTAATTTTGCCGAATCATGTCTAAACTGAGCTGAAAGTAATTTTTACAAAAAGAAATCGAGGTTTTGGGACCCGATTCCTAAAGTTGACCGAAATGATCCTTTTTCCAGAAAGGATGGTCGGGAGAACTAAATGAATATCGGCCGGATCGGAGGTTGGTTTCGTGAAAGACTGCTTTCGTCAAAACGGAAAAATGAGCTAAACTTTGCCGAACAGGAATTCGAGCTATTTCATAGCATAGCGCTCCGCAGTAAAAATCAAATCGCGCTTCGTGACCAACTTGAAAACATCCAGACTCTGCTCGGCGCCACCGAAGACTGGGTTTTGCTCCTAGACAAATCCGGAAAAATTCAATTCATCAATGCTTCTGGTAAGCAAGAAATCTACAGGCGTTTTGGAATTCAACTTAGCCCAGGTGCAAAGTTTTGGGAAGCGATTCTAAAAGAACAAAGAGAAGTGTTTCAAACACTCTTTCAACAAGCGGTTTCCGGCAGAAAAGTAAAATGGCATTTTACAAAACTTTTTCCTACAGAAGAGCAATTGGAACTCGAAGCATCTTTCGTCTCGTTAAAGAAAACTGGCCATATCAGTCAGATCGCACTATTTTTGCGGGATGTTACAGTTAGGACAATTTGGGCCAACGCATTGTTGTCTAGCGAAGAAAAATATCGCAGATTAGTCGAGGTTTGCCCTGACGGAATTGGACTTCACTCAGAGGGGAAGCTTGCGTACTTAAATCAGGCTGGATTAAAAATCCTAGGCTATACCGAATTAGGCGAAGTCGAAGGAAAATCCATAATGGACTTTATTCATCCGGAATTTCGAGCTTCGGTCTTGGAAAGAGTGAGTCGTGCCCTTTCCTCTGATAGGGCACTGGAAACTGCGGAGGAAAAGCTCTTATCCAAAGACGGAAACACTATCCTAGCAGAAGTGACAGGAGTTGCCTTCGAGAATAGCGGTAAAAAGGTAATGCAAGTGATGTTCCGCGATATTTCCGAGAGGAAAAAGTCCGAACAGGAACTTTCTGAACTAAGAAAAAAATTAGTCTCAGCTAACGACCGTTTGCGGGGAATTATCGAGGGCGCGAGGGATGCGATTTGTGCGGTGGATATGGATATGAGGATCATCGCTTGTAATACCGCGTTCGAAATTCTAGTCTGGAAGCTCTACGGAAAAAAAATCAGCGTTGGGGATAGAATATCCGATGCTGCGATTCATAACCAGAATGAAAGAAAAATGATCATCGAAAATTGGAGCAGGGCTCTCAGGGGCGAAGTCTTTCGTTTAGAGAGAAGGGTTTCCGGAATCGTAACATCGGATTCAGTATTCGAAATCAATTATAGTTCGATTCGGGATCAAAATCATAATTTGATCGGAGCCGCACAAATCATTCGAGATGTTACAGATCGATATAACTACGAAGAAACCTTGAGGATTTCCTTGAACGAAAAGGAAGTCATGTTAAAGGAAATCCACCATAGAGTAAAAAATAATCTGCAAGTGATTTCTAGCTTGTTGAGTTTACAAACAGAATTTACCGATGATCCGAAATTAATCTCAGTATTGAAGGAATGTGAAAGAAGAATTCTTTCCATGGCTTTGGTTCACAAAGAGCTCTATCAAAACGATTCTATTTCGGATGCTGACTTTAGAGAATATCTGAATAATCTACTTGTAGCACTCATTCAATCATTTGGAGCGAGCAGAAAGGTTTCCTACCGAATATATTCCGATGAAATTAAGCTGCATCTGGATCACGCGATTCCTTTGGCCCTTGTTCTAAACGAATTAGTTTCCAATAGTTTAAAATACGCCTTTCCCGGGGAAAAAACCGGAAAGATCGAGATTCAAATAGAGAGGCTGGACGGTAAATTGGTCTTGAACGTTTCGGATGACGGTGTTGGTTTTCCGAAAGGATTCGATATCTTTCACAGCGAAAGCCTGGGATTACAGCTCGTAGGAATGTTGCTCGGAAAGTTAAAGGCGAACTGGAGGTTGGAACCCTCAAAATCCGGAGTATCGATCCAGATTGAAGTTCCACTTCCGAGAGCATGACCTATGATTTGAGCCTTGAGAAGTTTGCCCTCTTGTTCCATATATAAAAACGATTGCCCAGGAGCAAGATCCTCGGAGCCTGTACTAGGACGGGCAAGTGAACTTAATCTCAGTAGATAGAATTTCCAAAACGATAGGGGACAAACTACTTTTCCAGGACGTCAGTTTCGGAATCGAAGAGGGCGAAAAAACCGGTTTATTAGGAATCAACGGATCCGGGAAATCGACCCTTTTACGAATGTTAGTCGGAAATGAAGAAGTAGACCAAGGAAAGATTTTGAAAAATCGATCCCTAGTCGTATCCGTACTTTCGCAGTTTCCGGCCTACGACCCAAAAACCACAATTTTAGAGCATATACTTTCTGGAGAAGGGCCGCTTCTTGCTACAATACGCAGATATGAATCGGCGTGCGAGGCTTTGGGGGGACAAGACTCTGACCAGGAAGCGTTGGAATCCGAATACCACGAAGCCATGTCCGAAATGGATCGTAAGCAGGCTTGGGGGCTCGAATCAGAAATTAAGAATTTATTAAGAGAATTAAATATCTCTGATACATCTAGAACCATGGGAGAGTTATCCGGAGGGATGGTAAAGAAGGTTGCACTTGCTCATGCGCTATCTGAAGAGTCTAACCTACTAGTGTTGGATGAGCCTACCAACCATTTGGACATAGAGGCAATTCTATGGCTTCAAGAATATCTAAAATCGACTAAGAAAGCAGTATTACTCGTAACTCACGATCGTTATTTTTTAGAGGAAGTCGCGACTCGCATTTTGGAAATAGACCAAGGTGGATTCAGAGTATTTCCCGGAAATTACGATTCTTATCTAGAAAAGAAAGTCGAGATGCAACAAATCCAGGAAAAGGAAGAGACTAAACGAAAATCTTTTCTGAGAACCGAGCTGGAATGGCTGAAAAGACAACCAAAAGCGAGAGGTACAAAACAGAAGGCCAGAACAGACAGAATCCAAGAAGTACTGGATCGAAAGAAATCTGGAAAAGATATCGTTCTGGATTTTTCAGTATCAGGCAGGAGACTCGGCTCCAAAATATTAGAATTAAAGAATATTCGAAAATCCTATCATAAGCAGGTCGTGGGCGGGTTTTCCTATTTGTTTAAACTGAAGGAGAGAATCGGAGTGGTAGGCCCGAACGGTGTGGGCAAGACCACCTTTTTGAATCTTATTGTAGGCAGGGAGACCCCTGACAGTGGGGATGTTTCTGCTGGCCTAAATACTTCGTTTGGATTCTTTGACCAAACCTCCAAAGATCTTCCTTCCGAAAAACGGGTCTTGGATTATGTGAAAGAGGAAGTCGGGCCCTCGGTTAGAATGTCGGATGGAACGCTTTTTAGTGCGTCACAATTTTTAGAAAGATTCCTATTCCCTTCTCAACTCCAGGCTTCTAAAATAGAAAGGTTATCCGGTGGAGAAAAGAGAAGGTTATACTTGGTAATGATTTTGATGAAGAACCCGAATTTCTTGGTGTTAGATGAGCCGACCAACGATTTAGATATCAGGACCTTATCGTTGTTAGAGGATTTTCTCCAGGATTTTCCGGGAGTGGTTTTGACAGTTTCGCACGATCGCTATTTCATGGACCGAGTAGTAGATTATCTTTTCATAATGAAAGAGGGGGGAGTAATAGAGAAGTTTCCCGGAAATTACTCCGAATATTTGGAATACAAGGAATACCAGGAAAAGCAATCGGGAAGCAAAAAGGAAATTGAGAGGCAAGTTGAATCAAATAAATCTTCCTCAAACAGTGCCTATGCGAGTTCAGACTCAGAAAAGCAAGAGAAACTTCCGAGTAAAAAAAAGGGGCTGGGTTATCAGGAAAAAAGAAGATTAGAATCTTTGGAAGCCGAGATCACTCACCTGGAATCGGAATTAAAAGAATGCATGGATCTACTTCAATCCGGCTCCGCTGCTCCGGATATTGCAAGATCCACCGGAGACAAAATTTCCCAGATCCAATCTGAATTGAATGAAAAAGTTTCAGAGTGGGAAACCTTAGCTACTAAGGAGCACAGCTAGAAGCAGAAGGATCTAGCTCAAACGCTCCCACAGTAAATCCGTTTGCTCCAGTGCGAGCTACTCCTAAGAAATCCGAATTCATGATATTCGTAAAGTTTCCCGGTAGAGGTGGCATCAAGCCTCCGAATACGACCTGACACGGAGGGAAAGGTAGACTAGTCTTAGGTAAGAAATATTTAATATCGTTCAGTGTACCTGGAGTCTGAAATTGCACTTGTCGATTGTAAGAAACAAGCGTTCCAAAATTTCCGAGCGGAGGAGTGATGATTGAACAAGGTGCCACTAAAGTTGTGGAAAAGTCCGCGTTCGGTGTATCACAATAGGCTACAGTCGATGGAATTGTGAAAGACATTCTTAAAAGTGTTCCTGCAAAGTAATCGTTCGCCCAGGAAAAATGAGATCCGACCGGCGAATTCGTAACATCTAATGCGATAGAAGATCCGGTTGCGCCATAACCGAATAACAGATTGTTATTCACTTGTAAAGTGGGGCCCGGATTTTGATAGGCTACTGCAGTGCTTCCTGTGATGCCGTCTCCGGTAAAGATGGAGTTTGCTACGATAAAGAGAGCATTCGAAGAACCGACTCCTGAAATTTTTACTCCAAAGGTAATATTGGATCTGAGAGCAGGCGGAGTTCCTCCATTGTACTGGAACGGATTGATTTGGTTTTTGCCGATGAGAAAATTATTGTTTGCGATCGGGTTTCTTACATCAATGGCCGCTGCGTATAAGCCGCTTCCATTATTACTAAAACCTCCGTCGATTAGATTACTGTGAATTGCAGTCTCGGCTGAAACCGCGTCCGCTAGTACTCCCGCCGAAATTCCTCCTCCCGCACCTCCAGAGATAATATTGAAAAGAATGTTTACGTTTTGGGAAGCTCGAACGATGATCCCGTACCTTTCGTCTCCGTTTGCAAAAGCAGTTGATTTGGTCATTCCGGTAATCAAATTTTCTCTTAGATAGAATTGGCCCAACGGAGCCGCGCTATCGATGTAAACTCCAGTAACTATCTGTCCGGTTCTGTTTGCCTCGATTCTCAATTTTCTGAGTTCTATCCATTCATTTACAGCCAGAGTAGAGTTAGTGATGCGAATGGCGGAACATACTGCTCCCGGGTAGGAGGTCCCGCAAGCTGGATTTACGTCACTTATGATCGTCGGGTTCCCGATCGGATCTTGGGAAGTGAATGTGTTATTATAGGCGCCTACGATAGAAATTTTTCCGGAAATAGTGATCGGAGTAGTTACGTTGTAGGTTCCACCTGCGACCAATATATAACAAAACCCTAATCCGCATTTCGTGATTCCGCCACCGGAACCGATTGTCAGACAAGGTGCTCCAGGTGTCTGGCATGTGTTTGAATCTGATCCACCGGATGCGTTTACATAGCGAATTGCAGGAATTACGTTAAATACAGCGCTGATCGGAGTAACGCCTTCGTTAATAATGTTACCTGCAGAATCCTGGCATCCACTGACTGCGACATAGGCAGTCGCTGGAGAAACCATTCCCCAGTCCCCAGGGCTGATTCCCGGAGGTCCGATCACGAAGTCTGTAGTTCCTGCAAGGTTGTTTTGGAATGCCATCGTAAAGCCTGCGATTCCATTAATATTGTAAGTGGCTCCACCCGGAGAACCAGCGACTACGGTACATCCAGAAACGTTTGGATCCGAAATTCTAAAAACGATTTTATCAGAATTTTGTAACACAGATCCGGGCGTGACTAGAATTGAGCTCAAGCAATTCAGTCTAAGTGTAATCGCGGCACCATTCATGGTACCTGAGTTAGCTGGAGTAGTCTTGAATACGCAGGTATGTCCTACAGGATTTTGTACCACTGTTACGTTATACGCGAGTTGGTCTCCGATCGTAGTTGGAAAAGAATAAGTACCATTTCCAGAGTTGATCGTCTGCCTATCAGCGCCGTTGTTTTCCAGAATCAAGCCGGCTGGCGCACCGGAATACACACCGGAAACTTGTACGGAGACAGAATAGAAAGCCAAGGCACATTGGATTTGTACAATCGTAGCTGGACCGAGTACAGTTCCGCTAGGGTTCGTGATTTGACAGGTCCTTGCCGGAGTTACGACAGGCTGAGATACGATGCTGACATTGTACGTAGAAAATGACGGAAGCTTGGTACCAAAAGATTGGGTTCCATCAGCGGTAAATGTTAGATTGGGACTTTGCCCGTCAGAGACTACGAGAGTACCTCCGGTCATTCCGGTAACTTGCACTTGGACTGCAATTGGCACATTCACTGCAGAGCTGAAATTAGAAAAGACTAGATAATCAAAAACACTTTCGGCAGCAGGAGGCTTGAAGCATGCAGTAAAGCTGCCGCATCCGAAAAGCAGGACCAAAATCGCCCGAAGACAAATTGGGCGTGCGCGTTTCGCTGTTTGCAGGAACAATTTCACGGAAAAGTCCTTAAATAAGTACTACAAGTATCTACCATGAAAATTGCACCCCGAGTTCCCATCCAGCGGGTAAAATTTTTGAATCCGCAGAGGCAAATCCCCGTCCGGGTGTAGGAACTCCGCCCGAGTAGGAAGACCGGACAAGAGGATTCCAAGTTACGTCCGTATTCGTTCCTTCTATCTTTACAGATTGTGGTCCGGGAAAAAATGAAACGTCGAGCAGATTTGCTAAATAAATTATTCCCAAAATGCCAAGAGATACTTGCAGGTTTTGGTATTCGCCGACTGCCTTTGAATATTTTCCGGGTATTCCTGCATAATTGGCAATAGCCAAAGGGAATAGCGCTGTGTTTCCTGACTGAACAGCGTTTGTGCTCAAAAGTAAGTTTGTCTGTCTCGCCGAATCTAATTCGGATAACGATTTCGTATAAGCGTCGGCTCTAGTTGCGGTATATACACCGGCAACTATTAGCAAAGTTGGAAATGCAAAAGATCGTGTGTTCGACTTTCCTTGGTAAGCTTGCCCCCAGCCGGGTAAAACCGCAGACCTGGCTAATGCAGGCCAAGGGAAGGGCGGACTAGGCTCCGGTTTTTTTAGATACTCGGCCAATTTTTCTGGAGTTTCTGCGACCACTAAAAATTCACCAAGTTCCGTTACTTTGTTTTTCGGATTTTCTAATTTGAGCGATACCAAACCTTCCGGCGGATTAGAAGGATCCATGGTGATGATGAGAATGTCCGGCTCTCTAAATTCTACGGATTTCAATGGAATCTCTTTCCCATTCCGATCTTTCAAAACCACCTTGGTCACGTCTGATAAATACTTTCCTTTGATTTCGATGGATTCTGGGAGATCCTTGGTTAAGAATTTATTTTGAGTCTGGCTTGTGATTTCCGGAGGTCTAGCAAAGATTACATGGAACGGTATCCAGGAAGAAAAGACAGATACTCTGCCGTAGCGATTTAATACTCCGATTCTATGTTCGTAATTTCCCGCAGGTAGATCCAAAAGAATCGACGTAGAATTCGTTTTCTCTCTTCGGATCCTGCCGGAGGAATCCTTCACTTCGACTAGATAGCCGCCTGCCTCAGCGATCGGCTTCCACTCTAGTTTGATTCCATCCTCTTTTGCGCTTAAAGGAAAAGAGAATATGGAGCAAAACAAGATTGCCAACAGATAGATCGACGGTAAGAATCTTCGATCAGTCCACATAAATTTCTCTCGGAGTTAAAATTTCCGGCGCCCTTAGAGTAGACGAAAGAATAATCGTAAATTCTTTTCGGATCGGAATCGTCAAATGGGATTTCCCGGCCTTATCCTTGTATTTCGCGCTGATATTCCACTGGTACTTTCCATCTTTCAGTTGGTACAAATCCCTGAAATCAAAAGATTCCTTTTTGACTTCTTTCTTGAACACTTGCTTCCAATGTTTATTATGAAATTCTAATAGTTCCAGGGCATATGAATCTACTTCTCCCTGTGTTTCCCAGTAAAACGAAAGCGCATCCTTACTGTTTAGATCCACTTTATCATTGTCCCTCGGATAAACAGGAGTTAAAAACGGGGTGTCATCCGAGGTTACGAATTTATAAGAAGGACTGGAAAGTAGGACCTCCTCGTTGGAAGCAATGAGACGTACTCTCCAAAAATATTCCCCTGGCGATTCCAAATTAGCAGAAAAGGATCCAGATTTGAGCTTTTGGTCTACCAGCGAATCTGCAAAAGAAGATTCCTTGGACACCTGCAAATGGTACACTCCGGAGGGGTCTGGCCTTTCCCACCGAAAAGAAATTTTTCCGTCACTTGGGTGACCGAACTGTAGCCCGTCGGAGGGATAAGATAACTTCAAATTATCCAGAGGTTTGAGGCGGAATGATTGTACGTTCGAAAGATTGGAACTTTCTTCTGCAAGATTAGCTTTTACTCTCCAGTAGTACGTTCCTTCTTTCCATTCAAAGTTCGGCCGTAAGAAATTGGAAGCTGTATCGAACTTTGCAACTATGTTTTGAAAATTCGGTTCTTCAGAAATCTGTAATTGATAATTTTTGTATTCCTTTCTCGAAGACCAGCTAAAGAAGGAGCCATTCGCTTTAAAAATTTTGAATGCATACTCCTCTTGGTCTAAGGGTTTTAGAAGCTTAGGTGGTTCTATTTGTTCTAACTTTCGTACGGAAAAGAGAATAGCTGCCGATTGTAGCTCAGGAAAGCCTTGCCGTTCCGAAGACATTTTGATTCTGGAATAGAAAGTTCCTTCCGAACTAGGCTCCCACTTTGCAAATCCGGTTCCGGACTTTGCAGTGTATAGAATTGCTTTGAAACCTGGATCGTTCGCCACTTCTAAAGTGTAGCTGGCGGGCAACTCAGCTTGCTTCCATTGAAATCGTATCGAAGGGAATTCGTTCGTATAGTCAAAGGATTCTTTTGGAGACGGAGACAGGATTCTAGGAGGAGTCCACGCGGAGAGTCTTAGGCTACGAATCGGACTGTATTCTTGTTTTCCTGTGACCGGATTTGCCGCAGTGACCCGCCAATAATAAAATCCGGAATTCAGCCTGGTTCCAGTCTCCGTAGACTGAGTCGAGACGCTCTTCAAGTTATTTTTGAACTTAGGATCGGATGCGATTTCTAAGCGATAGGATTTTACTCCTTGAGACGGTTTCCACTGGAAGTTCACCGCCGCCAATGAATCTTCGCTAGGAAAACTGGTTTGATCTTCCGGAGAAATCAGATCCAAAGAAAGGCTTTTCACCTGCACCGAGTTTCCCTTTAATTCTGCGGCCTGGTTGTCGGTCAAAGTTTGTTCTCCGGATTCGGAACTGATTTTAGCTTTTCCGTGATCCACTTGTAGATTCAGTGCTTGGGTTTCATCCTTGGAGATTTTGACATCCGATTGATCCAGCGAAATCTTCGTATCCCCCGAGGCGATTTCTATTTGTTTTGTTCCTCCTGAACTTGAGGCGGAAATCGATCCAGTCACAAAGTTGATTTTATAAGGATCTTCGATGAGTATCATACTTTTCTCATCTAGCCTGATTTCAGTTTTTACGTCTCCGTCCATCAATACTAAAATTGCTTCTGATCCTTCGTCCGTACGGATCGTGTCCCGGTTTTTGATCTTAGTGAGTACTTCTACTTCTTCCCACACAACTTCCTGGTCTAACTTGCGAAGAATTTTCCTAGTTTTGAATTTTATTTCACCGACTACTCGGTTGTTGCTGGTCTTTACTCCCGAACGGATATGAGCGACCAAGGCTCCGACAAAAAAGAGTAAGAGTAGTACGAGGCCGGTTACTACGTATTTCCCTTCAGTCAAGTATTTCATACTTTACTTCCTCTTCCGAATCTCCCGCTTTTGAAGATTTGGAAGGACTCCATTCTATTCCGAGCTTGGCCCGGAGTTCAGAAAGAGATTTGATATGATTCGGATCATCTTTTCTGCCTAACACAGCATAGATGACTTGAGGTTCGACCTTGCCCTTTACTTTGATCGATTTCATTTTCTCTACTACGAATAGTTCCTTCACGACTTCGTATAGATCCTGTGTAATGAGTATATCGGTACCGAAAGGTTTGTTCAAGGCTTCTACTCTGGACGCAAGGTTGACCGCATCGCCGATCACGGTATATTCTAGACGTTCTTCGGAACCGATTTGTCCGGCGATCACAGGACCGTAATTCAGACCGCAACCGATTCGAATGATCGGCCTTTTATCTCCGCCTCTGCCCTGGTTGAATTTGATAAGCGCGGCCCTCATCAGTAAAGCACCGTTTACAGCATTTTCCGCATCCTTATCCGTGGAGCGAATCGCTCCCCAAGTGGCCATGATCGCGTCTCCGATAAACTTATCGACCACTCCCTGTGTATTGTTCACGCAGCGAACCATTTCTGTCATGTATTCGTTCAGGAACTCTACTACTTCTTCTGGTTCCAGTTTTTCGGAGATTGCAGTAAAAGAGCGAATGTCCGAGAAAAAGATCGCGCATTGTTTTCTCTCTCCTCCGAGAGTGAGCTCCTGCTTTAACACTAGTTCGGCGATTTCTTTGTTTACGAATCTACCTAGAGCGTCTTTCACTTTTTCCCTTTCTTCCAAGCCCTTGCCCATGTTCACAAAGTACTCGGTAAGTAGTCCGACTTCGTCCTTCGTACTAGGCTTGATTCCGATCCGGAAATTTCCTTTTGTGATCTCGACGGTGGCTTTCAGCAAAGCTAATAATGGAATCGTAATATTCTTCGCGATAAAGAATACGATGATCAAAGCGATACATAGTGCGATTGCCATGATGAGCAAGTTTTGAGTCTGGATTCTATATACTTGTTCAAAGATCTTGTCTTCTAAGACTGTTACGAATACTGCTGAGTTTCCAAAGCCCATTTTTTGAAAAGAGCCATAGTAGGAAATATTGGATTTGTCTTTGTACCTGGTCTGCTTATTGTCCGACTCAGAAGAAAGCATACTCTCGAAAAGAGGAAGATCAGCCCAGTTGGTTTTTGCCGAAAGTAATTGAGGGTCGTGGTGTGCGATCACGTCTCCGTCTCCGTTCAAAAAGAACGGAAGATTGATCCCTTGGTTTTGAAAAGAGGAGAGTAATCTTTCAGATCTGAGGATAAATAAGAACAGTTTGTTTTTGGAAGAATCAAAGACGGAAACGGAAAATATAGGTTCTTTGAACTCTCCGGTTAAGTTATCGATCCTTTCTCCGGAATTCGAAGTTTTTAAGAATGTTTCCTGCAGAGAGTTGACCGCAAAGTCCAATTCCTCGCGTTTAGAATCGATTCCGTCAAGATAAGAGTCGTTGTAGAGTACTATTTCTTTGGTCAGTTTTTTACCGATTGGCTTATAGATTCCGACGAGCAAAAAGTCCGGTTCGTTTCGGAAGAACAGATCTGCGTAGGCTCCGGGGCCTTTCGGGTCCAATAATTTTTCGGCAAGAGATTTACCTTTATCTAATATATCTTTCAGGTCGGATTTGATTTTGGAACCAAGTATATTTACCAGATTGAAGTTTGTTTCTAAGATTCGAACTTCATAATCCTCTTTGAATTTGCTAGAAGCAAAAAGAATGATAGTCGTGACTGTGACAGTTAGTAGAAGAGAAATGACTCCCATGAGTTTGAGCTGAAGCGGAAACCTGACTTTTTTCTGCACAGGTACTTCAGAAAAAGCTTCCGCAGGTTGTTCTTCCTTCGCTTTCTCTTTTTTCCCTTTAGTCTTGGGCTTATTAACATCCGGAAAAGTTTGCTCGGATTTTTTTGCCTCGGTCACTGATTTGCTTTCAAATTCGAGCTCAGTGAATGGCTCCGAAGCAACAGATTCCTGTTTTTGAATATTAGAATTTTCTGGGATAGAGATGATCTCGGAGTCAATTTCTTCGGCGGAATTCGATCCTGAGATTTCTGTACTTCCCCCGTTAAAACTGGAATGCTTTTGATCGGCGGAATCCTCTTCTGAAAAATTCTGGACTTCTCTCGCCGGAGAGTTCTGTTTTCGAAAATCTATTTTATGAACACCGTTGGAATTGTTTCCCAGTTCGATTCCCAGGAGGGTCAGTGGGAGCTCCCTCACAAAAATAGATGATTCTCCTCGATTTGATTCTTCGTACGTTTTAGGTCGGGTTGCATTCCGGGAAAAGTTCCTGTAGTTCTGAATCGCGCAGGCTGCGTTCTCTTGGGAAAGGTTAGGCAGCCAGCTCTGAAGTTCAGCTTCTGAGATTTGAGGTTGAAAGGTGATCACCATTTTCCCCAATAATTGCTCCCATCGGTCCGCAAGTTCCTCGGGAACCAGAAAGACTAGATTCGATTTTCCTGCGAGTTCTAAGATTTGGTGAGAAGAAAGATATACTGATTCGTCCGTTTCAGGCTTGGGAGGAATTTCCAAAGCACATAATTTCCATTCTTTGGAATGTAGAGATTCTTCTAAAGTGGTGACTACAGAAGATCCCTTTTCGGAAAAAATGCAAACGACAGTTTTGACACCTCGGGCTGCCCAGTTTTCCATCCAGTGTCGAATCGATTTCGATCTATTCTCCTGGTTTAGGATTTCCCAATAGGCGACGGAGCCTTCGTTTCCGATCGGTATGTATTTGCCGAGAGATTCCATGCCTCTATGTATATTCTCCTGATAGTTGTTCTGGGTCTAGTGATTAGGAAAAAACGAGCGAACGCTATGAAAAGAAGAATCTTTCTAATCTCTGTTAAAATATCGGAAATGAGGAGTTCTAACTTTTACAACTTAGCTCTGGACTGGAATTTGATCCAATTTGGGAAACAGTTGCTCAAGAAAGTAGCATTCTTAACCTGCCAGAAAGGAGAATGTTGAATGGCAACCGCTAGATTTATTACAAATCGTGGAGTTTTTTCCATTTTGTTGGAAGATGAAAAAGCTCCGATCACCGCAGGCAATTTTATCGAACTGGCAAAGAAGGGCTTCTATAACGGACTAGTCTTTCACCGGATCATTGCAAACTTCATGATCCAAGGCGGATGTCCGCAAGGAACCGGGACCGGAGGTCCAGGATACAAAATTCAGGATGAGTTTCACCCGGATCTGAAAAACAAAAAGTACACGATCTCGATGGCGAATGCGGGACCAAATACAGGTGGGTCTCAGTTTTTTATTAATGTAAGAGACAATCTTTATCTAGACAACCGCCACGCAGTATTCGGTCATGTGACAGAAGGAGAAGACGTGGTTCTCGCAATTTCTGAAACGAAAACGGGACCTGGGGATCGTCCTGTGGAACCTGTAGTTATGGAGAAAATTGAGATTCTATAAACTGATCTGTATCTAAGATTCTCAGAAGATTTTACATAAGTCGCTTTGTCTCTTAATCGGCAAAAACGACTTGCAAAAACCTTAAAACCGCCACAAGTATGGTGTCTGTGCCGAAGGGAAATTGGACACCGTGCTTATGGAATCATCGCCAGAACCTCCTACTTCCCATGACCATTGGTCACAGAAAGTGAATCCTTCTCTTTTTCCTGGGGAAGGAGACAATCACTTATTCTTACAACATTCCCTTTCCCAAACTCAAACAAGATTAGAAGAGAGCGAAGAAAGGTATCGATTTCTATTTCGAAATAATCCAAGGCCCATGTTCATCATGGATATGCAATCTCTTGAAATCATCGAGGGAAATGAATCTGCCATTCATCTTTACGGATACAGCAAGCAGGAATTTGAAAAACTTACAGTACTAGGATTGAAGTTCGAAGAAGATCGGCAAGCGGCGATTGATGGTCTCGCAAAAGCAGTAAAAGGTTATAATAAAGCTATAATCACGAGACATAGAAAAAAAGACGGCTCCGAGATCTTAATGGAAGCCAGCGCCCAATTCTTCAATTGGGACGGAAGAGAAGTTCTTCTCATTGAAGCAAACGACATTACAGAAAACTTTAAAGCGCGTGAAGCATTAGAAAAAGCACTCGCGGATGTGGAGAGATCGAATCGAGAACTAGAGCAATTCGCATATATTGCCTCTCATGATTTGCAGGAGCCTTTGAGAACCATTGCGAGTTATTTACAACTCTTGGAAAAGAAGCATACAAAGGACTTAAAGCAAGAGGCGCTCGAATTCATCGGGATTACCATAGACGCGGTGAAAAGACTCCAAATGCTCATAGATTCACTTTTGCACTATTCCAGATTGGGGAATAGAAAAGAAGAGTGGGCTCCAGTCAATATCAATCAGGTTCTAAAAGATCTTTGCACCGATTTGTCGACCTCGATCGAAACGGAAAAGGCAAAAATCGAGATCGAGGAGCCTATGCCCATCGTAGTTGGAGAAGCGGTTCAGATTGGCCAGCTTTTTCAGAACCTGATCGCGAATTCCATAAAGTTTCATAAGAAAGAAGTTCCTCCTTATGTCAGGATCACCTGGGAAAAGAAGAAAAGCATGATTCAATTCTGCATATCCGATAACGGAATAGGAATGGAGAAGAAATACTTTAATAAAATATTCCTTATATTCCAAAAATTGCATAATCGTTCTGAATATCCTGGTGCTGGTATCGGGTTGTCGATTTGCAAAAAAATCGTCTCTAACCATGGAGGGAAAATCTGGGTGGAATCTTCCATCGGAAACGGGACTGAGTTTTATTTTACTCTACCATTGAGGCCGAAAACTTGAGCGAACCTTTTACAGATTCTTTGAACGTGCTCTTAGTCGAGGACAATCCTACCGACGTAAGGCTTACTCGCGAAGCCTTCGAGGAAGTGGATGCCAGAATGAAGTTGCATGTAGTCCGGGATGGAGAAGAAGCCCTGGAATTTGTAACAGGATCCGGCGCATATTCAGAAAGAATCCCTCCGGACATTATACTGTTGGACTTGAATCTTCCCAAAAAGGATGGATTTGAAGTGCTTCGAGATTTGAAGGAACATCCGGATTACAAAAAAATTCCAGTCATAGTTCTTACTACCTCCGGCTCTCATACTGATATATTAAAAACATATAATTTACATGCTAATTCTTACATACAAAAGCCTGTAGAATTGGAAGCTTTTATGGGGGCCGTACAATCGCTTCGATTGTATTGGTTTGCGACAGTGACATTACCGCCGATATGAATGGGATGCTAAGCTATGATAACGATGGAAGCCAAAAAGACGAACGAGATATTGATCGTAGAGGACAATCCTGCGGATTTAAATCTATTGACGATATACATGAACGAGCTCTCTGGAAAACCTCTGAAATACGAGGAAACATCCACGATTGCAGAAGCGATTTTGCAATTAAATAGTTTTGCGGCGGATTGTATTTTGCTAGATCTATCTCTCCCTGATAGTTTCGGTCTGGATGGGTTCGAATCGATTCGAAAGCAATTTCCTAATATTCCGATTGTGATCTGTTCAGGATCGCAAGACGAATCTCTTGCAACCGAAGCGTTGAAGGCAGGTGCTCAGGATTATTTGATCAAAGGAAGATTCGATTCGCATTTGCTCTATCGATCGATTTTGTACGCGATCGAGAGGAATCGATTGATGTATCAATTGAACGAGCAGTCTTCGATGATCAAGGAAAACGAAGAAAGATATAGGCTACTCTTTGAAAATAATCCTCATCCCGTCTGGTTGTACGATTATCATACTCTCGAAGTTTTGGACGCGAATCAGGAGGCGGAGAAGGTCTACGGGTTCGAGAGAGACGAGATTCTTAAGATGAGTTTTCGAGATATTCGTTCCGAGGTGGAACATGAGCTTCCGGAGCTCGGAATGAAAGCCTTGGAAAATGCAGAATCTGAGAATCTTCCCGGACTAGTGCTACATCGAAAGAAAGACGGAAGCATCATGGTGGCCGAGATTGTATCTTACAGGTTTACAATCCAGGGAAGGGAAGTGGTGATGTCGATCGTCCTAGATATCACTAAATGGAAAAAGGCAGAAGAGTCCTTGTTGGAATCACTTCGCGAAAAGGAAGTGCTGCTGCAGGAAGTCCATCACAGAGTAAAAAACAACTTACAAATTATGGCGAGCCTTCTCAACTTACAGGCGAATTATACCAGGAGCAAGGAAGTCAATCGGCAATTAAAGGATACAGAGAGCAGAATTTACTCCATGTCCTTGGTTCACAATGAACTTTATAATTCCAAAAACTTGGCAGAGGTGGGATTTCAACTCTACGTAGAAAAGCTGTTGGATAATCTCTGGAACGTGTACGGGGTGGGAGCAGAAATCTCCAGAGAGATTTCTTTAGATGGAATGAAATTGGAAGTAGAGCAGGCGATTCCACTCGGAATGATTCTGAATGAGATCGCCACCAATTCTCTCAAATACGCTTTCGGTTCAGAGAAAAAAGGGAAATTCTTTGTGAGGGCAACCCATACCACGGATAAAATACAGTTAATGATCGGAGATGACGGAAAGGGAATCCCGGAAAACGTAAATATCAGAAGTGGGGATACTCTAGGGTTCCAACTGATTCACATTTTATCGAAGCAATTAAAAGCAAAGATTGATATTCAAACTGGAAATGACGGCACGGTTTTTCATTTTACTCTCGTGCCGAGATAGTTTTTCCCTATGCTAGTATTTTCTTAAATTCTGATATACAATTCTTACAAGCCTGACCGCAATCTTTGCACTCGGCATGATGCTCTGCGTGTTTGTCACATTCCTTGGCACATCTTTCGCAGGTCTCGAGACAAAGCTGCGCGAGCTTTTTGGTCGAGGGAGAATTTTGGCCAGCGATCTGAATAAACGCACTACAAAGCGCGGTGGTTTCCCTAACTGATTTCAGACAATCGGAGAGCATTTTGTCTCCTTTCGAAAGTTCTTCCACGCACATTTTCATGCAAAGCTCTCCTTTTACCAAACAATCCGCGGAGGTTTGCATTGCTGATTCATACTGGCCCTTGGGGCTGCCTGAATCGTTCTGTTTTTTCTTACTAGACTTTTTTTCAGAATGATCATGTTCATGCGAAGCAAGCGCCGAAAACGCTGAAAGTGCTAATGCAGCAGTACCTGCTCCTTTGATTAGTTCTTTTCTAGTAACTTTTGCACTCATCTATAGCTCCTTTAGAGATTTATACTTCTATTGAGCGGATAGATTTCTTGAAAAACGGCTTTCTTTCCAATACTTTTTGTATAGGGTAGTGAAAACTTGATTGAGAATCCGATGCAAGACGGAGCTTGACTCATTCCTGTTTTTAGTACTTTATAAATGTTGGATTTTTCAAAAGAACCAAAAATGGAAATCGAATCCACGAGTGGAGAGAAAGATTCTTCTAAACCAGAAAGAGTTCGGAAAGAATCTGATTTAATTTTGATTCTGGATGATGCCCCAGAGAATTGTCTACTTGTAGAAAGAATCCTGAGGCGGGCAGGCCACTCGAATGTACTTTCTACTCAGTCTCCTGAGATTGCTCTAGAATGGTTGGGTCTTTCCGGAAATCCGATTAACAAGAGGGATGTTTCACTTTTATTACTGGATATACTTTTGCCAGGTGGTCTGAACGGACTGGATCTGTTAAAGAGATTCAGTCACGAGCCAATCCTAGAGGATATGCTGGTGATTATCATCACAGCAATCCAAGATACGCAAACCCTTGAATCTGCTTTTGAACTCGGTGCGATCGATTATGTGACCAAGCCATTTGCAGCTACTGAACTTAGGGCAAGGGTTCGATCTGCACTTAGGCTAAGACATGAAACCGTGCAAAGAAAGCAAAGAGAAAGAGATCTGGAGGATACTACCAATAAACTTTCCGAAGCCTACCAAACCTTGCTCAGAGTTTCTAGAACCGACGGACTTTCCGGAGTTTGGAACAGGCGCTACTTCGATGAAGTTCTGGAAGTCGAATGGAAAAGATCAGGCAGATCCCAAAAGCCTGTCTCCCTGCTGTTATTGGACATAGACTATTTTAAGAAATATAATGATACCTATGGCCACCAAGCCGGAGACGATTGCATTCGAAAGGTAGCGGGAGTCCTCAGAGATACAGCAAGAAGGGCCGGGGACTTTGCAGCTAGGTATGGTGGAGAAGAGTTCGCGCTGATTCTTCCGGATACAGAATCCCAGAATGCACTGAAAGTAGCGGAGCAGATTCTAACCAAGATTCGCCTATTAAAAATTCCTCATGAAAATTCAGAAGTTGCCCCTCACGTCACCGTCAGCTTAGGATTGTCCACAATGGTTTCTGAAAAGGGAATCAGCTTGAGTTTGCTTGTGGAAAAGGCTGACGAAGCATTGTATCAATCCAAAAAGAAAGGAAGAAATCAGGCTACGATTGCGGAAGCATAATTAAGATCCAAACACTTCCCAGTCGTGATGCAAGATTGAGGAGGCGGTTGCTCAATTTCAGAGAGGATCTCCCTGGCTTTCTTTTCTGGCAGAGAAGCCTCGATCGCGATCTCGGCAATTTGGAATGCATATTCTTTTAGGCTCATATTTTAGGTAAAATGTCGTAACTTCGACACTCCAATACCATAATCCGCCTCAAAATTCGGTCGATAGGTAACTAACAGAGTTTTTTTTGCGGGTAAATGAATTTTATTTGCACCGCACTAGGTCTTATTTGTTACTTATAATATACCGGAACAACCGCCGGCGTAGGAGAAAGAGCTTGCTGGATAAACTCATACAAGAATTTAAAGACCGTTTTTTCCAGACAGTCCGAGTCCCAGTGGAGGTGCATTCCCAGTCCGGGAATTTTCCAGCTACGTGGGATGGAATCGAGGGGACATCTCTCAGTTTTTCCCTGGACCGATTTCACCCGGATCCTGAAGGACAGGATGCGGTCGTTGAAATAAGAGTGCCTTTTTGGAAGGAGCCACTTCAATTTTCTGGAAAACTAATGCAAAAGAGGATGGTACGCTCGCGATCCTCGGAGAGAATTACTGATACAGTACTGATCTTTGAATCGCAGCTGACCGAGCTATTAAAAAAGCATCTTCCTAAGATCGAACTTTCAGAACCTGCAAGGCAGAAGGTAGGCGAAAGTAAAGGAAGACTTTAAGTTTAAGGCTTTAGATCATAGATTAAGATTCGCGATGAGAGGAGCATGGTCCGAAAGGATCGGCTCCTTTTTTATTTCCAAAGACTTTAAAGAATTCTTAAGTTCTGGAGTAACAAAAACATAATCGATTCTCCAGCCTTTATTTTTTCCCCGAGCACCTGCTCTAAAAGTCCACCACGAATACTCCTGTTTGTTTGGGTATAAGTATCTATAACTGTCGATCCAACCGGTCTCTAAAAATTTAGTAACCCAAGCCCTTTCTTCTGGCAGAAATCCGCTCGATTTCGCATTTCCTTTTGGATCGTGAATGTCCATTTCGGTATGAGCGATATTCACGTCTCCGCAGAGCAAAAGTTTTGGATGCTTCTTTTTTAGTTTATTTGCAATTTGCAAAAACTCGTCCAAAAATCGCATCTTTAGTGTTTGGCGAACATCTCCGGTAGTTCCCGAAGGGAAGTAGACAGTCCAAACTGCGTAATCCCCGAAATCTGCGAGAATGCTCCTGCCTTCTCTGTCGAACTCTTCGATCCCTAATCCGATGGTTACTTTTTTGGGAGCCAACCGAGTCCAGAGACCGACTCCGGAATACCCTTTTTTTTCCGCAGAGTGAAAGTGCGCGGTGTAACCTAAATCTTCCCAGATAGAGGGAGAGAGCTGGTCTGGTTGGGCCTTGGTCTCCTGAAAGCATACGATATCTGGTGATTCTGACTTGAGCATCTTTCCCAAGCCCTTTTCCCAAGAGGATCGAATCCCGTTGCAATTCAAACAAAACAGTTTCATTAGGTTACTTCCTTCCAGGAATCCCCAGGATTTTCGGGATGCGAAGAGTTCGCAAAGAAAAAAAATGGCAAGTATGGGCATTTCTATCACGATCGTAGGGGAAAAAAACCAAGCGGATCTTTCCTCGGTCTTGTCCAGGGCAAAGGAAGATTTAAGCGATACGATTCCGATCGTAAAACCTATATTGGAAGCCGTGAGAGATCGAGGAGATCTTGCGGTTCAGGAATTCACCAAAAGATTTGATGGGCTGGAAGTGGATCGCTTTTTTTACCCTGTTTCCGAATGGAAGGGGTCAGTGCCCAAAGATTTACAAGCAGCCTTGGAAAAAGCAAAGGAGAATATCCTTACATTTCATTCGGCGCAAATTCCTCAGCCTGTTGACGTAACCGTTTCAGGAAATAAATTAGGAATTCGTTATACTCCAATCGAATCTGTTTCGGTCTATGCCCCCGGTGGAAAAGCATTGTATCCGTCTACTATATTAATGGGTGTGCTTCCGGCCAAGATAGCGGGAGTTCCTCATGTTCAAATCGTGACTCCTCCCCAAAAAGGTGGATTGCCAGATGGTCTTTATGCAGCTGCAAAAGTCGCCGGCGCAGACGCAATTATTACGACCGGCGGTGCGCAAGGAATCGGAAGCGTTGCGTACGGTACAAAAACGATTCCTCGTTCTGAATTTATCATTGGTCCCGGTAACAAATACGTAACTGCCTCCAAGATTTATTTGAACGGACTCGGTGTGATTGGCATAGACAGTCCCGCTGGTCCTAGCGAGGTACTTGTGATTGCGGACGATTCTGCGAATCCGGAATGGGTGGCCGCCGATTTGCTTTCGCAGGCAGAGCACGGTGAGGATTCGGTTGCGATTCTTTGTACTGATTCTAAAACTCTGGCAGATAAGGTCGCTCTTGAAGTCGAAAAGGCTCTCAACGAAAGACCAAAGCGCGGAGAAATGAAAAGAGAATCCATAGAAAAGCACGGAAGAATATTTGTATTTTCTAATTTAGAATCTTGTGTTGCTTTTTCCAACGAATTCGCGCCAGAGCATTTGGAAATTCAGACCAAGAATTACAAAGAATTATTTCAGAAGATCAAACACGCTGGCTCTGTGTTTCTGGGGCCGTACTCTCCAGTTGCTATGGGAGACTATATTAGCGGAACAAATCATATTTTGCCTACCGCCGGAGCGAGTCGGATTTATTCCTCCTTAGGAGTGATGACTTTTTTAAAAAGAGTCACGTACCAAGAAGTCACCCAAAACTCTTTGGAAAAACTATATCCTCACGTAAAAGTGCTATCCGAGTTCGAGGGATTGGATGAGGAGCACGGAAATTCCGTAAAGATTCGTCTGCCTAAAAAATAGAATGTAAGCTGAGAAGAATATGCTTGTTTCAAAGGATCCGAAAGAAGTCACAGAAATTGTCCGTTCTTGGAAAAATAAGGGGGAGAATGTGGGTTTTGCGCCCACAATGGGTTTCCTGCACGAAGGACACTCCACTTTATTTTGTAAATCAGCATTAGAAAATTCTAAAACGGTAGTTTCTATTTTTGTAAATCCTGCGCAATTTAACGATCCAAAGGATTTCGAAAAATACCCGGTCAATACCGAAGGAGATTTAGCGATCTGTAAAGAAGCCGGAGTTTCTCTGGTCTATCTCCCGGATAAAGAAACCATTTATCCGGGGGGTGTTCCTGAAATTCAGATGAGGATTCCGTCCTTGATGAAAAATTTAGACGCTACTACTAGGCCAGGGCATTTTGAAGGAGTTTTATTGGTCCTTTCCAGATTGTTTCATACTGTGGAACCGGATGCAGCATACTTCGGAAAGAAAGACTATCAGCAATATCTATTGGTCAGAGAATTCTGTAAAATGTTGGGATTCCAGATTAGAATCATAGGCGTAGATACGGTTCGGAGTCCCGAGGGCCTGGCTCTCAGTTCTAGAAACGCAAGACTCACTGAAAAACAGAAGGAGGAATCTCTTTTGCTTTCTAGGGCTTTGCGATTGGGAGAGAATCTGATCAAAAAAGGAGAGAAAGATCCCGAAGAAATTCGAACAGTAATGCAAGACGTTCTGGATTCTTCCTCTGCGGTTCGCACGGATTATCTGGAAATTGTGGATGCCAATACGTTGGAGGATCTTTCCTTGTTGAAAGGAGAAATTCTTTTGGCGGTCGCCGCCTTTGTCGGAGAAGTTCGACTAATCGACAATCTTACGGTTCAGGTAAATTAGGAATTTATAATGGCCAAATCTGTCCAAAAAAATTTGGATTGGAAAGTTCCGTTGCTGGATTGGATGAATTCACTTCGGGAAAAATCGGAAGCGGAATTTTTAAGGATCGGATCCGTGCCTTCCTCGGCGCACTCTTTGTTATCTTGCGTTCTCAAGGAAGCCTCCGATTCTCCTATAGTAGTCATCAGTCCTACCAACACAGAAGCAGAGTTTTTGCAAAGAGAGTCGCTTAGCTTTTTGCAGGAGACCAAATCGTATTTCTATCCGGGGCAAGAGGTGCTACCTTACGAATACATGAGGTATCCTCAGGAAATGAAGAGGGAAAGGATCAAGGCGATCGCGCAGATTCTATCCGGAGAAAATGTTCTAGTATTTACTTCTGTCTCAGGATTTTTGAAAACACTGCCCGCTTCCGAAGTTCTGAAAGGAAGGACTCTTTCGCTTAACGTAGGACAGACGATCTCTTTGGAGAAAATTCTGAAGGAGTTTGTTTCGCTCGGATACCACCGTACCGATGTTTGCGAGGCATTCGGAGAGTTCAGTTTAAAGGGCGGCATCCTGGATGTTTACTCTTCTTTTTCTGCTGAGCCAATTCGAATTGACTTCTTTGGAGATGAAATCGAGTCGATTCGGACCTTCGATCCGGAATCGCAAAGGTCCTTGGCTACTTTAGATAAAACTGTTATACTTCCAGCAGATGAATACATACTTAGCGAAGAGCAAAAGGCAAAGTATAGAGAAGCGATCGCAAAAGCAGACCAAAAATTGCATTTGCCCGAAATTCCGGATTCAAATAGCGGAACCTACTTTGAGGAATTGATTCCTTTGATCCGGGAAAATACCGGAATTCTATCTTACTTTCGAAAACGACCACTTTTGATTTTTACGGATCCAAATGGAGTTAGGGAAAGGCTTGTTCAGTTGAAAAGGGAGTACGACACTCTCTATGAAAAAAGAAGTACAGAAGTTCTTTGCTCTCCTCCTGAAAATCTGCTTTCTATGGGACAGGAATTCGACGCGATCCAGAATCTGGAAGGAGTATCTTTCTCCCAGCTTCCTCCTGCAAAGGATAGAGATTTCTCTTCGCCTCTAAAAGAAACTCCCGGCTTTAAAGGAAAGATACGAGAAGTTCGGGAAAAGATTCGGCAGCTGAGAGAAGAGAGCGGCTGGAGAATCCTGCTCACTTCTTCCTTCGAAGCTCAGACGAAAAGATTGCAGGGTCTATTCGAGAAAGAAGGAATTCGTCTTTTAAATTCCGAAAACGGAGAGCCAAAGCCTATCGAGTTTCCTAAAATTTCCGCCTCGGACTCTGACGATCTGTTTTTGGTAGTTTCCGAAATCAGAAACGGGTTTGTTTGGGAAGAGCAGAAACTTTTGATACTTTCCGAAAACGATATATTCGGAAGAGAGTATAAAAGAAAAACTAGATTTAAAAAACAAAGTAGCAAGGCGATCCAAAGCTTCCTGGATCTGAAGGAAGGGGACCACGTCGTTCATGTCAATCACGGTGTGGGTAAGTTCGTAAAGATCGAAAGAGTGAACGCTGGAGGAAAGGAAAGGGATTTTCTAAAATTAGAATATCATGGAGGCGATTCTCTTTTTGTTCCCTTGGACCAAATTTCGCTCGTACAACGGTACGTAGGCGGGACCGAAAGACCAAGGCTTGATAGTCTAGGAAAGAGCACCTGGAAAAAGACAAAAGAAAGGGTGCAAAAGGCGGTAGAAGGCCTCGCGGAAGATCTCGTAAAAATGTATTCGAACAGAATCAAGCTGCAAGGATACTCTTTTCCTCCGGATACGATTTATCAGGAAGAGTTCGAGGCGGAATTTGAATACGAAGAAACACCGGATCAGATAGACGCAATCGAAGCGGTCAAAAAGGATCTGGAATCTCCAAGGCCCATGGATCGACTGATTTGCGGAGATGTGGGCTACGGAAAAACAGAAGTCGCGATTCGTGCGGCTTTCAAGGTTTCTATGGCGGGACGTCAGAGCATGCTTTTGGCTCCCACTACAATCCTTGCATTACAACATTATAATACTTTTAAAAAGAGATTCGAAAATTATCCGATTCGTGTGGAACTGGTATCTAGGCTAAAGACCGCCGGCGAGATCCGAAAGACTTTGGCGGATTTTTCCGCCGGAAAGGTGGATATGGTGATCGGAACACACGCGATTTTGTCTTCATCGGTTCACCCGAAAAATCTAGGCTTGTTAATCATCGACGAAGAGCAAAGGTTCGGTGTGAATCATAAGGAATCCATTAAGAAAATAAAGAATCTCGTCGACGTGCTTACTTTGACTGCGACTCCGATTCCTAGAACTTTGCACATGGCATTGACTGGGATTCGGGAGCTGTCGATTATTGCAACTCCTCCCAAAAATAGGCAAAGCGTAGAAACCTATGTTTTAGAAGAGGACGACGATCTGGTTCGAGATGCGATTCGAAGAGAACTGGAAAGACACGGACAAGTATTCTATCTTTATAATAGAGTGGAATCTATTGAAAGAGAAACTAAATACTTAAATGAACTAGTACCGGAAGCATCAATCGGTGTGTTGCACGGACAAATGACCGAAGACGAGATCGAAGAGACTCTACTCGATTTTTACGGACGAAAGTACGATATCCTAGTTACCACAACGATTATAGAATCCGGCATAGATATTCCGAATGTAAACACTCTTTTGATCAAAAGAGCGGATCTATTCGGACTTTCTCAACTCTATCAGATTCGAGGTAGAGTCGGACGAAGCGACCGAAAGGCGTATGCCTATCTGCTGCTGCCTAGAGACAGAGTGGTTACGGAAGACGCAGAAAAACGGCTCAATACAATTTATGAGTACCAAGAGTTAGGTTCAGGATTCAAAGTCGCCATGAGAGATCTAGAGATCCGTGGAGCAGGGAACCTTCTCGGCAAAGAGCAATCCGGCGATATTATGGAAGTAGGATTCGATTTGTATGTCCGAATGTTAGAAGAAGCGATCGCGAAAATCAAAGGCGAGGAGATTCCGATTGAAGTCAGAACAGCGATCAACTTGGAAACCAATTTCTTCATTCCGGAATCTTACATTGCGGATACTAGACAAAAAATAGAATTCTACAAAAGACTAGAGGGCGCAAGAGACCTGGCCGAGATCGAAGAGATTACTACGGAAATGACAGATCGATTTGGAGAACCACCGGAAGAAGCAAAGACCTTTTTGTCTCTAGAGAAGATCAGAACTCTAGCTTCCTCTTTAGGTTTCGAATCGGTTACGGAAATCGGAGAAGAGATTCGGATGAAATCGGGAGCTCATTTCAGGGGCAACTATGATCAAATTGTAAAGTTAATTTCTGCAAAGGTAGGTCTGACTATGAATCCGAGGGAACCGAACGTTCTGCTCTACAGACCGGGCAAAGCCTCCCAAAAGGAAAAACTCTCGAATCTGGTTTACCTATTGACCGAGATGCAGCCTGAGAAAAAGTAATGGACGTGTCAAGGGCAGTCCCTACTTTTTGATCAGGAAATTCCATAAATGAAACGCGTATTTGTTGTAATTACATTCTTCATAGCAACCTTCTTTCAAATCGGATGCGGCGATGGATCGCCGGTCATCGAGTCCCTAGACGGAACAAAGATCACTGTTAAGAATTTCGAAAAATCTTACGAAACCGCCATCGATACCTTAAGCCGTACACAAAACATAGAAAAGAAAAACATCCTGGAGTTTATCTCGAAAGACGCAGCGGAAGTTCCTGAACAAATGCGTCCTTTGAGAGACGAGTTTCAGAAAAAAACGTTCTACGATCGTTATCGTCAGATGCTGATGATCAAAATCGTCGCAGACAAAAACGGATTCACCAAAAGAGCAGATATTAAGGAAATCTTAAAGTTCCAAGAGATGCAATTGATTTCGAATCTTTACATTGCAGAACAAATCGAAAGCAAATTGAAGATCACGGAAGAAGAAGCCCAAGCAGAGTGCCAGGAGTTGCGCAAACGCAACGCAGAAGTGAACGCACTTCCGATTGATCGTTGTTTGCTGCTCGCGAGAGCTCAGATTAAGAGCCGCAGATCCGTGGAAGTTTATCCAAAAGTTTTGGAGCGCGTAAAAGAAGGCGTGACTATCAAGCATAACGATAAGTTTGATTTGGAAGCTTATTTGAATACTAAGATCGTGCTTCCTGAGTCGGAGGAAAACAAGTCCTCCGAAGGAAAATAACGAACACGTTTTAGAGGAAGTTTGGATTCTTTCCTAAACGCTCTTATCCGTAGCGTTATTGAAGCGATTACGGAATTTCTTCCGGTGTCCTCTACAGGGCACCTTTTCCTATTTTCTTCCTTCTTTCCATTTTCCGGACAAGGAACGGGAGCCGAATTCGACGATCTCTTTGATATCTTTATACAGAGTGGAGCGATTCTTTCTGTCCTGGTTTTATACCACCAAAGATTTACCAACCAGATCCGTTTTGGTGTTCGGTATCTTTTGAAAAAGGAAAAGAATCCGGAAGGGATCTTATTCATCTCTCAGATCTTGATCGGATGCATTCCGATTTTACTAGCCGGATTCCTATTGAAAGATAAACTTGATACGATCAAAGCAAGGAATGATCTATTGCTGATCCTAGGATCGGCTTGGGTGGTCGGTGGAATTTTGATCTTGGGATCGGAGGCTTGGTTTCGTAGGAGCTCCCAAAAAAAGCCACCTGAATCTGTGCACTTAAAAGATTCTATACTGATCGGAATCTTTCAGTGTTTCGCTTTGATTCCAGGAGTTTCTAGGTCCGCGGCCACCATTGTGACCGCACGCTTTCTTGGAAAGGATGCGAAGCACGCAGCTGAGTTTTCTTTCTTTTTAGCAGTCCCTGTTTTGTTGAGTGCGGGTGCTTATAAACTTTACAAATATAGAAATATCTTGAATGCCGAGAACTTGCCGGTGCTTGCCTTTGGATTTCTGGCTTCCTTTTTACTTTGCATTTTGGTAATTCGGCTCTTTATAAAATACGTTCAGTCCCATACTTTCGACGTATTCGGTGTTTACCGGATCCTTTTAGGGCTTTGCGTCATTGCATTCTACAAATTAAATTGATGCAGGCCTGAGCGGAACGGATATTTTGACTCTGATCAGAATGCGTCACTGGCTCCGCACAATCACAATTGCTCTTCTACTTCCTTGTGGGATGTGGGCTCAGTCCGCGGATCCGCCATTTCCGTTTCCTAGCTCCGAATCCAAGGAAGAAGACCAACCTAAAACGATTACCAAAACTCGGAATCGATTGCTCCAAAAGTCCATCGAAAATTTGACCGAACGGGAAGTGGACGAGCAGCTCGAAAACCTAGGACTTTCTAAAGAAGGCTCTATTTATACTCGCCGGAAAAGATTGAAGGCCGCGCTAGAAGAAGCGGAGCAAACTGCGCAGCCTGAAGTCAATCTGCCCCAGGCTCCCAAGAAGGACCTCCCACTCGTCATTGAAAATGCAGCTGAGGGAGAGCTGGTTCGCGTCGACAAAACAAAGGGCGGGGTTCTCGTATTGAGAGGTCGGGTTCGCCTAAAACTTAGGAGCGGAGTTTTAGAAGCCGAAACCATTTCGGTCGACGCAGATAGACAAGAGATTTATGCGGAAGGCGGGATCAAGTTCAACGACGGAAGAGCAAAGATCGAGGGAGATAAGTTCATATACGACTACAAGTTAGATAAAGGAGTCGTTTATCATACCAAGGGATCTATTGCACCGGCATACTTCTTTGGAGAAAAGATCAAAAAGTTAGATGATAAAAGATACATGCTGGAAATGGGGTATTTCACGGCGTGTAACGCAGAAAAACCTCATTATTCTTTCAAAGTAAGTAAGGTAGTTGTTTACGAGGACAAGACGGTACTCGCCACGAATGTCCGTTACCAGGTAGGAAGCACGACTGTATTCTGGTTACCTGTATTATATAATAGTAATTTAGGAAACGGTTGGTTGACCCAGGCTGGAAAGAATAATACCCAAGGGTTCTTTTTGCAGAATTCCTATCAATGGTCGGTGATCCCTTCCTGGTCATTGGCTCCGATGGGTTACAAGTTCCGAGCAGATTTTTACGAAAAAACCGGACAGGCGTTTCAGCTCGAAATGTGGAAGCAATCTCAAAGTTTGAATTACTTGATCGATGTAGGCTACGCAAACCACAAGAATTATCAGATTACGAACGCATTCGAGGATAGGTTTAGAAACTTAGGATTGGGAACGACCGCGGTTACGAATCAAGTAGATAGAGGCGAATTGATTCCTAACTCCGGATTGCCCTACCGAAAAATCGGAGAGGACACAGAGCCTTGGTGGAAGGCGAGGATATTTCTAAATTCAAAAACCTATAATACGGAAAAAGACGTCACCCGGAACATCTCTCTCCAGTATGAAAATTACTCCAACAGGCTTTTTGAATATGAGTACGGAAATAGATACCAGCCTAACAACTCTTTGAATTCTTTATATACTTTCCGAGATGTCCGATATGGTTATATCCGGAACACTTTAGAATGGAAGTTGGATTACGCCGAAAACAGGGGAGATCTTTCCGTAAACGTCAATATGAAGAGGAACATGCTCTTCTATCTGTTGACACCGCAGGATAAGTCTGGCTATTTTCCTACTGTAGATGTCTTGCCTTCCGTAACGGTCAAAAATTCCTCCGAGATCGGAAGACTACCTTATTTTGATGCGCCGGTGTATTGGGACGTTTATTTGACAAATACCTTACTCAGATTTTATGGAGCACCGGTTCGAGAAAAGTTAAGGGTCGCCGCTCCAAACGGAAGCTACGAAGACCCTTTCGGAGATTATAAAGAAAATCTACTCAGAACCCAAACATTTATACAAGGTGAAACAGGGTTCCGGACTGCTATGAGTCTGGGCAGCTACGTTTCGTTTTCTCCGAACGTTTATTACGGAGCTAAAAAACAATCTGCCACCTTACCGACCTCAGGTGGAACGACTCCTGCGAGTTTTACTTCTTTGGAAAGATACTTGGCGAGAGAGAGCTACCAGTACATTCGCACGAACACGAATCTTAGAATTGGAGCACCTGTTTTTTTCTTTAATGCAACTTATCGCAAATTAGAAGCTGAGAAACCGGAGCTTCAGGATCCGGTGCTTATGAAGAACCGACAACACGAAGTGGAACTTTCCCTGGAAAGTTATGCGTTCGAGAATTTTGAAATTTCTTTGAGATCCATCCGCGACCTCAGAAATTTTTCCCCGGATTATCAACCTCAGCCTACGAACAAGGAAAGATGGTATTTTACTGTCTTAAGATTTTCAGGATACGTGGACTTTTTGGAAGGGTTCAGAAAAAGAAAGGCTACTTTGCTGGAAAGGAAGAGGAGCTTTTTTACCGGAATCTTCGTAAATAACGATTTCGTTTATCACACGCCGCTCGGAAAGCCTTTGTCCAATAACCTAACTTTGTCCTATAAGCTGGGAGGGTTCCGATTCCCTTTAATTCGTTATATCCGAGAATTGGAGGCCGGAGGAACTTGGTACCACGTGTACTCTGCTCCGGCAGTGGACAATTATCGAATATTCATAAAAGCGAATATTGACATTAACAGATTCCTAGGATTCGAATCCGAGCTGGATTCAAGGGTGACCGAGCCTTGGAGATACACCGGACAAACGGATAACTACTATTATAACCGTTACGTTTTGGGTCAAGATCCCACTGCACCGTTTACCACTATGAATGGAACTCCTACAAGTTTCGGTCAGGATATTGTAAACGGAACCGGCTTAAACGGACAGCAGAGCAGACAAACTACTGCTTTGAATATAAACAGGTTTATGGGGATTTTAAGATATAATCTACACACGTGGAATTTTAGATTGGGATATAGTATGGACTTGAGGGGAGTTCCAGGTGGAACTAACGCTTCTAGCCAGGTGACCTTTTATGACCAATCCGTATTTTTTTCCGTTTCCTTGACGGACTTTACCCTTGGTCAGGAAGATACTTCTCAGCTAACGAGGGTAAGATTGTTCCGATTCAGGAAAAGGCCGTTTCAGTCGGGATATACGGAGGGCGTAAGCTCGCAGTAAGAATATTATGTTAAAAGAAAGAAGCCAAACTTTTAAACTGCTTTTCGTTTCTCTAGACTTTATCTTTTCGTTGGGAAGCTGCGTATTTGCATATTTTCTAAGATTCTATATTTTGGATCCGAGTGGAGTGGATCGACTCTATATCGATTTGCAAGGTTATATAATTCTTTCCCTTGCACTTTCTTTTATCCAGATATCAGTCTATCTTTCTATAGATCTGTATCATCCTCGCAGAGGCTTGTCCTTTGCGGATGAGTTTTTGCCGATTTTCGGAGGAGTCTTTTTAAACTTATTGATCGTTTTATCCGTGCTCTTCTTTTTCCGCGGAGATTTCGGTAGCGAGAGATTTTCCAGATCCTTCATACTTGCATTTGCAGGAACCAATATATTTTCGATCTCCTTTTTGCATTTCATAACAAGACAGATCCTAAGGTATATGCGAAAAAAAGGATATAACCTCCGCAGAGTACTCGTGATCGGAATTCGGGAAACTGCTTCCAGATTCGCGGACTCGGTACAAAGACATCAGATTTACGGGTACCAAATCGTTGGCTATGTCGGAGGAGAGGAGTCTAAGCCGATCCGAAAGGAAATGAAAATACTAGGAAAGGCTAAAAAGTTCGAAAAGATTTTACTCGAAGTCAAGCCGGATCTGGTTGTCTATGCGATGGGACATACCGAAGGTGATTTTCTACAAAACGTATTAGATTCTTGTGATACAGAAGGAATTGATCTAAAAGTAATTCCGGGATTTCAAGAGTTCATAAAGGCGAAAGGTAGAGTCGATGAGATGGACGGGTTGCCCGTCATTTCCATCCGTAATATTCCGATTCGCCTGGGTTATAACAGATTTTTAAAGCGGATTTTCGATATCGCCTTCTCGCTCGCGTTTATTACTTTATTTTCCCCGTTTTATCTGCTGATGGCGCTGGCGATCAAACTCACTTCTGCTGGACCGATTTTCTATTTTCAAGAGAGAGTGGGTTTGGATAGTAAAAGCTTCAATATGTTCAAATTCAGGACCATGGTCACTCAAGAAAAGTCTCAGTCGGAGACCACTTGGACGGTCCAGAATGATCCTAGGGTCACCAAAATTGGTAAGATCCTCAGAAAGCTCTCCCTTGACGAAACTCCTCAGTTTTTTAATGTGCTCTTGGGAGATATGTCCGTGGTCGGACCCCGTCCGGAAAGACCACATTTTGTAGAAAAGTTCAAAAGCGATCATCGCCATTATATGAGAAGGCACGCTGTCAAAGCCGGTATTACCGGCCTCGCCCAGGTAAAGGGTCTGAGAGGCGATACCTCGATTGAAGAAAGGATCGCGGCCGATATCTACTATATAGAGAATTGGACATTCTGGTTGGATATCAAGATCATTCTACTGACTCCGTTCAAGGGAGTAATGGATAAGAATGCGTATTAATTGGAAGGGAGATGCTACCCAATGAATCTAAACGAAGATTCGCTGAACAAAATCGCTGAGCTTGCTAGATTAAAGATTTCTAAAGAAGAAGTCGGATCTTTTCTGGGAGATTTTAATAAAGTACTAAATTACGTGGATACGATTAAGGAGTTGGACGTTAGTTCCATTTCCGAAGATGATTTGATACCGAATCATGAAAATTCATTTCGTCCTGATGCAATTCAGGAGGGTTTAACTCGAAAGGAAATCGAATCCTTTGCTCCTACTTTTCAAAACGGATATTTTATCGTTCCTAAGGTGATCGAGACATGAAATCTCTTTGGAAATTGAAGTATTCGGAAATCAAAAAAGGTTTAAATTCGGGGGAATTTACTCCGACTGAAGTTGCGAAGTCGCTCATCGAAAGGATAGAAACTTTTGATTCTAAAGTGCAAGCATTCCTGGCCCTGGAAAAGGATTCTATCTTAAAGGCGGCGGAAGAAAGTACGCAACGAAGAAAATCCGGCAAGGCGCTTTCTGAATTTGACGGAATTCCGATCGGAATCAAAGATAATATTTGTATCAAAGATACAATCACGTCTTGCGCTTCCAAGATATTAGAAAATTATAAATCACCTTTTTCGGCTACCGTGGTCGAGAGACTGTTAGCAAAGGGATTTGTACTATTTCCTAGGGCGAATATGGACGAGTTCGCGATGGGTTCTTCCACTGAAAATTCTGCCTATCAAGTAACCAAAAATCCGTTCGATATTTCTAGAATTCCCGGTGGATCTTCGGGAGGATCTGCAGCCGCGGTTGCGGCTTCCATGGTTCCGGTGGCTTTGGGATCCGATACCGGAGGATCGATTCGTCAGCCGGCTTCTCTCTGCGGGATATTCGGATTGAAGCCTACTTACGGAACTGTTTCTAGATACGGTCTGGTTGCTTACGCATCTAGCTTGGACCAAATCGGGCCGCTTTCGAACGATATCCAAGGAGTGATCGATATTCATTCCATCATTTCTGGAAAAGATTCGAAAGATGCGACTTCCAGAAATCTGTCTCACTTTGAGCCTAATCAGTTGCCAGCATTAGATATTTCTAAACTTCGGATCGGAGTAATGAAACTAGGTCCTGAAATAGAGCCGGACGTTGCCAGCGCTTATCAATCTACGTTAAAAGAATTGGAAGCAAAGGGAGCCAAGCTCATAGAATTGGATTTTTCTAAATTGAGCTATTCGATTCCGATCTACTATATTATCGCGACTGCGGAATGTTCCTCTAACTTGTCCAGATTCGATGGAATCAGATTCGGTGTCAGAAAGGATCCTACCGGAAAGCTGGAAGACTTGTTTGTAGCGAGTCGCAGTGAAGGATTCGGCAAGGAAGTAAAAAGGAGAATTCTACTCGGTACATTCTCGCTATCTGCAGGATATTACGACGCTTATTACGGAAGGGCGCAGAAGGCAAGGGCTTTAATCCGTAAAGAGTACGAAGGATTCTTTACCAAGGTAGACTTGATTTTACAGCCAACTTCTCCGACCACAGCGTTTAAAGTGGGAGAAAAGACCGGAGATCCGATCCAAATGTATAAGGCGGATATTTTGACTACTTCGGTCAATCTTGCTGGAGTTCCTGCGCTTTCCCTACCGATTGGAAAGGACTCCAAAGGATTGCCGATTGGTTTGCAGGTCACCGCATCCGAATTAGGCGAAGCTAAGATTTTTGCCTTAGCAAAAGAGCTGTCTTCCTGGGATCAAACGAAAGTGGAGTTACCCGAAAAGATAGGATGAGCGAGCTAACCGCAAGAATCATTCCTTGCTTGGATATCAAGGCGGGGAGAGTCGTAAAGGGTGTACAATTCGTAAACCTGGTGGATGCAGGAGATCCTGTGGAATCCGCCATCGCGTATGAACAGAGTCTTGCGGATGAACTTTGCTTTTTGGACATTACTGCGTCTAGCGATAAAAGAGAGATCCTCATTCACCTCGTGGAAGAAATTGCAGAAAGGATCTTTATTCCGTTTACTGTTGGCGGAGGGATTCGTTCTTTAGAGGACGTAAAGGCAGTACTCGAAAAAGGCGCGGATAAGGTTTCGATCAACACTGCGGCTTTCCAGGACTCGGACTTATTGTTAGCTTCTTCGGAGATTTACGGTTCTCAGTGTATTGTATGCGCGATCGATGTCAAATTTCATAAAGAAAGGAATCGATACGAAGTATATCTTCACGGGGGACGAACCGAAACCGGAAGAGAGGCATTGGATTGGGGAAAAGAGGCCCAGGAAAAAGGGGCAGGGGAAATTTTGCTGACCTCGATGGACCGAGATGGAACCAGGAACGGTTTCGATGTGCAACTTTTGAAATTATTTTCTTCCAACCTAGAGGTTCCAATTATCGCCAGTGGCGGAGCGGGGAATCCGGAGCACATGGTAGAGGCGATTCTCAGGGGAAAAGCCGACGCAGTGCTCGCGGCTTCCATCTTCCATTTTGGGGAATTCACCATTCGAGAGACCAAAGAAAATCTGAGAGAAATGGGTATAAAAGTAAGACTTTAAACTGCTTTACCTTTTGGAAGAATCTTCTACAAAAGGTGTCCCATGAAGAAACTTGTCGTAACTTCGACATTCCTTGTTAGTCTTGCACTTCTAGTACAGTGCAGTGCTAGTCCTTTATTCCGTGAAAAATACTCTGAAGAGAGTTCTCCCGAGGGAGTTTCCGACTCTACTGGATCATCGCGCGGAGGATATTACAAGCCCGGTGCCGACTCTCGCAAGCGCGCCACGTCTGCCGATGGAAAAGCTAGTAGTAAGGGTAGAAATATAGACGCTTTGACGACTGATGGCGAAGCTCCTCCTCCACCGAAACCAAAGGAAAAAGAGAGACTGGTGATTTATATGGGGGAGCTCACAATTGTGGTCTCTGATCCAGAATCGGTTCTTGACAAGGTGACCAAGGCAACCGTTCAGCTCGGTGGGTTTATCGAAAAAGCGGAGAGCTCAATCGAAGATAGAAGAATGCGAATCGTAGTCCGAGTTCCGGTCAAGGATTTCGACAAGGCTTTACTCCAGTTTGCAAAATACGGAGACGTGATTTCTAGAAATATTTCGGCGAGCGATGTTACGAAAGAATTCCAAGACACTTCCACCCGATTGAAGTCTTCGGAAAAAGCAAGAGATCGTTTGTATGTTCTGCTTAAAAGAACCGCGAGCGTTCAAGAAAGAGTAAAAATTCTAAAAGAGATCGTAAGGCTCACGGAAGAAATCGACGGTCTTGTCGCGAGGATTTCCTACCTTCGGACGAGAGCCGACCTATCTACGATTACTCTGCTTTTGCAAACAAAACCTGCGGAAAGGTTGGATTTGTTTGAACCTTCTCCTTTTGCCTGGATTTCGAGCATAAGTCCGACTTCTAGAACATTGAGATCGACCGGAAGATTTACATTAGAAATTCCTAAAGGATTTTTTGATTACGCGGATGATTTTCTTCCTGGGTTGTTCAGCGAACCGAAATCTGATATTCTCGCGGTAGCTCCGGATAACACTCGCATTCGGGTCGGAATGACGGAAAACTATCCGAGTGGGGATTTAACTTTCTGGGGTAAGGCGTTAGAAATAGAAATGAAGCGAAGAGGGTTCAAAATCGTAGAATCAAAGCCTAATTTTGGAAAGCAATCCGCGCGTTTTATGAAGGTGGAAATTCGAAACGGTTTAGACATCAACTATTACTTTCTGTTAGTGCACGTTTCCGGAAAGAGAATACATGTCGCCGAGGCTTTTTTCCCGACTGCAGATTCTCTTAAGCAACATGAAGCTTCCGTAATGCAATCCTTTCAGACATTGGAAATGTCAGATCCTATATTGAGTTGGGCACTATGAAATATCTATCAATATTCCGACCTAAATTTCAAATCGCTTTGGCGATTGTTCTAGTTTCTCTTGGTTTTTTAGCTCCGCTTTTTAACGGTGCACTGCTTTCGCAAGACTCTGCTTCTAAGGACACGAGTTCGAAAAAGGAAGAAACGATAGAAGCCACCTTGATTGTAAAATCTGTAAGACCAGAGCAGATTCGGGACAAATTCCTTTCTTATGTGAAAGAGAAGGGCGGCTGGCTTATCCGAATGAGCAATCAGGATGTTACGGTGAGTGTCCCTGTGGATATTCCGCTGGAAGATGTACTTGGTGTTGCGGCCGGTGATGGACTAGTGATCCAAAGAAATATCGTGAGAACCAATGTCGGAGGGGAGATGACCGACCTCCGAGCAAAAATCGGAGCCAAGAGAAAGCATTTAGAGCAACTTTACAAGTTGCTGGACGAAAGCGAATTCGTACAAATTTTGGAAGTGGAAACGGAGATCAACGATACTGTCGACGAATTAGAAGAACTGCAAGGAGAGTTGAATTACTACAGTGAAATGGCAGCAAACATTCGTTGCAACCTAAGCTTTAGATTGATTGCTCCTCAGCAAATGACTCCGAAAAAGCCAGTGGAATTCCCATGGATGCAGATCCGGAATATAGAATCTTTACTGGAGAGATTTTGAAATGAAAAGAATATTGAAAAATTATAATATATCTTATGCTTTTCAAAGAGTGCGATTCATCTTGCTTTATTTAGTCGTTCTTGCTGCGTTAGTGCAGTGCGCTTCGTTCTCACTCGATACCCCCGAGGGATTTGCACAATATCCAGACAATGGTTGGTCTAAATGGAGATCTATCTCTCCGGATGGAGTCAGAGTTCTCGTAGAAAAAGTTCCCAACGAACCCCAATCGGACCTGTCCCTCTGGTCTCAATCCATGAAGCTGCATATGGAGCAGCAGGGATATAAATTATTAAAAGAAGAAGGCATCAAGACCTCTTCTGGACTGGACGGAAAACAATTTCTATCGGTGTATCGTCACGGGAATCGAGACTACCAATATTTTGCCGCTTTCTTTGTGAAAGGAAAATCTATTTATGTAATAGAAGCCACTGGTCCGTATGATTCTTTCGAATCCAGAAAAGAACAATTGCAAAAGGCGATACGTAGCTTCGAGCCAAAGTTTAGCTTATTTTAGGAAGGAAGCCACGTTAAGTTTGTTAAAATAGTTGGTTCGGATACGCTAACTGCCATTGTTCCTAATCACAAAGAACTAGCAATAGGTACACCTCGAAGCATTCTGAGGCAAGACAGGATTTCTGCGGAGGAATTCGAAAATCTTTAACCTAAAGCAGTTTTACAACTTCCACCGAGCAAACAATTCCAGAGCCACAAATGACCGTCGAATCCGAGAATCAAGATAGAAATCAGCTGAAGAGGAGAGGTGACGATATCCAAAGGAACTGAGATCGGATATAAAAGAGCGTACCAACCTCCTCCAGATTTAGGAATTCGGGATAGATTCAGTGGCTCGGCTCTAAATATGACACCATCTAAATAGTTAGGCGGAAGAGTTTTGATTCGATAGATTTTGCTTTCTAATTTCCAGGTTGAAGATTTAGGATCAAATTTTTCCTGAAGAACTGCGAAAGTCCTTTCACTTTTCGGAAGCTGGAGCTTTCGAATTTCAAGATATTCTAAATCCTTTTTTGAAATTTGATCCATTGTCAACCAAAGAGGTTCACCATCGGCTTTTCTATATAAACTCCGGGGACCATTTCCGAATCGGATCACCTGATTCGAATCTAGTAACAATCCCAGATGAAGATTGTATCCTTCGTAGAACAGAAATGCGGAAGTTACATTCTTCCCTTCCAGAAATCGAAGGGAAGGAGGCGAAATCCTGACTTTTTTGCGCTGGTCGTACAGCGCGCGACCGAATTGATCCGGATCTGGAAAAGGATTCATATCCGAAATTAACCCAGATTTTCGTGTCAGAAACAGATCCAACTCTCTGATCCAAATCCCGTTGGACAACTCTGGAATTTCTTCTAATTCGAATTTCAATTTCGGCGTAAGATCTACTTCTGTACAGTGGTCCGAGTCAGGTCTCAGGTACAGTTCTATTTGCCGTGGATAAAATCCGTTATCACCAGATCGGATCGGAATACAGATCGTCTTTTCGGCAAAGGATTGGATTCCGTCTTGCTCTAAGTTGTACCTTCCTGTCTTTACTAAAAAAACGAATGCGTTCTTAGAAAGATAGAATTCCTTGATTTCCAGGATTTGTTCTTTTAGAAATGGCGCAGTATCTTGCGCGTATTGGCCTGCCCAGTACTGCCTGCTCATCACAGAGGTTGTAAAACATCCTTCTAAGCAGATCCAAAAGAATACGAACAGAGGAAAGAAAACAGTTCGTACAAAATTTCCGGAAGTAACAGTTTGATTGGAAATTTCCACCATGGAGAAATATTGCAGCATTTAGCTATGCAGCAAAAAAGTGGTTTCCTAGAATTATGATTTTATTATAGACCATCTATATACCCAATCACAGTAGTAAAATGATTCGTAGCATTTGTGGTATTCGAATTTCTGAAGGAAAGCTGTGCGTGGTCAAAGGTGGTTGCAAAAGCCCTTGCCCCAAAACGACCGTTCATGTGACCGGAAGTTGTAGTCACGATTCCATCCGTGGCCCCAAAAGAAGGACTCCCTCCATTCAGAAAAGTGCACCCGGAAGTGTAAATGGCAGTGCTGTCCATATCATTACATGCCATGTCTCCGTAGTACGCGGATACTTTTCCGTCCTTGGAGCTTTGCGCGATTAAGTTTTCTAGATAAAAGTTTTGTGCGCCGGAAATAATTTCCGCCAATGGCACAACCGTAGCTCCTGCGACCAATCCTCCATTCGTATAGGCGAGGTTCCCGCCTCCTTCGGTTCCTGTCATAAATCCGACTAGCTGACTTAACACGGATAAATTGGAAGACTGGTAAGAACTGGAAGCGAAAGGTGAACCATAATAAGGAGTTCCTAAGGAAACTACATTGTCGATGATATCTACGACATTGTTCGTATGGTACAGGCCAGATCTTGTTACGAGTCCTCCCATCGAATGTGCTAGGATGATTACTGTATCCGTAGAACTGAAATACAAGTTTAAAGTATCGATGAATCTTCTGCCGTTATTCTCCACAAAGTCGGAGGTGCGATAGGTAAAAACATAGATCTCGTAGGTTTGTACGCTTGCGACATTCGTATTCACCATCCCTAATGCTTGTCCCCAGGTACCGAGAAGATTGCTCACTTTCGTAAATTTGTCTGTGGGGGGGAGGTTATTTCTCTCCAAGAAGTCCCATCCGTGAACCAAAACCAATTTCTTCATTGAGTTGTTTCGATTGAAGTAAGGATCTGCAAACTGATCTGCATTGATCGAACTCGCAGGTTGGCCATTAATCGGGATGTATCGATAGAGCGCGTGATTTTGTTCTGCGAAATAGGCGAGAGTAATATAATCTGTATATTTTTCCAAAAAGGATTTATGCTCTGGAGGCTTTAAGTGCTTTTTAAAATCTTCCCAATTTTGGCATTGGTTCAAAACCGTTAGGTTAATAATCAATAAAATAATTCCAAGATAGCTAGAGTTAGGTCGCTTGTATCTATTCATATTGGGAAAAGAATGTATCTAGTAGAATAAATCCGCAAGCAGTAAATTTGCGGACAGAAATTACGCTGGTGAGGAAAGAAAAATTAATCCGACAAAGGCCGTTGATTTGGACTTAGGCTCGATTCTTAAGTCGATCCAGTATAATCCCAGTAGCTACTGTAACATTTAACGAAGAGATATGACCGTGCAATGGGATTCGTAATACAAAATCAGATTTCTCCAGCAAAATTCTTTTTGCTCCTTCTCCTTCGTTTCCAACGATGATCGCCAACTCTTCCCAAGGTGGGAGTTTGGACCAATCTTCCTCTCCTTTATCCGAAGTGGATGCGATCCAGAATCCTTTCTTTTGGAGCTTTTCCAGTACCTGGGCCAAATTTCCGACTCTGAATACTTTTAGGTAAGCTAACGCTCCTGAGGCGATCTTTTCGACTAACGGAGTTATGCCGGCGGATTCCCTTTCCGGGATCAGAATTGTCTCTACGCCGAAGCATTCTGCGGTTCTTAGGATATTTCCTAGATTTCCCGGATCCTGGATTCTGTCTAGAATCAAGACTGGTCCTTTACAAGTTTCTAAATGTTCTTCAAAGGATTTGCGATCTCCCTTGTGCAAAAGAGTACGCAATGCAACGATCCCCTGGTGATTTGCACCCGAAGAAAGTTGGTCGAGTTTGGAAATGGAAACTTCGTTTACCTTTACGGATTTGGGAAGCCTGGATAATAAATCTTTGATTTCTTTACTAGGGCTAGACTTGATCCAGATTTCCTGGATGGGAAATTCTTCCTCTGAATTGTAGGAACTTTCCAGAATTTCGGAAACATTCCTTTTCCCGAATATATAGTCCGAGCGAGCTATTTTCTCCTCCAGCGGAGACCGTCTTTCGTATCTTCGAGTACAATTCCCATTGATTGCAATTGGTCTCGGATCTGGTCAGCTTTTGCAAAGTCCTTGTTCTTTCTGGCTTCTTGTCTTTGAAGCACTAGATCGTCTATATGTTCGTCTGCAGAAATTTCTTCTTTTTGAAAATGGAGAACTCCCAAAATGGAATCGATTCTGCGAAGGAACTCCAGAGATTGCTGAAGATTTTCTTTTTTCCATTCACCCGAATCCAGAGCGGAGTTGATTCTCTTGATCGCGTCAAACGAATTCGCTAAAAACTTGGAAATGTTTAAATCGTCCGCGAGTGAATCCAGACACTCTTCCCACCAGTTCTGAAATTCTCCACCCAGGTCAATCGATTGGATTGGCGCCTTTACTTGAAACTTTTCTAATTCTTCTAGAAGACGATCTATGCAGTTTTGAAATCTTGCTACGGAGGTTTTCGCCTCTTCCAATCTGGAGATCGAAAAGTTTAACTTAGTCCGATAGTGGGAAGAAATCAGCAAATATCGGATCGATTTTGCGTGAGAAACTATTTCAGAAGGTTTCACTTTTTCTAATAAATCTCTGAGAGTAAAAAAGTTTCCCTTGCTCTTGGACATTTTTTCTCCGTCGACTAACAAGTGTTCGGAGTGAAGCCAATATTTTACGAAGGATTCTCCCGGATAGGCGCCTTCGCTCTGTGCGACCTCGTTTTCATGGTGCGGAAATAGAAGGTCGACCCCACCAGTATGAATGTCCACACCGGAATGATAGACGTCTCGAATCATGGCGGAACATTCCAAGTGCCAGCCTGGACGCCCTTTTCCTAGAGAAGTATCCCAAGAATGTTCCCCTTCCTGCTTAGGATATTTCCAAAGTACAAAGTCTCGAACATCATCTTTTTCGTATTCATCCGTATCGTATCTAGTTCCGGATTTCATCCCGGTGATATCGATTTTAGAAAGCTTTCCATATCCTTTGAATTTGGAAATCGAGTAGTAGAGACTTCCGTCTTTTTCGTAAACAAAGCCGTTATCTTGAAGTCTACGGATCATTTCTACCATGGATTCAATGGACTCTGTGGCTCTAGGATAATGTTCCAGAGGTTCTATGTTTAAAGTATGAATGTCTTCTTGGAATGCTTTGATCCAGGGTGCAGTAAATTCTTGGATCGTAAGCTTTTGAGCGATCGAATCCCGAATGATCTTGTCATCGATATCGGTGATGTTCATGGTCATATCTACTCGATAGCCGAGAGCTTTTAAGGATCTTCGCAATAAGTCTACGAATAAGAATGCTCTCAAGTTTCCGATATGAGCAAAGTTATATACGGTCGGACCGCAGGAATATACCGTTACCTTGTTAGGATCAGAAGGAGTGAATGTTTCCTTTTTTCCAGAAAGAGAATTGTGAAATCGGACCTCCCTCATTCCGGAAATAAGATTTCCTTTGCAAATTCCAGGTTCACGGAATTCTGTTTGTCGCCTATAATTCCTGCGTGGTTTCCTTCGGTCGGATATACCTGCATTCTCTTGTCGCAAACCAAATGATTAAATAGTGCGAATACCGATTTAGGATGAGAGACTCTATCTTCCATTCCTACCGAAACCATCGTAGGAATCTTTATCTTTTTGGCAAAGTATAGGGAATCGAAGTAAGAAAGGTTTTTCTTATATGCCGATTTTTTACTTTTCGAATTTGCTAGTTGGTCGTTGATCTCTTTGGTCCAGCTCATTCCCAATTTCAATTGGTTGTCGTCGATGTGGCAAAAATTAGGAGTTTCTAATATAAGAGCTTTTACCCTGCTGGAAAAAGCCGCACCAAAAAGTGCCAAAGAAGCCCCCAACGATTTTCCGGCTAGGATAATCTTGTCTCCATCTATCCCGTCTGTTAGGCGAATGAATTCTATCGTACGGAGTACATCCAAATACATTCCTTTTAAGAAGAATGAATCTCTGTTATCCAATCCGCTCCGGAAATAGCCAGGCGTCCAATCCGGATCAGGAATTTCTCCTTCTTTGAGAACCGGACGAATTAATTGGGAAGCGTGACCTCTTAAGTCCAGGATGAGCTGCGCGATTCCGGCCTCGGTAAATCCTTTCATTATTTGTGGTCTGTCTTTCGCATAATCGTGAAAGTACGCTATGACCGGAAGATCCCCTCTTTTTCTCGGGATCACCAAACTGCCTGTAAGGGTGATTCCTCTGTAGGATTGAAAGGAGATATCGTAGATGGTTTCTTTTAGAATCGTGCCTTTGAGAAGTGCTTTCGTCTGGTTTTTGATCGGAAAGCCTTTCAGCTCCTTGATGGATTCGGACCAGAATTCTTCCAAATCTGCAGGGGGAGAAAACGGCGGATAGGTCTGAAAGCACTCGTCAAAACTGATAGCCATTAGAGATACATGGTTTTCATTTTAGCGGCGGTGTAAAGTGATCTTTTGCAGAATACAAAGTCTGCAAGAGCAGGACTGCAATCGTCATGGGACCGACCCCGCCTGGGACAGGAGTATAGTAAGAAGATTTTTCCCAGGCTTTGGAGATTTCTATATCTCCGACATTGCCAGGATTATAACCTGCATCCAATAAAATCGCACCTGGCTTGATCCAATCCGATTTGATAAACTCTGGCTTTCCTACCGCACCGACGACGATATCTGCCTGACGGACTACCTCGGACAAATTCTGGGTTCTGGAATGGCAAATGGTAACAGTGGCATTCATTTCGGAAAGAAGCATAGCCATTGGCTTTCCTAAAATTGCAGACCTTCCTACGACGACGGCCGATTTTCCTTCCGGATTGATTCCGTATTCTTTGAGTAAAAGTACCATTCCGTAGGGAGTGCAGGGGAGATAGGTTTCTACGCCCATGGAAAGTTTTCCAAAGGAGAGTGTCGTAACTCCGTCGACGTCTTTTTTTAAATCGATCGCATCAAATGCGGCTCTTTCATCGATTTGCGGCGGGCAAGGGTGTTGCAGAAGGATTCCGTGGGTGTCCGAATCTTGATTCAGTCTGCGGATTACTTGAAGTAGTTCCTGCGTGCTCGTAGTTTCCGGGAGCTCGATTTTCTCGGAAATCATTCCAACGGAATGACAAGCCTTGACCTTCATCGCTACATAGGTTTCCGAGGCCGGATTGTTTCCGACCAAGATCGTAGCCAACTTGGGAGGTTTTTTCCCAGAGGAAACCATTTTGGATATTTCCTGGGAAATGGAATCTTTGATTTTTTGAGAGAGTTTTTTTCCATCCAGTAAGATCGGAGCCATAGAATCAGGATTTTACTTATAGCATGGATGTCATTCGAAAATAATCCTTTCACACAATACGATGGAACTAAAATACGTTTATGTCCGAGGCAAAGACGATTACTTTAAACGAACTATCCGAGAATGTAGGGAAACGGGTTCAGGTCCGAGGTTGGGTGCACGGAATCCGAGGAAGCAATGCCAGACAATTTTTGAGCCTTAGAGAGAGCGGGAAAATTATACAGGTACTCGCTGAAAAGGAATTGTTAAGTGAAGAATCCTTTCAGGAAATTAAACACTTAAAACAGGAAACTTCAATTGAGATCCTCGGAACTTTGGCGAAAAACGAAAAGTCTCCGATAGGGTACGAACTGGTTCTGGAATCTTACAAAATCGTCGGACATTCTGAAAATTATCCGATCACTCCGAAAGAGCACGGAATCGACTTTTTACTTTCTCAAAGGCACCTTTGGCTCAGATCCAGCAAACAACTTTCTATATTAAGAGTTCGTAATGAGCTTAGCTTTCAGATCAGAAAGTATTTTTACGAGAATCAGTTCACACTGATCGACACCCCTATTTTGACAGGTTCGATCGGTGAATCTGCGGGCACTCTATTTTCTACCAAATATTTTGATCTCGGAGACGCCTACCTTGCGCAAACTGGCCAGTTGTACTTAGAGACCGCCATTTTTGCGCACAGCAAGGTGTATTGTTTTGGTCCGACATTTCGTGCGGAGAAAAGCAAGACTAGAAGACATCTCACTGAGTTTTGGATGTTCGAGGCAGAGGTAGCATTCGCAGACCATAACCAAAACTTAATATTGCAGGAAGATTTTGTAAAGACTGTAGTAAAAGCGACAGTTGCAGCCTGCAGGAACGATCTAAAGGTTTTAGAAAGAGATCCTGAGCCACTTTTGGCTTATATGGATCGACCCTTTGCAAGGATCGATTACAATCACGCGTTGGAATTCCTACAATCGAAAGGGGAGGATATCGTCTGGGGAGACGATATCAACGCGGAAAGGGAACAAATGCTTACCACGGAACATGGTGGACCGGTTTTCATCGAAAAATATCCGAGGGAAGCAAAAGCATTTTACATGAAGGTAAATCCTGAGAACCCTAAAACGGTACTGAACGCGGATTTGATCGCACCGGACGGAGTCGGAGAAATCATCGGAGGATCCGAGAGAGAAGAAAGCTATCAGAATATTGTGCAAAGACTGAAAGAGGAGAATCTTCCTTTGGAATCTTACGAATGGTACTTGGAACTTCGAAAGTACGGGTCGGTACCGCATTCCGGATTCGGACTAGGATTGGAAAGATTGATCGCCTGGATCTGCGGACTTCAGCATGTCCGAGAATGCATACCATTTCCTCGTATGATGGAAAGATTGTATCCGTAGTAGGAACGAACATGCGGGGATAGGGCCCCGCCCTGGTTGGGTGGGGGCCGGAGCGTCAGCGGTGGTACCCGGCCTGTAACAAAAATCTTGCTTTTTTGCAAGCATTTTTACTGAGCCGATTCCTGTAGGAGCTCCTACAGGAAATTCCCCCTGATCCTCGCGATTTATCCGAAATTCTCCAAGGAACCTTTCTCAAAAAATCAATCTCAAAATAACAAGATCCGCCGATATCCTAAATAGAGGTGTCGTATGGCCAAAAGTGTTGCATTATCCACGCAGCCATCCGTTGAGGAATCTACATGGGAGTTGTTTGAAACGGAGGAATACAAAGAAGTTATCCGCGTTTCAGAAGCCTATCCGAATAACGTTTTTATCAATCACCTGAGATGCTTGGCGGAACTCGAAATCGGATCTGTTTCCAAGCATCATGACTATTTACTGAAAGAAAGGACGATTCTAACTCCTTTGGTTTCTGCTTACCTGCACAAAATCCAAGGAAAGCATAAGGAAGCCGCAAAGTTATTTCACGAGTATTTTAGAGCTTCTTCCGTACCGATTTCTTATTCCATCTTAAAAGTCGGCATTTTGACCTGCGAAGAAGCATATGCTTACCAGTCTGCCTTGGATTTGATATCCAGATATAAAGCATTATTCGCGGATTCTCAATTTGCAAGGCTAGAGTTTTACTGTAATTTTCATGTCAGAAACTTCGAAGGTGCAGTTTCCGTATTTAAGGAAAACTTAAAGATCTTTACGGAAGATAGAAATACACTCGCGACTCTCGGAATTTGCTTAGTACATATCGGAAGATTTGAGGAAGCAAAAGATATTCTGGAAAAACTACCCGGAGCCGGAGAAATTCCCAGTTTCGAAGAAAAGACGGAAGAGTACAAGGATGTCATTCAAAGCATTCCTTCTTATGAAAAAAGAAGAAATAAACTTTCCGAGAAGGAACTCCTAAATCTAGGATTCGGATATCTGTTTTCAGAATCTTTCGAGAAAGCGGAAAAAGTTTTCTTAGAACTTATTGCTTTAAAAGAATAATAACTTTTCCGGATCTCAAGGCTTCTCTGGTTTTTGGAGAAGCCAAAAGCCTTTCTCCATCTTCACTCGAGATCACCAAATCTACCGGATATTTTCCTGTGGATGTAAGAGCCGTCGTAAAGAAAGGTTTATCGCCGGCATTTTCCCAGGACATCGCTTCTTTGGGAGTGGATAGATAACGAACATATCCTCCGATTACAACCGCAGATTTTTTTACAAAGAAAGGGGAGTAGATACTCACACCTTCTTCATTTTTGATTTCCGGAAATAATGCCGCAGTCACGTTCAAATGCCTCGCGTCTACGATGAGACTCGTATATGCATCCGAAGGTTCTAAGGCAGGATGGAATTCCGGAAATTTTTCGGATCCGTAAGGAAGCTGAATATGCGTAAGGATTCCGCGCTTTCCCTTGAACTCAATTTTTCCTAAAGAAGAAAGATGGTTGTGAGAAAACTTATACTCGATTTTAACCGGGTCCTTGTCATAGATTTCTTGAAAGATTTCGCGAAAGATTTCGTCTTCGCTGACCTTATCTCTCAAAAGTATATTAGAATTTAGAAATAGATTTTCCAATCCTCTAACTAGATACCTATGCAATTCCTCTCTTGCTCTTTCCTTCGCTCGGCTTCTCGCCTCGTTCAGATTCTTTGCGGTATCTTCCTTGTTATAATCAGGATCATCCGGATGGAAGACTACTTTGGGCATTCTGTGATCTATCGTTTTTCGGATTTCTCCCTTTTTCCAGTCCGTGATAGTATCAGTCTTATCTTTGGATTCCCAGGCAAAACTGCCCGAAGCGAACGAAAGTAGAGTTAGGATTGCGAGCGGAAAGGAATACTTGCTAGAGCGCCTAAAAGTAGGGAGCAAGCTTTTGTATTCGAGAAATTTAAGAAACAGGTTCTTTTGCATGGGAGTTCTCTATTTCAAATTTCGGCAGATTTGAATAAAACTCCTTCAATTCTTCCCAAGAACTCGCTCGTTTTGCAGGAGGAAGACAGGAAATCAGATCCTTTCCGTAGGACTTGGTCCAAATTCTGGAATCTAAAATACTCACGATTCCGGTATCTTTTTCGGAACGAATCAGTCTTCCGAATCCTTGCTTTAGAATTGTCATAGCGTAAGGTAGCTGCAAGTCTTTGAAGGGGTTCCCGCCTTTCTCCCGCAACTTTTCGCTTCTAGCTTCTAAAACAGGATCGTTCGGAGGTTGAAATGGAATCTTTGTAAGAATTACGGACCTAAGCTGGTCTCCACGAATATCCACTCCTTGCCAAAACGTGGATACTCCAAAAAGCACCGAGTTTTTTTCGGAGAGGAAAGAAGCCTTTGCGGATTCCGGTCCTAATTCCAATTGGGAATGGATCGGAAAGTTAGAGCGAGGTCTGACCAAATCCAAGACTTCGTTTAACGATCGGTTCGAAGTAAATAGAACGAAGGTCCCGCCCTTGGTCAATTCGATCAACTTCAAGATGTACTCTGAAAGATCGGCGGCGTTTCCCTCCGCATTTTCCGAGGCATCTCTTACGTCTTTGGGTAAGAATAGCAAGGAGTTCTTTTCATACGGAAAAGGCGAAGGAACAATTTTGGATTTGGTAGGTAATTTTCCGATTCTTTCCTGGAAGTATTTTAGATCTCCCTTTCCTGACGACAGCGTAGCCGACGTAAAAACGATGCTGTCCGTCCTGGGCTCCAGTACTTCTCTTAATATTTCTTCTGAATGCAAAGGCTGGGTAAGCAACCTGGGAAACAGTTCTTTAGTCATCCGATTAGGAGGGTCCGCCCAATATACTCTTTCTCCGGAATCCATAGTTCGAAACAAATGAAACCCTTCGCTGATCTTTGCGATTCTGGAAGATAGCATCTCGATTTCTAAAGCGATTTCTTTCTCTTCTAATTCTTCGCTTTCTTTATTATATTTTTTTAATTCGGTTTGAAATGCGTCCTGAAGTGTGTCGATGGAGGATTCGAAATCTCCACCATCCATTTTCAAAGGCTTTTTAATTCTTTGAGAGCCATAAAAATTTAAAGGGATCTCTCCGGCGATCCGGTTAAAGCAAACAGTCAGTTTTTCTCCTGCAACTCCGGCCAAATCGATGATTTTGGGAGATGATAGTTTTTGTCCGAGTCCGGTTTTTTTCTGAGGATTCCAGATTGTTAATAAAAGCTTTTGTATTTCCAAGGAGGACAATTCGATTTTGAATGCGGATCCCAGAGTTTCGGGAAAGTTGTGTGCCTCGTCTATGATCAAGTAAGGAAATTCAGGAAGAATATTGAAGTCAGAAGCGATATGTGCCGCGAGTAAATGATGGTTTGCGATTAATATATTTGCCTTTTGCCACTTTGCTCTTTCCAAAAAATAGAAAGAATGGGAATAGTTCGGACAGTTTCTGCCAAGACAAGAATCCGCCTCCCGGGTGACTTTTTGCCAAAAATCCGGAGAAGCATATCCGTTAAATTCCTGCTTTCTTCCGCTCTTCGATTCTTTTACCCAGTCTTTGAAGTTTGAAAGATGATCCATCATTTCCGGGCCGAAGGTTCCGGTAGTCAGTACGTTTCCCAACTTTCGTTTACAAACATAGTTGGAGGCTCCCATCGCAACTTCTGCTCGTATTTCTTTTCCGATGACTTTAGAGACCAATGGTATATCTTTTCGTATCAATTGGTCTTGTAGTGCCTTGGTTTCTGTTGTGACTAGGACTGTCTTTCCGGTTTCCAGAGAGTAGATTGCGGCCGGGATCAAATAGGCGAGGGACTTACCGACACCGGTACCAGCTTCTACGATCAGATGTTTGGATTCGTGAAAGCACTGTTCCACGGACGCGGCCATTTCTATCTGCCCGGTTCTTGTGGTAAAGTCCGGCCAAATCTCCGGTAGCTTTTCGAAAATTTCCTTGGTCTTTTCCGATTCTACGCTCATTCGTTCCTAGTGATAAAAAGCTTATAAACGCAGTAGATGGAAAGCAGAGTAACCAGTCCGAGTGATCCTACCATGATCAGTATTCCTTGGGGCTGAATCGATTGTACAGGAAGCAGGTCTAGGAATCGATCAGGAATCGCTTTCTTATAGGGAAAATATTTATACATCCCAAAGATAAGGCATGCAAAGCCCGCAATCACCAACATAAGCAGCCTGCTTTTGGTTCTGGCCTTTTCTGAGATGGTGTCGGGCTTTTTCCTCAAACTAATATGCACCAAAAAGTATATGATTCCGAAAACCGCTAGAATGCTAATAAAGATGAATTTAGAAACGAGTGCCTGAGTTCTCGCAGACTCTGGATCCGTATTCGGAGGAGCGTTCGCGATCATCCAGTCTACGCTCATCTTATTGATATAAGATTCCATATTTTGGTATAGAAATACTCCGAGCACGATCAGTAAAAATGCGGGAGTGATGTACTGGATTACGAACCAAAAGAACTTTGGCATTTGGAGATGGGATCCTCTGTTGCCTTCTTCCATTCCTTTTTTGGCGCCGATCACCCAGCCAAAAATCAGGATCTGCAAAGTCGCTAAAATGTAGATGAGTACGGTTCCGACCCAAAAGTCCGCCTGGTCTAATGCGTTGAAGTCCTTGTTGAAATAGATAATCGGAAAAGATAAAGAAAACGTAACTAAGAAAAGAATAAAGCTAGAAGTTCTTCTTTTTAGGTGAAACGCTTCTTCCAGAAATACGATCACAGGTTGAAGCATTGTCACGGAAGAAGTAAGCGCCGCCAAAAATAGAACAAAGAACCAAAGTCCGCCGAAGAACATTCCTCCAGGCATAAGCGCAAACACTGCCGGCAAAGCGATGAATCCCATTCCGAACGTACCAAAAGTAGTAACCGTCGCTCCTAAGAATAGAAAAGCCACCGGAATTGTGATCATTCCTCCGAATGCGACTTCCACGAATTCGTTCAAAGATGCCGCCGAGAGCGAAGAGAGAACTACATCGTTGTCCTTCTTTAAGTAACTGGAAAATACTAAGGCGATTCCGAACCCCGCAGAAAGAGTGAAGAAGATCTGACCGGCCGCAGAAATCCAAACCTTTGCTTGCCCGAGAGCACTCCAATCCGGGTTCCACATTTTTCCAAGGCCCTTGTCGATTCCGTCTAGCGTGAGAACTTTTGCGAGTACTATCGTGGAGCAAACTAACATCAAAGGGACAGCAATCTTTGCGAATACTTCTAGGCCTTTCGCAATCCCTCTGTACACCAGTAGAAAGTTGAGAAAAAAACAGGCGAGTGTAGCATAAAAGATTTTTCCGGCGATCGCTGCTCCGTTCTCCTTTGCCCCTACCATTTCCACAAAATAATTTCCGGCCTGTTGGATGACTTTTTCCTGAGTTCCGTTTACATCTGCAAAATGAATCTGACCTGTTAAAAAATCAAAAGCATAGGCAAGGCACCAGGCTTCCACAAAAACATAATATACATAAATCAGCAACGGGATGGTGACTCCGATTGCTCCTGTTAAGCGAAGTGGGATGCCGGATAGATAAGAACGAAATAGATTGGGAAAACTGTGATGGTGTTCTCCACCCATCCTTCCCATGATCCATTCAGTGATACAGACAGGAATTCCCACCAAAATAAAACTTACGATATAAGGGAGAAGAAAAGCTCCTCCTCCGTTCTGTACTGCCTGGCCCGGGAATCTCAAAAAATTCCCTAATCCAATAGCCCCAGAAGCAACGGTCAAAATCAGACCTGTGCGAGATTTCCAACTTTCCTTGTGAGGTGGATGAGACATGGGTGCTTTCCGTTTGTAAAGTTCGGCAAACAGCCCTGCCGGAGGGGTCGGAAACATAATCGCATTGGAGCAATTCCGTTTGTCAAAGGGAATTCAGGAGAAGATCTGGAAAAATAGGGACATAAAGTAAGAGAAAAAGTCTCTGACTTTCTGGCATAAAAATTCGCCAAAAATACAATGGCCAATGTCTAAGAGTTAAACTAAAAGGAAAAGAATTCCCTAGGAACTCCCAAAGAATTCAACCGAATCCAGAGACGAAGACTCATGAAGCTAGATAAAATCACGATTAAACTGAACGAGGCACTGGGCGAAGCTCAAAAAAATGCAGAGAAGAGCGGTCACCCGGAGGTGAAGGAGGAACATATCCTCTGGGAAATCTTGCACCAATCCGACGGACTGGCCCCCACGCTCTTTTCGAAACTAGGATTGTCTCTAGAGGCATTTAGAAGCAAGATAAGAACTCAGCTCGACACGATTCCCAAGGTTCACGGAGATGCAGATCGAAACTTTTCTAGGGAAGCACTACAGCTATTACAAAATTCCGATCGAATCAAAACTGAGCTGAAGGATGAATATCTTTCTACCGACCATGTTTTGCTCGGATTCTTAAAAAACAGTAACTCTAATTTGCGAAACGAATTCGCCAAACTGGGGTTAGATTATGCAAAGTTACTAAAGGTCATACTAGACCTGAGAAAAGGAAAGCCTATCATGGACGATTCTCCCGAAAGCAAAACAGATGCTTTGAAAAAATTTGCTAAGAACCTAAACGAGTTGGCAAAAAACGGAAAACTGGACCCTGTAATCGGGAGAGACGAGGAAATCCGAAGGACCATTCAGGTTCTTACTCGCAGGACCAAGAATAATCCTGTACTCATCGGTGAGCCCGGAGTCGGTAAGACCGCGATCGTAGAAGGTCTCGCGAATAAGATCATACAAGGGGAAGTCCCGGAAGGGATTCAGAACAAAACAATTTATGCCCTCGATTTGGGTGCGATGATTGCCGGAGCCAAGTACAGAGGAGAGTTTGAAGAAAGGCTCAAGGCCACTCTAGACGAAGTAAAACACAGCGAAGGAAATATCATTCTCTTCATAGACGAGATTCATACTCTCGTAGGTGCAGGTGCCACAGAAGGAGCGATGGATGCTTCTAACATGCTCAAGCCTATGCTGGCTCGCGGAGAGTTGCGGTGTATCGGTGCGACTACTCTAAAAGAATACCAAAAGCATATTGAAAAGGACGCTGCACTCGAAAGAAGGTTCCAACCGGTGTATGTAAAGGAACCGAGTATAGAAGAGACGATTACCATCCTGAGAGGATTAAAAGATCGTTATGAAATACATCACGGAATCAGAATATTAGATTCTGCTATTGTAGCTGCGGCGACCCTCTCGAATCGTTATATCGCAGATCGATTCCTTCCGGATAAGGCAGTGGATCTGATCGACGAGGCTAGTTCCAAAATGAGAATCGAGATGGATTCCATGCCGGAGGAACTGGATCGATTGAGTAAGAAAATTCAGTCCTTAAAAATCGAAAGGGAAGCCCTAAAAAGGGAAACAGATCCAGCTTCTAAACAAAGGACTGAATCGATCGGAAAAGAGCTTTCGGAGCAGGAAGAAAGATTTAGATCCTTGAAGGCGAGGTGGGATCTAGAAAAATCCAAAATTTCTAAGATCAAGGAAATCAAAGAAGAGATTGATAAATACAAAAATCTGGAGCAAGAAGCTGAGAGGTTGGGAGAAATCAATCGAGTTGCGGAGATACGATATGGAAAACTTGTAGATCTTTCCAAACAGCTGGATAAAGCAAACGAGGAACTAAAGAAACTTTCCGGAGACAGCAGGCTTCTGAAAGAGGAAGTCGACGAGGAAGATATCGCGAACATAGTGTCTAGATGGACCGGAATTCCTGTATCCAAAATGCTCCAGGGAGAAAAGGCAAAGCTCCTGAAAATGGAAGAATACCTAAAATCCAAAGTGATCGGTCAGGACCACGCGATCGAGCTCCTCTCTGATGCGATCCGAAGATCGAGAGCTGGAATCGCGGATGCAAATCGCCCGATTGGAACCTTTCTGTTCCTAGGACCTACAGGAGTCGGTAAAACTGAGACAGCAAAAGCTCTCTCTGAGTTTCTGTTCGATGACCCGAATGCAATGCTACGGATCGACATGAGCGAATATATGGAAGGACATTCTGTCTCTAGACTAATCGGAGCTCCTCCGGGTTATGTTGGTTACGATGAAGGTGGCCAACTAACGGAGGCAGTACGAAGGAGACCATACTCAGTGGTCCTCTTTGACGAGGTAGAAAAGGCAAATCAGGAAGTATTCAACGTATTCCTACAGATCCTGGATGAAGGACGATTGACAGATGGAAAAGGAAGACACGTGGACTTTAAGAACACTGTGATCATCCTTACTTCCAATATCGGATCGGACATCCTCGGAGGTACGCAATACTCTGGTGAAGAAAAGGAGAGGTTGGTGACCCAAAGGTTAAAGGCCCACTTCAAGCCTGAATTCTTGAATCGTTTAGACGAGATCATCTTTTACAGATCGATCGACGAAGGGATGCTTTCTAAGATCGCGGAGATACAGCTGCAACACCTATCCAAAAAAGCGAGAGAGAATGGTATTGCGGTGAAATATACTCAGGCGGTCAAGAACCATGTGGTCAAAGCAGGTTTCGATCCTGAATACGGAGCTAGACCTTTGAAACGAGTCATCCAAAGAGAAATCGGAAATGCGCTCAGCTCATTTATCCTAAAAGGAGAGTTCCAGGAAGGAGAATCTGTGGTAGTGGACTATTCCGGAGGCAAGATCCTGGTAAAGAAAGGCTGATCAGAATTTAGATTCTGTACAAATCCAATAAAATAAAAAGCCCTGGCTGATTGCATAAGCAAGCCAGGGTTTTCAATTCACAAATTATTCTGGAAAAAAGAAAAACGAACCACTTAGGGCTCGGTTAAAAAACCGGCCCGATATCTTAGTATTCTACTTTCTGTAGAAACAATTCCTCTTTTTTCATTTTTAGAACTTTGGAGGCCATTGCCTTGAAATCTTCAGGTGGTTCCAAAAGTCCTAGTTCTACTTTGGATAGAAATGGTGTAGAAACTTTCAGTTTTTTGGCCATGTCGTATTGTTTGATTCCCAACTCTCTGCGTTTTGCCCAGAGTTTGTTGGTCAGTCCCTGGCTGAATTCAGGGTAAACATCTTCCACAGCTTTTTCGTTAAATAGCTTCTCTATCGTGGTTTTCAGATATTTGCTGCAAGCCTGCTTGAACTTTTCTGTTGGAGCTTGGCTTCCGGTTTCGATTTTGGACAGGTAACTTGGGGATACACCCAGAGCTCTGGCCATATCGTATTGCTTAATTCCTCTTTTTTTGCGGAGCATGTAAATGTGGTTGTTCATTCTTTTTCCCCTCTTTTTGTACCTTTTTAGGATGAGGCCCTCTAGGCTCAAGAATAAATTTCCATTAAGTCCCATTGAAAACAAAAGGATACAATTTTTTTACTAAAGCTTATACTAAGGGAATAAAAAGGGCAAGTGAACCTCGGAAAAAATACTCCTCGGTCCACAAGTGTCTGATTCTTAGAAAATTGGATCCGCTTGCTTCCTTCTTATACTAGGCTAACAAGCGGTAGACGGGTGTCTAAAATCTAATTTAGAAGACTTTTTATATAAGTATTAGAGCCTACCTGCCGTTAGCTGCTCTGTAGCAACAGTCAGTTGGTAGTCCGTTTTTAGTTTATTAATAAACTCTTGGGCGTATCCCTGTTTTTTCCGGTCCATGAGCTCTTGGCGAATCCTAGGAGCCACTTCTCCGTAAGGCAACGGAATTCCTTGCTGGGGGTTCGTAGGAGAAGGTTTGGAATAAGCGAACATCTTTCCAGCTTCGTAGGTATCTCTCACTTCTTTTTCGGAAACTTCAATTTTTGGAGGAAAGACCCGTTTCATTAGAACAGGAAGAGATAGAAAGCGTCTTTGGATCGGAAATAGCTGGGTGAATTCTTCCGAATTACGAATCTCTTTGATTTCTTCAGAACGTTCTCCGACTTTCATCGGTAAGAACCTAGAGGAATAGAAATTTAGGACGGAGATTTTCTCCTCTTTAGGATTCGCTTCTCCACCGGTAATCGCGCTGAACTCTTTGTACATGGACAGAACATCTTTGTATTTAATTTCTTGGCCAGAGTTCTTGTCCTTTAAGAGAGTGGTATCCGGAACGATCTTATCCACACTCTCTCTTGTGATTTGTGCTGGTTCCCAGCCGGAGCCTTGCATTACTTCTTCGATTCTTTTTCTCCAGGATTCTGCCATATACAGATTTTTATAATGTTCTGCGTTTTGGACTGCCTTCTCTTCTATGTTTAGCTCCGAATAAAACTGTGCGTCTTTTTTTGCTTCTTCCGGAATGTCCCTTTTTACATAACTCTGAGCCAAATCCTTCATCTTAGAGAATTCGTTTCGGAAGAGTTTATCCAAGCGAGTGATATAGATGTCTTCCACTCTTTCTGCGCGTAATAGGAAGAAGTTACCATTCTCTTCTTTTAACACCCACTGGTTTGGGGTAAGTGCAGCTTCTCTAAACATCGCAGAGAAAGGATCATTTCCGCAATTGATGCAATAAGGTTCTAGGATTCCGCCGACCGCCTTTCTTTGTCTCTCTGCGGTGTTTTCGGAGATAAATGCTGCGGTCTCTTTTTTAGAAGAAATATTCTGTAGCTTTTGGAATAGCTCCTGTGCTTTTCCACTTGGATTCTGGTCTTGCGCAGATCTAGGTACAAAAAGAATTCTTAAGAAAGCCATGCGAGCCTTCCCTTTTGCAACCGACTCGTCCTCGAATTTTTTTCGAAGCAGAGAAAATGCGAACTGTGGCTCGGAGAACTTGAGATAATCCCCCAATTCTTTTTCGGAGACCAAGTTTTGGTCTTGGTTGTACTTTTCTGCGATTTTTAATAAGCTAAGTTCTTCTAGAATCTTGGATTGATTCGCGACCGATGCAGTATTCTCGTCCGGTTTACGACCTTTGAGGCTGTATTCATAGTGAAGACGTAGCTCTTTTCTGGTAACCGTTCCGCCTTTAAACGAAGCGAGAACATCTGAATTCATCTTACAGTCTAGGAGGATGAAAGCTAGAAGGAATGGGAGGGTAGAGGAGATTCTTTTGATCATACTTGGTTTTTGGTTCCCTAATTCTTAGGTGGTAAATGAAAGACTCGGCTAGTATTTATGCACGGTCTTCTTGGCAGGTTGTTGTTTCTTTCCTTGGATTTCAACGGATATTTGGTGAGCCAAGCGTTTTTCGTTATCTTGGTACAGACCTTCTGCAGCTCTAGAGCTAGATGGCTTTGTAGGAACCGCCCAATCCGAAGGTGTTTCTTTGGTTTTTAATCCAAGCATTTGATCTCTTTGAGAAGATAGCTTTTTCATTTCCTCATCGATGGAATCCCTTAGAGATTCTGAATAGTCTCTGTCTGAAGCGATCCTATCTCTGATCTTTCCCAGTTCATTTAAGTCTCTCTCTATCTCTTCGGTTTTTCGGAGCAAATGGGCGATTTTGATCTTTAAAGGGGAAACCATTTTCAAGTGTTCCTTTCCGTTTCGGATTCTAGGCCTTCCTGTTCTTCTTGCAAGTACGAAAAAAAGAGTCCGAGTGAATACCCGGTGAATTCCTGGCCTGGACTTCCGAGAGAAACCAGTAGAAAGCAGGCAAGGAAGAGCATCTTTTCACCGACCCTTTTTTTATCATCTCCTAAGCTCTTGGAAAAAAGTGCAAGGCATACCCCCGAGAATAACAGGAATGATTTGATTAGGCTAGGCTCCGAAGGGTGTTCCGATTCGGTGGCCCCTAGGAAAATCCCGACGATTAATAGAAATATGATTAAGACCGGAACAGTAATTTGACGCTTGCTGTATTTTGGAAACAGCAAAAAAAGCGCGGGGCTTAAGAATGTGGACAGCTCCTTTCTGGAATATGACAATATCATTGAAAAAAGTAATAGAAAAATAAGCAGGCCGTCCTTCACGGAAGCTGATCTAGTACGCAATCCTATTGTTCCGTTCCCGGCCTGCATCCCAGCCAAAGTAATACAAACTAAATCTAGGATATCTTCCGGGGAAGAACCGTCCCAAAGAGAGACCAACAATAAGAGCAAGGGAAATCCGAGAAAAATGATCCGTGGCCTTGCTGGTTTAGAGGAATGGAACTTAGTAAGTGCCAGAGAAAGTCCGAGCAGGATGGACCCGGAGAATGGAAACCCGTAGGTTTTGAAAAAAACAAATGCAGAGGAGAATAAAAGAAAAACCATTTGTATCTTTTGGGAAAATCCAGTACCCTGGCGAATCGAGTAGCTATGATCCTGAACGAGATTCTCATCTCCACGGAGAAGATAGACAACGTTCAAGTTCTGAAGTTGCAGGGATCTATCAACTCCTTTACGGAGAAAAAATTCCGCGACGTACTGACTGTTGCGGTTCGTAGAGGACCTGTCATCATGGACCTGGAGGATGTACACTTGATTTCCTCCACCGGTGTGCAGGCCTTAAAGGAAGTAAGTCAGGCCAGTTTCTCAAATAAAAACAAGCTAGTACTTGTGAATATATCGAAAGCAGTTGTAAACGTCTTCAAGATGGCGGGATTAAACGGGTTCTTTTTGATTGCGCCCGATGAAGAAGCTGCTTTAAAAATTGCTTCAAAACGTTGATTAGGTAGAAAATCTTGGACACCATCGGTATTCCTTCTCGCACCGTATCTTTTAACTATTTTCGTAAAGCATGGCATTTGCTGGGACTTGCGATACCAATCTGCTATTATCTAGATGTGTTTCACGGCGCCTTCGGTTTAAAGAATGCGACCTGGGCGATTGTCACGCTAGTCCTAGTCGTTTGCCTTTTCTTACTTGTAATCTTGGAATTTGCGAGGTTCCAGATACCTGTTGTACAATCCGTATTTGTAAAGTTAGCTGGCTTTTTGTTAAAAGAAGAGGAAAAGACCAGAATCAACGGAACATTTCCTTACTTTCTGTCCTGTACTTTCGTAGTCGTTTTTTTTCCTGCGGATATCACGATCCTTTCCATGCTCTTTCTAGTAATCGGAGATCCGATGGCCGCGTGGGTAGGGGTGCATTTCGGAAAGAACCGATTCTCGAACGGCAAGTCCAAGGAAGGAATCATCGCTTTCATACTTTCCACTACTTTCGTTGGTCTTTGGTTCTTGTATCTGTTTCAATCGAACCCGGATCTATTAGGAATTTATCATTTAGCAGCCGGTAATATAGTGCAAAACATTGTTCTGCTTTTGCCTGCGGTCATTGTGGCTGCGCTGACGGAACTATACAGTGGCACGTACTGGAACGGTCTGATCGATGACAACTTGTTGATTCCGGTGGTTTCTGCTTTGGTTTTAGGAATGCTTGCATATTTCGTTTTGGATCTGAAGCTGAGTCAGATTTTTTTAAATCCAACAGATCTGTTCCTTTGAGAAGTCTGAGGATTCGCGGAATCAAAAAGTTGTAGGAGCTCCTACAAGAGGGCCGAAAAGAAAAGCACTTGCAAAAAAAGTGATTTTGTAACAAGGAGGTCGGTACTTCCACCGCACCGGCCCCCGCCCAGGAAGGGCGGGGCTTTTCACTAAAAAGTATGGGCAAGCACAAAACGCATCCTACTTTTCCGGAGGCAAGACCCGATAGGTTAAGTTGATTTTAGTTTTGGTCGAGCCAGTAAATAGCTTGGATGACCAGAAGAACTCTAGGTTCGCCGGAAACAAACTGGTTTCATAAGGGAAAGATTTCAGCTTATTTTCCTTTTTCTGTTTTTGCTTGATCATAGTGCCCAAATAGTTGAAGGACCCGATCCAATCTTCTCCCATTTCAAGGCCTTCCATTTTTCCTCTTTCGCCTGCAAAATCGTACATTGCGAAATAGCTTTCTTTCAGTTCCTTCTTTTCTTCGGGAGTAAATTTCCGATTCGTTCTTAAGATAAATCCGGGCGTTTCTCTAGCATGAAAGTACAAATAGTTGGAAAGGTCTTCCCAGGTTTGTGGTTTTTTCTGGTTTGGAATTTCAATTTGATACTTCTTATTGATTTCGGTAGCTTCTCTGCAAACTCCGTCTCTGGTAAAGTAGTCGCATAATTCCACTTTGTCGATCGCGAGCTGCCCCGGCTCGCAGTTTAAGAAAAGTATGCTGAGTAGAACAAAGCTAACGCTTTTCCAAAGATTGTACATAGGTTTCCCTCAAGTTCGTAAAAAAATATCGTGCTTCGGTAGTGTTGAAAAATTCGGGAGCTGAGTTTTGTACGATCCATTTTTGTTTTTCAAACGTATAGATCACTTCGGCAAAGACTCCATGAAATAAATAAACTCTGTGCAAATCCTCTTCCACTGACGCGAGGACCAAGTTATAAGGAGTCAAGTATCCCGGAAAAATATTCAAAGCTTCATCCTGTTTTCGTAATGCATCTTGAAATTTAAGGCATTCTTTTTGAATCGAGGGGAGCTCCTCTCTATGGATTCTTCTTCGAAAAGATAAAATACGAGTATGTCTGCCTAAGGGACTTTCCAAAAAATGCGAAAACTTGTGATCCCATTTAGGCATGGGTTGGGATTCGTACAGAGCTTGCGAAAAGATCTTCTCGCTTTTCTCTTTCAATTTATAATACACTTCTTGATCTTCATAGGAGACGATCAGGAAAAATGATGCTGGCAGAGGTTTGCGAGGTTTAGAAGAGGAAGAAGTTTTTGCTTTCACGAAAGGATTCTCGGTCAGGCTAAAGTTTGGAATCGAAATAATCCAGCAGAATTTTGGTGACCCAACGGCCATCTGGAACTTCGGGACTAGGTTCCGACAAAAATCCTACATGACCTCCTTTCTTCGTGAGCAATACACTCAAGTTCGGAAGTCTGGACCAAGGAATTGCCTTCCACTGCAAAGGCGGAACTACGGGATCATCTTCTGCGTGGATCAAAATTCCGGGATGTTTGATTTTGGGAATATAGTCCTTGCTGGAATTTTCTCTATAGAAATCCAGTGCACTCCTGTAGCCGAACATGGGGGCAGTTACAAAATCATCAAAATCAAAGAAGGTTCGAATCTTTTCTAAATCCTTAAGAATTTGAGGAGAAAGCTGCAGTACTCCTTCCTTAATCTTCTTTCTAAAGCTGCTCAAAAAATAATTTCTATAGAATCTTCCGGATAATGAATCTATATATTCACAATTTTTGGAAAGGTCCAGGGGAGGGGACACTGCTGAAAAAGCGAGAGCTTTGTGAGTCCGATTTTCTCCGAAGTATTTTAGGACTAGATTTGCCGAAAGTGAAAAGCCGGACAAAAAGATTTTGGTACTCAAAGATCCATACACAAAATCTAAAATATCCTGCACATCGCCTGTTTGTCCTGCGTAATAAGTGAACTTAGATAGACCTTTTCCTCTTCCGCATCCTCTTAGATTGACACGAATCGTTCCATAACCTTTCTTTAAAGCGGAACTCGCCAATGAAACTAAATAATGGCTTTCGGAGCTGCCTTCCATTCCGTGAATCATTACGATATACGAGCCATTCCAGGGCTTTTCTCCGTTTCTATAGGTGGATAGTGGAGGGTTGTGTTCCAGCCAAAGAGTATCACCGGAACTATCGCTCAATGTGAGAAGGATATCCTCACAGTAATACTTGCTTCTTAGCTTATTGACCGGAGGAAAGAAGGCGCTATAAATAGTCTGAAGATGTTTTCCGAAAAGGAACTTTCTTGGTCGAAACTGCGGACGTTCCATTTTTGCATTACGTATCTTTTTTAGATTTTGTTTTCTTGGAAGAATTCCTTCCAATCTTCGAGCTGTTCTTTAGATAATAAAGATTTTTTAATTAAGAATTTTCTAAATTTTGAAAGGAACGTCTTTCCCTTTTTCTGGATCTGAGGATCCTCAGGCATCATGTCGGGAAGGAAGAAGTTTAAGAATTCATCCAATTCGAATGCACCGAGTTCGGAAAGGCTGATGTCCTCGATCGGAGAAACATCGTCTCCGCTTTCTCCGAAGAGGAACTGCATAAATTCCCGCAGGAGCTCCGCGATCAGATTGTCGTCCGCTTTTTCGGACGGGCTTGCACCTTCTAAAAAGTTTGCAATTACCTCGTCTAACTTGGGAGCCTGGGTCATAAGTAGTTTATCTATTTTGGGAAGTCTATTTTCTGCGCGAGAAAATCAACGATCCCGTATTTGATTGCCTCGTCTGCGTCCATGTAGTAGTCCCGATCCGTATCTTCTTCTAGTTTTGATACAGGATGACCGCAGGCTTCGGCTAGTATCTCGTTTAATCGAGCTTTGGTTTTTAAGATTTCTTCTGCTTGAATCTTTAGATCGGTAGCTGGCGCGACGATTTGTCCGCCGATGCTAGGTTGGTGGATCATAACTTTGCCGTTTGGCCAAATGGATCTCTTTCCTTTTACTCCGGCAGCTAGTAAAACTGAACCCATGGAAGCCGCAAGGCCCATGCATACTGTATTTACCGGCGAAGAGATCATCTTCATCGTATCATAAATAGTAAGCCCGGAAGTTACAACTCCGCCTGGGCTGTTGATAAAGAAAGTAATTTCTTTACCGGGATCGGCCATCTCTAAATACAGAAGTTTGCCGACGATGTCTCTGGCAGATTCGTCAGTTACAGGACCCCAGAGAAAAATTTTCCGGTGGTCGATGAATTTCTTAGAGATTTTGCTTCCGGTAAGTTCTTCGAAGACTTCGGTAATTTTTTCTATTTCAGACATTCTGGCTCCCTTAGACGAGTCTAGAGTTCCAGTTTCTTCCTTCGCAATTTTCTGAAAACTCCAATAAATAGGAAAGCAACAAAGGAAACATAAAAAAAGCGCAATAATTGGATAGGAGGTACCGGAAGATCCTTTCCGGCTTTCAGCGCGATTAGTCTTGATGCCAAGACAGGTTTTATTTCCGACCTTGGTTCAGGTTCTCTAAACTTTATAATATGAGCGCTTTCCGACAAAAGGTAATACTTTCTAGCTTCTCTCTCTAATGCGATCTTATCGTCTAAGAGCAATTTTTGCCTTTCTTCCAACTGTCGGTTTTCGTACTCGAGCCTTTCGACATCCAGCCTGAGTTCGGAAAGGCTTTTTTCCATTTGAGACCGGACCACGAGCCCGGACTCACCTAGAATCAGAAAATAGAACAAGGACGCGAAAAACACGAGTAGGTAAAACAGTTTGTTCGCGAGGCTTGTTCCCATATTCTTATAAATTGTAAAAGGTATCCTTACCTTTATAAATTGCTGAACTGCCCAGTTCTTCTTCGATTCTGAGTAATTCGTTGTACTTAGCGATTCTGTCCGTTCTGGACAAAGAACCTGTCTTAATCTGGCCAGAATTTGTTCCTACAGCAATATGCGAAATAGTTACGTCCTCTGTTTCTCCAGAACGGTGGCTCACTACATTTGTGTATTTCGCTTTCTTCGCCATTTCGATCGATGCCAAGGTCTCGGAAAGACTACCGATTTGATTTACTTTAATCAAGATAGAATTTCCTACTCCGGAAGAAATTCCTTTGGAAAGTTTCTCTATATTGGTCACGAACAAATCATCCCCAACTAGCTGCACTTTTTTGCCCAACTTTTCGCTCAGAATCTTCCAGCCTTCCCAGTCGTTTTCGTCCAGACCGTCTTCAATAGTTATGATCGGATATTTAGAAGCCAGATTTGAATAGTATTCTACTAATTCCGAGCTACTGAACTCCTTATTTCCCTCTCCGCCAAGTACATATTTCTTTTTGGATTTATCATAGAATTCGGAAGAGGCAGCGTCTAACCCCAGTAATACGTCTTTTCCTGGCTTATAACCCGCTTTTTCTATTGCTTGTAGGATGACCTCTAGTCCTTCTACGTTACTGGAGAGATCCGGTGCGAATCCTCCCTCATCTCCGACAGCAGTATTTAGTTTCTTGGACTTGAGTACCGATTTTAAGCTGTGGAAGATTTCTGCCCCAGTCCTGAGAGCTTCCTTGAAATTAGGAGCTCCTACAGGTAAGATCATAAATTCTTGAAAGTCTACGTTATTATCAGCGTGTGCTCCGCCGTTTAGAATGTTCATCATCGGAACCGGAAGTTCTTTTGCAAAGTTACCACCTATATATCTGTAAAGTGGTAATCTGCAGTGAGAAGCTCCAGCCTTGGCGACTGCAAGAGAGGTTCCCAGGATTGCATTGGCGCCTAACTTTGCTTTGTTTTTTGTGCCGTCCTTTTCCAACATCAAGGAGTCAATTCGGTTTTGGTCTAAGCCATCTTCTCCTATCAATAATTCCTTGATTTTTACATTCACATGATCGACTGCTTTTAGTACTCCTTTTCCACCGTATCTGGAGGAGTCTCCGTCTCTTAGCTCGACTGCTTCGTATTCCCCAGTGGAAGCTCCGGAAGGGACAGCCGCTCTACCGAAAGAGCCGTCCTCGAATCGAACATCGACTTCTACTGTAGGATTTCCCCGAGAATCCATAATCTCCCTAGCGAAAATCTCGGAAATTTTTGAAGAATTAGACATGAAGGTTTCCTATATTGTATTTTTATAAGGGTTTGCTTGAAAAGCTTTCGTCGGAAGCCAAATAAATCAAGCGGGAAACATTTTCGTAGTGTAGGGAAGAATTCCCTAAACGAACCATTTTGGAGCTTATAGATATGCGAATCATAACAAAGACTTCTGAACTAGCAGAATTGGTTTCGGATAGAAATCCGAAGCATTTATCCTTACCTGAAAGTTTTCGATCTGATGCGAATCAGTTTGACAGAGGCTTGTCCTACACTCTGCAAAATTCCTTCACTGTGGAAGGTAAGGCAACCTTCGAAAATAAAAATTCTAGAATTAAAGTACTGCCTTGCTCCGAACCCCGCTCTCAATTTTCGCTGAACGGAAGCAAGTTTCCCTTGAAAGCTGAGCTTTGTGAAAAAGGAAATCATAATATTCAGTTAGGAAAAGTGAAGATAATAGAGCATCCTTTAGCATGGATGTTGGCCTTCGGGATGTACGCAGAGTTCGAGTTAGAAGAATCTAGTTTTCCCACATTCGATTATTGTGACAAAGTTTATTTAGATGGAATGAAGGATAATATTAAATCTCTAAAGCATAGGAGCAAGATTGGAGTTCTGAACCCGTTAGGAATCGTTTGGGAAAAGGGTTATTGTATTTTGGAACCTCCTCAGAGCGAACTGGAAGCAGAAAATCTAGTCATCGATCATCAGGTAAATTATCCAGGAAGTACAGTGGGAAGGTCCAGATTAGTCTGTGAATTTTCGCCCGAAAGATTCTCTTATTTTGCGGATGCAAGAACCACTGCATTTCGAACTAAAATGGAAGCTGAGCAATTCTATCAGATCGGCTTGGCAGGTGGTTTGAAAGACTATCCATTTACTTTGGAGAATGTTATACTCTTGGATGAAGAAAAGATCTATAATCCTAGGGAAAAATTCTTTGACCAAACTTCCGGAATCGATTTCGAGTTCCTTTGCCACGAAATGATTGATATATCTTCTTGGTTGCGATTTGTAGAAGAAGAGTATAACGGACGCTACGTAGGAAAGATGACTACGTATCTATTCGACCACCACAAACAGATAGACATTGCTCAGTTTGTATGCAATCAGCAGTACATGAAAAAATTTAATTCTGAAATTGTATCGATTTAATTTGGAAGCAGAACAGTTTGCGAGAACTTGCTCCTCATTCGCATTCTTTCATAGACTCGAGGAAGACTTTATAATTTCTTGAGAAAGGTCATCCAAATCTTTTAAAAGGTTCTTTCCGCTTGTCTCTTATTTCTTTGTTTTGGATAAATACTATAAGAAATCAACGGGTCAGGTATTTGTGAAAAAATTACTAAGCATTTTCTTTTTTGTTATGGGAGCAAGTCTGAGCAATTGTGTTGCTCTAGATGTCACTGGATTAAGCGGAAGTATCAAGGGAACCGAAGCAGCTCAGAGAATTAATGATGCAGCACTGAAAACAGATATTATAAGTTTTGCCGTAATGGGGCAATCGGATTTTTTTATTTCCAGTCTATTTACTGCGGAAGCTGCGAAAATAGAGCCCGACAAATATTATAAGAAAGCTGATGTTGATGAATGTATCGAAAATATCAAAACGATCAATGTCAAAGTGATTGTGCTGTTAGGAGTTCCACTCACCCCGTTTCAGACAGCCTTGTTTACTTGTTCGCTTAAACCGAATGGTTTGGTCATCTAAAGTTCGGATCAGGAAAAATAGATTCGCTTAACAATCTTCAAAACTTAGAGCGAAGGCTCGGAGAATTTTTTCCGGGCCGATTCTCCTTCTTACCAAAATTTATAGCCCTTAAAGGGGTTTTTGCGCGATTTATCCTGAGATAAAAGGCTTTCCCCGAACTTTCTCCGCAAATTTTGTTTATAGGTATGTCCGATCCGCAGCAATACATTCGAAATTTCTCTACTATCGCCCATATTGATCAGAGCAAAGTAGTTTCCCAGAACTTGCTTCTCCTTCGCACTCTTGCGAAGACTCGAAGTAGACCTTCGAATTTATAGAGAAGGGCCTCCAAATTCATTAAAAAGTTTCCTCGTTCTTGTCCTTTATTTTTTTCCTTTGGATAAGTTGTGTAAGCAACCAAAGGGTAGGTAGATTGTGAAAAAAATATTGACCATTTTCTTTTTTGTTCTAGGAGCAAGTGTGGCTAACTGCGCAGCGTTTGATGCTGCTGGAGTGAGCGGAAGCATGAAAGGAACCGAAGCAGCTCAGAAAATTAATGATGCAGCTTTGCAAACCGATATTCTCTATTTTGCTGCGACAACCGGACAACCTAATTTCTTTATTTCCAGTTTGTACACCGCTGAAGCGGCAAAGGTAGAACCGGACAAATACTACAAAAAAACGGACGTGGACAAATGTATCAGCAATATCAAAACAATAGGATTGATGGTACTCACTCCGAATGCAACGGCTTTGTTTACTTGTTCGCTTAAGCCGAATGGTGCGATCATCTAAAGTTCCGATCAAGAAACATAGATTCGCTTAACAGTTATCAAAACTTAGAGCGACGGCCCGGAGAATTTTTTCCGGGCCGATTTTCCTCCTTACCAAAATCCGAGCCCTTAAAGGGGTTTTTGCGCGATTTATCCTGAGATAAAAGGCTTTCCCTGGAGACTTTCTCCGCAAATTTTGTTTCTAGGTATGTCCGACCAGCAGCAATACATTCGAAATTTCTCTATTATCGCCCATATTGATCATGGGAAATCCACTTTAGCGGACCGCCTTCTCGAAATTGGTCGGGTTACCGACGATCGCACAAAAAAAGACCAGATCCTGGATTCTATGGATATCGAACGTGAACGCGGGATTACTATCAAAGCGAATAACGCTACCTTCGATTACCAAGCGAGTGACGGCCATACTTATACGATGAATTTGATCGATACACCGGGACACGTGGATTTTTCCTACGAAGTATCTAGATCTCTTAAAGCATGCGAAGGTGTTCTTCTCATAGTGGATGCGAGCCAAGGCGTAGAGGCTCAGACTCTAGCGAACCTATATATGGCGATGGAGCAGGACCTGGATATTATTCCGGTGATGAACAAGATCGATCTTCCTGCAGCAGACGTAGACAAGACTAAGTTGCAAATCGAAGACAGCTTAGGTTTGGATTCGGATAAGGCAGTTGCGATTTCGGCAAAGACCGGATTGAATGTGCAAGCTGTACTCGAGGAGATTACTAAGCAGATTCCTCCCCCCAAAGGAAATCCGAAAGCACCTCTAAAAGCTCTAATCTATGATTCTTATTTTGACGCATACATGGGAGTGATCACCAAGATCCGAGTGTTCGACGGTGTCGTTCGAAAAGGCGATCGAATTTTGCTCATGAGCAATCAGAAAGATTTTATCGTGAATGAAGTCGGAATCAATAGAATCGGATTGATTCCGAAAGAATCTCTTTCTGCCGGAGAGGTAGGCTATGTGATCGCCGGAATCAAAAAAGTCGCCGATGCTCGGACCGGAGACACGATGACATTGCAGTCCAATCCGACGACTGAACCGGTCCCGGGTTACAAGGACGCAAAGCCGATGGTATTTGCTGGACTGTTCCCAATCAATGGAGAGCAATTCGACGAACTAGTTGACGCGATCGAAAAACTAAAGTTAAACGATGCCGCCCTTGTTTATGAAAAAGAAAGTTCTGCTGCTTTGGGTTTTGGATTCCGCGTGGGTTATCTTGGGCTCTTACACATGGAAATCGTCCAAGAGAGACTTGAAAGAGAATTCAATCTCGATCTAATTACTACAGCGCCTTCGGTAAAATATATTATCAATACTAAGAAAGGCGAAACATTCGAAATTGATAATCCTTCCAAGTTTCCGGATCCGGTTTTGATTGAAACCACGGAAGAACCTTATGTGAAAGCCAGCATTATCACGCCGAACGAATACGTTGGTAATATTATGACTTTGGCAATGGACAAACGCGGGATTCAGTTGGATACAGTGTATTTGACTCAGGATAAGGTCCAGCTTACTTACGAACTTCCTTTGGCGGAATTAATATTTGAATTTTACGATAAACTGAAATCCTTGACTAGGGGCTACGCTTCCCTCGATTACGAACCTTCCGGTTATAAAGTTTCGCAGCTCGTAAAAATGGACATTCTGGTCAATGGAGAACCAGTGGACGCGCTTTCTATGATCGTTCACCGAAGCAAAGCCGAACAAAGAGGACGCGAAATCATAGAAAAATTGAAAGATTTGATCCCTAGACACCAATTTATGATTCCATTACAGGCTGCTGTCGGTGGTAAAATTCTTGCCCGTGAGAGTATCTCTGCCCTGCGCAAAAACGTAACCGCTAAGTGTTACGGTGGAGATATCACTCGTAAAAAGAAACTTTTGGAAAAACAAAAGGAAGGTAAGAAAAGAATGAAACAGATCGGAAACGTAGAAATTCCACAAGAAGCCTTCCTAGCTGTACTTAAAACCGGGGATTGATTCTTATGGAGAATCCACTCCTTCGGATTCTCCCCCAAACTCCTACTCCCGTCCAAAAGATCCTGAGTGTGGGGAAGTCCGGGATCTATATCAAACGGGAAGATCGGATCTTTTTTTCCCAAGGAACTAAGATCCGAAAATTAGCTGGAATTTATTTCGGTCTCTTACCAGGAATCGAAAATGTTCGTAGCGTGTTATTACAGGGAAACATTCATACCAATGCGATTCTTGCCGGTGCCTTATTTTTCAGATGGCTTGGGATCCCATTCCATGTAGTCGGTTACAATCGCAATTTGCAATTGCGTACTGCTGCTTCCATTCTATCGAATCGATTTGGAACAGTGACTTGTTATCCTACCAGAACTGACTGGAAGGAAGCGATGATACATGCTTCTTTTAAAGACGGAACTTATGTAATCCCCGAATTTTTTTTCACTCCAAAGGCTCTCCAAGGATTAGAAACTCTCTGGAGTGAGATCAATCCTTCTGATTGGGATTTTATTTACTTAGATGTGGGCTCAGGTCTGACCTGGTTGAGCGGCCTGGAAAATAAGATTTCTCATCTCTATGGAATCTGCTTGGGCTTGCCCAAGACTTGGACCATTCACTGGATTAGAGAAAGACTTCCTGTACTTGGTTTGAGCAATCGGAGCATTGATTTTGACCGGCTGGTGGAGCCTAGGGAAGTGTGCGAAAAATCTTTTCACTTCGGTTCCCAGGCGAAATTTTGGGAAGAGAAAACATTCGAACTTTATAAAATAACCGGAATCTATTTCGAGCCCATCTACGCCGCAAAATCTCTGACAGTGATCGAATCTATGATCGAATCAGGAAAAATCGCTGGTAAAATATTGTACATCTATCAAGGGGGAGCCTTGATGAGTGAGATCGGTATTTAGAGGGCCCCGCCCTCGTTGGGTGGGGGCCGGTGCGGTGGAAGTACCGACCTGCATTTCACAATTTTCACTTTCAGGCAAGTCTTTTCGGGAAGGGGTAATGTGTAGGAGCTCCTACGGCGGAACATCTGTTCCGGGGCGGCTGATATTGCAAGCAGGAAGGATCTACTTAAATAAAAAGACCCTCAGAAATTGAGGGTCCTTTCTGAATACGAAATCCGTACTTAGATCTCAGGACAAGATGTATTCTTTATTCAAGGCGCGAATAAAGTCTCTCTTGATTTCTTTAGGACAAACAGCCTCGCATTCGTACTGGTTTGTACAATTTCCGAATCCTTCTTTGTCCATCGCGGAAACCATTTTTTTCACTCTTTCTTGTTTCTCTACTCTTCCTTGGGGAAGTAGCGCAAGGTGAGATATCTTGGCAGAAACAAACAACATCGCAGAAGCATTCTTGCAAGAGGCGACACAAGCTCCGCAACCGATACAAGTGGCGGCGTCCATTGACAAGTCCGCATCCTTTTTGGGAATAGGAAGGCAATTCGCATCGGGGGCTCCACCGGTGTTTACGCTAACAAAGCCTCCTGCTTGGATGATCCGATCAAATGCGGCTCGATCCACGATCAAATCTTTCAGAACCGGAAATGCCTTCGCTCTCCAAGGCTCCAAATAAATCGTATCACCATCTTTGAAAGTGCGCATATGCAATTGGCAAGTGGTCACTCCGGGCAGAGGCCCGTGAGCTTCTCCATTGATCATGATATTGCAAGAACCGCAGATTCCTTCTCTGCAATCGTGCTCGAAAGCGATCGGGTCCTGTCCTTTCTCGATCAGTTCCTCGTTTACGACATCGAGCATTTCTAAAAAGGACATATCTGGGGAGATTCCCTTTGCGGGATAGTCGACCATTTTGCCCTTATCACTAGAATCTTTTTGTCTCCAGACTTTTAATTTGAGATCCATTACTTGTAACTCCTTGTAGCGAGTTTCACGTTTTCAAACTCTAGTTTTTCTCTATGTTCTACGGGCTTGTTGCCGACGCCTTTGAATTCCCAAGCGGTTGCATGACAGAACTTATCATCGTTCCGTTTTGCCTCACCTTCAGAATCTTGGTATTCCGTACGGAAATGGCCACCGCAGGATTCTTCTCTCGTTAGTGCATCCAGACAGAGTAACTCAGCGAATTCTAAGAAATCCGCAACTCTTCCAGCTTTTTCCAAGGATTGATTGATTTCGGATCCTGAACCTGGGACATTTACGTTCTTCCAGAACTCTTCTCTGATTTGCGGAATTTTCTGCAGAGCTTCCTTTAAGCCCTTGTCGTCTCTGGCCATTCCGCAGTTATTCCAAACCAACTTTCCGAGTTCTCGGTGGAAACTATCTACGGTTCTTTTGCCGTTAATAGATAAGAATTTTTTAATTCGATCGTTTGCGTCGGTCTCTGATTTTTTGAATTCGGCGTGGTCGATCGAAGGAGTTTTTCCAAATCCGACCTCTGCCAAGTAATTCGCGATTGTGTAAGGAAGCACAAAGTATCCGTCTGCTAATCCTTGCATCAATGCAGAAGCTCCCAGGCGATTCGCTCCGTGGTCAGAGAAGTTTGCTTCTCCAATCACAAATAATCCGGGCAAGTTGCTCATTAGGTTATAGTCCACCCAAAGCCCACCCATCGTGTAGTGAACCGCAGGATAGATTCTCATTGGTACCTTGTACGGATTTTCACCCGTGATCTGTTCGTACATCTGGAACAGGTTTCCGTATCTTTCCGAGATCGTGTGCTCTCCTAAGCGTTTGATTGCAGATGAGAAATCTAGGTAAACACCTTGACCTCCGGGTCCGACTCCGTAGCCTGCATCACAAACTTCTTTTGCAGAACGAGATGCGATATCTCTCGGACAAAGGTTTCCGTAGCTAGGATATTTTCTTTCTAAGTAATAATCTCTTTCGTTTTCCGGAATATCCGCCGGACTTCTCTTATCACCCTTGTTTTTAGGAACCCAAATCCTTCCGTCGTTACGGAGTGACTCCGACATGAGAGTCAGTTTGGATTGATGGTCCCCGGTAACAGGAATACAAGTCGGGTGAATTTGCGTATAACAAGGATTTGCGAAGTAAGCTCCTTTTTTGTACGCTTTAATGCTAGCAGTTACGTTAGAACCTTTCGCATTTGTAGAAAGGTAGAATACGTTTCCGTATCCACCAGTTGCCAGTACTACTGCGTCTCCGACGTGAGAGGAAATTTTTCCGGTGACCATGTCTCTGACAATAATCCCTTTTGCATGCCCGTCGATTACGACCAGTTCTAACATCTCGGTGCGAGGATACATCTGAACAGTCCCCAAACCAATTTGTCGTGAAAGTGCAGAATAGGCTCCTAAGAGTAACTGCTGTCCAGTCTGACCCTTTGCATAGAAGGTTCTAGAGACTTGTGCCCCACCGAAGGAACGGTTGTCTAAGTGACCGCCGTATTCTCTTGCAAAAGGAACTCCTTGCGCTACACACTGGTCTATGATGTTTGTAGAAACTTGTGCGAGCCTGTATACGTTTGCTTCTCTTGCGCGGAAGTCACCGCCTTTGATCGTATCGTAAAACAATCGATAGACGGAGTCCCCATCGTTCTGATAATTTTTGGCTGCGTTGATCCCACCTTGGGCGGCAATCGAGTGAGCTCTACGAGGACTGTCTTGAAAGCAGAAGGTTTTTACATTATAACCTAATTCTGCAAGTGTAGCAGACGCGGATCCGCCTGCGAGTCCGGTACCTACTACGATAATCGTATATTTTCTTTTGTTTGCTGGGTTGACCAATTTGCCATGGGCCTTGTGTTCATCCCATTTCTTTTCCAACGGACCGGAAGGAATTTTGGAATCTAGGCTCATGTGTTATGCTCCTGGTAATTTAACATATCCTAATAGGATAGAAAGTGGAATCGAAGTATTCCCTATAAAAATAAGGAGTGCAAAGGAAACCGCAAGTGCCTTTGTTTTAGGCGCCCAGAAACGCGTATTCAAACCAAAGGTTTGGAACACACTAGAGACACCATGCATCAGGTGAGAAGCCAGGATAAAGTTCCAAACAACATAGAGTATAGATACGATTTGGTTTTGGAATCCGAGCACCACCATGGAGTAAACGTCATGACGACCTTTGGAATCGACCATCGCGAAATCCTTCGGGTCAGTCATTCCGAGTGTAAAATGAGCGAGGTGGTAGAGTAAAATTCCTAAGATCAAGAGTCCGGTCAATGCCATCATTCTAGAGGAAAGAGTGGCTTGAACCGTGCTTTTTTTCACATAAGGAACCGGCCGTGCTTGCCGGTTTTCTATACTCAGCTTGATTGCAAAATAAACGTGAACTACAAAGGACACGAGTAGAATCAATCTTGCAACCCAGAGCAAAGGCCCTAAATCGTGTAGAAATTGACTATATGCGTTAATTTTTTCTTGTCCTTGGTAGATCTGGAGGTTTCCCAGCATGTGAATGATCACAAAGCCGAAGAAGATGAATCCGGTTAAGCCAACGATAGTTTTTCTACCGATGGACGACCGAAGATATCCAGCCTGAAAATCCATTGAAAGTCTCCTGTGAGATAATGGGAAGAAGTCATCGATTTTTATTTGAGAAATGACCGGGTGAAGCCAGAAGTTTCGGACTTTCCCTGTTCGATTTAAACACTAAAAAGTGGAGTTCCTGCGAAAAGCATTTTTAAATGGAAATGTAAAAATATGTCTGAATTCGATCCGTTTTCCGAATTGTACCAAAAGGATCTTTTGCCGGGGTTTGCAACTCCCGCTAGTACATCCGGCTTTGCCGAATCCTTATCCGTTTCCAACGAGTTTGCAAAGAATCCCACTGAATTTCGGAAGAATTTTTATTATCTCTTCCAAGGACTGACTCTTTCTAAGCTAGCCTTCGGTTGCTATCGAGTGGGCCTAAGGGACCCGGAGCACAAAAATGCGATGAGTGATGCTCTTAGACATGGAGTGAACTGCATCGATGTTTCTTCCAATTACGGAGATGGGGAGGCCGAGACGCTTGTCGGTAGCGTACTGTTAGATGGAATTTCAAAAGGAACTTTCACTAGAGAATCAATTTTCGTCGTAACAAAGGCCGGTTATATCCAAGGCAGAAATATGGAATTAGTAAAGGATCGTAAGAAAAAGGGAAATCCGTTCTTTGAGGTTACTGAATTCCAACCAGATTGCTTTCATTGTATTTCCCCCAGTTTTCTGGAAGACCAATTAGAAAGATCTCGAAAGAGACTCGGCTTGGAAACTCTGGATTGTCTACTTCTTCATAACCCAGAGTACTTTTTATCGGATCGACAGAATAAATCAGATAAAAGTAAGGAAGCGATTCAAGAATATTACAGAAGAATCGTTCATGCGTTCCGTTTTTTAGAAAGTGCGAGAAAAGAGGGAAAGATCAGGATGTATGGAATTTCGAGTAATACATTTCCGGTTCCGGAAGAGGATTTTACCCATACTTCTCTCTCTAAACTCCTGAAATTGGTAGAGGAAGAGATAGGTGACGATCACGGCTTTTCTGTCGTTCAGTTTCCTGCGAATTGGTACGAGGATGGTTTTCTTCTAAATAGAAATTCTAATGGAGAAAACATATTAGATCTTTGTAAAAAGAATAATCTTTTGCCTTTGGTAAATCGTCCGCTAAATTCTTTTCATCCAAGCCAGGGCCTAGTGAGGCTGAGTTATGGCGGAGATTCAAAAGCTTCAGAAATCCGAAACAGGATTCGATCCGAACTTTCCAATTTTTTTGCCTGGGAATCGGAGATATTCAAGAGACATGGATTGCCCCAAAAATCGCAGAGCCTACGTAGTCTTTGGGAAAACTCCAAGGACGTAATTTCCAGTATGGAGGCGTTCTATCAAAATTTAAGAATGTACTGGATTCCAGCTCTGAGAGTCTCTTTGCAGCAGCTTCAAGTATCGGGAGGAACCGAAATTGGAGCCGAATATGCAGAAAATCTTAATAAAACTTTTTCACTTTTGGAAGATTGGATTCGGATTTCTTCGGAACAATCCTTAGAGCCGCTACTCCTGAGTCTGAAGAATAAATTCTATACCGACGTGCCCGCGCCTACGACATTGTCCGGTATGATGGTCCAACAACTTTCTTCAATATTAGAAAGAGGTACTGTACTTCTCGGGATGAGAAGGAGGGATTACGTAAGAGATGCGCTTTCTGCCTTCGAAATTCCTCTCCCTAAAATTCCATCGGAGCAGTGGGGTGCCCATGGAGTTTGACGACGAAATTCGTGGGATTCTAAGCAAGATCAGTTCTACTAAGGATCCTATCCCTACCTTTGACTTTGCCTGGGATCAAGGAAGAAAATTATTTGCTGAAGGAAGATATTTCGAAGTGCACGAAGTTTTCGAATTTCAATGGAAAAAAGAAACAGGGAGTAGGAGAATTTTATTGCACGGTTGGATACAACTTGCGATATCCTTAAACAAGATTTATGTAAAACATAATGCTAGGGGAGCAAGGATGCAAGCTGAGAAATCGAAAGAGAAATTCGAGAAACTGTTGCTGGAAGGCAATTTAAATTCCACCGGCGTCCATTATACAAACCACGTATTAGATTTTATTAATAGAATTTTGCAGCATTTTCAGGGGGACGAGAATTGGGACTATTCTTCCTTGATAAAAATACCGATCCCTCAAATCCCTCAAACCGGAGTTGAGTGGTTCATAAGGGAAGGAATGTGAAGGAGAATCTTTCTGCGAATATGGAAAAGGGAACTTTCGAGTCTGGAGGATATAAACTTTCTTATTCGATTCGGAACAATCAAAAAGGTAGGGCTCTCCTTCTTTTGCACGGATTTATGGACACTTCCCAAACCTTCCTTTTTCAAGAAGAGTTTCTTTCCAAACATTTCGATCTATACAGGTTTGATTATAGAGGACACGGAGATTCTGAATGGTTGAGAGAGGGCTTTTATCATTTCATGCTTCCGCTGGTGGACACTCAGACTTTCTTGTCCAAGTTCCTTCCCGAGGAGTTCCACATTCTTGGACATTCCATGGGAGGCGGGATCGCGTCTAGGATCGCAGGATTGTATCCGGAGAGGGTGAAATCCTTGGTTTGTCTCGAAGGCTTTAGTTCTCTTCAGGATCCAGAAAAGGAAAGAAGAAGGTTTCGCTCCTGGTTAGAAATCTGGGAGAAGAGCATTGCAGGAAAGGAGAAAAAAAGGCAGAAAAGTTTCCAAAGCGTTGAAGAAGCAGCAAATCGACTTGCACCACTTTATCACAGATTACCAAAAGATAGACTCTTGCAAATCGCAGAAACCTTGGTCCGACCTACTCAAGACGGATACCAGTGGAAAAGCGATCCAGTTCATAAGAACGGGCCCCCAGTGTTTATCAGTCCCCAGTTTACTCGGCATCTTTGGGAAACCATTGTGTGTCCTATGCTCATTGTATATGGTAAGAACACTCATTTAGTTTTGGATGATCAGAAAGAAATCTTGTCTCACTTTAAAACACTGACCTATCGTGAGATCGAGAACGCTGGGCATAATATGCATCATGACAGGCCCGAAGCTTTGGAAGAAATACTAGAGAACTTTTATACAGAACATCATTTGATTCTGGACTGAAAATTTCGTCCAAAACCCACAGAGAACCTTCTATTTGATTTAACGTTCAGTGTTAAATCACTTGTCTCTTAACAAATTAATCAATTAATTGACTGAAAATGCAATCCGAAACGCATATATTTGTGCTCGGTCAATCGAAAGATATTAGCTCCTAGGTGAACAATGAATCAGGTGATACAAAAACGAATTCTATATTTTATATTATCCATACTCTTTTTTGCGTCTTACGAGGTCTTCGCTGTACAGACCATTCTGCTTAGAAACGGCGGAAAAATTAGGGGGGACGTAGTCGGTCAAAACGAGAAAAGCATTCAGATAGTAACGGAAGAGGGCAAGAAAATGACTCTGTCCAAACGTACGATTCTGAAGGTAATTTACAAAGAGATTACAACGGAAGAAGAGAAAAAAATCCGCCAGGAGGAAGAAAAGAAAATTCAGGAAAAACCTCCCGAAACTAAGGAAGAGGTAAAGGAAGAACCTATCTTCATTCCACCTCCGACAACAACTTCCGGGCGGAGCAGATGGTCGATTGTAAAAAGGTCTGCAGCATTACCTGGTTGGGGTCATGTGCACGCAGATCGCAAAATCACTGGGTATACTTACGCAGGAATTTTCGGTCTAAGCATAGTAGGAGCAGCGGTCACTTATAACCAAGCACAGCATGCGAAGTCTGAATATGATAGCAGGGTGATGCAGTCTCTTGTTTTTTTTGGTCCTTCTCCTGTCGGCTTTGGTAGATTCTATACGGAGGGAAAAAGATCTGCTTATAAGGAAAGCGTAACTAGAGCGAATAATGCAATCGCGCTAATTGGAGTTGTCTATTTGACTCAATTGATTCATGCTTATTTTACTGGAATGGCTTGGGAGAAAGAAGAAGTCGTTTTTAATCAGGAAGGTTTGGCTCTAAAGAAGGGATGGCAATTTTTCCCTTCCTTCGATTTGCCGTCTACCGAGCTAAAGGGTAGTTCTGCCCTTTCTTCTAATGGAGTGCGCGCCGAGCTTAGATTTAATACCTTATATTAGAATATAAGTATTTTAATATATTCTGTAGTTTTTAAATAATCGCGGGGAAGGAAAGTATGAGAAAGTTAGAAGTCCTGAGATGGAGTTTCAAAGTTCCTTTTTTCTTAGTTTTCTTCTTTTGCGGATGCTTAAAATTTCATGAGCATATATTTGATCCTTTTTCAAAAAATTCAGTCTTGATTACCCTTTTGACGGGGCCGAGCACCCCGTATTCCTTTTTTCCCACTAGAGACCAGAAATTTAGAACTGTTGGCGGTAATTTCTTAACCTATATCACTCGATATCGAGGTTTCGGTGGGGTCGACAGTAAGATTCACTTAGTTATTACTGACGGTGCTGGCTCGACTCGTACAGCATCGACCAACGTACCCGGAACTAATGATACAACTTATACTCGTTTGGTGGGTGCGGGGCAAGACTCCAGTCCGAGTCTTTTCCTTATATTTGAAACTTCGAGCGGATTGGGACAATTCCAGTATTACCATTGGTCCGGAGCAAGTCTTCCTTTGCAGGATGACCACTTGATATTTACCCAGATTGTTCCACCGAACGGGGATCCCATCATTCAAAATGTAACTGCACTCGGTTCTGAATATGTTTGGTGCGAACAACCTTCCTTAGGGATTGCTGGCGCTTGTTACCATTCACCTCCTCCTTTTCCGAATGTAGGTTCTACCGTTTCTGGGATAACCACTTGTAATAATCCTGTGCTGAATGCCTCATTCTTAATGTGTTTTGACTTTCTGTCCTTGAGCTCTCCGATTACTCTAACCGGACCGGTAGTAGACAGCGCCGTTATGACTGCCTCCAGTATAACGCACACATTGCCGTCCGGCTATCCGACTTTACCGAGTCAAGTAAATGGAGTCTATTCCTATGCACTGGACCCGAATAACGGTGGTGGGTATTTTTTCGATACAAATACAAACACGATAGGCGTGGGAAAATCCACCGACCTAATGTACAATTCAGGTTCAGTTACTCTTACTTACAATACTACGATTAATGAGCCGAGTGTAGCTAGTGCAGGAGCAGTCATCTTTGAAGCATCGCTGAACGGTCCTGGTCCGTCTTTGGTCTTGTCTATTGATCATTCAGATCTTCCTTCCCAAACTCCAGATAGACCTTTATACATGAGCTTGGACGGAGGCCAGAACTGGACTGGAGTTAGTTTCAATGGGCTGCCTTTAGACGCAGGAGGTATTGGAAATTATCCGACTGCTTATGGTACGATTATCAATGTAAACACTTTGACGATGCTAATCAATGCTCAGTTTTTGGGGGGTTCTGGTTTGTATCAGTACACGAGTACAGATGGCGGAGCCACTTGGTCTGGTCCTACAGAAGTGCCGGAATCGACAGAACCTTGAATTTTGGAAACATTGCAAAGAACAGAAGCAAAGATTTCGTCTTATATTAAGATCGTTTTTAGATCAGAAATTTTTTTTTCAAAGACTTTTACTATAATCACGGAAGCAGAACAATGCGAAATTTTCCACTTAAGAGCAGAACTTTCCTTTTTGTACTCACCATCTTGCTTTCAGCTTGTATCAAGTTCGAGGAGAACCAGTTTGATCCACAATCACAATTATCCCTATTGAGTAGCATATTGGGAAGCACACCGTATACGAATTTTCCGGTCAGGGACCAGAGATTTCGCCAAATTAGCGGTACCAATCTTAGCTACCTTACTGTTAACAAGGGCTTGGATCCGAATGCAAGTACCATTGCGATCATCATTTCTGCGGGAAGTGGAAATACGACCACTGCTATTACGAATGTTCCAGGGACTAGCGGAACAGGTAGATATACTAGACTCATTGGACTTGGGCAAGATAGTACTCCAAATTTCTTTTTGTTATTCGAAGTGCTGAACCCATTGGCACCACCAACTTACTATTACTGGAGCAATCCTAGCTTACCGATCCAAAACGAGGTGATGACCTTTTCGGTGGTTACTCCGATTGGTGGGGGAGGAAGTACGATTCAAAATCTAACCTTCATAGGCGGTAATTTTGTATGGTGCGAATTGCCGATCGGCGTATTTACTGGACAGTGTTACTTTAACAACAGTTTTCCGACCAGCGGAGCAACTGGAATTTCTGCTTCTTTAGCCACTTGTGCGAAACCGCTCATTGATGGAATTAATTTTGTTTGTTATGATACATTGACGGGCTCTCCCGGATCTTTTGGTTTGAATGTGGTCAACTCACCTAGTCCTGGATTCAATCCTAGCACGGTGACCACCGCTCTACCGAGCACTTATCCAAATGGGGGGTTTGGGGTAAACGGAAACAATCAGTTCGTACTAAATAACCCTGGACCCGGTGGATATTTCTTAGAGACCGCCGGCGCTATGGTGAGAATTAACGCCACTAGCAACTCATTCAGCGCTGGTGGACCTGCTGGATTTTCTTCTACTCCGACTACTTCTGCTGCTGTGAGCGCAACTACTTCTATCTTTGATGTAACCAATATGGTAAGTGGAACCACAGTCCTGCTCACTTTTGAACATTCGGATATACCTTTCGGTTCCAATTTTAGACCGCTCTACCGATCTACAGACGGTGGCAGCTCCTGGGCCGAGGTCAACCTCAGCTCGCTTCCGCTTGCCGCCGGAGGTCTGGACCATTTTCCGAGTGCGTTTGGATCTTTAATAGATCCTATGGGAGTATTAGTTTTTATTAATGATAAATCCAGAGGAGGGAGCGGATTGTATTCGTACTATACCTTGGATAACGGAACTACCTGGACTGGGCCCACTGAGGTTCCTTTGCCCTTTTAAATTTTTATTATGAACTGAGCTACGCGATGGCACGAAGGCCGACGAGAAATAGACTGGCTTCTTGGCGGTTCCATGCTTTTCGGTCTATTTTAGTATATTCTTAAATACTAATGTACTTAATTGGAATGACGACTCGTTAAGTAAACGGATGTTACGTACTGCGTATGGTCGGGACATAATAAAAAAATCAATTTTTGTCTAAAAATAACTTGTACTTTCTCTGTGCTCTTTTAGGCTTCCTCCAACGTTTTTAAAAAGAGGCGAGCATGGAAAGAGAAAATAGATTCAAGAGCCAACTAGAAAGATATGTGAATTATCGCGGAATCGATATCACTCTTCATTTGAAAGACGGTTCTATCATTGAACTGGATAAAAACAGAAAGTTGGTCGGCGAGGAAATCGTCTATTTTCCGGATAAACAAACTATAAACCGAGTGCCTCTTACTATGATCAGCAAGGCGGATCTATTTGTTGCTTAATTGCAGGAATAAAATCCGGTTCACTGCGGAATCAATAGCGCGCACACATCGATAATTAATCTTAGCTGTAAACTTTGCAGGGTCCTTGCGAAAGAACCCTGCTTTTCTTTTACGCTAAATCCCGAATGAGTTCCTCTAATTTTTCAATTTTAGAAAAATCGTTTTCGGTATAATTCAAATAAATATCGAATTCACCTTCGGATACTTTTTGGCATTTGATTACTTTCATGGGCACTTCAATTGCACCAGAAAGGCTTAAAACTCCGACCTTGACAGCTAAGTTTGTACCGGGCTCCAGAGGGTCCTCAGATCTGTGGACCAAGCCTAGTAATACGTTCTCTGCAAAGCGAAATTTACTTTCTTCCATAATCTGGAAGCCTACATTTAATGTGTGAGGAATTCTACTGTACTTCATGGCGGGCTCCTCTTTTTTCTTTTAAGCTAAACTAGAATGCTTACAGAAAGATTAAGTTTTTTTTACGATTCAGAACGTAGTTTGCACTTTGATCCGTGAGAATTCTCTGCGCAAATTTTCGAACTGAGTGCTCGCATTTTCTAAATTAAAAGCAATTATCATGCCCAATATTGATACTCGCTCCCATTAAATACGAAGTATTTATTCTATTTTAGTAAAATACGGTAAAATAATGAACGAAACAGTCACAGAACTACCTAAAGCTGTACTTTATTTCATTCCGCATATCGGAACTTCTGTGAAAACACTATGAGGGAGCTCGGAAAAGAGATTCTGTTACTTAGAATTTAAGCATCTTTAGGAATAAAAAAGCAGCATAACGCAGAGTTCAGCAGGGCCCCGCCCTGGTTGGGTGGGGGCCGGAGCGGCAGCGGTGGTACCCCGGCTCCTACCAGAAATCTTCCTTTTTTGCAAGCATTTTTACAGAGCTGAATTCCTGTAGGAGCTCCTACAATCTTTGCTGGTGGCATAACAGAGCGTGGGAAAACATTAAAAGCCGGAGCTCCCTCTGTATAAAAAATCCCTAATATAAGATCCTGGTTTTGATTGAGCCGGGATGCTTTTCGATTTTTTCCTTTAGTTCGTCTCCAACGCTTTTATCGATCACCATAGAAAGGTATCCGATTTCTGCACTGGTTCCTAAATGTTGAGAAGTGATATTTGCACCGATCTCTGATACCATTGCGTTGATATCCTTTAGGAATCCGGGTTGGTTCTTGTGAACATTCAGAATCCTATAGCTTCCGGGTGGAATCGGTGAGATTTCTAAGTTTGGAAAGTTTACTGCGAAAGAAGTTGAGCCGTTATTTACGAATTTGAGAAGCTTACTTGCCACTTCTGTCCCGATATTTTTTTGAGCCTCTTCCGTCGAACCACCGATATGCGGAGTCAAAATCACATTTTGCAATTGTTGCAAAGGAGTAATGAATGGGTCGTTATTCGACTCTGGCTCTTCCGGGAATACGTCTATTCCAGCTCCGGCAATTTTTCCGCTCTTTAGTGCTTCCGCTAAAGCCTCCAAATCAACTACCTTTCCTCTAGAAAGGTTGATCACATAGGCACCTTTCTTTGTGAGTTGGATTTCCTTCTTTCCATACAAATTCATTGTATTTTCGTTTTCCGGAACGTGAAATGTGATAAAGTCAGAAACTGAGAGCAGTTCTTCATAGGAGTTCAACGGAGTTGCATTCCCTAAAGGAAGAACAGTTTGCGTGTCATAATAGACTACTTTCAGCCCCATTGCTTCTGCGAGTACAGAAACCTGGCTACCGATATGTCCGTATCCAACGATTCCTAAAGTTTTGCCTCGAACCTCGAAACAATTCTTCGAAATCTTATTCCATTTTCCTGAATGAGTGTTTTGAATATGGTCGGGAACTCTCCTCGCCAGCATTACGATTTCGGCAACGACCAGCTCCGCTACAGAACGGGTATTTGAGTAGGGTGCATTGAAAACTGGAATCCCTTTTTTTTCGGCTTCTTCTAAGCGAACTTGGTTTGTACCGATGCAAAAGCATCCTACAGTGAGCAGACGCTTCGCCTTATTTATCACAGGTTCCGTGATATTGGTTTTACTTCGGATCCCTAGGACGTGGATCGATTCTATTTCTTTTAAGAGCTCCTCCTCATTCATTGCATAAGAAAGCGCCCTTACATTAAACCCGTCCTTCTGGAATAGGTCAAAGGCATCTTGGTGAATGTTCTCCAAAAGAAGAACGTTGATCTTTTCTTTAGGGTAAGAGATCATAGTGATACAACCATAGAATGCATGCGCTACTTCTCTGGAAATCGGATTTTTTTACTTCACGCTTCTCCGGTTCCCGTAAGAATTGTCGCAATTTTGCAGGAGATCCCATGAGAAACAATCTGACAGCAACTACCAAAGGACTGATTCGAATCGTAAGTTGCCTCTTTGTATCTATGCTCGCACTGTCCTGTTCCTCCGGAAAAATCCAGATATTGCCGGAACCAGTTATGGAGCAAATTACATTTCGATCTCTTCCGGTTTGCGTAAACGCATGGTTTTGTGGCGCGGGAGATTCCGGATCTTTGAGTGTCCGCGGACTTTTGAATAATCGATCAGGGGAAAAAACTCTCTTTTTAGAATACTATATGAGCACTTTTGAAGAGAGCTTTCCAGTTGGCTTATCTCTAAAACTAGATCAAACCTGGCACAATTTGCGAAAAGTTTCCACCGAATACGGTCAGAATGTTCGAGTCGTGTCTCTATTGCCGGTGGATGTTTATGAGAAGATCCAACAAGCGAAGGAGGTCCAATTCAGCTTTACGTCCCGCGAAAAAACTGTCACACATCCACTTTCAAAGAGTGATCTGAATTCTCTGCAAAAGTACTTATCAGAAACTAAATCCAGCCTAGATACTTACGCAAAGCTGAATATCGCAAATCACTAATTGTTGAGAGCAGAGTTATTCTGGCCTCATTAGAGGGAATAGGATTGTATCCCGAATCGAATGCGAATTTGTCAGTAGCATAACCAGTCGATCGATCCCGATTCCGAGTCCTCCCGTCGGAGGCATTCCGTATTCTAAGGCACGAATATAATCTTCGTCCATCATGAATGCTTCCTCGTCTCCTGCTTCTCTTTGCTTTACCTGCTCTTCGAATCTTTCTTTTTGATCAAAAGGATCGTTTAACTCTGAGAAGGCGTTTCCGATCTCTCGCCCTACTATGTAAGGTTCGAATCTTTCTACATAATTCGGATTGTTGGGATTCGATTTAGCCAAAGGTGAAAGTTCTTTTGGATAATCGGTAACGAATACCGGCTGGATCAAGTTAGGCTCTACCTTCTCGGAAAATACTTCGTCGGCGACTTTCCAAATCGTACCGCAATTCGAAACCTCAACTTTGATCTCGGATGCTTTCGCTTTTGCGTCCTCGACACTTTTTACCAAAGAAAAGTCTATACCAGTATATTCCTTGATAATATCCACGTACTTTACTCTCTTCCATGGTGCACTCAAATCAACCATGTCCTTTCCATAAGGAATTTTTAATGTGCCACAGATTTTCTGCGTAACATAGGTGATCAATTTTTCGGTTAAAACGAGCATTTTCTCCATATCCCCGAATGCCATGTAAAGTTCCAACATCGTAAATTCAGGGTTATGTTTTGTAGAAATTCCTTCGTTTCTAAAATTTCGGTTCAGTTCAAAAACTCTGTCTAGGCCACCGACGATCAATCTCTTTAGATATAGTTCCGGTGCGATTCTAAGGAACAGCTGCATATCCAGGGCGTTGTGATGAGTATGGAAAGGCTTGGCAGCCGCACCACCTGCGATCGGTTGCATCATAGGAGTTTCCACTTCCAAAAAACCTTCTGAGGTCAAAAAGGAACGAATTTCCGAGACAATTTTACTTCTAGTTACGAAAGTATCTCTGACATGATCGTTCACCACCAGATCCACATAACGCATTCTGTACCTTTGCTCCACATCGGCAAAAGCATCGTAGATCACTCCATCCTTTTCCTTGACTACCGGAAGAGGTCGAATGCATTTTGCTAATAGAGTAACTGCAGTTAGATGAAGAGTGGTTTCTCCTTTCTGAGTTTGAAAGAGATAGCCTTCTACACCTATGATATCGCCTAGGTCTAGAGTTTTAAATAGAGAGTAGGAATCTTCGCCCAAATCATCTCGAGTCGCATACAATTGAATGACACCAGATTTGTCCTTTAGGTGAGCGAAGCTTGCTTTTCCCATTACTCTTTTGGAATGTAATCTACCACCTAAGATAAACTTGGTTTCCGGACCGGTGGGTTTTTGGGAATATGCTTCGATCAGGTTCGCCGCATAGGAATCTGGGAAAAAGCGGATCGGATAAGGATCGATGCCCTTGTCCTTTAAGTCCCTGATTTTGTGAATCCTTTGTTCGATTAGTTCATTCGTTTCTTTTAATTCTTGGGACATTTTTAATTTCCTATCAGTATAAGATACAAGTGTTTTGCCAGCCTTCCGAGAATCGATTCCAAGCCCTTCGGCTTTAGGAACCAATCCGATGCACTGTTCTGTTCCGGCACTTTAGAAACAGCTAGATAAATTCCTGCGGGTTCCAAAACGGATCTATAGAGTCTGAGCAGTGTAGCAGAATCGTATTGTTTCCCTACGAGTGTGAAAGTTTTCCACTGCCTATCCAATGCTACTTTCAATAAGGTCTTAGGAAAGTCTTGGGATCCGGAAGCAATCGTGTAAACCAAGATCTTAGTTTCGTCTACTCCTTGTTCCTTCAGAAAGCTTTGCAAACTCTCTGTTAGATCTTCTGAAATCCCCAAATCAGATTCTGGAGTGCTAGGGGAATAGAGAACCACGATATTAGGCGCTAAGCCTTTCTTCCACAAGGTCGCCGCTTGCTTGCATTTGTCTTTTCTCGCGGTCTCGATCGCTTCCAATACGATTGCGTCAGACTTCTTAGCTTCTGCATTCGATGTAAGTAAAAATGGAGCACAGAAAAATAATAGTAAACCGAGAAGCAAAAGAGAAAGGAAACCGTAGGAAACTAATCTAGCTTTTTGCAGGAATTCCTGCACAGATAAAGATCCTGGATTTGCGGACATTTTACGTTTTGCCTAACCAATCCGGAGTAGTTTGCTTGGATTTTGTTCGAAGGGAGGTTGCTCGAGAGGGGACTCGAACCCCTACACCTAACCGGCACAAGCACCTCAAGCTTGCGTGTCTACCAATTCCACCACCCGAGCGGTTGCGATTGACAGGATGGGGGAGGTCATGGGGGCGTCAAGAAAAATCATACCAGCTGATACTTCTTCTTCTGCTTCTTATCTTTAGGATCCAAAATAAATCTTTCCGGATGAAATACAATGTCCCAGTATCTTCTTGCGTAAGCAACAACTCCGATAGAAAGAATTAAGATCAGTACATATCCTGAATATTCCGGATGCTGTATGAAATGATCTTTAGGATATTGATGGGATATTAATGGCAGACTCATGTACCAAAGCACTGTAGCTGCCACGATTCCTACTCCGATTTTTCCCCACCAGTTCGGCTTGCCTTGGATTCCTCTTTTTAAGTAAAGGAAGCCACCTAACCAAATTCCTAAAATCTCTCTAAGAATATAAATCAATAAAATCCATAATGGAAATTCGTAGTAGTGAACAATTACTGATAGCCCGCCAACCGTGACGATCTTATCGCAAATCGGATCCAAGTATCTTCCCAAAACCGATTCCTGTCCCAAGAGTCTTGCTAGAAATCCGTCTAAGTAATCTGTCAATACAGCTCCGATGCAAGTAGCAATCGAGAAAAAAAGATACTCACTATTTTTGGGAGATTCTATATGCTTGCGGGTGAAATACATGAAGAACGGAAGCATGAGAACTCGGCTTACGGAAAGAAAATTAGAAATCGTGAAGATTCTATCTTCTAACAAATCTTTCGGTTTTTTCTCTTGCAGCATGTTTGAAAACTCTCGGTTAGAAGTGCTTATCAACGGACTATTTCTCCGATATGTAATAGAATCAAGAAGGTACTTAAAAATTCATCCCTTTTTCGTTGAAAAGGGTTGACCCTGTGGGCTTCCGTACAATCATGTTTATCGAACGAGGAGCTGTAGCTCAGCTGGTTAGAGTGCCTGCCTGTCACGCAGGATGTCGCGGGTTCGAGTCCCGTCAGCTCCGCGGCAAAATCCCCCCAAATCCGAATAGACTCGAAGCGAGAAGCTGAGAGCGTTTCGGGATTCCCCAAAATCCCTGTAAAAAGTCTATATTTAGGCCAATTCCTTCGCAACCTGTCGGTCTTTCGCTTTTCGCAAGATAGAATGGTACCAGAAAATGTAAGGTAGAACCGATGAAACTTTTCAAAATTTTCCTTTGGCTATTTCTAATTGCACTGACTTCTTCCCTCATTTTGGCGATGGCCAGTGACAGAATCGGGGAGCATAAATCTAGCACATTCGGAAAAGCCTACGCCGATTTTAAGGCCTCCTGGGGAGGGGAAATTGGAATCATTTTACCGAAATTTATCCGAAAAAAGAAAGCCGAAGAAAAGGTGTGGGATGCAAAGTCGGGGAACTATGTTCCGACTCAGACTTTCTTGGACACTGTCTTAACTCCTGATTCAATCCAGCTTTCGGCAAATCTTGATTATAAAGAGCAATCGTTCTCTTGGTTGAACTTCAATGCGTTCGAAGCGAGCAACGAGGAAATCTACGTAATTCAAAACTCAACGAAGGAAACTTTTCCGTTATATTTGAACCTTCAAAGCCTCCTTTTCGTAGATGTTTTGTTAAGCGGAGCAAGTCTATATACTGATTTTGTACTAGAAATTCACAACAAAAACAAAGTTCTTACTGACATTCGTTTTAATGAGCCTGCACTCATATGGAGTGATTTCAAACCGGGAGAAAGCTTAGAAGTCCGGCTCAAATACAAGGTAAAAGGAATCGACGTATTCAGATATTTAACTTCCGAATACAGGAATAGTATTATAAAAAAATTAAATGCAAAAATTATTGTGAACTCAGATGAGTTCGAATTGTATCGATTCGGTTTATCGCATCGTATCGTCAAGGAGAACGGAAAAACCATTGTTTCATTCAATTTGGAGAATTTTACCACGACGGAAGATATTGGTATCTCCTTCCTCCAAGCGAATCAATATCTGGATCGAGTAGAAAGTTTAGTGGCGAGGTCTCCTTTAGCCTGTATCGTTTTTATTTTAGTAATTTTTGTATTCAGTCAGGTGCAGAAAATCAGATTCAACTATTTGCATTATCTTTTCTTGGTTTCCATTTTAGTTTTCTACTATTTGTATGTGACTTACCTAATTCGATTTATCGGAATCTGGCCTACCTTTTTGATTTCCGGGGTTCTAACTGGAATCATGTTCTATGTTTATGCGCCGAGAGTCTTTGGCAAAGATTTTGCCTACAAGATTATCCTGCCTTCACTCGGATCTCTGACGGTTCTACTCTCCGCTGTCTTCCTTCTCCCGATATTTAGGGGCTTATTGTTTATCACAATTATGTTTGTCTTCTTCGTGGTCATCATGGTCGCGATTGCTCGATCAAAAGTGGATGACTGGCCTATTTTTGAGGATTGAGTTTTTTTGGGGGAGGAAAGCCGTTCTGGTATTTGTAATTTTTTTTTGTTAAGCCCCGCCCTTGGTATGAACCGGAGACATGGGTAACAGAATAGACCGGGAACATAGGTAACACTAAACAAACGCAAAGGAGGACAAGCCTTTGCCGTGGAAAGAGGTGCGACCGATGGACGAGAAGGTTAAGTTTATTGCTGCCGTGGTAGA